>NZ_QFVR01000001.1 GCF_003143975.1 Kurthia sibirica | reverse complement strand
CGGAAGCACCCGGACTGAGCGAAGCGAGGGAGAAGGCTGGAGCCGTGCCCGCGAAAAGCGTCCGCCGGAACGGAATCAACGGCTACGAGGAAAAGCGAGGACAGGAACGAAATTCGTTCCTGTCCTCACTTTTCTGTGCATAAGTGGACTTTTTCAGTGCCCTCTTTAATGGAGGTGTCTTTTTATGGTTACAAGAGTTAGTCACCCTAAAAAATAAAAACGAGCGTATTGGAAATGAAATGAGTCTGTATTCCAGTGAAAAAAATTTTAAAGGACAAGGAATTGGAGTGGAAATAGCACCAAAATAGTCATGAGTTAGTTGGGAAATTGAGCGTACTTCGAACAAAAAGGTTAAACGAGATCAATGCATAGTTGAACTATGTAAGTGGCATAAATAGAGATCAAGCTATCGAAAAACCAAGGCATTGTGGTTGGATGAATCAACCAATGATGTATCCTTTCGAGTAGTATTGATTTCTGTAATAGCAAAGGAATTGCCCAAATAATCGGCTGTAAACAAGAGAGCGCATTTGTGCTCAATACATTAAACCAGCTTCCCTACGTTTTCGGAAAGGTGTAATTTTACAGCTATCAACAGGCTGTAAAAGAAAAAGGAATTACCATGCGTATGTCCTGCAAGACACACTCATTGATAATTCCCCAGTTGAAGCGGTTCATTCCACTCTACATTCTCCCTTAACCCTACTTATCGTACAATAAATGCCTATCTGATCAATAGTGTCGAAGAATATATTAATTGCTATAATCAACGCTAAATTCAAACAAATCTACATAGCCAATAGCTCGTAAATAAGCTATTTTCTTCGTGTCTCAACACGTAGTGTAGTGCTAAGCTTCTATTTCGCTTGAATGCATGCTGCGATTTGCGCACCATGAAAGCGACCATTCTCGATAAAAATTTCATTGGCATTATTCCCTGCAGCGATTACACCTGCAATAAATAACCCCTCAATATTTGTTTCCATCGTCTCCTCATTAAAGTGAGGACGCCCTGTTTCTTCATCGACAATAACGCCCATTTCACGAATGAAATCATGATCTGGGTGATAACCAGTCATGGCAAAAACAAAGTCGTTTTTCAGACGTTTTTCAACACCCTTTTCTATAATAACTGCTTCGGTTGCGGTAACTTCTTTCAAATCTGTCTCAAATAACATATTTACTTCACCATTTTTTGCTAATGCAGCAAAGTCTGGTAAAACCCAAGGCTTTATACTAGGTGAATATTGTGAACCACGATAGACCACGGTTACGCGAGCACCGGCTTTATATAAAGCTAGACCAGCATCAATTGCCGAGTTTTTACCTCCAACAATTAAAATATCTGTATCAAAATATGGATGACCCTCTTTAAAGTAATGTTTCACTTTCGAGAGATTTTCCCCAGGTATATTCATATAGTTTGGATGATCATAATACCCCGTAGCGATAATGACATTTTTCGTACAATAAATATCCTTATCCGTCGTAACAACGAAGTGCTGCCCTTCTTTTTTCACATGAGTAACCGCTTCAAAACGATGGATTGCTAATTCTTTTAATTTTACGACTTCCCGATAATATACGAGCGCTTGATTGCGCTTTGGTTTTTGTTCTTCAATAATAAATGGCACATCACCAATGGCTAATTTTTCACTCGAACTAAAAAACGTTTGATGTGTTGGGTAATTAAAAATGGCATTGACAATATTCCCCTTTTCAATAACGATTGGTTGTAAACCTATTTCTTGTAAAGATATTGCAGCTGCTAGTCCACATGGACCGCCTCCAACAATAATAGCATCTTCATATCGCATAATTAGAGTCACTCCTTTTAAACATTCCCTATTATTATACGCTTATTTTGACCGAATAACATGTATTTTATGTCTACTGAATAGAGAAAAACCTTGTAAATAAACGTTCATTTACAAGGTTTCTTTAAAACTATTTGAATAAAGCGACCTTTGTCCCCGCTGGAACACGATCTGCACTAATACCATTTAGTTGTTTAATTTGATCGACCATCGCTTCGCTGCCATAATAACGAATTGAAATACTTTGAATCGTATCGCCTTCAACCGCATTATGTAAATAACCACCTTGAATCGCGTTTTTATAGGCGCTTGATTGTGTATTTACCGCTTCGGTATTTTTTTCTTTATCCGCTTTTTCTTTGTCTGCTTTTTCTTTAGCTGCTTTCTCTTTGTCTGCTTTTTCTTTAGCTGCTTTCTCTTTGTCTGCTTTTTCTTTAGCTGCTTTTTCTTTAGCTGCTTTTTCTTTGTCTGCTTTTTCTTTAGCTGCTTTTTCTTTAGCGACTTTTTCTTTAGCTGTATTTTTTTCAGTCGAATCTTTATCTGCTTTCGCTTGAGTATCTGTTGTTTTACCTTCATCTACTGTTGGCGTAGGTGTCGGAATATTTTCCCCACTATTTTTTTCAATCATAACATTCCCAGCACTTTTTTCTGATTTCACTGCTTTTTCAGGTTCATTGCTGAATACTAAATTGTACACTAAAATCGCTACTGGGATCATGACGAATAGCACTGCTAAAACGGTTAATAATGAATTATTTTTATTTTTTTTAGGTTTACGATTATTATTGCGTTTGTCACTACGGGACATTCTTGTAGGTCTTCCACTCGTCCCTTTTGACTCAACATCGATTGATTGACGATGTTCTTCTATACTCTCTTTATAATCATTCTGAGACATGTATATCCCCCTGTTCACTATATGATAATAATTATATTATGACTAAACTCATACGAAATGTAAATAAATCGCTATGCATTACATAGGAAATATATCATGCATTCTTTGCTCCCAAGACATTGTTTCTTCAAAATAGGTAGTTTTTTGTTGTTTTTTCATAATAATATCTTGTTGCAAACCACATATAGAACAACAATTTTCTGGCTTTTCTGTCAGTTGCTGACCAAAGTAATCGCTTAACTGTTGGCGAATACACCCGTTGTTTATTAAAATAGTGACGAGATGACCCAGTTCCGCTACTTTATTGGTCATCAGTGCATCGATTTGGTGTATCACAGCCTGCGTAGTCTTCAATTCTTCCATCCAATACATTAATATTCTCAATGTGGTTTCTCGAATCAGTTGCTCGTCTAACATCTCGTTAACAGGCCTATTTGCGGCTTGAAAAACGGCATATTGTTCAATTTGAAAAGGGGTAGGATAATCCATCAATACAATGTTTTGCGTATATTGCTCATCATGCTCACAGTAAAGAACCGTCGCAAGCGCTTGCTGTCCATCGCGCCCAGCCCGACCAACTTCTTGCATATAATTTGCTACAGCACTTGGAATATGGTCATGAATCACTTGACGAATATCCGCCTTATGTACCCCCATACCAAATGCATTTGTCGCAACAATCCACTGAATTTCATCATGTAAAAACTGATGCTGAATCAATTGACGATCTTCCTGTTCCATTCCAGCATGGTATGCCGCTGCGCGGATGCCTTTTCCCAGCAATAAATTTGCAAATTCAATCGTCCTTTTTCGAGACTGTGTATATATAATACCCGGACCATTGTCATTTTGAACATTATTTTCCAACCAAGTTATTTTTTCAGCAGAATGCGCTAACTTTACTAGCTGATACGCAATATTTTTACGATCAACAGGAGCAATCCATTCAAAGGGTTCCATCATCGACAAATATTTTTTTATATCATCAATAACTTCTGTCGTAGCAGTAGCCGTCAAAGCAATTATCGGCGGTCTTGAAGCATTGTTAAATAATTGACCTATTTTTAAGTACTGTGGTCTAAAATCAAACCCCCACTGTGAGATACAATGCGCTTCATCTACGGCAATTAAAGCTAAATTCACATCGGCAATTGCGTGTTGGAAATTCTCTGTTGTTAACATTTCTGGCGACACGAAAATAAAGCGATAAGCTGATAAATTAGCAAACGCCAGTTTTTTATCTTGCCAGTTTAAAAATGAATTAATGGCAATTACTCTTTTTTCACCAAGAAGCTTCAGCTGCTCAACCTGATCTTGCATCAATGATAATAATGGTGAAATAATCAAAACACTTCCAGCTAGTGCATAAGCAGGCAATTGGTAGCAGAGTGATTTACCGCTTCCTGTTGGTAGTAAGGTAACTACATCTTGGCCTTTTATCACGGCCTCTATCACCTCTTTTTGTCCCGCTCGGAAAGAGGAATAGCCGAATTGATCGTTTAAAATCTGCTCAAGTCTGCCCATCTTGTTGACCACCTCTCCAAGCTAAAACAAGCCTAATTTGAAAGTAACTAATATGTGGCACTACATCTTTTATTGGTTTCAATTTCTTGTCTGAAACCGTCATAAGAACAGTTGAAATTTCATCAAGTTTTACCTTTGAGATAAACTTGTCAATCATAAAAGTCGGATCGCTCATCGCCATTTCGACGATATGATCTTCAATTGTATTAATCTTTAAACGTCGCATTGTAGCAATTTGTTCCAGTGTGTATCCTTTTTTTAGAAGTGCAACTGTTTTTTGTGTCGATTCAGTTAATACTGTCGACACTTTCACGGACTGTAACAATGGTTGCAATAATGTTAATTGTTTATTGTCGAAAATTATAGCTAATAAACTATGTAATCCATGCACAAATTGAATGTGTAAATCTAATTCAGTATACCCGGATTTTTGCGCGAGTTGACTCCATGTCCAACCACTTAGTTGAAAACCAGTTAAACGGTATACAATCAGATTTTTCACAAGTTCTGTTGTCGGCATCTCTTGCAATGCAAAATACAATTGTTTGCGAAATTCTCGCTTTACTGTCTCTTCGTTATAATGAATGGTTAATAAATAATGGCGCACAAAAATTTGCGTTTGCTCCTCTTTTACAATTGGTGAAAAACGCTTCTTAGATGCTATACTATTTGAAATGGATTGTGTAACTAATTGTAGTCGGCTAAAAAATAAATGCTCACGACCGCGAAGAAACCAACCATTAAAATATGTTTTATTTGTGTCAATGAATTCCATCCCTAAAGCCGTCACTGAAATTTTTTGCTGTTCGTCTATCGCCAGCCATTTTTTTTGTTCAAGTGCCTCAATGGCTTGAGCGTACTGGTCCTTTGATAGCTTAGGCATTAAATGAAAATATGGTTTTACATGAAAAAGCCCGACATCTTGAATTGTTTGACCCGATTTTTTCCCTTTTAATAAATGAAAAGCTGAAAAAACGGTTCTTTGTCCATCATACTTTTGATGTATTTGCAGTAGGAGTTGTTCAAAAAACAATGTTAATTCCTCCTCGAATCGGTTATTATGGTTGAAATGAAATGAAAAGCGTTTTAAAATGAAAGTTGTAGATTGATGTAGCGAAACAAAGGAGAGATTTATATAATGGCTAAGTTTACAATAGTAGACGCAGATACATGCATAGCTTGCGGAGCTTGTGGCGCAGCTGCACCAGATGTTTATGATTACGATGATGAAGGCATTGCCTTTGTTATTTTAGATAATAACACAGGTACAACCGAAGTTCCAGAAGACCTATTAGAGGATATGGAAGATGCTTTTGAAGGTTGTCCAACTGACTCAATTAAAGTGGCAGATGAGTCATTTGATGGCGATGCATTAAAATACGAATAATTATTTTAAAGAATGCGAGCAGCTAATTATTTAGCTTTGCTCGTATTTTTTATTTATATGATACTATTTTAAATTTTTAATACCTTTTATTTTAATTTTCTTTTAATTCAGTTTATACTAATGGTTAATTGGGTAGAGGAACTTAGACCTATACTTTATTTTACAAAAGGAGGGATTATTGTGAGATCTATTTTATTCGGTGCCACGCAGATTACTCTTTTTATAATTTGTGGTGCTGCTTACGCCGAACTTGCTAGCCATTTTGCACCACTTTATTCACTGGATACTACCGTTCGTGAAATTGCTTTCTTCTCCATCACAATTATCTCTAGTTTTTTTTCAGTACTTCTCATAAATAATGTATTTGGTCTATCATCAAAATAATAGTTGCATTACCCTACATTCTACGTTAAAATTTAGTATCAGGTACTAATAGTAACTATATGTAGGAGGCTATTATGGAAAATTTATTAAACTTTACAGGGAAAAATATCGTCGTAATGGGTGTGGCAAATGATCGGAGTATTGCATGGGGAATTGCTAAAACTCTCTTTTCTGCTGGTGCTCATATTACATTTACATATCGCAAAGAACGTTCTCTTTCAAAGCTAGAGAAATTATTGTCAACAGTTGATCCTTCAACTTACTCAGTCGTTCAATGTGACGTCAATAGTGATGACAGTATCCAAGAAGCGTTCACCACAATTGGCACAGAACGTAAAGTCATTCATGGCATCGTTCATTCAGTAGCTTCTTCATTATCTGAGGATTTGAAAAACCGCTTTTTAGAAACATCTCGTGAAGGATACGCCTTTGCACAAGACACGAGTGCTTATTCATTGATTGCTGTAGCAAAAGCTGCACATCCTTATATGACGGATCAGGGTTCAATCGTTACGATGAGTTACTTAGGCGCTGAACGTGTCTTGGATGGCTACAATGTCATGGGTATTGCAAAAGCTGCACTTGAAGCAAATGTTCGTTATTTAGCAGCAGATATCGGTCGAGATAATATTCGCGTTAATGCTATTTCTGCCGGTGCCGTGAAAACTATTTCTGCCAAAGCAGTACCTTCCTTCAACCAAATTTTAAATAAAATCGAAGAAACTGCTCCACTACGCCGCAATATCACACAACAAGAAGTGGCAAATATGACGCTTGTCATGTTAAGTCCTATCTCGAGCGGTGTTACAGGTGAAACAACATATGTTGATGCTGGTTATAATATCCTAGGTATTTAAACATTAAAACCCCCCTCTTTTCAATTTAGAAAAGAGGGGGGTTTTATATTATTCAATTATTCTGATAGTAAACGCTGGATTATTGTCGCCACTGAACCGCCCTTGCATAAAAACAAAGACGACCCTGCCCATAATGACATATTATCCGCATTATTCGCAGCTTTCGCTCTCGCTCTAATTCCTTTAGTCATATCATTTTGATAAGGAAAAGGTGCAGTTGGAAGCATGCGCATTTTGTCAATAAAGCTATTGCTAATACCGCGTGCTGCCTTACCTGAAAAAACATTCGTGATGACGGTGGTATCTTTTGAAGCATTTAAAATCGCTTTCTTATGTGCAGACGGTGCACTGCTTTCATCACTAACAATCAATAGTGTGCCAATCATTACGGCATCCACACCCATTTCAATATAATGATCAATTTGCTGTTTTGTCGCGATTCCTCCTGCAACAATAAGCGATTTAGTAGTTATTGCTTGCGCTTGTTTTAACAAATCATCAAGTGGAATATATTGAAGCGGTTCGATAAAAGATGCACGATGTCCTCCAGCTTCTTGTCCTTGCAAACAAATGGCATCTATGCCTAACTCGTCAATTGCACATACCTCTTCCGCTGTTGTCGCGGTAGCAATCGTAAAAATATTATTCTTTTTTAATTGTTGCAATTGACTATATGTCGGTAAACCAAATGTAAATGAGCATGCTGCTACACCTTCTTCGATTACGATATCCAATTGGTCATCAAATACTGGATTCGATAATTTCATCTCATCTCTGCGCACAGAGTCATCTATATTGGCATCAATCAGCGCTTGTCTTGCGATAGCAATTTCATGCTTTACTACCGGTGGTATTTCATGAGCAAATAAATTAATCATAAATGGTTTATTCGTTTGTGCTTTCACTTGGCGAATAAAATCACGTGTTTTTTCTGCTGACAAATACCCTGCGCCGATCGAACCCAATATTCCAGCATCCAAACTTGCTACAACCATATCTACCGTTGTAATACCAGCCATTGGCGCTTGAATAATTGGATACTTCATACATAGTTCTTCAACAATACTCAATAGAAATCCCCCTAACCGAATTCTTTCGGTGTTCTCCAAAAACAGGCAATAACTAAACTAATCGTTAACACAACCATCGAAAAAACATAGGGTGAGTGTGGCTGGAAGTCAAATAACATTCCGGCTACAATGGGGCCAATAATATTCCCTATACTTGTAAAAGTTGAGTTTAACCCACTGACAAATCCTTGGTCGTTACCAGCAATTTTTGATAAATAAGTCGTTAGTGCTGGTCTTATTAAATCAAATGTTAGAAATACAATAATAGTAACCGTTAAAATCCACATAAATGATTTTGCTGTAATCATGAAAATCATCATGATTGCAGCTATTAAAAGACAGAGACGAATCAATCCGATTTCGCCAAATTTTCTCGTTAACCCATCGAATAAGAAAAGTTGGAAAATCGTGCCTACTACTCCACTAATCGTTAATAGAATAGCGATATCTGTTACGGTAAAACTAAATTGATGGTCAAGAAAAAGCCCATAAATCGTTTCGTATGCAGCCAGGCCAAATGATGCTATTAAAATGATGAGAAATGGAATGAAATATAGTGGCTGCGCTAGTGTGCGCCACCCTGTAATTGCCGTATCCTCGGATGGTTTCTTGTTGTTTGCCTCGCTTGGCTTATGCGGCTCTTTTAAGTAAATAAGAGAGAAAAGAGCGCCAATAAATCCTAATCCTGCTGCAGTAAAAAATGGTAATCTCGTATCAACCTCTGCCAAAAAACCACCTAATCCCGGACCTAAGATAAAACCGGTATTGATTGCAGCTGAAACATACCCCATCGCTTTTGGTCTTTGTTTCAACGTGGTAATATCTGCAACATAGGCCGTAATTGCTGGCATAGTAAAGGCTGCACTAACCCCACCAATAAAACGTGCTAAATAGAGAAGTGATACTGTGTGACCCATCGCAAAAAGTAATTCTGATATTCCAAAAATCACCATGCCTATGACGATCATTTTCTTTCTACCAAAACGATCGACCCATTTACCAGCAAATGGTGATATTAAAAGCTGGGTGAATGAGAAAGCTGCGACTAAGTAGCCCATGGTTTGACCATCTAAATTCATTTCTCGCATGATTGTAGGCATTACAGGTACAATTAAACCGATACCGAGAAAGACAACTAGTAGATTTGATAAAACCAGCCAAATGACCGGATTTAATTTACCCATTATAGTAATCCTCCTACGATTTTTAGTACCTAGAATCTACTATACACTATTCAGACGTTGTTAAATAATAAATAATATGGAAATTAAAAAGAAACAATAATCAAATCCATATTACTGATAATCCCCTTCTTAATTCACTACCAAAAAAGGGTATTTATTACCAATCAACAATATAACGCTATTAATTTTCTCGTACTACTTATGTAATAAGACCGATTTATAAATGATGGACACCAAAATCTATTACGTTGTAGCACAATCTACTTATCACTTTTAGACAGTCGCAATGAACGTCCATTTAGTTCACTGTTTCCAACAGTTTTGAAAAAAGGAGCACTTTTAAATAATATCGTAATTGACATGAAATCATATGTGATACACTACATATATATCGTAAAAAAGGAGTTTTGACATGAGATATGCACTAATTGGAGACCTTCATTCAAATATCGATGATACAAAGGCTGTATTAAACCATATTAAAAGCATGCAACAACCCTTAGAAATTATTGCCTTAGGTGACCTTTTCGAATGTACCATCAGTAAAAAGAAGGCTCAAAAGGCAACTGCAATTCCTTTACATGATGCCGCTGATATTAAACGATCTTTTCTTGAATTACTGACATTCCCTTCAATTATAGGTAATCAGGAACAACGCATTATGGCTGCAACAGATACCAAAATTTTTTCTACGATGCCAGAGACATTGTCGATTGATGGCGCACGCTTAATTCATGGACATCAATTTGATTGGTCTGATGATTGGGTTGCCGACCCTAAAAAATTCAGTGAACATCTCGTTTTTTTCGGTCACAGTCATCAATCAATGCTTTTGCGCAAAGGAAAGCAAAAAAAATTCAAATTTAATGATAGTATGCATTTAAAAAAGAAACGTTATTCCATTAATGTTGGTTCCGTTGTTCATAACCGTGAATGGTGTCTTTATGATTCTGATACACGCACCATCACCTTTATGAAAGCACATGAATAATGAGGAGGGAATTTTATGGAATGGCAGCAGCTCGAATATTTTCAAATGCTCGCAAAAATTCAACATATGACAAAGGCTGCAGAGCTACTATCTATCTCACAACCGGCGCTTAGTCGCTCAATTGCACGATTAGAAGATGAACTTGGCGTACCTCTTTTTGAGAGACGAGGCCGTTCAATTAGCTTGAATCGTTACGGAGAGCTGTTCGTCAAACGTGTACACAATATTATGCTCGAGTATCAGGCAGGGTTGAGTGAAATCCAACAAATTATCGATCCAAATCACGGGGAAGTATCGCTTGGTTTTTTACATACACTTGGAACAAATGTCGTTCCCGATGTTATTCGACATTTTCGTGAAGAACATGAAAATATCCACTTTTCACTCAAACAAAACCATACCCATTTGCAACTACTTGCTTTGCAAAATGGCGATTTAGATTTATGTCTTCTTGCAGAAATGGATGTTGAAAAACCTATTCAATGGCGCGAACTATGGCGTGAAAATTTATTGGCGATCGTACCATCAGATCACCCATTCGCATCAAAATCTTCGATAACATTGGCCGAGCTGGCGACAGAATCATTTGTCTTACTAAAAAAGGGCTATGCCCTCCGCATCCAAATTGATGAGCTCTTTACCGAAAATAATGTGACGCCAAAAATCACATTTGAAGGGGATGAAGTAGCCACGGTCGCTGGTTTTGTGGCAGCTGGTTTAGGGGTTTCTCTACTACCAGAAGGCGATGATATGAATCATTCAAAAGTGACATCCATTCCATTGGAAGATGTTACGGCAGAACGTGTTATTGGTATGGCTTGGTCTGAAGGGCGTTATTTATCACCAGCAGCCAAAAAATTCCAACAATTTATATTTGATTATTTTCAAGATCAATAATTTCTCCAAAAAAGACTAGAATAAAATCTGAGCCAAAATTAAAAGAGCCTGAGACAAATGTATTTTCAACAGAGAAAATCCCGTATGATTTTTCGAAATCATACGGGATTATTCATTTCAATCAATTTGCGCTTCGAAAAACGCTTTACGCGGGCATGGCTTCAAACGCCTCGTCACTGCGTTCTTGTGGGGGTTTCAGCTCCTGCTATTCCCACAGGAGTCGTTTTCTGCGCGTTCAATTGATGTGATTATTTATTGGAAACATACTATTTTTGTTCTGTCCCAGGCTCTTTTTTGCATGCACAGAGACTACTGTATGTACTACCCGCCTCCTTGTTTACACAAAATAAAAAAGACGAATGAGCAGCATATCCACTGCTTATTCGCCTTTAGATTATATTTTTATTGTTCGATTAAATTGTCTAGCTCTTCACCAATTACCGCTAGGCGATCGATTACGTCACTTTGAGACAAGTTGTTACGTTGGACATAACGATTACGTGGACTTACGCGACAAGCGTGCGTACAACCACCAATATGTTTATGCTCATTCTCTTCAGAAGAAAGAATTTGCTCGTTACAACTCGGCTCAGCACAATTAATATAGCGTTCACATGGTGTACCATCAAAATGATCTACCCCAACAATTACATGCTCAACTTGGTTAATCGGTACAGTCAAACGTTCATCAAAGACATACATTTGTCCATCCCATAACTGACCTTTTGTTGTATCATCTTTACCGTAAGTGGCTACACCACCATGTAATTGACCTACATCTCCAAAACCTTCACGCTTCATCCAACCCGAGAATTTTTCACAGCGGATTCCACCTGTACAATAAGTTAACACATTTTTACCTTCGAATAATTCACGATTTTCACGTACCCATTCAGGCGTATCACGGAAATTTTGAACATCTGGGCGAATCGCGCCACGAAAATGACCTACATCATACTCATACGTATTACGCACATCAAGAACAACAGTGTTCTCATCTTTCATTTCCTCTAAGAAATCACTTGGAGATAAATGACGACCTGTTAATTCATGGGGATTGACATCTTCCTCTAATCCTAGATTTACTAGTTCTGGACGAGGGCGTACATGCATTTTTTTGAAAACATGTGTGTCAGAATCATCTATTTTGAAAACAATCCCTTCAAATAACGGATCCACTTTCATCGCTGCCATATACTGTTCTGTTTGCTCAAAATCACCTGAAACCGTTCCATTAATTCCTTCATTGGCTACAAGGATACGACCTTTTAGTCCAATTTCCTTACAAAAAGCTAAATGGTCTTTTGAGAATTGTTCCGGATTTTCAATATCCGCGTAAAAATAATAAAGTAATACTCTGTAATTCATTTGGTTATCCACCTATCATGTAATATTTGCAAGATATTTTCAGATAGTCTGTACTTCTATCGTTGCATGCATCTTTTACATCTCTGTAAAGACAATGTATCTATTATAATATGAATTCTCTTTAAATAAAAGAGTTAAAGCATAATAGAAATTGAAAAAGGCAGTTGACGAATTTATAATAATTATATATATTATAGTAAACCTTATTTAAAAATAGGTTTACACAAAGAGGAGGATTACTATTTTGAAAAATAATCAATTAAAAATGTGGATTGTTTCTGCATTGTTTGCAGCTGTTATCGCGATTTTTGCACAGTTAACGATCCCATTACCCTTAATTCCCATTACAGGGCAAACTTTTGCCATCGGTCTAGCAGTGACCATACTCGGTTTACGCTATGGTTCTTTATCGGTATTATTATACATACTTTTAGGTGCCATTGGCATCCCCGTATTCAGTGGCATGTCCGGTGGATTAGGAATTATTACTGGTCCAACTGGTGGCTATATTATCGGTTTCTTACCTGCGGCACTAGTCATGGGGATTTATTTAGAAAAAACACGTTTTACATCTAGCCATGCTATTATAGCCAATATAATTGGCATGTGCATTACATTGCTGTTTGGTGCGATTTGGTTAAAATATTTTGCCAACCTTTCATGGCCAGCAGCGTTTACATCTGGTATTGCACCTTTTTTAATTGTCGGTGTTTTGAAAGCAATTGCAGCTGCATTAGCCGGTGTTGTTGTACGCCAACGTTTGCTAAGTGCCAAATTACTAACAACAAAAACAGTTTCTCATTAATTGACAGAGGGACGTAGAAATCATGCTGATTTCTACGTCCCTTTCATTATGCCATCTGTTTTATTGCCGCACGAATTGCCACGCCTCCTAACTTACCATAATAGGCAAAACGCTGATCTTCCGTTTGCCCCTTTTTATAACGATCATAAATTTGCAAGGCAATAACTGCTAACTTAAAATAGGCGAACGCCATATAATAATTAATATTCGTCAAATCGCGACCACTTTTTTCTGCATAACGCGCAATCATTTGTTGCCTCGAATAAAAACCATCCAATAATGTTAGGGATTGCTTACCAAATAAATTTTGAATTTCTTCACTATCCGTTGGTCTTACCCAATAACTTAATGCGACACCTACATCTGCAAGTGGGTCACCAACTGTTGTCATTTCCCAATCAAACAGTCCAACAAGTTGCGAAAAATCCTCCGAAAACATCATATTATTAAATTTGAAGTCATAGTGAATAATCGTCGATTGTTGCTCACTTGGTAAATTACTAACTAACCAAGCAACGAGCTCATCAATTCCCTCAATTTGCTCATTTTCCACCCGCTTATAACGTTTGATCCACGAGTGCACTTGACGCTCTAAAAATCCAGTAGGTTTTACTAAATTTACAATAGCTGTTTTTTCATAATCAATAGCATGTAAATCAACTAATGTATCAATCATCATCTCCGACAGTTTTCGTCCTAACTGCGGCGTATAATCTACCGATTTAGGAAATTCAAATTCAATGGTGACACCCTTTTTTCTTTCCATTATAAAAAAAGGGCTACCTAAGATGGATTCATCCTTAGTAAAGACAAAAACATGTGGTATCGAGGCCATTTGTCCTTCCAATGCCTTTAGTATATTGTATTCCCTTTCCATATCATGTGCTTTTGGTGCTAACGGTCCAAGTGGTGGACGACGCAAAACATACTCCTGACCATTGACTTGTAATAAATACGTTAAATTGGATGCACCAGCTGAAAATTGTCGTATAATCAGGTCGTCTGTTGGAATATTTAATGCATCGCGTAAAAATACTGCAAGTTTTTGCTTATCCAATTCTTCACCGGATCTCATAGTGATTATTTCTGCCAAATGGATCACTCCTTTATGCCCGTTAATATCATATTCACAAAGATTGTCGTCAATTCTTCAATGCTCACATCGCCATTTTCATCAAACCATTGATAACTCCAATTCGTCACACCTAATATGCCTAAGGCCACTATTTTTACATGCCCCTTTTTTATCTCGCCATTCGCCATTCCCTGCAGTAAAACTTTTTCTATATTTTGACGAAATTTTTTACGGTACGTAATAATCGTCTGTTCATTGTTATTTTTCAAGTGACGCATTTCACGAAAGAATACGCGACCTGATAAACCATCAGACAAGATACTATGCAAAAGCAATTCAACAATCGCCTCTAGTTTTTTTGTAGCATTCATTGGTTGTTGTAAGATTACTTGCTGCTTTTCTAACAGATTTTTAATATACATCAAGTGAATTTCCATTAGCAATTTTTCTTTGCTATCAAAATAATAGTAGAAAGTCCCTTTTGTCACATCTAAAGCCTGTGTGATATCAACAATGGAGGTGCCTGTAAAACCATTTTTGTCAAACTGCTTCATACTTTCTTCTACTATTCGTGTTCTCATATCCAAATCCCCTTTGTGTTAGAGCGCTGTTGAACCACCGTCTACTGAAATAATTTGTCCTGTCATAAATTGTGATGCTGCGCTAGCTAAAAATACTGCTACACCAGTCAAATCTTCATCCGTACCTAAACGGCCGAGCGGCGTACTATTAATAATATAATCATAGCCATCCACGATTGTTTGATTAGACATTTTAGTCGGGAAAAAGCCAGGTGCAATAGCATTTACTCGTATATTATGTTGCCCCCACTTTACCGCTAAATCTTTTGTAAAGGTCATGACAGCTCCTTTACTCGTGTTGTAACCAATGGTGTCCATAAATGCTGGTGAGCCGCCAAAACCTGCTACAGAGGCTAAATTTATAATAACGCCTTGCTGTTGTTCAATCATATAGCGACCGACCGCTTGACTCATTAAAAATGTCCCTGTTACATTTGTTGCAATTACTTTATCCCATGCCTCTTTTGGCATCTCTACAACGGGCGCACCCCAAGTGGCCCCACTATTATTAATCAAAATATCAATTTCTCCAAAGTGTGCAACTGCGGCATCTACGGTTTTATTAATCTCATTTTCATCAGTCACATCACATTGCAGCGTTAAAATATTGATAGCATACTCTTTTTTAATCGTTTCAGCGACTTCTTGACAATTTGCGAGCTTTCTTGAACAGAGTATAAGATTTGAAATCCCTGCCTCCGCAAAACCTCTTGCCATCGTTGCCCCCAAACCTCTGCCTCCACCAGTAATTAACGCTGTCTTACCTGTCAATTCAAATAATTGTAGGACTGTCATGTTAATGTCCTCCCTTATGCACTTTAAATAATTCATCGTATTTTCTGATTTCTAAGCGTGCAATTTGATCTTTATGCACTTCATCCGGACCATCTGCTAAACGTAATGTTCTTGCTTGTACCCATAAGTACGGTAGAATCGTATCTTCACTAACCCCTTTGGCTCCGAATGCTTGAACTGCACGATCAATGACTTTTTGTGCCATCAGTGGCGCTACAGCTTTAATCATCGCAATTTCTTGTTTTGCTTCTTTATTGCCAACCGTATCCATCATATATGCTGCTTTTAACGTTAGCAGACGGGCCTGTTCAATCTCCATTCTTGACTCCGCAATCCATTCTCGAATAACACCTTGTTGTGCTAATTTTTTCCCGAATGCTATACGTTGTTGTACACGTTTTACCATTAACTCCAATGCGCGTTCTGCCGCACCTATTAGACGCATACAATGGTGGATTCTCCCAGGACCAAGTCGGCCTTGTGCGATTGCAAAGCCCTTTCCCTCTTCCCATAATATATTGGAAGCCGGAACGCGTACATTGTCATATGTAATTTCTGCATGGCCATGTGGCGCATCATCATAGCCATATGTGCTGATCATTCTTTTCACGGTTAAACCTGGTGTATCCATCGGTACGAGAATCATCGATTGCTGTTCATGACGCGACGCTGTCGGGTCGGTCTTGCCCATGACAATCGAAATTTTAGTACGTGGATCTCCAGCTCCCGAACTCCACCATTTGTGACCATTAATCACATAATCATCGCCATCACGGACGATGCTCGTTTCGATATTCGTAGCATCGCTGGATGCGACATCTGGTTCAGTCATGGAAAATGCAGAACGAATTTCTCCGGCTAATAACGGCTCTAACCAATCTTTTTTATGCTGCTCTGAACCATAGCGTTCAAGAACCTCCATATTACCTGTATCAGGTGCATTACAATTAAACACTTCCGGTCCGATTAGCGAACGACCCATTATTTCGCAGAGTGGTGCGTACTCTAAGTTTGTTAAACCGGCACCACGTTCACTTTCAGGTAAAAACAAATTCCATAATCCGGCTTCTTTAGCTTTTTGCATCAACTGTAGTTTAATCGGTGGAATTGCTCCCCAACGATCTTCTTGCGCCGCAAGTTGTTCTTCGTAAACGCTTTCATTTGGGTATACAAAATCATCCATAAACTGTAGCAATCTCCCTCTAAGCTCTTCCACTTTTTTTGAATAACTGAAATTCATATTATTTCCTCCTCTTTCATCACATACTAACCGACCGGTATGTTGGTTGTATTCAAAGCATATCATAGTTAACTAGATCACGCATACTTTTGCTGCTGAATGACGCATACCTTCAGCTAAACTTGATGGTTTTCACATTTGAAGCAGGTGATTTTCCCCTCATAAAAATAAAAAACATTGTCAAAAAATAGCTAGCATCTACGCTAAAATTTCTTGACAATGTTTTAGTTTTTGTTGTACTAAGTTGTGTAATAGCTCAATTAAACGAGTGCTGTTGTTTTGTAATCCATTTATTCATGACTTTGAAAAGTAGTAATGAAACAATCGTTATCAAAATCCCTTTAATAATATTAAATGGTAGAATAGCGATTACGATTGTATTTCTTAACGCTTCACCTGTTTCAACATTCATACCTAGGAAGTAGTTATACATCGGCATAAAGACAAAGTAATTTAATAAACTCATGCCAATTGCCATGGATGCCGTTCCTAATACAAGACCGATTGTTAATCCTTTTCGCGTACTTAGTTTTTTATAAACATAGTATGTTGGAAGAATAAATAATAGTCCTGTTACAAAGTTTGCGATATGGCCAACTGGAACGCCCGTAGGACTTCCCATGTATAACCAATCAATGATATTCTTCAGTAACTCAACCCCGATACCAGCGAGTGGCCCTAAAATAAGCGTGGCAATCAATGCTGGGACATCCCCAAAATCAATTTCTAAAAATTTCGGAAAAATAGGTAGCGGAAAATGAATTAAATGTAGTAAAAAAGCTATGCTACTAAACATTCCTACTATAATCATTTTTTGCAACTTTTTGTTCTTCATATTCTGTTGTCTCCTTTTGCGGATTCACTTCAAAAAGAGGTTAGGTTACGCGTATTTATTGATTGTATTAAAAAACCCCCATGAAATAAATTCATGAGGGAGAATAGGCATAATCAAATAAACGTTGCTCAAATTGGTATTTGAACTTAACGCCATACCTTCACCTTCTCCCATCCAGACTATACTGTCGGCTTTGGAGTTACACCAAATCAACCTTGCGGTTCGCGGGCTCGAGAATAATAAACTATTCTATTACCGCCGGTCGGGAATTGCACCCTGCCCCGAAGATGAATCATATTATTTTATTTTTGTACAGTTTTATCATACAAAAGAAAGTATCAATTGTAAAGTGGATGAACTTAAGATAACGATTTGAGTCATTAGCTCTAAAAAAATTTCTACAACAAGTCATATGAAGACAGTATAAACAAGGCAGCTCAAATGTATTTTACCGTTTAAGATTTTCGTTCTGAAAATGAGGTACTCATGCAAAACCACTTGTTTAACCATAATACAATACGTTTTTTTATAAATCGTTGTGCCGCATTGATAAGATCATAAAACCGTCGTCAAACTGCTCGTAGTCACGAGGAGTCATACTCTAAAAGAGCATCATTTGACAGGATTGATCGGATCATCGATTTTTAAAAATCATCACTCACTTTATTGACAAAGGCAACATTTGGCACAGATGTAAACCAACTTCTTTATACTTTAATGTTAGTAAGATCTTCGCTCTCAATCGATCAAATCGTTTATAACCATATGCATGTCGTTTCATTGATTCATATCCATTACAACGATTTCTACTTGATTACCGAACCTTTGTAAGTACTGGTTCATTTTTTGTATGCGATCCTCATGTACTTTCGAAGTAATGGACTGACAAGCTGGACAAATAGGTGAACGCTTTGGCATTTCTATAAAAAGAGCATACTTGCCCTCAATTTCTTCAACTTTTGTGATTAAAAGAAATAGTGCGTTACTTGTCGGCGGAAAGCTTTCGCTATTTCTAATTGTCTAAAACATGAATTGTTTCGATACCCCAACATATATAATAGAACCCAAAAAAAGAGCCTGAGACAAACGTATTTTCAACAGAAAAAATCCCGTATGATTTTTCGAAATCATACGGGATTATTCATTTCAAACGCTTTCCGCGGACATGGCTTCAAACGCCTCGTCACTACGTTCCTGTGGTTTTTCAGCTCAGGCTATTCCCGCGCAGGAGTCGTTTTCTGCGCGTTCAATTGATTTGATGATTCGTATGGGAGACATACTATTTTTGTTCTGTCCCAGACTCTTCAATTAAGATATGATATATGGCGCACTACACAGGTCATACACGCGCATTAGGATTAACTTCTTTTTCTTGTATTCTAATGAATTCAATTATTCGTGTCTTCAAGAGGTAAGAAGAAGGTAAATACGGTACCAACATTTACTTCACTATCAACAGTAATACGACCTTTATGGCTGTTGACAATATTACTAGCGATAGCTAAACCTAGACCTGTACCACCCTTACCTCTCGTACGAGCCTTATCTGCCTTATAAAAACGTTCGAACACATAGGCTAAATCTTCTGCTGGTATACCGGCCCCATCATCTTGAATACGGATACGGGCAAATGACAGATGACGGTCTACTAAAACCTTCACATGTCCACCACTTGGTGTGTGTCGAATGGCATTATCAATTAAATTCGTCAGTACTTGTTCGATTCGGTCTTCATCTAACCAAATCGTTTCATGATCATCAAACTCTGATTCAAAAGATACTTCAATATCTTTTTCTTTTCCCTGTTGAATAAATTTATGCGTAATACGTTCGAAGACATAGTTTATACCAATTTCATCGCGATACAAAGTCATTTTGCCTGATTCCATACGCGCAAGATCCAGTAAATCTGTCACGAGACGCCCCATTCTTTGTGATTCATCATAAATAATACGAATCATTTCATTACGTTCTTCTTCCGATGTCACGACATCATCTAAAATGGCTTCGCTATAACCTTGAAGCATTGAGATTGGTGTACGCAGTTCATGCGAGACATTCGCAATGAAATCTGAACGAAGCTTTTCAAGACGGTGTTCTTCCGTTTTATCGCGTAGTACAGCTACGGCTCCACGCACCGATTCACCACTATATAGCGGACTAATGGAAATCATATAATAGGCTCCATCAATACCCAATTCTTCTTCTAATTCTTCTTCCATTTCAAGCACATGTTCCAACATATGATATATTTCGACAGGTAATGGCTTCGAACTATCCTCACCTTTATTAATAAACCATTTTTGTAACAAGAGTTCTGCTGGTGGATTATTTAGCAAAATTGTGCGGTCCCGATTAAAGGTAATGACAGCATCAGTTAGCGATGTTAAAATGCTCGACAGCTGTTCTTTCTCTTGGTTGATTACTTCCACATGATGTTTTAGTTGTCTACCCATTTGATTGAATGCTGTGGCTAGTTGACCAATCTCATCTCTTTGCAATACAGGAATTTTCACTTCAAACTTTCCTTTTGCAATTTCGAATGCCGCTTCGCGCATTTTACGCAGTGGTGATGTAATTCGACTCGATAAGAAAAAGGCGAAAATCGTCGTTAATACAAGAGCGATTGCTGCTGATAAAAAGACAATTTTAGTCGTTTCTTTTGTTGTACGATGAATAGCATCTGGACTTTGATAAATGAATACTGCACCGTGAACCTCATCATCGACGTTAATCGGTGCTGCGAGTACGATATAGTTTTCTTTTTGTGCGTCCTCCTTTGCTGAAGGCAACAACATTTCAACAACGATTGGCTCTTTTGATGTATAGATATGATCAAATGCCTTATTCGAAATAATTGTACTGCGAATTGCTTTTTGATTGAGTCCTTTTTGCAAAGAATATTTAATATCACCTTTTTTTGAAGAAATCAATGCGTTTGTTTCATCGCTTAAAATATCTGAAATGATTGATTCAGTCGCAGCCAAACTATCATGTTCATTGACGATACGAGCAATTGTTGTTGCTTCCTGGCGCAGCGAATCTTCCGCTTGTTGTGTATTAAAATTCGATAAAAATTCCAACATCAAAATGGTGAAGATGAACAGCACAAAAGCCACGAGAAGTAGGATAGTTACCCATAACTTCCCGACAATGCTGTTCCATATTCTAGTCATTTACTACCTCAAATTTATAGCCTACACCCCATACAGTGACAATCATTTTCGCAGCATTTTCTGATACGCGATTCAATTTTTCACGCAAGCGTTTCACATGTGTATCTACCGTACGCAAGTCACCGAAGAAATCATAATGCCATACTTCTTTCAATAATTGCTCACGATCGAATACTTTATCTGGTGCTTTCGCTAAGAAATAGAGTAGTTCATATTCTTTTGGTGTTAAATTCACTTCTTCACCATCAGCGGATACGCGATGTGCGTCGTGATCAATTGTAAGATGTGGAAAAACAACCAAATCTTTTGAAGCTGACGATGATGACATCGGTGAAAATGCAGCAGAGCGACGTAATATTGCTTTAATACGTAAAATAACCTCTCTCGGACTGAATGGTTTAACGATATAATCATCGGCACCTGTTTCAAATCCTTGTACACGATCGGCTTCTTCACCTTTTGCTGTTAATAATACAATGGGTGTCGACTTCTTCTCTCTAATTAACTCGGCTGCTTGTAAGCCATCCATCTCCGGCATCATAATATCTAAAATAATGCAGTGGTAATCTGTTTCAGTTGCTTTTTCAACTGCTTGCACACCATTTTCGGCTTCCTCCACTACATATCCTTCACGTTCTAAATACATTTTTAATAAACGACGGATACGATCCTCATCATCTACGATTAAAATTGAAATTTCTTCACTCACTTAAAATTCCTCCCCCGACTTATATATGTCTATTGTACAGCCCGAATGTTTAAATGAAAAGGAAAGCAAGCCTGTTTTACACAGGATTGACACTATTACAGTATTCTTTACTATTTCCCTTTCGATTCTATTGCATTTTCAAAAAAAATGCTCATGACTTCACTTGACGACAAAATGCGCTCTCAAATGAATGAGAAGCGCATCTTATAAAACTTATCCTGCGTATGAATGCAAACCAGCAATGATTAAGTTGACTGCTACAAAGTTAAACATGATGATAGCAAAACCAATAACGGCTAACCATGCTGATTTTTTACCTTCCCAACCTTTTGAAAGTCGTAGATGTAAAAATGCCGCATAAAACAGCCATGTAATAAGCGCCCAAACTTCTTTAGGATCCCAACCCCAGAATCTAGACCACGCTTCTTGTGCCCAAATCATAGCAAAGATTAACGCACCTAAAGTGAATACCGGAAAGCCAATTAAAACTGCACGATAACCAATTTCATCCATCAGTTGACTATTGGCATTTTTCACGAGTGGTTGTAGCTTCTCGGCGAGTGGTTTTCTTAAGATTAATCGGAGTAGCAGATACAATAAAGTACCAAAGATAAACGACCAAGCAACAGTTGTCAGCTTTTTAGCATTAACAATTGGTGGCATATCGACAAGCGGCTCCATACGATCTTCTGTCAATAATTTGTGGTCGTTCATACCGAATAAGGCCGGCATCGTATAGACAATTGTCGCTGCATTTTTTTCTTTATCTACATACGTAAATTCTGCCTCGTATTTGGCCATTGAAAAGATGGAAGTCGCAAGTACGAACCCGATAACAATTACGAGTGTATACATGACTCCCTCCAACCAAAAACGCTCCTTACTTCGTACTTTCATATTGACATGTTTTAATAATAAAACGAGCCCAGCAAATGCGCTGATTGCCAAAATTGCCTCACCAATGACCGTAGTGATTACATGAATTGTCAACCAGTATGATTTTAATGCTGGTATTAACGGTGATACTTCACGTGGGAACATACTTGCAAAGGCGATAATTATAATCGCGACTGGCAGGGCAAATACACCAAGTGACGGTACACGATAGATGAAATAGATGAGGATGAATGCCCCGACAATGAACATACCAAAAGCCGTAGAGAATTCAAACATATTACTAATCGGCGCATGACCTGAATAGATCCATCTTGTAATAAAATAACCTAGATTACTAATAAAACCTAGTACAGTAATATAAATGGCGATTGTTCCCCATTTTTTATTGGATGTCGAAACATCTTTTTGTGTGTGCTTGATCGCTCCACCAAAAAACAAGGTTGCGACTAAATAAA
This sequence comes from Kurthia sibirica, assembly GCF_003143975.1. Lineage (GTDB taxonomy): Bacteria > Bacillota > Bacilli > Bacillales_A > Planococcaceae > Kurthia > Kurthia sibirica. The sequence goes on along the minus strand of NZ_QFVR01000001.1, from coordinate 338,487 downwards.
CGATAAAAGCGATAAATAGTAAAGTTCCACTAAGGTCTAATAAATTCATTAGGTATTGTCACCATCCTCTTTATTGTCTAACTCTTTTTTCTTATTGTCTTCATCCACTTGGTCGATGTATGGTGGCAATTTAGCATAGCTCACTATACTATCTAAATCTTTCTTCATACCAAACCAGTTCTTATTGACATGCGAAGCAAGTAACAATCGACCATCTTTTGTATATTGTAACCAAATACGACGATGGCTGAAATACGAACTAATCGTCACACCAATCATGAAAATAATACCTCCGATCAATAAGAGCGGTAAGGTTTTATCTTGTCGTACCGTAAAGTTCGAAGCATTGCGTGTTTCTACTGAATTAAATTTCATTTGATATTTTGTCGTACCAAGCGGCTCCAATGTTTGCTTAATTGCCACGAAGCTCGTTTCACCTTTTGGCACTTCCGGTGTGAACATTGTGAAAATAAATGCTGGATTATTTGGGATAGGTGAGGCTGATTGTGGTACACCCTCTTCAAAGCCACTGAAATCTGCATAATATGATTTCAACTCGATATAAATATCTTTGCTGATCTCATACTTTTTAGCTGGATCATCTAAATTGACCGTTATTTGACCAAGTGATTTGCCCTCTTTTTTATTTACAAGATCAAACTTCATCGACTTCAATTCATTTTGTCTAAAGTCCATTTGATACAAAGCAAACCCATCATATTTTAATGGTTTATTCACTTGAATGCTATAATCTTTTATTTTTTCCAGGTCGTCTGTATTACCTGCAAGTGATTTGCCGTCTACTTTATCAGAGTACAAAGTAACATCCGTTTGATAATTTTTCGCTTTAGAATTAATAGCATCCGCTGCTTTTTGTGATGCTTCAACTTTTTCGTCACTATCACCGTATGTTTCGAAGATAAACTTATTATTATGTATGTAATAGCCTTCGATACCAGGGATGGCTGCTGTTTCACCTTCACGAATCCACATCGTTTTGTCCAAATAAAAACCGGGCATTAAACGTAACATCACACCTAGGATAAAAATAATTAAACCGATGTGATTTATATAGGGACCCCATCTAGCAAAACGACCTTTTTCTGCTAGTAACACATCTTCTTCACGACGCACCTTGTATTTAAGCGCCTTCATTTTTTCTTGTGCTTTATCAAAAACTTCCGCTGCCTGAACCTCATCCATCGCCTCTTCACCATATATGCGCTGACGTTTCATAAAAGATTCATGACGTCTCACACGCTGATTTTTCAGAGATTTATAAAGGGGTATTCCACGGTCAAAACTGGCAATTATAATTGAGATGGCTAACATGCCGACGATAATTTGGAACCATGGAGAGCTGTAAATATCAGAAAAACCTAACGTGTAATAGAGCTTGCCAAAGAGACCATACTTTTCTTCATACACATCTGCTTCCGTCATCCCAAGAGGTACGGATACATACATTACCTGTGGAAGAAAAGTACCAAGCGCTGCCATGACCAGCGTAATAATAATTAATGATACACCGACTTTGACACTTGAGAAAAAATTCCAAATATGATCGATAAACGTTTTTTTATACGTTTTCGAACGAATTGCTGTACCATCATAGCGCATATCAGCGATTTTTTTACTTTTTTCTTCCTCTGATAAAGGTCGACCACATTTGGCACATAGATGCGTGCCGATTGGATTGATATGACCACATTCACATACTATATTCGCCATTTTAAGAACTCCTTACTTAAGGTTTTATGCTCTCCATATATGCTATAAATTCTGGTTCTGTTATGCCATATGTAAGAATTTTTTTTATTTTTCCCGTTTGATCAATTAAAAAGGTAGCTGGTAATTGATCGACATTATACGTGCGCATAACCGATTTTGTCTTATCGATGGTCATAGGAAAATTCAACTTATAATTATCGACAAAATTACGAACTTCAAAATCTGATTGTGCAATATTGATGGAAATAACTTGTACGCCTTGATTTTTAAATTCATCATATGCTGTATTCAAAGCAGGCATTTCTTCTTTGCATGGTGGACACCATGTACCCCAAAAATTCAATAGTACGCCCTGCCCTTTATAGTCAGCAAGCTGATGTTTTTTACCATCTAAATCAGTCAAAACAAAATTAGGTGCTTGATCCCCCACTTTGATCAGTTGATTAGTATCTTTTGTCGCAGTGACATAGACTGTGTAAGCTATTGCTGCAATAAGGATTGCTAAAATAATCGAACGAATAGCCAATCGTCGTTTTTTCTTATTCATGAATCATAGCCTCCTCCAAAAACGATAGGTAGTCTTTATAAGTATAGCAAAATATTGGAAGCTGTTGGTCATAAATATGGCTGCTTTGTGAATTTGCACGCAGCAGCCATTGTGTATTTTATTAACCGATCTTCCCAGTTTCAGAAAGTACGCGTAATTGTTTTACTTCGTGTGCAGTGAGCTCGCGTGATTCGCCTGCATTTAAACCAATCGCTGTTAAAAATGCAAATTGTTCACGTTTTAGCTTTTGAACCGGATGGCCTACCGCTTCAAACATGCGACGAACTTGACGGTTTTTACCTTCATGAATTGTAATTGCAACAATTGTTTTGTCTAGCTTAGCATCCGATGAGATAACACTTACTAATGCAGGTGCTGTTTTACCATCTTCTAACATGACGCCTTTTTCTAATGTGCGGATATCTTCACGTTTTAAAACGCCCTTCACTTTGGCAACATATGTTTTGTCGATTTTATAACGTGGGTGCGTCATTTTATTGGCGAAGTCACCATCATTTGTTAAGAGTAGAACACCTGTCGTATCATAATCTAAACGCCCTACTGGGAAAATACGTTCTTCCACTAATGGGAATAAATCAACGACAGTTTTACGGCCTTTATCATCTGTAACTGCTGAGATAACACTACGTGGTTTATAAAGAAGATGGTATACCTTTTTCTCCGATTCGATTTTAACACCGTTTACTTCTACGTCATCCGAACCTGTAACCTTCGTACCTAATTCTTTTACGACTGTACCATTTACTTTAACTCGACCTTCTAAAATTAATTCTTCTGCTTTACGTCTTGACGCAATACCTGCGTGCGCTATCACTTTTTGTAATCTTTCCATTTCAGTCACCTCATTGGTATGCGCCTACTTGAAATTATGTCACACTTTCTCTTTATTGAAAAGTATTTCATACGCATACATATTTTTCTATTTTATTCTTTTTATCAAACACATATTATTACTCCAAAGTAAAAAGACCGCTACATAAGGGCGTTCTTCTTTTTTTGTTAGATGATCATGCTATCGTAGGTGAGAAAATAATATTATTTTGCGTCAGAAAACGCATCTTGAAACTTCGACATAAAGAGATCTTGTTCATCTTCAAGCTGCTCTTCTTCCGTTGATTCAAGCGGTGGCATGTCCGCAATATTCTTTAGGCCAAAATAGTTTAGAAATTCTTTCGTCGAGCCATATAAAATTGCTCGACCTGTACCTTCCACTCTACCAACCTCTTGAATGAGCGCCTTTTGGCTTAATGTGTGTAGCGCTCTCTCACATTTCACACCGCGTAAATCCTCGATCTCAACGCGTGTAATCGGTTGTTTGTAGGCAACGATTGCCAAAACTTCCAACGCTGCTTGAGAAAGTGATTGAGGGGGTGGATTTTCAACTAGCTTTTCAATAAAGACAGCATTTTCTGCCTTTGAAATAAGCTGGTATGTACCTGCAATTTCTTTGATGGTAATGCCCTTGCTATCATCCAATTCATACTGGTTTGTCATTTGTTGAATAGCGTCTAGAACAACATGCTCTTCTTCTTCCGTTATTTCACCTAACTGATTGACTGTTAAGCCATCTTCTCCAATTACGAAAAGTAGACTTTCTATTTTACTCATTAGTTGGTTCAAGTTCGTCATAATCGACATCTTCCTTTCTTAATGTAACGGTTAGACAATCAAAATTACTCGTTTGATCAACCGTCACGACCTGGCGTTTCATTAGCTCCAGCAAAGATAAAAATGTCACGACTAACGTCGGTTTATCATTCGCTTCAAAAAGTTCGAAAAAATCAGCACTACCTTTATGCTCTTTCAAAATATCGATTACACGCTTCATCTGTTGCTTAATCGTCATCCCTTGTTTGGCAATACGCGTGCTAAGTGGCGCTTTCAATATTTTTCTACGTAGCATTTTTTGAAATGCTGCGACCATATCAAAGACGTTGACAGATGTATCAAAGAGTTGTAATTGCTCCTCTTGCATATACTCTGACAAATCATTTGGCGGTCGAGAATAAAATTGGACGCGCTGTGATTCTTTTTCTTTGAACTGTGAAGCGGCATTTTTAAACTTACGATATTCTACAAGGCGATTGACTAGCTCATCACGAGGGTCCATACTATCCAAATCCATATCCAAGTCATCTAATTCTTCCTCGTGGATTGGCAATAGCATTTTGCTCTTAATCTCTAATAATGTAGCAGCCATCACAAGATATTCACTTGCTTCATTAAGCTCCAAAACTTGCATCGCTCGAATATGTTCCATATATTGACTCGTAATTTCTCTCATTGGAATATCATATATATCAATTTCCAAACGATGAATTAAATGCAATAATAAATCGAGAGGACCTTCAAAGGCTTCTAGTTTTACTTTATAAGACATCCTATTAACCACCTGACATTCGTATCAAATTTAGTATAGAGGAAAGGTGAATAAAATGCACCCTATGTATCATCCATCATTCATTTCATTCCTTGGTTATTTCAATGGCAATCAAGACTATTTTGAGTGCCATGAAGAACTAGAAGAATATTGGAAAGACATTGCTCCAGGAGAACGCAAACATCCATTAACCGGTTATATCCAGTTAGCGACTGGCTTGTATCATTGGCGTCGAGGAAATAACAAAGGTGCTACTACTATTTTAAAGAAAGGGTACGCTACTCTGCAAGCTTCCAGTACCAGTCCTTTTGTAGCAGCGCTCGACTACTCTTCTTTAATGCTACATTATGCGCAGACGATTGAAGCTGTCGCACAACAGCAACCATTTGAAGCCTTTAAAATAATCATTACTGATGTTCCACTACAACAGCTCGTATTAGCAAATATCGCCAATCAAATACCGTATGATGCACACTATCTAATGAATAAACATACGCAACGAGACCGCAGTGAAATTATCTTAAGTCGTCAGCAAGCATTATTACAAAGACAGTCAATAAACGCCAAAAGAAGCAGACATTAAACATGCATGTCTGCTTCTTCTTTTGCATTGAGACATTTTTCAATAAATGGTTCAGTCACTTCACATGGCTTGATTTGAATGGTTACATCAAGCTCTGCTAATTGTTGGACCATTAATTTACCCAGACCTTCTCTACGATGGGACGGGTCTACAGAAATATGCCTTACAATCCATTGTTGTTCTTGCTTTTCAAAACCAATAAGGCCGATATAGTCATCATCTTTTTTATAAAGATAAAGCTCCCAGTTGGCATCAGAGTCATACTTTCGAATTGTTTCCTGAAGCACCTTTAGGTCTTTTTCTTGCGGCATAAAGGATAGTAACCCCATAGCAATTTTTTCGTATGATTTTCTGTAACGATTTAGCATATATATTGATCCCTCTTTTTTTTACCTTGAACTATACTTGGCTATACTACACGAAAATAGTTTTCAACGCAACTCATTTCCCTATTTTTTACCATAAGGTACAATGTAAAACCAATAGACTAAACCCCACATCACACCGATTATCAAAATGAATACTAACAATAGAATATTATTTTTTCTCAAAGAATTACCCCTCTCCAAGAGTAAATGGTAGATCCAACTTCACTAAGTCCTCCAAAGTTTCTCTTCTTACGACTAACTGATGTTGACCATCCTCAACAAATACCACTGCTGGACGTGCAATTCGATTGTAGTTGCTCGCCATGGAATAACCGTAGGCACCTGTACAAAAAGTTGCTATTGTATCACCGACCTCCGCTTTAGGTAAAGTGATGTCCTCGATAATCTTATCACCTGATTCACATAATTTACCAGCGATTGTATAGGTTATTTCATTGGATTGTGTCATTTTATTGGCAATTACAGCTTCATATTTTGCATCGTAAAGCGCTGGGCGAATATTGTCGCTCATCCCTCCATCGATTGCGATGTAATTACGAACCTTTGGCACTTCTTTACTCGAACCAACCGTATACAATGTCGTGCCTGCATCACCGACTAATGAACGACCTGGCTCAATCCAAATTTCAGGCAACTCAATCCCAAAATCAGCGGCTTCTTTTTTCACGGCCTTAATCATATCTGCGACATAAACGGCTGGCTCTAGGGGAGAATCTTCCGCTGTATAACGAATCCCAAAACCGCCACCAAGATTAAGTACTGATGCTTTAAAGCCCGTTTCTTTTTCCCAAACAGCCATTTTATCAACTACTTTACGTGCAGCTAAACTAAAAGCTTCTGTTTCAAAGATTTGAGAGCCAATATGGCAATGCATCCCTTTAAATTGCAGTAGTTCTTCCTTATATAAACGTTCGAATGCTTGATCGGCTTGGCCGTTGCTCAAATCAAAACCAAATTTCGAATCCGCTTGCCCCGTCGTAATAAAATCATGTGTATGTGCTTCAACGCCAGGTGTTACACGAATTAAAACAGCCATTTTCTGTTGCTTTTCAGCAGCAATCTCTTTTAGTAATTCAATTTCATAAAAATTATCAATTACGATACAGCCAATTTTAGCATCAAATGCTTGATGCAATTCTTCAATCGATTTATTGTTACCATGGAAATGGATACGTTCACTTGGAAAACCAGCTTGTAATGCCGTATGTAATTCGCCACCTGATACAACGTCCACTGAGAGATTTTCTTGCGCGGCTACTTGATAAATAGCAACTGCTGAGAATGCTTTTGAAGCATACGCCACTTGTGCTTTGACATCTTGTTGTGCAAAAGCATCAATAAATCCACGTGCACGCTCTCTAAATAACGCTAAATCATACACAAATTGTGGTGTACCATATGTTTTTGCCAACGTGATCGTGTCTACGCCACCAATTGTTAAATTACCTTTGTCGTTAATTGCTTGCGTACCATATAAATGCATCATCATTTCCCCCTACTTGAAACCATTGATTGAATGGTCCGAATATTCTATATTAAAAACTTTATCATACTAAAGTTTCTCCTACAATGAATTCTTTTAAATGATAGCGTTTTCTCAATTTTTTTCTGAAAAATTCATTTATTTATCTACTAACACAGCATCAACTATTGGCAGATATACACTTATTGTATGAGCTCTGTCATATACTACCCGTACTACTTACTTGTACAAGAGGATGATCCTGCAAGATTACAAATAATCAAATCAATTGAACGCGCAGAAAACGACGTCTGCGGGAATAGCATGAGCTGAAAACCCCGTAAGAACGTAGTGATGAGGCGTTTGAAACCATGTCCGTGGAAAGCGTTTTTCGCAGTGGAAATGGCTTAAAATGAATAATCCCGTATGATTTCGAAAAATCATACGGGATTATTTCTGTTGAAAATACGTTTGTCTCAGGCTCTCACCTTATTCATTATTATAGTAAATCTTTACTTTTTAGAACGACTTTAGCGTCAAGTTTTTCTACTGGACTAGATGAATATTCAACAGCATTTTGCGCTTTGTCAACGAAGGATGGATCAATAGCTGAATCGGAATAAATCTTCATCATTATATCGCCAACTTCCACATAATCACCTTTCACTTTTAAGAGCTCAACACCTGCATTAAAATCGAGTACATCTTCTTTCGTATGACGACCTGCACCTAACTCTAATGAAATATGCCCAATTGTTTCTGCATCGATGGCTTTCACATAACCAGCCTCTGTTGCTGGAATATCGATGTTGTTTTTCGCTTCGAAAGTTAGGTTGATGTCAACTTGCTCATTAGATAAGCGCTGTGCATGAATCATCGCCTCGAATTTTTCTACAGGTAGATTCGAGTGCAGGACATCCAACACAGCTTGTTTTGAATGCTCATGACTATTTTTCGAAGCTACCTCGTACATATAGGTAGAAACTTCAACGATCGTATTTAAAAGATTCTCATCTGCATGATCCGGGTCAAGCAATAAATCATAGGCTTCTTTTACTTCGTTTTTATTACCGACTGTACGTCCTAGAGGATTGTTCATCGATGATAAAACCGTTACGATTGATTTATCGAACCCTTCTGCAATTTTAATCATAATTTCAGCTAATTCTTGTGCGACTTCCATCGTTTTGCAAAATGCGCCAGAACCATATTTCACATCGATGACCATACCATCTGCACCAGAAGCTAATTTTTTACTCATAATAGAACTAGCGATTAATGGGAGTGAATCGACAGTACCGGTTACATCACGCAAAGCATATAGTTTTTTATCTGCTGGTACTAAATTTTGTGTTTGTCCGGCAATAGCGAAACCAATTGTGTTTACTTGGTCGATAAATTGCTGTTCAGTTAGATCAATACTTACACCATCAATCGCTTCCAGTTTATCTAAAGTACCACCCGTAATACCTAAACCACGTCCTGATAATTTTGCCACCTTCACACCAAGTGCCGCTACGATTGGTGCTACGATTAATGTAACTTTATCACCAATACCACCTGTAGAGTGTTTATCGACCTTATAGCCTTCAACAGAGTGTAGGTCAATTACTTCGCCCGAATACAACATCGATTTTGTTAGATTTAATGTTTCTTCAAAATCCAATCCGTTAATACGAATGGCCATTAGTAAAGCAGATGCCTGATAATCTTTAATTGTATCATTCACATATCCATCGATGAAAAACTGGATTTCTGCCGATGATAATTGTTTCTTATTTTTCTTTTTTTCAATGACGTCTAAAATATTCAATGTATTCTCTCCTCAAACTGTTTTATGAATGAAAAAAGAAACGGTGACTTTTTCATATGACCGTTTCTTTCTCCGTAAGTACATCGGTAAAAATTAGTTTAGCTCAGGTAAAAAACTTTTACCGAACGGTGGTAATTTCACGTTGAAATTATCTGCCACAGTAGCACCTAAACTTGCAAATGTCTGAATGTCTGATAAAGCTGCTCCTACTTTAAAACGTGGTGAATATGCAATGATTGGTACATATTCACGCGTATGGTCTGTACCTGGGAAAGTCGGGTCATTCCCATGGTCTGCAGTGATTAGCAATAGATCATCATCACCAAGAAGCGCTAATACTTCAGGTAAACGACGATCGTATTCTTCAAGCGCCTCACCATATCCTATGGGATCGCGTCGATGACCATATTCTGCGTCAAAATCAACAAGATTTAAAAACGATAAGCCATGGAAATCTGTTTTTAATACATTGATGAGTTGGTCCATACCATCTGTGTTATTTTTTGTGCGAATGGACTGCGTAACCCCTTCACCATTATAAATATCCGCTATTTTCCCTAGTGCAATTACATCTAAGCCAGCATCCTTCATTTCATTCATAACCGTACGACCGAATGGTTTGAGTGCGTAGTCATGACGATTTGATGTGCGTTTAAAATTGCCTGGTTCGCCTAAGAATGGACGCGCAATTACGCGACCGACTAAAAATTCTGGTTGCTGTGTTAACTCCCGTGCAATCTCACAAATTTTATATAATTCTTCTAGTGGCACAATATCCTCATGTGCAGCAATTTGCAACACAGGATCCGCTGATGTATAAATGATTAAAGCGCCTGTTTCCATGTGTTCTTTACCAAAGTCTTCAATTACTTGCGTACCACTTGCTGGTTTATTACACAGCACTTTACGCCCTGTAAGTTCTTCTAATTTTTGTAGTAATTCATCTGGGAAACCATTTGGATATACTTTGAACGCCGTATCGATGTTCAAGCCCATAATCTCCCAATGTCCTGTCATCGTATCTTTTCCGACTGACGCTTCTTCCATGCGACCATAATAAGCTGTTGGTTGCGCTACTGTTGGAATACCTTGCAAAGGTTCTTTACCGATTAATTGACGAATGTTTGAATAGCCAAATTTGGCCATATTCGGCATTGTTAAACCATTCATTTTTTCTGCGATATGTCCAAGTGTATCTGCTCCCACATCATTAAATTGTTGTGCATCAGGTGCTTCACCGATACCGACCGAATCCATGACGATTAAGTGTATACGTTTAAATGCTGTCATATGAGTTCCTCCTAAATTTGCTTGCGTTTTACCCTACTTTTCTATAGTAACAAATTTCCATGAAAAATAAACGTCAGACCTCTGACTTTTCAAAAGAATTATGCGCGTGGATGAAATTGCTTATACACTTCAGATAATCTCTTTTTACTTACATAGGTGTAAATTTGCGTTGTAGAAATATCTGCATGACCTAATAATTCTTGTACTGCACGTAAATCCGCACCATTTTCCACGAGATGCGTCGCAAATGAGTGTCTGAGTATATGTGGTGTCATATCTATTCGAAGGCCAGCAGCGACCGCATATGCCTTTAGAAGCTTCCAAACACCTTGTCTCGTTAGTCTTTTCCCTCTCTGATTCAAAAATAACGCTTCATCGCGATATTGTGGCTTCTCTAAGATACTGCGGCCTTGATTCAAGTAAATAGTACAAGCCTCAATTGCTGCGCCTCCAAGTGGTACAATTCGCTCCTTACCACCTTTACCAAAGACGCGTACAAAGCCCATTGCTAAGTGAATATCATCGCGATTCAAATCAATGCATTCACTTATGCGCATGCCCGTAGCATACAATAGTTCAAGCATGGCACGGTCTCTTTTACCGGCGGCCTTTTGTGTATTTGGTATCTGCAATAGACGATCAACCTCTTCTATCGACAAAATCACTGGTAATTTTTGTTCGATTTTAGGTAATTCCAAATGAACAGTCGGATCATTTACACAGCGTTTTTCCCGTAGTAAGAACTGATGAAAAGAACGAATAGAAGAAATATGGCGTGAACTCGTTCGTGCCGTTTTACCTTCAGACTGTAATTCTTTCAAATGATTGATAATATGGTAGCGGTCAATATCATCAAATGACTCCAGTTGTTGCTTATTAAACACTGACTGAAAATAAGCATTTATATCATTTTTATAGGACTGTAATGTATTATCAGATAACTGTCTTTCCACACGTAAAAAATGAATATATTCCTCTAACGCATCTATGATTGTTTTTTCCATATGCCCACCTCTTTATGTATGAATATAAAAAAATCGACAAAATCTAATGAGTAGAGTTTGTCGATTTTTATGTTTATGCTGTTCTTCTATTGCTTATTGATCATTACTATCGGATGATGTATCCTCTTTTTTAGAAGTACATCTCCAACAAATACCGTGGAATGTTAAGCGATGATCCTTCACAATAAAGTTCCAGCGTTTTTCCACAACCGCTTCGACGTCTTCAAGTAAATCTTCTTGAATTTCATCCACTGCACCACACTCAATACAGACAAGGTGATGATGGAAATGTGCCGCGCCTTCTTGGCGTAAATCATAGCGTGAAACACCGTCACCGAAATTGATTTTATCGACAACTTTTAGTTCCGTTAATAATTCTAGCGTTCTGTAGACAGTAGCTAAACCAATTTCAGGTGCCTTTTCTTTTACAAGTAAGTAAACATCTTCGGCACTCAGATGGTCCTCTTCATTTTCTAATAGTACACGTACTGTCGCCTCGCGCTGTGGCGTCAGTTTATAGCTTGCACCATGCAATTGTTTTTTTATACGATCTATTCGGCTCTCCATAATGACGCCCTCCTAAACTATTCACATTATACCAAACGATTGAATCGAATGACAACAAATAGTGGAATTTAACTAGAATCATTATCTATCTAGAATAATTCTTAATAAACAATGAGAATACTATCTTAACTCACTCTAGCACCAATATTATAGAACTTTTCTCAAAAAGAAAACTATTTACTACTAAATAATTGTTTTATTTTCTATTTACTTGAGATTTTGACGCATCCACATGACCGCAATAACCGTTTTCGCATCAAAGATCCGTCCATCAGCAATCATTTCTTCAGCTTCTTCAAGAGTAATTGCCATCAATTCAACAAACTCATCTTCATCTAAACTTGCTGGTTCTTCAATGTCATATAAATCTTGTGCAATATATAGATGAATCACTTCATTAGCAAAACCCGGTGATGTCGCAATCGTTTGTAAATAGGTAAAACGATTAGCACCAAAACCTGTTTCTTCTTCCAACTCACGAACAGCCGTAACTTCAGGCAGTTCACCTGGTTCTAGTTTACCAGCAGGTATTTCGACGATGCTACGCTCTAATGGCTTACGATATTGCTCCACAACGATTAATTTATTATCGGCTGTAATTGGAATAATTCCAACAGCTCCCGGATGCTCCACTAGTTCACGAGTGGACGTTTTACCATTCGGTAATTGTACTTCATCTATTTTGACGTTAATAATGCGTCCCTTGTAGATTCCTTTACTGCTCAATGTTTTTTCTTCGAACTTTTTATTCATCCACTACACCTCATCATTATTGTTCTAATTGGTTATTTTTCAATTTTCATTGTACCATTAAGTAATAGGAGGCGTTAAATATGAAATATAGAAAATTAGGTTCGAGTGATATGTCTATATCTGAATTAGGATTCGGCTGTATGTCCTTACCGATGGATTTGAACGAAGCTAAATATATGCTAGACGCCGCAGTAGATTCAGGCATTAATTTTTTTGATACAGCAGATTTATACAATCGTGGACAAAATGAAATGATTGTCGGCGATGCACTTCGTAAAAAGAGATCCTCTATTTATCTAGCGACCAAGGTCGGGAATGTTTGGAATGAGGATGAAGATACTTGGCGTTGGGATGCTTCAAAAGTGCATATTAAAGAAGGTGTTAAAAAAAGTCTTATGCGCCTAGGTACCGATTATTTAGATTTATATCAATTGCATGGTGGGACAACTGCAGATAATTTCGATGAAATAACGGATGCTTTTGAAGAATTAAAACGTGAAGGGACCATTCGAAACTATGGTATTTCTTCCATTCGCCCGAATGTTATTAAAGAATTTTTAACAGTTGGTCGTCCAGTATCTGTGATGATGCAATATAGCGCTTTAGACCGTCGACCAGAGGAATGGTTTGAATTTATCCAATCGAAGGGTGCTTCTATCATTTCACGAGGATCAATTGCAAAAGGTTTGTTATCTGATAACTGGCAGCAAAAACTAGAAAAAACAAATGGCTTTTTAGACTATTCACAACAAGAACTTGAACTATTGCTCCATTCTTTTGACCATGACACACATCATCTCTTGAATGCAGCATTAACATTTAATCTAGCTCAACCTGCTGTAGCTAGTTTAATTGTTGGAGCAAGTACAAAAGCTCAACTATATTCTACAATTGATGCTTATCATCACCCAGTTGCTGATGAAGTAATTGAAAAAATGCAACATATTACGAAGGACAATAAATATACGGAACATATTGATTAGTTCTGTTTATTTTAAAGTAAAACTTCATAATAAAAGGAGAAATCGCCGATTATTTATGCGATTTCTCCTTTTTATATCTGTTTGCTTAGAATTTCGAGCCATTATCTCCATACTGATTTAATAATTCTTCAAAAGACATATTTTTTTCTTTTTGTTTTTTGTCAAAAATCGCTTGTGCTTGTTTTTCTTCTTCTAATTGTTTCGCTTCAGCAACTAAACCTTGCTTTGCCAATTTTAGTTTTGCTAAAACATCCTCATTTAATTGATCTTTTAATGTTAATAAATCATCTTCTTGTTTTGCTGGTTGTTGCTGTGGACGTTGTTGTCTCTTTTGTTTTTTAGCCATTTCAATCACCTCTTTAATCTATAGTTCTATTTTAACAGATGTCGAAAAAATTGATAAGGGAAATTGATGTTTGAATACTGGATTTATTTGGTATGATAGTAATAGAGAAACTATTAATGAGGTGATTATATGAGGAAAAAGTGGCCGATAGTAGCTTCTGCTGCCATTGGGCTTACAGGAGCATCCGTAGCAGCCATTGGATATCAATTATCAAATAAGATTATGTACATAAAACGTAAAGATGGAGAGTTTATTTTAAATCGTGAAATCACCGCACAACGATTGAATTTGGATTGGTATGATAGGGTTGCGAAAGAATCATTTACGGTAGATTCTCCCTTTGGATATACAATCCACTGTCATAAAATCAATAGTATTGTATCCAATAATACGATGATCATTTCTCATGGTGTAAAAGAGAGTCATGTCAATTCACTAAAATATGCGCCTCTTTTTGCACGACTTGGTTATAATATTGTCATTTATGATCAAAGACGGCACGGCAGTACAGGCGGTAAAACGACAAGCTATGGCTACTATGAAAAAAGCGATTTAGCAGCTGTCACTGAAGAGGTACGTAATCGTATTGGTCAAGATGCTATATTAGGCTTGCAAGGAGAGTCTATGGGAGCGGCTACCGCATTACAATATGCCGGTGACTCTTCCTCTAAAATTAACTTTGTCATTGCGGATTGTCCATTTACGAGTTTCCATGATCAATTGAATTACTTAATGGCACGTGATTCGCCCTTTAAATCTTCCTCTTACGCCATCAAATTTGTAGATTTTTTTATCAAAAGACGCGATGGTTATAGTTTAGAAGAAATTTCTCCCAAAGCAGTAATCGCACATATTCATAAGCCTATTCTTTTTATTCATAGCGCACTTGATACATTCATTCCACCCGCTATGTCGCAAGAACTATTTACTTTAAAGCAAAATAATAAACGCCTAAAAATATTTCCTAAAGGTGCTCACGCCCAATCGTATAATGAACAACCACTTGAATATGAAAAAGAAATTATTCGATTTCTTGTTGATTTTAATATTAGTGACATTCCAAAGGATTATCAATGCCCACCTATAAAAGCATAATAAAAACGCCGTAACACTCTCGAGTTGAGGAGGTTTCGGCGTTTTTTTACATCTTAACATCAAAAAGAAATCATAACTAACTTACTTATTTTTTCTTTTTCTCTGGTTTGTCAGACGCTTTATTCATTTGGCTCATCACTTGACGAACTTGTTTTTCAGATGGTTTACGACCCATTTGTGTCATCATCATACGAAGCATGTCTTCGTTTACCGGTGGGTTGTCTTTAAGATATTTCATCATATATTGACGTGCGATGAAAAATCCACCAACTAAACCTACAATAACACCGACGATGATTAACGTAACTGCTAATCCTGTGCTCACTTGTGTTCCTCCTCTATTTTCGCTTACGAGAAAATACTCTCCAAAGAGAATTATACAATAAAAAAACATGTCAATCTACCATTTCAGACATTTCATGAAAAATATCCTCGAAAGCGATGCCCTAATTGAAAGACACGTCATCTAATCAATCATCTTCTTCCTTCTCATAAAGAAAAAACAATCGCGCATACATGAATAAAAAGATAATTTTTTCTTATATAAAGACATTTTCACTACACTGTGACGATATATTCAAAATTGATTGTTTATTGTCAATTTTTTAAATTAATTGACAATTAGTTTTCAAAAATGATATATTATTTTCCACAAAGTAGATTGGAGGTCAAATTTTGGATATTCTACAAGTTTTACATAAACAACTAATCGTATCCTGTCAGGCATTAAAAGATGAACCACTTTATGATTCTTATATTATGAGTAAAATGGCGCTTGCTGCTACATATGGAGGAGCAAAGGGGATACGTGCTAACACGGTACAAGATATTCAAGCAATAAAAAAAGAAACTGTTTTACCGATTATCGGCATTATAAAGCGCAACTATTCAACTTGCGCCGTGTTCATTACACCTACTATGCAAGAAATTGATGAACTTTATGAAGAAGGTGTCGAAATTATTGCACTTGATGCTACAAATCGACCAAGACCATTCGAAGACTCTTTTATTCCTTTTTTCAAAAAAGTTCGTGCAAAATATCCAACACAACTATTCATGGCAGATACTTCTACTGTCGAAGAAGCAATCATGGCAGAAAAAGCAGGTGTTGATATTGTCGCAACAACACTCGTCGGTTATACACCCTACACAAAAAACCATGATCCTTTACAAGTTTTACAAAAAGTCGTTCAAGCCGTTCGTATTCCAGTTATTGCAGAGGGGAATATCGATACACCTGAAAAAGCACAGGAAGCTATTAAAATAGGCGCTCATGCCGTTGTTGTTGGTGGAGCAATTACTCGACCACAGCAAATAACAGAAAAATTTGTACAACAATTATTTAAAAAATTTGAGGATGAGGTGACAATATGAAAGGGATTATTTCAGCTTTATTATGCTCTTTTGATGAACACGGTCAAGTAAACGAGAAAGGACTTCGTGACATTATCCGTTACAATCTCGATACAGTTCAAGTAGATGGTTTATATGTTAATGGAAGCTCTGGTGAAAACTTTCTATTAACAACTGCACAGAAAAAACAAATTTTCACCATCGTCAAAGATGAAGTGCAGTCAGATGTGCCATTAATTGCACAAATCGGTTCACTCATTATTGAAGAAGCGATCGAACTAGCAAAATTTGTTACTAATCTTGGGTATGATGCAATTTCAGCTGTTACACCGTTTTATTATAAATTTGATTTTGAAGAGATTAAGCATTATTACAATACTATTTTAGAACATGTAGAGAATAAAATGATTATCTATTCGATTCCTGCATTAACAGGTGTGAATATGTCATTAGATCAATTCTCTGAGCTATTCGACAATAAAAAAATAATTGGTGTTAAATTTACTGCTCCTGATTTTTATTTATTGGAAAGATTACGCCACCGTTTCCCTGACCACTTAATCTACTCAGGATTTGATGAGATGTTATTACCTGCTGCCGTGTTAAATATCGATGGTGCCATTGGCAGTACATTTAACTTAAATGGCAAGCGCGCTAAACAAATCCTCACTTTAGCCCAACAAGGTCATATTATGGAAGCGCTAGCAATTCAAAAAGAGACCAATGATTTTATATCGGCGGTACTTGATAACGGTTTGTATCAAACACTCAAAGAATTACTGGTGACACAAGGGGTAGATGCTGGTATTTGTAGACAGCCACTAAAAACATTAACAGCAAATGGTAAAGGGATTGTTCTTGATATAGCAAATAAATACTTATAACACAAGGAGGTCAACACATGGATGGGAAATTTGGGGTTATTGACTATATTATTTTGTTTGCGTATTTACTCTTTATTTTATATATCGGTATTGCCGTTTCAAAAAGAGAAAAAGTCGGTAAAGAGTTTTTCAAAGGTGATGGTACAATTCCATGGTGGGTAACAGCCGTCAGCCTATTTGCGACACTGCTGAGCCCTATCTCCTTTTTATCATTAGCTGGTAATTCATATCTTGGATCTTGGCAGCTTTGGTTTGCACAGCTTGGTCTTTTCATTGCTGTTCCTGCTGCTATTCATTTTTTCTTACCTGTTTATCGAAAATTAAATTTAGACACAGCATATGAATATTTAGAACGAAGATTTAATACATCTATGCGTGTAGTCGGTAGTGTACTCTTCATCGTCTATCAAATTGGTCGTATGTCGATTATTATGTACCTACCTGCTCTTGCTTTATCGGTAGTAACTGGTATCAATACTATTCTCATTATTTTATTCATGGGTGTAATCGCTACCATTTATTCCGCTTTTGGAGGACTAAAATCAGTTTTATGGACAGACTTTATTCAAGGGATTGTATTAATTGGCGGTGGTATTTTCGCTTTAGTCTTCTTGCTTGTAACGATTAAAGGTGGATTAGGTGAAGTCATCAACGTCGGCACAGACAACCAAAAATTCTTCACTGATATGGCTTTCTTCGATCCAAACTTTGTTAATAATAGTATTTTGTTAATTGTTGTAGGTGCTGGATTATCCACTGCTTTTTCTTATATCTCAAGTCAAGATATGGTCCAACGTTATTTAACAACAACAAACTTAAAAGAAATGAATAAAATGACTTATTTAAATGCTGGATTATCTATTTTTACTGCAACATTATTCTTTTTAATCGGTACAGGTCTATATACTTTTTACAAACAACAAGGTGGGACAATGCCAGGTGGACAAGGTGATTTAATCTTTGCTAGTTATATTGTCAACGAATTACCTGTTGGTGTTTCTGGCTTGCTCATTGCTGGTCTCTTTGCAGCTGGTCAATCTACCCTATCAACTGGTTTGAACAGCGTAGCTACTAGTTGGACATTAGATATCCAAAAAATCTTAAAACCGAATATGACGGATCTTGCAAGTACGCGCGTTGCTCAAATTGTGTCAGCTTTAGTCGGTGTATTATCAATTGCTTTCGCTATTGTTTTAGCATATTCTAATGTTGGTTCGGCGTATGCATGGTTCAATGGCTTAATGGGCTTAGCATTAGGTTTAATCGGAGGTACATTTACTTTAGGTATTCTAACAAAACGAGCAAATGCAAAAGGGGCACTTACAGGATTTTTTGTAGCAACGCTCATTGCAATTTATATTTCCTATTTCACAGATATCTCACTATGGGCTTACTCCATTATTAACTTAACAACTTCATTGATCTTTGGTTACGGTTTTAGTTTATTATTTAAAGAGAAGAGCAAAGCATACAGTGAACCTAATCTCACATACTATGATCGCATAAAAAATGACGATTCGATTTTACCGACAGTAGACGATCAAACAAAAGTTGAATAATGGAAGCATAACAAAGAGGCAAAGTAAGCGCTTGCCTCTTTTTTCTTTAGGAGGATTAAAAATGACGATTATTGCTATTGATATTGGTGGTACAAATATAAAATTCGGTGTTGTAAATACAAAAGGCGTGCTTTCACAGAAAGATTCTATTCCTACTGAAGCCCATCTTGGAGGTCTCCATATTATAAAGAAGATTTTCGCTATTTACGATAATCTTTCAGCACAGCAGGTTTTCTCTGGCATCGCCATTAGTTCTGCTGGGCAAATAAACAATGAAACAGGTACAGTTATTTTTGCAACAGATTCAATTCCCTATTATACTGGTACCGAAATTGCTACAATTGTCACAGAGTATACAGGTCTACCAGTGACTGTTGAAAATGATGTAAACTGCACAGCACTAGGTGAATATTTTACTGGGGCCGCTAAACAGGTCGATCATTTTTTGTGTATCACAGTTGGAACTGGCATCGGTGGTGCCCTATTTGTGAATGGGGAGCTATATACAGGTTCACATTACTCTGCTGGTGAGATCGGACATATTTGTTTAATACCTTATGGTAGACCTTGCACATGTGGACAAGCCGGTTGCTTAGAACAATATATTTCAAGTTCTGCTCTCTTAAAAGAAGTAACAGAAACACTTCAAATTCATGATTTACGTGATTTTTTTCAATTAGTCCAAGCTGAAAATACGGCAGCACTAATTATTTTTAATCGCTGGATTGACTATTTTGCGATAGGTCTTCAATCACTTGTCTACACATTAAACCCTACTCTAATCGTTATTGGCGGTGGTATATCCGCACAAGGCTCTCTTATTTCAACCGTATTAGAAAAAAAATTGCAGACAAAATTGATGCCCAATCACCGGAAAAATTTACGCGTTCAGACTGCTCTTCATCAAAATGATGCCAACTTAATAGGCGCAGCTTACCACTATTATTCTACTAGTACTAAAGGGAATGTATATTATTCTAAAAAGGAGCAGTGATGACAATCGATACGAGACAATTAAATCGTTTAAAACCGACTCTCGTTATGGCACAAAATAAACATAATTTCACAAAATCAGAAATCAAAATTCAATATTATATTTTAGCAAACCCTGAGAATGTTATTTATCATTCACTTACTGAATTATCAGAAGCAAGTAACGTAGCTGAAGCGACAGTATTACGTTTTTTTAGAAAATTAGGTTATAAGGGCTTCCAAGATTTTAAATTGCTTTTAGCACAAGAACTCACTGCTGAAGTAGTTCCTGAAAATAGTAATTCTTATAAAGAAAAAGTAAAAGTAAATATGATACAGGCACTAGAAAACACCCATGATGGTATCGATGAAAATGAATTAGAGGCAAGTATACTAGCAATTAGCCATTCAAATGACGTTGTGATCTTTGGCATTGGTGCATCTGGCATTGCCGCACTAGATATGCAAAATCGTTTAATGCGTATTGGCAAAAACGTTCAAGTGATTATTGATTCTCATTTTCAAATGATGCGCGCGACAACTTTAAATCCTCACTCTGTTGTTATTGCGATTAGTTTAACAGGCGGAACAAAAGATATTGTAGACTCTGTCAAAATCGCTTCAGAAAAAGGAGCTAAAATTATTGCTCTCACGAATTATGTCAAGTCACCTCTCACTAAATATGCTCATCATATACTATTAGGTTCTGCAAAAGAACATCCTCTGGACAGTGGTTCTCTTGTCTCTAAAATTGCTCAGTTATACGTTATTGATTTGATCTGTACAGGTCTTTCACTTAGCCAAATTGAGCGTGCTCAAATGATTCAGCAAGAGATATCAGAAAATGTTTCAGAGAAATTATATTAAAAGTAGTTCTACGTCAACTATGCGGGTGGCGTGATTTGGATTTTTCAAATCACGCCACTTTTTCTATTTGTTTGTTTCGGACGACTGCTTTCCACAGGCTTTGGTTAAGGCTTCACAAGCTCGCGACTCCTGCGGAATCAGCTGAAGTGAGGACCGCGGAAAGCTTTCGCTATTTCTATTTTTCTAAAATATGAATTGTTTTAATAGCGCAACCTATATAATAGAACCATTTAAATAAAAAATGCTAACCCACTCACAACAACCACCCTTATCCATGGTAAGGGTGATGTGCGCAGTTGGTTAGCATTTTTAGTTTACAGTATTATTTCAGCAAAGCGTTAACTTTAGCTATTACATTTTCAACAGTGAAACCATATTGTTCGATTACTGTATCTCCAGGAGCACTTGCGCCGAATGTATCAATCGCTAGTACATCTCCTTCGAAACCAGTATATTTATGCCAACCGAATGAAGAAGCCATTTCGATTGCTAAACGTTTTGTTGTTGCTTTTGGTAAGACAGATTCTTTATATAGAGCATCTTGTTCATCGAAGCGTGCTACATCTGGCATCGATACAACAGTTGCGTCAATACCATCTTTTGCTAATTGTGCTTTTGCAGCAACAGCTAATTGGACTTCAGAACCAGTAGCGATTAATAAGACATCTGCCACTTCTTTTGTAGATTTAGAAAGTACATATCCACCCTTCATCACACCTGCCTCAAGAACTGCATAATCTACATCAAGAACTGGTAAGTTTTGACGAGATAATACTAAAGCTGTAGGACGTGTTTTAGATGTTAAGGCTTGTTTCCATGCAATCGCCGATTCATTGGCATCTGCAGGACGAACGACAGCTAAGTTTGGAATAGCACGTAATGCTGCTAAGTGCTCAACAGGTTCATGTGTTGGACCATCTTCACCTACAGCTACTGAATCGTGAGTGAAAACATACGTCACTGGTAGACCCATTAAAGCAGATAGACGTATTGCCGGACGTACATAATCAGAGAATACGAAGAATGTAGCACCAAAAACATTGACGCCTCCGTGAAGAGCTAGACCATTCAAAGCTGTACCCATTGCAAATTCACGTACTCCGAACCAAATATTACGACCTGCTGGATTTTGTGCAGAATAATCTCCAGCACCTTTGATTGTCGTTTTATTTGAACTTGCTAAGTCTGCACTACCACCAAATAATGTTGGTGTGTTTTTCGCAAGCGCATTGATCACTTCACCTGAAGAAGAACGAGTTGCGATTGATTTACCGATTTCGTATACAGGAACATCCTGAGCAAAGTCTGCTGGTAATTCGCCTGAGATAGCCAGTTCAAATTGCGCTGCAAGTTCTGGGAAGGCTGTTTTGTAGGCCTCTAATGATTTATTCCAAGCTGCTTCTGCTTCAACACCCTGTGTTTTCGCAGCTGCTTTAAATGTTTCATATACTTCTTCTGGTACAAAGAATGGTTCATGATTCCAATCGTAGTTTGCTTTTGTCAAAGCTACTTCATCCGTACCAAGTGGTGCACCGTGAGAGTCAGATTTACCTGATTTATTAGGTGAACCAAAACCAATTACTGTTTTAATTTCGATTAAAGTTGGTTTACCCGTTTGTGCTTTTGCACCCACGATTGCAGCGTTGATTGCATCTATATCATTGCCATCTTCCACTAAAATATAGTTCCAATTATACGCTTTAAAACGTGCTGCTGTATCATCAGAGAATGATTTATTTAGTTCGCCATCCAGTGAGATATCGTTGCTATCATAAAGTACGATTAATTTTTCAAGTTGTAGATGTCCAGCTAATGACGCTGCTTCGGCTGATACGCCTTCCATTAAATCACCATCACCACATAAAGCAAAAGTATAGTGATCTACGATTGAATGATTCGGTTTATTGTAAACGCCTGCTAAGTGATTTTCAGCCATTGCCATACCAACAGCCATAGAAATACCTTGTCCAAGTGGACCAGTTGTTGCTTCTACGCCTGCAGTATGGCGGAATTCTGGATGTCCTGGAGTTAATGAACCCCATTGACGGAAACTTTTAATTTCTGACATTGGTAGGTCATAACCACCAAGATGAAGAAGGCTATATAAAAGCATTGAGCCGTGACCAGCTGATAAAACAAAACGATCGCGGTTAAACCAAGAAGGATTTTGAGGATTATGTTGTAGCTGTTTAGTCCAAAGAGTATATGCCATAGGCGCTGCTCCCATTGGTAATCCAGGGTGACCTGAGTTTGCTTTTTCAATTGCATCAATTGATAAAGTTCGGATAGTGTTAATAGCTAATTGATCTGCGCGTTGCGTCATGTAAAGTTGACATCCTTTCATAAGTGCAAAATTTGTTTCTATATACAGTTTAGTCAAGATGTGTTGAGAAAACAATGGTTATAATTGTCGTTTGACGACTAATTTGGAAATAGTTTTAAGCAATCACCACAATATGGGAAAAATTAGGTTTTTATCATGGAAAAAGAGTGCGATATTTCAAATCGCACTCTCTTCGTATTATTAATTTAAATTTTTCGATTGTTTTTGACGCAATTTTTCAGGTGTAACTTCTTCACCACTTGGATCAAAGACACGTACATTTTCAATCGTATCGCGCATTGTAGAACGGAATGTATCTAAATATTCCTGTCTAAGTGCCGTTTGTTCTTTCGCTTGTTCAGTTGTTAATGTACCTGCTTTTTTCATTTTAGAAAGCTCGCTAATGCGTGCTAATTTTTCTTTTGATAACATAGTTAATCACCCTTTCGAACTGACACCATTATATAAGGTATGAAAAAAACTGTAAAGAACTATGCACTTCACTCATGATTGTTGATTTTCGACATACTCAACAAATCTTCTATGAACCGTTGCTTTGCTTACTTTAAAGCCTAGTGTACATAGTGTTGCCGTTATTTCCTCATAAGTTAATCCTTTTTGACGTAAAGTAACAATTTGTTCTATCGGAATGTCAATACGTTCTCGCCCTTCTGGATTTCCTCGATTAACAATATTATTTTCTGGACGGTAGCCATTTTCAACAGCACGTTTCATACCACGCTTAATTTTTGCATTATGTATTTTACGCTGATATTCTTCCACGATTGCCAATATTTCAAGCAACATGGAATCCATATCACTAAATTTAATGATTCCTGTATTATTGAGCGTGTAAATGGATGTTTCTGTTTTTTGGAGTAAATGAAGCACCGCAATACGTCCATTGCCACGACCAATACGCGTCTCATCTTGTATAAAAAGTACGCTCCCCTTATGTTGCTTTAAGAAATCGAGCATATTTAATAACCCTTCACGATCGACATCAAAACCGCTGTGACGATCGAAAAACACCTCCTCTAACGCATAACCCTGTTCTGCAGCAAAGTGTTCCAACTCTTCCTGCTGTCTCTCTAAAGAACGATCTTGTGTTTCCTTTTCTGTGCTTACACGACAATAAGCTACAGCTAAACTTTTTTTTGTCATTATTGATCACTCGCAATTTCCAATTTATTAGTCTTATTTTTTTCTGATTGTGGGATTAACAATGTTTTTCCTACAACGATTAAATCTCCTTTTATATCATTATCTGACTTTACTTGCTGTAGCCATTTGTATTGGCTAATAGAACCGCGATGTTTTTGAGATAAAGTCCACAGTGTATCGCCTGATTCAACTGTAATTTCCTGTGTATTTTTTTCAAACGCTAAATTATTAAAGCAAACTCCTACTAATAATACTACTAATGCAACAATAAGAAAGATATTAATATTTCTTTTTAACCACTTCATTGTCATTACCCCTTTTTTGTATAATATTGTATTCGGAATGTATGTTCTCATATTAATCCGAACATATGTTTTTGTCAACTGTTTTATAGAACAATTGTTTGCTTTTATTTTTAACAAATGATATACTCGACATACAAATAATTGAAAGAAAATTGGGGTGAAACAATGAACGATGTATTGAAAAAAACTAAAATTTCTAAACGTCAGGAATCGATTCTTGACTTTATAAAAGATGAGGTCCAAAGCAAAGGTTATCCGCCTTCCGTTCGTGAAATTGGACAAGCTGTCGGACTTGCTTCGAGCTCCACTGTTCATGGTCATCTTGAGCGTCTCGAAACGAAAGGCTATATTCGTCGAGATAAAACAAAACCACGTGCAATTGAAATATTGGACCCTTTTAATATGGGCGATACATTAAAACATAGCGTACGTCATGTCCCATTACTAGGTAAAGTGACTGCCGGCCTACCGATTACTGCGATCGAAAATATTGAAGAGTACTTCCCTATTCCAAATACATATGGATCAGAAGATGACCATATTTTCATGTTGGAAATTATGGGTGAATCAATGATTGAAGCTGGTATTTTAGATGGTGATTACGTCATCGTCAAACAGCAATCTTCAGCAAGTAACGGCGATATAATTGTTGCTATGACGGAAGAAAATGAGGCAACTGTCAAACGTTTCTTTAAGGAAGATGGCTATTTCCGTCTACAACCAGAAAATTCTACAATGGCACCAATCATCGTAAACAATGTGTCTGTTTTAGGAAAAGTTGTTGGCTTATACCGCAATATTCATTAAAATTTATGCCTATATAGAAAATGCTACGAAAAATGATTCATTTTTCGTAGCATTTTTTTGTCTTCTCATCTCCCTGTTAAAGCATCAGCTTGATTGGAAAAATAGCGTTATTTATTGTAGCATCCTTTAGTCGTATCTAATATCCCATCAATGAGCCGTCCTTTCGACTTAAAAAAGAAACTTTTTAACTAGTAATTAAAATAAAATATAGTAAATATAACATAATTACTATATTGATTATTATTCTTTTTACCTATAATATTGTATACAATTGAAAAAAACTGGAGGATTATAATGAAAAAATTTAAAGTTGCACTATCATTTGGCGCTATTTTCTTGGCATTCCAAGTGTTCACGCCAACTAGTCAGGCTGTTGCGAAAAAAGAGATTGAGAAAAAAATACCTGTTCAATTTCTTGGTATTAATGATCTTCATGGTTTTATAGAAGGCAATTCTAATAAAGCAGAAAACGGCAAAGCAATCGGTGGTATGTCTTCCCTTGCTTATAATTTTCAACAGGAACAACGTACTTTCGCTAAAAGTAATGCACTAACTTCAATTAAAAGTAATTCTGTGCTTGTTCAATCTGGTGATATTGTTGGAGGTTCTCCTGCTATTTCTGGCTTATTACAAGACCAGCCAACAATGAATAGTATGAATGCTATTGGTTTCCATGTGGGTACGGTTGGCAACCATGAATTTGATGAAGGCATCGTTGAATTTAAACGTATTTTACACGGGAATCGCCCGACCTATGACACACCTAATTTCGAAAATATTTTATATTATAATACGTCAAAATCCACAACAGACATCGTCATTTCAAATATTATAGAAAAAAATAGTAAGAAACTTTTGAACGGCTTCAAACCATATACCATTAAAAAAGTAGACGGCATCAATATTGGCTATATTGGCGTTGTAACACCTACTATTAAAGAAATTGTTATGGATGAACATATGAAAAATATTTCAGTTATTAAACCGGAAATAGCGGTCGCAAAATATACCAAAGAACTCCGTAAAAAAGGCGTCAATGCGATTGTTATTCTTGCTCATATGGGTGCTAAGATGAACGCTTCTGCAGGAACAACAATCGATACTCAAAAATCGGCAACCGTTGAAGGAGATGTAGTAAATCTGTTACAAGGCGTCAATAAAATCGACCCTAAAAACTCCATTGATCTTGTTTTTTCAGGACATAGTCATTCTTTTGTCAATGGTTCATATAAAGGGATTCGTGTTGTGCAATCTTTGCAGTATAGCAATGCCTACAGTGCTGTAACTGGTATATTAAGCTCTAAGACAAAAGATTTCATTAAAATGCCACAGGCTGAAATTAAATATAATTACACAAAATCGTCTACAACAATTGCCAAAAATAAAGTTGCCAAAAAAGTTGAAGCCATCATTAAAGATGCTAATAAACGTGTCCATCCAATTATCAATGCTAAAATAGCTACGATGCATGTTGAACGTATTAATAGTGTCCCCGATCCCGATGGCTTCGGTGCCGCCATTGGGAATATTATTACAGATGCCCAATTAAAAATGGCCAATGCCAAAAAGTATCCAACTGATTTCGCCTTTACGAATACTGGTGGTGTTCGTACCGATTTAATTGGTAAAAAAATAGGAAATAATTATATTGTGACATGGGGTGCTGCCCAAGCTGTACAGCCGTTCAATAATTTTTTACAACATGTAACAATGACTGGTAACCAGATTAAAGAAGCTTTGAATAGCCAATTTAACAATGGTACTCGTACCTTAGAAGTTGCAGGTTTACATTACACATATAATGACCGAGGAATCGTTGATATTTTCGTTGACTCAACTAATGCTTCTCTCGATTTACAAAAAACCTATAATGTCGTCATCAATGATTTTTTAAGTGGCGGTAAAGATAATTTTTCTGTCTTTAAACAAGCTAAAAATTTAAAAACAATCGCTATTGATACAGATATTTTAATCGAATATTTAACTAAATTAAAAATGATTGATGCACATTATACTAGCCGCGCGGTAAAAATTAAGTAACATCATGTAAACGATCCCTATTTATACGGATCGTTTTTTATTTTGCTCATGAAATTTTTTTATGATGGACTTTTCTTCTTTTTCTTGCTTGTGACATGAAACAATGAACGTCTAAAGTCTGCCGTATAACATTTAGACTATTACGAATATTTAAATTGTACTTTCTTGATAAAAACTATTTTTTTGCATTATTCAACTTTATTAAATATGAAATTATTTATTGCTAAACCTTCCTTTTCTTACTATATTAAAATGGTACGATCAAACAAAACTTAAGGGGTGTAAGTAATGTTCAAATCAAAATTTATCGCTTCACTAAGTGCCGTTGCTCTTTTAGCATCTGTACCATTCGCAGCTACTAGCTTCGATGC
The DNA here is from genome assembly GCF_003143975.1 of Kurthia sibirica. Taxonomy (GTDB): domain Bacteria; phylum Bacillota; class Bacilli; order Bacillales_A; family Planococcaceae; genus Kurthia; species Kurthia sibirica. Next base: position 310,878 of record NZ_QFVR01000001.1, on the reverse strand, counting down.
TACTGCTAAAACAACAACGACAAAAAAAGTGACAGAGAAAAAAATTCCTGTACAATTTCTAGGTATGAATGATTTACATGGATATATTGATGGCAATAACAAAAAAGATGCCGCTGGTAATCCTGTAGGTGGAATGGCTTCTCTTGCATATAATTTCGAGCAAGAAAAAGCAGCTTTTGCTAAGAAATACAAATTAAAATCGGCGAATACAAACTCAATCTCCGTACATGCTGGCGATACAGTTGGTGGTTCACCAGCTATTTCAAGTATGTTACAAGATGAACCGACAATGAATATTTTAAATGCTATGAAATTCAAAGTGGGTGCTTTAGGTAACCATGAATTTGATGAAGGTTTAGACGAATTCCAACGTATTTGGCAAGGTAAGAAACCAATTAAAGGTATAACGCAAAATTATGAATACGTTAAAAACTACAAACAAACGACTTCAGATATGGAGATTCTTTCTGCTAATGTTGTAGATAAAAAAACAAAAAAATTAGTTAAAGGATTCAAACCATACACTGTGAAATCTATCGGCGGTGTAAAAGTTGGCTTTATCGGTATCGTTACACCAACGATCAAAGAGGTTGTATTAGCTCAACATACAAATAATATTGATGTTGTAGATCCTGGAACGGCTGTTGCAAAATATACAAAAGAATTACGTAAACAGGGTGTAAATGCAATTGCAATTGTGGCACACTCAGCAGTTGAAGTTGACAAAGAAGCCGGTTCTTCTATTGAAACACAAGGACAAACTCGTCTGAAAGGCGATATCGTTGACATGATTAAAACAGCGAATACATTAGATCCAAAAAACTCAATTGATGTTGTCTTTGCCGGTCATAATCATGCATATGCTAATGGAACATACAAAGGTGTTCGTATTGTACAATCATATAATTATGCAACTGCTTACTCAGTTGTGACAGGTACATTAAGTTCTAAAACGAAGGATTTCATCGCAACACCTTCCGCACAAATTAAATATAATTACACACAAACTGATACTGTCATTCAATCAAATGCTGTGTCTAAAAAAGTAAATAATATCGTACAAGAAGCTAAAACAATCGTAGGAAAAGTAATGGACTTACCGATTGCTACTATGGATGCTGCTAAAGTATCACGTGATCGTTTAGCATATCCAATGGGCGGTTCTTCCGTAGGGAATCTTGTGACAGACGGTCAATTAGCTTATGCACAAGCTGCTGATCCATCAGTCAACTTCGCCTTCACTAACTCAGGTGGCGTTCGTTCTGATTTAGATGGTGTTCAAAATGCAGATAGCTATGTTATTTCACGCGGTGCTGCACAAGGTGTTCAACCTTTCGGGAATATTTTAAAAATTGTTGAACTAACAGGTAAGCAAGTAAAAGAAGCAATCGGTAACCAATTTACTGGTGGTTATGGTCTTGAAGTTGCTGGTTTAACCTACACATACAACAAATCAGGTGTTGTTGATGTCTTTGCTGGTGAAGAAAAAATTGATGACAACAAAGTATACAAAGCAGTTGTAAATGATTTCTTAATCGGTGGCGGCGATAATTTCCCTACATTTAAATCTGCAAAAGTAATTGATGATTTAGGTCTTGATACGGATGCATTTATTCAATACTTAACAAACACAAAAAATTTAAATACAGCAACGGTAACTACTCCACGTTTATCAGTTGTTCAATAATTCTTTAAAAAAACATAAACCATCTTAGAACTGAACCCCGAATAGCGGACACTTAAAAAGTGAACCTATTCGGGGTTTTTTACCGAAAAATTTCCTTATACTGCCCATACTATTTAAGGAAATCCATCTTTAGAAAAGCTGGATTTTCTTTCGAAATCATTGAATCAAAAAAAGTGGTCTATCATTCTCTATAACAGTCTTTATAGCTATCAATTGATTTCCAAATAAACGATATATTTTGTTGCTCTGCATCTAAGATTTTCATTCAAGCACTATGTATAGAACTCAATTCTAGCATTTCTAAATTTAGACGGGTTCCGTTCACTCTACGGTTATGCTTCTTTTTTATATGACTTTTTTAACATTTTAGCAACTACTTTCCACCTAATTACGTCATAATGTATAATTGCTGTAATATGAATCTGTTATACTTAACAAGTAATTAATAGATAATGACGTAAGGAGGATTTTCATTTATGAAACAACTAAAGTTTTTATCAATCGTTGCCAGTTCCATGCTACTATTAGCAGCTTGTGGTGAGAAGGAAGCTTCACCGACTCCGCAAGAAAATATCGAAGAAACATCCAATGGTGACAAAAAAGAAGAAGCACCTAAGAAAGAGCCTGTTTCACCACAAAAAAATGACGTAGATGATGAGGCAACAGCTGACAATACACAAGATTCTCAACAAAACGACAAGGACACGACATCCACTACCGATTCTGAGACAACTACAAATACGAAGTCAAAGGAAGAGGCAACGTCAACTACTGAAAAAAAAGCAACAACTAGTACTACTCCTTCAGTTAAAGTAAATCCCATACATAAGGATTTTTTACAAAATCAATTAAAAACAGCTAAAAATGGTATGACTGAAGGTGTTCCTTTTGAAAGCGGCGAAACGGTTCTCGAAGATGTACTTGCACAGTGGGGTGAACCCGACACGCAATATTCGAATGATACCAACTATATCGAATATAAAAAGAACGGCGCAGTACAGTATGCGTTGGCCGTTGGACGCGGTGATCGCATCTATGATGTCCGCACATTTGTCTCTCCGGACAATTCTTTCAAATTATCAGATATGACATTCGACGAAATTAAAACTGTCTTAGGGAAACCGACAAGCATTACGCAAACCGGCTCTGATACTGTATTAAATTATACTACTGGTAAAAACACATTAAAATTCGTTGGCTCAAGTACAACAAAAAAATTACATCATATTTCCATTTTTAATAAAGCATCATCTGAACCTATGGGTGGTCGTAATTAATTAACGATTAACAAACATACAGCCAATTGACTAGCTCAATTGACTGGTATATCATAAATCAACAATAAACAAAAATAGTCTATCCCCATACGAATCATCAAATCAATTGAACGCGCAGAAAATGACTCCTGCGGGAATAGCATGAGCTGAAAACCCCACAGGAACGCAGTGACGAGGCGTTTGAAGCCAGATCCACGGAAAAGTTTTTCGCAGCGGAAATGGCTTGAACTGAATAATCCCGTATGATTTTTCGAAATCATACGGGATTTTCTGTGTTGAAAATACGTTTGTCTCAGGCTCTTTTAGGTTCATTCCGTAAAAACACTATCTATTTGCGGTTCTGGTCACACACTTGAAAAAATATAAAAAAGCAGTCATTTTCTAGCACCCCCGATGTTAAGCAACTAATCTACACCATTGATGGATGATAGGTGGTTAATTTTTTTGTACGCAATCATCATATACTTTAGAGATCATTGACTGACAAACTCGACAAATAGATAAAAGTTGGTGAAGCTGTTCTTTTTTTATGTCTATTTTCAGATATGTTCATCATGATTAAAAGAAATGACGAGTGCTCTACTTATCGACAGAAAACTTTCACTATTTCTACCTATCTAAAATATGAATTATTTCGATACCCCAACATATATAATAGAACCTTAAAGACCAAAAAAACTAGTATAGAACCCTTTCTTTACCTATAAAAAGCAGATTATACGAAAAAGCAGATACCCATAAATAATGAGTACCTGCTTTTTTCATAGACTAGACTTATTTAGTCCATTCATCTACTTGATCTTTATGGGCTTTAATCCATTTTTCAGCTGCTTTTTCTGGTGTTTCACCATCTGCAACATCCAACATAACTTCTTCCATGTCTTTTGTTGTCCAATGGAAATTATCTAAAATTTTATACGCTTCTGGCGATTTCTTTTTCAAGTCTTTCGAAACAAATGTATGGATTGACTCTTCTCCACCAAAAACATTATCTGGATCTTTTAAATATTTTAAATCATACTTTTGGAACATCCAATGTGGTGACCAACCTGTAATGACAATGTCTTCATTTTTCTTAATTGCTTGACCTAATGCAACGGTCATAGCACCTGACGAAGATGATTTAAGCTTCCAATCTGAAAGGTTTTTATACTCTTTTAGTGCTTTTTCAGTTGCTGACATAATACCAGCACCTGGTTCAATTCCAGTAATACTCTTATTCGCTTGATCTTTAAGGTCAGCAATTGAGTCTACTTTCATATATTCTGGCACGACTAAACCAACTTTGGCACCTTTTAAATTGACACCTAAATCGACTAGTTTATCTTTATATTTTTCATATTGAGCAGCATGTGTATTCGGCAACCAACCAGCAACCATACCATCCGCTTTACCATTCGATACGGCCTCCCACATCACAGCATTATCAAGTGCTGTTGTTTTTACTTTAAAGCCCTTATCTTCTAACACTTTGGCAATAACATTTGTAGAGGCTACTTCCGTATCCCACTCCACATATGCTAATTCGATTTTTTTATCGTCTTTTGATGATTCTTTATCGGATGAACCACAACCTGCTACAATTGCTGTTAAACCTAATCCTAGTGCTAATGCTGTAAATTTCATTGGTTTTGAAAATTTCATTAAATCAGTCCTATCCTTTTTTATTGTTAATACTCTGTGTAAGTCTATCAATAATAATAGCGAAGATTACTAGTGCAAGACCTGCTACGAAGCCAGATCCTACCTCTGCTCGCTGAACTGCTGTTAGTACTTTACCACCCAAACCTTCTGCGCCAATCATTGAAGCAATGACAACCATAGATAATGCAAGCATTACTGTTTGATTGACACCAGCCATAATGGTTGATTTAGCAAGTGGTAATTCTACATTAAATAATTTTTGTGCACTTGTGCTACCAAACGATTCTGCTGCTTCAATTAATTCTGTTGGTACTTGGCGAATTGCTAAGTTTGTGAAGCGAATTGTTGGTGGAATTGAGAAGATTATTGAAGCAAATACACCGGGTACGATACCAATACCAAAAAATGCTACAGCCGGAATTAAATATACAAAACCGGGCATTGTTTGCATGAAATCTAAAATTGGTTTCATAATACTTTCAAAAGTTGTACTTTTTGACATTAGTATCCCTACTGGAATGCCGACAATTATCGAAATCAAACTAGCAAACAATACGAGTGTTACGGTATTCATAAGATCATCCCATAACCCTTGATTGTAGATGAATAACAAACCTACTACTGTGAAAATTGCGAGCCCAAATTTTCGTTTAGAAGCAAAGTATGCTAATATCGCTATCGCTAAAATAACAATAATCGCTGGAATCATTAGTAATACATCGGTGACAAAAAGCATAGCGCCTTCTGTATTTTCTTGAATGCTATCAAAGAAACCTTGGAAGGTCTCTGTTACCCAATCCATTGCATCATTTGTCCATTTTGCAAGTGGCATCTGTGGGATTTTATCTAATAAATTATTCATGTTCTGGCACCTCCACACTAGATTTCGCGAGTGCTTCGATAACGATGCCTCTGATTAATACACCAACAAGCTTGCCCTCTTTTATAACGGCAACAGGTGTTGGAGAATCATGAATAACATTTAGCACATCTTCTAAAAGCATATCATATGGCACAGTATTCATTTCTTTTTGCATACAATCAACAAGTAAGGTTTTACCATCTTTTGCACATTGTAACGCCTGATCTGCTGTTACAAAACCTAGTAATTGTTTTTTACGATCTGTGGCTATTACGAGGCTTACCTGTTCGTCCTTCATGCGTTTCAAGGCCATTTTTGGTCCATCAATTTCAGGATTTATCGTAACTGGACGTACCATAATATTTTCTGCAGTTAATACTTTCGAACGATCAACATCTTCTATAAAACTGCGAACATAATCATCAGCAGGATTCGTTAAAATTTCTTCACCTGTACCGATCTGAATGATGGCGCCATCTTTCATAATCGCGATACGATCGCCAATACGTAATGCCTCGTTTAAATCATGTGTAATGAAAATTATTGTTTTTTGAACATTTTGTTGGAGTTCAATCAACTCATCCTGCATACCTTTTCTAATTAAAGGATCCAGGGCTGAAAAGGCTTCATCCATTAAGACAATATCAGAATCATTCGCAAGTGCTCTCGCTAAGCCGACACGCTGTTGCATACCACCAGATAGCTGACTTGGGTACTGATCCTTAAACTCTAATAGGCCAGCGTTTTCTAAAGCTTTTTCTGCTTTAACACGACGCTCTTCCTTTGAAACCCCTCGAACCTTTAAACCATACTCTGTATTTTTTAAGATTGTTTGGTGAGGAAATAAACCGAAGTTTTGGAAAACCATATTTACTTTATTACGTCGAATCTCTCTTAATTGTGCTTTATTCATTTTAGAGACATCTTCACCATTAATTAAGATACTCCCGGTCGTCGGTTCAATCAAACGATTTAATAAACGTACGAGCGTAGATTTACCACTACCTGATAGCCCCATAATAACGAATATTTCGCCATCTTCAACTTCAAAGCTCGTATTATTTACACCGACTGTAGCACCGGTTTTTTTCAATATCGCTGTTTTAGATTCACCTTTTTTTACTAGCTCTAATGCTTGTGGGATTTTCTTCCCAAATATTTTACTTACATTTTCAACTCTTATTTTAGACAAGAGCAACAACTCCTTGGTTCTTATAGTGGAAAAGCATATATGTTTGTATATACCCTTCAAAGTAACAACCTAACCGTAACAAAAGGTTGTTACTTCTGTCAAATGAATTTCACGAAAAAAAACGTCTCTAGCAGTTGCTAGAAACGCTTTTCCATTCTATTTCCCAATCATTTTTTATCGATTTAAACAAATATGTTTCTTTTTACTTTACACGTTATACGGCTTACTACAGCTGTCTTTATCGTGTTTTTTTATTTTTTCAGTATAGAAATGAATACGATTTCAAATAAATGCTATTTTTTCGTCATTTCCCAAGTATTTAACCTTTATATAAAAAATTTTTTACAACGTCTAAACTTTCTTCATTGCCAATGAAATAGATGGTATCGCCTTCTTGAATTGTCGCATATGGGCCTGGCGACAAAATCATATCATCGTTATGACGTATACCAACAATTGTAGCTGTTGTATTTTGCCAGAAGTTCAATTCTTGAATTGTTAATCCAACATATACACACTCAGAACCGATTGTTACATGAAAAGGTATGAATGGATTAAGTGAATGAAAGCGGTTTGTGCGCGTTACTAATTCTTGCGTCATTTGCTCTAATTTCATCATTTCTTCTTTTTGCTGCGAAATTGACAGCATAATATCATTTTGAATCTCTTTAACAGATTGTACATCCTTAAGTTGATGAACGAATTTAGCCGCTTCTTCATAAGACTTGATAAAAACGCCGCTCCCCTTTGTCGCTTGGACGATCCCTAAATCTTGCAACACGGCAATTGCACGTCTAGCAGTTTCCGACGATACGCCATACTTACTTGCTAATGATGAACGCGCATATAATTTCTCACCAACTTCGTATTCGCGGTCGACAATTTTCGAAGCCAAATCTGCTGCTATTATTTGATAACGTGATTGTTTAATTTTTGTTTTTTTTTCGTGTTCTGACATCTCGCCATGCTCCCTTTGTTCAATTAGATGCTTAAAATATATAGTCAATATAGCACTATATTAGGTATTTTACTACTACTTTAAAGAGGATTGAGTAGTTATCTTTACTTTTCCCTATTGAATATCTATAAAACGCTTTATTTTTCATTTTCACGTTAAACATTGACGTGACATGATTTAGCTCTTTTAAATCATACCCTTTTTTCTAGTCAGTCATTTCGGACGATACATTACTCGAAATACACATCTATTTCTTCCTCCATCAATAAAATTAAACCGCCTACACCTTCGTATATTTGATGATGATTCCCTTTTAAAAAACTATTTGACTAACCAAAACGAAAGCACATCACACTCTCTAGTCGCCCCTTTTTGCATACAAATCGCGTTTGACAAGGTCAGAATGTCTAACAACGACCAAACGATTAACAAGGTCAGATCTTTTTAATCCTTACTATAATGAGTTTAATTTCATTCACCTTTTTCATTTAGCCCAGATGTAAACCAACTTCTTTATACTTTAATGTTAGTAAGATCTTTGCTCAAATCGTTTATAACCATATGCATGTCGTTTCATTACTTTCGTTTTGTTATTAATACCTTCTAAAAAGCCATTCGATTTTTTTAGCCCAATCAAACCATTTTAAATGGTTCATTTTTTGTATGCGATCATCATGTACTTTCGAAGTAATGGACTGACAAGCTGGACAAATAGGTGAACGCTTCGGCATTTCTATAAAAAGAGCATACTTGCCCTCGATTTCTTCAACTTTTGTGATTAAAAGAAATGGCGAGGACTCCTGCCGAAAAACAAGTAACGCACTATTTCTAATTGTCTAAAACATGAATGGTTTTAATACCCCAACATATATAATAGAACCATTCTTTTGGAGATCTTGATACTACAAAAAAGGTTGGTACAACAATTATGTTGTACCAACCTTTTTACTTAGTTAAGTTTTGTTAGAACCAGTCATATTGTCTTCCTCTATAAAACACTACTTGGAAGTTGGGGAGTTCTAAATAGTTGGGGTCTTGCTTAGAATCATTGGGTAAAACAAAGACAACTGGCCACAAAAAAACAGCAACCCTTGAAAGAGTGCTGTTATCTACTGAAATACGATATAAAGTAGCTAACATCAACCTATCCTCGTAGGTAAAACAAGATGCATCGATTAATTGGCAGGTCTCCTGGCTCATGGTCAACGTATAATTTGCCCTTCCCATCTATGAATAATAGACAGTGGATATGCACGATATACTCACATTTACAGTTGCGGGACAGCGTTGGATTTACACCAACTTCCCTTTTAAGTAAAACAACTTCTAGGTTGCTTCACACCAATTAAAGCATTATTTTTTTACTTCTTTATCTTACTATACAAGGATATAAAAGTAAATGAAAATTCTCTCTTTTACAATAACTTTTCAATGTCTTTTGACAAGCTCAAAGGCTTATCTTTTGAGGCATAACGCCCCACAATATTTCCTTCTTTGTCTATAAGAAACTTCGTGAAATTCCATTTAATGCTACTACCTAAAAAACCCTTTGTATGGTCTTTTAAATAAGTAAATAATGGATCTTCCTGTGCACCATTAACCTGAATCATACTATGCATTGGAAAAGTTACACCATAATTCAAGCGACATTCCTGCGCTGCTTCTTGCGCTGTTGCTACTTCTTGCTTAAACTGATTTGTTGGGAATCCAAGCACTACAAAATCTTCCTCTTTATAATCTTCATATAACTTTTCTAATTCCTCAAACTGTGGTGTAAACCCACATTTTGAAGCGGTATTAACAATGAGCATCGCCTTTCCTTTATAATCACTCATTGAATATTCTTTGCCATCTTCTAACTGCACTTTATAATCATAAATTGACATCAAACCACTCCCTCTATCGTTCTATTGTGTTAATGGATATGCTCTTAATAATATGCTTCATACTAACCTATTTGCAATAATTTACGTTCATAGCAAGCATCATTTTTAATTACGATATAAAAAAAGCAAATCCTTCCTATACGAATGATGATTTGCCTTGGTTATTTGCGACTACGTACGATTTACTGTAATTTCCCATGAGCCAGACGGAAGACTCTTTTACATAGTGGGCGAATCCCTTCCTCATTACGTGTAGCAATCACAATCGCTATATTTGATTCAATAATTTTTGATAAAATATGTTGGATCATATTGAAGTCTTCGATTGTAAAGTCAAAAAAAGGTTCATCGAGTAACAGAATTGAAGGATTATCTATTAACGATAGTGCAATGGCTAGTCGATACTTTTCTGCCTTTGATAAGGCACTTACTAATCGATTATCTGATTGATTCAAACCAACAAAAGATAAATACCAGACGATATCTGCTTCACTGACTGAATCTGCATTACTACATAATACCCTCAAATTTTCAAAAATAGTGAGATTAACTAATAATGGTTTAATTTTCACCAAACTGGCTTGTAGTAGCTGCTCTTGCTTTTTTTCTGTAATTTGAATTTCCCCTTCAAGCGGTGCTAGTTGTCCACTTAACCATTCAAATAACAGTGTTTTCCCAGCATCCCGTCCGCCAATTAAACCGTAAATCCCTACTTCTTCTATTAGCAGTTTACTATTATGTACTATTTTTTTATTGTTTACAGTAATAGATAATTGATCAATTTCTAATATAGTCATGATTTTTCACCCCTATCCATTCACTTCTATTAGTAGTATCGTCACATCTACTTTATTTTCAATTATTCTAACAAAGTAATAGAATCTTATTCCCCAGGAAATAATACAGAGAAGTTAAAAGACGTTGTCACTTAATTACACAAAAAAAGTGAGAACAGGCATGACACCTTATTTCTCACCTTGAATTATTTTATTACAGTAACCAAATCATTTATCCCTGTTTTTTTAACAAATATAAAAAATAAGGCGCACCGATAATGGCTACAACGATACCAACTGGAATGGTTGATGTCGTCAATATTGACCGGCCAATTACATCAGCGATAAGCAATAGAATGGCACCAATTAACAAGGCGACTGGCAAGAATCGTTGATGTTTTGGTCCGACAAGCGATTTTGCTATATGCGGCGCCATTAAACCAACAAATCCGATACCACCTGTCACAGATACAGCTGCGGCTGCAAGTGCCACGGCAATGACAAGTAATAGAATACGTTCTTTATTCATTGATGCACCTAAACCAATTGCTGTGTGTTCGCTTAACCCTAAAATATTTAAGCTATTTGCTCGGTAAAGAACAAATGGTACGAGTATGACTAACCATGGTAGTAATGCCCAGACGAATGGCCAATCTGCTCCCCACACATTGCCAGCAAGCCAACTTGAGATAAATGCTACATCACTGCGCTCCGCAGATGAGATCAACATAATCATTAGACCAGACAATGCTGCGGCAAAACCAACACCAACTAATACTAGGCGAAATGGTTGAATTCCTTTAGATTTTTCATATGAAAAAAGATAAATAAGAAAAGCCGTTGCGATTGCACTTAAAAACCCAACGATTGGTAGTGCATAAGCAAAATTCGCAAAATGATCGCGGGCAAATAAATAGACGACTGTAATACCGATACCAGCACCTGCGTTAATACCGATAATCCCGGGATCTGCCAAATCATTTTTCGTCAACGTTTGTAATAGAGAACCTGAAACGGCTAAAGCCATACCAGCTAATAGTAAAATAACAACACGTGGTAAGCGTACAGAAAACAAAATAAATTCATCGCTCATTTTACCATTTCCTATAAAGGTAGAAAATAATTGCGTTATACCTAATGATGAATAGCCAACTGATAAGCCAATGACAATCATCGACACTAATAGGAGCAACATCATCGTTAACCAAGGCCATATACTTGAATGCTTATGCAAAGAATCGTCCTCCTCTTTTAACTAATACTAGGAAGAATGGTAAACCTAAAACCGAGACAATGGCGACGATTGGTGTTTCAAACGGTGCGTTCATCGTCCGACCAATAAGATCAACGACGACCATGAATAACCCACCAACAATCATCGACATCGGAATAATAGCCCGATAATCTGCGCCTACTAAACCACGTACAATATGTGGAATCATTAGGCCAATAAAGGCTAAATTACCAACGATTGATACCGCTGCTCCAGCTAATAATACGACGATTATAAACATCATGGTTTTAATGACAAATGTTTTTTGTCCTAGTCCGACGGCTACATCTTCATTTAAACTTAAAATAGTCAATTGACGGCTAATTATAATGCTACTGATCAATGCCACAATAATAATTGGCATGACGACAAAAGCACTCCATGAAATCCCTTGAAGACCGCCTGAAGTCCACATGGATACATCTTTGGAAATTTGAAATAACAAACCTGTACCATCTGCTACAGCCTGTAAAAACATAGATACTGCTGCACCTGCTAATACGAGCTTCAAAGGGGACATACCTGTTTTGGATGATGAGCCAATGCTATAGACAATCGCCATCCCAATTGCTGCACCGATAAAACAGGCTAACATTGCGCCACTATAGTCTAAATTCGGTACAAGTACAAAACCAATGGCAAGTGCAGCATTTGCTCCTGATGTTAACCCAAGTAAACCTGGATCCGCCAATGGATTACGTGTAACGCCTTGCATAATTGCACCTGCAACTGCCAAAGCTGCACCAACTGCTACTGCAGCTAGTACACGCGGGAAACGTATTTCCCTTAATAAATTTGTTTTTTCATCATCACTACTATGCCAAATCGCATACCAAACATCTGCTAATGTTGTATTTGCTGCACCAAAAGATATGGCAACAAACATGACTATAAGTAACACAACAAACATGAATACTAACTGTAACGCTAATGGTATTTTTCTAAAGTACTTCATGCATCTCTTCTCTTTCTATGTAGAATAGTAGGCATACTTAAATAACCGTTCGTCTAGTCACTTTTTTACAGTGAATGACGCTCCACGGTTTGTATAGGTCTCCAATTACTTTAAACAACCATATCGTGCACTTCAGACTTTTTTGAGGCACGCTCTTCTGATTTCAAAAGATTATACGTAATACACATCGGTTTTTTTGTACGTGGGTCTTCCCCAATAACTGCGTCAATATTAAACACATCACGTAATGTTTCATTGGTCATCACTTCTGTTGCATCGCCTGCTTTGATTAAATGACCAGCATTCATCGCAATAATATAATCTGAAAAACGAGCTGCTTGATTTAAATCATGTAACACCATTACAATCGTACGACCTTCTTTGACATTTAATTGTTGCAATAACTCCAACACTTCTAATTGATGGGCCATATCTAAATATGTCGTCGGTTCATCTAAGAAAATAATATCCGTTTCCTGTGCTAACGCCATAGCAATCCATACACGCTGACGTTGACCACCTGATAATGCATCAACTGGACGTTTTCTAAATTCTGCTGTACTTGTTGCTTCTAATGCCCAATCAATCATATCGCGATCTTTTTGAGATAAATTACCAAAACCTTTTTGGTAAGGGTAGCGACCATACGATACCAATTCTTCAACAAGTAAACCACTCGCACTTTCTGGACTTTGTGGTAAAATTGCTAACTCTCTCGCTAAAACTTTTGTATTCATTTTTTGAATATTTTCCCCATCTAAAATAACCGTACCTGCTTGGTGTGGGATAATGCGGGTAATCGCTTTCAACAGCGTTGATTTACCACAACCATTAGCACCAATAATCGTCGTAATTTTACCATCTGGAATTTCTATGCTTAAGTCGTGAACGATTGTCTGATCGTCATAACCAACTTGAATATTATTAATTTTTAAACGCATTTATTTTCCTCCTTGAAACTAAGTGAGAATGAGAATCATTACTATCCTATTATAAATCAAAGGTATCTATTGTCAATTCATTTTTATTAAGGTACTACAACAAAATAACTTAAAGGATGAATCCATTCGCCAAGAATCACCTACAATGTGATTTCTTTTCTTCCACAAACAATAGATAATTTGACTATATTCTTGTACCCAACGATAAATGTCTGACTGGAGCAAAGTGGAAGAAATTTAAGAAGTTGATTCGCCCCACTGATCTTCTACCCTCTTGGCTTTTCCAAATGTACAGTTGGAAACTGTCAACCGGTGAGGAAGCCTCCGAAAGAGTCGGGAGGAATGAACTTTTCTCTGGGAAAAAGCAACGGCTGCAGGGAGGGCACTGAAAAACTTACGTTTTTTATGACGAGTTGATTTTTTAGATAAAAATAAGGCACTTTCTGTTCGATTTGAACAGAAAGTGCCTTATTTCATTGTCTATTTCTTACTCTTTTTCATTTAGCAGTTTTAATATCCGCTTAAGATTGACAGCGAAAATTGGTGGAATCGCATTTCTACCATTATCCAAACAGTATTTTGATTTTAATTCGTCTATAATAAATGAAAAATCAACGAGTTCATTGATCTGGCGAAGCATATTATCTTTTGGAATGATTAAATCATATAGTGCCATATAGGGACTTAAGTTAAGGGTTTCTTGTTTGGAAATCATGGTCGCACCACCTTTAATTAGTAACTACTATTATACAGGATGGTCCGTGACCGGGCGAGACCACATTTTAACCCATGAATAGTACAAGTTGATGGAGTGCAGGCGGCGACTTCTGCGGGAACAGCACGAGCGGAAGCACCCGGACTGAGCGAAGCGAGGGAGAAGGCTGGAGCCGTGCCCGCGAAAAGCGTCCGCCGGAACGGAATCAACGGCTACGAGGAAAAGCGAGGACAGGAACGAAATTCGTTCCTGTCCTCGCTTATCTGTGCATAAGTGGACTTTTTCAGTGCCCTAGCTGCAGGCGGTGTTTTTTCTTATTTTTGACTTTGAGAATCTGTCACGCTAGCATGACAGACCCTTGCTTTTAACGCCCTATATCTTGACTTAGAAGTGGTCCGGAAAATGGAGTTGATATTGATGAAAAAAACTTATTTAGCAAAGAGAAATTAAATGGGGAAAAAACCCAAATAAAAACGCATAGAAAAAATATGATTCTATTGTTGACTACTTAGATATGAATTTAAACTATTATGTTTCGTAGCATATGGATCACTAAAATACTTCTTATAACGACCTTTTATCATAAAAATGACTTATCTTCTGAAAACACATAATTTTTTTCGAAATTATTAATTCTTTTCCTACAAATATGACGTGGAGTATAGTAGAATAAAGAGATTGTTAAAAATAATAAATATAAAAGAAATAAGAGAGTTGAGATGAATTATATGAATGCAGACTTTAAAGTATTACTAAAAGAATTGGCTAAGAAAGTTGAATTAAGAAACTTAGATGCTAAGGAAATCGCAGAATTACCAGAAGGTGACCATGTAATCCTACAAGCTAAACGAGTTGAAGGACTTGAACTTATTTATAGAAAAACAGAAGATTCATTAAAATATGGCGTAATTTGGGATGATTCGGAAGAATTTTACCTTAGCTTTAGTATCGCTAAAGAAGAATTTGAATGGTGCTTAAACGCTAGTGGCGTAGAATAATACAAAAAAACAGGCATACATGACTTTTGGTCATGTATGCCTGTTTTTTAATACACCATTATTTCTTGATTGTTTCTTATATAGGATGAGTTTATAAACAATAAATCATGAACACTTACCTATTCACTCTAACAGCATACCCATGCAGTTATGCCGTTAGAAACTGGCGCCAATATGAAAGAGCTTCAAGATCGTTTAGGCCATGCATCTATGCAAGTTACTGCCGATACGTATTCACATATTACTAAAAAGATGGAAACACATGCTGTTGAATTATTCGATATTTATATGAATAAAAAATAATTTTGGTCCGATTTTGGTCCAACTGTAAAATACGTTTTGGTCCAGTTAAATCAAGGCAATAAAAAGGTGCTCCATCAAATATTGGGGTGGCGTGATTTGGATTTTCACATCACGCCACTTTTTCTATTTGTTCGTTTCGGACGAATGCTTTCCGCTGCTAGGCGTCCTCACCCTTTACTACACCAATCATTCATCATTCACCCTATATGCAACGCCATTTCTTGCCCACTCCTTCCTATTCAATCAAATATTCGCTCGAAAATGAGCAAAGCATCTACATTCAAATGCATGGCGTTTTAAAGCCTTTATTTTATGATAAATATCTTCTAAAAAGCCATTTGAATAGTCAATATTCCTTATGGGCGACTTTTTTAGCAACTCAATTATAAATGAATCGGTGGCATTGTCCTTTTTTACGTTACATACCACAAGCTCGCGTCTCCCGCGGAATCAGCTGAAGCTGAAAATCCATTCTTTGCGTTTAAACGCAAAGAATTAGTTGAAGCGAGGCCCGCGGAAAGCGTCGAGCAGAGGTGGTATTGTTTGAAAACCCCAACAAATAGTATAGAACCACAAAAAAACAGCCCCAATTACTTGGGGCTGTAAGGTTCATCGACTTAGTACATTTTAAGGTACTGGTCGCGTTCCCATTGGTGAACTTGTGTACGGAACATATCAAATTCGATTTCTTTCGCTTCGCGGAAGTTTTCGTAAATATGTGCTCCTAGTGCTTCTTGAATTACTTTATCTTTAGCAAGTGCTTGTAGTGCATCATCTAAGTTCACTGGTAAATTACCAATCCCTGCTTCTTCACGTTCTTGAGCATTCATAATATAAATATTACGATTCACTTCTGCTGGTGGTGTTAATTTTTGTTCGATCCCATTTAAGCCAGCTTCTAAAATAACAGCTAATGCTAAATATGGATTTGCAGATGGATCAACCGAGCGAACTTCGATACGAGTTGATAGTCCACGCGATGCTGGTATACGCACTAACGGTGAACGGTTTTGACCAGACCAAGCGATATAGCAAGGTGCTTCATATCCAGGTACTAGACGTTTGTATGAATTTACAGTTGGATTTGTTACAGCTGTAAAGCCTTCAACATGCTTTAATACGCCAGCCATGAATTGCATAGCCGTTTGCGATAGTTGCATTGGTGCATTTTCATCGAAGAATTTGTTTTCACCGTCTGTGAATAACGATACATTACAGTGCATACCTGAACCACTTAGACCAAATATTGGTTTCGGCATGAATGTAGCATGTAATCCATGTTTACGTGCGATTGTTTTAACAACTAATTTGAATGTTTGGATATTATCACAAGCTGTTAATACATCATCATATTTGAAATCAATTTCATGTTGTCCTGGTGCTACTTCATGGTGAGATGCTTCAATTTCAAAGCCCATTTCTTCTAACTCAAGAACGATATCACGACGGCAATTCTCACCTAAATCTGTAGGCGATAAATCAAAGTAACCACCGTGGTCATTTAATTCTAAAGTAGGTTCGCCTTTTTCATCTAATTTGAATAAAAAGAATTCTGGCTCTGGTCCTAAGTTGAAATCAGTGAAGCCCATTTTTTGCATGCGTGCAATAATGCGGCGTAAGTTATTACGTGGATCCCCAGCAAATGGTTTACCATCTGGGCTATAAACATCACAGATAAAACGACATACTGTCCCTTTACCAGTTGTCCAAGGGAAGATCATGAAAGTATCTAAATCTGGGAAAAGATACATATCTGATTCTTCAATACGTACAAAACCTTCGATAGAAGAACCATCAAACATCATTTTATTATCTAGCGCTTTTTCTAATTGTGAAACTGGAATTTCAACATTTTTAATAGTACCTAGAATATCCGTAAATTGTAAGCGGATAAATTTAACTCCCTGTTCTTTTACTAATTCGCGAATATCGTCTTTTGTATACTTGCTCATCAACAATCATCTCCTAAAGTTATGAATATACATCTTTTTTATATTGCACACATTTCTACGGTTGGAAGAAACGCGATAAATCACCTTGTCGAATGGACGTTTTTTGCATGCGTTGAGCTTGTTGCATCTCTTCTCGCAAAATTCTACGTAAATCGCCATCGGAAATATCCGATTTTTTCTGTGCAACGACCGGTTCATTTTTCATTGCAAATACTTTTTTAATACCTGCCATATTAATACCTTGGTCGAGTAAATCTTTAATTTCTAACAGCGTATCGACATCATTTAAAGAAAACATTCGTCGATTACCATCTGTTCTGGCAGGCTCAATTAGTTCATGTTCCTCGTAATAACGTATTTGTCTAGCAGTTAAATCTGTTAGCTGCATGACAATGCTGATTGGTAGAAGCGGCATTGTCCTTCGTATTTCACGATTCATATCATTCACCATACCCTTTCACATTTTTTATTTTATTCCATGTTAGCTTATCTGTCAATGATATGTGAGAAAAACTAACATATGATTTTTAGAATATTCTAATCTCTTTTCGAGATATAGTCTTATCACATGTCCTATAAGGATTTTATATCTCATAAAAGAGCTAGAATAATATCGTTTAAGTTAGAAAATCACAGACATTACTGCGTATCCCTATTTAAAATAACTGTCAAAATAGACGACTTTTTATTTTCTGCTAACCCATCTTCAAAGTAAAAAATAGGCTCTGTGTCAAATAGTAGGTGAATGCAATTGGATTTTCAGTTTCATTCCTCTTTTTCAATTGAGCCTAATAGAACAAAAAACCATTCATTAAACGCAGCATTATTTCAGTGCCGTTTTTCAATGAATGGTTTTTTAAAATTTATTTTATGTTTAACCTTCGCGCGCGAATAGTTTTTAAACTGTAGGTGCTTCTTTCTCATTCTCTGAACGATTGTAAAATCCTGTGTAACCCTACGCATCAAATATATCATCTTTTACATACGTTATTCGTCCATCATATCCCTATGATATACACTTCATCACACTATCGATCTTGAGAATAAATTTGACACTTTAACTACTTATTTTCATATTATATGTGGTTTTAACGTAGTTCTTGAACAGCGCTTAAAATAGCATATTTTACATGCTCATACGTTAATCCGCCTTGCATATATACTGTATATGGCGCTCTTATTGGACCATCTGCGGAAAACTCAATACTTGCACCTTGAACGAATGTACCTGCTGCCATAATAACATCATCTACATAGCCCGGTAACAGTGAAGGTTCTGGTGTAAAATGAGCATTTACTGGTGAATTCGCTTGGATAGTCTGTGTAAACTGAATCATTTGCTCTGGAGAGTTAAATTGAATGGATTGGATTAAATCTGTACGTTTAGCATCATAGGTTGGTTCAGCTGACATACCGATGTCTGTCAATGCTGCTGCTGCAAATATTGCACCTTTGAGTGCTTGTGAAACAACATGTGGTGCTAGGAAAAAACCTTGATACATATCTGTTAATGTATTTAAAGAGGGACCTGCTTCTGCCCCAATACCTGGTGTCGTCATACGATATGAACATTGTTCGACGTATTTTGCTTTCCCCGCAATATACCCACCTACTTTTGCCAAGCCACCACCCGGATTTTTGATTAGAGAACCAGCCATTAGATCAGCGCCTAAATCTGTAGGTTCTAGTGCATCTACAAATTCTCCATAACAATTATCCACAAAAATAATAACGTCTTCTTTTATTGCTCGTATTTTTTTAATCATTTCACCGACTTCATCGATAGTAAATGATGGACGTGTTGCGTAACCCTTCGAGCGTTGAATAGCCATAACACGTGTTTTTGAAGTTACCGCCTTTTCTACAGCTACCCAATCTACTTTATTATTGCCATTTAAATCAATATGTTGATAATCGATTTTAAAATCTTTTAATGAACCGGTATCTTGCTCACCACCGTCAACAATGGAACGTAACGTATCATAAGGTTCCCCCGTAATATACATCAACTCATCTCCTGGACGTAACACTCCAAATAAGCTCAATGTGATGGCATGTGTTCCCGAAATAATTTGCTGACGAACGAGGGCAGACTCCGCTCCGAACACTGTAGCATACACTCGCTCTAAGTTATCACGTCCCTCATCGTCATAGCCATAACCAGTTGAAGGATTAAAATGATTCTCACTCACGCGATGCTCTTTGAAGGCATCCAATACTTTTTGTTGATTTAAAAACGCCATTTGTTCTGCGTCATTTAATTGTGGGCGGATTTTTTCTTCTATAGTAGCTGCAAAATCCATTGTTTTTGCAGTTAATTTTGATGCAAATGCCATGATCTACTCATCTCCCGTTTTGTTCTATCCTTATTTATCTTATCAAGAATCATGAAAACGTCAACCACTGTCCGATAAAAAAACATCTCTATACAGGGAATCGTATAGAAATGTTTTATAGATGGCGTCTAGAGCGTTTATTCACTAGACGTTGCCCCTGATATTTCCTTATTTTTAATAACCAGAAAGATAGTAATAATAGAATAAAAATGGGTATGATAAACACTGGTAATTTCACACCTGCTGTTTCTATTTGAGCATCCTTTGTTTTTTCAACTTGTTTTTTTATTGGTGTACTTGCTGCGATTTCCTCGGATTTTTTTTCCTTATTAGCAGTTATTGTTACAGGATAAAAGCTTTTTCGAGGTTCTTTTTCATCCTCATAAGACCAAGTACTTTCCTGCTGTTGTAATGGTCTATCTACAATTGTAATCATTTTTTTTGCGCTATTACCACTACGATCACGCGCATGAATTTCTATATAGGACTGCTTTTTTTTCATAAAAGATGTGAATGATACCTCTACATCGTTATCAAAGTTATCTGTAACATGTAATGCTAAATCTTTGCTCACCTGCCCCTTTGTAACTTGCTCATCCGGGGCATAATAAATAGTTGACGTTGCTGTTTGAATTATTGGAGCTGTGCGGTCGACAATCGATACTTCAACCTGACGTTTTTCATCATTTTTTAATACTACAAAAGCATTGTATTTACCTAGCCGTTGAAAATCGATTTTGGATAAATCTACTTTTTTAATCGTTGGCACTTGTAAATCTGCTATAAAATCCGCTGAAGTAATAGATGTATACACTTCATATTCCAATTGTTCCGGTAGAATAGTAGGAGGAACGATATGAATATTTAAATGCCTCATCTGTGCTTTATTACCAGCTGCATCCACCGCATGAATAGCCACTTTATATTGTCCTAGACGTGACGAATCTACTGAAGAAAAATCAATGATTGGTTGCACAGTGCTATCATAGTTGTCTTCAATTTGTATGCCTCCATCTTGGATGAAACGCTCTACTGATAGTTGATCAGACACTGTATAATAGAGATGCGTTGATAGAAGCGCAATAGTTGGTGCTTCTTGATCGACAATTTCTAGAGCGATTTCCGAATGAAGTTGTCGACCAAATTCATCGGTAATTTTCACCGGTAGATGGTATTGTCCCACACTATTTAAGGATAAAGAATGCTCTAAAACCACTACTTCACACTGATTATCCATTGTATTTTGTCTATAAAATGCTGTCGCCATCTCATCTGAAATGACCATATCCTCCTCAACTGGCAATGTCCAGACAACTTGTCGCACCTCTTCAATTGGAGAATCTTTTTCAATAAGCAGTTGTTCTGTAATTACATCGTTTTGTTGATCAATAAAGTCTATATCATAGTTGCCTACTTCTCCATAATTAACTGCTTGATCATCTACTTCAATATGAGAGTCATTCTGTTGAAATAAATGCTTTAATTGCTCGGATGTTGGTTTTTTTGAGTTCACCTGCCATGTTGCAGAAGCTGCATACGCATGTACAGGTATCTTTACTTGCCATGCAAAAATAAAGAGTAACGATAAAAAGATACCAGTTATTTTTTTCAACAGTATTACTCACCTCCTGCTCCATTTCCGCAACAAATTTTCCTTTCTCATCTTTTCCCATTCCAAATTTTATAAAACATAAATTACCTCACACTTCATGTTATTTGTTAACATATATTATAAGTAAAAATAAGGATTCTACATCAAATGTTTGGCTGGCGTGATTTGAATTTTCACATCACACCACTTTTTCTATTTATTCGTTTCGAACGAATACTTTCCGACAGGCGTCCGTCCTCGTCCTTTACCACACCAATCAAATCTTCGCTCGAAAATGAGCACAGCGTCTACAGTCAAATGCATAGCGTTTTAAAACCTTTTTTTTCTGATGAATACCTTCTAAAAAGCCATTTAAACTCTCTACTTGCCCATTTTTAAGCATACGAATTGGTAGCGTTGTACTTTTTACGTTACATATTACAAGCTCGCGTCTCCTGTGGAATTAGTTGAAGCGAGGTCCACGGAAAGTATTGAGCACAGAGGTGGTATTGTTTGAAAATCACAACAAATAGTATCGAAACAAAATAAAGAGCCTGAAGAAATAATCTTCAGACTCAAAAATAATTATTCATTTAGTAAATTCATCACTTATAGCGCATGTCAGTCCATCGTTCATATGCTAATACACTTTATATTACTCATGCTAAACAATATAAATATAGAAGCTACACCAACGATATACTACCTCACTATTTTTTAGCCATACTTTAGAATTCTAACTCGCCATCCCAAGCATCCATTCCGCCTTCAAGATTAGTTGTATCAAAACCTTTTTCTTCTAAGTATGATGCGGCTTGGAAACTTCTTCCGCCTGCCTTGCATACGATAATATAGGCTTGATCGCCATCTAGTTCTGCCATTCGTTCTGAAATTTGGCCCAGCGGGATATGAATCGCACCAGGGATAATTCCATTTGCTACTTCTGCATCTTCACGCACATCTAAAATGTTTAAATCTTCATTTGCATCGAATAAATTCAATACTTCATCAGTCGTAATTGTCTTCATCAAAATCCTCCTCAAATATACTCATTCATAGTATAAGTGATTAAATGTATTTAAGAAAGAACAATGAATCGGCTTTTTCCACGAATTCTCTACACCATGTCCATTTTCCATATGTGCTATATGTTTTAAAATTCATTTATATATGTTTAGCAATAAAAATCAATTTGCCCTAATTAGTGAATGAACAGTCATGTTTCAAAGAAACAATTAAATCTTCTACTTTCTATAGAAGCTTGTTAGGTGCTAATTCTCATAATTCAATCGCCCAAAAGTATTTTTCATTATTTGCTCGACAAAGCAAAAAGCGCACACATGATCAAGCAATCCATGTGTGCGCTTTAGCTATTTATTCATCATTGCCATCTAATTCTACGGCTTTTGCGGGTGAGAAAGTTGAAATCGCATGTTTGAAGATCAAATTTTGTTTTCCTTCCGCCTCTAATAAAATAGTAAAATTATCAAAAGACTTAATCGTTCCTTTTAATTGAAAACCATTTAATAAAAAAACTGTCAGAAAAATTGAGTTCTTGCGCAACTGATTTAAGTACATATCTTGTAAATTAACCGATTTCATGTACATCCCCCTTAGATTTATAAGCTTCTTTCTCTCCTATAAACCTTTATACCCTAATTTTACCTAAAATAGTACATAACAGCATATTATTTTCTTCCGTGACATCAAACCATGTCACATCTAATTTATTTTTGAAATAAGTGAGTTGTCTTTTCGCATAACGTCGAGAATTTTGTTTTAACTTTTCAACTGCATCTTCCAATGTATAACGATCTTCTAAATAGGCATACAACTCTTTGTAACCAATTGCCGACATTGACTGACAGTCACGTAGACCCGCTTCGTGGAGAGCTGTCACTTCTTCTAAAAGTCCTTTTTCGAGCATGTTATTGACTCGTAGATTGATTCGCTCATACAATTGCGCTCGCTCTCTATTTAATCCGATTATATAATGATTGTAGAGTGGACGATTGCCTTGTTGAGCTTCTTCGCTTGATTTCATCACTTCGCCATGCTCTGCCATTTCTAAAGCACGTAAAACACGACGTGTATTATTTGGATGAATGATTGCTGCTGTTTCAGGATCTACAGCCATCAGTTTAGCATGCATGGCTTCTGGGCCTACTTGTTCCAATTGCTCATAATATGCTTCGCGAACTGCCGTATCAATTTTTTCTTCTGTAAAACGAAAATCGTATAGTACTGCTTGAATGTAGAGACCCGTACCGCCTACGATAATTGGTAGCTTTCCTCTACTTTGAATATCTGCAATTTTTTCTCTTACTAACTGTTGGAACTCCGCAACAGAAAAAGATTCATGTGCTTCTTTAACATCAATAAGATGATGCGGTACACCAGCCATTTCTTCAACTGTAATCTTTGCCGTGCCAATATTTAAATCTTTATATACTTGCATCGAGTCACCATTTATTATTTCACCATTTAACTTTTGTGCTAATTGTATACTTAACGCTGTTTTACCTACTGCTGTAGGTCCTACAATCGCCAGTACATCATACTGCTGTTGCTGCTCTGTCATGTCCTTTTTTCTCCAACCATTTTAATATTGTTTGATAAACTACTTCATTGTTCACTTCATTCAGAATTTCATGTCGTTTTCTTTCTAATAAATGAACGGCAACATGGGTAATACCCGCATGATAATATTGCTTCGCTACGCGCCATACACCCTTGCCATATTCACCGACGGGGTCGTCTTTACCACTGATTAATAAAATGGGTAAATCTTTGCGAATTTTATTTACTTCCGTTTCTTTCGAAATTAAGATAATCCCTGAAAGAAGGTCGACATAAAATTGATTTGTACAGGTGAAGCCACATAATTCATCCTCTATATACTTGCGCACTTCTTCTTCATCCGAAGATAACCAATCCGACGGTGAGTTACGATTGCTAATTTTGTTATTATAAGAGCCAAAAGAGATTTTTTCTAATAGCACAGCTAGCTCATTTGGACCTTTGTTTGCTGCCAATAATTTCGCAGCAACCAACCCCATACGATGCGATGAATTAATACCTGCTGTCCCCATAATAATTACTTTTTTCACTTCTTCACTATATAATTGGATATATCTTCGAGCAACAAATGACCCCATTGAATGCCCTAAAATAATGACCTTTGGCCAATCCTGACCACTACGTAATTGTTCAATAACAGTATGCGCATCTTCGACAATCTGATCAAATCCATTTTCTTTTGTAAAAAAACCATATTGTGCGTTGTTAATAGCTGCTGTTTGACCATGACCTCTATGATCATGTGTTGACACGATATAGTGATGCTCTACCAAAAATCGAGCGAACTTTTCATAGCGTTCCTGGTGTTCTGCCATACCATGAAATATGTGAATATGACCTTTAATCTCTGTTGTTTGCGGCATATAAAGCGTTGCAACAATTATATGTCCGTCCACCCCTTGAATTTCTCTCTGTGTTTTATTCATAGATACCTTCCTTTGCAAAATGTGATGCATCAAATAATAATTGATCCAATTCAACGCGTTTAACTGATTCTTCCGCTTCAGTATATTGTAAAAAGTCGGACATTAGTTCAATTATTTCATCTTTGTATTGGTGAATCGCTTCAATATCAAAATACATTTTACCCGTTCTTCTTACGAGTACATCAGCTGGTGTATAAGCCATTTCAAATTGCATAGCATACATTATTTGCAAGTAGAGTTCTACTGGTAGCCCTCGGTTCGTATAGTCACTTTTCGTCACGCGTAATATTTTGAAAATTTGATCGATATTTGTACCATATTTACGTGTTAAATTTTCTGCGATTTGTTTTGTCAAACCATTTTCTACGCCTTCTGAAGCTTTGAATGCAATATACGCTTCAAAATTTGAGCTGTTAATCATATCTGCACCCGATAACGATAGATTTTTGGTCGAACATTCTTTAAAGAGTTTATAGCCCGGGCGTTTAGCAATTTTATCGACAATATCTGCTGCCATTTTGCGATAACCAGTGAGCTTCCCACCAGCAATTGTTAACAAACCAGTTGGCGCTTCCCAAATTTCATCGTGACGAGAAATTTCAGAAGGATCTTTACCTTCCTCATAAATAAGTGGTCGAACTCCAGCCCAACTCGACTCCACATCTTTTTGCGTAATTTGCAGTTTAGGGAAAATATAATGCACCGCTTGTAACAAATAGGCAATATCTTCATTTGTTGCGACAGGATGAATTGGATTATTATCGTAAAATGTATCTGTTGTTCCGATATAGGCCTTCCCTTCACGTGGTATTGCAAAGACCATTCGCTTGTCTGGTGTATCAAAATAGACTGCTTGTTGTAATGGAAATACACTTTGATCAATGACAATATGCACGCCTTTTGTCATCGTCAGTTTTTTGTTATTTGATACAACATCCAATTGTCTCATCGCATCAACCCAAGGGCCTGTTGCATTAACAACTGATGTCGCAGCAATTGTGATTTGTTTATTTTTTATTTGATCCGTAGCTTTTGCCCCACACACTTGCTTTTTATCGTTGTAGATAAGTTCCGTGACCTTCATATAATTCAATGCGACAGCACCTAATTCTACGGCTTTCTTCAACACTTCAATTGTCAAACGAGCATCATCGGTACGGTACTCAATATAATGACCGCCACCTTTTAATCCATCACTTTTTAATAGTGGTTCCTTTTGCAATGTTTCTTTGACCGACAGCATTTTACGGCGTTCTTTTTTCTTCACACCAGCCAATCGATCATAGAGCATCAAACCTAAAGAAGTACTAGCAGGTCCAAATTGTCCACCAGCATAAAAAGGGAGTAGCATTCCTAAAGGCGTCGTAATATGCACACCATTTTCATAGACGATTGCTCGCTCTCTTCCCACCTCTGCAACGATCCCAACTTGCAATTGTTTTAAATAACGTAGCCCACCATGAATTAATTTTGTCGAGCGACTTGATGTCCCTGCAGAAAAATCCTGCATATCCACAAGTGCCACACTCATGCCTCTCGATACGGCATCTAAAGCAATTCCTGCTCCGGTTATTCCGCCACCTATTACAAGTACATCATATGAATACCTATCTAATAAATCGATTTTGTCATTTCTTTGCGCTGCTGAAAACATAGGTCATCCTTCCTCTCTACATTACACGTTTGAACATCTTTTCAATTTCATACGTTCTAAAATGGACGATTACAGGTCTACCATGTGGACATGTGAACGGATTTTCACATGTTTTCAAATCATTTAAAAGTCTTTCCATCTGCGGTTTATCTAAAAAGTGATTAGCTTTAATAGATTTTTTACAGCTCATCATAATGGCGGCGGCTTCACGCAGTTTTTTTATATCTGCTGTGCTATTTTTTAACACTTGCTCGATTAAATCTTCAATAATATCCTGTTCAAGTCCTTTCGGAAACCAAGTAGGATAATCACGCACGACGAATGTATTTTGACCAAATTCTTCTAAAAACACCCCAACATCATCAAGCGATTCTTTTAACTCCATTAATGTCATTGCTTCATCTGCTGAGTAATGGAATGTCAAAGGAAATAATAGTGCTTGTTTTTCCTGTGCATCAACTTGCCCGACTTTCTCTTTGTAAAACTCATACTTAATACGCTCTTGTGCAGCATGTTGATCAATTAAATAAAAACCATCCATGCTTTGCCCAATAATATACGTACCATGAATTTGACCGATAATTTCTAATGTAGGAAATGGCTCTTGCTGTTTAAGAGATTGTGACTCATCCATTATGCTCGACGCCGTACTGTCATCTTCAGAGTTATCTGTATTTGACAACAAATCTCTATTTACTACTTGTTCCCAAGTTTCTTCATCTGTCAAACTATTTTCTCGTGCTTTTATCGGCTCATCGGGCATTAAAAAGTCTTTTTGTTGCTCTTGTACAACAGCTGCACGTGGTTTGTCACCAAATTGGGCCATTGGTGTATTGGCATAGTCAATATTTTTCCAAAAGTTTACTTGTTCTGTTGATTGGGCAAATTTTTTCTTTTTTTGTTCTACTTCTGGTGCTTGCATCTTCACACGAATGGCTGCATGAACGGTTTTTTCAATTAAAGCCATCAAATCGCCCTCTTTGCTTAAACGAATTTGCTGTTTAGCTGGGTGGACATTAACATCTGTTAAATGAGGGTCCCCTTCAATATGAATGACCGATATTGGTGCACGTCCAATTGGTAAAAATGTATGATAAGCGTCGATTAATGATTTTTGAACTGTATAATGTTTAACCCAGCGACCATTCACAAAAATAGACATATAATTTTTTGAAGCGCGTGTTATTTCTGGAATCGTTGTATACCCATAAATTTTGTAATCATTTGACTGCCCTTCAAAATAAACCATTTTCTTGGCATTTGCCACACCATATATGGCTGCCAACACCTGCTGTAAGTCACCGCGACCATTTGTTTGTAATAATAGATGGTCATGGTGCATTAGTTTAAAAGCAATAGTCGGATAACAAAGAGCTAGTCGGTTGATTAAATCAATTGTATGACCGAGTTCCGTTTGAATTGTTTTCATATATTTTAATCGAGCAGGTGTATTATAAAATAATTGTGCAACAGTAATAGCAGTTCCTTTACGTAATGAGCCAGGGCGTTGTTCTACAGTATGTCCACCCTCAATTGTCACCGCTATACCTTCTTCACCATCTGATGTTTCTAACTTGACCTTGGACACCGATGCAATTGATGCAAGCGCCTCACCACGGAAACCTAATGTTCGTATACGAAATAAATCATATTCGTTGTTAATTTTGCTTGTTGCATGGCGCATGAATGATACAAGTGCATCTTCAGCACTCATCCCATGACCATTGTCGATAACTTGAATTGTTGTAAGCCCCGCATCTTCCAATAAAATTTCAATTGAGGTACTGCCTGCATCAACGGCATTTTCTACGAGTTCTTTAACAACAGATGTCGGTCTCTCAACTACTTCACCAGCTGCAATTTTATTAGATAATAATTCATCCATTATATGAATTTGCCCCATGCAAACCCCTCCTTCTATTATTTTAATAATGCTTGCTGTAATTTATAAATGAGTTGCAATGCATCCATCGGTGTCGTACCAGAAATATTCATTGCCTTTAACTCTGCAATTACTTCTTGCTCTGTTGCATCATAGTGCTGTGGTTCTTCCTTGTGCTCTGCAAAAAATGACAGCTGATTGGACTGGTCTTCTTTTTGTGGTACAGCCACTTCTTTTTCCACAATCCGCTCGACAATTTTCTCGATTACTACTGGTTCATCTGAATCAGCGGCTTCAAAAATTGCTAGTAACTGACGGGCGCGTTCGATAATCGCTGGTGGTAGCTCTGCTAATTCTGCTACATGGATACCATAAGACTGATCGGCTGGACCTTCTTTCACTTTATGAAGGAATACCACTTTCCCATCTTGCTCCGCAGCTGCTACATGAACATTGCGTAATTTAGGCAACGCCTGTTCCAGAGCAGTCAACTCATGATAATGCGTTGAAAATAATGTGTTCGCACCAATCTCTTTATGAATATATTCCATCATCGCCTGTGCTAAGGACATTCCATCATATGTTGATGTACCACGCCCAATTTCATCAAATAATAATAAACTCCGTTCTGTCGCATTCACAATTGCATGTTGCGATTCGAGCATCTCTACCATAAATGTACTTTGCCCACCTGCTAAATCATCCGCTGCACCAATGCGTGTGAAAATCTGATCCGTGATTGGTAACACAGCTTCTTCTGCAGGTACATAACAGCCAATTTGAGCCATAACTTGGATTAATGCCACTTGACGCATAAATGTCGATTTACCAGACATATTTGGTCCCGTAATAAGCATCATATTTTCTTCTGTCGCGAGAATACAATCATTTGGTACATATAATGATTTATTCATCATTTTTTCCACGACTGGATGACGGCCATTTATAATTTTTAATGCTGTGCCATCATGAAACTGCGGCTTCGTAAATTGATAGCGTTCGGCGATTGTTGCAAAACTGGCATAAACATCAACTTCACTGATTGTTGAAGCCAATGCTTGAATACGTGGAATAAACGGTTTGATTTTCTCGCGAATATCCGTAAATAACTCATATTCCAATTCAAGGCTTTTTTCCTGTGCATTTAAAATAATTGCTTCTTTTTCTTTTAATTCATCCGTAATATAGCGTTCAGCATTCGCTAAAGTTTGTTTGCGTTCATAACGTGTTAAATCAGCTAAGTGAACATTGGATTTTGTTAGTTCAATATAATAACCAAAAATACGGTTATAGCCGATTTTCAAAGTTTTCACACCCGTTAGTTGACGTTCCTTTTGTTCTAGCTGTGCAATCCAATCTTTACCGTTTCGAGAAGCATAACGATAGTCATCCAGTTGATGATGATACCCTTCACGAATCACATCACCTTCCTTAATGGAAATTGGTGGATTATCCGTAATAGCTTCTGCTAAGAACTGTTCAATATCACTACAATTATCAATTTTCTTGCCTAACTTCATCAGCTCATTCGCATTAGAATCAGCCAACATTTTCTCGATTGCAGGGATTTGACGTAGAGAATCGCGCAGTTGTGCTAAGTCACGTCCTCCAACACTACCAAAAGCAATACGACCCGCTAAACGTTCCAAATCATATACTTTTTTTAATGATTCCTGTAGCTCTAAACGCATAAAATAATTTTCTAACAGTTCCGTGACAATTTGCAGACGACTTTCAATCGCTTTACGACTTGCTAATGGTTGATGAATCCATTGCTTTAATTTCCGCCCACCCATAGCAGTAACCGTATCATCTAATAACCAAAGCAAGGAGCCTTTTTGCTCGCCTCGCAAAGATTGAATTAGTTCTAGATTTCGTTTAGAATGCGTATCTATTTTTAGAATCGAATTTGCTTCAATAAATTGAAATGCTTGAATATGATCCAATGCACGCATTTGTGTTTTCGTAACATAATGCATTAATTTTTGAACCGCCGCATGAAGTGGTTGTGGTACTTCTGGCGTATAGCGTACAACATCTATTGCTAGCTCATCCTCAATGGACAGCACAATTGAATACGCAGAAGCAAGTTCATATAGTTCATCAAAAAGTCCTGTACTCACTACTAATTCCTTGATGCGAAGCGATTGTAAATAGTGTAATAAATCACGTGCATCTCCTTCAATATATGTAGCGAATGCTTCTCCAGTCGATAAATCTAAATAACTTACACCAAAATCAGCAGCCACTTTCACGGCACTTGCAATATATAAATTGGATTTTTGATCAATGGCTTTCCCGTCCATAATTGTCCCAGGTGTCACAACTTGTACGACCTCACGTCTCACGACACCTTTGGCATGCTTTGGATCTTCTGTTTGTTCACAAATAGCTACTTTATATCCTTTTTGAACAAGTGTTTCAATATAATTTTTGGCAGCGTGATGGGGTACACCACACATTGGTATGCGCTCTTTCATACCAGCATCTCGGCTTGTCAGCGTAATTTCAAGTAGTTGGGATGCGCGTGTTGCATCGTCAAAGAACATTTCATAAAAATCACCTAGTCTATAAAATAAAAAAGCATCTTTATGCCCTTCTTTTACGCCTAAGTATTGTTGAATCATCGGTGTATATGTCGTCATTGTAATACCTCGCATTCTTGCATTTCATTATATGTTATTATAACAAATCTAGGCGGATAAATCGTAATGTATGTATTATTTCTTCCGAACAAAAAGTCATCTAGCGCCAGGCACTAACCTAAAAATGACAGACATACATCATTACTATTTCCGTATCTGGTAAAATAATTAAACATGGGAGAATCACTATATTGGATTCAAAAAAACATAGATGATCGTTCATCTTTAAAAGAATCAGCAAAAAATGCTGACCTTAACCGTCGACACTTCTCAAAACACCTGCCCCTAACCAAAACCAAATAAAAAAGGACCAGCTTTTAGCTGCTCCCAATCCCTATATTATTTACTAATGTCTCCTGTTTTCTTCCTCCTAATCCAATGTAATCAACCCTCTATACGAACGTAAAACAGCATTCATAATTTTCACACGAGCCTATTATATTCTCTTATATATTTTCCTAACGCGGATTACTACATGTCTTAGGTTATGAATACTTTTTTCAATGCTGCTGCCACAGCTTGGGGATTTTCTGCCATACCAAAATGACCAGTAGGGACTTCTATGCGTTGAATTGACTGATTTGTCGTATTAATTTTTGGCATAATATCATCGTTAGCACCTTCAATTATTGCAATTGGTAGTGTTGTCGTATTGATAAATTGTTGTTGATCTACACGATGTTGCATTGCCCAAAGCTCATTGTCCATTCCATCTGCAGTCGCATCTTTTGCCACATTTCGCATGAATTCAATTGCTTCTTGCGGTGAATTTGGTGGAAAGAAATTGTTAATCATTCGGTCGACAAATGCCTCGGTCCCTTGCTCAGCGATTTCTTGTTGTTGACTTTGACGTTTTTTCTTCGCCTCTTCAGAATCTGCTCCAACACCAGAAAATAATAAGACAAGTTGTTTCATATGAGCAATTTTTTGTTGTGCTGCCGCCAAAGCAATATATCCACCCATCGAATGACCAATCCAAATCGCCTTGTAGACACCCATACTCTGTAAAAGTTCTTCAATTTGTTCGGCATACTGTTCAATCGTATATTGTGTTTTTTCCATTACTGAACGACCAATCCCCGGTAAATCAACGACGATGACATCATAATGTGCCGATAAATCATCCGCAACAAATTGAAAACTCTGACCTCCACTCAAAAAACCATGTATGAACACAAGGGGTTGTCCCTGTCCTTTTCTCTTATAAGCTAACATATTATTACCTCCCTTTATGAACCATTACCTTTACGCATGGAATTAAAACGTTATTTCATACTGTTTTGTCTTTTTAATTTCCTGTATACTTTACTATACTAAGGAGTTGAAATGTATTGGCATCAAGAATTATTACCGCTGTTTTATCAAGTGTTTTTATTGTGAGTTTACTGAATTATTTTTCAGGTTCTTTAACCTTGAAAAATTTCATTGTATCGATTATAAGTGCAAGTATTGTAGCAGTTATCATTTTCTTTATCGCTAGAAAAGTTGAATCTACTAAAAAAACAAAATGAATAACAACAATTGTTTTTTAGTATAATAGTATAATTTATATATACCTTATTTATTACAAATTATGTTTCTCTATCGTCATGTTACTAGTTGATCCCTCTATAAAGAGTGAAGTGCATACGATAAATAGAAAGAAAATGGAATTACTGGACACACAGCCATTGTAATTGATTCCAAATATGTTTTACATACTTCTGGATGGAAATCTGAACCTTATCCAGAAGTAATGGTAATAATAAAGTGGTGAAAAAGGTATAAAAATCAAATAAAAGTAGTCAGGCCTAAATCTAGCTCTTTAGGAAAAAAGCAGCAATAAACGTAAAAAAAGTTCTGTTGAAAAGTTTGATTTCTACTCGAAGTTTCAGAGAAAAGTCATTTTCTCAAAATTTAAAACTCTGTTAAATCAACGTTTATCGCTTTTTCATATGTTCCCAAACTTTGATTTGAGAACGTTATTTGAAGATGACATGTATCAGATAAACATATTCAAGAGTGTATTTTACTTCCAAGTGTTTTCAACTTACAGAACTTCTTTTTGTTTTAATTATTTTATAACGTTAAGAATATTTTTTAATCTTTTAGAGCATAATATGGTTTTTTTAAAACTGTATAAGCTTCTTTTTCATCATCTAAACGATCATAGAATTCTGGACTATATGGCAACGCTAAATCATCAAGTACTTCATCTTCTACACAAGCTATCAGTACATCATATCCTTCTAAATCTTTAGGCCAAAAATCATTTTTCGTGTTTCCTTTTTCTAAAGTCAGATTAATGGCATCTCGAAGTTTTTCTAATCCTTTTTTATTCCCTATGATATAAGCTTCATCATGCCAACTATCTTGAGAATAAATATGACACTTCGGATATCGATTTTCATTCATCTAAATCATCCTCCTTAATACTTTTCAAATCCAATATAGAATATACTTTTGTTAAAACATAAAATAATTTTGCACTTTCCAATTCCATTGAGCCACAATCGGAATATACTTTTTCTTCTGTATCAGAATCTTCATCCACTCGCACTAAATCTCCATATTCAACATCATCTAAATTCAATTCTTTCTGTATTTCTTTTAACAAACCATCAGAAGCAACTACTCGTTTTCGCTACATTCCCTGTTAAATAATCCGCATCTTTTAACGAATATTTAGCTATCTCTTGCACTGCTGCTTGAATCGCAGTCATTTCTTTATTTTTATTCTTTAATTTTTCAATATGCACAACTGGCAGATCATCTAATTTCATCAAACAATTAAAATCAATCGCTATTTCTTTTAAACGTTGATCTAATAGATTGCCATCAAAAAGAGCCGCCTTGCCTTCGATTTTTGTCGAATCACTTCTTCTACAATTTCCGTCATGTATCTACTTCTTTTCATCGTTTTTTTCCAATTACAAAAAGAGCCTGGGACAGAACAAAAATAGTATGTCTCCCATACGAATCATCAAATCAATTGAACGCGTAGAAAACGACGCCTGCGGGAATAGCACGAGCTGAAAACCCCACAGAACGTAGTGTCGAGGCGTGTGAAGCCATGTCCGCGGAAAGCACTTTTCGAAACGGACATGGATTGAAATGAAAAATCCCATATAATTTCGAAAAATCATACGGGATTTTCTCTGTTGAAAATGCGTTTGTCTCAGGCTCTTTTTCTTTTGTTCTGTTGTCCATTTCATACTAAATACACTGATAAAATTTAAGCTGTGATTATTAGATTACTACCTACTAGCTTTCTCCGTATTACGAGCAACTTCCAGATTGTTCATTGCGCACACGAGAACCCGTCTCTCCACGCAATTCATCACCATCCGTTTGACGAATAACTTCATTCGTCACATTATTGGCAATAGTATTTGATACAAGTTGTAATAAATCGTTGACGTCACCTTGCGAATTTTTGAATTCATCGACGATGGGCATATCATCTAATTCTTTTTCAATGCCTGCAATCTTATCTTCAATTAATTTTAGTGCTTTTTCTTTACCGTAGTGTTGGAAGTTAACCGCTTGTTTTTGCAAACTTTTTAGCGATGCAATTTTTTCACGAATCTTTTTATTTTCGTTAATTTGTTCTTCAGCACGTTTGAAAAATTCCACTTCTTCCGTATTGGCAATCATATGTGCGATTTCATGGGATTTTGCAATAATTTCATCTTTTGTATATAGTTTTGTCATTGATTATTCACCTCAAGACCCGCTACTATTTCAAGAAATTCACCAGTAAGTGAGTATTGCTTCGCCTCTGTTATACGAACAGAGACGAGCTGACCAATCACTTCTCTAGGCGCTTCAAAATTCACGAGTTTATTTTTTCTTGTGTATCCTGCTAAAACATTCTTATTACGTTTACTCTCACCTTCAACGAGTACTTCAACTATCTGATTTTCAAATTGTTTCATCGCTGCTTCACAATATTCACCTACAAGAGCATTAAGCTTTTGTAAGCGTATTTTTTTTACGTCCATTGGAATATTATCTTGCATGGCAGCAGCTGGCGTTCCTTCACGTGGCGAGTAGATATAGGTAAACGCCATTTCAAACCCCACTTCTCGATAGAGTGATAAAGTTTCTTCAAATTGTGCTTCGGTTTCATTTGGGAAACCAACAATTAGATCTGTTGTCAATGCAACATCTGGTATCGCCTGGCGTATTTTTTTGACAAGTGCTAAATAGGATTCACGCGTGTACTTACGTGCCATTATTTTCAACATCCCATTTGAACCCGATTGAACAGGGAGATGTATATGTTCCACAAGATTCCCTTTTTTGGCGAGTACTTCTATTAAATAATCATCAAAATCTCTGGGATGACTTGTCGTAAATCGAATACGCGGCAAATCAATTTTGCGTAATTCATTCATCAACTCACCTAATCCAATCGTTGAGCCAGGCAAGTCCTTCCCATAGGCGTTTACATTTTGACCTAGTAAAGTAATCTCTTTATAACCCGCTGCTGCCAACTCACGTACTTCTGTAATAATATCTTTTGGAAGGCGACTCCGCTCTTTACCTCTTGTATAAGGTACGATGCAATACGTACAAAACTTATCGCAACCATACATAATATTTACCCATGCCTTTGTTTGGCCTTTGCGCGTTTTAGGAAGGTTTTCGATAATATCGCCTTCCTTTGACCACACATCAATTACCATAGCTTTTGACATATAGGCTTCATGTAGTAGCTCTGGTAAACGATGAATATTATGCGTACCAAAAACTAAATCTACTTGATTATAGGTTTTTAAAATTTTATTTACAACGGCTTCTTCTTGCGACATACATCCACAAACACCAATTAATACATCTGGATTATGGCGTTTGAGTGCTTTGAAGTGACCAAGTTCGCCAAAAACTCGATTTTCTGCATTTTCGCGAATAGCACATGTATTCATTAGTATAACATTTGCTTGCGATACGTCATCTGTTGCTTCATAGCCTAACTGTTCGAAAATACCAGCCATCACTTCCGTATCATGTTCATTCATCTGACAGCCATATGTACGAATATAGAATTTCCGATTGTTGCCCATCTGAGCAAAACGTTCATCAATTTTAAAATCCGCATGATACTGAATCGTTTCTTTCCCTCTTTTTTTTGCCTCTTTTAAAGATGGAGTTGCTTGAAAAAATCTGCTATAATCTTTATTCTCTATTGGCTTTACAGGTATAATTTGATTATTTGCTAGTCGCTGTTCTTCATTCATAAATAACCCATCCCCCATCTACTTCTATTATACGGAAGATGACCCATATACCACAACCATAAAAGGATAATAGTTCCTTATTTTACAAAAAGGTTGGCATTATTGTGAAATATGATTATTTCTCTATCATATCAAATAATGTCGTAAAGCTCTTATATTCTTACTTATCCATTGATTCTACAATAAACTAATACACTCGTTATTTTTATTGTACTCTATTTTAAACTTTTTCCTAATATACTCCGTCTATATTCATGTATACAATTAAAACTATAGTAAATAAAGGAGCTTCTTTGGATATGTCAAAAAGAAATGCATTTCTACATGAAGATGAATTCATCCAATTCATTCGTACTAATAAAGATCGATTTTATTTTTTAGCATATAGCTACACTAAAAATGAACAAGATGCCCTTGATATTATCCAAGATAGTATTCAAAAAGCCATGCTTGCTTTACATAATCTCGATAAAGTCGAATCGATGAAAAGCTGGTTTTATAAAATAGTCGTTCGAACCGCACTCGATTTTATTCGTAAGCATAAGCGTATTCAAGTGACAGATGATACAACCCTTCATCATCTCACAACCAATCACGAGGATCACTATGAAAATACCGATCTCCAGTTTGCCTTATCAGCGTTACCTCAAAAATATCGTGAAATCATAATTTTGCATTATTTCGAAGATTTAAAATTAAGCGAAGTAGCCACTGTTTTGGATACAAATATAAGTACAATCAAGTCTCGCTTATATCGAGCTCTCAAATTGTTGAAAATACAATTAGATGATACGAAAGGTGAAATGACGAATGACAAACGATAAACTAAAGGAACTCAAAAAAGAATATGAAAATAGAGTAATCCCCCCCCAACTAGATTCAATTGTAGAAACGGCACTTCACAAAGGACGTAAAAAGAAAAATCACTTTCCTAAATGGTTAATTGGTTTTGCAGCAGCGATTCTCCTATTTACGACCGCCTTAAATATGAATCCTGCCATGGCAAAAACACTTAGTGCTATTCCTGTACTAGGGCATGTTATTCAAGTGTTAACTTGGACGGAATATACAGTGGATGAACCGAATTACAATGCCTCTATCAAAGTTCCAGCAATCGAGGATTTAAAAGACAAAAAATTACAACAGCGATTAAATGAACAATACCAAGCAGAGGGTAAAAAATTATTTGAAGACTTTAAAAAAGAAGTCGGGGATATAAAAAAACTGGGTGGCGGACACTTTGGTATAGATAGTGGATACGAAATTAAAACGAATAATAGCGATTTACTAGCCATTGGTCGTTATGCAGTCAATACCGCGGCTTCTTCTTCTACCGTAATGCATTACGATACAATCGATAAGAAAAAAGAAATTCTGCTCACATTGCCTATGCTCTTCAAAAATGATGACTATATCACAATCATTACAGCCAATATTAAAGAGCAAATGCTAGCTAGTATGGCCGCACCTAACTCCGATAAGACCTATTGGATAAAAGATGGTACTGCAAAAGATGATGAATTAACTG
Organism: Kurthia sibirica; assembly: GCF_003143975.1. Lineage (GTDB taxonomy): Bacteria > Bacillota > Bacilli > Bacillales_A > Planococcaceae > Kurthia > Kurthia sibirica. Next base: position 273,095 of record NZ_QFVR01000001.1, on the reverse strand, counting down.
CTGAATTTAATACGATTAAAAAGAACAATAAATTTTATATTAACAATGAAGGCAAATTAATTATTTCTTTCGATAAATATGATGTTGCACCCGGCTATATGGGTATTGTAGAATTTGAAATTCCTACAAAAATCTTAAAAAACTTATTATTAAATAACGACTATATTCATTAGTATGACTACCTGTCACCAGATTGATTGTTTCAAAAAAAGCTAGACTAAATAATCGCGTAAAGCATGCTGCTAAAAGGCAGCTTCATATCCATTACATCAAGGTAAATAATCTCAACTACCCATTTACTCATATAGAGGATAATGATCATATAAGCTTCCTGATCTATTATTTTACTAACGATCGCAACCAAACTATTATATACGGTCACAGATACACAACCTATTTTGAATTAAAATCATCACCCATAACTCAAAAAACCGCCCATGCAGATGGGCGGTTTTTTGTAGTAATGTAGTGAATTACATGAATTCTTTCATTAAATTATTCAGTTGCTCTTCTTGTAAATGAATATCTGCATGTACAAGTGGTGTTTCGTTATAACCAATTACTTTTTCTTGATATGAAGTTGTTTCGGTATCTTCGTAAATAATACCTGTTACAAGTCCTTCATGTTCCATGACTGTTTTCATAGCCATTTGACGATCTGTGTGATCGTAATTTTCAATATCAGCAAGTTTTGTTAAGTTTTCTTTGAACCAGTCATAGGTGTTTACTTTATTATATGTGACACACGGACTGAAAACATTAATGAATGAAAAACCTTTGTGCTGCATACCGGCTTCAATAATTGCTGTCAGTTCTTTTAAATCAGATGAAAAGCTTTGTGCTACGAATGTCGCACCAGAAGATAATGCTACTTCCAAAGGTTTTAGTGACGGCTCAATTGCACCACCTGGCGTTGATTTCGTTACGAAACCAGCAGCCGAACGTGGTGAAGTTTGCCCCTTCGTTAAACCATAAATTTGGTTGTCCATTACAACATATGTTACGTCTATATTACGACGAATGGAGTGGACTGTATGTCCCATACCAATAGCAAAACCATCACCGTCACCGCCTGTTGCAATAACATTTAAATCACGATTCGCCATTTTAAGTCCTTGAGCAATTGGTAAGGCACGTCCATGAATACCATGTAAGCCGAATGCATTAATATAACCTGATAAGCGGCCTGAACAGCCAATTCCTGATACGACTGCTAATTCATGTGGTTCAATTCCTTGGTTTGCTGCAGCGCGTTGAATCGCCGCTTGAACGGAGAAATCCCCACAAGCTGGACACCAGTTTGGTTTGATTGTGTTACGAAAATCTTTAAACGTCGCCATTATTTAAGCAGCTCCTTCACTCGATTTAACAATTCATGTGGTAAGAAAGGCGTACCATCATATTTTGTTAAATTGATAATTTTGTCATGCCCACCCATATTGAGTTTAATAATATTAGCAAGTTGACCTGTCGCATTATTTTCAACGACAATAATTTTTTTTGCCGCATCCATTAACGGCTTCATTTCCATTGTTGGGAATGGGTGTAATAGACGAATATGTGCATGATTTGCTTTTATGCCTTGTGCATCTAATAGTGGGCGAATTTCTTCAATCGAGCCTTTAGTTGAACCAAAGCCTACAATTAGTACATCCGCTTCTTCATTTGGTGCATCTATGAAAATAGGCATATCAAAGTTTACATAGTTTAGTTTGCGCATACGTTTGTCCATTTGAGCTTGTCGGTTAGATGCCGACTCAGAAGGTGTACCAATTTCGCTATGTTCAACACCTGTAACATGGTGGATACCATGTTTTTGACCCGGTACTACGCGAGGTGATACACCATCTTCAGTAATTTCATAACGTCTGAAGTATTCTTTTTCTTCCAACTCTGGTAAATTATCTAAATTCAATTTACCACGTTTAATGGCTATTTTTTTGAAATCAAATGGTTCAACTGTCTGTTTGCCCAATGACAACTGCAAATCGGAAATAACAATTACAGGTAATTGTAATTCATCTGCAATATTAAATGCTTGGATCATATCATAAAAAGCCTCTTCACCTGTTGAAGGTGCAATAACAACTTTAGGAATTTCTCCATGTGTTCCGTATAACATGGCCATCAAATCAGACTGCTCTTGTTTTGTTGGTAAACCAGTTGATGGACCACCACGTTGTGTATCTACGACAACTAATGGTGTTTCTGTCATACCAGCCAAGCCAAGCGCCTCCATCATTAAAGACAGACCAGGGCCTGCTGAGGCAGTGAATGAACGCGCACCACCATAACTTGCGCCAATCGCCATCGTTGCTGCTGCAATTTCGTCTTCTGTTTGAATGACAGTACCACCAAATTTAGGTAGTTTTTGAATCAAATATTCCATTATTTCAGTTGCTGGTGTAATAGGGTACGCGGCCATTAAACGTACGCCAGCTGCAAGTGCACCCATCGCAATGGCTTCGTTACCAATCATGAACATACGGTGTTGATTGTCACCTGGAGCCAATTCAAATTGACCTTCAGCAATCCCTGCTGCATCAAGCATATCATGCATAATTTCATGACCTTTGGCAATGGCTTCTAAGTTCTTTGCAACGACCTCTTCGCCCTTACGACCAAAGATTTCACTGACAACACTTTGGAATACTTCATCTTTAAGGTTCATCAATGCTGCGGTAGCACCAATCGCTACCATATTTTTCATCAATGTTGTTCCTAATTCTTTAGCTGCCTCTGTAAATGGCACAATATATAAAGTAGCTGGGCAGTCTTCCGGTGGAACCGGTTTGAATTTAGCATCTGCTAAAATGACACCCGTAGCATCTAATTCATGATAATTAACATCGATTGTTTCTTGATCAAAAGCTACTAATATATTTAAATCATCTGGAATTGTATGAACGCTTGTCGTGCGTACATTGATTTTATTATTTGTATGCCCACCTTTAATACGTGATGAGAAATGACGATAACCATACAAATGGTATCCTAAACGATTCATTGCAGTAGAGAACATTTCGCCGGTACTTTCGATACCTTCACCTTGTTGTCCACCGACCTTCCATGAAAGCTGATGTAACATCTATAAACATCTCCTTAAAACAGGTTATTTTCAAATGATTGTTGTTTCATTATTCTTTCATAAGTTTATCATGAAGAAAGGCTATAAACTATTGCTAATCCATGTTTTTCTTCAATTTCAGACCTTTGACGGAACAATAATTGAACATTGTGTATCATTTTTCTTTTTACAGTACAATTCAAGTCTTATTTTAACATACTTAATGTGGCAATCCGAACAATACTATATATGACGAATGTAATACCCTGTGAAACACGATTATTTGTTCATATTACTTATGAATAAATCACTATATACCGAACATTATATTCTTCTCTCTTTTTTTTGTTCGTCTTTAAAATACAGTATTTTTTGCTCGTTCATTTCAGGCGAAATCTGCTCATCCCATATACACACCTATTTCTTTCTACTTTCTATGCCATAAAATCTTCGCACGAAAAGGCTTACATAGTTTAATTCCATATACAGTTGATTTGTAATGCCGCCTTCTAAAGAGCCATTTGAATAGCCAAAATAAAAACGCGTCAATATCTCTATTTATCGGTTTTTCAATATATGAATCACTAGTATGGTAGAGCAACTCAAAACTAGTTGTTTGAATGCACAAAAAAGACTAGCCGCAGTAGGCTAGTCTTTTCACTACTATTAACCTTTGAATGGGTAGTCAGCATTAATATAAATACGTTCGCAGTGTTTTGCTTGACCTGTGTCATCATCGATATCAACGAAGAAACCACTCAATACTTCACGTCCTTCAGTTGGTACTTCAAAGCGTACAGGCATATTTGTTTTAAAGCGATAAATGACGCTTTCTTTTTTCATGCCAAGTACTTCATCATAAGGACCTGTCATACCAACATCTGAGATAAAGGCTGTACCGCCAGGGAATATACGTGCATCAGCTGTTTGAACATGTGTATGCGTTCCGACAACTGCTGATGCTTGACCTGCTAGATGCCAACCTAATGCAATTTTTTCTGAGGTTGTTTCCGCATGAAAATCAACAAAAATCAAAGGTGAAATTTGCTTCGCTTCTGCAATTAAATCTTCGGCTTTAGCGAATGGATCATCGTGAGCTGGTAAAAATACGCGTCCGTGAAGATTGATTACTGATAAAGTTACACCATTTTTTGTTACTGTTGTCATACCACGCCCTGGAGCGTCTTCTGAAAAGTTTGCTGGACGAATCAAATAATCTGTATCGTCGATGAAATCAAAAATTTCTTTTTGATCCCATGTATGATTACCCATCGTAATAACATCTACACCCATCATTAATAGTTCTTGATAAATGCTTTTCGTAATGCCACGTCCTTTTGCTGCATTTTCACCATTTGCTATGACTACATCAACATTGTATTTGCGTTTAAGACGTGGTAAATAATGTTCTACTGCATCTAAACCGATGTCTCCAACAATATCTCCGATAAATAATACTTTCATGTAAATCTCCTGCTTTCATTTAAAATAGTCACCTTAAAAAACAAAAAACCTGCGGATGCAGGCTTTTTGTTTTTATTTTGCGTATTCGACTGCTCTTGTTTCTCGAATAACTGTCACTTTTATATGTCCTGGATAATCCAGTTCATCTTCAATGCGTTTACGTATATCTTTTGCTAATCGATGTGCAGTAATATCATCTACAGCATCTGGGCGAACGATAATACGAATCTCTCTACCTGCTTGAATAGCAAATGATTTCTCAACGCCTTCGTATGATTCAGAGATTTCTTCTAGTTTTTCAAGGCGACGAATATAGTTTTCTAACGTCTCACTACGAGCACCTGGGCGAGCTGCTGATAAGGCATCTGCTGCTGCCACTAATACCGCGATTACCGATGTTGCTTCTGTATCACCATGATGAGATGCAATACTGTTAATCACGACTGGATGCTCTTTATATTTCGTAGCTAATTCCACACCAATTTCAACATGGCTACCTTCTACTTCATGGTCAATTGCTTTACCGATATCATGCAGTAAACCTGCACGTTTTGCTAAAGTAATATCTTCGCCAAGTTCGGCAGCAAGTAAACCTGCTAAATGAGCCACTTCGATTGAGTGTTTTAGTACGTTTTGACCGTAACTTGTACGGTATTTCATACGTCCAAGAATCTTCATTAAGTCTGGATGTAGATTATGAATTCCTAATTCGAACGTTGTTTGTTCGCCGGTTTCACGAATTTGTTCATCTACTTCACGACGTGATTTTTCAACCATTTCTTCTATGCGTGCTGGATGAATGCGACCATCTTGTACTAGTTTTTCAAGTGCAAGACGCGCTGTTTCACGACGAATTGGATCGAAACCAGACAGAATAACTGCCTCAGGTGTATCATCGATGATTAAGTCGATACCTGTTAATGTTTCAAGCGTTCGAATATTACGGCCTTCTCGTCCAATAATCCTGCCCTTCATTTCATCATTTGGTAGATTAACTACTGAGACTGTCGTTTCAGCAATATGATCCGCTGCAAAACGTTGTACAGCTAATGATAAAATTTCACGTGCTTTTTTACCAGATTCTTCTTTAGCACGACTTTCTGCTTCTTTTGTCATAACAGCGATATCTGTATTAAGTTCATTTTCAACTTCTTTAAGAATAATTGCTTTCGCTTCATCGCGTGTTAATGCTGAAATTCTTTCAAGCTCCGTTTCTTGCTTCGCTTTTAGTTCTGCCACTTTGCTTTCTATCTGCTCAATTTGCTGATGTCTTTCAACTAGAGCATTTTCTCTGCGTTCTAAGCCCGCTTCTTTTTTATCAAGATTTTCATCTCGACGATCAAGATTTTCAATGCGTTGTTCCAATCGCATCTCTTGTTTAGAAAGCTCTAATCGGCCAGCATTAATCGTATTTTCTGCTTCAGTTCGAAGTTTGTGAGTTTCTTCTTTTGCTTCAAGTATTGCTCCCTTTTTCAGGGCTTCCGCTTCTCTTTCGCCTTCTTCAACAATAAGTTTCGCAGAGCTTTTCGCACCTGTCACTTTTGAATTATTCACTAGTTTAATGATGACATAGCTAACAACGACACCGACGATCAGACCAAGCAAAGCGGAGATGATGTAACCACCCATTCGAACACCTCCTCTTGCTATATTATTTAACATTTTTTAGTCGGCTATAGATTGTTTTTACAATATACTGCCTGTTTCATTTCGTTTTTAGAAATATAAAGTTAATACACTGTTAATTGTATAGATGTCCCTAGGCTCTGTCAAGGATTCACAATTAATGGATAGCTTGATTCCTACGCATTTCACGTCCTTTTTTAATCTATTTGCCCTTCTTTTAAGCAGACAAATATCAACGGAATAATTTGTTGTTTATTTATTGTATTTTCTTACTATTATATACTGATAATACGGTCATTCTAGCGAGCCGTAAGGGTAAGTCCATACTGGATTATATGAACTATTCGTTATTTTTTTCTCGAAATAATAGAAATATTGTTAATTTTCTTTTATTTCAAAAAAAAACTATTTCATAAACATGCTATGAAATAGTTTTTGTAATTATTTTTTTTCGTCTAGCAATATTGATAACTCGCTATCCATTTCTTCTGTTTCTTCTGCTTCCACTTCAAACTCGTCACCAGAAATACCAGATGCAGCACGGATTTTTTGCTCGATTTCAAGGCGAATAGCATCGTTTTCTTTTAAGAATTCTTTTGCGTTTTCACGACCTTGACCTAAGCGCTCTTCTTCGTATGCATACCATGAACCTGATTTTTGAATAATATCTTTTTCTGCACCAATATCGATAATTTCACCGACCTTCGAAATACCTTGGCCATACATAATATCAACCTCAGCTGTTTTGAAAGGTGGAGCAACTTTGTTTTTGACAACTTTGATTTTTGTACGATTACCAACAATGTCCGTCCCTTGCTTAATCGATTCTGCACGACGAATTTCTAAACGTACAGATGAATAGAACTTAAGTGCACGTCCACCAGTAGTCGTTTCAGGATTACCGAACATCACACCGATTTTTTCACGAATTTGGTTGATAAAAATAACCGTACAGTTTGACTTGTTAATAATACCCGATAATTTACGTAGCGCTTGAGACATTAAACGCGCTTGTAAACCCATATGAGAATCGCCCATCTCGCCCTCAATTTCGGCTTTTGGTACAAGTGCTGCCACGGAGTCAATGATAATCATATCAACAGCGCCACTGCGTACTAAAGCTTCTGTAATTTCAAGCGCTTGTTCTCCAGTGTCTGGTTGAGAAAGTAATAACTCATCGATATTAACACCTAAATTTTGTGCATAAACAGGATCCAATGCATGCTCAGCGTCAATGAAAGCTGCTTGACCGCCAATTTTTTGAATTTCAGCAATCGCATGAAGTGTTACTGTTGTTTTACCTGAACTTTCAGGACCATATATTTCAATGACGCGTCCGCGCGGATAACCGCCGACACCCAGTGCCATATCTAAAGTTAATGAACCACTTGATACCGTTTGAACTTTATAATCCGCACGTTCTCCTAATTTCATGACTGAACCTTTACCGAATTGTTTTTCTATTTGTTTTAAGGCGCTATCTAATGCCGCTTTGCGATCGCTCAAGCTATTTCCTCCTTCAGAAAATACGTTCTCTTTTTTATATCATAACTATACTTTATATTTGAGAAAACTACAAGCAAAAAGGGAACGTTTATTCTATTTTTATCATATAGTCATAAAACGTCGCTTTTTTCATCTACAATTTGTATTATTTCTACAGCATATGTCATAGATATTTATGTTTCAAATATAGCTTATATTTTTCGATAGCCTTTATCACTTAATAATTGAATGACACGGTAAATGGCCGTCTTCACTGCACGAATTCGATTCGTATTGCGCATGCCTTGTAAATGAAGTTCATATGTTACAGGTTCGTCATCTCCAAAAACAATACCAATCCACACCGTGCCGACTGGATGATTTGCGTGTGGTCCAGGACCTGCAGCCCCTGTTAAAGATACACCAATTTGACTACCAAATTTTTCTTTAATATTAATGGCCATAGAAGCTGCACATTCTGCACTAACAACTGTATAACGCTCAATTAACTCTTTGGGTACACCAAGTTGATTCACTTTCATATCTTCATTATACGTGACCATACCGCCATAGAGCACTTCACCTATACCAGGTACAGTTGCTAGCTCTGATTGGAAAAGGCCCGCTGTCAAACTCTCAGCTGCTGCGATCGTTAAGTTATGATCAATGAGCATATTTGCTAACTTTGAAGCCAACGATTCGTCGTTAACACCGTATAAATAGTCACCGGCTGCTGTTAATATTTGCTCTCGCACGGGTGTAATCAATGCCCATGCTTCATCTTCTGTATTGGCTTTTGCTGTAATGCGTAGCGTCACTTCACCATCACCTGCTAAAGGGGCGATTGTTGGGTTTGTCTGCTCCTCTAAAAGATGCTGTACGCGCTCCTCTAACTCCGCCTCACCAATCCCATAAAATCGTAATACATGCGAAACAATAAGACCTCCATCAGACACAAGACGAGCGAGTTTTGGTTTCGCTTCAAATTGAAACATTGGCTCCATTTCTTTTGGTGGACCTGGTAATAGAATATAAATGCGACCTTCCTGTTCTAAAAACATACCAGGTGCCATACCATTGGCATTTTCAAGCACTTCACAATCTTTCAAAACAAGTGCCTGTTTTCTATTATTCTCTGTCATTGGACGATTTCTTTTTGCAAAAAAACCTTCAATCATATTCATCGCATCATCATTTTGTTTGAGTGTGGTCCCCAGATGCTTAGCGATTGTCTCTTTTGTTAAATCATCCTTTGTTGGACCAAGCCCTCCCGTAAATATAAGAAGGTCCGCACGTTCTTCTGCACGGACAATAATCTCTTCTAAACGACCGGCATTATCTCCTACTACAGTGTGATAATATACATTAATTCCGAGCTCCGTTAGTTGACTAGAGATAAAGCGCGCATTTGTATTGTTGATTTGACCTAATAGAAGTTCTGAACCTACTGCTATAATTTCTGCGTTCATCAATTAAACACTCCATTCTCTCGACTAAATAAAATAAAAGACTCATTCGCAAATGCGCCTCTCAAAATTGAGCGGTTGTGAAATATTCATCTCACAAAATGAGTCCTACTATTTAAAATATAAGTGACCTATTATTTAGATGCAAGTAATACTTTACGGTTTAGCCAGAAATATTCAATCCCTGACCAGACGGTGAATACTAGAGCAACCCATAACATAATAACATCGGCCGGAATATTCCACATTTCAAAAATAATATTGTTAAGTAATAGTAATGTGACAGCAATAATTTGTGCCCAAGTTTTTATTTTACCAAGCTGATTTGCGGCAACTACTTCACCTTGTTCCGCACAGATTAAACGAAGACCTGTCACGGCAAATTCACGGCTAATAATCACGATAATAATCCAAGCTGGTACTTTATCTGACACTTCAATTAGTAAAATAAAAGCCGCAGACACCAATAATTTATCTGCTAATGGGTCTAAAAATTTCCCCATATTCGTTACAAGATTGTATTTACGAGCATAAAAACCGTCAATCCAATCCGTAATGGAAGCAACGACAAAAATCATCGCGCCAACAAAATGTTCAACAGGCATCGTGGCGCCTAATAGCGTCATTTTTCCCCATCCAAAATCTAATACCATTACTAAAACGAATACTGGTATTAAACAGATACGAGATAGTGTAATTCTATTAGGAATATTCATCTTTTTTTCACCCTTCTGATTTGAAAGGAAAATAGCCACCTAAGCGATGACTATTGTTCCTCTGCTAATTTAATTTCAATATTTTGAGTAGGTTTTTCTGAAGCTGGCGTAACTAACTTCACTTCTTCATCATTGATGAATATTTTTGCTGCTGCTGCTGCACCTAGACGAATACGTACGCTTTTCTTATCTTTTGCGTCTACTTTCACTTCATCGCCGGCGGCAAACATACCTGATTCGCCGAGAGTTGCACCATTTTCATCTGTAATACCTAACCAAATTGGGCCGGTAATTTCTACGCGCACATCAAGTTTTTTAGTGTCAGTCAACTGGTATGTAGTTGTAATACCATCTGAACCGACAACACCTTTAGATAATTTTTGTTTTGCTTTATCTGCTGCTTTTTTCTTCGCTGCTGCCTCTTTAGCTGCTTTTTTCTTCGCTGCTTCATCCGCTGCTGCTTTTTCTTTTGCTGTATCTTCTACATTTTTATTTTCTTGTGTGACTGGTGCTTTACTATTATCTACATCATTATTTGGTTGGTAGAATTTTAAAATTGCTACAACGGCAATAATGATAATGATAAATAATGCGATGACAACTTTTGGCATAATATCTGCGAATTTTTTATTTGGACCCATAGATTTTGCAACAGCTGAACGACGACGACTGCTCGATGACGAGTTGTTGTTACTACCTGATGCTTGTGACACGCTAGCACCCGTTCCTAAGTGATCTGCTACCTTATTCGTAGGCAATTCAGATTTATACGTCTCAAATAATTCATTGGCATCTAAGTCAACTGCTTCTGCATATTGTTTGATAAATGCTCTAACGTAGAAGGTACCAGGCATGACGCTATAGTTGCCCTCTTCAATTGCAGAAAGATAACGTTTTTGAATCTTTGTTTTTTCTTGTAAATCGTCTAGACTATACCCTTTACCAATTCGTGCTTCTTTTAAACATATGCCTAATTCTGTCACTTTCTACACCTACCTATATTAAAAGTTAAATCCACCAAAATCACCAAAACCTTCTGCGTCTTGTGAAAAACTATTATTTTGTTCTAATAGCTCATATGTGATTTCTTCATCTGGATGATGTCTCAATTCGATAATATAATCGAAGTCTTCAATTGCATATTCTGAATGTTGCACGAAAATATCTGGATGCTCAACCACTTTAATCGTTGGCATTTGCATAATTTCTCGTACGAGTTGATGATGCTTTTCATCGTTGGAACGCTTTGTAACGGCGCCATCTAGTACAAAAATATTATTTGCACCATACTCATCGCCATGCAGTCGATTTCTTGCTGTTTGCTTAATCATTGTAGAGGATAAAAACAGCCATTTCTTATTGGCACACACGCTTGCAGCCACGATTGACTCTGTTTTACCTACCCTCGGCATTCCACGAATACCGATTAGTTTATGTCCATCTCTTTTGAATAGCTCTGCCATAAAATCTACTAAAATACCGAGCTCATTTCGCACGAAACGAAAGGTTTTTTTCTCATCAGCCTCTCTTTGTATATAGCGGCCATGACGTATTGCCAATCGATCACGTGTTGTCGGTGGACGGAATTTCGTCACCTTTATCATTTCCATAATAGAAACAATATTCATGAAACGTTCAATTTGCTCTTCTTTTTCTGCACGTAATAGCATACCACGTCTAACTTGATCTACACCATTAATCGTGACAATATTAACGCGTAGCATACCTAATAACGAAGAAATATCCCCTAATAATCCCGGACGATTGATTTGAATTTCATATTCAAAATACCATTCTTTCACATACAACGATCCCTTCTGTTATACGACGAATAAAACATTTCTATGTTTCATAATAGACGATTTCTTGACATTTTTAAAGGGGAAAAGGGAAAGAGAGGAAAATTCTCCCCTATCTTTTTTATTTTGATTATTTGCGGGATTTTCAAATATACCATCCACCATTTAATCGCACGATTTGCCCCGTCATATAATCGGCTCTGCCAGACTGTAAAAACTGTACGAGATGTGCAACTTCTTCTGGTTGACCCGCTCTTTGCATCGGAATTTCTTCCGTTAATATTTGCAGTTCTTCCGGAGATAAGTGACCATTCATCTTTGTAGAGATTAAACCTGGTGCAACTGCATTAACATGTACACCATTATAGGCTGATTCTTGAGCATATGCCTTTACAAATGCATGTATAGCACCTTTTACAGTAGAGTATAGTACTTCTCCTGCTCCCCCTGCTTCCCCCCAAATTGAACCGATCATCGTAATATATGACACTTCATGACGACGTAATTTACTCGCTAAAAGTGTAATTATTTCGATTGGTGTCTGGACATGGACATGCCACAAAGCTTGCATATCTTCCGTCGTTGTATCATCGATTAATTTGTATAGAGATTGACCACTGGCGACGACAATTGCTTGGATTGAAAAGACAGACGCCGCAATTTTCTGCGCTGCATCGCCTTTTAATAGATCGGCTTGTATGAGCATAAACTCCTGCTTTGGATAATGTTGTTGGAGTTCATTCATTAAATCTAAGACATCCATTTGATTGCGATTGTATTGTAGATACAATGACCAACCATCTTGCGCTAATTCCTTAGCAATTGCACGCCCAATTGCACCAGATGCACCAAGCACCAATGTAAAACGCGTCATTATGCTTTCTCACTCGTATCATTTAATGGTTTAATCGTAAACATCGCTTGTTGCTCGATACCTTGAATGGATGTCATTGCTTCAACAACATCCGCCATCGTCAACTCTTCAATAACAGGAACAGCATCAAATAGATTCATATCGTTAAACTGATAGCGCGTAAATTGATTCGCTATAAATTCAATCGAATTCAATGCGCGTAAGAAGAAACCAATTTTACGACGTTTAACACGCTCTAATTGCTCCGCATCAAACGGTAAGGCACTCGCTGAATCATTCATTACTTTTTTAATAGCCAGTTCCAATTCAACTGGATAATTAGTATCGGAACCTACCATAGCAAAACCAAAACCTTTTTCTAAAGAAAAATCATAGGAATACGATTCGTCAATCCAGCCCTTTTCATACATATCTTCATAGAAATCAGAAGAGCGACCATACATTAAATCAAGTGCTAACTGCACAGCCAATTCATGTTTTAACATCGCCTTCCCTTGTAAATCTGTTATTTTCGCTTTGAATGATACATATGCTTTTTTCTTCAGAACATCCATTTTCAACTCATTCACTTTTACTGCTGCATCCAATGGTTCTTCCACTTCTATACGCTTAATTTCCGATGCTTCTGGGAACGTCTTCTGTGCTTGATCTTCACGAATAAACGACATCATTTCCTCAGGGTCTACGGAACCAATTGCGAATAAGAGCATATTTGATGGATGATAAAATGTATGATAACACGTGTATAAATGTTCGGCAGTTATTTTATCGATTGTTTCAATCGTACCAGCAATATCAATTTTCACCGGGTGATTATAATATAAATTCTCAATTGAGCCAAAAAATGCACGCCAATCAGGTTGGTCATCATACATCGTAATCTCTTGCCCGATAATACCTTTTTCTTTATTGACTGTTTGTTCTGTGAAATATGGCTGTTGCACGAAATCTAATAATGTTTTTGTACTTTCATACACATGATTTGTCGCGGAGAACAAATAAGCTGTGCGTGTAAATGACGTGAAAGCATTTGCCGAAGCACCGTATTGTCCAAATTTTTGGAAGACATCTCCATCTTCTTTTTCAAACATTTTATGTTCTAAAAAATGTGCAATACCATCTGGTACTGTAATAGCTTCCTCTTCACCAAGTGGCACAAAACTACGGTCGATTGAACCGTATTTCGTTGTGAATGTCACAAATGTTTTTGAAAATCCTTTTTTCGGTAAAATATAAACATCTAAACCATTAGGTAGTTTTTCATAATAAAGTGATTCATCTAATTGTTCAAAAATTACTTTTTCCATACTATGCTTCCTCCATTCCTGTAAGGAAGAATACTGTTTCTTTACGTACATTCTTCGCTACATTCGCAACATCTTCTTTTGTAACTGCTGCCCATTTTTCTGCCATCGCTGGTACAGAGAAACCGCCTGGTAGGTCACGATATTGGTCATATATTTCAATTTGGCCGCGCGCTGAGTCCAGCGCTTCTGTTAATTGGTTTGTCAGCATCGCTTTTGTTTGATCTAATTCCATATCTGAAATATCACCCAATTGAATGGCTGTTAGTTGCTCATCGATTAAGCGACTTGCTTTTTCTTCATTTTGTGATTCGATACCAGATGTCACATACACTAAACCATACTGTGAAGAATATGAGCTGCCACAATAATAAGCTAAGCTTTCTTTTTCACGTACATTGACAAATAGTTTTGCAGATGGATAACCGCCAAAAATACCATTGAAAATTTGCATTTTAGGGAAATCAATATCGCCAAATTTAACGGGTGTGCTATAACCAATATGCAGTTTTGCTTGACGCATATCCATCTGTTCTTTTTTATAATCTGTAATAGGCTCGGTATCTTCAACTACCTTTACGACATACGGCGTCGCACGATCTGCTAATGGTAATGCTGTTTTAATCGTTTTGATGATTTGTACTTCATCAATATCACCCACGACAAAAATATCGACCGCATCATTTTCTAACATGGATTTGTATGTTTTAACCAATGACTCTGGTGTAATCGCATTTACAGCTTCAACTGTACCATTTACTGAAATTGAAGCAGGATGATTCGGGCGTAGTAATTTTTGCAGTTGTACTTGTGCATAACGCGATTTTTCATCAAAAATCGACTGAATTCGATCGATGACCATCGCTTTTTCTCTCGCAACAATGGATGATACAAAGGCGCCATTTTCTAAATTCGGCTTAAACAAGACTGTATGGATTAATTCAAGTACCTTATCTAGTACATTATCATGTTTTAAATACTGATCATTTACCGTTTCAATATTTAAAAGTACGATTTCTTCATTGCCTTTTTTAGTCGTATCCAAATAAAGCACCGTACCGTATAGGTCATCTAAATACATGCGCACTGCCGCTGCTGTTTTGAATGTTGCATTGCTATGTTGTAAAACATTCGTCAATACGGTTCTGCTTGCAGTATCTTCTATAGATAGTTCTTTTTTAAAGCGAATTGAAATATTCACTGTTTTAAATTGGTCTGTTTTACGTGTAAAAACGTTAACACCCTTCGCTATTTCTGTTGTGTTAAACATGAATACCCTCCTAATTCTATGTGCATGAAGCCACTTCAACAATCATACCTTGAAAAATCAACACTTGGCAACTATTTACACTGCTTAAAAATAATAAAAAGCTGATTTTTCATGGCATGCATGAAAAACCAACTTTTTGAATGAAAATTAACGTTTACCTTTGATATATGCTTGGCCTGAAGCTTTTGGAGCTGAGGCTTTTCCAATAAATCCTGCAAGTGCTAGAATCGTTAGAACATACGGTAAGATCAACAAGATTACTTCTGGGATATCTTGAACATATGGAATTGCACCACCGGCGATTGATAGGGATTGCGCGAAACCGAAGAATAACGCTGCTCCTAAAGCACCAAGTGGATGCCATTTACCAAAAATCATTGCTGCAATGGCCATAAACCCTTGTCCACTGATTGTCGTAGCGCTGAAGTTACCTGAGATTGCTTGTGCAACGATTGCACCACCAATACCACCTAACGCACCAGAAATCATTACGGACACATAGCGCATGCCTGCGACGCGAACACCCATCGTATCCGCTGCCATCGGATGCTCACCTACTGCACGTAAACGTAAACCGAATGGCGTTTTATAAATGACGAACCATGCTAATATGGCGATACCAAATGCTAAAATAGATGTTCCATAAATATCGCTGAAGAACATTTTACCTAGTACAGGTATATCACTTAACAATGGAAAATCAAAGCGAGAAAAGCGCTCTTCAATTGAATCTGTTTGGCCTTTACCATACAGAAGTTTTGTAGCAAAGATGGCTATAGCTAAACCTAGCATATTTAAGGCCACACCGGATACCGTTTGATCGGCTCGAAGGGAGATGGCAGCTACCGCTAAGATAAGCGAGAAGATAACACCAATAATTAATGCAACGATCAGTCCTAACCATGGTGTAGCCGCACCAAATTTATCTGCAAAAGCTAAGTTAAAGACGATACTGATAAATGCACCCATAATCATAATACCTTCTAAACCGATATTAACAACGCCTGCGCGCTCGTTAAAGACGCCACCAATTGCTGTAATAATTAAAGGAGCTGCATAATAAATTGCGGAAGGAATAATGAAATATAACACTTCTAAAAAGCTCATGTTATTTCTCCCCCTTTACGTTCTTCTTATCGACTTTTGGTGTTTTTGTATCTTTTTTAACTAATTTGTTTAAAATCAATTGAATTAAATAACCCGAAGCCACAAAGAAGATAATTAATGCGATAACAATGGATACAATTTCCACTGGAACACCAGCTTCATTTGGCATGTTTAAACCACCATTTTTCAATGCGCCGAATAAAATCGCACCAAATAGTACACCAAGTGGCTGATTGGCTCCTAGAAGCGCTACCGCGATCCCGTCAAAACCGATACCAGAGAATGCTGTCATTTTCATAATATTCCCGAAAGTACCGAGTGCTTCCATCGCACCACCAATACCTGCGAACATACCAGAAATAACCATTGCTAAAATAATATTTTTGCTCACGTTCATGCCAGAATATTCAGCAGCATTTTGGTTAAATCCTACTGCTTTCAATTCGTAACCACGCGTTGTTTTTTCTAAAATAAACCACATAACTAATACTGCTAATAGCGCTACTGCAAAGCCCCAGTGTAGACGAGAGTAATCCGTCAATGACTGAAGGAATTCAGAGCCTAATGATGCAGAGGTATGAATTGTTTCGGTTTTTTCTTTACCATCTGATAATGTATCAATCGTTGCGTTTACTACATGAAGCGCTATGTAGTTCATCATGATTGTCACAATTACTTCATGAACTTGTAGTTTTGCTTTTAATAGACCTGGGATGAATGCCCATAGTCCACCGGCAATTGCCGCTGCAAGAATGGCTACGATTACGTGAAGTACTGGCGGTAAATCAAAGGCATATCCAACATAAGCAGCAGCTAGCCAACCCATGATTAATTGACCTTCGACACCAATATTAAATAATCCTGTACGGAAAGCAAATGCTACTGCTAAACCGGCAAATACATAAGGTGTAATCGTACGTATTGTTTCACCTAAATTATAAGAGTCACCTACCATACCATTTACTAATGCAATATAACCATCAACTGGGTTGAAACCCGTTGCAAGCATAACAATTGCACCAATAAGGAGACCAAGAATGATCGATACAACAGGAATTAAAAGTGATATCCATCTTTTCGACATTATTCGTCACCAGCCTTATCTTGCTTAGTATGAAGGGTTTGACCCGCCATTAATAAACCAAGCTTTTGTTCTGTTGTATTTTGTGGATTTACTGTATCGATAATTGAACCATCGTGAATAACAGCAATCGTGTCTGACACATTCATTACTTCATCTAACTCAAATGAAATTAACAATACAGCCTTGCCTTTATCACGCTGTTCAATCAAACGGCGATGTATAAATTCAATGGCACCTACATCTAGTCCACGCGTCGGAAGAGCAGCAATTAGTAAATCTGGATCACGTGAAATTTCACGACCAATAATTGCTTTTTGTTGATTCCCGCCTGATAAAGCGCGAGCTTCCGTGTGAATACCTGGTGTACGTACATCAAATTCATCGATAATTTTCGAAGCAAAACTATTTACTTCTTTATAATCAATAATGCCATTTTTAGAGATTGGCTTGTGATAATACGATTGCAATGCAATATTATGACCAATTGAGAAATCAAGTACTAAGCCATGCTTATGGCGATCCTGAGGGATATGACCAGTGCCGGCTTCTGTTATGCCACGTGGTTTCATCGATGTTATATCTTTTCCTTTTAAGGTAACTGAACCACCAGTTGCCTTTCGAAGACCAGTAATTGCTTCGATTAGCTCGGATTGACCATTACCATCAATTCCTGCAATACCCACAATTTCACCAGCACGGACGGAAAGATTTAAATTCTTAACGCGTTCTATACCTCGGTTATCTTTTACAGTAAGGTTTTCTACGCGCAGTACTTCTTCTTTTGGTATACCAACTGTTTTTTCTGTTTTAAAGATAACTTGTCGACCTACCATCATTTCAGCAAGTTCGTCTGGATTTGTTTCAGAAGTTGTTACTGTTCCGATCCCTTGTCCTTTACGAATGATCGTGACGCGATCTGATACTTCCATGATTTCCTTAAGCTTATGTGTGATCAAAATAATCGATTTTCCTTCAGCTACCAAACGTTTCATAATTTGAATTAATTCAATTATTTCCTGTGGTGTTAATGATGCTGTTGGTTCATCAAAGATTAAAATATCAGCACCGCGGTATAATGTTTTTAAAATTTCTACGCGCTGCTGCATACCGACTGAAATATCCTGAATTTTCGCATAAGGATCTACATCCAGTCCGTATTGTATAGACAACTCTTGAATTTTTTTCGCTGCTTTACGAATGTTAATCAAGCCCATTTTAGTTGGCTCTGAACCTAAAATGATATTCTCTGTCACCGTAAATTTTTCAACTAGCATAAAGTGTTGGTGAACCATGCCGATACCAAGTTGGTTGGCTTTATTTGGGTCCGTTATACGAACCGACTCACCTTTAACTTTAATGTCGCCTGCCTCCGGTTGATATAAACCAAATAAGACGTTCATTAAAGTGGACTTACCAGCTCCGTTTTCACCGAGCAAAGCATGAATCTCCCCTTTTTCTAGTTGAAGGGTGACGTTGTCATTCGCTACGAAATCCCCAAATTGTTTGCGGATACCTAGCATTTCGATCACATATTCCAATGTGCTCACTCCTTCGGGCTATATATTGTACTTAATTATTACTGTGATTAAAAAATTAACACAAGTAATATTACACTTTTTATGTAGAATTACTTCTATTAACTTTAAAGTGAAAAACATCATGGAGGAACTCGCCTCCATGATGAATGTAATTAACTAATTAAGAAACTATTTTTTAGCTGGTTTTTCAGGAACTTCAATTTCGCCAGCTACAATTTTAGCTTTAAATTCGTCAACTTTTTTCATAGTTTTATCAGAGATAGCACCATGAGAATCAGCTAAGTCAACACCTTTGTCTTTAAGACCATAAGTAATTGTTTCGCCGCCTGGGAATTTACCATCTTTAGTTAATTTAGAAACATCTTTAGCAGCAATATCTACGCGTTTAAGTACAGATGTCATTACGATATTTGTATCGCCAACTTTACCTTCGTCGTATTGGTCACGGTCAACACCGATTGCCCATACATTTGCTTTAGGATCTTTTTTCTTACGTTCTTTTGCTTCAGTGAATAATCCGTTACCCGTACCACCAGCTGCGTGGAAAATAATATCCGCGCCACCATCGAACATACGTTTAGCGATTGCTTGACCTTTAGCAGCGTCGCCGAATGAACCAGCGTACTGAACGTCAACTTTTACTTTAGGGTCTGCTGCAGCTACGCCAGCTTGGAATCCAGCTTGGAATCCTCCGATAACGTCGCCTTCCATACCACCGATGAATCCTACTTTACCTGTTTTAGATTCTAAAGCAGCAGCTACACCAGCAAGATATGATGCTTCATTTGCTTTGAACATAATAGAAGTAACATTGTCTAAATCTGGAACTACTTCATCAATAATTGCTAACTTAGCATTTTTTTGTTGAGTAGCTACAGTTTTAACAGCATCTTGTAATTTAAAACCTACTGCGAACACTAGGTCAAAATCACGACGAACAAGGTTTTTAATATTCGTTTCGAAATCAGAATCTTTGGCAGATTGTAAGTAGTCGTAACCACCGTCGCCGCGAGTCATATTGTTTTCTTTAGCGAATTCTTCAATACCTTCCCAAGTAGATTGGTTGAATGAACGGTCATCAATACCGCCTGTATCCGTTACCATTGCTACTGAGAAATCATCTTTTTTCGACTCTTTGCTACCATCTTTTTTGTCATCTGAACCACATGCAGCTAATAATGTACCTGAAGCTAATACAGCAGTAAGTGCTAAACCTAAGTTACGCTTTTTTCATTTTGGAGTCCTCCCAAAAAGTAATTAGTTGTATTTCCGATAGCAGGAATGATTAGTTGATGTTAAACGCGTTTGCGAACTACATGGAAACTGAACTTATCAGCTCTAAAATAGTTCTTAGAATACAGCACAATACGATCGTTATCATCGTAATGTGACTGCGTTAGTAAAAGTAAAGACATTTCCGGCTCACTTTTAAGCACCAAAGAAACTTCGGGATGAAATCCGACTGGCTTAATATGTGTCACCGCATAGGCAACATGGATTTCGCCAGACTCCTCAAGTGCTGAAAAAATCGAAGAATCATGACGTTGCTCAAAATCCCTTGGCAAAAAATCACTAGGAACATGATCAACACAATAAACGACAGGCTCACCATTCGCAGTACGAACGCGCTTAATCGTTAACTTGAAATCACCTTCATCGCATTGAAAGCGTTTAATATCTTCTTCATTCGAAATAGTTTTTTCAGAACTTAAATAAATCGTCCCCGGCTCCATTCCTGCATCTTTAATCATAGACGAGATACTCGTTAGATGTTCAATACCGGAAGTGAACATTGGTTTCGGATTGACAAATGTCCCTACACCATGTCGACGAACAATAATATTTTCTTCTTCCAACAGTCGCAATGCTTCACGTAGTGTTGCACGACTGACTCCAAGTGATTTAGAAAGCTCAAATTCAGATGGTAATTTTTCATTTTCTTTAAAAACACCATTTTCTATATCAGCCTTCAGATGGTCAATCACCTGAAGATACAAATGACGATGATCTGATTTAATAGACATTCAAATCACCACCAATTAGACATCAGACATCAGACGTAAAACATTCCTGCTAATCAGACATTACTATACCATTTTTAAACGATTAAATAAATAGATTTAAAAAAAATCTGTTTTAAAACAGCATGTTTTTTTATTGAACTGTCATATTTTTGTTAGTGATACGCTATAAATGTATTTTTTTAACTTTCTAAAGCCATTTTTTATCAAAAATTTATTTTCTAGACTACACACAAATTTAGTTGCTCTATGTCCTGTATTCGCTCGAAGTTACGACCGAAATAAATTGAATAGTCTGTCGATTCACTATTATATAGCATACAACTTATTTCCAACTGTACTAGTGACGGTCATGCAAAATCTGTCTCGGCTTGCTTTTTTCAGGGGGACCAACTACGCCCCGCTCTTCCATTTGATCCATGATTCGAGCTGCTCTAGCGTAGCCAACTTTTAACTTACGTTGCAAGAATGATACGCTTGCTGTATCGCTCTCAATCACCAAATCAACAGCCTGAGAATATAGTTCATCTAAATCAGAAACCTCTGTATCTTCTACTTCTTCAGTAGGAATCATCTCTTCCTGATATTGTGCTTTTTGTTGGCTGATGACGAAATTAACGACTTCTTCTACTTCTTCATCTGATACAAACGCACCTTGTACACGCACGGGCTTCGATTCACCCGCAGGTAAAAATAACATATCTCCACGTCCCAATAAGCGCTCTGCTCCACCCATATCTAGAATTGTTCTAGAGTCGATTGATGAAGAAACAGCAAAAGCGATACGTGATGGGATATTTGCTTTAATTACGCCAGTAATGACATCAACACTTGGTCTTTGTGTCGCGATAATTAAATGAATACCTGCTGCACGCGCCATTTGTGCTAATCGAGTAATTGAATCTTCCACATCATTTGATGCCACCATCATTAAATCGGCTAATTCATCGACAATTACAACAATAAATGGCAATCTTGGATGTTTTTCATTATTTTCTTCATTGAAGCGGTCAACATGGTTATTATAGCCTTCAATATTCCTCGTACCAGTATGTGAAAACAATTCATAACGTCTTTCCATTTCAGATACTACTTTTTTTAGGGCTTGTGACGCTTTTCTTGCATCTGTAACAACTGGGGCTAATAAATGAGGGATACCATTATAAACATTGAGTTCCACCATTTTTGGATCAATCATCATCATTTTTACTTCATGTGGTTTTGCTCTCATTAAAATACTAACAATTATGCCATTAATACAGACTGATTTACCACTACCTGTAGAGCCTGCCACAAGCAGATGCGGCATTTTTTGTAATTGAGCCAATTTCGCTTCTCCAGAAATATCTCGACCGAGGCCAATTAACAACTTGGCATCTGGTTTATTATTTTCTTTGGATTCCAACACTTCACGCAAACTAACAATTGCTACTTCTTTATTTGGCACTTCAATTCCAACAGCCGATTTACCGGGAATGGGTGCTTCAATCCGAATGTCTTTCGCTGCTAGCGCCAATGCTAAGTCATCTTGTAAATTGACAATTTTACTAACTTTCACACCGCGATCGGGTAATACTTCATACTCCGTCACAGCTGGACCGATATGAACTTCCGTCACGGTTGCCTTTACGCCAAATGATAAAAAGGTTTGTTCCAACTTTGTCGCATTTTCTTGGATAATTGCAAATTCACCACTTTGATCAGTAGGCGTAGGTTGTTTTAACACATGAATATTTGGTAGCTCATACGATTTATTTTCAATTATTGCTTCTCCCGCTGCAACGACCAAATCAGATGGGATTTCTTCTTCTTCAGTCGCCACCGGTTTCTGCGGTTCAGATGAATGTAGTAGGTCCTCCTCATTGGCAGCCTCAATTGGTTGAATATTTTGCGTAAATGCAGAAATATTCAATTCCCGCTTCGGTAGTTCTTCTAGTTCTTCTTCAACTAACATCTCTTCCGTCGGTTGTGCTTGACCATCGATTACTTTCAACTCTGGTGCAGGCTTTTTCGCCGGTTTTTCTTTAGCAAGTTGTTTTTTCACTGCTTTACGATAGTGCCTTGCCTCTCGAACCTCTTGACGGCGTGAAGTAATGCTCGCTTTCCATGATGGGAGCTGTTGCATAATATACGGTACTAGTGCACGCCCCGTTATAAGGATAAAGGCAATAAACATAATAATCCATGCAACAATAAAGGAACCCGTCGTATCAAAAAGGACATGACTTAGCGCAAATACAACACCACCAACTAAGCCTCCACCAATGGCACTTCCAGCAGTCGTCACACCCCGCTCCGTCACAAGAAGTTGCCATGTCTGAATCAGTACCGAACGATCAATATCCATCGTCGATTTAAAAAGGGCGATTTGACTAAATAATGTCGCACCGATCACAAGTAAAGTAATGCCCCAAACAAAGCGATTTTTAAATTCTGGGAGCGCTCGAACAATCATCATATAACCTGCATAAGCAATCAATATAAATGGCATAATAATATACCAACTACCAACAAATAATTTCATTGTTGATTGTAATAAATCACCTACAACACCTAATTTAAATAATGCAAGTATTGCGATCAATACGAGAATCAAACCACTTATTTCATAAACTAATGGTGACATTGTTTTTTTAGCTGCTGGTTTTCTTTGCCTAGGAGTTGGCTTTTTTTTCGTTGCAACAGCAGTTGGTTTTTTTGTCGTTTTTCTCGTTGTTGCCATCTCTACACCTTCCTTCAATTGGCGTTAGTTAAAAAAAAGGATTTCCTACCGTATTGGTAAGGAAATCCTTCTTAATCGTCACACCTTAATATTCCATAATAATTGGGATAATCATTGGGCGGCGCTTCGTTTTTTGGAATAGGTAACTATTTAGCGTGTCGCGGATTTCTTGTTTAATAGAAGTCCATTCATATGAACCTTTGCTGACGTATTTTTCAACGACTGTACGAACTTGCTTAGCTGATTCTTCCATTAATTCTTCAGATTCACGTACATAGACAAATCCTCTTGACAGAATTTCTGGACCAGAAGCAATCTGTTTCGTTTTTTTGTTGATTGTCACAACAACGATGAAAATACCATCTTGGCTCAATAATTTACGATCGCGTAATACGATATTACCCACATCACCAACACCGATACCATCGATTAAGACATTGCCGGCATTGACGCGACCAGCCATGCGCATTTTACCATTTTTATATTCTACAATATCACCCTTATCAGCGATGAAAATTTGGTTTTTGTGATAACCAACTGCTTGCGCTAATTTCGAGTGAGCGATTAACATACGATATTCACCTTGAATCGGAATAAAGTATTTTGGTTTCATTAGGTTAAGCATCAGTTTTAAATCTTCCTGAGCACCGTGACCAGAAACATGTACTTTTTTATCTGCTGTTAAAACGTTGACACCCTGCTTAGCAAGTGTGTTCATCGTATTGGCAATTTGAACTTCCATACCTGGAGATGGTGTGAATGTAATAAGAACTGTATCAGTTGTTTTTAAACGGATATCGCGGTGATGCTTGCGGATGATTTTTTCTAAACCTTCTAGTGGTTCACCTTGATTACCCGTAATAATTGCAACGATTTCATTGTCTTCATAATCATTCATCTTACTAACTGGAATAACGAATTCTGGATCGATTGATAGGTAACCTAAACGCATCCCTACTTCGAAAATATTTTCCAAGCTTCTCCCCACTACTACTACTACTTTTCTATTCAAAGCTGTAGCTTGGTCGAATACTTGCTGAATACGAATAAAGTTAGATGCATAACATGCTACTAAAATACGGCCTTCAGCTTTATGGAATGTTTTTTCTAAACGATCTTTAATAACCGTTTCAGAAATCGTATAACCAGGACGTTCTGCTTCAGTTGAATCAGACATTAGTATAAAGACGCCTTCTTCTCCTAATTGAGCCATTTTCGCAATATCAGGTGTATATTTACCACGTGCAGACTGATCGAATTTGAATTCACCAGTATGAACAACAGCACCTTCTGATGTATGGAAAGCAATACCCAACGAATCTGGAATACTATGCGTCGTGTGGAAGAACGTCACAAAAGTCGTTTTGAAATTCATGCGGCTCTTATTTGTCACCTCAAAGAATTTCACTTGGTGAGGAGCCGGTTTGTCTTTCAGATGCTCTTTTGCAAGGGCAATTGTTAATTTAGAACCATAAACAGGTGCTTGGACCTTACTTAATAGATAAGCAATTGAACCAATAGCATCTTCGTGACCATGCGTTAAGAATATACCTTTTACGCGGTCTTTATTTTCTACTAAAAATGACATATCAGGAATGACATAATCAATTCCTAACATTTCGTCCTCTGGAAACATTAATCCACTATCTACGACAAATAGTTCCTCGTCGATTTCTACGACGTACATCGCCTTGCCTACTTCGCTTACGCCTCCTAATGGAATGACGCGAATAACTTCATTTTTTGTTTTAGCCACTTCTTTTCCTCCTATATAATCCCGTACAGCAACCACTTAAATTCATTATAATGCTTGAAACCAATTTTCACAATTAAGAAATGAACTTTTGATGCTATTTTGTTTGTACACTCTGCGTATTACATTACCACTCTATACCTCTAAAACGATAGTACTATGCCTAATATTTCTAAAAATATTGGAAAATTCTAAGGTTTTTAACGGGATTTAGCTAAATCAGTAGATTTTCAGCGTATTTCCCTATAAAATCAATCCCTCTCATAAGTAAATTAAAACAATTCTACATCACCATATCTTCAACACTCCCATGCAAATATCCCTCTTCTTGTATTACATCTTTCTTCACGACATGTTCCCTTCAGCAGGGCTCATAATGTAGCTGTGATTTTAAAGTGAAAAGTTTAACTTATACAGGTGTTACTTACCGGTTGGCTCTGTTTACTTACGGGTTAGCTCGATTTACTTACCGGTTAGCTCCTTTTACTTACCGGTTAGCTCCTTTTACTTACCGGTTAGCTCGATTTACTTACCGGTTGACCCAGCTAGCTCGGATTATGCCCTTAAGTCGGTGGTATTCTTCAGCAGGGATCATTATGTAGCTGTGATTTTAAAGTGAAAAGTTTAACTTATACAGGTGGTATTTACCACTTGGCCCGATTTACTTACCGGTTGACCCAGCTAGCTCGGATTATGCCCTTAAGTCGGTGGTATTCTCCAGCAGGGCTAATAATGTAGATATGATTTTAAAGTGAAAAGTTTAACTTATACAGGTGTTACTTACCGGTTGACCACGTTTACTTACCAGTTGACTCGATTTACTTACCAGTTGACCCCATTTACTTACCGGTTAGCCACGTTTACTTACCAGTTGACTCGATTTACTTACCAGTTGACCCCATTTACTTACCGGTTAGCCCCATTTACTCACCGGTTAGCCCCATTTACTCACCGGTTAGCCCCATTTACTTACCGATTAGCTCCGTTTACTTACCGGTTAGCTCCGTTTACTTACCGGTTAGCTCCGTTTACTTACCGGTTAGCTCCGTTTACTTATTATGGATAGAAAAAACCATTTATTTCTCATATTACTGAGAAATAAATGGTCATTGTTTCAAATGATTAAGCGAATGTTTTTTGAAGTTGGAAATAGTGATCCCAAACTGCATCAAATTTTGCTTTTTCTTCAGCTGTTAGATCAACGATTGGTAAACGAACTACGTCGTTACATAAGCCCATTTTACTTAATGCATATTTTACTGGGCCTGGACTTGGATTAGCAAATAGTTCTCTAATAAGTGGTAGTAATGCTTGGTGAATTTTTGCTGCTTCTTTATGGTTGCCTTCTTTAAATAAAGCAATCATTTTCTGCATATCATTGCCTACAACATGTGCCGCTACTGAGATTACACCTGCACCACCAACCGCAAGAAGTGGTAAAGTTAAACCGTCATCACCACTGTATACTGAAAATGATTCATCCACATTTGCTAGGATGGCTGTCATCTGATCTAAATTACCACTTGCCTCTTTGACGATTTTAATATTGTCAATTTTGCTAAGCTCAACGATTGTTTCTGGTTCAACATTAATACCAGTACGTCCTGGAATATTATAGAGCATAACCGGAATTGTTACAGATGAAGCAATCTCTTTAAAGTGGGCATAAATACCGCGTTGATTTGGCTTGTTGTAATAAGGTGCTACAAGCATGATGCCATCTGCTCCAAACACTTCCACTTTTTGTGCCATAATTTTCGAATAATATGTTTCATTATCGCCAACACCTGCAAAAACAGGTACGCGACCATTTACGCGATCAATAACAAATTTAACAAGATCTAATTTTTCTTCAGTAGACAAAGTGGGTACTTCACCTGTTGTACCGCAAACAATAATTGAGTCTGTACCATTCGTAATTAGATGTTCTATGATTGCTGCTGTATGTTTGTAATCAATTGAACCCCCATCTTGTGTAAATGGTGTAACCATAGCCGTTCCAATATTGCCAATATTCATGTCAAATACAACCCCTTATTTTTATTATAAAATTTCGTCTGCTACCATTGCTTCTGCAATTTGAATTGAATTAAGTGCCGCACCTTTTAATAAATTGTCCGCTACTACCCATAAATGGAAACCGCGGTCGTTTGATAAATCTTTGCGAATACGTCCTACGAATGTTTCATCATGTCCTTCTGCAAATAAAGGCATCGGGTACTGTTGGTTTTTAATATCATCTTGAACGATGACACCTGGAGCATTGCGTAATACTTCACGTAATTCTTCCACCGTTACACCCGACTGTGAAACTTCGATGAACAATGATTCTGAGTGACCAGACACGACTGGTACGCGAACACATGTCGCTGCTACTGGCAAGGCTGGCGCATGCATAATTTTTTTCGTTTCATTAATCATTTTCATTTCTTCGTATGTGAAACCATTATCGGTAAAAACATCAATTTGTGGTAATACATTGCGCGCGATTGGAAAATGTTTCTTATCTCCTTTTACCGGTAAAATGGTAGCTGAAACATTCTTTCCTTCATCCCAAGCTAAACTTTGTGCCTGTAGTTCTTCAATTGCATGAATACCTGAACCTGATACGGCTTGGTATGTAGATACGATTACATTTTCTAGACCAAAAGCTTCACGAATTGGCTCCATTGCAACCACCATTTGAATCGTCGAACAGTTCGGATTTGCGATGATCCCTTTATGTGCTTTTAAATCCTCTCTATTGACTTCTGGAACAACCAATGGCACATTGGGGTCCATACGGAAAGCACTTGTATTGTCGATTACGACAGCACCTCTCTTGGCCGCTTCAGGAGCCAATGTTAATGATACGGAGCCACCTGCACTAAATAATGCGATATCCACACCATCAAATGCTTCTGGTGTCGCTTCTTCAATTGTGTATGTTTGACCAGCAAAGTCCAGCTTATTTCCTGCTGAGCGCTTTGATGCTAGAAGCTTGAGTTTACCAATCGGAAACTTTCGCTTTGCCAGTTGCTCCATCATTTTTGTGCCGACTGCTCCTGTAGCTCCAACAACAGCTACTGTATATTGTTTTGCCATTGCAAACATCTCTCCCTATATATATTTTGATAATGGCGTAATTGTACCATACCCCACATGAATTGTGTATAATAATTCAATTATTTAGTATATTAAAACAATAAATCGTTAAATCATTCTATAAAGTACAGAAATTGAGTATTACCAAGATATTTTCACAACTAATAAAATTAAAAATCAAAAAAATCACCTCGCTAATTAAGAGGTGATTGTTATTTTTATTCACTAATTATAAGGGATCTTGCATATTTATTATTAAAGACTGTATCAATTTGTTGTTGGATAGAGGCGACATTAACATGGTCTAACTCTTTTAATGATTCTTCTACAGAGCGATCATAGCCATGTAGAATTTCATTTTTGGCATTACGTGTCATAAAATCATATGATGTTTCTAAACCTAATAGTAAATTACTTTCTATTTGGCTTTTTGCAGAGGTTAATTCTTCTTGTGTCACACCATGTTCTTTAAAATCTTCAATTACGTCAAAAATAGTTTCTTCCATCAATTTTAGAGAAGCAGTAGATGTTCCGCCATAAATCATAAAGGCACCTGCATCCGCATAAGCCGAGTAGTAAGAGTAGACAGTGTATGCCAATGCTTTTTCTTCGCGTATTTTTTGGAATAAACGTGAAGACATCGAATCACCAAAAATATTATTCATCACCATATGACTAATGAGATGTTCTGAATCGATTGCTAATCCAGGATAACCAATCGCTAAATGAGCTTGTTCAATTTGCGTTTTCTTCACAGTATGGCCTGCATGGAATACAGGTTTGTCAAAGGTGATTTCCTTCCGTTGTTTATCATTGGCAAACTGGTTGAATAACTCAGCGATAAACGCGACTAACCCATCATCTAAATTACCTGCTACTGAAATAACAATTTGATCTGCTGTATAATGTTCACGCATAAAGTTTTGAACCTTATCTCGCGAAAAACTTGCCAAAGTATCGGCAGTTCCTAGTATTGGCGCACCTAGTGGCTGATTAGGAAACATTTCAGCCCATAATCGTTCATCCACATCATCATCCGGCGTATCTTCTGACATCGCAATTTCTTCTAGAATTACTTGTTTTTCTTTTTCCATTTCTCCTTCATCAAAAGTGGAATGAAAGAACATATCAGCAAGAATTTCAATCGTTTCACGAATATGATGATCTAAAGCCACAGAAAAATAACAGGTTTGATCCTTTGCTGTAAATGCATTGGTTTGTGCACCAATGCGATCGAAATCCTCAGCAATTTTTTTAGCACTGCGCTTTGCTGTACCTTTAAATAACATATGTTCAATAAAGTGTGTCAAACCGTTTTCATGTGCTTTTTCATATCGTGAACCAACATTTACCCAAATACCAAATGATACAGAGCGAACATTCGGCATATGCTGTGACACGATACGCAATCCATTTTTACATACTTTCTTTTCTACCAATTAAAGCCCTCCTCTTTCTTTTCAATTGCGGACAAAAAAATAACGGTAAAGTCCAAGGACTGGACTTTACCGAATTTAAAAATAACAATTGTCTCATTGGACATTAGTTATTGTCAGTTGCACGCTCTTTTTCTTCAGCAACAACGATTTTACGAGAAAGATTAACGCGGTTTTGACGGTCGATTTCGATACATTTAACCATTAGCTCATCGCCAATATTCAACACATCTTCGACATTTTTCGTACGTTCATCTTGGATTTCAGAGATGTGTAATAAACCATCTTTACCCGTGAAGATTTCTACGAATGCACCGAATTTTTCAATGCGTTTAACAGTACCTAAGTAGTACTCGCCAACTTTTGCTTCACGAACAATGCTTTCGATAATCTCTTGAGCACGTTGAATCATCGCTTCATCAGTTGATGAAATGAAGATTGTACCATCTTGCTCCGTATCGATTTTAACGCCAGTTTCATCAATAATTTTATTGATTTGTTTACCACCCGGTCCAATTACATCACGGATTTTATCTGGGTTAATATGAATTGATTTAATTTTTGGCGCGTATTGTGATAATTGTTCACTCGGTTTAGAAATTGTTTCTAACATTGATTCAAGGATGATCATACGACCGTGTTTCGCTTGTGTTAATGCTTCTTCTAAAATCGTACGTGATAGGCCATCAATTTTGATATCCATTTGTAGTGCAGTAACACCTTTAGCTGTACCTGCTACTTTAAAGTCCATATCGCCTAAATGATCTTCCATGCCTTGAATATCCGTAAGAATTGAATAATGTTCACCTTGCTTAATAAGACCCATCGCGATACCTGCTACTGGCGCTTTTAATGGTACACCGGCATCTAACATTGCCAATGTTGAACCACAAATAGACGCTTGTGAAGTAGAACCATTTGACTCAAGTACCTCTGATACACAGCGAATTGTGTACGGGAAGTCTGCTTCATCTGGAATAACTGCTGATAATGCACGTTCCCCTAAAGCTCCGTGTCCAATCTCACGACGACCTGGACCACGTATCGGACCCGTTTCACCTACTGAGAATTGTGGGAAGTTATAGTGATGCATAAAGCGTTTATTTTCTTCAACACCTAGTCCATCAATAATTTGAACATCGCTTAGTGAACCTAATGTACAAATAGATAGCGCTTGTGTTTGTCCACGAGTAAATAGACCCGAACCATGCGTACGTGGTAATAGACCTGTTTCAGATGATAAAGGACGGATTTCGTCTAATTTACGACCATCTGGACGTACTTTATCTTCAGTGATTAAACGACGAACTTCGTCTTTAACCATCTTATCTAAAATTTCGTAGACTTCTTTTAATGAAGCTGCTGGATCTTTTTCATCGGCAAATTTCACTTCGTAATCTGCAATTACGATTGCTTTAACTGCTTCGATTGCCACGTCACGTGCATGTTTTTCATGTGTTTGGATGGCTTCGTTCATCGCCACTTCGTGAACTGCTTTAATTTCTTCATAAAGTTCTTGATTGATTGTTTTTAATTCAATTTCCATTTTTTCTTTGCCACATTCAGCAGCAATTGTTTCTTGGAAAGCAATTACTTTTTTAATCTCATCATGACCGAAAACGATTGCTTCAAGCATTGTTTCTTCAGGTACTTCTAAAGCGCCTG
This sequence comes from Kurthia sibirica, assembly GCF_003143975.1. GTDB lineage: Bacteria > Bacillota > Bacilli > Bacillales_A > Planococcaceae > Kurthia > Kurthia sibirica. The sequence goes on along the minus strand of NZ_QFVR01000001.1, from coordinate 241,614 downwards.
CTTCCACCATGTTGATGGCATCTTTTGTACCAGCTACAACAAGGTTAATCAATGATTCTTTTAGTTGTTCTACCGTTGGGTTGACGATAAATTTATCATCGATCATACCAACTGTAACACCGGCAATTGGTCCATCAAAAGGAATATCAGAAACCATTAACGCTAGTGACGAACCAACCATTGCAGCCATTTCTGAACTACAATCAGCATCATTTGACATAACCATAGAGATTACTTGAACTTCGTTACGGAAACCATCTGGGAAGAGTGGACGGATTGGACGGTCAATTAATCTAGAAGTTAAAATAGCTTTTTCAGAAGGGCGTCCTTCACGTTTAATGAAGCCTCCTGGAATTTTACCTGCAGCATACATTTTTTCTTCGTAGTTCACTGTTAGTGGAAAGAAATCTAATGGTTTAGGTTTACGTGACGCTGTGGCATTTGACAATACAACAGTATCTCCGTAGCGTACTAATACTGAACCATTTGCTTGTTTGGCTAACTGGCCTACTTCGATAACTAGCGGTCTGCCAGCCCATTCATAGGTATATACCTTCTTTTCGTTCATTTAATGAACTCCTCTCTCAAAAACCTTTTTTACCATTTATTTTATTTATGTAATCACTAGCTATTTTATCAAATACAGGGTTATTTTGCGAAGCATTTCATGCTTGATCAGCTATTTTTAATATGGGTGTTTGTGTGATTGACATAATTATCGTAAAACATAAAGAAAAAAGCGGGGCAAGCCCGCTTTTAACAAGTGCATTTTATCGACGTAAGCCGAGTTTTGTAATTAATTCACGGTAAGCAGTAGGTTTGTTGTCACGTAAGTACTTAAGTAAGTTACGACGACGTCCTACCATTTTGAATAAACCGCGACGTGAGTGATGATCTTTTTTATGAGTACGTAAGTGCTCATTTAAGCTGTTGATATCTTCTGTTAGTACAGCAATTTGTACTTCTGAAGAACCAGTATCACTTTCATGCGTGCGGTATTCAGCGATAATTTCGTTTTTGCGTTCTTGTGTTAATGCCATCTGAATACACCTCCCAAATTATAAAATATTCCCTAACACTGAGTCGTTCGTTGGAGACTCGAAACGCCAAGTGAAGGTTCTGTGCTTGTATCAAGTCACTTATGAAATAGTAACATAAAGAATTACGTCATGCAACCATTTCAGCCTCATTTAAAATAATCAATTGATACTTGCTTATCTTTCCGTAATTGTGCGACTAGTGCGTCAATACCATTGAATTTTTCTTCATCGCGAACCCATGCATACCAGTCGATGATTACTTCTTCACCATAGATATTTTTATCGAAATCATTAATATGAACTTCGATGCTTAAATTCTTTTCATCAGGGTTTTTAAACGTTGGTTTATAGCCGACATTGCAGATCCCTGTATACCAATCGTTTTGCACAGACAACTTTACAACATATACACCATTTGCAGGTATAAAGCTTCCTTCATCAACACTTACATTCGCTGTTGGGAAACCGATTGTACGTCCACGCTTATCACCATGGATTACAACACCTGGCGTACTATATGGACGACCTAATAACTGATGGACTGTAGCCATATCGCCATCCTTTAATAATTTCCGTATACGTGTAGAACTGATTTTCTCATCATTCTCTTGTTGTTTTTCAACAATTTGCACAGTAAAACGGCCTTTACTTAAGTTTTGCATCACCTGCATGGTTCCCTGTCCTTTTTTACCAAATGTATAATCAAAACCGGCTGTCACATGTTTCACCTGTAATTTTTCAATGAATAACTCAATGAATGTTTCTGGTGAAAGCTGGGCAAAATCAGATGTGAAACGCACGACAAATAAGGTGTCGACATCTAGTCTTTCTAAAATCTTTATCTTTTGTTTTAACGGTGTAATATAAAATACAGGATCTTTACTTTGACCTAAAACGATTGATGGGTGTGGATCAAACGTCATAACAGCTAATTTAGTTGCGGTGTTTTGCGCTTTAATACTAGCTTGTTTAATAACCTCTTGATGTCCTCTATGTACACCATCAAAAAAACCAAGCGCTAATGAATAAGGACCTTCAACTTCATTTGATGTCAGATCATGTGGATAAGATAATTGAACAACTTTCATACGATTGCCTCCTAGTCAACTTTTGGAAACATTTTTTCGGGCTTCATAAGTCCTGCTTTTGTAGGATGGGCAATATACACCGCCACAGCCTTATTATTTTCCATAAATACTATTTTATCAGATTGTAACAAAGAAGTGTGCATAGGAAGTACTGCACCATTCAAAATATCCTTACGATTTTCAGCTGTTATTTCTGCAGATGGATAGTCTTCAAGAGCCGTTTCAACTGGACGTAAAATAGCTGACGCTTCACCAGCATCTGTCAACTCTTTTAATTGAGCAAGCGTTACACATTGTTGTTGCGTATACGTACCAGACATCGTGCGAACAAGTGACTTCATATGGGCTGGATAACCTAGAATTTCACCTATTTGTACAGAGAGTGTACGTATATACGTACCTTTCCCACACTGTATACGCAGTGCAAATTCAATCGTTTCACCACTATACTGTGTGGCATCATCAAGCAGCTCAAGTGCATGGATTTTTACGATGCGACTTGGACGCTCTACGGTTTCACCTGCTCGAGCATAGTCATACAATCTACGCCCGTTGACTTTAACTGCTGAGAACATCGGTGGTGTTTGCGTAATTTCCCCAGTGAGTTGTGCTAATGCAGCTAGTAGCTGTTCGCGCGTAATCGTCTTTTCAGTCGAATCATTCAGTACAATGTCACCCTCGGCATCTTCAGTTGTCGTCGCTTTACCAATAGATATAATGGCTTCATATGTTTTACCAGCATCTTGAATATATTCTGCCAAACGTGTTGCATGACCAATACAGATTGGTAAAACACCTTCCACAGCTGGATCAAGCGTACCGGTATGGCCTACCTTTTTTGTCCCTAAAATTTTCCTTACTTTAAACACACAGTCATGCGATGTCATGCCTGCTTCTTTCCATAAAGGAAGAATTCCGTGAATACCCATCATTCAAACTCCTTTTTGTCATATAAAAAAGGGGTTGTCCGCTTGGAACAACCCCTCATTATACGATTAATTTTTTTCAGATTCGTGCAGTTTGCGTAACAAATCATCAATATGATTACCGTATGCTGCAGAGGGATCAAAAGCAAAGAATAATTCTGGTGTAATGCGCAAACGAATGCGACTACCAATTTCAGAGCGGATAAAGCCTTTCGCTTTTTCCAGACCCTTCAATGTTTCTTTTTTCTCTCTTTCTGTACCCATACTTGTAATATAAATTGTTGCTTGTTGTAAATCACCAGTTACTTCAACATCTGTAACCGTGATGAAACCGACACGTGGATCTTTCAGTTTACGTCCAATAATGTCGCCAAGCTCTTTTTTCATTTGCTCAGCAACTCGGTTAGCGCGTAATGTCATAATCGATTCACCTCTATTTCTTATAAATACTCTCGATAGACATCGAGTAGTTGCCATTGCGGGTTTGACTCAAGATGTTCCAGCGCACGATCCATCTCTCGATCAGCTGCTTGCTTACTAGCTGCAACTGTCACAAGCGATAATTTTGTACGCTGCCAAACATTTTGATGATCAATTTCTGCTAAGGCTATATTGTAGCGTTGCTTCGTGCGTATTTTCATACCCTCTAGCACCGCTCTTTTTTCTTTTAAAGACTGTGCAGTAGGAATTAAAAATTCACATTCTGCATAGACGATCATTTACGTTTGATTTCTTCCATTACGAACGCTTCGATTACATCTTCAACTTGAATATCATTGAATTTATCGATTGTGAAACCACATTCGTAACCTTTCGCAACTTCTTTGGCATCATCTTTGAAACGTTTAAGTGAAGATAATTCGCCTTCAAAAATAACGATTCCTTGACGGATTACACGAACGCCTGCGTCACGAACTAGCTTACCTTCAGTAACGTAACCACCAGCGATTGTACCGACTTTAGAAACTTTGAATGTTTCACGAACTTCAGCAGAACCGATGATTTTTTCTTCGAATTCTGGATCAAGTAAACCTTGCATAGCAGATTCGATTTCTTCAATTACTTTGTAGATGATTTTGTGTAGGCGAATATCTACGCCTTCAGCTTCAGCAGCACGTTTAGCATTCGTATCTGGGCGAACATTGAACCCGATAACGATTGCATTTGATGCAGCAGCAAGTGAGATATCAGACTCTGTAATTGCGCCAGCGCCTGTATGGATAATCTTAACGTTTACGCCTTCAACTTCAATTTTCATTAAAGATGCAGCCATTGCTTCAACAGTACCTTGTACATCTGCTTTAACGATTAAGTTTAATTCTTTCATATCACCTTGTTTTAACTGGTCGAATAAATTATCAAGTGTTACACGTTGACCTTCGCCACGTTGTTCTTGGATGGCAGTCATTTCACGTGCTTCAGCAACTTGACGAGCAGATTTTTCATCGTTGAATACAACAAAACGGTCACCCGCTTGTGGTACATCACTTAAACCAGTAATTTCGACTGGTGTTGATGGGCCTGCTTCTTTTACGCGACGACGTTGATCATTGACCATTGCACGAACACGACCGTGAGCATGACCTACTACGATTGGATCGCCGACTTTAAGCGTACCATTTTGAACTAATAGGGTAGCAACTGAGCCACGACCTTTATCAAGTTGTGCTTCGATTACTGTACCCATTGCGTTACGATCTGGATTAGCTTTTAATTCGCCTACTTCAGATACTAGAAGTATCATTTCAAGTAATTGTTCGATTCCTTCACCTTTAAGTGCTGAAATTGGTACAAAGATTGTATCTCCGCCCCAAGCTTCTGATACTAAACCATGCTCCATTAACTCTTGCATAACACGATCAGGGTTAGCTGAAGGTTTATCCATTTTGTTAACTGCGATGATAATTGGAACCTCTGCTGCTTTTGCATGGTTGATTGCTTCAACTGTTTGTGGCATTACACCATCATCTGCTGCTACTACTAAGATTGTTAAATCAGTTACACGAGCTCCTCGTGCACGCATTGTTGTAAAGGCTGCGTGTCCTGGAGTATCTAAGAACGTGATTTTTTTGCCGTTGACATTTACTTGGTAAGCACCGATATGCTGTGTAATACCGCCTGCTTCACCAGCAGTAACTTTTGTGTTACGGATAGAATCTAGTAAAGTTGTTTTACCGTGATCGACGTGACCCATAATTGTAACAACTGGTGGGCGTTCAACTAGGCCAGCATCTTGAACTACTTCTTCATCTTCGAAGTACGTTTCTAAATCTGTTTTATCAATGCGAATTTCTTCTTCAACTTCAACTTCGTATTCAGAACAAATTAACTCGATCGCATCTTTGTCTAACTCTTGGTTAATTGTTGCCATTACACCAAGAAGGAATAATTTTTTAATAATTTCTGAAGGTTCACGACCTAATTTTTTAGCTAGTTCACCTACTGTTAATGTTTCATAGAAAGTGATTTTAGCTGGTAATTCTTTTGGTGCTACAGGTTGAGGAGCTGGACGGTTTCTACGACGTTGTCCTCCGTTAATACCTGGACGACGACGTTGTGGGCGTGCTCCACCTTGTGCTCCGCCTTTTTGTCCTCCGCGATTTTGTCCTCCGCGTGCTGCGTTTGCGTTTCCACCAGTGGCTGGACGGCTGCTTGATGAATTATTAGTTTTATTATTAGGGTTATTTGTCATAGTACATCCTTATTCATATTGAATTTTTAAGTATTCGCTATTAGTAACTTAGATTGTCATCTACTAATAGCAGGACGAGTTCCTGGCTGTCCTTCGGCTTGGTAAATGATGACTCGGGCGATATAAGGAAGATCAAAAGATTATTTTGATTTTACGACGAATAGTCTTCGTACCTTCTCATACCCGTCATAAAATATTTTTATGCCTCAGTTTCAGCTTCAAGTTCCGTAAGTAGTTGTTTTAGTTTTTTAGCGAAGCCGTGATCTGTTATTGCTAACGACACACGTTCCTCTCTTCCAGTAGCATGACCAAGTGCATCGCGCGTACTGAACTCAAACAATTTAACCGAATACGAGTTACATTTATCACGCAATTTTTTTTGCGTGTTTTTTGAAGCATCTGTGGAAATGATGACAAGTTTTGCTGTTTGCCCTCGAACTTCCTTCACCACTTGTTCTTCGCCTGATACTACTTGTCTAGCTCTTGCAGCAATTCCTAGTAAATTTAAAATGGCTTGTTCTGTTGACATATTATTTACCCTCTCGAATTGCAGTTAGCAAGTCTTCATAGATTTCTGTTGGTATGTCCACACCTAAATGATGCTTGAACACATTTTTCTTTTTAGCTTGTTCTACCGCTGCTTCCGACTTAGAAACATAGGCACCGCGACCAGATTTTTTACCTGTAACGTCGACGGACACTTCGCCTTCTTTTGAACGAACGATACGAATCATGTCCTTTTTAGGAAACATTTCGCCTGTCGCGACACATTTTCTTAATGGTACTTTACGATTGACCGGCATTTGTACTCACCTTCCAATTAGTCTTCGTCGCTATAAAGGTCGATATTTTCAGCAGGTTGCTCTTCTTCAACGATAACGATGCGGGCATTTGCTGGATCGTATAAACCTTGTTCAAGAGCATCAGTTTCTGATTTAATATCAATTTTCCAACCAGTTAATTTAGCTGCTAAACGGGCATTTTGACCACGTTTACCAATCGCTAATGATAACTGATAATCAGGTACGACAACTAATGTTGATTTTTCTTCTTCATTCACTTGTACATCTAATACTTTAGATGGGCTAAGTGCATTCGCTACGAATTCAACTGGGTCTTCAGACCACTCAACAATATCAATTTTTTCACCATGTAGTTCATTGACAACTGCTTGTACACGTGCGCCTTTAGAACCAACACATGAACCTACTGGATCGACTTCTTCTTTATTTGCTACTACAGAGATTTTAGAACGATCACCGGCTTCACGAGCGATTGATTTGATTTCAACAGTACCCTCAAAAATTTCAGGAACTTCTAATTCAAATAATCGGCGTAAAAGACCTGGGTGGGTTCTTGATACAAATACTTGAGGTCCTTTTGAAGAACGTTCCACTTTTGTAATATACACTTTAATGCGATCATGTGGGTTGTATACTTCACCTGGAATTTGTTCATTTTGTGGTAATACTGCTTCAATTTTGCCAATACCAACATAGATATTACGCGGATCTAAACGTTCAACAATACCGTTAATAATATCATCTGCACGATCAACATATTCTTCGTAGATTAATCCACGTTCAGCTTCACGGAAGCGTTGCGTAACAATTTGCTTGGCAGTAGTTGCTGCAATACGACCGAAGTCGCGTGGTACTTCTTCTTCTTCCACTACATCGCCAATTTCGTAAGAAGGATTGATTACTTGCGCATCTTCTAATGAGATTTGTAAGCGCTCATCTTCCACTTCTTCCACAACATCTTTACGTGAGAAAAGATGCATTGTACCACGATCTAAGTTCAAATCTACACGTACATTAGCTGCTTGATCATAGTTCTTTTTATATGCATTGATTAATGCTGCTTCGATTGCATCCACGATTATTTCACGTGAAATCCCTTTTTCTTCAAGTGCTTTTAAAGCACCTACTAGTTCCTTACCCATTTTTCGTTCACTCCTAGATTATTGTTCTTTTGAGAAATCAATTGCAAGACGAGCCATCGCAATTTTTTCTTTTGGAATTAATACTTTTATTTTTCTTGTTTTAATTAACATATTTAATGCAGCGCCCTCATCAGTATACGATGTTAGATAACCTTCAAAAACTTTTCTACCATCAATTGCCTCATATGATTTAATATGCACATATTGATCCACTGCTTTTTCGAAATCTGAATCCTTTTTCAAAGGACGTTCTGCTCCTGGTGAAGATACTTCAAGGTAATAATTTTGTGAAATCGGGTCATTAACATCAAGTAATTCGCTCAATTTCTCGCTTACTTGCGCACATTGACTGATATCAATATTGCCTACAGGAGTATCAACATATACACGTAGAAAATGATCGCGCCCCTCTTTCACAAATTCAACATCGACTAGCTCTAGCTTTAGCTCCTCAACGATTGGTTTTGCAAGTTCTTCGATTTCTAATGTGATTTTGCTCATACAATCCTCCTGACTTCTTGTTGTCGGTAATTGACAAAGAGAAAAGAGTGAGGAAGCCTCACTCTTTTTCCGTCGTTCTATTCAACAAAGTTATTGTTATAATTCTAACATAGAAAGCATTAAAAGGCAAGTTAACGCTTAGAATAGCGATAGTTGGTTTGCATCTGGCATACCTTCTAAACAGCCTAACTTGTCCATATACTCAATCAATGTTTTTGATACGCGTCCACGAATTTGCAAATCTTCTTTTGAGAGGAATTCACCATCTTTTCGAGCGCGTACAATTGCTTCTGCTACGTTATTTCCTAGACCTGGGATCGCATTAAATGGTGGAATTAATGATTCACCATCGATTTGGAATTCCGTAGCACTTGAGCGATACAAATCAATTTTTTGCATCTTCATTCCACGTTCTGTCATCTCAAGGGCTAGCTCTAATACAGTTTGAAGTGAACGCTCTTTTACAGAGGCTTCTAAGCCTTTCGCTTCAACCTCTTCAATTTTAGATTTAATCATTTCAGAACCATTGACCATGGCTATTAAATCAAAATCGGAGGCACGGACCGTAAAGTACGCACAGTAGTAGACGATTGGGAAATGAACTTTAAAATATGCGATGCGTACAGCCATCAATACATAAGCTGCTGCATGGGCTTTCGGGAACATGTATTTAATCTTTTTGCATGAATTAATATACCATTGTGGTACATTATTTTTTTTCATTTCTTCTTCCATATCTTCTGTTAACCCTTTACCTTTACGCACATGCTCCATAATTTTGAAGGCTAACGATGGTTCTAAATCTTGATAGATTAAATACACCATAATATCATCACGACAGCCGATTACTTCTTTTAACACACATGTACCATTTTCAATTAGTTCACTAGCATTACCCAACCAGACATCCGTACCATGGGATAAACCTGAAATTTGTACAAGTTCTGAGAAAGTTGAAGGTTTTGTTTCTTCTAACATACCACGTACGAACTTCGTACCAAACTCCGGAATACCATATGTTCCTGTTTTAGCCTTTATCTGCTCGTATGTGACACCTAACGTTTCCGGACCGCTGAAAATCCCCATTACTTCCGGGTCATCTGTCGGAATTGTTTTTGGATCGATTCCTGTTAAATCTAAAAGCATGCGAATAACAGTTGGATCATCATGTCCTAGAATATCGAGTTTTAAAATATTATCGTGAATCGAGTGGAAATCAAAATGAGTTGTCTTCCATTCTGCTGTCACATCATCTGCTGGAAATTGAATCGGTGTGAAATCATAAATGTCCATATAGTTTGGTACAACAATAATCCCTCCTGGATGCTGACCAGTAGTACGTTTAACACCTGTACAACCTTGCACGAGTCGATCGACTTCAGCTCCACGGAAATTAATATTATTGTCGGTACCATAACCTTTTACATAGCCATAAGCTGTTTTTTCAGCTACCGTACCAATTGTTCCTGCACGGAATGCATAATCTTCACCGAAAAGAATTTTTGTATAATTATGTGCTTGTGGCTGATATTCGCCACTAAAATTCAAATCGATATCAGGTACTTTATCGCCCTTGAAACCAAGGAATGTTTCAAAAGGAATATCATGTCCCTCTTTAGCATATGGAATTTCACATTGTGGACATTCTTTATTTGGTAAATCGAAACCAGATCCAACCGTACCATCATCAAAAAATTCTGCTGTTTTACATTGCGGACAAATATAATGTGGTGGTAACGGATTTACTTCTGTAATTTCCATCATCGTGGCAACAAGTGATGAACCAACTGAACCACGAGAACCTACTAAATAACCATCAATCAATGATTTTTTCACTAGCTTATGCGAGATGAGATAAATAACTGAGAACCCATGACCAATAATCGAATTTAGCTCTTTTTCAATACGCGCTGTCACAATTTCCGGCAATTCTGGTCCATAGATTTCATGTGCCATATCATAGGTCATATTACGAACATTGTCATCAGCACCATCAATTTTTGGTGTATACAAATCACTCTTAACAGGTACTACTTCTTCTATTGAATTCGCGAGGTTCTGCGAATTCGTTACAACAATTTCCTTCGCCAAATCATCATCTAGAAAGTCGAATGATTTCAACATTTCATCCGTCGTTCTAAAATGCACTTCTGGCAATTTATTACGATTCAATGGGTTTGCTCCCCCTTGAGAACGAATGAGTATATGGCGGAAAATCGCATCTTCTTTATGCAAATAATGTACATTACCTGTCGCGATTACTGGTTTATCGAGTTTCTTACCAATTTTAATTACTTTACGAATAATATCTTGTAAATTCCATTCATCTTTAATAAGTTCTGCTTCAATAAGTGGTTCATATACTTCCTTCGGATGAACTTCTAAATAATCGTAAAATTTCGCTACTTCCAATGCTTCATCAAATGATTTTTGCATAATGGTCGTAAAAAACTCGCCTTTACTACAGCCAGAACCAACAATTAAACCTTCGCGATATTTTTGTAACGTCGAACGTTTGACACGCGGCATACGGTAATAGGTTTCCAAATTAGATTCACTGATCAGCTTGAACATATTTTTTAAGCCATCATTATTTTGTGCAAGTACTGTACAATGCGTTGGTCGAGCCCGTTTATATGCATCTGCACCACCAATATTTTTATTGAAATCATCGTGGTAATCAATGCCTTTTGTCGTCGCTTCTTTTAATAGATGCAAGAGCAAGTAACCTGTTGCTTCCGTATCATAAATAGCGCGGTGATGTTGCGTTAATTCGATATTGAATTTTTTACACAACGTATTCAAACGATGACTCTTCATCTCCGGATGTAAAAAGCGTGCAAGTTCTAATGTATCAATTACTGGGTGATTAAAGTGATCAATATTGGCTTTTTTATACGCTTCATATAAGAAGCCCATATCGAAGGTCGCATTATGCGCGACAACGATTGCATCGCCAATAAAATCATGGAATTTCGTGATCATTTCCGTTACTTCGGGTGCTGTGCTTACCAGATCGTCTGTAATTCCAGTTAATTCAATTGTTGTTGCGGATAATGCGTGATGTGGATTGGCAAAGCTCTCGAATGTATCGACGACTTCACCATTGATAATACGCACTGCTGCTAACTCGATAATCGTGTCATAGGCAGCAGATAAACCGGTTGTTTCTACATCGAAGACGACAAATGTTGCATCTTCCAACTTCGTATGTTCCTCCTCGTAGGCGATAGGTACACCATCATCTACGAGATTAATTTCGATACCATAAATCACTTTAATACCATGTTTTTTTCCAGCATTATACGCATCGGGGAAGGATTGTGCAACACTATGATCCGTAATCGCAACAGCGGGGTGACCCCATTTTGCAGCTGCAGCGACCAGTTCGGCAGTCGGCGTCACAGCATCCATCGCACTCATCGGTGTATGCATATGTAACTCGACACGTTTTTCACCTTCTGGCGCTGTATCCTGACGAATATTCGGACGAATTTCTATAATATCCTGCGCCATAATAATCAAATCTCTTACAAAAGTATCATTTTGGACAGAACCTCGAACTTTAACCCACATACCTTTTTTTGCCATTTGCATCAATGCAGCATCTTCTTTATCACGCGAGAACATTTTCACGAGAATGGAATCGCTGTAATCGGATACTTTTAAAGTCATAAGTGAACGGCCACTTCGCAATTCCTTTACTTCAGCATCAAAAACAAATCCCTCAATAATGACGCGACGTTCTTCGTCTTGAATTTGATGGATTTCCATAAAATTCTCATCATTTTTAATCGGAATCCCTAATTGGAATGGACGATCTGTCATATCAACACCTGATGGGTTATCTTGGCGCTCTTTCTCACGTTTTTGCATATCAAGAACAGCTTTTTTTGAAATTTCTTCTTCCTCAATCCGACGCTGAGCGATGAAACGCTGTTGTTCTTCAGCCATTTCTTCTGTTTGGTCCTTCAATTGAAAATCAAAATGGAGCTTATCAAAACCAAAATCACTGTATGTTGCAGCTAACTTATCGGTATATTTATTTTTGAGTGTCATTTGTTCAAAATCTTGCACACAATTAATCACTAATTTTTGACCATTAAACTGTGGTAATTGTTTGCTCAAAATAGCACGTAGTGGAGGCGACAACTCATCTTGTTCTTCGATAATTTTTTGCCAATAATCATGGATTAACTTTTCATCGGCTGTTTTATCTACCGTGTCAAATTGTAATTGTATTTGTGCAATTTGAGAAAAGGCACGATCTAAATGGCTTTTAAATTTCACATATACATCAAATGGTAAGATCCCTTGGATTTTTAATGAAAAACGCCATACACGACTTGCTTTATTAACTGTTAGGCGATTAAGCTCACCATTTTCAAAAAACTGCATAATCGTATCATCTGTTAAATCAATTTGCTGTAATAGCATTTGAAAGCGTTGTTTTCCTTCATGTTCTGTTGACATATTTCCACCTACCTTCTTCTATAAAAGCAAAAGAAAGAAAGCACTAAAGCACTTTCTCCCCTTTTGTTATTCAACTGAATGACACATTAGATTTGTTGGAAAATATTGTTGATACGATCTACTACTTCTTCTTTCGCAATTTCGAATGTTTCACCACTATGACGAACCTTCACTTCAACGATTCCTTCAGCAGCTTTTTTACCAACTGTAATACGAATAGGCGAACCGATTAGATCTGCATCTGTAAATTTAACGCCTGCACGTTCTGCACGATCGTCGAATAATACGTCATAACGATATGATTTAATCGTTTTGTACAATTCTTCACCTAACGCTACTTGATCTTCATCTTTCATATTGACAGAAATAACATGTACATCATACGGCGTAACCTGTTTAGGCCACACAAAGCCATATGAATCTTGATATTGTTCAGCACACGCTGATAATATACGGGAAATTCCGATTCCGTAACAACCCATAATGAAAGGTTTTGCGCGCCCATTTTCATCTAAGAAAGTTGCTTTCATCGATTCAGAATATTTTGTTCCTAATTTAAAGACATGCCCCACTTCGATACCTTCAGCAAATTTAATAACACCTTTACCGTCTGGAGAAGGGTCTCCAACTTGGATAAAGCGAATATCTGCATACGTATCAATGGCAAAATCGCGACCTGGATTAACGTTGATATAGTGAACATCATCTTCGTTGGCACCAGCGACACCATTAGAAATTGATTTGATTGCATGGTCAGCAATTACTTTCACACCAATTGGTAATTTAACGGGACCTAGGCTTCCCACATGGCTTCCTAATAATTCATTAATTTCAGCATCTTCTGCAAGTTCAACTAATTCAGCACCTAATGCATTTTTCAATTTAATATCATTAATTTCATGGTCGCCACGAGCAAGCACAACGACTAATTCTTCATCAATTTTAAATACTAATGTTTTAATAATATTTTCAGGTACAACATCTAAGAACGTAGACACATCTTCAATTGTCTTTTGTCCTGGCGTTGCTACTTTTTCTAAGCCCTTCATATCAACTTCTGATTGTTTATAATCGATCTTCACTTCTGCCATTTCAATATTAGCAGCATAGCTTGAAGAATCTGAAAATGCAATTGTATCTTCACCAATATCAGAAAGAACCATGAATTCATGCGTACCTGCCGTACCACCAATCGAACCTGAATCAGCAATAACTGCACGGAAGTTTAGTCCAAGACGTGTGAAAATATTTGTATAGGCTTGTACCATTTCATTGTATGTTTCATCTAAACTTTCTTCAGTTGCATGGAATGAATAAGCATCTTTCATGATAAATTCGCGTCCGCGTAATAAACCGAAGCGTGGACGTTTTTCATCGCGGAATTTTGTTTGGATTTGGTATAAAGTTAGTGGTAATTTTTTATATGACTTCAATTCATCACGAATTAATGATGTCACAACTTCTTCATGTGTAGGTCCTAATGCAAAATCACGATTATTGCGATCTTTAATACGCATAAGTTCTGGACCATATGCTTCCCAACGACCTGATTCCTGCCATAATTCAGCAGCTTGTAATGTTGGCATTAAAATTTCATTTGAGCCAATTGCGTCCATTTCTTCACGGACAATTGTTTCAATTTTAGTGAGCATTTTTTTAGCTAACGGTAAATAAGAGTACACACCGCTCGTATTTTGGCGGATAAATCCGGCACGTAATAAAAGTTGATGTGAAATAACTTCTGCATCTGCAGGTACTTCACGCAAAGTTGGTATAAAAGTTTTTGACTGTTTCATGTATAAACCTCACCTTTGGCTATTCTATTTTTTAGTTAAAAGAAAAACTTCTGTATATCATTCCATGTGACGGCAATCATGAGCAGCATGAGGAGCGCAAAGCCCACGAAATGGATAATACCTTCTTTTTGTTTGTCGATTGGTTTTCCTCGAACTGCTTCGTATGCAAAGAATAATAAACGTCCACCATCAAGCGCAGGTAGTGGTAGTAAGTTCATAATTCCTAAGTTAATACTTAACATAGCTGCCCAGCTCATCAGTGTCATAAAGCCATATTTGGCTACTTCTTCTGTCGCTTTATAAATACCGACCGGACCTGATAATGAATCTAATGTAAAGCTACCCGTTACGAGCGTACCCAGTATTTCAACGATACGTACCATGAATGTATAGGTTTGCTCGAAACCATATGGAATCGCCATCAGCGGGTCTTTCTTATATTCAATACCATACTGTATACCAATTTGACCGATTTTTTCTTTGTTGACGGTCTTGGATTCAGGCGTCACTTTTACTGTTTTAATTTCGCCGTCGCGTTTAACGTCCAACGTGATTTCTTTGCCAGCATTTTCCTGAATCACTTCAGAAAGTTGCTCCCATTTCTTCACTGCTGTCCCATTTGCTGCAACCACTAAATCATCTTTTTGTACACCTGCAACTTGCGCAGGGCTATCTTTTACAACATTAGCAATGACTGCATCATTTGTCGGTATACCTTGCACAAACGCGATAATACTAAAGAAAATAACTGCTAATATAAAGTTGAATAACGGACCCGCAAAAATTGTCATAGTACGTTTTGGTAATGATTTTGCGTTAAATGTACGATCGTAAGGCGCGATGATTGTTTGTTGATTATTTTCTTCAATAATGGCATCGCGTGCCACTGAATAGCGTACTAATTTCTCGTCTTCATCATACCCTTCAATCCACAAGCCTTTTAAAAGATCTGCTTTTTCTACTTCTAAGAAGAGCATATCTGGCAACTGTTTGTTTTGGTTTAACACGACACGTGTAATTTCATCGGCGTCATTTAGTAAAAAACCAATACGATATCCCGGTTGAAGCTCAACCGTATCCATATCTTCTCCAGCCATTCGTACATAACCACCCATGGGTAGTAAGCGAATCGTGTAAAGTGTTTCTCCACGTTTTATGCCTAATATTTTTGGTCCGAAACCAATAGCAAATTCACGTACGAGAATACCTGAACGTTTCGCAAAAATAAAGTGACCTAGTTCATGGAAAAACACGATGGAGCCGAACACTAATATAAAGGCTATTATTGCTTGCATGTTCTCCCACCTTCTTCGAGTTGAAAAATTTTATACATGTATTATTTTAGCATGCTTTTAACGGTTTTTCTCGTTTCTTCATCAACATGTAAGATTGTTTCTAAATCTGGGTTTAAACTATTGTCATGTTGTTGCATCATACGATCAATGACGTCTTCAATTTCTAAGAACTTAATCTTACCATCTAAGAAGGCCGCAACTGCTGTTTCATTTGCTGCGTTCATCACGGTTAAGATTGTACCACCCATACGTCCTGCTTCATAAGCGAAACCAAGGCAACGGAAGCGATCAAAATCTACATTTTTGAAATTCAATTGACCAATTTTCGCTAAATCTAAACGTTGAGCATTTGGTCTAGGTAGACGCTCTGGATAGCTCAAAGCATATTGAATAGGCGTGCGCATATCAGGTGTGCCGAGTTGTGCCATCACTGATGTATCATGATACTCAACTAATGAGTGTATGATACTTTCTCGGTGAATGACAACGTCGATATCATCATAAGACATATCGTAAAGTACCGCTGCTTCTATCACTTCTAATCCCTTATTCATCAAAGTGGCAGAATCGATTGTGATCTTAGCACCCATCGACCAATTCGGATGATTTAACGCCTCTTTGACCGTAACATTTTTTAACTCCTCACGACTTTGATCGCGGAAACTACCACCAGAAGCGGTTAATATTAATTTGGAAATAGATTTCGGGTTTTCTCCGACCATCGACTGCCATAAAGCAGAATGTTCACTATCAACAGGTAAGATCGGTGCACCATATTTTTTTGCCTCCGACATCACTAAATGTCCTGCTGTCACAAGTGTTTCTTTGTTTGCAATAGCAATCGCTTTTTTTTGACGAATGGCAGCTAGTGTCGACTCTAATCCAACTGAACCTAAGACAGCATTCAGTAAATAACTCGAATCTTCATATGTTGCCACATCAATCAAGCCTTGTTTGCCAAAAGTAAAACCGATTTGTGGGAATTCTTTTTGAAGCGCTAATGCATCTTGCTCCAATTGAAGCGATACAAGCTTAGGTTGAAACGCTCGAATAATTTCCTTCGTTTTTTCAATATTTTTACCCACGGATAATGCCGTAATTTGAAATTCCTCTGGATGTTCTTTGACAATATCTAATGTTTGCTGACCGATTGATCCAGTAGCACCTAATAAACTAATTGATTTCATTGTATAAATCCCCTTATCCTATGAAGTGTATGAAATATAATAACGGCAAGACGAATAATAGACTATCAAAACGATCTAAAATACCACCATGCCCAGGTAAAATTTTCCCTGAATCTTTCACTCCATAATGACGCTTAATTGCAGATTCGACTAAATCACCTAATTGACCAAAAATTGACGCTACGAGAGCGACTACTAATAGCAGACCATAATTGATATCTAGGTCGGCAATAGCTTGGAATATAACAGTCGCAATTAACGCTACGACAATACCACCAACAAAACCTTCGATTGTTTTCTTAGGTGAAATTTCTGGCCATAGCTTATGCTTACCTAATTTTCGACCAATAAAGTATGCGCCAGAGTCAGTTGTCCAAACAATTACAAGTGCGAAAATAATGTATTCAACACCAGAGGCACGTGTTTCGATAAAATAATGGAATCCTAATCCGACATAGAATACACTGGCAATAATAAAAGCGACTAGATCAAACGTAAATTTATTTTTCACAAGTACTGTATAGATCAATAACAGTACAACAAATATTGATACATACTCTAACTGTGAATATGTAGTAACTTCCTGTACTTTTTGTGCAATATCACGCGGCATTAATAAAGCAAATAGGGCTAATAAGCCGATGATTCCTGGTATTGTGAAGAGTGATAACCCCTTCATTCTTAGCATTTCAAAAAGCCCTACCGCTGCCATTGCATAGACCAAAATCGTAAATGGTAAATTACCATAGACGACAAATGGAATGAACAAAGCGGCAGCGATTACGGCTGTAATAATACGCTGTTTCACTTTTTTATTCTCCTTTTAATCCACCATAACGGCGATTGCGTTTTTGGAAGCTTTCCACCGCTTCAAGTAGTGTTTCGGCTGTGAACTCTGGCCAATGTACATCGGTAAACCAAAATTCGGTATACGCTAGTTGCCAGAGTAAAAAGTTGCTCAAACGAATTTCACCGCTCGTGCGAATCAATAAATCTGGCTCAGGTAATTTCGAAGTCATTAAATGCTGGGCAATTAAATCTTCATCAATGTCTTGTGGTTCAAGCGTTCCTTCTTGAACCAGTTGTGCTAATTGCTGAACAGCTAAAACGATTTCACGACGTCCTCCATAATTAAAAGCGAAGTTTAAAATCATACCTGTATTATTTTTTGTTTCTTCTCGCGCCTTGCCAATAGCTCTGTTCGTATAATCTGGTACACCTTCTTGTTCGCCAATCATTTCAACGCGAATATTCAATTCCATTAACTCTGGAATGAATGCTGTCAAAAACTCTTCTGGAAGTCTCATTAAAAACTCGACTTCCTTTGAAGGCCTTTTCCAATTTTCTGTCGAGAAAGCGTATAAAGTAATTGCGCCTACCCCCATACTATTTGCTGCGCGTGTAATACGACGAATATTTTGCATACCTTCACGATGACCTACGAATCGCGGCAACGCTTTTTTGTTTGCCCATCTCCCGTTACCATCCATAATGATTGCTATATGATTGGGCACGTCTTCAAGGTTTAAATTAGTCATTCGTTGCTGAATAGATTGCTGCTGAACTTTATGTGATTTTTTCCATCCGAGTTTATCTAACATTTAGAATCCTCCACTAGCTTACAAGTCGGAACGTATACTGTCTCTATCATAACAAAAATAAGGATGTATTTCCTCTTTCTTATTAAAAAAAGACGTCCCTTTTTAATTAGGACGCCTCATAAAGTACAAAAGTTCTAATAATTAAACATCTAGAATTTCTTTTTCCTTTTCTGCAGCTACAGCATCAATTTTAGTAATGCTATCATCTGTAAGCTTTTGAACATCCTCAGAATAACCACGTAAGTCATCCTCAGTAATTTCTCCAGCTTTTTCAAGTTTTTTGAAGTCATCATTCGCATCACGGCGTACGTTACGAATACCGATTTTTGCTTCTTCTGCTTCTTTTTTAACTTGTTTTACAAGTTGTTTACGACGCTCTTCAGTTAATGCAGGAATTGCTAATCGAATAACATTGCCATCATTTGTTGGTGTAATACCAATATCTGATTTCATTAATGCTTTTTCAATTTCCCCTAAAACTGATTTATCGTATGGTGTAATTACTAATAAACGTGCTTCTGGTGTAGCGATCCCTGCCATTTGAGTTAATGGTGTTGGTGCGCCATAATATTCAATGCTAATGCGATCCAATAAAGATGCATTGGCACGGCCTGCACGAATACCACCTAGAGTACGTGTGAACGCCGAGATTGTTTTAGACATTTTGTCTGCTGCTACATCTACAACTGATTTAGACATTTCAAGTTCCTCCTGCTATTTATATTTATTTACTTACTACTGTACCAATTGCTTCACCTAATACTGCACGTTTAATATTACCACTTTCTGAAAGTGAAAATACAACTAATGAAATATCATTATCCATGCATAGTGTTGAAGCAGTTGAATCCATTACTTGAAGACCTTGTTGAATCACTTCTAAATAAGTTAAATTATCATATTTAACTGCTGTTGGGTCAAGTTTTGGATCTGCTGAGTAAACGCCATCAACATTATTTTTAGCCATTAATATTACGTCTGCATCAATTTCTGCAGCTCGTAATGCAGCTGTTGTATCCGTTGAAAAATAAGGATTACCAGTACCTGCAGCAAAGATTACTACGCGTTTTTTCTCTAAATGACGAACCGCTTTACGACGGATATAAGGTTCTGCAACTTGCGTCATCACGATTGATGATTGTACGCGTGTTGGGACGTCTAAGTTTTCAAGAGAATCTTGTAAAGCTAGTGCGTTCATAACGGTCGCTAACATGCCCATATAGTCAGCATTCGCTCTTTCCATGCCCATTTCGGCACCGATTTTACCTCTCCAAATGTTTCCGCCACCTACTACTAAAGCGACTTCTACACCTAGCTCTACGACATCTTTAATTTGTTGGGCTACAGATTTTACAATCTGCGGCGAAAGGCCAAAACCTTGATCACCTGCTAAAGCTTCACCACTTAATTTAATTACAACGCGTTTATATTGCGGCATTTTCTGGACCTCCATCATACTTTTTTGTGGAAAAATAGGGAACACGAATAGCTTGTGCTCCCTAAATTTATTGCTATATTGTATGCAATTGGAAATTAGTTACCTTTTACTTGGTTCATAACTTCTTCTGCAAAGTTATCTTCGCGTTTTTCAATACCTTCGCCGACTTCATAACGTACCATTGAAGTAAGTGTACCGCCTAATGAAGCAATGAAAGCTCCAACAGTTTGGTCTGGGTTTTTAACGAATGGTTGGTCAAGAACACAGATTTCTTTGAAGTATTTATTTAAGCGACCTTCAACCATTTTAGCAACGATATTTTCAGGTTTTCCTTCATTTAGAGCTTGTTCTGTTAATACTTTACGCTCATGTTCTACTTCTTCAGCAGAAATTTGGTCATGAGAGATGTATTTAGGGTTTAAAGCTGCGATATGCATTGCAACATCTTTAGCTGCTGCTTCATCAGTAGTACCTTCGACAACAGTAAGTACGCCAATGCGTCCGCCCATGTGTAAGTATGCACCGAATGCATCGTTGTCTGTTTTTGTTTCAATAACAAAACGACGTAAGCTTAATTTTTCACCAATTGTAGCAATTGCTGTAGAAATGTGAGCAGAAACAACAGCGCCATTAGACATAGTTGATTCTAAAGCTGCTTCAACAGTTTCAGGTTTAGTAGCTAATAAATGATCAGCCAATTCTTTAACTAACACTTGGAAACCTTCGTTTTTAGCAACAAAATCAGTTTCAGCATTTACTTCAAGTAAGATTGCTTCGTTACCTTGTTCTAGGATGAAAGTAGTACCTTCAGCCGCAACGCGGTCAGCTTTCTTACCTGCTGCTGCAAGACCTTTTTCACGTAAAAAATCTACAGCTGCAGCGATATCTCCGTCTACTTGTACTAATGCTTTTTTACAATCCATCATACCAGCACCAGTTTTTTCGCGTAATTCTTTAACCATTTGGGCAGTAATAGCCATGATTGTTTCCTCCTATAAATTCAATTTATATTCTCAAAAAAAGGTGATAAGAGGGTTTAGCCGCTTATCACCTTTTCCAAACTTGCTCAGGAATTACTCAGCAGCTTGATCAGCTTGAGCTTCTTCTTCACCTTGTTTTGACTCCATTAAAGCATCAGCCATTTTAGAAGTGATTAATTTAACTGCACGAATAGCGTCATCATTTGAAGGAATAACGTAATCGATTTCGTCTGGATCACAGTTAGTATCAACCATTGCTACTAAAGGAATGTTTAATTTGTGAGCTTCTGCTACAGCGATACGTTCTTTGCGTGGATCTACTACGAACATAACGTCTGGAACAGCTTTCATATCACGAACGCCGCCTAAGAATTTAACAAGACGAGCATGTTGTTTTTTAAGTTGAACAACTTCTTTTTTAGGAAGAACTTCGAAAGTACCGTCTTCTTCCATTTTCTCGATTTGTTTCATACGAGCAACACGTTTTTGAATCGTACCGAAGTTAGTTAAAGTACCACCTAACCAACGTTGGTTGATGTAGTAGTTACCTGAACGCTCAGCTTCGTCTTTGATTGCATCTTGAGCTTGTTTTTTTGTACCAACAAAAAGAACTTTACCACCATCAGCACCAACTTGGCGCATGAAATCGTAAGCTTCCTCTAATTTTTTAACTGTTTTTTGTAAATCGATAATGTAGATACCGTTACGTTCCACAAAGATGAAGCGTTTCATTTTTGGGTTCCAACGGCGAGTTTGGTGACCGAAGTGTACACCAGCCTCTAGTAATTGTTTCATTGAAATTACTGACATTGTATTGCCTCCTAATAGGTTTTGTATTTTTTTCCTCCGCATCCATCAATTGCATGAGAACTCTTTATAAAAGAGCACCACTCCTTGCATCAGAATGCGTGTGTAATTAACACCATTTTTAATGGTATCATAGCAAAGTTTTTGTTTCAAGTATTTTTAAGGTTTTTATTCTGAAATTTTATCAATAATTCAATTTCAGTCTTTCCTTTTTGCATTTTTTTTGCAATACTGTCAATCGATTGACCTGCTATATACATCTCTTTAATTTCTTGTTCGGGTGTTTTAGGTGGTACTTGTGGCTGTGTATAGGCATTTTTAACATAAGCTTTTGGCGCCGTAAAAGCGGTATTTTGTTGTTTTTGCTGTGTAGCTATCACGGGTGTAGCTGTATGTTGAAATGACTCATCTGCTGGCTGTTCAATACCTACTTGAGGTTCTTTGTCCGTTACATGATGCACGTCATCATTTGATGACTCTGGCTGCTGAGACGCTGTTATAGACTTCTCTTGTTGCGGGCTATAACGCTTCATACTCGCGATTAGACGATCATTGTCATCTTGTATATCCGTTAGAAAAGCTGTCATCGACGATTCCATTTCTTCGATCAAAAGCTCTTGTTGACGATCATTTTGTTTAAAACGATTCATCTTCATATACAACAAGACGATAAAATAGAAGCTCAACATTTGTAAGACAAACAACGCGAATATGATTATTTCCATAGAGAACTCCTATCCACTAAAATCAAAAAGATTCCCTTTATACGGATGTTTTGATTGTGGTTCTTCATTTTCTTGTTCTTTTCTATCTTTTTCTTCATCCTGAGGATGGTCATGTCTCAGATCATTATGCAGTTCTTCAGATGCTAATAATAATGTATGATTTTTTTGGAGTTGTTTATTCAAAGATTCATTTGCAAAGGCTTGTCCGGCATGAACCTGTTGCTGTGCCTGATCTTGTTGCTTCCCCGCATCAAAGGTCTTTGGTATAGCAATTTGTAGTTCTACCCCTTTTAAACTCATAATCAACCACCTCCATTAAGCATTTTTCATTTCCTCACTTAAAAGATTCTTCAACTTAAATAATGATTTAGAATGGATTTGTGAAATGCGTGAAGTCGATAGTCCCAGCACTTCACCAATTTCGGTTAATGTGAGCTCGTCTGTATAAAACATACTCAATACAAGTTGCTCTTTGTCATTTAACTTTTTGATATTTACAGCTAAATCTTGCAAGAGTTCTAATTGTACAGCCACTTGCTCTGGTGTTTTAGTCACCTCGTCACGAATGACAAAGCTTCTACCTTCTGAATCATCAAAATCCTGTAGTTGCTCATCGATTGATAATACGTTTGATACGAGATGCTCTTGCATCGTTTGGTACACTTCATTGATTGGTATATCCAGTTCCGCCGCTACTTCTTCCGCCGATACATGACGTTGTAATCGCTGTTCCATTGCTTCGATTTTCGCTTCAAGTTTTTTTGTTTTTTCTCGCGCCGAGCGAGGAAGCCAATCTTCTTTACGTAAACCATCAATGATTGCACCACGAACTCTGAATGATGCGTATGTATCGAATTTTAAATCTCTCGAAATATCAAATTTATTTAGAGCATCAAATAACCCCATCATGCCAAGGCTCATCAGTTCATCGCGCGAAACACTTTTTGGTAACCCCGTGCTAATTCGCTGTACATGATACGACACAAGTGACTTATATTTTTTCATTAATAAATCACCTGCACGAGGATCTTTATGTGCGGACCAATCTTGCCATAATTTTAGTTCTTCAGTTGACGTTGATTGCATCTGCTAATCCCCCATTTCTTGAAATATTCCCTAATTGTATTATATCAAATGATACAAAAAAATGGGAACTGAAATATGACAGTTCCCGATTTCTTCTTCACATTTTATTCATCTTTTGCTAGCATCGTCTTGACTACCTGTGCAATTTCTTCAGACTGACCTTCTGAAGGGGTATCCAACTCTACTGTTGTCTGCTCTACTGCCTGTTGTGTTTCTGGCTCTTCAATGGGTGGATTATAAAGAATCAACGCAAGTAATGCACGCACGACAAATGTAATCAAAAAGAATGCTAAAGCAAATAAAAAACTATAAATAATAATACTTGTCGGTGATTGATTTGTTAAAAAACGTGCAAAAAAGTAAATACAAAACCCAATGAGTGCTGACCAAAAATTAATATAGATTGTTCCAATCATTATATATCTTTCACTCCCTGATTGACGGTGCGTATATTTAAGAGGCAGGTCTGTGGATCAAATTCAATCGTTCGTCCACTATTCCCTCCTGTATCTTGACTTACTACCGGGATCGAATGTTTTTTTAACTGTAGTAGAACAGCCTCAACATTTCTCGGTCCAATTCGCATCGTATCCTTCGTCGTTGAAAATTGAAACATCTGTGCACCACCTGCTAGTTTCGCTTTCATTTTAAACGATGAAGCACCTGCTTGCTTTAAACTTGCAATTAGTGCAGGTATACCAGTATCAGCAAACTTAGATTGATTGATTTGGCCAGCTTTTCCTAAAGTTGAATCCGGTAACATAATGTGAATTAAACCAGCAATTTTTTTTGAAGAATCATAAATAATGACGCCGACACATGATCCCAATCCCGATGTACGAATTGAATTCGGTGACGATACAATATCCATTTGAGCAATTCCTACTCTAACAATGTTTTCATTGCTAATTAACATGTTATTCCACTCCTAGTGCAGTAAAGATTGCCTTGAAGGAATCTGGATTAGGCAGCAAAAAGAAGTGACCGTTCACTTCATGCTCCTCATCAACCTCATCCTCGAAGATTGAAGTGTCAATTACAATTACAGAGTCACTAATTTGAGACAGTTCAATTAATCCAAAACTGATAATAGCCCCAAACATATCTACGCTAAGCGCTGGAGGTGTTGGGTAAATTTTTAAGCCCGTAAAATCTGATAAGGCAGATAAATAAGAGCCTGATAAAATATTACCTAACTCTTGCATTGCTGATACACCTAGTTCTTGATTATGAGGTTTTTGAAGATCAAAATCTTCATCATGTATTAATTTGCGAATAAAACGGTTTGCTTGCTCCACCGGCAATATGAAGAACATACCACCTTGTGCGTCGCCATCTATTTGAAGATATGTGCCGGCAACGACTTGCTCTGCTCCACCACCACGTTCAACCATCTCATCAAATGACACCATCTCAACCGCTGGTACACGCATATCAATTTTCGTATTCAGTAAGGCCGACAAAGCGGTAGCTGCATGAGCAGCACCAATGTTTCCTACTTCTTTTAATACATCTAAATGAAATGAAGTTATTTTCGTCATATTATTACCTTCTTTACTTTAAGGTATTTAGTACTTTTTCTAAATTCAGCAAAATTAATAAACGCTTATCAACTTTCGCAACACCAGCAATAAATTCTTCTTCCATCGAATCTACCACTTCAGGCTGTGGTTCAATCGATATTTTTGGTAAATCCATGACATCATTTGCTGCATCTACGATAAAGCCAACTTCCATATCTTCATGAGAAATAATAATAATGCGCGTATCGTCTTCTTCCTCTAGGAAAGGAATAGCAAAACGTTCTCTTAAATCAATGATTGGCGTAACAACACCGCGTAAATTAATTACACCTTTGACATAGTTTGCTGTTCTAGGAACACGTGTAATATGCACTGATTTTTCAATACCTTGTACTTGATGCACCGGTAATGCATATTCTTTATCGCCGAGTTGAAAAACGATTACTTTTAACATTTCAGCATCCAATTGTTCTGTCATCCTCTATGCACCTCCTTCTATTTAATAAGCGAATTACAATCGACGATTAATGCTACTTGACCATTGCCTAATATCGTTGCACCAGAAATAGCGAAAACATTCGATAAGTAATTTCCTAATGATTTTAAAACAATTTCTTGCTGACCGATAAACGAGTCCACTACGAGACCAGCCATCTTATCACCCTTACGTACAAGTACAACAGAATGGAAGCCATCATTGTCATTTGAAGCTCTTGGCACATCAAATGTTTCATCTAAGAAGACAAGAGGAACAACTTTCCCACGGAAATCAATAACTTTTTGATTATGTGCATTCATAATATCACTTGTTTTAATAATGGACGTTTCAATTATGGAAGATAATGGGATCGCATATACTTCCTTTTCAATTTCAACGAGCATAACAGAAATAATCGATAATGTTAGCGGTAATTGAATGGAGAACAATGAACCTTTGCCTTGTTCTGACTCAATACTTACGCTACCACCAAGTGCTTCAATCGTTGATTTAACGACATCTAACCCCACACCACGCCCAGAGACATCCGAGATAACATCCGCAGTAGAGAAGCCCGACGCCAAAATTAACTCATCAATTTGTTTATTGCTTAAAGAAGCTACTGATTCTTCTGTAATGACGCCTTTAGCTAACGCTTTTTCAAGGACACGTTGGCGATTAATCCCCGCTCCATCATCCTCAATTTCAATAAAGACATGGTTACCGCTATGATATGCACGTAGTTCAACCGAACCTACTTCTGGTTTACCAGCAGCTAGACGTTCTTCAGGTGATTCAACACCATGATCCAATGCGTTGCGGATTAAATGTACAAGCGGATCTCCAATTTCATCAATTACTGTACGGTCTAATTCCGTTTCAGCTCCAATAATTTCTAAATTGATTTTTTTGTTTAAATCTCGTGATAGCTGACGAACCATTTTCGGGAAGCGATTGAAGACCGTTTCCACCGGTACCATGCGCATATTTAAAATAATATTTTGTAAATCGCCTGATACACGTGTCATACGCTCCGTCGTTTCATTCAATTCACTATGATTTAATTCCGTAGCGATCGACTGCAAACGTCCACGATCAATAACTAGCTCCTCGAATAAATTCATTAATATATCTAGTCTTTCAATATTGACACGAATTGTTTTGCTTGAATTATGACCATTTGATTTTGTAGTAGTAACTTGTTTTTCTTCACTCTTCGGTGTGACAGCGATTGCCTGAATCTGTGCTGTAGTAACCTCTTCTTGTTCATTTGGTTGTGTGCTAAGTTTTTTAACGGCTATTTGAGTGATGATTACTGTTTCAACTTCTGAAACCTTCATTAATTTTTGTTTCAAATCTTCTGGTGTATCCTTTGTAACGAATGCTACTGCAAACGAGCTATCAAATTGTTCATCTTCTAATTTTTCAACAGTTGGTACTGATTTAATAACATCGCCTAATTTTTCAAGTATTTCAAAAATCATATAAACACGCGCAGCTTTCAATAAACAATCATCGCGAAGTGTCACACGAATTTCTACTGTTTCAAAACCCTGCTCTGACGATTGCTCCAATACTGTTTTTTCAAAATCATCGAATGCTAATTCAGAAGATTGGATTGCATCATCTGATGTTATTGAAATTTCTTCTTCCTGAGTGGCCGAAGTACCTTCTAATGGTTCACCATTTTCAAGGCGGCGTAATTTTTCGACGGTTTGCGTCACATCTTTTTTACCGTTACCGCCCCCAGAAATATCTGCAACCATTTCTTCTAAATGATCCACTGATTCAAAAACAACATCCAATAATTCTGGTGTAACAACCATTTTATCATTGCGAATCGCATCTAAAACATTTTCCATTTTATGCGTTAAGTTAGCAATATCTTCATAGCCCATCGTCGCTGACATACCTTTTAATGTGTGTGCATTGCGGAAAATTTCATTAACAATAGCTGTATCTTGCGGATTTTTTTCTAAAACTAATAAATTTTCACTACAAGATTGTAAATGTTCATTACTTTCATCTATAAATACTTCTAAGTATTGATTTGTATCCATTGTATTTTCCTCCTACTGTACATATTTCATAATCGTTTGAGCGATTGAATTTAGAGTGATTTCTTCATCGACTAAGTTTGTTTGTACTGCTGATTTTGGCATACCATAGACAACACAACTCGCTTGTGCTTCAGCTATGGCAATCGTATTACCAACGCGTTTGAGTGCTTGCAACCCCTTTGTACCATCCGAACCCATACCTGTCATAATGACCGCTACACGGCTTAATTCAGAAAAGGGGGCTACGCTACGAAAAAGTACGTCGACTGAGGGTTTATGCCCACCAACTTGCTCAAGCGCTTCATCTAAATACAACGAGTATGTCATACCTATTTTGCGAACTGTCATATGTTTTCCACCTGGTGCAATATAGGCAACACCATTCTGTAAAATATCACCCATCTCTGCCTCTTTCACCGTTATTTCCGATAAGGTGTTCAAACGATTTGCCAGCGACTTCGTGAAGCCAGCAGGCATGTGCTGAACGATCAATATTGGTGCAGGGATCGATGCGGGAATCGCAGTTAAAACATCTTGTAAAGCTCTTGGCCCTCCTGTTGACGTGCCAATAAGTACAATTTTTTTAGAGCTACTATTCCAACTCCTAGCCTTCAAGACTTTAGCTGTTTTAAAAGGGGGCTGTTCCACATGAGGAATGACCACCGCAGTTGGTGCTACCCTTTTTAAACTTGTAATGGGGACATCAATCGCTGCTTTGACCTTACGTACAAGCTCATCTTGAATTTTATGTAAATCCAATGAAATTGTTCCGCTTGGTTTTGCTACAAAGTCAACAGCACCTAATGAAATTGCTTCGATCGTTATGCTTGCACCTGCTGTCGTCATACTCGAGAGCATAATTACCGGTTTTGGTGTTTTTTCCATAATGATCTTCAATGCCTCAACACCATTCATTTCAGGCATCTCAACATCCATTGTTAAAACATCTGGATTTAATTTTGCAATTTTATCAATTGCATCTTTGCCATTGCGGGCTGTACCGACGACTGTAATTTCATCATCCTCTTTAAAGAAATCGGATATAAGTTTTCGCATAAAAGCTGAATCATCAACTATTAATAGTTTTTTTGGTGAAGCCATTATTTCACGCCCTCCCTTTAGAAAATAAATTACGCAGTTTCGATAAGAATGGTTCATGGGTTTGTTGTGCCATGTGCTCATCCTGTAGCCCATTGACGTATATTCGAGCGATTCGATCAATAGCTTTTGATGCATGGGCACTTGGATAAAGCGCCTTAAATGGTTTTTGTTGCTGAATGGCTTTTCGAACTTGCATATCTTCCGGAATGACACCTAACGCCTGAATGGTATTATTTAAAAAGCGTTGCATTGTTGTAGCTAAGCGTTGTAACGAATCCTGCCCTTCAACAATTGTAAATGCTCGATTGCTAACGACATAATATTGCTTTGACTCATCTTTTGTATGAATATATTTCATCATCGAATACGCATCTGTCACAGAAGTTGGTTCGGTCGTTGAAATAACAACAATATCGTCTACTGCCATAATAAATTGCAATGACCATTCAGTAGCACCTGCTCCCATATCAAAGAGTATATAGTCGTAGTTCTTTTGTAGCTCATTGAAGGCGAAAATAAGACGCTCAAACATAAAGTCCGACCATCGAAGTATGGAGGACATGCCTGAACCTCCCGCTATAAAATCTATTCCGTAAGTATCTTGGTGAATAACCTCTTGAATAGTGCATTCCCCTTGTAAATAGTGGGTCAAACTATTTCGAGCACTTTTACCTAGTAAAATATGAATATTCCCCATACCAATATCCATGTCTACGACTAAAACCTTATGCCCTAATTGAGCTAAAGCAATTGAAAAGTTAGTTGAGAAATTACTTTTCCCAACGCCGCCTTTTCCACTGACTACTGCGATTGTCTTGCAAGAAATCTTGTCAATTGCCATCATCTTATGGCGTAATCTCTCTGCTTGATCCATCTTTTACTCAGCTCCTCTAAAAAATAGTTCTACGAGTTGAGCGACAGATCCTTCTGCAATATTCTCTGGGACTTCTTGACCATCCGTATAGTAAGCAAGTCCTTTATTATATTTAACCATTAAATTGATCATTGAGCCAATAGTATTTGTTTCATCCATCTTAGTAAAGACAAATTGCTCAATCGTAAATGTAGAAAATTGCTCGATAATTGCAGCCATATCTTGTTCTTTAGCAGTTAATGATAAAACTAAAAAGTTTTGCACATTGGATTTTACATCGATTAGTTGTTCTAAATCTTCAACAAATTTCGTTTCTTTGTAATTTCTCCCTGCTGTATCAATAAGCACAAGGTCATGCCCAGAAAATTGCTGAATTGCTCGCTTATAATCTTCTGATGTGTAGACGACTTCCACCGGGGCTTGCAAAAGATTGGCATATGTTTTTAGCTGTTCGATCGCACCAATTCGATAGGTATCCGTCGTAATAAATGCTACTTTCTTTTTCTTCTCTAATACAGCTCGTGCAGCCATTTTAGCAATAGTAGTCGTTTTTCCTACACCGGTTGGTCCGAGAACATTAACAAATTTTTGTTCAAATGTAATGCCACCCATTGGCAATTTTGATAATTTTCTAAAGAGTGCTTCTTGTGCTGCAATCATCAAAGTACTTTCTGTACACTCCGTATTATTTTGCATAATGACAAAGAGCTCATCACAGATTTCTGCGATGAGTTCTTCATTTAATTCTTGTTTTTTCATAAGTGTTACAATAGCTTGCATTTCTGATGGAATAGCTCGTAGTTGCTGCTGTTGTGTATTGACAGATTTCATAATTGAGCGCAACTCGTCTAATTGTTTTTTTATTTCTGCATTTTGCTGTGTATAATCAGGTGTATCGTTCATCATTTTTGGCATAACTACTGCTGATGATTTAATATCTGGACGTGTGTCCGCTGTTTCTTGCTGTTCAATTCCTACAACAACTTCAAACTGTTTTTTCTTAAACATTCCTAAAAAGCCTCTTGAATACACGACTTTTGAGCTGATGATGATCGAATCATCACCAAAATCTTTGCGAATGAAAGCCATCGCTTCCGGCATTGTGTTTGCAATATATTTCTTCATTTTCATTCTACATTCACCACTCCAACGCTCTGAATCTCGATAGATGCCTCTAGTTCGTTATAAGACAATATCGGAATTTGAGGAAAATAACGTTCAGTTAATTGGCGTACATACATACGCACAGCCGGTGAACATAAAATAACCGGGGACTGCTCTATAAATGACGTTCTTTCCAACTCGCCTGCAATTGACTCTAAAATCGACTGAGACATTTGTGGATCCATTGCTAAGTAATTACCATGGTCCGTTTGTTGAATACTATCTGCAATTTGTTTTTCAATGCGTGCTGACACAGTCAATACCTTTAAGTCTGGTTGTGTTCCCGCATATTGCGTTGTAATTTGACGTGCTAATGCTTGACGTACATATTCAGTTAATACCTCAACATCAGATGTTAACTTCGAATAATCTGCCAATGTTTCAAATATAATTGGTAAATTACGTACTGACACACTTTCATCCAATAATTTTGATAATACTTTTTGAATTTCACCGATTGATAATGGCGTTGGTGTCAGTTCCTCAACAAGGATTGGTGCGGTCTCTTGCAAGTGATCAATCAGTTGTTTTGTCTCTTGACGACCTAATAGTTCAGAAGCATTCGCACGAATGATTTCAGTTAAGTGTGTTGATACCACACTTGGCGGATCAACAACTGTATAGCCAAGCATTTCGGCTTCTTCTTTTACTTGTTCATTAATCCATTTAGCCGGCAAACCAAATGATGGTTCAATCGTATCAATACCTTCGATTGAATCATCATCACCAGGACTCATCGCTAAATAATGATCCAATAGTAATTCGCCTTTAGCTAACTCATTTCCTTTTATTTTTATACGATATTCATTCGGTTGAAGCTGAATATTATCTCGAATACGTACAACTGGTATTACGATGCCAAGCTCTAAAGCAAGTTGACGACGTATCATCACGACACGATCCAATAAGTCTCCTCCCTGTGATGCATCAACTAAAGGAATTAATCCATAACCAAATTCAAATTCAATAGGGTCAACATTTAGTAAATTGATAACATTTTCCGGGCTTTTCAAATTATCAGTCGTCACTTCTTCCTCTATCTCATCTATTTCTTCTTCAGTCTCTTTATTTAGTGAATTGATTCTCCAGGCAATACCTGCAATCGTAATAGCAACTGGTAAAGTAAAGATCAGTTGGATTGGTGTGACAAAACCTAATAATGCGATTGTTGCTGCTGCAACATACAATAATTTTGGATTTGTTAACAACTGTCCGATAATATCTTCACTTAAATTACCTTTAGAACCTGCTCTTGTTACAACAATACCTGTTGCAGTTGAGATTAATAATGCTGGAATTTGAGATACCAGTCCATCACCAACTGTTAAAGTGGTAAAGTGAGCAACCGCCTCACCCATAGCCATATCCATTTGTACGACACCGATAATCATACCGACAATCATATTAATAATAACGATAATAATACCTGCTATCGCATCACCTTTTACAAATTTCGTAGCACCATCCATCGCACCGTAGAAATCTGCTTCATTACCTACTTTTTCACGACGTTCTCTTGCATCCTTCTCCGAAATTAAGCCAGCGTTTAAATCCGCATCAATGGCCATTTGCTTACCTGGCATCGCGTCAAGCGTAAAACGAGCTGCCACTTCAGATACACGCTCAGAACCCTTTGTAATAACAAGGAACTGTATGATGACAAGGATGACGAATACAACGACACCTACTAAAATATTTCCACCTACTACAAAAGTACCGAAAGTTTCGACTACATTACCTGCATCGCCTTCAGATAAAATTGCACGTGTTGTAGAAACGTTTAATCCTAGTCTAAAAAGTGTTAACAGGAGTAATAGCGATGGGAATATTGAAAATTGTAGTGCTTCTTTCATATTCATCGCTGTCAGTAACACGAGTAAAGCTAATGTTAAATTGACGATAATTAAAAAACTGATCAACCATGGAGGTAAGGGTACTACAAGCATTGCGACAATCATGATGACTGCTGCTAAAACTCCTATATCGCGAATTTTCATTGTTGTACCTCCCTAAATTTTACGTTTAATACGATAAACATATGCTAATACCTCCGCTACTGCTTTAAAGAACTCATCTGGAATCTTTTGATTAATTTGAACCTGATCATACATCGCTCGAGCTAACGGTCTATTTTCAACCATTACAACTCCATTTTCCTTAGCAATTAATTTGATCTTTTGTGCAACAAAATCTGTCCCTTTTGCTACGACAACTGGTGCTGCCATTTTTGAATCATCATACTTCAAGGCGATGGCATAGTGAGTCGGGTTGGTAATAACAACATCCGCATGTGGAATTTCTTGCATCATACGACGCATAGCCATTTCACGTTGACGCTGTTTGATTTTTGATTTAATCAAAGGATCTCCCTCTGAGTTTTTATATTCATCTTTTACATCTTGCTTCGACATTTTTAAATTCTTTTCATAATCAAAACGTTGGTAAAAATAATCTAAAATGGAGATGATCAACAGAACAACACTAGCACTCAAACCCATAATAGCTGCAAGCTTGGCAATTGTTGTCAATGTGTCCCCAGGTGTTTTAAACGACAGGCTTAAGACATCCTCAATATTCAAAAAGATAATCATCGTTGTAACCGTTCCGATAAAAGAGATTTTCAAAATCGATTTGATTAATTCGATTATGGCTTTCATAGAAAATATGCGCTTAAATCCTTTAATTGGATCGATTTTTTTTAGGTCAAACTTCAGTGGTTCCACGGTGAAAAGTAGTCCAAATTGAAAGAAGTTAGCTGCAACTGCAGCCACAACCGCTGTTAGCATAATCGGTAAGAGTACGACCGCTACTTCAAACATAATGTCCTTATACATTTCAACGACGGAAGAGATTGAGAGTGTTTCGATTAGTATATTATGAGATAACGTCTCTCTAAAAAAGCTTAATAATCTTTCCCTCATAGATGGACCCGCAAAAAATAAATACATGAAAACAGCGAATAATACAATCGCGCTCGTAACATCTTGGCTTTTTAAAACCTGACCTTTTTTACGTGCATCTTGACGTTTTTTCGGCGTTGCTTTCTCTGTCTTTTCACCAGCAAAAAATTGTAAATTTAATGTTACTAACATGTATTATCCACCACCTAATATGACCATGAAATCTCGCATTGCTGTAAACATTACATGGAATAGCTTTTGCATAACTGCGATCATCACACTTATCATAATAATAAGAACGATGAAGCTCACTCCTATTTTTATCGGAAAACCTACAACGAAAATATTGAGCTGCGGTACTGATTTTGCTGTAATACCTAATGCCAAATCAACTAGAAATACCGTGGCAACAACAGGGATAGCCATTTGAAAAGCAATTGCAAATACCGCAGTAAAGGTTTTCATAATGAATTCACTGACAGCCTGATCGCCCAAATGTGGCCAGACGCTGTTTAAAGGAATAAATTGAAAACTATAGTAGATGCCATCAAGCAATAAATAATGTGCATCCGTTCCGATTAGTAGCAATAACGCTAATGTTTGGAAAAATTGACCGATTAACGGACTCTGTGCTCCGGTCATCGGATCGATTATATTGGCGATTGCAAAACCAATTTGAAAATCAATAAAACTACCTGCAATTTGTACTGCCGAAATAATTATGTATGCGACAAGACCAATCAACAAACCGACAACTGCTTCTTTCATCACAAGCATGGCGTACATTTCATCAATTTCAATAGAAATCGTTTGAACTGAATATGTCATCATCCACGACAAGACAACTGCTAAAAAAATACGTGCTTGCGGTGGTATTGTTTTATATGAAAAAAAGGGTACTGTTACAAAAAATGCTGATAAACGTACTAAAATCAAAAAAAAGACCGGTAACTTTGGAATCAAATCAGCCATGCGATCACCCTATATATCGCGATAAATTTTGAAAAATATCACGCGCATATGATGTTACATGCGTTAACATCCAAGGCCCAAAAATAACGATGCCCACTAATACAGCAACGATTTTTGGTACGAATGCTAAAGTTTGTTCTTGGATTTGGGTTGTAGCCTGAAAAATACTTACGAGTAGCCCAGAGATTAGCGCGACTAATAACAGGGGTCCGGAAACTAATAATATAACCGTTATCGCGCGTTCGGCTGTAGATATAACAAATTCTTGTGACACGATTCCTTCCCCCTCTAAAAGCTCTCTAAGAGCGATTTCATAACTAAATACCAGCCGTCGACTAAGACGAATAGTAGTATTTTAAATGGTAATGAGATCATAACTGGCGGTAGCATCATCATACCCATGGACATGAGAACACTGGCGACAATCATATCTATTACTAAAAATGGAATAAAGATCATAAAGCCCATCTGAAATGCGGTTTTCAACTCGCTTAATGTATATGCTGGAACGAGTGTCGTCAGTGAAATATCTTTCACTGTTTTTGGCTGTTCTTCATTCGCATAATTTAAAAATAAATTTAAATCACTTTGCCTCGTATGTTTACTCATAAACTCTTTAAATGGCAAGCTAGCCTTATCATATGCTTCATCTAATGAAATTTCTTCTTTAAATAACGGTTGTAAAGCCTCTTTATTTACTTCATTAAAAGTTGGTGCCATAACAAAAAATGTTAAAAACAAAGCTAAACCTACAATTACTTGGTTCGGTGGCATTTGCTGCGTCGCTAATGATGTACGCACAAATGACAAGACGATTACGATTCGTGTGAATGATGTCATCAAAATAAGAATACTTGGCGCTAATGACGCAACGGTTAATAACAGCATTAATTTAACGGAGGTAGAAACATTTGAGCCACTACTACTATCTGAGAATGCATTTAAAAAATCACTCATTGTCTTTATTCTCCTTTTGCTGCCACTCATCCATATTGTTTTGTCGCTCTTTTTTTATCTGATGTAATTTTTTATCGAGTTCAGACTTAAAATCACCTGTTTCATTTCCCACTTGCTCGTTTGATTTACTTCTGTTCTTTTTCTGTGAAAACTTATCTTTCATATTGCCAACCAGTTCAGCAATATACGGTAATTGAGACGCCAATACTTGCTTATCTTCGTGCAATTTCAATAAATAGTGTTGTTCTTGTTCATCTGTTATTTCTTTTATTATATGTACATCATCGCCCACACCTATAACGAAAAGAGAACTACCTATTTTCACTAGTTGGATGGATTTATGTTGACCTAGTGACAGACCACCTAAACTTTGAAGTAACTGGTTAGATTGATATTTTTTATTATTGCGATTTACTAGCTTTAATACCCCGTAAAGTAACGCGACGACAAAGATTAATGAGAGGACAATTTTTGTATAATCCCATACACCTAAACCTGAAGTACCCGTTGTTGCAGTAGTAGTTGGTTGCTCTTTTTGAGCTTCCGTACATTGTTTGCTGTCTTTATTTTCACCTAAACAATCACCAACCATACCACCTGATTCAGCATAAGCAATCGTGCTTGATGCTGAATAGGAGAATATAGTAAGTACTGCCAGCAAGAGAATAAAGAAACTTATTGTCATTTTTGGCTTGAACATCGTTCTACCCTAACGCTTTTTGAATTGCTTCAATAACGCGATCTGCTTGGAATGGTTTAACGATGAAATCTTTTGCACCAGCTTGAATAGCATCGATTACCATCGCTTGTTGGCCCATTGCCGAACACATAATAATAATTGCATTGGCATCTTTTTCTTTTATTAGTTTTAATGCTGCAATGCCATCCATCTCCGGCATTGTAATATCCATCGTCACTAGGTCCGGTTTTAATTCATTGTATTTTTCCACAGCTTGAGCACCATCTGCCGCTTCACCTACAACCTCAAAATCATTTTTAGTAAGTATGTCCTTAATCATCATGCGCATAAACGCTGCGTCATCTACAATTAGAATTCTTTTTCCCATAGTATATTCCTCCAGTAAAAATCTATCTTAAGTTATTTAATCGATCCGCCTTACTAAGTATATCAGTTATTCTTACCCCAAAGTTCTCATCTATAACAACTACTTCACCTTTAGCAATCAATCGAGCATTCACTAAAATGTCTACGGGTTCACCAGCTAGTTTATCTAGCTCAATAATTGAACCACTTGATAATTCTAAAATTTCTTTTACAGAACGTTTAGTTCGTCCAAGTTCCACTGTTACTTGTAATGGAATATCCATTAACATATTTAAGTTACGTGCTTCAGCTTGCTTTAAATGCGTTTGTTCGAAATCTGCAAATTGAGCTTGTTGAACATTTAACTGTGGTTGTACTGGCTGTTGTTGCTGTGTATACACTGGTTGTTGCTGCATTGGCTGTTGTTGCATTGGTTGTTGCATTGGTTGTTGTTGCATTGGCTGCTCAAATTGCGGAGCTGCTTGCTGTGTAGTTGATGCCATTTCTTCTGGTAGTGTTGGTGTCGATGGATTAGCTGATTCAGTCGATTTAGCAACTTCTTCAAAAGCATCTTCATCTTCAGGGTTCATTAATGATTTTACTAATTTTTTACTGAAATTTAAAGGTAATAATTGCATTATATTCGAATCAATTAAAGTACCAATTTTAAGTCTGAATGACACTTTCACTAATAAGTCATCATCAGGAATATTATCAGTACCTTGATTGCTTGAAAAATTCATCAAATCAATTGAAGGTGGAGAAATATCAACCTTTTTATTAAAGATTGTCGACATTGACGTAGCAGCCGACCCCATCATTTGGTTCATCGCTTCTTGAACAGCACTTAAATGGATCTCTCCTAGCTCTTCAGCAGGGCTAAGTCCATCTCCACCAAGCATTAAATCAGCAATAATTGCTGCATCTGATTGTTTAATTACGAGGAGATTCATACCCATTAAACCTGTTGTATATTCTACTTGAACAGCAACATAGGGATGTGGGAATTCCTCCTCCAATTTATTTCGATTAATCATACTTAGGGCAGGTGTCGTAATATCAACTTTTTGTCCTAAAAGTGAAGATAGTGCAGTGGCAGAGCTACCAAATGAAATATTACCAATCTCACCTAGCGCATCTCTCGACATGTCGTCTAAATAATCTTCAACATTGTATTCTTCTGTTTTTTCTTCAGCAGTTGTCTCTGGTGTTGAATCGATTGATTCACCACGAAGCAACGCTTCAATTTCTTCTTGTGATAACATTTCATCACTCATCATCGCTGTCTCCTCCTTTCAAGGTTTCTAAAATTTGTACAGCCAATTTTTTCTTAACTTTACCCGGTTGAGCCGTGAATTTTGGTACATCCGCTACTTTTAATACCAGTGCATCGGATATTGACTGATCAAGCTGAATAACATCATCTTTTCTTAATAATAAGAAATCTTCAATGCTAATCTGTGCAGTTCCTAATTCAGCAACAACAGGTAATTCAGACTGTTGTACTCTATCTTCGATTAGTTTCTTCTGCTCTGGTGAAACCTCTTTCGTATTAGACTGCATCCAATAACGTACCGATAAATTTGGCACAATAGGCTCTAATACAACATGAGGGATACAAATATTAATCATACCACTTGTTTCACCAATAATAGAGTTGAAAGAAATTACTACAACTGTTTCATTTGGAGAAATCATTTGAAGAAATTGTGGATTCACCTCAAGCTCCGTCATTACCGGATCGATATCCGCAATATTTGACCATGCCTCACGTAAATTATCGAATGAGCGCTCAAATAAATTCGTCATTATTTTCGTCTCAATTTCAGTCAGATTATCTACATTACTATGACTTGATCCAGCTCCACCCATCAAACGATCCATCATTGAATATGCAATGTTGGGATTGATTTCCATTAGTACATTACCATCTAAAGGAGGTACTTCGAATACATTTATTAGCGTCATATTTGGAATCGAACGAATAAATTCTTCAAATGGAATTTGGTCAACAGAAGCTACTGTAATTTGTACATATGTTCTAAGCTGAGCAGAGAAGAAAGTAGTCATTAGTCGAGCAAAGTTTTCATGTATTCGTGTTAAACTACGGATTTGATCTTTAGAAAAGCGAAGTGCTCGTTTAAAATCATACACTTTAACTTTTTTCACTTCGTCGTCTTTTTTTATATCATCCGCTGTCATTTCACCTGTAGATAACGCTGATAAGAGCGCATCTATCTCTGATTGTGACAATACATCTCCAGCCATTTGCCCACCTCCATTCTTCTATTTAATATTATTATGAAATTGCATAGGAGGTAATATACACTTTTTGAACTTCTCCATCTTGCATTAAACCATTAAATTTTGATTTTAATGTGTTGGTTAATAATTCCTTACCACGCTTACCTTCTAAATCTTTACTGCTCATTTCAGATAATACTTCAACTAAAATATCCTTCACTTGAAAATCACGTTTTGTCATTTCTTCTGCTGCTTCTTTGCTATCCAATTGGATTTTCAAAGATAGTTGAATATATTTCCGATCAGCTAAATTGGTATTTAGCTCCGGTACATCGATAGACTGTTCCAGTATCTTATCGATGTTTGGGGCTGCGTTTGGTGTATCCGTTCCAAGCTGTTTATAGACGATCACGCCTGCAACACCTAATAGCGTAATGGTTACTAAAATAATCAGCATGATTGTCAGTAGTTTATTCTTCATCATTTTCACCTCGTATATGCGGGTTTGATAACACTTGTACCTGTTTATAGAAAAGTATGATTTGTGCATTCACTTCATCAATTTCTTCTAAAACAACATATTTACGTCCGGTCGTTAAAGTAATTAAGGTGTCCGGAAACGCCTCGACCGATTCTATGTATAATGCGTTTAATGCAAATGATTTACCATTTAATCTTGTAACATTAATCATAGGATATAGGGCCAGTCTACAAGAGCACTAGCCCGGCCCCCCTTCCTTTTTTAAAACTTAGTCATTAACGTTTAAGATTTACTAACTCTTGTAAAATTTCATCTGAAGTTGTAATAATACGTGAGTTTGCTTGGAATCCACGTTGTGCGACGATCATTTCAGTAAATTCTTCTGATAAGTCAACATTCGACATTTCGATGAAACCAGATTCGATCGTACCATTACCATCTGAACCAGCTGTTTTTGAAGCTGATGGTTCACC
This sequence comes from Kurthia sibirica, assembly GCF_003143975.1. Lineage (GTDB taxonomy): Bacteria > Bacillota > Bacilli > Bacillales_A > Planococcaceae > Kurthia > Kurthia sibirica. The sequence goes on along the minus strand of NZ_QFVR01000001.1, from coordinate 201,762 downwards.
AGAGTTATTTGATACCGCAAAGTAATTACCACCCGTTTTAGTTAAACCTTCTGGGTTTGAAAAACGCGTAACCGCAATTTTATCTAACGCAACGAGCGTACCATTTTCAACATATGATACGGTACCATCTTGACCAATCGTTAGGTTTGTTGCAGTTGAAGGGATTGGCGGGAAAGTATTGCCGCCTTCCGTTAACAGCTTTTTACCATCTGGTGAGACAAGTGTACCTGCGCTATCCAAATATAAATTCCCTGCTCGCGTATACGATGTGTTTGTACCATCCGTAAAGGATAAATAGCCATCACCATTAATGACAATATCCAATGTACGGTTCGTCGTTTGGAAAGAACCTTTTTCATGGTTGGTATCGATTGCTGCTAAACTAGCACCTAAACCGATTTGTTTAGCATTTGTACCCCCTAAATTATCTCCGGGTGCACTTGCACCTGCTACAGTTTGAGACATTAAATCTTTAAAGATTACGCGCCCCTTTTTAAATCCGTAAGTATTGACATTGGCAATATTATTACCGATTACATCTAATTTTGTTTGGAAATTTTTTAAACCACTAATACCTGAGTACATTGAACGTAACATTATTGTTTTCTCCCTTCGATTTTGGATGTACTACATCAATCAGTCAGTAGTACCGAAAAGGCGCCCTTTAACAGGTCCCGCCTATAACACAATTGCACCATCGATATTTGTAAAAATTTGATCATTTGCTTCTTGGCGATTCATCGCCGTTATAACCGTTTGATTTTTGACATTGATGATGAGCGCAGCATTTTTTGTTAAAACAAGCGCATCATTTAAGCCTTTTTTGTGAGCGGAGACTATTTTTTCTTCTATTGCATGCCATTCTGTTGCTGATATATCTATTTTTCTTTGTTCAATACGTTGTTGTGCATGCTTACTAACTTTAATGTCCTGATTCGCTGTATGTAAAATACGCGCAAATGAGTTTTGTGGTAATTGTTTCACTGATTTATTTTTGAATTGTTGCTGCGGAATAGGCATCGGTTGATTTAAACGAATTGGCTTCATATGAATAACCTACCCAGAAATAGATGTGAATTGATCGCCCGTAACGGATGCACCATTTGATAATAAATACTGTACCTTACCATCTTTTTTCGTTACGGAATTTACTATATCGGAAATATCATTACCTTCTGCATCTTTATAGCTGATTTTTTTACCAATGAGCATGCTCGCTTCGACCAATGAATTTGTCGAATTTGAACTTGTTGTATCCAATACTTCTGAAATATTGGATGCGGAAATGATTTTACCGCTTTCCAAAACAAATTTCGCTTCAGAACCATCATACTTCACACTCATTACTTTTTCGGTACCTGAATTCACGATTGGTTTTCCATCTTCACCTACAGTATCAGATGCTTCATGCCATGTTACATTTTTACCAATGAATGAATTGAATTGAATCAGTTGGGATTGTTGTGTCATAGCTGTTAAATTATTCATGGAGGTTGCAATATTTTGCATTTGTTCTAAGGAAGAAAATTGGGCCATTTGAGAGATGAATTCTTTATCATCCATTGGACTAGTTGGATCTTGATTTTGTAATTGCGTAATGAGAATTTTCAAGAAATCATCTTTACCTAAATTACTATCGCCCGTCTTTTTTGTTTGAGTAGGCATATAATAATCAGATGTAATACCTTTTGTTTCCGTCATAATTATTCCTCCATTTCAGCTAATAAATCATCAAAACTCATATGATTTTCTACTTTTTTGTCATTGTGTTCTTCGTCGTCAGAACCTTTGTTATTTGGTGTGTTTTGACCGAATTGATGACCACGTTCACCTTTATTTGGTTCGCTTAAAGCCTGCGTTACTTCTAGGCGGTCAAGCTGAATGTTTTGACTGACAAAACCTTGTTTTAACTGATGTAAAGAACTATCTAACATCTGTTTACCCAATGCTGTAGAAGCTAATAGCTTAGCGGATAATACACCATCTTTTTGTATTAATTCTAAGCGAATTGTCCCCAAATTTTCCGGATACAATTTGATTAATAAACGTGTGCTTGCTGCATTGCTTGCAAACTGTGCACGATTCATAATTGATTGAAACTCCTCAACAAACTTACTCGCTTGTGCCTGTGGAGCGGTTGGTAAAGTCATTGTCACAACAGTCGCTTTCGTTGCTGTCGCTGTCGGTACTAACTGTTGTGTCGATTGTGTTTCAGTAGCTACTATCGGTTTAAAATTAAATAGTTTATTAGCAAAAGGAAGTGCTACTGCTTTTTCAGTTGTTTTAGTTGTTACCGTTGCTGCAAGTGTTGTTAACCAATCTTTCATTTGACTACTTTGTAACTCTTGTTTTAATAATAAATCTGTTTTAGGTGCTACTAGATCGACTAATTTAAATAAAGCAACTGCTGCTTGTGCATCCTTTTTAGATAAGATGGCATTTTCTGCACCGTTTAATGCTGCCGCAATTTTACCTAATACAGCTGATATTTGATCATCCATTTTCCCAAGAGCTACCCATAAATCTTGAGGACCTTGTTGTCCCGTAAGTTTCGTCAATAATTGCTGCAAGTCTGTTGCTGTCATGCCCAATGCTTGCGCAAGGTTTTCTGTAGACAATCCTTGACCGGCCATTGAATCGACAGTAAACTTACCACCCATTAAAGTTGTTATATCTTCAATACTTGTGGCATTAAATAATGCAGCTAAATCAATACCTAATACTTCTTCTTGCATAACTTCGACTTTTGGAGTGGGTAGTAAAAAATCAAGTGTTAATGGTTTTGAGTCCTCTTGCTCTACCTTTTCTTCGACAACAGAGTGGCTGTCGCTCATAGTTATTTTGTCATCTATTACTGTTGTTGCTTGTGCATCTGTTGCTGTTTTCAGTGAGTTGCTAAAGTTCTGGTTTGAAGTTGCTGTATTTTGTGCTGGCGCTACCGGCTGATTTCTTACTTGAACAGCTTGATCAAATGACGCTATATTCACCACTTTCAAGTCACCTCCCCTCTATACTTATTTATTCTTAGACAGTTGTTCGGTATACTTAGCAGCTTTTTCTGGTGTCATTTTTTCTAAAATAGTTGCTAATGTCACCGGTTTTAAACCTTTTAAAATCTTCATAGCTTCTTTATCTGACATCGCAGATAAAATAGGTGCTGATTTCTTAGGTGCCATTTGCTCATAGGTTTTAATAACAGTCGCAATATCTGTTTTCGTATCTGCTTTAGAATTTTGTAATTTTTTTATTTCTGCTTCAAGTCGTTTCTTTTCAATCTCGGCTTTTGATGTGTCTGTTTTTGTACTATCTAGCTGACCTTGTAATTTCGCGACAATCGTATCTTTTTCTTTAATAGAAGCTTTTAGGCTGACGATTTGTTTATTGTAATTTTCCACCGCTTCATCCGATGTTTCTTTTTGTGTAGAATCGCCTGCTCCAATTACCGATTTTGCTTTTTCAAAAACGTTTGTACCTGTTACTTCTGCAACTATTAAACCGATTGCCAAAGTGAATAAAACAGGTATTATTACCCAAAAAAATAGTTTTTGTAACTTACCTGGCGATTTTGTTTGTTGAGTTTCCTCAGCAGTAACAATGCTTCTATTTTTATTATTAGGTCTTTTAGTGGGTGCTGGTTTTTTCGCCATGTCTTCACCTTGCTTCCTTATTGTAAAAGGCAATTTGCGAAATTTCGTCCAGTTGAATCAACTCAAGACGATCTTCTTCTTTCAAATATACCTCTAAGTCTTTTTCTTTCATTTTTTCATATTTTTTATATTCAAGTGAAATCTCGATTAGTTTTTGTTCAAACCAGTCCATTTTTGAACGCGCCTGGATTACCTTTGTTTGTAATTCAGCTATTTTTTTCTCTAAGCTATCAATAAAGCCCGCGTAATTGTGCATTTCTAAGACGCTTAGCCCATCTACTAGTTTTTGCTGTTGAAAAATTAATAAATTTTCTTTTTTTTTCAATGCATCATAGAGTTGTGTTGCAATCACCTCAAAGATACTAACTGATTCTTTATAGGCCATCTCAGATTCATTTTTCTCTTGTTCTTTAATAACCATTACTTGATCGAATCGATAACGATATGCTTTAGTCATTCGCTCCACCCTTTGCAAGATTGATTAGTTCGTTTATACTTTCTTCCTTGGACACGGGGTCCATAAATCCTTGTTTCAAATAATTTGTAATAAGCGGTTCATAGTGGATTGCTTCATCAACTTCTTGTGAGGAACCCTTTTTATAAGCACCAATATTAATCAAATCTTCATTTTTACTATATGTATAGTAGAGTTCTCTCAAGCGTGTTGCTGCCGCGATATGTTCTTTACTGGCAATATGATTCATCAGTCGACTGACTGATTTTAAAACATTGATTGCAGGATACTGTCCTTTATTTGCTAGATTACGATCTAAAACAATATGGCCATCTAAAATACCACGAACTGTATCAGCAATTGGCTCATTCATATCATCACCATCAACAAGTACCGTATAAAAGGCTGTAATAGAACCTTTTTCATTTGTACCTGTTCGCTCTAATAACTTAGGTAAAATTGCGAAAACAGAGGGTGTATACCCTTTTTGAGCAGGTGGTTCGCCTGTAGCTAAGCCGACCTCACGTTGCGCCATAGCAATACGTGTTACTGAATCCATCATCAACATAACATTGAGACCTTTTTCTCGGAAGTATTCTGCAATTGCTGTTGCTGTAAATGCTCCTTTTATACGCATCAAAGCAGGTTGATCTGATGTTGCTGCAACAATGATGGAACGTTTAAGTCCTTCTGGACCCAAATCACGTTCAATAAATTCTCTTACTTCACGGCCACGTTCTCCTACAAGTGCAATCACGTTTAAATCAGCCGTCGTATTACGTGCAATCATACCAAGTAATGTACTTTTACCAACACCTGAACCAGCAAAAATACCAACCCTTTGCCCTTTACCAACTGTAAGCATACCGTCAATTGCTTTTACCCCGACTTCAAGCGGCTCCTCGATTGGTGGTCGTGTTAAAGGGTTTGGTGGTTCTCCTTCAGTTTGAACAGTACTTAAGCCTCCCGGAAGCAACGAACCATCCATCGGTCTTCCCATTGAATCTAGGATTTTACCGATAAGTTCTGGTCCAACTTTCACTTCGAGTGGCTTTCCTGTACCTTCTACTAAACATCCAATTGATATATCACGCAAGGAGGTAAATGGCATTAAGACGACTGTATCATCTTTAAAACCCACGACCTCTGCAAGTATTTCTTGATGACCGAGCTGCGAAGAATTGACATGTATTTTACAGACATCACCGATCGAACTTTGGGGACCATTTGATTCGATCATAAGTCCGACAACACGCGATATTTTACCAAACTTTTTAAATGTTGGAATCGCTGTAATATGCTCTAATAAATCAGCAGCCTTCATCGTCATCAATCCACACTTTCTATAATTTCTAATAAACCCTTTTTCAACATATTAAATTGATCATCAAGCGTTACCATGAGGCGACCTGTATTTGTTTCTAAATAACACTCTGCCCCTGTTAAGTCATCATCTATAAAAATCATAAATTGAACATCTGGTGGGAATAATGTTGCAAACTCTTCTCGATTGTTCGTAACGCTATCAAAATATTGCACAGAGGTGAAAATTTTAATATATTCTGCTTCACGCGCTTCTTTTAATGCGCGTTCAATTATTTGCAAATACAATTGCGGTTCGTCTTTTAATTGCTGATTGACGATTCTTGATGCCGATCGAATAGCAAGTTCTAAAATCAACTTTTCTTGTGCTTGTAAATAAGCATTGCCATTTTCGACCGCTAATAGTGCCGTATTATTTGCTTCACTAATCTTATCTGACATAGTATGTTGTACTTTTAATGTCGCATCTTCAAAACCTTCAGCAAAACCTTCATCATATGCTTTTTTTTCCAATATTTGCTTGTCCTGTTCCCAAGCCTGACGTGCGGCATCAATCTCAGCAGCAGCATTTTGTCGCTGCTGCTCAATTTTTGCAATAGTTGCTATTTTTTCTTCCGAGAATGCTTGTTGCATTCTTTGCTGCTCGTCCAACAGATGTTCAATAGACAAACCATCAACTACGTCGCTCGCTTCACTAAGATTTTTCGTAAAAGAAAAACTACGTACTTCTATTTTTCTAATGTTGCTATCATGTTCTGATTCCGCATGCTGTCGAATGATTCTAGACAATTACGTCATCTCCTCCACCACGGGCAATAATAATTTCACCAGCATCTTCTAATCTTCTCGTTACGGCGACGATCCGTGTTTGAGCATCTTCTACATCGCGTAAACGAACAGGTCCCATGACATCCATCTCTTCCTTGAATGTTTCTGCCATACGTTGAGACATGTTTTTGAAAATAATTTCTTTAACATCCTCGCTTGAAACCTTCATTGCTAACATAAGATCTTCATTCTCTGAATCTCGAATAACACGTTGAATCGAACGATTATCAAGCGTAACAATGTCTTCGAAGACAAACATACGTTTTTTAATCTCTTCTGCAAGCTCAGGATCTTGTATTTCAAGCGCGTCAAGAATTGTTTTCTCCGTTTGTCTATCAACACCATTCAACACTTCAACAACTGCATCTACGCCACCTGTTTCTGTGTAATCCTGTGTGACAGTTGACGACAATTTACGTTCTAATACAGATTCTATTTCACTAATTACTTCTGGTGACGTTGATTCCATCGTAGCAATCCGTTTTGCGATGTCCGCTTGAACTTCCTGTGGTAAGGATGATAAAATCGTTCCCGCTTGCGCAGGCTCTAAATAAGATAAAATTAAAGCAATTGTCTGTGGATGTTCATTTTGAATAAAATTGAAAATTTGAGCTGGGTCTGTTCTACGTGCAAAATCAAATGGTCTAACTTGTAATGATGATGTCAGGCGATTAATAATCGCCAAGGCCTGTTCGTTGCCTAATGCTTTTTCCAAGACGGTTTTAGCATAACCAATACCACCTTGGGAAATATAATCTTGAGCGAGTGCAATCGTATGGAATTCTTCTATAATTTCTTCCTTAACATCTGCTTCTACTCGTTTAACGCTGGAAATTTCTAATGTTAATTTTTCAATTTCATCTTCATTTAAATGTTTGTAAACCGCTGCCGACACTTCAGGCCCTAAGGAAATTAGTAAGAGTGCGGCTTTTTGTTTACCTGATAAGTCTTTCTCTTTCTTTGTTGCCACGAAAATAAGCCTCCCCTACTATTCCTCAGAAATCCACGATCGTAATAGTTTTGCGAAATCTTCCGGCTTATCTTTAGCCATCTTCTCTAACTGCTTACGTCGAACGGTTCCCTCTGTCTCTTTTTCATCTGAAATATCATCTACTTCTAAACTAGTAAATTCTTCTTCTTCGTAGTATTCTTCTTCCGCCGTTCTTCTACGAGCGCGAATAATAAAGAATGCTAATAATGCAATAGCCGCCACTAACACGCCACCAATAACCCAAACCCACCAAGGGATTGCACTTTTAGTTGCTATATCTGTGACTGGTTTACCGTTAAGTTTTTGTACAGAAACGATTACTTTTTGCTCAACTTCAGCATCGGATAGTGTTCCTGCTTCATTTTTATCAATTGAAGTTCTTACGATAGAAGCTAACATTGTTTTAATATCATTTTGAGTCGTTGGATCCAATGAAGTTGGGTCATCCGCTGTAGGCGGTTCAACAACAACCTGTATACCTAAATCACGTACGCGATACGGACTTTCTGCAATTTGACGTTTAATACGATTCACTTCTTTATTAACTGTTTCAGATGTTTTTTCGTAATCACCATTGCCGCTACCAGTATCTTCTTGATAATTCGTAAAATTATCAGTAGTTGTTTCTGCTTCCGGTGTACCAGTCGCCCCTGCATTTGTACCTGCATATGACTCATTAATTTTTTGTGCGCTAATTTCGATACCAGACATATTTTCCTTATCGACTGGTTTCACGAGATTTTCCTCGCGATTTTCTTTTGTAAAGTCAATATCAGATGTTACAGAGACAATTGCTTTACCACTTCCCATAATGCTACCGAGAATCGATTGAACCTGTCTTTGAATGTCTTTTTCGATTTGTTTTTTCAACGTCAACTGCGTGCCAGCATTTGCCACATTTGCACCTTCAGCTGAATCTGTAGCTGCTAAATCAAAATATTCATTGTATTGATTGGTAATTACAATATTATCCGTACTTAAATTTGGTACGCTTTTCGCTACTAATTTATAGAGTGTTTTCACTTGTTCTTCTGTAAATTCTTGTCCAGGATTTGTATTTAATACAATAGAAGCACTGGCATCTTTATTTTTCTCACTATCGCTGACAAATGTACTTTGTTCAGGCATCGATAGCATAACTTTCGCATCTTTTACCCCATCAATATTTTTCATTAAATTGGCAAGTTCCGTTTGCACAGAAGCTACTTTTAAGACATTGAATTCGTTATCGGTCATACCAAATCCAGCATTTTGAGAGAAGAAAGAATAATCGATTTCTCCACTTTTTGGGTAACCCGCTGATGCTAAACTTACTTTGAGTGTATCAACCTGATCTTTCGGAACAGAAATGGCTGTACCACCTGCAGTTATTTCATACTTAGTACCCGCTGTATCTAGTTGTTCTTTAATTTGACCTACTTCAGCGGTTGTTAAGTTAGAATAAAGCGGTTCGTACGTCACTCTTGTCATGAAGAAAGTAACTAAGGCTGCAACGATCACAACTCCGAGTATTAAGCCGATTAACGTCCCTTTTTGACGTTTCGAGCGGCTGCTCCAAAAGTTCGTAAAGTCGGATTTGATTTTTGTTAATCTATCATTCATTTTAGGCCTCCGGTTACATTGAATATCACTATTCTTTATCCATGCGAGCTAGTCATATGATTAAACTGTCATACGCATTATTTCTTGATATGCTTCTACCGCTTTATTGCGGAACTGTAAAGCTGTATTTAATGTCACACTTGCTTTTTGCGCCGTAATCATTACATCATGTAGTTCTACGTCTTGACCTGTAATCAATTTATTCGTCATTACATCCGAACTTTGTTGTGCTTCATTTACTGAGCCAATTGCATCTTTTAACATTGTGCTAAAAGATTCTTTTGAAGCCACTTGGTTTGTAGGGGCTGCCTGGCTAACTGTAGGTGTGACTGGTGCCACAATACCAATTTGAGAAACGTCCATCATTCATCCTCCTAAAACTCTATTTTCCGATTTCTAAGGCTTTCGTCAACATTGATTTATTGGCGTTAAACACTGTAACGTTCGCTTCGTACGAACGTGTTGCAGACATTAAATCTGTCATTTCTTTTAATGTATCTACATTCGATAATTTAACATATCCATTTTGATCAGCATCTGGATTGGAAGGATCATATGTAAGTTTAAAATCAGTTGTTGTATCTTCATTTATTTTCGTTACTTTTACACCGTTACCAGCAGACTTACTACTAGAACCAATCGCAGCATTTAGTTGCGTTGCAAATGACCCTGCTCCTTCTTGTGCAGTTAAAGTGACGGTTTTTCTTCTATAGGGCTGCCATTCACCATCCACCATCTTTGCACGAGTCGTTTCCGCGTTCGCCATATTAGATGAAATAACATCCATTCTAAGACGTTGTGCTGTTAAAGCCGACCCCGTTGTATCTAAACCATGAAAAATAGACAAGCTTAATTACCTCCTTTTATTACTGTTTGAAGCGTATTGTACTTACTGCTTACTCTTTCAATTAATGCATTGTAATAAAGTGTGTTTTTTGCTAGGCTTGCTTGTTCTTTATCCATATCTACGCCATTACCATTTTGACGGTAATTTAAATTACTATAGCTATATACACCAGGTGTATTTGCTTCCGCTTGGAAATCGATATGTTTATCATCCGTACGATTGGCACTCAACGTCGTTGTTTGAGCATCCGTTAACATTTGCTTAAAACTAACATCTTTTGCTTTATAATTTGGTGTATCAACATTCGCAATATTTTGTGCAATTGTTTTATTTTTAATAGAAGAATATGATAACCCTTGCTCAAGGTTCGCAATCGTTCCGCTAAATAGACTCATAATTATTCACCCCATATTTTCATCTTTAAGGAAATACTCGTCTCACTTACTACCCTAATTGTAATAAAGATAATCCAATGTGTCTATTACTATTATAGTAATTTAGGTAGTCCTAAAGTACCTTTTTAGTGTTTATTAGACATTTTTTTCGCATATTAACCATTTCTATTCAACTATCCAACCACAAGGTAATAAACACTAGAGTGATAGTGCTTATTATACCTTTTATATTTATAAAGTATAAAATTTTGATTCATTAGAACTAATTAGTATATCTTTTCGCAATTAATACATAATTTATACACTTTACAACATATGTAGATTACTGCATTTTTATTCACTTAAAACAAATAATAAACAAATTATTAATCATCGATACTTTCTGTCATATATACCATTTTTTATACTTTCAATAAAACACTATAACATTTATCATCGTATTCAAAAAGTAACATTCAACATATATTTTATTTGGAATATATTTGAATTATTTTCCGAACGACTGGAAAGACTGCAATAACTAGCTTTTAATAAAAGACCAATATTTTCCTTCACAAAATGTACATATTTTAAGTTTATTTCTTCTGCATACTAAAAATCACTTTTTGCTATTAGTATGAAACATAGTGAAGTTTTCTGATAATTATGCATCAATTTTCTATAAATGGCAAATATTCTCATTTTTTAAAGTAATAGAGCATTTTTAAGAATATTTCACTATTAATGACCTTGTACCGACTTTCATAACTTCTTTTTAATCTTATTAGCTACATTCTTATTTTTAGTGATGATGCGTAAACAACTCTATTCACCCAATCTTCCTTCAAGTAATAGCTATTATTATAATCTTCGACCAACTTGACTTAAGCGCGCATTCAAAGTACTACACATGCGATCTAACCCTTTTAAATGAAAACCTTGAGTAAGTCAATTAATCTCCCTTAAAACGTTACGTTAGTAGATATGACCCTTTTTTTATACTTCCCTTTCAATAACATCTTTGCATGATAAAGATCCAATCATCTAAATCCATATGCACTTCGTTTTCATACGTTTTTTAGTATGATTTCCTGCTAAAAAACTTATTCGAATAATCAAAGCGAAAGCGAGTCAATATCTCTATCTGGCTCGCTTTTTATCTGCAAACTATCACATGTTCGCATCTCCTATAAAATAAGTTGAGGCGAGGTCTACAAAAAATGACCCACAACAGATGTGGTTTGGAAAAACCAACAACTATTGTAGAACCTGATATACAAAAAAAGGTGAGTAACATTGAATTAATCAATGTCACTCACCGCCATAAAAAAAAGCATTTTCTAAAGTATAGAATTGTACATACTTTAAAAAACACTTTTCCTATTTAATTTATATACTAACGCATTTTAATTTCTGCTAGTGCGTTTAGGAACTTGTTGTTTAATACTTTAATATAAGTCCCTTTCATACCTAGTGAACGTGATTCGATCACGCCTGCTGATTCCAGTTTACGTAATGCATTAACAATTACTGAGCGCGTAATACCAACGCGGTCTGCAATTTTAGAAGCTACTAGTAATCCTTCAGAACCATCTAATTCTTCAAAAATATGTTCAATTGCTTCCAATTCAGAATATGATAATGAGTTGATTGCCATTTGAACAACTGCTTTACTGCGTGCTTCCTCTTCGATTTCTTCTGCTTTTTCACGCAGAATTTCCATACCTACTACAGTAGCACCGTATTCAGCAAGGATTAAATCTTCGTCTTCGAAACGTGTATCGATACGTGCTAACATAAGTGTACCTAAACGTTCGCCGCCACCTTTAATAGGAACGATTGTTGTAAGACCATTTTTGTACATTTCACGATTATCAACAGGGAAAGCTGTATGCTCATCATTGATGTCAATATTAGCAATCGTTTCTGAGAAATCATATAAGTTTTTTGTGTACTCTTCTGGGAATTGGCGTTCTTCAAACATTTTTGCAGTACGTTCATTCTCGATTTGTTGGTTAATTTCTATCCCCAATAATTTACCTTTACGACTGACGATAAAAACATTACTATCGATTACATTACCTAATGCTTCAGCCATTTCTTTAAAGTTTACTGGCTTCCCAGCCGTTGCTTGTAACATCGTGTTAATTTTGCGGATTTTTTCTAATAAGTTCATTTATATAGTTCCTCCTATGAAATGTCCGTTATTTACGGAATATTCAAAAGTTTTTTAATATTTCATAATATTTATCATTATAGACTATAAGATAAACTCTGACAAATCTTTGTCTTTTGCTATATCTCCTAGCTTTTGTTCCACATACGCTGGCGTGATAGCAATATGCGTTGGTGCAATTTCAGAGGCTTCAAACGATAGATCCTCTAATAATTTTTCTAAAATTGTATGCAAACGGCGCGCGCCAATATTATCTGTTTCTTGATTAACTTTTGATGCGATTTCAGCAATTTTGTCAATGGAATCATCTGTGAAATCAATTTCTACACCCTCTGTCTCAAGTAACGCCTTATATTGACGAATCAATGAATGATCTGGCTCTTTTAAAATACGAACGAAATCGTCCTTCGTTAATTTTTCCAACTCTACGCGAATCGGGAATCGACCTTGTAATTCTGGAATAAGGTCTGAGGGTTTAGACATATGAAATGCACCAGCTGCTATAAAGAGCATGAAATCTGTTCGCACCGAACCGTATTTTGTATTAACCGTTGAGCCTTCGACGATTGGTAATATATCACGTTGCACGCCTTCACGCGAAACGCCGCCACCACCTTCACGACCTTTTACAGCAATTTTATCAATTTCATCAATGAAGATAATGCCTGTTTGTTCTGCGCGACGTACAGCCTCTGCTGCAACTTCATCAGCATCAATCAAAGCACTGGCTTCTTCCATCGTCAATAATCTGCGTGCATCAGATACTTGTACTTTTCGTTTTTTCTTTTGTGCAGGCATCATATTCGACAGCATATCGCCAATATTATTACCGCCCATGTCCATACCAGGCATTCCCGATAGTGCACCAAGCATATTTGAAGATTGTTCCGTCACTTCGATTGTCACTATCTCATTTTCTAACTTACCGGCTTGTAAGTCTTCTGCAATTTGAGAACGTTTAACGCGTACATCCGAGTCAATTTCCTTCTCTTCTTCATCACTATGGTCTTGACCGCCTCCAAAAAGCATTTCAAAAGGATTACCACCCGTATTTGCTTGTTTTTTCTTTTTCAAGCTAGGCACAAGTAATTTAACGATTTTTTCATTCGCTAATGCTTGTGCTTCTTCGCGGACTTCTTCTGTTTTTTCTTCTTTTACAAGGCGATTTGCCACTTCTACTAAATCGCGTACCATTGATTCTACATCTCGACCAACATAGCCTACTTCTGTAAACTTCGTCGCTTCAATTTTTAAAAATGGTGCTTTGACAAGTTTTGCAATTCTGCGAGCAATTTCTGTTTTACCAACACCTGTAGGCCCAATCATTAAAATGTTTTTCGGAATAACTTCTTCCTTCATTTCATTCGGTAATAACTGTCTGCGATAACGATTTCGTAGCGCTACGGCAACTGATTTTTTGGCATTTGTTTGTCCCACGATATAGCGATCAAGATACTCAGTCATTTGTTTTGGTGTTTGTTCTTTCATTTGTCTAAGTCCTCCACAATTATATTATGATTCGTAAATACACAAATATCAGCTGCGATTGTTAAAGACGCTTCTGCAATTTCCTTTGCAGATAACTGTTCGCCTGAGTATTGTTTTAAAGCACGTCCAGCAGATAACGCAAAGTTTCCACCAGAGCCAATCGCTAAAATACCATCATCAGGTTCAATTACTTCACCTGATCCCGATACGAGCAATAATGTTTCCTTATTCATCACAAGTAAAAGTGCCTCGAGTTTTTGAAGCATTTTATCGCCTCTCCACTGTTTGGCCACCTCTACAGAAGCTCTTTGTAAATTACCATTAAATTCAATCAATTTACTTTCAAACATTTCAAATAGAGTAAATGCATCGGCTACTGAACCTGCAAAACCGGCTAATACTTGCCCATTAAACAATTTACGTACCTTTTTTGCCGTGTGCTTCATTACGACTGTATTACCTAAAGTAACCTGTCCATCCCCAGCCATAGCACATTCACCTTTATGCTGTATTGCAAATATCGTAGTAGCATGTAGTTCCATAGTAAATCACACTCCTAATTTGTTTTATGCTCGTGGATGAGCATTCATATATGTTTTCCGAAGATGTTCCTTTGTAACATGTGTATATACCTGCGTTGAAGATAGGCTTGTATGTCCAAGTAGTTCTTGCACTGTCCTGAGGTCAGCTCCATTATTCAATAAATGAGTAGCAAAGGTATGACGAATCATATGTGGATAAATCGTAGATGACAATGGCGTTTTTTTAACCATTTCATTTAATATATAACGTATGCCTCTGGCTGTCACTGCATCACCCTTCATATTGACGAAAAAAAATGAATGATTTTTATTCTTCATTAACCTAGGACGTGCAAGATCGATATACAGTTGCAATGCCTCATGGGCAAACTGACCAAAGGGTACATAACGCTCTTTTCGACCCTTCCCCATCACGCGGATAATACTTAAGGAAAAATCAACGTCTTTAAGTTCAATTGATGTTAATTCACTTACGCGAATGCCCGTAGCATAGAGTAATTCGAGTATTGCTAAATCACGAATCGCTTTTGGTGTTTCCCCTTCATTCGCTTCAAAAAGCTGCATAAGCTCTTCCTCATAAAAAAAACGCGGCAATCTTCCTTCTTTTTTCGGATGGTAAAGTGCTTGGAAGGATGAATCATCCAGATCAAACTCTTTATTTAAAAACCGGAAAAACGAACGAATGGACGAAATCTTACGCGAGATTGTCGCCCTAGCCTTTTGCGCATTATATAATTGTGTGACATATAACCGAGCATGAACATACTCTACTTCTTGAAGATTACGTAAGCCTTCAGCTGCGATAAACTGAAAAAACTCCTGTATATCTTGTTCATACGCTGCTGTTGTCAGAGCTGAATAATTTTTCTCCAGCTGAATATATGAAATAAACTGTTGGAGTGCTACTTCTTTTTCGATGTTCATTATAACACCTCTTTTTCTAACTTCTTTATTATTCTCGCATTAATAGAATAATTTTGAAAGTCAGAACACTTATGTAGTACTTGTACTATGCTAATTTTCTGTAGATTTATGACAATTTGCGTCCTGTACTACTAAATAAAGGCATTTTTGTACAACACCCTTATAAATTCAAATAAAACACCGATAAAAAAAGCCTTACAAAGTATAACAACTTTGCTTGGCTTAATCAAATTTTTTTATGCAGTGTACAATTGTACGACTATGGTGGATTATTAGATTTTTTCTCTGTCAATAAAGTCAGAAATTGTTTGTAGTGCACGTTCTGCCTGTTTTTCACCACGTTCAAGCTTAGAGCGCAATTTTTTCCCAGTAAGTGCCGGGAATAAACCGAAATTGACATTCATCGGTTGAAAATGTTTGGGGTCGGCTTCCGTAATATAACGAGCCATACTGCCTAACGCTGTTTCAGCTGGGAATACCTTTAATTCTTTTTCCATATGCATCATTGCTGCATTAATACCCGCCACTAAACCACTACCTGCTGATTCAACATAGCCTTCAACACCGGTCATCTGTCCTGCAAAAAACACATTCGGTTGGCTTTTTAGTTGATAGGTCGGTAAGAGTGCCGTTGGTGAATTGATAAATGTATTACGATGCATCACACCATAACGAACGATTTCAACATTTTCTAAACCAGGAATCATGCGGAAAATTTTCTTTTGCTCTCCCCATTTTAAATGTGTTTGGAAACCGACAATATTGTAAAGTGTGCCTGCTGCATCATCTTGGCGTAATTGTACAACCGCATAGGGGCGCTCACCTGTTTTTGGATTTTCCAAACCGACTGGTTTCATCGGTCCAAATAACATTGTTTTTGGACCACGACTAGCCATTACTTCAATTGGCATACAACCTTCAAAGAACTTTTCTTTTTCAAATTCTTTTAATGGTGCTACCTCTGCTGCCACCAATGCTTCTTGGAAAGCATAAAATTCTGCTTCATTCATCGGGCAATTTAAATAGGCTGCATCCCCCTTATCGTAGCGTGATTTTAAATACACTTTATCCATATCAATACTATCTTTTTCAACGATTGGCGCTGCAGCATCATAAAAGTATAAATACTCTTGCCCCGTTGCTTGTTGAATGCTCTTTGCAAGTTCTGGAGATGTAAGAGGACCCGTTGCAATAACAGTGATCCCATCCTTCGGAATCTCCGTTACCTCTTCATTGATCACTTCAACTAATGGGTGATTTTTCACCTTTTCTGTTACATAGCCAGAAAATTCATGTCGATCTACTGCCAATGCACCACCTGCTGGTACAGAACAATGATCTGCTGCTTCGATAATAATGGATTCCAGCTTACGCATCTCTTCCTTAATAACACCTACTGCATTCGTCAGTGTGTTTGCACGTAATGAGTTTGAACAAACTAACTCCGCAAATTTATCTGTATGATGTGCTGGTGTTTGTTTAACCGGGCGCATCTCATATAGTTTCACTTGAATTCCACGTTTTGCTATTTGCCAAGCGGCCTCGCTACCTGCTAAACCTGCCCCAATTACATTAATATATGTCATTTTTTCACTTACCTGCCTTCTTTACATTTTAGATTTAAAACTTGTTATCCTGCATTACTTTATCATAAAAAAAGGTATATGAGCTATGAAAAACTCACATACCTTTAAATATTTTACTGTGTTGGTTCTTCTTTATAATCACAAGCAGAACATTGAATTTGAATGCCTTTTTTGATTTTCTTCTCGACGAGCATTGCGTCACATTTCGGACATGGACGACTAATTGGTTTATCCCATGATACAAAATCACATTCTGGGTATTGGTTACAACCGTAGAAGATTCGTTTCGTTTTACTCTTACGCTCAACGATTTCACCTTCTTTACAAGTTGGGCATTTCACACCGATTTCCTTGACGATTGCTTTTGTATTTCGACATTCAGGGAAATTACTACAAGCCATGAATTTGCCATAACGCCCAAGTTTATACACCATTGGGTTGCCACATAGTTCACAGTCTTCACCTGCGGGTTCATCTTTAATCTCTACTTTTTCCATCGCTACTTCGGCATGTTGGACATGTTTTTCGAAGTCTTGATAAAAGGCATCGATTACTTCAACCCATTTCTTATTGCCTTCTTCTACTTGATCAAGATCCTGTTCCATTTTCGCAGTAAACTCAATATTTACAACGTCGGGGAAAAATTCAATAACTAAACTATTGACGATTTCGCCTAGCTCCGTTGGAACAAATCGTTTTGTCTCCAAGGTAACATAGCCACGTTTTTGAATCGTATCAAGTGTTGGTGCGTATGTCGAAGGTCGACCAATTCCCACTTCTTCCAATGTTTTTACTAGGCGCGCCTCTGAGAATCTTGGAGGTGGCTGTGTAAAATGTTGTTTTGGTTCAATATCAATTCGCTTGATAATATCGCCTTTTTCCATTAGTGGTAGTAGCTTATCCTTTGATTTATCTTCTTTATTGTCATCATTACCTTCGATATAGACTTTCATAAAACCAGGAAATTTAACTGTAGAACCTGTCGCACGGAACATAATATCACCATTTAATAGGTCAGCTGTTACCGTATCGAGAACAGCTGATGCCATTTGACTGGCAATATAGCGATCCCAAACTAAACGATATAAGCGAAGTTGATCTCGCGTAAGAACCGTTTTCATCGTATCAGGGTGACGCATTGTTGATGTCGGACGCACTGCTTCATGAGCATCTTGCGCTTTATCAGATTTTTTTGCCTGTTGTGTGATAGGTGTCGTATAGTCTTCACCATAGTTTTCTAAAATATATTCAAATGCTTCTTTTTTAGCTGTTTCTGAAATACGTGTAGAATCGGTACGCATATACGTAATAAGACCAACGATGCCACCAGCCTTCTTACCTAAATCAATACCCTCGTATAATTGCTGTGCAAGCATCATCGTTTTCTTCGCTCTAAAATTCAGTTTACGCGCTGCTTCTTGCTGAAGTGAAGATGTAGTGAATGATGGTGCCGCATTGCGTTTACGCTCACGTTTTAATACTTTAGCTACCTCAAAATCTTCACCTTTAATTTGTGCAAGAATATCTTTTACTTCCTGCTCATTTGTTAGTTTAATTTTTTCTTTAGTTGTGCCATAGAAGTTTGCTTCAAAAGGTTTTGTTGATTTCTCAAAATTCCCTTCAATTGACCAATACTCCTCTGGTTCAAAGCTCTTAATTTCGTTTTCACGATCAATAATTAGGCTGAGTGCAATCGATTGAACACGACCAGCAGATAATCCTTTTTTGACTTTCTTCCATAGTAATGGACTAATATTGTACCCTACTAAGCGATCTAAAATACGACGCGCTTGCTGTGCATCAACTAAGTCTAAATCAATCGGTCTTGGATGTTTAAATGATTCCTTTATAGCGTCTTTTGTGATTTCATTAAAAACAACGCGACAATCCGACTCGATGTCGATGTTTAATGCAGTTGCTAAATGCCATGCAATTGCTTCACCTTCGCGATCTGGATCGGCTGCGAGATATATTTTCTTTGCCTTTTTAGCGGCAGATTTTAAATCTTGTAATACCGGACCCTTACCACGAATTGTGATATAGCGCGGTTCATAATTATTTTCGGTATCAATGCCCATTTGACTACGCGGTAAATCGCGTACATGGCCAACAGATGCCTTTACTTTATATTTTTTACCTAAATATCGCTCGATTGTTTTTGCTTTAGCGGGCGATTCTACTATTACTAAATAATCCGACATATGTTTTGCCCCCTTATAGAGGTGAAGTTTCAATTTTTGAAAACAATTACCTGTTGCAAAATGTATAACAGAAAATCGTTTTTTGCAAGATAAAACTTTTTGAAATTGTTTATTTCTCGTTTTTTTCTGTCAATAAATGTCCTACTTCACTCGAAATATGTACATCATTCTACGCGCGGTATGAAAATTTATACAATGCTTGATACGATTGACTTTCTACTCTTTTTTAAGCATGTGAATAATCATGCTTTTCTCGCTGTTTTTATACGTGATAAAAAATATTTTTCTTGCTGTTCAAAAAAAAATACTATTTTTCTGTAGTTATGATATTATTCGTCATTTTCCGACAAAAATATTTTTATCTTCTATTATAAGAAAGAATAGCGACATACGCTCGCTATTCTTTGGTCTTACTATGTATTTTTTAGTTATTCATTCGTTTCTATTTCTTCAAGTATATGTGTGCTGTTCCAAATTAACTTTGCGCCTTCTGTAATTAGTTTATGAGGTCCTACTGACAGCGAAGAACCAATATCTCCTGGCAACGCAAAAATAGGACGTCCATGATCCAACGCATAATCTACCGTACTCATCGTGCCACTTTTTTCACCAGCCTCCGTAACAACGACCCCCGCACTTAAACCACTAATAATACGATTGCGCATCGGAAAATGCCATTTTTGAGGTTTCATATAGGGTGGATACTCTGTCATGACTAACTGTTCTTTCATCATCCGTTGCGCTAGATTTTTATTCTCTGATGGATAACTATAGTTAAACCCATGCCCTAATACCGCTATCGTACGCCCAGAGCGCTCCATCGTCATAGCATGAGCTAATCCGTCTACCCCCTTTGCTAAACCGCTTACAATCACGTATTGACGCTTTATGAGTGCTGGCAATAAAAGGGCTAAGCATTTTTCAGAATAACTTGTTGCCTTTCTAGAGCCAACGATGGCCAATTTATTGGCATAGGTCAATAATTTCTGTTCACCACGTAAATACAGCACGGTTGGTGGATCGTAAATTTCCAGTAATTGTTTCGGATAAAGATCATCATAAAAAAAAAGCGGCATGATTTTTAATGCTTCATAGTAACGAGATAGATTCTTGTCAATAACACGACGGAAATTACTTTGAAGTAACTGTGCTTTATCATTATTCATCTTCAATAATAACGCTAGTTTTGTCGCGGGCATCGTCGTAATTGAAGTCAATTCCGGATCTTCTTTGAGTAGTGGCAGTAAACGGTTGACTGACATTGGTTGGACATAGTGCAACGCCAATAAATTGTCATTCAGGATATTTGTTTGCATACGCTCTCCTCCTATAAAAAAAAGTGTAGCAGATTTTCATCTGCTACACCTACTATTAATGTGTTTTTACTTTGTCATACAATCCTTTTTCTTTCACTAATTGGATGAATGTTTCACCGATTTCAGCTGGTGTAGGTGCAACTGCGATCCCTGCATCTTTCATCGCTGCAATTTTGTCAGCTGCAGAACCTTTACCACCAGAAATAATAGCGCCCGCATGACCCATACGTTTGCCAGGAGGTGCTGTTTGACCACCGATGAAGCCGACAACTGGTTTTGTCATGTGATTTTTCACATACTCAGCCGCTTCTTCTTCTGCAGTACCACCGATTTCTCCAATCATCACGACACCATAAGTTTCAGGATCTGCTTCAAATGCTTTTAGTACATCAACAAAATTTGTACCGTTAACAGGATCTCCCCCGATACCAACTGCTGTCGTTTGACCAATACCAGCCTCCGTTAATTGATGAACTGCTTCATATGTTAACGTACCTGAACGTGATACGACACCAACATGTCCTTTTGTATGAATATAACCTGGCATAATACCAATCTTACATTCGTCTGCAGTAATGACACCCGGACAGTTCGGTCCAATTAGAATTGTTTTTTTATCTTCCATGTAACGTTTTACATTTACCATATCTAAAACTGGGATATGTTCTGTAATACAGATTACCATATCCAATTCCGCATCTACTGCTTCGATAATAGCATCTGCTGCAAATGGAGCTGGTACATAAATGACAGAAACATTTGCCCCTGTTTCTTTGACAGCATCCGATACTGTATTGAAGACTGGTACGCCTTCAACTACTGTATTTGCTTTACCTGGTGTAACACCTGCTACGATTTTAGTACCATATTCAAGCATTTGCTTCGTATGGAAAAGAGCAGTAGAACCAGTAATCCCTTGAACTAATACTTTTGTATCTTTATTAATAAAAATAGCCATTTTATAGTCCGCCTCTCTTAACCGACAAGTTTTACGATTTTTTCTGCGCCATCACCTAGTGAAGTTGCAGCTGTAATATTCAAGCCTGATTCATTTAAGATTTCTTTACCTTTTTCAACGTTTGTTCCTTCTAAACGTACTACTAGTGGTACTTGCAATCCTAACTCTGAAGCCGCTTTCACTACACCTTCTGCAATGATGTCACATTTCATAATGCCACCAAAGATGTTTACAAAAATACCTTTAACATTGTGGTCAGAAAGAATGATTTTAAAAGCTTCTTTTACTTTTTCTGCTGAAGCACTGCCCCCAACGTCAAGGAAGTTAGCTGGTGATCCACCATAATAGCTAATTGTATCCATTGTTGCCATAGCAAGCCCCGCACCATTTACCATACAACCAATATTACCATCTAGAGCAATATAGCTTAAATCGTATTGTGATGCTGCAATTTCTTTTTCGTCTTCTTCATCGTAGTCTCGTAGTTCTACAATATCTTTGTGGCGATAAAGTGCGTTGGCATCAAAGTTGAATTTTGCATCCAACGCGATTACTTCATCCTCTTCTGTTACAGCAAGTGGATTAATCTCAACGATTGATGCATCTTTATCAATCACTGCCTTGTATAAACCAAGCATTAATTTAACTGCTTTATTTACAAGATGTGTCGGAATGTTAATATTGAATGCTAAGCGACGTGCTTGGAATGCAGCCAAGCCAACAACTGGATCAATCACTTCAGTGAAAATTTTCTCCGGCGTTTCTGCTGCCACCGCTTCAATATCCATTCCACCTTCTTCAGAACCCATCAACGTAACTCTCGAAGTTTGGCGATCAACTACAAAACTTAAGTAATATTCTTTTTTGATATTTGATCCTTCTTCAATGTATATACGCTTCACTTCTTTGCCTTCTGGTCCTGTTTGATGCGTAACTAAAATTTTCCCCAACAATTCTTTCGAATATGAACGCACTTCCTCGAGATTTCTCGCGATTTTAACACCGCCAGCCTTACCTCTACCTCCTGCATGAATCTGTGCCTTCACCACTACAACATCCGAGCCTAATTCCTTCGCTGCCTTGACTGCCTCTTCAGGCGAAAATGCTACAGATCCTTTTGGAACTGCTACCCCATATTGACGAAGAAGTTCTTTACCTTGATATTCATGGATATTCATCAAATTGCCTCCCATCTCAATTGTAAAGCGTTTACTTACTACACCATTGTAGTGGAGAAATTGTCAGATGTCTAGCGGTTACCTTATATTAAAATATCAATCGCTTAATCAATTATTTTCTATTTTACGTTTCTTTTTTACGCTTTTTCACTAATATTTCATCCGTTTTTACGGCTCTTTTTTGCATGCTGTTTATCTAATTGATAGATAAATGCGAATACTTCGGCAACTCCCTGATACAGTTCTTCTGGTATCGATTCATTCAAATCTAACTGTCCTAATAACTGTACTAAAGTCTTGTCTTCTTGAATCGGTACATCATTGTCCTTTGCTTTTTGTAAAATATTCTCCGCTAGAACTCCTTTGCCTTTCGCTAATACTTTTGGCGCATCTCCCTTATTTGCATCAAAGGATAGCGCAACTGCTTCCTTTCGTTTTTCCGCCGTCATATTCTAAAATCCAGTCCTTTCTCATTCGGCAGTTCCATACTTTGTCGCTGTTGTTTAACAGTCTTTTCGGGTATCGAAAATTCCTTTATAAAAACACCCGATAATTGATAATCATGTTTTTCCAAACCAGTCTTTAACGTCTCTTTTAATGGTTCAATTAGCTCTTTCACGTCATTTTTCTCTGAATAAACAGTCAGTGAAACAACACGACTCTGTACCTGCATATCTATGACAGTTTCCGCTAAAGAATCCAGCTGTAAATAGAACATAATTCGTGCAAAATTCGCATCGATTTTACCATCTTTTGTTTTCGAACCCGTCCATTGCAATGTAGCATCCGTTCTTTTACCGAACATTTGTAACGGAATTTGCATAATAATTTGTTGTTGTGGACCATTTTCTGCTGACAGTAGTTGCTGACCATTCAAACGCGCAATAATCTGTTCGGCTCCTTGGCGAGTTGACTGTGATGGTTGATCATTTAATAGGTTTTGCAAATGTGCTTTTAATGTATCTTTTAGCAGTGTCACATCCTGCCCTTTATCAAGTAACTTAGCTTCTAAACTCAAGCCAAGATCTTGTAATGTTTGCTTCATAGCATGTAAGAAGTCCTTACTCGATAAATTGGCTTGCAGCTGATTTTCAGTCGTTTGGACAAGTTGTTGAATAAGCGGTGATGGATTTTGCGCAGCTTTTTGCGCCATATTGCTAAAGGCTTGCTCTCCATTTTGTTGTGATAGACCTAGAAGGCTTGCTAATTGCTTTGAAGCACTACTTGAAGTCATTTGCCCCACTTGCTCACTAAAGGCAGCTAACACTGCTTTAAACGCGTGTGCATCCCCTTTCATAGTCACTTCACTCAAAGCGTGTATAATCGTTTGCTTTTGCGCTAAATTTAAACTTGGTTCAGCAGCTACTGCTTTTGCTAGCTGCTGAATTATTTGTGGTTTATCGGTTGTCTCAGCTGTTCTTAGTTGGGCCAATAGTTGACTAAGTGCTGGTTTAGTTGCAGCCAGCTGCTTTGATACTTCCGCTGTTAACTGCTGATGATGCTCTTTACTCGGGGATACTTGCATCCTCGTAATCGCTTGTTGTAGTGATTTTCCTTGCTCCACTGTCCATGTTGGATGTTCTTTCACCATTGCACTTAATGTCGGCAATATTGCTGTGTTACCCAAGCTATCTTTCGTCATTTGTTGCATCGCTTGCTGACTGTGGAGTGGCAATTTATTGAAAAGATTTTGCGATATATTAAATCGATTCGTTTGCTCTGGTAAATTCAAGCCCTCTTTAAGCCCCATCATTAAAGATGTGTTCGTAACTGCGGAACCCTTACTTCCGAGTAACTCCCCAAGCATCTTCCCTGTTAATGCGCTACCTAACTGCTCATTCAACGGTGTTTTTAGATTTAATAACTGTTGTAAAATAGCTTGTTTAATCGTTGGGGATAATTGTTGATCACCTTTTAATAATGCTTCAAATTTGCTTAAAGCATCGACAAATCCACCTTTTGCTCCACCTTGAATAACGGCTTGTAACGTCGCTGCATTCATTGGTAGTTTTAACTCAATAATTTTTTGAATCGCCGCCAAAGCGTCCGCTTTTACAACTGTACTTCCACTCGTTTTTAATAGCTGTTCGGCTTGGATCAACTGCTCTTTAGATAGCGGCGTATCATTTTTGATAAATTGGGCAACAAGTTGCTGCATCTCCTTTGTCTGCGGTAACTTTAGCCCTTCTAACACCTGCTTCACCTGCTCACTCATCGACATTTTACTATCGATTGGGCCACTTACAATTTTTAATGTCACATCCGGTTGCGTGCCCGTTACTTGAAAATAATGCGTATTTCCCGCCTGCATTGGCGTTTCAAGTTTAGCGATGAGTTTTTGACCGCCAATTTGAATTTCTGCCTGCTGGTCGGGATACAGCTTTTTGATCGTGCCATGTAATACTTGCCCTTCTTGCATCGACATGGCCTGTTTCCCTTGTACAACAACTGGTTGTCCTAAATTGACACCTGCTAAATTCACATCGTTCACTCCTCTATTAACATTGATTTAATTGGTTCAAAGGTTTTGCGGTGAATGGGTGTTATACCGAGGGTACGCAATGCTTCTAAATGTTGTTTTGTACCGTAACCGGCATGTTGAGCAAAACCATAGCCTGGATATGTACGATCCATATCATCCATATAGTGATCACGTGCTGTTTTTGCTAAGATAGAGGCTGCCGCAATCGCTAAACTTTTAGCATCGCCCTTTATAATTGAATCTTGAGGAATATCTATATCTAATGTCATGGCATCAGCTAATACAAAATCTGGTTTTTGTTCTAATTGTTCGATTGAAGATTTCATCGATAAGCGCGTTGCTTCATAAATATTAAACCTGTCAATTGCTGCCTCATCTTGGAAATGTATTGCCGTAGAAATAGCATATTCATATATTTTTTTCAAATAGTATTCTCTTTTTTCAAATGATAATTGCTTTGAATCATTTAAACCAACTAACCCTGGGCAATAGGCTGGTAAAATAACGGCTGCTGTCACAACTGGTCCTGCTAATGGTCCACGCCCCGCTTCATCTGTGCCGGCAATCAACGCCTCTGGAAAAGCACGGTATGACCTATCAAATGCCTCTTTTGCAAGATGTTCATCAAGTATTTGTTGTTTTTTCTCCTGTTGCCTCACCCATATACTCAATGCTTTTTTCACACCGTCACGCTCATCATTCTTCAGTTCTTCCATCCACTGTTGCCATTCTACCTCATTCGCTAATGCTTCTTTAATACTTTTAATAGTCGCCATTGTCATTTCTCCTTATAAATATATATCGGTAATTCTATCTTTTTTTTCATCATTCCATCGATTCTATTATACGCTGTTTTTCGAATAGATGACTTGCAACGAGTACATAAAAAAATGGCTCCTAATAAATTAGGAGCCATTTTTATTATTTATCTTTATTGTCAAACTCTTCTTTATAATCTTCAACATAGTCAAATGTCAACTTACCAAGATGCTCGTTGCGAATATCGCGTACGATCAATTCAGCTACGTAGCTATAATCGATTTCTCCACCTGTTGTACGTACATTACGCAACTTGCCAATATGCTCAAATGTTTCTACGATTTCATCTGAAACCTTCGTCATTTGATATCTTTCATACAGACGGTTTGGGTAATGTTTTTCTAAGAAATGAAGACCGTAAATCGCAAGGTCGTCCATATTCATAATCGTATCTTTAATCGCACCTGTAACCGCAAGTTTATAACCGACATCCGGATCTTCAAATTTCGGCCATAAAATTCCCGGTGTATCCAGCAGTTCAAGTTCTTTTTCAACCTTAATCCACTGCTGCGCTTTTGTCACACCAGGCATATTGCCGGTACGCGCTAAATTTTTCTTCGCTAATCGGTTAATCATCGTTGATTTACCAACGTTTGGAATGCCGACGATCATCGCGCGAATGGCACGACCCTTCATCCCTTTAGCTTTCATGCGATCCCATTTTGGTTTTAAGATAGCTTCAGCTGCTTTCGTCACGCGTTTTAACCCTTTGCTATCCAATGAATTGACAGCGATTGCTTCATGACCATGTGCCTTGAAAAATTCTACCCATTTCTTCGTTTGTGTTTCATCAGCCATATCGGCTTTGTTCAAAATTAATAAGCGTTGTTTTTGATGAATTACTTCGTCAAGCATTGGATTTCTTGATGACATTGGTAAACGTGCGTCGATTAACTCAAAAACGATATCTACTAATTTTAATTTTTCTGTTACCTGTCTGCGGGCTTTCGCCATATGTCCTGGGAACCATTGAATGGTCATACTTATCACTCCTACTATTTATCTCACTTTACCGAATTGATCCAACGGCCAAAATACAATGCTCGTCTTGCCGATAATCTTATTTTCAGGAACGAGACCAATATGTCGGCTGTCCTTACTATTTCTGCGATTATCGCCCATTACAAAAACATACCCTTTTGGAATGATCTCTTTGCCGGTGTAATCTTTTAATGTAAAATCCTCTGTCAACGTGCCACCATCTAAAATGGACGCTTTATACGATTTTAAATAAGGCTCCTCGACTGCCTTGCCATTTCTATATAGAACATCATTTTTATACTGAATTTTGTCACCTGATATACCGATTACCCGTTTAATATAATCTTTTTTTTCTGGTGCATGGAAGACGATTATATCTTTATGATGTATATCGGCGATTTTATAGGACACTTTGTTTACGACCATTCGGTCTCCACTAACTAGTGTCGGCATCATCGACTCTCCATCAACAACGATTGGTGTAAATAACACATAACGTATGAAAGCAGCAAGTGCAAATGCAATAACGAGCGCCTTCGTCCATTCCCAAAGTTCATTCTTTTCTTTTCTTTTTTTGGCTTCCATCGTATGGCCACCTCCCACAATCTCTTTATATTGTACAAGGATTTTAATTTTCAAGCAAAAAGAAAAGTGCTATCCAGCTTTGAAAGATGGATAGCACTCTCTAAAACAGCTCTGAAATTAACGAATTTCTTTAATACGAGCAGCTTTACCACGTAGGTTACGTAGGTAGTATAATTTAGCACGACGTACTTTACCACGACGAGTAACAGTTAAGTTAGCAATTTTTGGAGTGTGTACAGGGAATGTACGTTCAACACCAACGCCGTATGAAATTTTACGCACTGTGAAAGTTTCGCTGACACCGCCACCGCGACGTTTAATTACAACGCCTTCAAACTTTTGAATACGTTCACGAGTACCTTCGACGATTTTAACATCAACGATTACAGTATCTCCTGGACGGAAAGTTGGTAAGTCTGTGCGTAATTGTTCTTGAGTAATTTCTGTAATGATTTTTGACATAGTTTTTTTCTCTCCTTGTTAGAGGCTCATGCAGGTCTCTTTTGGTTGCTGCAGCGGAACATCATAATACGGCATTCCTTATAAGAAATGCATTTTAAATATTAGCATACTTTAATAGTGCTTGCAAGAGGATTTCCTTTACAGAAGTTAAGTTCTTTTAAGCTTATTTAAATAGACTTGTTGTTGTGCTGTTAACTCCGCTTGCTCAAATAAATCTGGTCGACGTTCAAATGTACGCTTAATCGTCTGCTCGTCACGCCATTGTGCAATTTTCGCATGATTACCTGACAACAGTACATCTGGCACTTTCATGCCTCTGAAGTCAGCTGGGCGTGTATAATGCGGGTGCTCTAATAGACCCGTAGAAAATGAGTCATTGACATGCGATGCTTCCTGCCCTAGTACACCAGGAATTAAACGGACAATACTATCAATTACCGTCATTGCTGCTAGTTCCCCACCCGTCAAGACAAAATCACCAATCGAAATTTCATCTGTAACAAGATGTTCGCGGATACGCTCATCATAGCCTTCATAATGACCACAAAGGAAAATTAAATCTTCCTCTAACGCCAATTCTTCCGCTTTTTTCTGATCGTAGCGTTCTCCTTGCGGGCACATCATAATAATGCGCGGTTTTTTACCATCTACCACGAGTTTTTCAACTGCATTAAACATCGGTTCAGGCTTCAAAACCATTCCTGCTCCACCACCATACGGATAATCATCCACTTGATTATGCTTGTTCATCGAAAAATCACGGATGTCTGTCACCGCCAAAGAAACGGCTCCTTTTTCCTGTGCTTTCTTCAAAATAGAGGCGCCAAATACACCTTCAAACATATTGGGAAACAGGGATAAAACTTGAATATTCATCATGATAACATGCCATCCATAAGTGCAATTGTAATGCGTTTCTCATCGACATCTACTTCTTTAACAACATCTAAAATTACCGGGATATAATGGAACTTGCCATTTACACCTTTAATAGCCCATACATCATT
Organism: Kurthia sibirica; assembly: GCF_003143975.1. GTDB lineage: Bacteria > Bacillota > Bacilli > Bacillales_A > Planococcaceae > Kurthia > Kurthia sibirica. The sequence goes on along the minus strand of NZ_QFVR01000001.1, from coordinate 172,991 downwards.
TGCGCCTGTTTCAAGAATTTCAGTAATGATACCAATCTCATTTTCTTCTTCATCAAAAACAGTACAACCGACAATTTCATGGTAATAAAAGTCATCATCATTTAAATCTTCTAAGTATTTTTCATGCACTTTTAACTCAGAGCCTTTAAATGGTAAGACATCACTCATGAAAGGATAGCCTTCTAATGTAATAAGCATAAAGTTTTTATGGGGACGTGAAGTTGCTATTTTAACAAGCGTTGGTTTTTTATCTCCAGGTGCAAATACACCTAACTCAGTGCCTTCTGCAAAACGTTCCTCTGGAAAATCTGTTTGTGAGATTACGCGAAGCTCTCCACGAATACCATGTGTGTTGACAATTTTCCCTACATTGTACCATTCAGTCATCGTAACACCTCTTCATTTTTTGAATTTATTTAAACAAAAAAGGAAGGAACCTAAGCTCCCTCCTTTTACGCTAATCTAGAATATCGACATAGGTCTTCTTCATACGGTGACTGCTTGCGGCCGAATAAACAATTGCGCGTATTGCCTTAGCAACGCTACCTTGCTTGCCAATGACCTTTCCGATATCACTAGGATGGACAGAAAGCTTATAAACAATACGATTTGCACTTTCATCAGCTATAACGCTAACTTCTTCTGGAAAATCGACTAAAGGTTGAACGATTGTTTTGATCAGTTGTTCCACAAAGTCACCCCCGATTATTTAAAAAAGTAATATTAGTTACCTTTTTTTGAGTTATGGAATTTTTCCATGATTCCTTGTTTCGAGAACAAGTTACGAACTGTATCTGATGGTTTCGCACCATTACCTAACCAAGCTAATGCTTTAGCTTCGTCGATTTTAACTTCTTCAGGAGAAGTTAATGGATTGAAAGTACCGATAGTTTCGATAGAACGACCATCACGTGGTGAACGTGAGTCTGCTACTACGATACGGTAGAATGGAGCTTTGTTAGCACCAATACGTTTTAAGCGAATTTTTACTGCCATGTTTGATTGCACCTCCGAATATTGTTTTACACAAGATATTATAATATCAAGCTTTATTTTGTTTGTAAAGTGTTTATTCTTAACACACATTATCTTACCTTATTTTTTAATGTAAGACAAGGGGTTGTAAAGTATTTTTTCTTAACAGACGATTTTTATTTGAAAAGCGAGTCCATTCCAGGGATTTTCATCTTTTTCTTGCTCTTAGTAGACATGCCTGTCATCTGTTTCATCATCTTTTTCATGTCTTCAAATTGTTTTAACAGACGATTGACTTCCTGCACAGAACAACCAGAGCCTTTAGCAATACGTTTTTTTCTACCCGCATTAATAATTTCTGGATTTGTTTTTTCCGCAATAGTCATCGAGCGAATAATCGCTTCAATATGATCAATCTGTTTATCATCAAAATTGATGTTATCGAGACCTTTCATTTTGTTGACACCTGGAATCATTTTCAAAATATCTTCTAGTGGACCCATTTTTTTAACTTGTGACATTTGTTCTAAGAAATCATCAAACGTGAAGGTTTGCGTTTTGAATTTTTCTTCCAATTCTTTCGCTTTTTCTTCATCGACGTTTAATTGGGCTTTCTCGATTAATGATAGTACATCACCCATTCCAAGAATACGTGATGCCATACGCTCTGGATGGAACGGCTCTAATGCATCTAGCTTTTCACCCATCCCGATAAATTTAATTGGTTTTTGCGTTACAGTACGAATTGATAAGGCCGCACCACCACGTGTATCACCATCTAATTTAGTAAGAACAACACCCGTTATTCCGACTGCGTCATCGAAGCTTTCAGCGACATTTACAGCATCTTGACCTGTCATTGCATCCACGACTAAAAAGACTTCATCCGGCTCTTTTAAAGCACGAATATCTTTTAATTCCTGCATCAATGTTTCATCAATATGCAAGCGACCAGCTGTATCAATGATCACAACATCTAAATGTTCTTCTCGAGCATGTGCAATGGCCTCACGTGCAATTTCAACAGGTGACACATCCGTTCCTTTTTGGAATACAGGAATGCTCAACTGCTTGCCTAGCGTTTCCAATTGTTTGACAGCTGCTGGACGATAAACATCGGCCGCAACGAGCAATGGATTTTTATTGTATTTTTTGCGTAATAAATTCGCTAATTTACCTGTAGTTGTCGTTTTACCTGCACCCTGTAAACCAACCATCATAATAACTGTCGGTGGTTTTTGCGAGAATTTCACGACACTTTGTTCGCCACCCATTAAATTTGTCAGCTCATCTTGAACAATTTTAATCACCTGTTGTCCAGGTGTTAAACTCTTCATGACATCTTGACCAACCGCTCTTTCACTTACTATTTTAACGAATTGTTTTACAACTTTTAAGTTAACATCGGCTTCGATTAAAGCAAATCGAACTTCACGCATCATTTCTTTAACGTCTTGTTCATTGATTTTACCTTTACCTTTAATCTTTTGGATGGTACTTTGGAGTCGCTCTGATAATCCTTCAAATGCCATAGCTTGTCGCCTCCTAATCCTGCTTCAACTGTTCAACTAACGATATTATTTCTTCATTCGTTAATTGAGCTGCTGATAAGCTTTTTATTAATTGATCTGTCACGCGCTGTCTCTTTTTAAACTTATGGAATAATGCCAGTTTTATTTCGTATTCTTCAAGCATCGCTTCAGTTCTACGAATATTATCATATACTGCCTGACGAGAAATACCATATGATTCCGCTATTTCACCAAGCGATAAATCATCTAAATAATATAGCTGCATATAGCTACGTTGTTTGTCGGTTAATAATGCCTCATAAAAATCAAAAAGAAAATTCATACGAGTAGTTTTTTCTAATAGCATTTTTAACCACTCCTCATCTTATCCATTGCTGTGTAGTACGTCTAAAATAGACGATACACATATTCTTTTGTATCTTAAATAAAATACATTGTTCTGTCAAGTAAAACTACTTGTCTAAATTATGATGAAGCCTTTTATATCAACGTTTTTAAGCGCTAGGAAATTGCATTTAAACACAACTTCGAACCCTCTCCTACTAGTAAACATTCTTTCACCCGACAATTCAAGTGAAAAAGATGTTTCTACACTTTTTGAGCCGATAACAGGCGTCAAGACAAATAATATATATTCTATCCTACGATGATTCGTCGCATAATAAACCTGGTGACAACATGATGAAATCACAGAATAAAATTCATTTTACTATCTATCTACATAATAAAAAAACATCGCGACGACGTCGCGATGTTGCAATTTATTATGTTTAATTGCCTTCTGTTTCTTTAATTTGTTCGTCCAGTGCATCGGCAAATAAACCGTAAACATAGCGTTCAGCATCAAATGGTTGTAAATCGTCCATCTGCTCACCAAGACCAACAAACTTCACTGGAATATGCAATTTATTGCGAATTGCAATAACAATCCCACCTTTAGCCGTTCCATCCAACTTCGTAAGGACGATTCCCGTCACATTGGTTGCCTCTTTAAACGTCTGAGCTTGCACGAGCGCATTTTGACCTGTTGTAGCATCTAAAGCTAACAATACTTCATGAGGTGCGTTAGGAAGCTCACGAGAGATGACACGGTGTACCTTCTCAAGTTCATTCATTAAGTTTACTTTATTTTGCAGACGTCCTGCTGTATCACAGATTAGTACATCTACTCCACGATTTTTCGCTGCATGTATAGCATCATACATAACTGCCGCTGGATCCGTCCCTTCGGATTGACGAATGACTTCTGCACCTACGCGATCGCCCCATACTTGTAACTGGTCAATTGCACCTGCGCGGAATGTATCTCCGGCAGCCAACATAACCGAACGACCTTCTCCCTTTAAACGATGCGCAAGTTTGCCAATTGTCGTTGTTTTTCCGACACCGTTGACACCCACGAATAAAATAACAGTTAATTCACCTTTTGGCTGCATATTTAAAGTAATATTTTCCTCGCCAGCTTTTTCATAAATCTCTACAAGTTTTTCAGAGATTAATGTCTGAATACCTTCCGTCGATTTAATATTTTTCTTTTGTACTTCAAAGCGAAGAATTTCAGTTAATTCCATTACAGTTTCGAAGCCTACATCCGCTTGCAGAAGGAGTTCCTCTAATTCTTCAAAGAAGTCTTCATCAACCGTGCGATAACGTGCAACAAGATCATTTACTTTAGATGTGAAAGAATCACGTGTTTTCGTCAAGCCCGTTTTAAACTTTTCCGTAATAGAAAAGGCTGATTTGAACCATCCGCTTTTTTCTTCCTCTGATATTGCTGACTCTTCTTGAACCGCTGGTAGTACTTCTGGCTCTGCTTCAACTATTGGCTCTGCTTCAACTACTGGCTCTGCTTCAACTACTGGCTCTGCTTCAACTATTGGCTCTTCGACCGTCCCCTCTGATAAGGGTTCCTCTATTGCAGGCTTAGTTGTCTCTACCAATTCACCATCAGGTAGCGTACTTTCGACTTTTTCGTCTTGTAGCGCATCATTTTGGACATCAGTTTGTGCTGGGGCACCCATTAATTTTTCTTTCATTCGCTTTAAAAAGCTCAAGTTGATTCGCTCCTTTAGGACATTGTTTCCTGTTCTAATTTAACTGATACGAGTTTGGAAACGCCGGATTCTTGCATCGTAATACCATACAAAACATCCGCCCCCTCCATCGTACCCTTACGGTGAGTTATAACGATGAATTGTGTTTCATCGCTGAATTTTTTCAAATATTGGCTGTAGCGCGAAACATTTGACTCATCAAGAGCAGCTTCTACTTCATCCAAAATACAAAATGGTACAGGGCGTGTTTTCAGGATCGCAAACAATAAAGCAATCGCTGTTAATGCACGTTCTCCACCTGATAATAGGCCAAGATTTTGCAATTTTTTACCGGGCGGTTGTGCAACAATTTCGATGCCAGACTCCAAGAGATTTTCAGGATCCAATAATTCTAAATCAGCACGACCTCCGCCAAATAGTTCTCTAAATACATCTTGGAAATGAATGCGGATCTGTTTGAATGTTGCACTGAAACGACTGGTCATCTCTACATCCATTTCTTGGATTGCTTCGAAAAGCGTATCCTTCGCTTCCAGTAAATCATTACGTTGGGCAGTAAGGAATTGATGTCTTTCAGCAACTGTTTCATATTCTTCAATAGCAGCAATATTGACAGCGCCAAGCTCTTTGATTGATTGCGTTAGCAAATTCACTTTTCTTCTAGCAATCGACATATCGAGATCGATTGCTGGCTCAAGCATCGCTTCTTCAAATGATAGGTCATAATTCGTCAGCAATTGCTCAACTGCATTGTCACGTTGGACATCTAAGCGACCCAGGGCAATTTCAATTGTACTTTGTTCTGTACGCATACTCTGATGAATTCGTTGCAATTCTTTCAAAGCAATTGTCTGTTGTCCAATTTTTTGTTGTAGCGCTGTACGTTGTATGAGATTGGCTTGAATCGTAGCATCCAATTGTTCTTTATGAGCAATCATTTTATCAATTTTGTCGCTAAGCTGTTCCACCGTCATTTCTTTTGGTAGATCACTTTGTGTGACAAAATCAATTTCGCGACGAAGTGTAGCTACTTCCGTGTCGGCACCATTGAAATAATTACGTGTTTCTTCCGTTGATAAACGAATCGATTCCACCTGTCCAGTAGCTTGTGCGTTTTGCTCGCGTTTATTCGCTAACTCTGCCATTAAATCATCGCGCGCCAATTCACTTTGTTGCTTGAGAATTGTCATTTTTGCGATATCGGCATCGATCTCGAGTAAACTTTGTTTAAGAGCGATTAGTTGTGCTGTCAAAGCAGCTTTTTTCATTTCAAGTTCAGAATGACGAGAGGTTGAGTCCTCCTGTTCAGAGCCGTAAATAGATAGGCTTTGCATCAAATATTTTAATGTGGATTGCAACTGCATTTGCTGCGTTTCTAAGATGTTTTCTTGACGGCGTAATTGCTCGCCATGATCCTGTTGAACATCGAGCAATGTTGAAGCTGTAAGTGCCTTAGCTTTCCAGTCCGCTACGACATGTTCAGCTTGTAAAATCGTCGCTTCCATTGCTGATAGTTTTTCTTGCAAAGCTTCCAGTTCAGCTTTGCGGCTAAATACCGTTGTTTGATTTTTATTTGAGCCACCACCAGTCATCGAACCACCCGCATTGACTACATCCCCTTCAAGCGTAACAATGCGATAACGATAATTGACAAACTTAGCAATTTGACCAGCACCATCAAGATCTTTTGCAATGATTACATGTCCTAATAAATGCTCAGCTATTTTACGATATTGCTCGTCGAAAGTAACAAGTTCATCTGCCGTATTAATAAACGATGGATGATCCACTGCTGCTTGAATTGTATTTTTGGATACTTTTCGTGACTTCATGATATTGAGCGGTAGGAAAGTTGCTCGACCTGATTTTTGCTGTTTCAAATAACGAATTGCTGATTTAGCATGTACATCGGTCGTCGTGACGATATGTTGCATCGCTGCACCAAGCGCTGTTTCAATTGCTTGCGTGTACTCTGTCTCAACTTGAATTAACTCAGCAACAGCTCCTGAAATACCCTGTAATTGATTTTTTTCGCGCGCTACCAATACGGCTTTAACACCTTGATAAAAACCTGCAAATTCGGCATCAAGCTCTGCTAACGTATCTCGTCTTGATTGAAGTTGTTGTAAATGGTTATATCCTTCATACAACATTTTCTGCTTTTCTTCGAGCTGCTTTGTGGCTGTTCTCAAATCTGCTTGTGTTGCTTGAAAATCTTTTGTTTGCTCTGCAATTTCTTCTTTCAAAGCCTGTAAAGTCGGCTCTATTTCATTTAATTTCTCTTTGACACTCGCTTGTTCTGTAAGAAGCTCAGTTGATTTACTCGACATTTTCTCAGTCGATTGAAGCTGTTGATTGATTTGTTGATTCACACTATTCAATTCATTATTAGCTGCTGCTTGCTCGCTTAAATAATCAATATATGTACTCTTCTTCTCTTCAATATCTGCATTCAATTCATCTGATGTGCGACTTAAATGATTCTCAAGCTCTTTTATTTCTTTTTTCAAGTTACTTAACTTCTCTGATGCCATCTTCAGCTTCGTCTCTTTTTCAAGCAATGATTTGTGCCAGTTATCACGTTTTGTCGTGGCAACAAGTAATGATTGCTGAAGCTTGAACAGTTGATCCGTAGCATTTTTTTGTTTTTCAACGAATAGTTTTTGGTCCCCTTGTAATCTTTCAGAAGTGGAGCTTACCTCAACTAATTTTGTACGATCTGTATCCAAAGCTGTATCTACAGAGGTTAAAGTTTCACGCAGTGTTTTTAATTGTTCTTCAGCCTTGGTAATACTTGCTGCTTGCTCTAGTTCTTTGTTATCAACTACTGCTTTATTTTGTAAAATAGCCATTAGTTTTTCTTCTATTTCTTCGATATCATGAACGAGTACAGCGATGTCAATTTCTCGTAAATCTTTTTTCATCGCCAAGAAATCCTGCGCAGTAGAAGCTTGGATTTGCAACGGTTCAATGCGCTCATCCAACTCGTGTAAAATATCGAGCACACGGTGCAAGTTATCATCCGTTTCAAAAAGTTTATTTTCCGCTTTTTTACGACGTTTTTTATATTTTAGAACGCCTGCTGCTTCTTCAAAAATAGAACGACGTTCGTCAGGACGACTATTCAATATTTCATCGACTCGACCTTGTGAAATGATAGAAAATGCTTCTTTCCCTAGTCCTGAGTCTAAAAATAAATCAGTAATGTCTTTTAAACGACATGATTGCTTATTTAGTAAATATTCACTTTCTCCTGAACGGAAAACTCGTCGTGTAACGCTTACTTCACTAAAATCGATTGGTAACCGCTCGTCCGTATTGTCGAGTATTAGCGTTACCTCTGCGAAATTTAGTGGTTTTCTAGAATCACTACCCGCAAAAATAATATCTTCCATCTTTGCACCGCGAAGAGATTTTGCAGACTGCTCGCCTAAAACCCAACGAATCGCGTCTGTCACATTACTTTTCCCGCTACCATTTGGACCGACAACCGCAGTAACGCCAGGTACAAAATCAATACCAATGCGCTCAGCGAATGATTTGAAGCCAATTACTTCAAGCCGTTTCAGATACAAATAAATACCCCCTAGTCTTTAGGTAACTGTTCTTTTAGGGTACGCATCGCAGTTTGAGCGGCCTTTTGTTCAGCTTCCTTCTTAGATTTGCCATGACCTTCACCTAATTCTTCACCGCTTAAAGTGACTTTAGATATGAATGTTCTGTTATGTGCTGGACCATTTTCTTTGACAATCTCATATGCAAGGACGCCTGAATTTGATTGTTGTACCATTTCTTGTAGCTGACTTTTGAAATCAACGACATGTGAGAATGTTCCGAGCTCCACTTTAGGAAAAACAACCTTTTCCAAAAATCCCACAACTGTTTCTAAACCTTGGTCCAAATACAACGCGCCAACAAACGCTTCAAAGCAATCGGCTAATAAAGCTGGACGTTCACGACCTCCCGTAATTTCTTCACCTTTTCCCAACAAAACATACTGTCCAAAATTCAGTTCATTTGCAAAAATCACTAATGATGGCTCACAAACAATCGCTGCTCGAAGTTTAGTAAGCTCACCTTCTGTCATCTTAGGGAACAATAGGAATAAAAACTTAGAAACAGTTAGCTCTAATACTGCATCGCCTAAAAACTCTAGTCTTTCATTGTCTTCAAATTCTTTGCGACGATGTTCATTTACAAATGATGAGTGTGTAAATGCATTGTAGAGTAAACTTTTGTTACTAAAATGAAGGCCCAAAATCGATTGTAACTCTTCAAATTTCGTTCTTGCTTGATCAGATATTGCAGCATTTCTCTGAGATAATTCTTCAATTCTCATTTTTATCAACCTCTTATTTTACTTATAGTAGTACATATTCAATTTTACCTGTTTATTAGTCAATGTGCAAAAATAAATACAAAAATACCTCCATGACTCAAAAATCATGGAAGTATCTCTTCTGGATATATAAAAAATAGTGCGTGAAAATCACCGCTATTTAGTACTAGCCAATTTTGCTTTCGATGAATGTTACTGCCTTACCAACTGTTGAAATTTGTTCAGCGTCTTCATCCTCGATTTGCATATCAAATTCTTCTTCAAGTTCCATTACTAGTTCAACAACATCTAGTGAGTCAGCACCTAAATCGTCCTTGAAAGAAGCTTCTAATTTCACTTCGCTTTCGTCAACACCTAGACGGTCAACGACAACTTTCGTTACGCGTTCAATTACTGTAGCCAAAATACTCACCTCCCCTCAATAATAATAAGCTGTGTCAACACAATATAAAAGTAATAATTTCCAAATTGGTATGACCACTTTTTTCGTTTTTAGTATAACATTTCAACGCAGATTTGAACATAGGATTTCAAACCTTTTCTCGAATGATTACATAACCATTCCGCCATCAACATGCAATGTTTGACCCGTCATGTAACTCGCATCATCTGATGCTAAAAATGTAACAACCTTTGCTACTTCAGAAGCTTGCCCAAGCTTCGCTAATGGGATTTGTCCGAGCATAGCCGTTTTGACATCTTCAGGCAATGCTGCTGTCATTTCCGTTTCAATAAAACCCGGTGCAATTGCATTTACACGAATATTCCGTGTCGAAAATTCCTTCGCTGCTGTTTTTGTAAAACCAATGACAGCGGCTTTTGAAGCAACGTAATTCGCTTGACCAGCATTTCCTGCTACGCCAACAATTGACGCTATATTGATGATCGCACCTGCACGCTGTTTCATCATTTGACGACTTACCGCCTTCGTACAGAGAAATACTGATTTCAAATTCGTATCAACGACCGCATCAAAATCTTCTTCTTTCATACGCATGATTAAATTATCTTTTGTTATACCAGCATTATTAACTAATATATCAATCGAACCGAAATTCGTCATTGTTGCGGCCATTAAACCTTTGACATCATCCGCATTTGCGACATTTGCTTGATGCGCAATGGCTTGTCCACCATTTGCTATTATTTGCGCTACAACTTCTTCTGCTTTCGCTTGAGAACCGCTATAGTTGACAACAACCTTTGCACCTTCAGAGGCTAAATGTAATGCAATTTCACGACCGATGCCGCGTGAAGCACCTGTTACTACCGCTGTTTTATTCGATAATTTCATATTAGTTCCACTCCTTGGATGCATCGATGACAGCTTGCATCGTTTCTTCATCATATACGCAAAACGTCGTTAATTGACGATCTACTTTTTTTACAAGACCACTCAACACTTTACCTGGACCACATTCGATAAACGTATCAACGCCTGAAGCGATCAACTCACGAACTGTTTCTTCCCAACGTACTGGTGAATACAATTGTTCAACAAGCAATTGTTGAATAGTATCTGCATCAACAACCGGTTGTGCCGTGACATTCGCAATGACTGGTATTTCTGCATTTTTCTTCGGAATAGCTGAGAGCATTTCCTCTAAACGTGAAGCTGCCGGGCGCATTAATTCTGAATGAAAAGGACCGCTCACCACTAATGGCAATACGCGTCTAGCACCCGCTTCTTTTGCTTTCACACCGGCAACTTCCACCGCTTTTGCTGTACCTGAAATGACAATTTGACCTGGACAATTTAAATTTGCTAACTGTACAACCTCATCTAAATCCTTTGTCACTTCATCTGTTACTTGTTGCAATGCTTGTGCATCAAGTCCTAAAACCGCCGACATCGCACCTTGACCAGCTGGTACTGCATCATTCATATATAATCCACGCTTATGTACTGCAACGCAAGCATCTTCAAATGATAACACTTTAGAAGCGACTAAAGCCGTATATTCACCTAAACTATGACCTGCAGTGAAAGCAGGTGTAATCCCGTGATCCATTAATCTCTGTGAAATCATCGCACCTGTCGTTAGCAAAGCCGGCTGCGCGTGAAACGTCAATGTTAATTCCTCTTGAGGACCTTCTAACATCAATTTAGATAACTCCATATTTAACAACTGATCTGCTTGATCATAAAATTCTTTACTACGTGAATCCGTGTCGATTAATTGTTGTCCCATACCAACGGTTTGTGAACCTTGGCCAGGAAAGATGAATGCGATTTTAGTCATAGTTAATTCTCCTTTGAAATTGTAGAATCAATCGTTTGACACACTTGATGTTCAACCATAATATGCGTTTGACGAATCGCACTATAAATAGCGTTGGCCTTTGATGAACCGTGTGCTTTTACGACTGGTGCTTTCAAACCAAATAATGGTGCTCCACCATATTCGGAATAATCCATTTTTGTTTTAATATTTTTTAAATTATTTTTCATCATAACTGCTGCCATTTTTGTTTTTGTCGATGACATAAATTCTTCTTTTAACATCCCAAAAATATTACCGGCAACGCCTTCGATTGTTTTTAATACCATATTACCTGTAAAACCATCTGTTACAACAACATCTGCTGCATGATTTAATAATTCACGCGCTTCAACATTGCCAATAAAATTAATATCCGCTTCTTTTAATAAAGCAAAAGCAGCCTTCGTTAATTCATTGCCTTTTTTATCTTCCGTACCAATATTCAATAAGCCGACAGTTGGCTTGTCAATACCACGTACTTGCTGCGCATAAATACTCCCCATAATCGCATATTGTAAAATATTCTCTGGCTTGGCATCAGCATTCGCACCTAAGTCCATCATATCAAAACCTACACCATCCATCGTTGGTAAAGTCGTCGATAGGGCTGGTCGATCAATCCCCTCAATACGATGCACGATGAATAAGCCAGCCGCCATAAGCGCTCCCGTATTGCCAGCGGATACACATGCATCTGCTTCACCATCCGCAACGGCTTGAGCCATACGCACCATCGATGCATCTTTTTTGCGACGTACTGCACGAACTGGTTCATCTGTTCCTTCAATTTTTTCAGAACAATGAATAATTTTAACGCGCTCGTGTTGCTGTATATAAGGAGACATTTTTTCTTCGTCACCATAAATTGTAAATTCTACATCGGGAAAATCATGAACAGCCGAAAAAACACCTTCGACGATTTCCTTAGGGGCATTGTCGCCACCCATACCATCAATTGCTATTTTCATTTTTACCACCTTTACCCTTCGTACGATACATTTCAAATTTACCAACAAAAACTGTGCTACCTTCTACTGTAGATGTTACTTCCACAAATGTACGGTCTCTAGCATCGTCTTTACCTGTCACGATTGCTTTAGCGATTACACGATCCTCCGCATGTACGGGACGCGTGTATAATAGCTCTGATTTTACTGTCAATGCTAAATCGTCGTCAATTACTGCCACAGCTAATGAATTGGCCTGTGCAAATAAATGATGCCCACGGGCGATGCCATTTCGTTGAAATACATGCTCCTCTTTAACATCGAAGATCGATAATGCACGTTCATCTAAATCAATATCTATAATTTCACCAATTATTTCATCAATTGGTAACGATTTTACTTCATTTTCAAAATTATGTGCCGCTACATCTTTTATTCGCTCGCGTAGCTCTGGGATGGATAATTCCATGCGATCCAATCGAATCGTCTGGACGCTAACGATAAACTTGCTCGCTAGTTGATCGTCTGTCACAAAGGGATTATCTTCAATGGTTTGCTTTAATAATCTTTGTCTTTCTTTTTTCGAGTACTTCATTGTCCTTTTCCCACCCTTGTATTAGCACTTGGTACTAACATCAGTATATAAATATAAAAAAGGGAATGTCAAGTGTTGTTTACTTAAACGCTTGATATCCCCTGCAATTAATCGATTCTCTCACCGTCTAAAACACCTGATTTTTCAAGTTTTTTGCGCAAACCTGCATAATTTGGATTTTGCCAAAAATCCTCGGAATCTACCATTTTCACTGCATCTTGTCTCGCTGTTTCTAAGGCACGATAGTCATGTATTAAGTCTGCTACTTTAAATTCTGGCATACCACTTTGCTTACGACCAAAGAAATCTCCCGGACCTCTTAACTCTAAATCTTTTTCAGCTAATCGGAAACCATCTGTCATTTCCACCATCGAAATCATACGTTCCTTGCCCTCGTCACTTTTTGGATCTGCAAGTAATATACAATATGATTGATGCTCACCCCGCCCAACACGTCCTCTTAACTGGTGAAGTTGAGCTAAACCAAAACGTTCAGCATCATAAATCATCATGAATGTTGCATTTGGGACATTGACACCGACTTCTACAACAGTCGTCGACACGAGCACTTGTAAATTACCCTCACTAAATTCGCGCATAACAGCATCCTTATCACTTGATGATAGTCGGCCATGCATCAAACCAATATTGAATTTACCGTGAAATAACGTCGTTAGTTGTTCGTACACTTCGACAGCATTTTGCACGTCAAGCTTGTCAGATTCTTCTATGAGCGGGCAAATTACATATGCTTGCCTACCTGCAGCAATCTCCGTGGTCATTTTCGTAATAATTTGATTGAACTGCTCCTGTTTTACCCAGTGCGTTTCAATCTCTTTACGACCGGCAGGAAGCTCATCGATAATGGAAACATCCATCTCACCAAAAACAGTGATTGACAATGTTCTTGGAATCGGTGTTGCCGTCATAAATAATACATCAGGATTCTCACCCTTCTCTTTTAAAACGCGACGCTGTTCTACACCGAAGCGATGTTGCTCATCCGTAATCACTAATCCAAGCTTATGAAAGCGAACATCTGGTTGAATGAGTGCATGTGTTCCCATAACGATATCGATATCACCATTTGCCAAACGTTCTAAAATTTCACGACGTGCCTTCGTTTTCGTCGAACCTGTTAATAAAGCCAATGACAGGCCAAAAGGTTCTAGCCATTCACTTAAGCTATCGGCATGTTGCTCTGCTAAAATCTCCGTTGGTGCCATAAGAGCACCTTGAAAACCGGCTGTCACAGCAGCATAAAGCATTGCTGCTGCAACGACTGTCTTACCAGACCCGACATCGCCTTGCAAGAGACGATTCATGCTATGAGGTTGTAATAAATCACGACAAATTTCATTGACTACTTTTTTCTGAGCACCTGTTAATTCGTATGGAAGCGATTCAAAAAATGCCTTGAGCTTTGATACATCATAATGAATAACCATGCCATGTTCTTGCTCTTTACGCAGTTTACGTAATGCTTGGATTTTCAATTGAAAATCCAGTAACTCCTCGTAAACAAAACGTCTGCGCGCCTGTTTTGCAGTTTCAGCATCCTTTGGGAAATGCACACCTTCCAACGCTTCAACAATCGGCAATAACTTGTAGTTAACGAGCAGTTCCTGTGGTAATTGTTCTTCGATGTCCTGTCCATATAAATCAAGTGCTTGGCGCATAAAATGGCGGAACTTTGTTTGAGGAAGCTTCCCTTTTACACTATAAACAGGTTCAAAATCGGCTCGTTCGTCTTTAGGTCCACAAGAAATATGTGTCCCGTTAATCAACTGACGACCTCGATCCCATTTCCCTGTTACCGCGACAATTGTACCAGGTTCAAGCTTTGTTTTTAAATAGTTTTGATTAAAAAAAACAACCTTCACTAAATGTTGACCAGCGAGCATCTGCACTTGAAGACGTGATTTACGATTACCTAAAAACATGACTGTAGGAATACTCTCAATACGTCCTTCTACCGTTACCCGCTCATTATGTGGTGTTTCTGCTAAATTTTTCAAACGATAATCTTCATGACGGTATGGAAACGTCCATATTAAATCTTCAATCGTGTGAATATGCATATTTTCTAAATTTTCGGCAGCTGCCTTCCCCACGCCACTGAGTTCGGTTACTGGACGAGCTAATTCACTAGCCATTTGCCGGCGCCGCACTACCAAAAATTTTCTTCTCTAACCAACGACCAGTTGGAGTTGCCGCAAGTCCACCTTGCGCTGTCTCTCTTAACGCTACAGGCATCGTTTTACCGATTCGATACATCGCATCAATTACTTCATCTGTTGGAATACGACTTTCAATACCTGCCAAAGCCATATCTGCTGATACCATAGCATTCGCTGCGCCCATTGCATTTCGTTTTACACAAGGAACTTCCACTAAACCAGCTACTGGATCACAAACAAGACCTAACATATTTTTTAAGGAGATTGAAAAGGCATGGGCACTTTGTTGTGGCGAACCACCTGCCATCTCAGTGATTGCAGCTGCCGCCATAGCTGCTGCTGAACCAACCTCTGCTTGACACCCACCTGCTGCACCCGAAATCATTGCATTATTCGCTACGACTTGACCGAAGGCACCCGCAGTAAACAAAAAGCGTACCATTTCTTCTTTCGTTGGATGTAACTTATTTTTAACAGCAAATAATGTACCTGGTACAACACCAGCAGAACCTGCAGTTGGCGTAGCACAAATTGTCCCCATTGCTGCATTTACTTCATTTGTAGCTACTGCTTTCGCTACTGCATCTAAGATAAAATCACCAGATAACCCTTTACCAGAAGCGATGTAATTTTGCATTAATACGGCATCTCCACCTGTTAAGCCAGTAACGGACTGGACACCATTTAAACCGCGTTCAACCGCTGCTTCCATCACTTCTAAATTACGGAACATTTGATTCATGATTTCTTCACGGTTACGCTCTGTAATAATCATTTCTTGTTCAATCATAATTTCAGAAATTAATTTATTTTCTGCTTCCGCTCTTTCAACAAGTTCTCGGACATTACGAAATAAAATTTCCATCAATCAAAACCCCCTAATTTTTTATTCTTGTTACCTTCGTTATATTAGGAAGCAATTCAATTTCTTCCAGTATTTCTGTCGAGATATTTTGGTCGACTTCAATGACCATTAAAGCCATATTACCGCGTTCTTTACGCGACACTTCCATATGCCCAATATTAATCGAATGATGCGCTAAAGAAACAGCAACATTCGCTACCACGCCCGCACGATCATCATGAACGACTAAAATAGCAGACATGCCACCTGACATCCTTAGAGGGAAATCATTAAGCTCTGTAATCTCAATAGAGCCACCCCCAATTGAGATGCCTACCATGCTCATCTCACTATCACCATCCCCAATTACAATGCGTGCTGTATTAGGATGATCAACACTACCTGTCTCCGTAATGAATTCAAATGTCAATCCTAAGCGAGCTGCTTCATCAAAGGAAGTTTTAATACGTTCGTCGAATGTATCATAATCTAGTAAACCGCCAATGATTGCAACGTCCGTACCATGACCTTTATACGTTTCGGCGAAGGAACCATACAGGTGGATTTTAGCCCAGGTTGGTTGCTTACCAAACAAATCTCGCGCTACACGACCAATTCTTGCTGCTCCAGCTGTATGGGATGATGAAGGTCCAATCATAACTGGACCAATAATATCAAAAACCGATGTAAATTTCATATATTCTCCTCCTTATCACACATTATCTTTACCAATATTACACGATTCAATGCAATAACCCAAACAATTTAGTCAAATTTATTATAGCCTATGAATCAAGCCTTTAAATATGATTTATTCGTTCTATTTATAGCTAATAAATCAATAATTCTCGTTCTATTATCAGCGGATTCTTTATTTATTATAGAAGAATAAGATACTTGTATAATGAATAAAAAAAAGCAGACGAATTGCTTCGTCTGCTTAACCAATCATCATGCTTATTCTACTGACAAGATGAAGGGATACAAAGGTTGTTTACCATTGTGTACTTCTACTTCAGCATCACCATAGTGCGCTTCAATATAGGCTACTAAATCGTCTACTTGTTGTTTCGTTGCATCTTCACCATATAAAATGGTAATAATTTCTGCATCCTCATCCACAATTTGATCGACTAAATACTCTGCCGCTTCTTTTAAAGACGGACTAGCTTTCACAATTTTACCTTCTGCCATCGACATAAAGTCATCTTTATGAATCTCGATTCCATCAATAGATGTGTCGCGAACTGCAAAAGTAATTTGACCCGTTTTAACGCCATCAATTGCCGCTGTCATAGCCGCTGCATTTTTCTCAACAGATGCTTCAGTATTAAAGGCTAATAGTGCTGCAAAACCTTGAGGAATCGTTTTAGTCGGTACTACCGCTGCTTCGATTTCTAAAATTTCTGCCGCTTGCTGAGCTGCCATAATAATGTTTTTATTATTCGGTAAAATTAATACGCGTTCAGCACCTACTTCCTTAACAGCTTTTACGATATCTTCAGTTGAAGGATTCATCGTTTGACCACCTTCGATTACATAAGCTGCGCCTACGCTTTCAAGAAGTTCTTTAATGCCTTTGCCCATCGCTACAGTAACGATTGCATATGGAACTTTTTTAACCTTAGGTTTTTCTTCTGTACCGACAATTGCTGTATGTTGCTGACGCATATTATCTACTTTAATTTTCACAAGTTCACCATATTGATGACCGTATGCAATTACTTCACCTGGTGTTTCAGAGTGAACATGAATTTTAACAACTTCATCATCTGAAATAACTAGTAATGAATCACCGAAATGACTCATATCTTCACGGAACTCTGCTTCTACGAATGGTTTTTTATCATCTTCAAAACGAACCATAAATTCAGTACAGTAACCAAATTCAATATCAGATGTATCCATAAAATCTTGTGCACTATGGTGTTCAGCACTGACTAAATCATCCATAGATTTAATTTCTGTTTTTTCAGGTAGCGCTTCGCCTTTTAAGCTCGCTAAGAAACCTTCATAAACATAAACAAGACCTTGACCACCACTATCTACTACGCCTACTTCTTTAAGAACAGGTAAAAGCTCTGGTGTTCTTTCTAAAGATGCTTGTGCAGCTTTTAGAGTTTCCTCCATTACTTCAATAACATTATCGTTATTTTTAGCAGCGATAACAGCTTGTTCAGCTGCTTCACGTGCCACTGTTAAAATTGTACCTTCTACTGGTTTCATTACCGCTTTATACGCTGTTTCCACACCGTATTGGAAGGCTTGAGCAAGTTTAACACTATCTACTGTATCTTCTTTTTCAATCGCTTTACCGAAACCACGGAATAATTGCGATAAGATAACGCCTGAGTTACCACGCGCACCCATTAATAGACCTTTAGATAACGCCTGTGATGTTTTACCGATACTAGCTTCTGCTTTAGCGGCAGTTTCTTTTGCACCAGATGTCATTGATAAGTTCATATTTGTTCCTGTATCACCATCTGGTACAGGGAAAACATTTAAAGCATCTACATAATCTGCATTTTGAGATAAATGATGGGATCCCATCTGTACCATTTCCGCAAATTTTAATCCGTCTAATGACTTCATTTGAATAAGTTCCTCCTCTTACACGTTCGCTACACGAACACCTTGTACATAGATATTAACTGATTTTACAGCCATACCTACAGATTTATCGAGTGTATATTTAACCTTAGATTGAACCTGATAGGCTACCTCGGAAATTTTTGTACCATAACTAACTATTACATACATATCAACATGAAGTTCTTCACCAATTTGACGTACAACTACGCCTTTACCAAAGTTCTCTTTACGTAGAATATCAGTAAGCCCATCACGGATTTGGTGTTTACTAGCCATACCAACTATCCCGTAACATTCGATTGCTGCTCCACCCGTAATTTGAGAAACGACATCATTTGAAATATCTATGCTTCCGAATTCGTTTTTAAGTTCTACTGACATAATTTAGCCCCCTGACTTAAAGTTAACTATTCTATATTGTACTATTTTTTTAAAACAAAGAACAACTTTATACATACAGAAATTATTATACATCAGGAAAGCATATATATTAAGTATAATTCAGCAATTTATCTCTAAAATTCCTCAAATACACCTATTTAAAATCCTTTTAAATACAATTTATTATTTATCTGTTAATTAATTCCTAACAAAAGATTTAGGTGTAAAGGTTTTTTTCTTGAAAGGCAAAGAAAATGAGTTGCAATGAACTATAACGTATGTTAAATTATTAAAGTATGTGAAATATCGAAGTGAAAACTGAACTTTCAACTTCTTATATAGGAGGAAAACAATATGCCAAAACAATGTGTAATTACTGGCCGCAAAGCTCGTGCTGGTAACAATCGTTCTCACGCAATGAACTCTAGTAAACGTACTTGGGGCGCAAACCTACAAAAAGTCCGTATTCTAGTTGATGGTAAACCTAAAAAAGTATGGGTATCTGCTCGTGCTTTAAAATCAGGTAAAGTTGAACGCGTTTAATACGAATTTAACAGCTTGATGTGAACAATTAGCCCACTGGTTAATTGTTCACTAAAAAACGACAACGTCATTTTATGACATTGTCGTTTTTTTGTGCATTCTTTTAATTTTGTAGCACAATAATGGTCGGTCTATGTGAACTGAATGATTCTGTATATCGGGATCCTTTACCAGTACTCTAGAAGGATTCCTTTCTAAGCAAAGAAGATAATTAATCTCTGCTGCGGATCATAAGAATCGCATTGTCGGTAAATTGTAGCGTCGCTTCAGCCTCTACAATCTCATTGCTTGTGAAGCGCCCTGAGCCTATAGGCATCGCTAAATTATTGGTAGTGTATTTCACACCCGTTAGCGTGACGCCAGCAATCGGACCTCCAAATGGATAAAAGGACAAGTATTTATATTTATTTGTATGCCGAATTGTATGCATACCAGCAAAAAGAAATTGCAAGCAGTTTGATGTATTAACAATAATAAGAGGAATAGATGGATTTTGTTGCTGTAAACGGTAGACAGAATGTAGATTTGATTCATAATGATCTAATCTACCTCCTGTAACACCCGTAATATAGATGATCTCTGGTTCATAGGTTAATGCTTTTATGATGGCTAGTTCGGTGTCTGTTTCATTTTTTTCAGCTTGAAAACCATCTACTTCAGCAACCTGTTCTTTAACTAACTGCCATTCTTCTAAAGTAAGCGAATCAAAGTCTCCTACCGCCGCATTCGGTATAATACCCGCTTCTAACAAATAAATTGAACCATGGTCGGCACCTATATAAACTGTTTCGTTATGTGGAAAAAGGAAATCATCTAGGACGATTTCCTTTTTTGGTCCTCCAGCAACTACAATTGCTGTTCTCATCTTATTGCCTTTTCTCCCGCTTCTAAGATAGCTTGTAAAGCTGCTGTGCGGTCTTCTTTACCATAGATTGCAGAACCAGCTACAAAAATCGTCGCACCAGCCTCTGCACACGGAACGATTGTTTCTGCCGTAATCCCACCATCAATTTCAATATCGATATCTAAGCCTCGCTCTTGAATAATATAGGATAACTCAGCAATTTTCGGCACTACTGATTCAATGAATTTTTGACCACCGAAACCTGGATTTACAGTCATCAATAAAACTAAATCAATGTCACCTAGCACATGTTTAATCGAATCAACTGAAGTATGTGGATTTAACACCACGCCCGGTTTCACACCAAATGAACGAATCAATTGAAGTGTACGGTGTAAATGACGGCAAGCTTCTACATGCACGGTAATGTAATCAGCTCCTGCTTTTGCAAATTCTTCGATATAATCATCCGGATTTTCAATCATTAAATGCACATCTAACGGAAGTGTCGTATATGGTTTAATTGAAGCCATTACCGCTGCACCAAATGAGATATTCGGTACAAAATGACCGTCCATAACGTCGATGTGAATAAGATGAGCTCCTGCTGCTTCCACTTCTTTTACTTCTTCGCCTAACTTTGCAAAATCTGCGGCTAATATAGATGGGGCAATTTTAATCATATTTAGTACCTCGGCTTTCTATCTGTTATTTCTTGTAGGAATTGTAAATAATGATCGTAGCGATACTGCTCGATACTACCTGACTCCACAAGTTTTTTCACTTCGCATTTTGGTTCTTTTAAATGAAGACATTCTCTAAATTTGCAGCTTTCAGAAGCTTTTTGAAGTTCTGGAAAACAAGCTGTTAACTGTTCTTTTTCAATTGTTTCAAAATCAAATGAACTGAAACCTGGAGTATCCGCCACAAGTCCTCCTGCTACTTCGATTAACTCAACATGGCGCGTTGTGTGCTTCCCACGATTTAACGCCGAGGAAATGATGCCTGTTTTTAAGTTAAGCTCTGGCATTAATGTATTCAAGAGTGTAGATTTTCCCACACCTGATTGTCCAGCTAGCACAGTTGTTTTATGTTCCAATAACGGAGTAATTTTGTCGAGAAGTTGTGCATCATCGATAAATGTTTCGATAATAGTATACCCGATTTTTTCATATTGTTCCTTATATTTGGCAATAAGCGGCTTTTCATCTTCTGGTAGGAGATCCAATTTTGTGAGACAAATAATAGGTTCTACATCAAACGATTCTAACGCTACTAAAAAGCGATCGAGTAAGACAGTATTGAAATTAGGCTCTTTCACCGAAAATACTAAAATAGCTTGATCGACATTGGAAATAGGTGGGCGTACAAGTTCATTCATACGCGGAAAAATTTCCGTAACAGTACCATCATTATTTCCCTCTACAACATACTCGACAAAATCACCTACAAGCGGTGTGATTCCCCTCTTACGAAAGACACCTCTTCCTCTTGTTTGATATACTTTACCGTCGTCATAAACATAGTAGTAACCTGCTAACGCTTTTCTAATTTGGCCCTTAGCCATATATTTCCTCCTTTGATTTTATAGATCATCATATGAAATTGTTTCATCATAAAGCACTTCGCCATCACGTTCTACACGGTAGGAAGCTTCCTTGCCCTGTTCTATTTCTAGTGTGATATTTTTCTTAATATCGTCGTAAATTCTAAACTCTTGATGGACGTCTTTTATCGAATGTGTAGCATCTTGAATATAGATTTTTATTTTTTGATAATTTGCTTCTTCACCATCGTCATCTTCTTCAGGCTCAAATTGAATCTCTACTGTTTTAACAAATCGTTTTGCTGGTTTTTTCTCCATACCCTTTGATAACGTGACATTGATTGTAGACCCTACTTTTAATGATGTTCCTGCTTCAATGGACTGTGCCATAACTTGCCCTTTGGCAACATCATCTGAAAATGCCTCATCGGTAATTTTTATATTAAAACCGGATGAATTAGCGTATGTTTTCAAGGCATTTTCATCAAATCCTATTAAATTTGATAAAATATTTTCTGCGACGCCCTTGCTAATTGTCAATGTAATTGTCGTTTCGCTCGGGACATTTGAAGAGCCCTCCATCGGTGATTGCTTAATAACTGAATCGATTTCTTTAGAAGAAAAAGATTTTTTCACAACTATATTTTTATACCCTTGTTTTTCAAGGATAGACTTCACTTGATCAATATTCTTGCCTATATAATCAGACATCGTTTTTTTGGCTTTACCTTCGCTAATGACAAGGTCAACTTCCGTTCCTTTTTGACGCTCTGTGCCAGCTGCAGGACGTGTATTTATCACTTTTCCCTCATTGATAGCAGAAGAATTTTGGGTCGTCTGCTTACCGATTGCAAAACCTGCGCCCTGCAACTTATCAATCGCATGATCTAACGAGCTGTCTGTAACATCCGGGACAGCAATTTTCTTCGCTGAAAAGAACTGGGGCATCGTAAAATATAACACAGCAAAAATAATTAATAATGCACCTATTAACGCGACAAGCCATTTTAATTTACTCTTTTTTTTCCGTGGTTTTTCCGATGTTTTTGGCGGTTGTACAATCGCACTGACCTCTTCGCTTTGTTGATCGTAAATAGGACGTGCTTTAATGATTGGCATTGCTTTCGTTGCATCATGATCCTCAGGCACAACAAATTTCGCTTCATGAGCTCTCTCAAGCGATAGGACTGTTTCCAAATCATCACGCATTTTTTCAACTGTTGGATAGCGATGTCGCGCATCTTTCGACGTTGAAATTAATACGACATTTTCCAATGATTGTGGAATCGTCGGAACGATTGCACGAACAGAGGGTGTTTCTGATTGTAAATGCTTTAAAGCAATCGACACAGCCGATTCCCCTGAAAAAGGTAATTCTCCAGTCAGCAGTTCGTATAATACGATACCAAGTGAATAAATGTCGGATTTCTTTGTCGCAATACCACCTCGCGCTTGTTCTGGTGACAAATAATGGACAGTTCCTAATACCGAATTTGTTTTCGTAAAAGAGGTAGAGGATAAGGCCATTGCAATACCAAAATCAGTAATTTTCACATGACCATCTTCATCAAGTAAAATATTTTGTGGCTTAATATCACGATGTATAATTTGATGTTGATGGGCAATCATAATGGCTGATGTTAGCTGTTCCATTATTTCAACACAGCGTGTTGGTGCCAGTGGCGCATATTCATTTATATATTGTTTAAGGGTCATCCCCTTAACGTATTCCATTACAAGATAATGCATTCCCTCATCTTCGCCGACATCATAGATACTGACTATATTTGGGTGATTAAGGCTCGTCGCTGACAGTGCTTCTCGTTGAAAGCGACGCTTCGCCTCTTCCTCATCATTAAAACTATAATGCAATACTTTTACAGCCACGTCGCGGTTCAAAATCATATCATGTGCTAAGTACACATTGGACATGCCGCCCCCACCGATCACTTCCAACACCTTGTATCTGCCGCTTATTCTCTTACCTTTAAGCAATTTCGTCACCTCCATCTTTAAGAGGCTGTGCAATAATGACGGTAATATTATCTTCGCCGCCATTTTCATTGGCTAATTGCACAAGTGCCTGTCCCTTTTCTTCAATAGATTGCAAAGAGGTAACGATCATATGTATTTGTTGCTGATCCACTTTATTACTTAAGCCATCAGAACAGATTAAAAAATAGGACGCCTCTTCGATTTGTATTTGATAAAAATCAGGTTCAATTGTCGCTTCCGTACCAAGTGATTTAATAATATAATTTTTCTTCGGATGTATTTTTGCCTCATCCTCACTTATTTCGCCGCTATCAACTAGAATATTGACATACGAATGGTCTCTTGTAATCAATTGGATTCCCTGCTCGTCGACAATATAAGCTCGACTATCGCCAACATGGCAAATAGACGCTTGATTTTCTGCAATTATTGCAGCAATCAGCGTCGTACCCATGCCCTGACAATTTTCATTTTTTAGAGAATAATCATAAATAAGCTTGTTTAATTGTGTGACTGTATCGAGTAGCCAAGCTGTGCAATCGCTCATCGTCAAAAAATCGCTATCCGATGCTGCTATAAAACGCGATCGTAGTCCTTCTACTGCTAATGTACTTGCAACATCCCCAGCATTATGACCGCCCATGCCATCAGCAACGATTGCTAAATGGACGGTATTATTGCTTCGGGAAATTACAGTTGCGCGATCTTCATTGACCGATCTTTTCTTACCGATATCACTCTCTACGGTATATCTCACAACCTTCACCTCAATTTAGTGTGCAGTCTCTTCTTCTCTCTCTTGTGCACGAAGTTGCCCACATGCTGCAGCGATATCGGAACCTTGTTCACGACGAATTGTTACATTGATTTTACGGTTTTTCAATGCTTTTTCAAAAGCAAAGATGCTGCTGCGTGATGTACGTACATAATCGCGCTCTGGTACATAATTAATAGGAATTAAGTTAACATGACATTTAATATCTTGGATTAAATCTGCTAATTCATTGGCAACTTGCACCGAATCATTTTGACCTGACATCAGACCGTACTCAAATGTTACACGACGTCCTGATTTTTCAGTGTAGTAACGTACTGCATCCATTAAATCTGGTAATTTATATGCTTTTGCAATCGGCATTAATTTTTGACGTGCCTCTTGGTTTGGCGCATGTAAAGATACTGCGAAGTTAATTTGCATACCTTCATCAGCGAATTTATAAATTTTCGGTACAATCCCCGAAGTTGATACGGTAATATGACGCGCACCAATATTTAAAGATTCTTCATGATTAATAACACGTAAGAATTTCATGAGTGCATCATAGTTATCGAATGGTTCACCGATGCCCATAATTACGACCGATGCAACACGTTCTCCTGTTTCATCTAATTGTTGTTGTACTTTTACTACTTGCTCGATAATTTCACCAGCTAATAGATGACGTTTTAATCCACCTAATGTAGAAGCACAGAAAGTACAGCCGATGCGACAACCAACTTGAGTTGTTACACAAACAGATGCACCGTAGTCATGGCGCATTAAAACTGTTTCAATCGAGTAACCATCTTGCAGTTGGAATAGGAATTTGATTGTACCATCTTTTGATTCTTGTTTAATCAATGTTGATAAAGTACTTAATTCGAAGGCTGCCGCTAATTTATCACGTAGACCTTTTGATAAGTTGGACATATCTTCAAATTGAGTTACACGTTTCACATATAACCAATCAAAAATTTGTTTTGCACGGAAACCTTTTTCACCATTATCTTTTAACCATTGCTCTAAATCCTCTGGTAATAATGAATAAATTGACTCGCGTAATACTGGTTTTTCTTTCTTGACACGTTTTACTTCAGTTACTGGGTTTAAATTTTCTTCCACGATTGGATCTCCTAACCATTTGTGGCTTACGAACCGATTCAGCTCAGCCAAATCCGTTTTTCAGCGCTTAATTTTATTGAGCTTTTTTTACAAAAGCAGCTACAAAAAAGCCGTCGCTACTAAAATCTTGTGGGAATACTTGCATCGTACCTGTCGTTCTTAACGCCACGAGCGCTTCAGGTGCTTGTGGTGCAGGTGCTAACTCCATATCCGGATGCTTTTCTAAAAATAATGATACTGTATCACTGTTTTCCATTTTATCAATTGTACATGTGCTGTAAACCATTTTGCCTCCGATTTTCAATAAATCATGTGCGGCATCTAGTAAAGCTAATTGAATCGTATGCAATGATGCAAAATCAGATTCTTTTTTTGTATATTTAATATCCGGTTTACGTCGAATAACACCCAGACCACTACATGGTGCATCGACTAAAATACGATCGAATGATTGCGCATCAAACTGATCGTTTGCTTTACGACCATCCAATACTTCTGCAGCAATAATCGAAAGACCAAGACGTTCACTATTTTCTTCAATGAGCTTAATTTTATGTTTATGAAGATCTGTCGCGATTAACTCACCTTCATTATTCATTTTTTCAGCGATATGCGTCGTTTTACCACCGGGTGCAGCGCACATATCCAATACTCTCATACCTGGTTGAACATCCAAAGCATTGGCAGGTAACATCGAGCTTTCATCTTGAATCGTAATAAGTCCATCTTTAAATGCTTGTGAACGTACAACCTGCCCTTCAATAATATGAAGACACTCAGGTAAATTCTCACTACGTTGCACTGAATAATTTTCATCCCAAAGTGCTTGTAATGCCTCATCTGTTGTTACTTTGGCTGTATTTACACGTACTGTTTGAATAGGTGGTAAATTATTTTCGAACAGCATATCATGTGTTTTTTGATAGCCAAAATCATTCAAATAACGCTGTACTAACCAAAGCGGGTGACTTGTTTCAATTGCTAGCTTTTCAGCAGGATCAGCAATCGTTGATGTATCGCGAATACCATCGCGCAAAATCGAGCGTAAAATACCATTCACGGTCGAGCTGACACCTTTGTGTCTTGCACGATGTTTAGCTATTTCAACTGACTCATTAACAGCTGCATGATCCGGTATTTTTGTTAAAAATGCGATTTGATAAAGTGACAATCTCAACAACCACCTTACCCAATCATCTAGTTTACCACGAACATACGGTTCAAGATAGTAATCTAATGTCATTTTATATTGTAGTGTACCATAAGTCAGCTCTGTCAACAGTCCACGGTCTTTGGCATCAATTTTATTTTTTTCAATTGTTTGGTTTAGCAGTAAGTTACTGTATGCCTGTTGATTGTCGACCGCCAATAAAATCGATAATGCTGCATCGCGAACATTGCCATCCCATACTTGTGTTTTCTTTTTACCTTGTGATTTTTTTTCTACTTTTTTCGTCATTCAAATTGATCCCCAATCTGTAATTTAGAACCTACGCCGTTTAAGTAATTAATTGCTGGCATCGCCTTTTTACCTGCGGGTTGCAATTCAAGTATATCAAGTGCTTCGTTATTGCCAGTAGCTACTGTGAAGAATTTTTTATCTTTAAAAATCACCGTGCCTGGTTTTGCATCACTTGTCTTATCGGAAACACGTGTATCCCAAATCTTCACTGTTTCATCATGCAATATTGTATATGCAACTGGCCAAGAGTTTAAACCGCGAACTTGATTGAAGATTGTACGTGCAGATTGTGTCCAATCGATACGTTCTTGATCACGTGAAATATTGGAAGCAAACGTAACTTGTTGTTCATCTTGAACAATACGGTCGTTCGTCCCATCAATAATTGTTGGTAATGTTTTTTTCAATAAGTCTCGTCCTACAATGCTTAGTTCTTCAAAGAGTTGACCCGTTGTGTGATGATCTTCTATCGCAATCGCTTGCTGTGAAATAATATCACCAGCATCCAATTTGACTGCCATATACATGATTGTTACACCTGTTTCCGCTTCATCATCTAATAATGCTTGGTGAATCGGTGCGCCACCTCGATATTTCGGAAGCATAGACGCATGAACATTAATACAACCCAATCTAGGTGCATCCAATAACTCTTTTGGTAATATTTGACCGAAGGCTGCTGTAATTAAAATATCTGCCTGCAATGCAATAATTTCTTGTAGTTCCTGTGAACCACGTAATTTTTCAGGTTGAATGACCGGTAATCCTAATTCAAGTGCCGCAGCTTTAACTGGTGGTGGTGTTAATACTCGTTTACGACCGACTGGACGATCCGGCTGTGTTACGACGGCTTTAATATCATACCCTTCTTCATGTAACATGTGTAAAATAGGCACGGAAAAAGCAGGTGTTCCCATAAATACGATAGATGTCATATTATTGTTCTTCCTCCTCTGCATACATTTCAGCAATTTCTTCTGCCGATACAATACGACTCATTTTAGAATCAAATAATACGCCATTTAAATGGTCGATTTCATGCTGTAAAACGCGCGCATCATAATCATATGCTTCAATTTCAAATAAATTACCATCACGATCCTGTGCTTCTACGCGCACTCCATTCGAACGTTCGACTTCTCCAAATAAATCTGGAAAGCTCAGGCAGCCTTCAATATCACTTGTTGTGTCGACGGAATATTCGATAATTGTTGGATTAATAATTTCTAATATTTCACGCTCTTCACCAATTTCAACAACCGCTGCACGGATACTTTCATTTACTTGTGGCGCAGCGATACCCACGCCATCAGAAGCCGTCATCGTTTCATACATATCATCTAATAGTGTTGCTAATTTTTCGTCGAAATTCTTCACTTCAGCTGCACTCGTAGTTAATACGGTTGCTGGATTTTTTACGATTTTTAAAACTGTCATTATATCCTCTTTTCTATGCAATTAAATGGTCGATGGATCCAAATCAACGGTCATTAACACGCCTTTTTTAATCCAGTCTGTTCTGTAAAGTTTGATTAATTGTTTCAAAACATCATTTAATTGAGGTTCTCTTTTATATTTTATCAAACATTGATAGCGATATCTATTTTGGATGCGACTAATTGATGACGCAGTTGGTCCAATAATCTGCACTTGTTGCGATAAATTCATTCGGACAAAGTCACTAGCCATCGTAGCATACTCCGCACATTTCATAACATCTTCGTGGGTTACTTGAATGACAACAACAAAATAGTAGGGTGGATAGGAGGAACGACGACGCATTGTCATTTCTCGTTCAAAAAACGGCTCAAAAATTTGATCCTTTGCCATCTCAATCGCATAATGTTCAGGTGTATAGGTTTGAATAACGACCTCACCAGGTAAATCATGACGCCCTGCACGCCCACTAACTTGTGTCAGCAGCTGATATGTTCGTTCTGCCGCCCTAAAATCAGGTAGATTCAACGACGTATCTGCACTCATGACACCAACTAAAGTAATATTAGGAAAATCTAAACCTTTAGCAATCATTTGTGTACCAAGTAATATATCTGCTTTTCCTTCGCCAAAATCGGTGAGTAATCTTTCATGGGCTCCCTTTTGCCTTGTCGTATCAACATCCATTCTAATTACACGTGCTTCTGGGAAAACCTTATAAATTTCACTCTCGATTTTTTGTGTGCCAGTTCCAAAGAAACGTATATGTTCACTTTGACATTGCGGACATTGCTCTGGAACATGTTCTTCGTAACCACAGTAATGACATTTTAGTTTTTCTGTATTGCGATGATAAGTTAATGAAATATCGCAGTTTTTACATTGAACGACTGTTCCACAATCTCGACAGAGGACAAAGGACGAAAACCCTCGTCTATTTAAAAACAATACCATCTGTTCTTTACGCTTTAATCTTTGACGTATTGCCTCTGCCAAAGACCTTGAAAACATCGAACGATTCCCCTCATGAAGCTCATCACGCATATCTACTATTTCAACGCTCGGTAATACTTGATTTTTTGCACGATTATTTAAGGTGAGCAGTTCATATACTCTCTTTTTAGCACGTGCATACGATTCTAATGCTGGCGTTGCACTGCCTAATATGACGGGGCAATTATAATAACGTCCACGCCAAATAGCAACATCCCTCGCATGATAACGTGGCGTATCTTCCTGCTTATACGTCGATTCATGCTCCTCGTCTAATATGAGCAATCCAACATTCGTAAATGGTGCAAAAATAGCAGAACGCGCTCCGACGACTACTTTTACTTCCCCACGTTGGATTTTACGCCATTCATCGTATTTTTCCCCCTGTGATAGACCGCTATGCATAACAGCCACCAATTCGCCAAAACGTGCCCTAAAACGTTCAGTCATCTGAGGTGTTAAAGCAATTTCAGGAACAAGTACAATCGATTCCTTTCCTTTTGCAAGTGCATTGCTAATCGCTTGTAAATAGACTTCTGTTTTGCCACTACCAGTGATTCCATGCAGTAAAAATGTTGTTGCGACGTCATGATTCATCGAATTTTCAATCGCTTGCAATGCCTCTTGTTGTTCATCTGTTAATGCTAATGGCAATGATTTTTGAACATCATGTGAAAATGGATCACGATAAAGCTCCTCTTCAACAAAAGTTGCGACACCTAAATCAACGATTGCTTTTTGTACAGATGCTGAAATACCATGATCATCTATTAATTCTTGTGGTAAAAAGCGTTCACCGATATGTTGCTTCATCCATTCAATCGCTTGTTTTTGTTTACGCGCTCTATTTGATAAGGCATCGAGTTGCTGATTGAGAAATTGCTCGTCACTAGACACCACAAATTTTCTTATAGATTTAATCGCACCTTGTTGTTTCACTACCGTAATAATTTGTAGCTGTTGCGCTTTAACTGCACGTTTTAAATCAAGTAGAACGTCCGCTTGCTCAAACTTACGATAAGGTATGGCTTTCTTATCACCAAAAATAGTGGCAAGTTGTGGTTCCAAGTCTGCACTACTAACTAAAATATGAACCGTTTTTTCATATTTTGCACGTAATGCTGCTGGTAGCATTACTTGTAATGCATCGATTTCATAACAGAGTGTTTTATGCGTCATCCATTTTGCCATTTCGAGCATTTCTGTCGTGAGTACTGGTTCTATATCTACTAATTTTGATACTTCTTTGATTTTATTCACCGGTACATCCGTCTCATCGCTTAACCCAACAATGAAACCAAGGACATCACGATGACCGAATGGCACTTTTACACGACTACCTGCTTCGATTAAGTCATGCATTTGATGTGGCACTCTGTAGTCAAACGGACGATCAACAGGGTATGCTGATACATCTACGATGACTTGTGCAATCATTGCCATTGTCCTTCTTTTTTCAAAATAACTTCAAGCAGGTTTTTCGCTAATTTTTCCTTTGCCATAGATGGGAAACTCTGTTGGAAATTGTCCTTACCAACTAACACAACCGTATTGATATCCGCCCCAAAGCCACGATCTGTTTTTGACACATCATTTGCCACGATATAATCTGCATTTTTCTTCTGTAACTTACCTTGTGCATAATGAATTACATCATTGGTTTCTGCAGCAAAGCCGATTAGTAATTGATGCGTTTTCTTGTCGCCTAAGGCTTTTAAAATATCTGTCGTACGTTCCAGTTCCATCGTAGAATCGCCTTGTTGTTTTTTCATTTTTTGTTGTTGTAAATTTTTAGGACGATAATCTGCCACCGCAGCCGTTTTAATAGCTATATCGAGATCATCATATTTATCCATGATTACTTCATACATTTCTTGTGCACTTTCTACGTCTATGACCGTCATACCAGTAGGTTTTGGTAAATCTACTGGCCCCGATACAAGCGTCACCGTTGCCCCTAAATCTCTTGCTGCAATCGCCATCGCATAGCCCATTTTTCCGGAAGAAAAATTCGTCAAATAACGTACTGGATCAATTCTTTCACGCGTAGGACCAGCAGATACAAGTACTTTTTTCCCTTTTAATGGTAGCGTTTGTGGTTCAAAAAAAGCAGATGCTAATGCAGTAATTTTTTCCGGTTCTTCTAGTCGCCCCTTGCCGACATAACCACATGCCAAAAATCCCTCTGATGGTTCAATAAACTGATAACCATCTACAGCGAGCTGTGCAATGTTGCGCATGACTGCCGGATGATCGTACATATGCACATTCATTGCCGGCGCAATCCATACAGGTGCCGTCGTCGCTAATAATGTTGTCGTAATCATATTATCTGCAATGCCATTTGCCAATTTACCAATAACATTCGCTGTAGCTGGTGCAACGATCACAAGATCTGCCCAATCAGCTAAGTCGATATGCGCAATTACTTGTGATTTTTTCTCATCAAAAGTATTATAAAATACATCATTTTTACTCATTACTTGAAAGCTTAATGGCTGGACAAACTCCATAGCAGAATCCGTCATCATTACCTTTACATGGGCACCTGCTTGGGACAGCTTACTCACAAGAGCAACCGCCTTATAAACAGCAATCCCACCAGTAACACAAAGTAAAATATTTTTATTTGCTAACATACTTCCTCTTCCTCCTCAATAAAAGCAGCTTGTTTCGTATGACTTAGTCATTTATATATACAATAAGCTCCCAAAGAAAAAATTCTTTGGGAGCTCCGTCGATTCCGAAAATTAAACTTCGTCTTCGTAAATAGCTGATTCGTCTTGTTTTTCTTGAATTAAAACGCCTGCAGCTACTTCTTCAAGAGCTTTCCCAACGTTTTTATGAGAAACGTAAGAAGAAAGGCGCTCTGAGCTACCTTCTTGCATAGCACGTGCACGTTTAGATGCAAGGCTCACTAAAGAATATTTTGAATCGATTTTCACTTTTAATGCATCAACTGATGGATATAACATAGTTAGATTATTCTCCCTTCAACATAGCTAGATATTGTTTTTCAACTCTTTCGCGGCGACAATGCTCCGCTACAACGATTGAATTTATACGATCACAGGCAAGCTGCACTTCATCATTTTCAACGACATAATCATATAAATTCATCATCTCAAGTTCCTTGTTAGCAGCTTCGATACGAGTGGCAATTACATCCTCTGTCTCTGTGCCGCGGCCGACTAAACGACTTTGTAGCTCCGAAAGACTTGGTGGTGCAAGGAATATGAAAAGACCGTCTGGAGCTTTTTCACGAATTTGTGAAGCACCCTGCACTTCAATTTCCAAGAAAACGTCACGACCAGCATCAAGTGTTTCATTGACGTAATCGATTGGTGTACCATAATAATTCCCAACATATTGAGCATATTCTAGTAACTTTTCTTGCTCAATCAATTGTTCAAATGCTTCTTTTTCTTTAAAGAAATAGTCGACTCCATCCACTTCACCTTCGCGTGCTTTACGCGTCGTCATGGAGATGGAATATTCATAATTCGTATCTGGTTGTGAAAATAGTTCCTTCCTTACAGTGCCTTTACCGACACCTGAAGGTCCTGATAAAACAATCAGTAATCCACGTTCTTTTCTCATTTTGTCTCCCTCATCGTTACAAATAATTAATTATACTTCTTTTAGAACAATTATTCAATATTTTGAATCTGTTCTCGCATTTTTTCAAGCACTGATTTTGCATGAATAACAGCTATCGATGCAACTGACGATTGATTTTTCGAACCAATTGTATTTATTTCGCGATGAATTTCCTGCAATAAAAAATCTAATTTTCTACCAATGGACTGCTCATCACCCATCGTTTCATCTAGCTGACTAAAGTGACTCGCTAGACGATCTAGCTCCTCTGCAATATCCGCTCTTTCCGCAAACAATGCAACTTCCGTAATAACACGGCCTTCCAATTCTTCAATAGAAGAAATATCCTGCATTCTTTGCAGGAGCTTGTCACGATACTTTTCAACTGCCTGTTGTGAAACGCTGTGAATTATTGCTATTTGCTGCTCTAACTCCATTTTAAAACCTATCACTACTTCATACAATTCCTGACCTTCACGTACTCTCATATCAATCAAATTGACTGCTGCTTGTGTAACTGCTTCTTCAACTGCACGTAATATTTCTTCTCTTGGAATTTCTACTACTTCAACGATTAACGCATCGTCAAGTGAAATTAGCTCTTGCATCGACCACTCTGGCGTTACTGGAACGCGGCTGCTAAGCTTCGTTCTCGCTTCTTTATACGCCTCCACTAATGGCCAATTCACTTTAACCGTCTGTGCTAACTGCTCATTTTTCTTCACATGAACCGAAACATCTAACTTGCCACGAGAAAATAATTTTGCCAAAAGTTTTTTTGTTAAAACTTCTGCCTCCATCCATTCTTTCGGGAATTTTGAAGAGACCTCTAAAAAACGGTGATTCACCGCTCGAATCTCAATCGTTAGCTGGAAATTTTCAGTCGTTGTGACACCCCTACCAAAACCAGTCATACTACGCACCAAGGTCAGTCACATCCTTCTTTGCATAATAGATTAATTATACCATATGAAGATTTCCTTTGGCTCGTTCATTTATCGATGAATTGTTTTTTTCATACTTTTCTTCAGCTAATATATACGAAAATACATGCTAGTAGCGACCTCTCTCTTACTTTTACTACGCGAATTTTTTTACTTCTCGAAGGCTATTTCTTTTATCATTTACCCCCTCACAAAAAATTATTTCATTTTACCTAGCGATTTTCTAATTCTATTTTTTTGTAGGCCATACTTTTACATCTTTAGTTTGGTGCATTAATCTGCTAGCAAAAAATAAATAACCTATTTCTTACGATTATAATGTGCTGTAAAGCAAGAATAGATCGCTAATGTTTCTTTAATTGCGTCTATTGAATATCTCGTTTATGAAGCATAAAAAAGTTATAGCAAGATTATTTCTAATTGTTTCAAAAGCTTTTATTACACAATCAATGTTAAAATAGAAAGAACAAAAACGTTTTTGAAAGAGGAATTAATTATGGCTTATGATGGTTTATTTACAATTGCAATGACAAAGGAGCTTCAACAGCTCGTTTCAGGTAGAATTGGTAAGATTCATCAACCCAATGCTCAGGAGATTATTATGACAATCCGTGCTAACGGTGCTAATCACCGCCTCCTATTCTCCATTAATCCTAACTATGCACGCGTTCACTTAACAGAGCAAACAATCGACAACCCACAAGAGCCACCCATGTTTTGCTCTTTGTTACGTAAACATATTGACGGTGGTTTTATCGAATCAATCGAGCAATTAGATGCCGATCGAATCATTAAAATAGCCATCGCTAGTAAAGATGAAATTGGAGATCCAATTCGCCGTATTTTATATGCCGAAATAATGGGAAGACATAGTAATTTAATCATGGTTGATGATGCGACAAAAAAAATTGTCGACAGTCTTAAACATTTGTCCCCCGCCGTAAATAGTTATAGAACCGTTCTACCTGGTTCACTTTATGTATCTCCACCTAAACAGGATAAACTAAATCCTATTACCGTAAGCGATGAAGAACTTCAATTGTTTTTTAATGACATGCGTGATTCACAAGATATTATGAATCATTTCATCGGCTTTTCACCATTACATGCGACAGAACTACTTACCAGAGCAACAGAGCAAAAAGTCAATGCTGCACATATTTTCAAACAATTTATCGCTGAATTCTTGACAGGTGGAACACAGCCAACCTATATAGAAAAAGGGCGGAAAATTATTTTCTCTCCAATTGATTTGCATAGCTATGATGAGAAGAAAACGATTTATGATAATTTAAGTTTATTGCTTGATCGCGTATTTTTTGCACGTGCAGAACGTGACCGTGTCAAACAACAAGCCGGCGACTTAGAAAGTTGGCTACAAGGTGAGACCAACAAATTAAAGTTAAAACTAAAAAAACTCGGCCAAGATTTAAAACGCGCTCAAAACCTTGAAGAATATCAACTAAAAGGTGAGTTATTAATGGCTAATCTATATAATTTTGAAAAAGGGGCATCTTCTGTTACTGTGGATAACTATTACAGTGAAACAGGTGAAAAAATAACAATCCCTTTGAGCGAACGTAAAACACCTATCGAAAATGCGCAAAGCTATTATTCAAAATACAATAAGTTTAAAAATGCACTTATTAAAGTGGAGGAACAAATTCAAATAACTGAAGATGATTTACAATACTTTGATATGTTACATCAACAGGTTGAACAGGCATCACCTGCAGATATTGAAGAAATCCGTGAAGAGTTAGCTGAGCAAGGTTATATGCGTTTAAAAAAATCAAAACGTCGTAAAAAACCAACTAAACCAACCCCAGAGCATTACGTTTCTTCAACTGGGATTGCTATATCTGTCGGTAAAAATAATAAACAAAATGATTTCCTTACTTTTAAAATCGCTCGTAAATGGGAAACCTGGTTGCATACAAAGGATATTCCAGGTTCACATGTCGTCATTCATTCAGATGATCCGGATGAACAAACCATTTTAGAAGCAGCAACATTATCGGCATACTATAGTAAGGCACGTGATTCATCCTCTGTTCCCGTCGACTACACACTCGCAAAACATGTCAAGAAACCGAGTGGAGCAAAACCTGGTTTCGTCATCTATTTTGAACAGAAAACAGTCTTTGTGACACCAGATGAGGATCTTGTGATGAAACTGCAAAAAACATAAGTCCACTCTTAACAAAGAGGCTTTACCACATAGGTAGCCGATGCAAAACAAAAAGGAAATTACCTAAGGTAATTTCCTTTTTGTTTTGCATTTGTATAGATTAGATGATCGGTTTCTAGCCTCTTATCGCATATATAAACGCGGTATTCCTGTTAATTTTGACCAAGGTTTATATGATTTTATCGTTAAATTGCTTCAATTTTTGTAGAAATATAATTGATAACTTGCACACCATCTTCATGAGCATATCGATAATCTAGTCGCACCGCTAATTTGGGTGCATAACGATCGAATAACTCAAGCAGCAATAACAAACTTTCTTGTTGTTCATCATAATTGCTCATACGATACGTCATTGTCAACATATTCCAATCACGACTGTTCATATAGTCTTCCAAATACTTTTCTGCATTGCCTAAATTCACCGCGTAGTGATTTGCTTCTCCGATGGACCAACTAATGATTTGAATCAGTTCCTCACGCATCCATTGTAAGTGCTTTGCCACATACATGAATTGCTTTCTCACAATACCTTTCAATACATAGGGAGCGAGCCAGAAAAATTCATTGACACATGCAGTAAACTGTTGTTCGCTAGGTTGTTGAATATAAAAGCTTTCTTCGGTAGGTGTCGGTGCATCTAAAACTAACTGATGCACATCATGAATAATTTGAATGGACGACTCCCATTGTAAATAAGCGTCTAATGCATCCACACTTCCCACCTTTAAGTCGATTCGTCCTCCATCTTTAAATACCATTAAAAACGGATGAATTTGATGGCCATTTATCAAATCAATCGGTCCCGGTTTTTGCATGATCATACGCACACCAAAATAATCGAGCCACTTGTCATCTCGCAAGTATTTTTCACAATCTGTCGTTAAAAAAGTAATATCTAAATCTGAATATGCGTCTTGTTTTGAAACTGCTCCAGAACCTTCCACTCCAGCCACAAGTATATCTTTATGTATGCCTAAAAAAACAGTAATTAATTGTTCATAAATCATTGGAATCACCCCTTTGTAATGTATAAAAAAATACTCATCCATGTTCGCCCATGGATGAGTTCAATAGACGTTGAATACGAGTCGAAATTTGCTTTACAGCTTTTTCTCTAATTGTTCATTTTCCATTTTAATCATTTTTGGGAGTCTTATTGCGTCGATTATCCACCATATTAACAAAATGAATAAAATTATTTTCCCTACTGGTGTAAAAATGAATAGTATACCGGTCATACAAAACAGTAGCATCATCAAGCCACTCCATGACCAATCTACGTAAAACCGATGAAGTCCCAAAAAGCCAAGGATTAACCACGAAAAATAGGCTCTCAAAGGGCGTTTTCTTCTTCGATTATAGAACAATAGTTGTTCTTCCGAGAGAAAGCGACTCAAATGAGGGAATTTCTTTCGAGTATTCAGTGGTTTTCCCACCTCTCTTTTCCAACTTCTTAAATATAATACCCCTTATTTACAAATATATAACTTTTAATACTTATATTTAATTATTTTTCTTAAAACTTATGTCATATAATTCGAATATAGGTCGTAAAACACTTGATATCACTGAAATC
Organism: Kurthia sibirica; assembly: GCF_003143975.1. Taxonomy (GTDB): domain Bacteria; phylum Bacillota; class Bacilli; order Bacillales_A; family Planococcaceae; genus Kurthia; species Kurthia sibirica. The sequence goes on along the minus strand of NZ_QFVR01000001.1, from coordinate 135,269 downwards.
CACTACATAAATTTATAATAAAAAAGAATGATTTTTTTAAAGTTAGCGTTTTATTTATGCAGCTAATTTGTGTTCAATACATGCGTTATTATACGAGTGGCTATACTTTGTAATTTTTTCTTTTAATATATCATATGAGACTAATTTTTCTCCGTAATACATTTCCTATTTTAATAAGCCAAAGAAATTCTCCATCGCCACATTGTCTGCACCTATTGCTTTACGGAATATTCTTTAAAAAATCTTGTTCTAATTTACTCTTTTTACCCATGTATTATGTTGATAGCGCCAGGAACCTCTCCACATGCGATTAGGCTTTTTCCACAAGCAATCAATCAGCTGGCTCTATTCTTGGAATCAACAGTAGACAGCTGTATGTTAGACATCTATTTTATGTTCTTTTAGAATTCCTGAAACATTCCGTTACCTAAGGCAATAACCTACGGTACTAGGAGTATCTCTTGCTTAAACTATTTCCCTTTATAATGAGTCATCCTACATCCCCTATAACCACTAGTTAATATTTCATTATATAAATAAAACTTTGCAACAGAACCTATAGTTGATGATAAAAAAGCACCTCAAAAGTTAGTTTTTCCTCTAACTTTTGGGGTGCGGCACCTAGCAACTCTTTTTAGTCTTTTATGAACATAATTTGATTTTTACTAGGATCTTCAACGATAAAACAGTCACCAATATCTTGCATTGGTATAAATTGTTTTACATGATTTTTCAATTGTTCATAGGCCTCTTCCGTTGGCAATTTAATCTTAATATTTTTCAAACCTGTGTGGATACCTAGTGGATAGGCGATATTTTCTCCTGACCAAGTATTGCCTGCAATATGATGATGATAGTCACCTGCTGAGACAAAAAACACATCTTCCAAAACCTGTTTCTTTTCGAAACCAAGAACTTCATGATAGAAATAAACCGTTTCCTCTATTTTATCAACGCGTAGATGAATATGTCCAATTGTTGTTGTAGAAGGCAGTTTTCCATCACTAGTATAATCAGCTATTGCTGCTAATTCTGCTATATTTAGTGGCTCACTTCCACTTGGATATGATGACCATTCTTGTTGCGGTCGATCCGCATAAAACTCAATGCCATTCCCTTCAATATCAAATATGTAGAATGCTTCACTATATCCATGATCGCTCGCTCTATCTAAACGAGCAATTGGTAAAATTTTTTCAGTATGAGGAAAATGAACAGCCTGTTCCTCTGGACTATTAATAACTTTTTTACTACGTATAATATCAAAAAATTTTGTTGCAAATGCCTTTCTTGATGGTAATAACAACGCTAAATGAAATAAACCTGTTCCTTTTGCTGGTTGGTTTTTCTCTGCTGTGCTATGTAGTTCTATAATAATTTCTCCATCTTGTGCAGTGGCTAATAGAGCACTATTCTCTGTTTTACTAGCTAGCGTAAGCCCTACTACTTGTTCATAAAAGTCAATTTGACTTTGTAAATCTAATACTTTTAATACGACTTGATGAATCGTTGTTTGAGCATCTATGGTAAAATTCGACATGATGTAAAACCTCATTTTCACTATAATTAAATTCCTAGCCTAAAGCTTGGTATTGAGTATATACAATTTACTGTTATTGTGCAAATATATTTCTTTAAATGAAAAATTTCGTTAACAAAGAGAAAAAAACGATACCTCCAACAAGTGGAGTGTATCGTTTTTTATTACTCTTCGTAGTTTATGATTAATTCATTTTCAACTTCGACCATTTTTTTCAATTTCACACCATCTATAATCCACATCGTTAAGACAATTATTAGGGTTGGTAGACCAAGGTAAACCGCTAAATAAATTAATGTCCAACTCGTTAAGATCATGTACACAAGTGCACTACTAATACGATTTAAATAGATTTTATGACCGCCAAAAAACCCTAAAAACAACCATAATATTCTAGCTGTACGTAGATTTTTCAATTTTACTTCTTGAGATGTTGATGACATTGATTAAACACTCCTTACGATTCAATAAATACTAACTTCATCTTAATCTTTTTTTCCACAAAAAGATACTTTATACAAACGTGTTGCGAAAGTTGTCACTGTTGTGTAAAAATTAGGGAATTATGATCAAAAAATAACTCGGCATCCGCAATGGATGTCGAGTTATTTGTCATTATTTTAATGTTCCTGCCTTTAATGCATCATACCAAGATAATAACCCTGGAATGTCTTTTTCACTAATCGTACCTGTCTCTTCAGCAGCTTCTACTAATGCTTCAAAATCTGAGAGGCTATAATAGGGAACACCTGATTTTTTAAAGTTTTCAATCGCAGCTGGCAATAAATATGAGTAAACTGATACTACACCTAATACCTCAGCACCTTCGCGTGTCAATGCTTCTACTGCATTGATGGAAGATCCACCTGTCGATACGATGTCCTCAATTACGACTACTTTAGCTCCAGCTGTAAGTTTACCTTCCGTTTGCTTGCCACGTCCATGACCTTTTGGTGCAGAGCGCACATAGACCATTGGCTGTTCTAAGAGGTCTGCAACCCAAGCTGCATGTGGGATACCTGCTGTTGCTGTACCTGCTACTACTTCACATGTTGGAAATTTCTCTTGGATTAATAGCGCTAAGCCTTTAGCGATTGTTTTACGAACGATTGGATATGAAATTGTCAAACGCGTATCACAATAGATTGGTGACTTAATCCCCGACGCCCAAGTAAATAAATCATTGGGACGTAACTCTACTGCTCCTGCTTCTAACATTCCTTTTGCTACATCGTGTGAAATGGCCATTATTGATTTCCTCCCCAAAGTTGCTCTACTGTGTGATATGCCACTACTGGATTTTCTGCTTGGACAATTGCGCGTCCGACAACAATTTGAGTAGCTCCTTGTTCCTTCGCAAAGTTTGGTGTTGCTACACGCTTTTGATCATGTGCTTCTCCACCTACTAAGCGAATACCTGGCGTTACTTTCAAAAAAGCTTTGCCACAAGCTTTTTCAATATCATGTGCTTCTAATACGGAGCACACTACTCCATCTAAGCCAGCATTTTTTGCAAGTATGGCATAGTTAATAACAGATGCATCCAGGCTCGTCATAATATTTTGCTCCTGCTGCATTTGCTCTTCCGTAGTTGAAGTAAGTTGCGTCACAGCAATTAATGCAGGGCGCCTTTGACCTGCTACCGTACCTTCTTCTAACCCTTCTAAAGCAGCGGTCATCATACGAGAACCACCTGCTGCATGCACATTAATTAAATCGACACCAAGTTTTGCTAAGCCACGCATAGCTGATTTCACAGTGTTTGGTATATCATGTAGTTTTAAATCCAAGAAAATTGCATGACCCATTGCTTTGATTTCTTTAATAATTGAAGGACCTTCTTGCAAATAAAGCTCCATTCCTACCTTTACGAAAAGAGGCTCATTAAATTGGGTTAAAAATGCGAACACTTCCTTTTTACTAGAAAAATCGAGTGCAATAATTGGCTGTGTATTCATTTAACGATGGCTCCTTCCGATTAGATCTGTAATATTGTCATAACCTAATTCATCTAATTTTGCTGGTAATTGTTCAATAATAGTAGGGCATACAAAGTGGTCGACGAAGTTAGCAGTACCGATTGCAACTGCACTAGCACCAGCTGATAGGAAATCAACGACGTCATCTACATTCGCGATACCACCCATGCCAATAATCGGAATCTTAACCGCTTGACTCACTTCATAAACCATACGCAATGCCACTGGTTTTACAGCTGGACCTGACAAGCCGCCGGTACCATTAGCGATAACTGGTTTCCCTGTCTTTTGATGTAAACGCATGCCAACTAATGTGTTGATCATCGTAATCCCATCCGCTCCACCTTCTTCAACTGCTTTAGCAATATCAACGATGCTCGTCACATTCGGAGATAATTTCACGTAGACAGGAACGCTTGAAACTGCTTTGACAGCCGCGGTTAACTCTTTTGCTGTTTGTGGATCTGTACCAAATTGGATACCGCCACATTTCACATTAGGACAAGATATATTGAGCTCTAAAGCATGAACATTCGGTGCCTGTGAAATTTGGCGTGCAACCTCTACATAATCTTCCGTTTCAGTACCTGCCACATTTGCGATAATTGGGATATCGTATTGTGCTAACCAGGGTAACTCATGACTTAGAACATGCTCTAGTCCTGGATTTTGAAGTCCGATAGCATTCAACATACCAGCAGATGTTTCTGCAACTCTTGGCGTCGGATTACCGCGACGTTTTTCTAATGTTGTTGCTTTAATCATAATCGAGCCAAGGACAGATAAATCATATAACTTTGCGTAATCTTGACCGAAGCCAAAACAACCTGATGCGGGCATAATTGGATTTTTTAATGATAGCCCTGGTAGTTCAACCTGTAATCGATTACTCACAATACGACAACTCCTCTCGGAAACACGGGTCCATCTGCACATACTTTTTTATAATCGCCGTCTGTAGTATCGCACACACATGCATAGCACGCTCCGATACCACAGCCCATACGTTCTTCAAATGATAGAAATCCTTTTTTATCTGGAATTGCTTTTTCTAGTGCACCTAGCATTGGCATCGGTCCACAGCTATAAAAAATATCAAATACAGGCTCCACTTCACTAATAACATCTGTCACAAAGCCTTTATAGCCATATGTGCCGTCCGCGGTAACGATGAATGTCTCACCTAACGCTTTAAATTTATCCTCGTAAAAAACATTTGCTTGTGATTGAAAACCAAGTACATGGATCGTCTTCACTCCACGCTCGTTCAATCTTTTAGCTAACTCATAAAGAGGTGGCACACCAATACCACCACCTACTAATAAGGCGGTACTTCCCGGTAATGCTTCTTCAACCGGAAAACCGTTGCCTAAAGGACCAAGAACATCTACTTCGTCGCCAACTTTTTTCTTTGACAATAAATTCGTGCCAAGTCCGCCTGCGCGATAAATCATTTTGAATTGCATAGCATCATGATCAATTTCTGCAATACTGATTGGTCTTCTTAATGAGGGCTCATATGCATCTGCCACACGAATATGGACAAATTGCCCTGGTTGTTTCATCGCCAATGACAGTTGGCCAATAAGTGTTAGTTCGAAAATATCATCTGCAATTTGCTTATGATGAACGACTTTCATTTGTTCTTGTTGGATCATTTAGTGCACCTCCGCTTTTGGCATTTCCTCTGCTGTAAATGTCATTGATTCAATGACACGTAAAATCGCTTCTGCCGTGTCTAAAGATGTTAAACAAGCGACACCATTTTCCACTGATTCACGACGAATTCTGAAGCCATCACGCGCTGGTTGTTTACCTTTAGTAATTGTATTAATGACCAGTTGAGCATTACCATTTTGAATAACATCAAGTAATGTTGGGCTACTCTCGCCAATTTTACCGACAATTTGTGCTTGAATACCAACAGCCGCAAGTGATTTAGCTGTACCTGGTGTCGCTAGAATACTGTAGCCAATATTTGTGAATCGACGTGCTAAGGCGATTGCTTCTTCCTTATCTTTATCAGATACCGTCATCAATACTGAACCATGATCTTCAATTTTCATGCCAGCTGCTACAAAACCTTTGTACAATGCTTTTTCTAACGTGCTATCTTTCCCCATAACTTCGCCTGTTGATTTCATCTCAGGTCCTAATGTGGTATCAACACGACGCAGTTTTGCGAAGCTGAATACTGGTACTTTTACAAAGACACCTTGTTTAATTGGCGCTAACCCTGTCGGGAAGCCTTGGGCAATAATAGATTGACCTAAAATTGCTTTTGTCGCTACATTCGCCATTGGAATATTCGTGATTTTACTTAAAAATGGTACTGTACGAGAAGCACGTGGATTCACTTCGATTACATACACTTCATCTTCTGAAATAACATATTGAATATTCATTAGACCTTTAATTTCTAGTCCAATTGCTAAGCGAGTCGTGTAATCAACTAATGTATCGATATGTTTTTGTGACAGATTTTGTGGCGGATAAACAGCGATGGAGTCACCAGAGTGGACACCTGCGCGTTCGATATGTTCCATAATACCTGGGATACAGACATTTGTGCCGTCACAAATTGCGTCTACTTCAATTTCTACACCCGTTAAGTAACGATCGACTAAGACCGGATGTTCTGGAGATGCTTCTACTGCATTTTCCATATAATATTCTAATTCTTCTGTTGCATAAACAATTTCCATCGCGCGTCCACCAAGTACATACGAAGGTCTAACTAGTACCGGATAACCAATTTTCTCTGCAATTGCTACTGCATCCTTCGTGTTTATCGCTGTTTTACCTAATGGTTGAGGAATGCCGATGACATGTAATGCTTCTTCAAAACGATCACGTGACTCGGCACGATCAATGGCATCCAATGATGTTCCAAGAATTTTCACGCCACGCGCTTCTAGTTTATCTGCAAGATTAATTGCTGTTTGCCCGCCAAATTGAACGACAACGCCCATCGGTTGTTCCAAGTCGATAATATGCATAACATCTTCGATTGTTAGTGGTTCGAAGTATAATTTATCTGAGATGGAGAAATCAGTTGATACTGTTTCCGGATTGGAGTTGATGATGATCGCTTCATAACCTGCTTCTTGAATTGCCCATACCGAGTGGACTGTTGCATAGTCAAATTCGACACCTTGTCCGATACGAATTGGACCTGAACCAAGAACAATTACTGATTCACGTTCCGAGCGAATTGATTCATTTTCTTCTTCATACGTACCATAAAAATAAGGTGTTTCTGATTCGAATTCCGCCGCACATGTATCAACCATTTTATACACGGGGATGATTCCTGCTTTTTTACGGAAGTCATATACATCCATATCCGTCGTATTCCAAAGTTTGGCGATTGTTGCATCAGCAAATCCAATACGTTTGGCATGACGCGTTACTTCTTCGTCATATGGTTTTGCTTGTAATACCGCTTCATAGTCTACGATGTTTTTAAATTTATTTAAGAAGAATAAGTCAATAGCTGACCATTCATGAATTTGTTCAATTGTCACGCCTCTGCGCAATGCTTCACCTAAGAAGAATAGACGTTCATCACCCGCTTTACGGATCCGTTTTTCAATCCATTCATCTGTCAATGTTTCAGGGTATTTCATTTCTATATGTTGATGACCTGTTTCTAAAGAACGCACCGCTTTTAAAATCGCTTCTTCAAAATTACGCCCCATAGCCATTACTTCACCTGTGGCTTTCATTTGCGTACCAAGATTACGTTTGGCGTTTTCGAATTTATCGAAAGGCCAGCGTGGAATTTTAGCAACTACATAATCCAATGCTGGTTCAAAGCAAGCATAGGTTTTACCTGTTACTGGGTTCATCATTTCATCTAGATTAAGTCCTATGGCAATTTTAGCAGCAAGCTTAGCGATTGGGTAACCTGTTGCTTTTGATGCTAGAGCTGATGAACGTGATACACGTGGATTTACTTCAATAATATAATAGTTAAAGCTATATGGATCTAATGCAAGTTGCACATTACAACCACCTTCAATACCTAGTGCACGAATAATTTTTAATGATACATTACGTAACATATGATATTCGCGGTCTGATAATGTTTGAGAAGGCGCTACTACAATCGAGTCACCTGTATGAATACCGACAGGGTCAACATTTTCCATGTTACATACGACGATAGCGTTGTCATTTGAATCACGCATCACTTCATACTCAATTTCCTTGAAACCAGCGATTGATTTTTCAAGTAAACATTGTGTTACTGGACTGTATTTTAAACCTGATGCTACAATTTCCTCTAATTCTTGTACATTATTGCAAATACCACCGCCTGTACCACCTAAAGTGAATGCAGGACGAACGATTACTGGATAGCCAATACGGTTCACAAAGTTATGTGCTTCTTCGATATTATGAATAATATCTGATTCCGGCGTTGGAACGTCTAGTTCGTACATTAAGCTACGGAATAAATCACGATCTTCTGCTTGATTGATTGCATCTAGTTTTGTACCTAGAATTTCGATATGTAACTCTTCTAAAATGCCTGAGTTATCTAATTCAATTGCCATATTCAAGCCCGTTTGACCACCTAATGTTGGTAAAATAGCATCTGGACGTTCCTTACGTAAAATACGTGAAACAAATTCTAAAGATAGCGGTTCGATATATACTTTATCGGCAATCTCTGTATCCGTCATAATGGTTGCTGGGTTAGAGTTGATTAATATGACACGATAGCCCTCTTCTTTTAAAGATAGACAAGCTTGCGTACCTGCGTAATCAAATTCTGCGGCTTGCCCAATTACAATTGGACCTGAACCGATAACTAAAATGGATTTTATATCTAGACGTTTTGGCATATTATTTTTGCTCCTTTCCAGCATGTACATTCATTAATTCGATAAATTCATCAAATAGGTGATTAGGATCTTCTGGTCCTGGTGACGCTTCTGGGTGATATTGTACTGTAAAGACTGGGTGAATCTTATGTCTAACACCTTCGACTGTTCCGTCATTAAGTGCAATATGTGTAATTTCTAAATCTGTTTTAGCAAGTGAATCTGGATCGATGGCATAACCATGGTTTTGAGATGTGATTTCTGTGCGGCCAGTCGCAAGATCTTTTACAGGGTGATTGGCTCCGCGATGACCAAATTTAAGTTTAAATGAATCTGCACCACTCGCTAAAGCAAATAATTGGTGGCCTAAACAAATTCCGAAAATTGGCACTTGTCCAACTAAGCCTTTAATTGTTTCGATTGCTTCTGGTACATCTTTTGGATCTCCAGGTCCGTTTGATAGCATAATACCATCTGGACTATAAGCTAATACTTCCTGTGCAGTTGCATTATACGGGACAACAACTACGTCACAATCACGTTTGTTTAATTCGCGTAAAATACCATGTTTCATACCGAAATCGATTAAGACTACTTTTTTACCACGACCTGGGCTTGGGTAGGCTGATTTAGTCGAAACTTGCTCTACTTGATTTGTTGGTAATACAGTTGCTTGTAAGCGCGCTACAACCTCTTCCACATTGACTTCTTCTCCAGCTGCTGAAATATAACCTTTTACCGAACCTTCAGTACGAATCATGCGCGTCAATTTACGTGTATCGACTCCCTCAATCCCGGGAATACCCTTCGCTTTGAAAAATTCATCTACCGTGCCTTGCGAGCGGAAATTTGATGGTGTTTTTGCTATTTCACGAACGACAAATCCTTTAATCGCGGGATTGATTGTTTCGAAATCATCTCGGTTCATACCATAATTACCGATCAGCGGATATGTCATTGTGACAATTTGACCGCAAAATGATGGATCTGATAATGTTTCCTGATAACCTGTCATACCTGTTGTGAATACCACTTCGCCGTCTGAGGCATTATCGCTCCCAAAAGCCTGTCCTGTAAATACTTCACCGTTTTCTAAGATAAGTTGTCTCGTTGTCATTTTGTTTCCTCCCATACAATCTTTCCGTTATACATAGTCATTACTGGCCAACCTATTGCGCTCCAGCCATCAAATGGTGTATTGCGCCCTTTAGATACAAAACCATCCGCATCAATCTTCTGTTCTTTTTCAAGATCTATAAGTACGAGGTCTGCTGAAGCACCTACTTCAATTTTGCCATATGGCAGTTTGAATAATTCTGCCGGTTTTAATGCCATCCAGTCAATCAATTGTTTTAATGTCCATTTGCCTGTTTTTACGAAATGCGTGTACAACAATGGAAATGCTGTTTCGAAACCGACAATACCAAATGGTGCGCCTACCATACCACAGCATTTTTCTTCTGCTGTATGTGGTGCATGATCCGTAGCGATACAATCAATTGTGCCATCTAGTAATGCGGCGTGAAGAGAATCTTTGTCTTCGCTCGCGCGCAGTGGAGGGTTCATCTTCCAGTTTGCATCATCTGCTGGAATGTCCATTTCCTCTAATAACAGGTGATGAGGGCAAACTTCAGCTGTCACATGAATACCAGCCGCTTTCGCATCGCGTACTACGCGAACAGATTCCTTCGTTGATACATGACAGACATGGTAATGAGCACCAGCTGCTTCTGCTAATAATACGTCGCGTGCAATTTGTACCGATTCACATACCGATGGAATTCCTGGTAAACCTAATTCTTTATTACGTGTGCCTTCATGCATAACGCCATCATAAATCAATGAGTTATCTTCACAATGCGCAACTACTGTCATACCAATAGCTGCCGCTGCTTGCATTTGTTCAAACATCGTCGCCGCTTCTTGAACGCCTACGCCATCGTCAGAGAAAGCGACGGCTCCATGTGCTTTTAATGCTGCCAAATCTGTTTTAGCATCGCCAGATTGCGCGACAGTAAGCGAGCCATATGGCAGCACGCGGATAACTGCACTATCTTCAATCAAGCCGTTAATCAACTGTAAATTTTCTACAGAATCAGGTACTGGCTTCGTATTTGGCATGGCACAAATTGTTGTAAAACCACCCTTTGCTGCAGATGCAGAACCCGTAGCAATGGTTTCTTTATGCTCAAAACCTGGTTCACGTAAATGAGTATGTACATCGACAAAACCTGGAGAGACAATCAACCCCATACCGTCAATTACTTGTGCATTTTCCGCTGTTAGAGTTACGCCAATTTCTTTAATCACACCTTCTTCAATACGAAGATCTGTCGTTTGAAGTACTCCTTCTTCGTTTAGCATTTGTACATTTTTCAGTAATATTGTCATATTAGCCTCTCCCTTTCAAAATATGTTCTACTATTGCCATTCTTATGAATAAACCATTTTTCATCTGTGCAAAAATACGTGAGCGTTCATGCTCCACTAATTCTGAGTCAATTTCAACACCGCGATTAATAGGTGCTGGGTGCATAATAATTGCACCCTTTTTCATATGTTTTTCACGCGCTACTGTTAAACCGTATTGATCGCGGTATGTTTCTACAGTAAAGCCCTCATACGCAGCATTTCTTTCATGTTGTACTCGCAGCAGCATAATAACATCACTCTGTCCTAAAAGTTCATCCCAGTTATGGTGAGCCTCATATTCACCTTGCCAAGCAGGTGGGCAGACAAAATTGATAGTTGCCCCGAGTCGAGTCAAAGCAATTGCATCTGATTTCGCTACGCGACTATGCGATACATCTCCTGCAATTGTAACATTGATGCCTTCAAACTTACCGAACTCTTTGAATATTGTATACAAATCTAGCAGCGATTGTGATGGGTGCTGACCTGCACCATCACCAGCATTTATTATGGAAACATCTATACCTTGAAGTAGTTTTTTATAGTATGCGTCTTCTTTATGACGAATAATCACTGCGTCTATACCACTTTGTTGGAGTGTCTTCACCGTGTCATATAATGTTTCACCTTTTAAAACACTTGAGAAGCCTGCATCAAAGGGAATAACTGTGGCTCCTATTCTTCTTTCTGCCGACTCGAATGATGTTTTCGTTCGAGTACTTGGTTCAAAAAATAAGTTTGCAACAAAATATTCTTTCTCTAGTTGTGGTTTTGCACCTGCTTCAAATTCAGCAGCACGCTGGAGGATCGTCATGATTTCTTCATTTGTTACATCGTCCATCGACAGTAAATTTTTCATCTTCAGCACGCCTCCTGTTTTGTAGTCAAAAGAAAAGCCCCCCTAAATTGTTAGGGAGGCTGGAGGAAGGATATGACAAGATAGGGAGATGGCGCATTTGCCATTTCCATATCAAATCGAATCACCCTTCTTTGCCTCTCTGGGCAATCATTAAAAGGTAAATCTATATGCTATTTTTTCAATTCTTTTTCAAGTTGCTCTTCAGCTTGTAATTCAATATCAGGTTGTGCTTTACCCGGCAAGATTATATTAAGCAGTACACCAACGATGGATGCAAGCGCCATCCCCTCAATTTGGAAGTCCAAACCTTTAATAGTAAATGCATTATGCCAAAGTAATTTACCGCCACCAATACCCAATATTAAAATGACCGAGGCAATTACTAAATTGCGTTTATGATCGAAATCAATTTTATTTTCGACTAGCATTCTTAAACCCGAAGAAGCAATAATACCGAATAATAGGATGGATACACCACCAAGTACTGGGCGAGGTATCGTATCTACTAAAGCCATAAGCGTTCCAGAGAATGCTAGTAGAGTCGCGAACAAGGCAGCCCCACCAATAACCCACACACTGAATACTCTTGTTAGTACGAGGACACCAATATTTTCACCATAGGTTGTTTTTGGTGGTCCTCCAAGTAAAGCACTAACAAATGTCCCCAGTCCATCACCAAGTAGTGAACGATTAAGTCCTGGATTCTTGATAAAGTTTTGTTTAACAACTTTCCCTAGTACCAGCTGATGACCGATATGTTCTGAGATCGTTACGATAACGATTGGCACCATGGCGAATAGAATAGTTGAATTTAACGTAAAATCATAGTCGACTCCTGGTAAGAGAAAGTCAGGTATTTGAAAGAACTTGGCGCTTGATACGGCGGTAAAATCAATGAAGCTCGTACCAAATAATTTATCCGATAGTAGCGATGATACATACCCCACCACTAAGCCGATAATAATCGGCATCGTACTCATCACACCTTTAAAGAAGTTATTGATGATAATCGCTGCTGCTAATGTGATGAGTGCAATAATGAAATAAGAGAAATGATATTCTGATAGCCCATTTGCTAGTGGCTTATTCATCGCCATGTCAACTGCCGTTCCTGCTAATCCAAGTCCTATTACCATGATGACCGGACCGACAACAATCGGAGGTAAAATTCGCATGATCCATTTATAACCTGTTTTCCAAATTAACAGCGATACAATACCGTAAACAACACCAACGGCCATGGCACCGATCATTGCACCACCTGGTCCTATTTCGCCTCCATTGGCAGCTTGTGCTGTCATGGCTACACCCATTGGTGCAATGAAGGCGAAGGAAGAACCAAGGTAAGCTGGTACTCGGAATCTCGTTACTAACAGAAAGATAATCGTTGCAATTCCGCTCGTTAACAGCGCAATCGACGGTGATAATCCCGTTAATTTTGGTACTAAGATTGTTGACCCTAACATAGCAAACATATGCTGTAGGCTAAATGTTATTAGCTGAAGTAATCTCGGTCTTTCATGAATGTCTAATACTGCTTTTGTCATCTTACATGTCCCCACATTTCTTTATTGCTTATTCGTAAATCGCTACTTGTTCTTCATTATCTACTTCAATTAAATGTACGACGATTCGTTCATGGCTAGCAGTTGGGATATTTTTCCCTACAAAATCTGCACGTATCGGTAATTCTCTATGACCTCGATCTACAAGCACCGCTAGCTGTATTTGAGAAGGTCTACCGATATCCATTACTGCATCCATTGCAGCTCTTACCGTTCGCCCTGTGTATAATACGTCATCTACTAAGACAATTTTTTGATTGGTTACATCGTCCGTAATATCAACTTGTTTAACAAGCGCTTCGCCATTCTCTGTTTTCAATGACAAATCATCTCGGTACAAGGATATATCTAACTCACCTGCGCGAATCTCTTTTTTCTCAATCGCATTAATTTTCAGCGCCAAGCGTTTCGCTAAATATGCACCACGTGTTTTAATGCCGACTAAGATGACTTCATCGATGCCTTCATTGCGTTCGATTATTTCATGAGCAATTCTTGTAAGCGCTCGGTTAATTCCTGCATCATCTAATAATTCTGCTTTTTTTGTCATGTCGTTGCCTCCTTAAATTTTGGCATAAAAAAACTCTCAGGCGAATGGCCCGAGAGGATATAGGTATACTAATTAATATGTCGGCTACACTGTACGCATACAGGTATCCCACATTACTCGCATTCCTTTTCAGCCTCTCTGGACTGTCTTTAAAGGTGAATATGAAGTTTTTCACTGACCACAGTATAGCCCGCTAAGACTTAAAGTGTCAACGTTTTTTTATTAATCAGCGTATTCGATACTTAATTCAGCTAAAACCGCTTCTAACTCAGCAGGAAGTGGCGCTGAGAATTCCATATATTCTTTTGTACGTGGGTGGATAAAACCTAAAATACCAGCATGTAATAATTGACCACCAATATCCATCGTTTTCTTCGGACCATATTTTGGATCGCCAACTAGTGGATAGCCAATATAATTTAAATGTACACGAATTTGGTGAGTACGTCCTGTTTCAAGACGGCAGATTACTTGTGTGTAATCTACACCAAAACGTTTAACTACTTGGAAATGCGTAACAGCATGCTTCCCTTCATCTACAACCGCCATCTTTTGACGCTCTTTTTTATCGCGACCGATAGGAGCATCAATTGTGCCTTTATCATGAGGGATATGTCCGTGAACAAGTGCTGTATAACGTCTTGTCACTGTTTTATCTACTAATTGTTGCACTAAAGATTCATGTGCAATATCATTTTTAGCGACCATTAGTAAACCTGAAGTATCTTTATCAATACGGTGAACGATACCAGGGCGAGCAACACCGTTGATACCTGATAAATCCGTACAATGGAACATTAAACCATTCACTAAAGTTCCTGTAGCGTGGCCTGGTGCAGGGTGTACAACCATCCCACGAGGTTTGTTGACAACAAGAACATCCTCATCTTCATAAATGATGTCTAAATTTAAATCTTCCGCTAAAATTTCTAAAGCAACTGGTTCAGGAGGTGTTACTACAATAACATCACCTAATAAGGCTTTATATGTTTTTTTAACTATTTGACCATTCACTAATAATTGGCCACCAACGATAAAGTTTTGTATTTGCGTACGAGACCATTCTTCTTGTAAAGAACCAATCACTTTATCTAATCTTTGTCCTACTTGATCTTCTGTTATTTCAAAATTACCTAACATTATTTCACCTTTTTCTTTCCTTTTTGATCTTCAAAAAGGACATATATGATTAACATGATTACACCTATAGTTAGTGCGGCATCCGCAATATTGAAAATTGGAAAATCGTAATTTATAACTGGAATGAGCACGCTGACAAAGTCAACCACTTCCCCACGAAAGATACGATCTATAAAATTCCCAATCGCTCCACCAAGTAATAACATAAGACTTACTTGGAAAACGGGCTGACCCTTGGCTTCCTTATGGAAATAAAAAATAATACCTATAACTACTGCTACAGTAATTATTGCAAATAACCAGAACTGCCCTTGAAGTAAGCCCCAAGCTGCACCACCATTACGATGTGAATAAATTGAAAGATATGGCTCCCATACCGTTACTTCTTCACCAACATCTAGTTTTTCTACAATACGCCATTTTGTTAGTTGATCTAAAATTATGACAAAAATCGCTATTAAATAATATTTAAACACAGCAAGTCCTCCGTTTTCACTATATCTTATTTATTTTACCATATCGTCGCTTTGATTGAAAAACAATAAAATATTTCTATTCTTTTCCCTCTATTTCCCATATGACTTGCCGACATACTACCACTCACTTTCTTCCACAATAATGCTCTATTTATTACTTTAAAATAAAATCTTATTTCGCTTAAAATAGTTGCCAACATGAATCATCCCATCCTCGAGCATTGACAAAAAAAAAAACAGCCCCTTGAAAAAAGGGACTGTTTCATCATTATTTATTCAGCGTCTGCATAGTATTCTTCTACTACTTCAGCACAATGCGCACATAATGTCGTATGCGTAGCATGTGTACCAATCGTATCAGAAATTGTCCAGCAGCGTTCACATTTCTCACCTTCAGCTTTGACAACTACTACTGCTACATCATCTTGAATGACTGCATCAGCAGGTGCCTCGGCAGTTAAGCCGCCTACTTCAAATTTAGAAACAATATTCAATTGCGCAAAGTTAATCGCCGCATCTTGGAATAAGTCATTCGTCGCTGCATCAGCATAAACTGTCACATGTGCTTCTAATGATTTACCAATTATTTTTGCACCACGAGCTTGTTCAAGTGCTTTTAAGATGGTTGTACGAATTGTCATAATACGAGACCATTTTTCTGCTAATGCTGCGAATCCTTCGAATGTAACAGCTTCAGGCATATCTGTTAGTTGGATTGATTTTTCAGTCGCATCAGAAAGATAGCCGTACATTTCATCCGTAGTATGCGGAATGATTGGAGTAGCAATTTTTAAAATAGCATGTAATGTATCGTACATAACCGATTGCATTGCACGACGAGCATGATTATCATTACCTTCGATATACACAACATCTTTTGCAATATCTAAGTAAAATGAGCTTAATTCAGATGAGATGAAATTATTCATCGCTTTATAGACTGTCGCAAATTCATAGTGATCATATGCTTTACGTGAAGTATCAATAAAGTTTTGTAATTCCATAAACATGTACTGATCCACTTCACGAAGATTAGCATAGTCAATATAATCTGTTTCACGATTGAAATCATGTAGGTTACCATGTAAAAATTTAAGCGTATTACGAATTTTACGATATACTTCTGACACTTGTTTTAACATATCCATCGAAATACGTACATCAGCAGTATAATCTACTGAAGCAACCCATAGACGTAAAATATCTGCACCATACTGATTCATTACTTTACTTGGTGCGATAATATTACCAATTGATTTAGACATTTTACGACCATCGCCATCCAATACAAAACCGTGCGATAACAAACTCTTATATGGTGCATGTCCACTAATTGCAACAGACGTAATAAGAGATGAGTTAAACCAACCACGATATTGATCTGAGCCTTCAAGATAAAGGTCTGCAGGATATTGTAATTCCGGACGTTCTGCTAACACGCCTTGGTGCGTAGAACCGGAATCAAACCATACATCCATAATATCATTTTCTTTCGTGAATTCGCCATTTGGAGAACCAGCATGAGTAAAGCCTTCAGGCAATAATTCTTTTGCTGTTTTTTGGAACCAAATATTTGAACCATTATCGCGGAATAAATCTTGTACATGGCTAATTGTCTCTGGTGTAATGATAGACTCTCCATTTTCAGCATAAAACACTGGAATTGGAACTCCCCACGTACGTTGACGAGAAATACACCAATCTCCACGATCACGAATCATGTTGAATAGACGTGTTTCACCCCATACTGGCGTGAATTTTGTATTGCGGATCGCTTGTAATAACTCATCACGGAAGCTTTCGATTGAAGCAAACCATTGTGGTGTTGCGCGATAAATAACTGGTTTTTTCGTGCGCCAGTCATGTGGATAGGAATGTTCAAAGAAAGTAAGATCAAGCAATGCCCCTACTTCTTTTAATTTTTCAGAAATTGGTTTATTCGCTTTATCATAAAACATACCAGCAAATTCACCAGCATCTTCAGTCATCATCCCTCTATTATCTACTACGGATAATGTTTCAAGACCGTAACGCTTACCGACTTGATAATCGTCCTCACCATGACCTGGTGCTGTATGAACGCATCCTGTACCTGCATCAAGTGTTACATGATCTCCTAACATCACTAAAGATGTACGATCAAATAGTGGGTGTTTAGCTGTAATATTTTCTAAATCAGCACCATCAATTTCACGATCAATCACTGGATTTTCCCAGCTTAATTTTTCTGCAACGGTATCAAGTAAACCTTTTGCGATAACGAATTTTTCGTCATTTGCTTTTACTACAATATATTTATATGCAGGGTTTACAGAAATACCTAAGTTGGCAGGGATTGTCCAAGGTGTTGTTGTCCAGATGATGAATTTTTCATCAGATGTTAAGATATTTTTCCCATCTTGTACTGTAAATGCTACATAAATAGACGGTGATGTCACATCTTGATATTCAATTTCGGCTTCAGCTAATGCTGATTCACTTGAAGGTGACCAATAAACTGGTTTTAGACCTTTATAAATAAAGCCTTTTTCAGCCATTTTTCCAAATACACCAATTTGATGAGCTTCGAATTCTGGTTTTAATGTAATGTATGGATTTTCCCAATCACCACGAACACCAATACGACGGAATTGTTCACGTTGGTTTTCTACTTGTTCATACGCATATGTCATACATAAATCGCGGAATTCAGCAGTTGTCATTTTTTTGCGATCATGTCCTTTTTTCGTAAGCGCATGCTCAATTGGAAGACCATGTGTATCCCAACCAGGTACGTATGGAGCGAAGTATCCAGTCATTGAACGATGGCGGTTAATCATATCTTTTAATACTTTATTTAAAGCATGACCCATATGTAAATCGCCATTTGCATAGGGAGGGCCATCATGCAAGATGTATGGTGTAGCGTCTTTCGTACGCTCTAACACAAGTTTATTAATATCCATTTCATTCCATTTTTCTTGCATTTTTGGTTCAGCATTCGGTAAATTTCCGCGCATAGGGAAATCGGTTTTTGGCATCAATAATGTATTTTTATAATCCATTTTGATTATTCCTCCTCAAATTTATTTGAGCTAATCGCTCGAACATCAACTTTTATTATATTTTATTTCTCAGGAAATAAAAAAACCTCCCCATCCCAAAGGGACGAGGAGGAGATTTCTCGCGGTACCACCCTAGTTGCATACAAAAAACGTATGCCTCTTAGAACACGTTTAACGGTGTGTTGCCGAAATTATCTACTTGATGTTTCGATAATCTAGTTCAAGAGTGATCTTCCTTCATGAAAAGTCAATCGAGCTTACACTATCCTCGACTCGCTATATTATTTCTCATAAATTACTGTCTCTATCAATACTTTTATACATATGATGACATTATAAAAAACCACTGCGCTTTCGTCAAGTAGCTAATACTATTCTTGCGGCAGATTTAAATGTTCAAGTTCTGTCGTATCTGCTTCATATTCCATTAAATGATCCCAATCATCCGATTCAATTAAATCTAATTGTGCTTCTACAATCATTTTGAAACGATTACGGAATACTTTTGATTGCTTTTTAAGTTCCTCAATCTCCATGGCAATTCGACGCGCTTTGGATAATGCTTCGTTGACAATACGATCTGCATTCTTCTCTGCCTCTTTAACGATTAATTTCGCTTCTTTTTGCGAATTACGACGAACTTCTTCGGCAGCTTCCTGTGCCACAACAATCGATTTTTGTAGCGTTTCTTCCATAGAATTATAATGACCTAGACGAATATTCGTAGAGGCAAGTCGATCTTCTACCTCTTTTTTATCTGTCAATACGAGCTTATAATCTTCCATAAGCTGTTCAAGAAATTCATTTACTTCGTCTTCATTATAACCTCTGAAGCCTCTATTAAATTCCTTATTATGTATATCGATTGGTGATATTGGCATAGTTCTTCTCCCCTTCGCAACTTACTTAATATAGGTTTATTATACCTTTTTTTTAGTAATAGTTCATCTTCAAATAATGTTTTTTTGCAAAAATCAAGATTTCCGCTCTAATTTTGATAAAATTACTCGAATTTTATCTTTTTTAGTTCTACCAGCAATCACATTTATTGCAAGCCGCCCCTGTCCTCTTATCGATAATAGATCACCTTCATCTACTTCAAATGATACACTTTCTTGCAAGCGGTAATTAACTTTCACTTTCCCACCTTGAATAAGCATTGCAGCTTTTTGCCTTGAAATCGAATAGGCTGCTGCGATTACTGTATCAATTCTCAAAGATGAAATTGTTTCAGATTGTTCAATCCAGACATCATCATTAACAATCAATTCAGCTGTAGGTGAAATAACGGATAGATGGACCTTCACTTTATTAATAGCCGTTAAATTCATTTCAATGAAGTTAGAAACTTCCTTTTGAGCAACAAATTGGATTTTTCTCTCATTGAGTCTAATATCCCCGAATTTACTTCGGTCTAAACCTAAAGCAACTAAAGAACCTAATACATCTGGATGATGTAGTTGTACAAATTTTGAGGGGTATTTCATTTCATAGCAAATAATATTGAAATCATCGAACTGCGGTACTAAATAGTCCGGATAGATTAATACGCGCTGTCTTTCAGCGTCTGGCATTAATCCCTCTGCTTGCATTTTCACATCGTTATTTTGTCCGATTATTGATTGCATAATCATGACTTGACGCGGATCAAGAAAACCTGTGAGTTTTGCGGTATACATCGCGGTAACATCATCTATCCAATCCGTTACTTGCGTTATAAATTCTTGTTCCTCCGGTCTAAAATGCTGCAATATATTGTCCAATTTTTTCATCATCCTTTTTATAAAAATAACCCCACATAAGTATGTGGGGCCATAATCTTTTCAGTTTAAAATACGAGATATGACAGGATATTCAATGCCCCACGTGCAATAAATTGTAACGCTAAGATTGCTACAATTGGCGAGATATCAATCATGCCAATTGGTGGAATAATTCTTCTGAAAATATTTAAGTATGGTTCAACAATTTTTCCAAGGTAAAATCCAAACTTAGACTGTTGAATCGCTGGTACCCACGACATTAACACATAGACTAAAATTGCATAGGAATAAATTGTAAACGCTTGGCCTAGTATATTTAATAATAAAATCATTTTTTTATCTCCTCAAACTCATTCATCAAAGTAGTTCTCAGATATATTTCCGTCTACTTCAACATTATCTGGTGTACATAAAAAGATATCTTCACCGATTTTTTTGATATCTCCATTTAAAGCAAATATAGCTCCACTTAAAAAATCGATAATTCGCTTTCCTTGCGCTTTATCTATGCGCTGCAAATTAATGACAGCGGCTTTTTTATTTTTCAAACAATCCCCAATATCTTGTGCCTCTGAGTATACACGCGGTTCAAAAAGAATAACCTTTGATGTTTTTTGTGTAAAACTCACAAGATTGGAACCATTAATAAAATCATTATCGATAATCGCTGGCATCTGTTTTTTAGCTTTACGTTGAACACTAGTAGTCGAAGCCAGCGGTGTTGCCATTGGTTGATTTTTTTGTTGTTCACGTTTTTTCATATCACGTTTTTGTTGATTTGCTTGCTGTCTCGCTAGTTGTTGCTGTTGCTGTGCGTTTTGAATCTGCGTTTGTTGTTGCTGACGGGTAATTTGAGCTTGCTCAGCTTGCTGATCACGTGCATGATTATATTCGCGATCATTGTCATCCTCATCTAAGTAGAAAAAGTTTTTCAAGACATTTTTCACATTCATTTCGCAACACTTCCTTCATTCCCAACTAAAGCCGTTCCTATTCGAACAAAAGTTGCACCTTCTTCAACGGCGATTTCATAATCATTTGACATACCCATTGAAACTTCCATACAAGGTGCATGCTTGAAGTTACGTTCGGAGACTTCTTGTTGTAGTTTTTTTAAGCTTTTAAACGTGCTACGAATAATGGCAGCATCCGCAGTATTTGGTGCCATTGTCATTAGACCTACAACTTCTATTTTTTCAAACTGTGCAAGATCCTCGATGAATGCCATCGTAGACGCTACAGTTAAACCATGCTTTGCTTCTTCTTCAGCCACATTTACTTGCACAAAACATTTGACCTTCGCTATAGCCCTTTTTTCAATCTCCTGTGCCAGATTCATGCGGTCTAGGGAGTGTAAATAATCAATGGCATTGATTACTTGTTTTACTTTTCGCGTTTGTAAAGAACCAATATAATGCCAAACTGCGTCATTGCCGATCGCTTCAGCCTTTTCAAGTAAGCCCTCAGGACGATTTTCTCCTAGATTGACTAAATTGGTCGCAATTGCCTCCTGCGCCCTTGTAACGGAAACTTGCTTTGTAACGGCAATAATTTGAACCGCTTCCGATTGACGTCCTACTTTTTGAGCTGCTATATCAATATTTTGTTGTATTTTCTTTAGATTATTTACTATCGCTGTCATATAATCCCCATCTTTTCAAGTTACTTATTGTTTCATTGTATCAAGCAAGCTTGTAATTTTCAACGAATACAAGAGATTCGTTGCATTAACTATTTTTATTACTTCATTTACTAAATTTCTATACCCTTGAATAATACCCTTTTTATGTATTTAGAAAACGATTTTCTGTTCATAATTACTTAATAAAAGGAAACCCCACTTTCAATAATCGTATATAAAATCTTGTATTCTTACAAGACTCATACTAGATCGCATAGGGGGCAATCGATCATTCCGTTCAACCTAAATTATTACCCACTTTATTTGACAAAAATCCATAAAAAAATGGATTTAATTGATGATCTCAATTAAATCCATTTTATATTCTTATAAGAAACCACTTCTAAGCATAAACAAACATTTAGTTTTTAAAGGTTACTGTCCGCTTAGCGACGGTTTTTACGATTGCGTAAAAATGATGGAACATCTAATGAATCATCCGACGTTTGCGTCGTCGTTTGAATTGTTTGTTGCTGTTCAACTGGTGCTTGTTGCGTTTGTTGAGTAGCTTGTTGAGGTGCTTGTTGTTGGCGTGGAACACCAAAACCTGGGCGTGGTTGACGCGAATCATTTGTAATCATTTCTTCATTAAAATCAGTGGCAATAACTGTCACGACGATTTCATCTTTTAATTCATCATTGATTACGGATCCGAAAATAATATTTACATCTTCATCTGATGCTGATGCAACGATTGCTGCTGCTTCTTGCACCTCATAAAGACTTAGGCTTGTTCCGCCAGTTATATTCATCAGAACACCTTTAGCACCTGTAATTGATGTTTCTAATAATGGACTTGAAATTGCTTTTTTAGCGGCTTCCACTGCGCGTGTTTCACCTGAAGCAATACCAATTCCCATCAATGCAGAACCTTTGTTAGACATAATTGTTTTTACATCGGCAAAATCTAAGTTGATTAGACCAGGTACCGCGATTAGATCCGAAATACCTTGCACACCTTGACGTAAGACATTGTCTGCTTCACGGAATGCTTCAAGCATTGGTGTACTCTTATCAACAATTTCCAATAAACGGTCGTTTGGAATGACGATGAGTGTATCAACAGATTCTTTCATTGATTCCGTACCAGCAAGTGCTTGAGATTGGCGCTTACGCCCTTCAAATGTAAATGGACGTGTGACAACACCAACTGTCAAGGCTCCTAAATCACGTGCAATTTGAGCGATTACAGGCGCGGCACCTGTACCCGTACCGCCACCCATACCTGCAGTAACGAATACCATATCCGCCCCGGCCAATGCTTCTTCAATTTGTTCTTTACTTTCTTCAGCAGCTTTTTTACCTACTTCTGGGTTTGCACCTGCGCCAAGACCACGTGTAGATTTACCACCAATTTGTAATTTAATTTCTGCGCTCGATAATTTTAATGCTTGTGCATCTGTGTTTACCGCGATGAATTCTACACCTTGAACACCGTGTTCAATCATTCTATTTACAGCATTGTTACCACCGCCGCCAACGCCGATTACTTTAATTACCGCTAGAACGTCGTCATTTGTTTCAAATTCTAACATGTCATTTCCTCCTCTTTTGTTCTTCTGTGTAGAACACCGCTACTCTATTGTATAAAGCGATTCATGAACCCTTTGAATTTACCAATGACGCTCTCTTTTGGTTCCTCATTCGCCGTAGTTGCTTTTGACTCTTTTTCAGTTCTTTTGCTTTGTTGTGGTTGTGGAGAAGTTAATGTCGGTTCTTCACTAAAGTCATCGAAAAATTCCGATTCTTTATGTGCGTAATGAATTAAACTTACTGCTGTCGTATACTCTGGTTCGCGGACACCAATTTGATTTGGCACATAGATTCTAACGCGTGTTTGAAGCATTTCATGCGCTAATTCTTGTAAGCCATCCAATTTTGCTACGCCACCCGTCAATACGACGCCACCTGGTAAATCTTGTACCCCCATATTATAAAGCTCATCGATTACTAAATCGAAAATTTCCTCTAATCGTGAACCTATAATTTCAGATATATACCTTTGGCTAAACTGCTCTTTTGAATCTGAACCAATGACTGGAACTGTAAACAGCTCATCCTCTGAAGCATGATCATAAAAAGCATGACCATAATCTAATTTTATTTGCTCTGCCTGTTCAAGAGGTGTTTTCAAGACAATGGATAAATCCTTTGTAATATTGTCACCACCAAGTGGAATCATTGCAGTATGTTGGAAATGTTCATTTTTATAAATGGAAATAGTTGTTGATTCGCCACCGATATCAATAAATGCTGTACCTCTTGTTTTTTCATCATCTGTCAAAACAAAATAGCCAGAAGCAAGTGATTGTAAATAAATTTCTTGAATTTCTAATCCTGCTTTTTCTACGCAACGTAGAACATTATGTAAAACTGTCTTAGATGTCGTAATCAATGTCCCATCCATTTCAAGTCGGATACCGATCATACCACGAGGGTCTTTAATCTCAGATAAATTATCAACAAAAAATTGGCGGCGTACGATATTTACTCGCTCTCTATCTGGAGAAATTGACATCACTTCTGCTGATTCAATTACTCTATATAAATCATCATCTGTTATTTCTCTATTCTCAGAATTAATAGCTACAACACCTTTAACATCCTGTAGCATTACTTGGTTTGCCGGAATACCTAAAATAACTTTGTGAACAGACATCCCTACCATAGCTTCTGCCCTGCTCACTGCTTTTTTTATCGAAGCAACGGCTGCATCAATGTCAACGATATTCCCTTTTTTAATACCGGCAGATTTTACTTTACCTGAACCGATGACATTGAATGTATCTGCATCACTTACTTCACCAATAATGCATTTTACCGAATTTGAACCAATATCTAATGACACATATAATTCTGCCTGACTCAATTAATGACACCTCCTTTTATATTCTCTATATCAATTTTTTGAAATGTAACTTTCATCGGATTTTTCATCATATCAATTTTACATAGTGTAATCAATATATCGTATGAGTATATTGTATCACTGTTAAAACATACAGTATATCTAGATTTCAGCCTCATTTCACACAAACAATTGAAATCGATACTTTAATCATCATTCTATACCCGAATTAACAATTTCTTACACTTATTAGCATAATATTTTTTCGGGTAATAGTATTATTTCATAAAAAGGTATAAAAATAAATGAATGACTATGTATCTGTTCTTTTTTATTTGTACTCTAGCTTATACGAATTATAATAACCACCAATTTCTAAATTAATAACGCCTTTTTTTTCTTTGTTTAGTTGGGAAATAATTGAAGGATAGTATTGTAATCGTGATGCTAGATTCGAATAGTTTGCTCTCACTTCAAAACCATCATTCATATACAATCGAATAGATTGATTATTCGCGGCAGATGGCGTCGATTCAATTTGCGAAATTAACTGCACTAGTTCTGGATCCAATTTTTGAAGTTGAAGGATTAACTGTTTACGCACTTTTCCATCTGACATATTCAATAGGATGGGCAAGTTGAATTGTGTTGGTGGTTCATTTAACAATAATGTTTCACCATTTTCCAGTACATAATTATAGCGATTTTCATCTTTTATAAGTGCAACTTGACGATTTTCCACAAGTTTTATATCGACCGAATTTAACCAACTTCTATGAACTGTGGCTTTTTTTACTGTAGCTTCATTTTCCAAACTTGTAATGACTCTTTTGTTATCAAAACTCCATAATGAATCACCTTCTGTGATTCCACTATGTTTTATATAAAATTCCTTCGTTTGAATTTTATCGCCCTCAACGTGAATTGTTTTGATATGGCTGATTGGTAATTGAAAATAAAGAAGGGTTAGTAAGGCAAGTGCTAAAATAAATAGCAGGAAGAAAAAACGTATATTTTTTCTTTTTTTTCTGCGTTGTTTGAGTGCAGGAATACGTTCTTCTATATCAATTATTTTATGCATGACCTTTCACCCCTCATTTTTTATTGTTGTAGTTTTTCTACTGCTGCAATGAATAAATCGCCGCGAATTTCAAAACTCGGATATTGATCCCAACTCGCACATGACGGCGACAATAATATGGTATCACCAGATTTTGAAAGTCTAAATGCTTCTGGTACTGCTTCATTTACTGTATCAACAGTAGCGATAATTGAAACGCCACAATCCTTCGCAAATTCTGCAAAGCGTACTTTTGTCTCACCTGATACGACAACTGCGCGAACATTGGACATATAAGGACGCAATTCTTCAAATGAATGACCGCGATCCAAACCACCAGCGATTAATACAATCGGTGTATTAAACGCTGAAAGTGCACTTTTGGTTGCTAAAGTATTTGTCGCTTTCGAGTCATTATAAAATTTACGCTGTTGGAATTCACCTACATACTGCGTTCTATGCTTTACACCAGTAAATGTTTGTAATGTGTGCGCTAACGCCTGTTGATCACATTGCAATAAAATAGCACTAGCGATGACACATAGAACGTTTTCTAGGTTGTGTTTACCTGGTAATGCAATAATATCACGTGGCATATATGGTTCACCCATCCAATAAATCATGTCGTCATCTGCACTTATACCATCTTTTAAAATAGTTGATGAGGAGAATGGGATAAGTTGCGCTTTAGAACGCGCTGCAAAATTCGAGACAATTTCTTGATCTGCGTTATAAATTAAATAATCATTTGCATCTTGATTGCGCGTTATATTGAATTTCGCTTCTCCGTATTCAGCCATTGTGCCATGATAATCAATATGTGCCTCAAAAAGATTTGTCCAAATAGCAATATGTGGTTTGAACGTCTCTGTGCCCATTAATTGGAATGATGACAATTCCATTACGACTACCTCATCAGCTGTTGCTTTTGCTGTTACTCCACAGGCAACCGTACCAATATTACCAGCAATTAGCGGGTTTTTTTTACTTGCTTGTAGTACATCAAATAACAATGAAGTTGTCGTTGTTTTACCATTTGAACCTGTAATACCCACTAAAGGTGCTTCGCTTATTTGATAAGCTAGCTCCACCTCTGTCCAAATTGGAAGCTTTCTAGCAAGTGCATCTGCAACAATTGGGTTCGTATAGGGTATACCAGGATTTTTCACGACTAACTCAAAGCCGTCATCCAGTAAATCTTCTGGATGATGTCCACAAATAACCGTAATTCCTTGTTGAAGCAATGACTGTGCCTCTTTATTATCCTCAAAAGGTTTTGCATCATTGACCGTCACAAATGCGCCTAACTTGTGAAGTAGCTCAGCAGCTGCAACGCCACTTTTTGCTAATCCAAGTACTAAAACTTTTTTATCCTTCATTGATTCGATTGTTTTCATGCTATAGGACCTCCGGTAATACTGCTGCTAATGCGCAAATTAGACCAACTAACCAAAATGTAATAACAACACGCCACTCTGACCAACCTGATAATTCGAAATGGTGATGGACAGGAGACATTTTAAAGATACGTTTCCCTGTTAATTTGAAGCTCGCAACTTGCAACATAACTGATGCTGTTTCTGCGACAAACACAAAACCGATTAATAGCAATAGTAATTCTTGATGTGTAACGATTGATAACATACCAAGCGCACCACCTAAAGCAAGTGAACCGGTATCGCCCATAAATACTTTTGCTGGGTTTTTATTGAAGATTAAGAACCCTAGTAGTGCACCTGTTACCGCAAAAGCGAAAATAGCTACATCGCCTTGCTCTTGCACATACGCGATGACACCAAATGCGGCAAATGCAATAGCCCCTGTACCAGATACAAGTCCATCTAAACCATCTGTTAAATTGACGGCATTTGAAAATCCTACTAACCAAAAAATCATAAATAATACATAGAATACACCGAATTCTAATGTAATATCTGTAAATGGGATGGCTAAATCGCCTTTAAATCCTGTGCCAATCAATAAGAAATAAGCCATAACAGATATAACAATTTGAGCTAGTAGTTTTTGTATAGAGTTCAACCCGAGATTTCTCTTGAAAATAACTTTTAATCCGTCGTCCAAAAATCCTACAATTCCAAAGCCTAATAATACGATTAATAAGACGACTGAGTATACCTCTAATTGAAAGTTTAAAAAGCTAATTGCACATGTCGTGATGACGATGGCGATTAAAAATATCACGCCGCCCATCGTTGGTGTTCCCTGTTTTTTCAAATGAGATTTTGGCCCTTCCTCACGGATACTTTGCCCAAACTTCATTCTTCTCAATAATGGAATAGCTAGTGGCGCAATAATCGCTGATAATGCAAAAGCAACGACAAGCGTCAGTAGCACTAATTTTGTTGTCATACTGATTCTCCTTTAATTACGTTTAAGTACATGTACTATCATAGTATTTCCACCTCAAAATTTAAAGGTCTAACGACTTAAAAAATCAAAAAAAATAAAGTGATTTTCAAAATGAAAGAAGGTGATGATTTAAAATGCCTCATCACCTTAGTTGTTAAACTTACCATGAAGCTATTTTTTAGATGTATATTGTTCTCTAGGTGTCTTCATTTCTACGTTGATGACGTCCGAGGTAGAAACTGTTGTGCCAGCGGCTATTTTTTGTTTGACGGCGTAACCATTGCCCGTCAATTTAATAGTGAGTCCACTTAATTCGCTATACGCGAGAATATCACGGATCGACCAACCTTTAAAATCTGGTAATGTTATTTTCCCAGACGTTTTAATGAATATTTTCCCCGTTTTCATTAGGCTTTGTCCAGCCGCTGGATACTGCTCGGTCACCTGGCTATTATCACCTATAATAATCGGTTCAAATTTCATTTTTGTTAATTTAGTGGCTGCATCGCTTACCTTGTCATCAGTGAAATCTGGTAATGTTACCGTATCAACATTCGTTTTTGATTCTGGTTTGACATTTAAATATTTTAAACTACTTTGCATCACAGCATTAAAAATTTTAGCTGACGGTTCAGAACCAGATTCTGTTGCTTTTAACTTTGGTTTTTTTATCGCGACATACATCGTAAGTTGCGGGTCTTTTGCTGGTGCCATCCCGAGGAATGAATAAAGGAATTTCCCTTTGCCCCAATAATAACCACCTGCGCTATTAGGTATTTGTGCAGTACCCGTTTTACCGGCAACTTCATATTCCTTGTTAGCAAAATTACGAGCCGTTCCTTTTTCTGATGTGACAGTTGTCGCCAATAAGCGACGTGTCTCTTTTGCTGTCTCAGCAGAGATAGGTGTCCCTTTTACTGTTGGCGTATTATTTAATACAATTTTCCCAGTATTAGGATCGACAATTTTTTTGATAATATATGGCTGCATCATATCTCCGTCATTCGCAACAGCAGACAATGCTTGAATAAGCTGAATAGGCGTTACTGTAGAACCTTGGCCATATGTAGTCGTGACTTTATTAATTTGATATTGATCCAATAATTTACCTGCTGTTTCATTTGGAAGGTCAATACCTGTTTTTTCACCGAAGCCAAATTTATGAAGTGATTTCATAAAATTATCGCCACCGATGCTATTTAACAAGTTGGCCATACCAACATTTGAGGAACGCTGAATACCTTCTAAATAAGAAATACGTCCCCAACCGACTTGGTTGGCATCACGTATCGTTCTACCACCTACTCTATACTGTCCAGACATGAAGGTAGCATTTTCATTCCACACACCTTCTTCAATAGCCGTTGCTACAGTAAAAGTTTTCATCGTAGAACCCGGTTCAATTGTCGTTTCTGTCAACTGATTTAACCAGCTCGTATTAATGCCTTCCCCTGTTTGAGGGTTGTATGTTGGACGTTGCGTTGAAGCAAGTATTTCACCAGTCTTCGGATTGGCAACAACCGCGACAATCGACTCTGGCGTATACTCTTTGTCAACTTTAGTCACTTCGTTCTCAAGGATGTTTTGAATTGTTTTATCAGTCGTCAAATAAATATTGTCACCATTCTTAGGTGCTTTAATCATCTGCTTAGAATTCGGTAAAACATAGCCCCAATTATCCTTGCTAAAATTAACTGAACCATTCGTTCCAGATAATTCTTTATTAAATGTTTTTTCTAATCCAACCTGTCCAATATTTACGAAAGAACCATCATCATTTTTTTGTTTTTGTGCAAAACCAATAATATTTGAAGCAAACATACCATTCGGATAAAAACGCTTCGTTTCTTCTAATAGTTGGACACCTTGTATTTTTGCATCGCGAATTTTGATCATTTTACCATGAGATAAATCACGCCCTGCTTGACCAAACTCCACTTGATATGGCGTGCGTCCATCCTGTAGTTTATGCGTTAATAATTCATAAATTTTCGCTTCAGACAAATCGATATACTTGGCTATTTCCTTCGCCGTTGCTTTTTTATCCTCAACATGTATTTTTTCTTTTGAATTGTTAGAGGCTTCTGGGTTGATAATTGCAATCAGTCGATAACTCAATGTATCCGTTGCAATGACAGCGCCATTACGATCAAGAATATTTCCTCGATCTGCTTTTTCTACTATACTTTTTTGATAAAGTGCAGCTGCTTTTTGTGGGAGATTTTCCCCCTCTGCTACACCTGTAGCTTGAATGTAAAATATCCTAAAAAACATCAACAAAAAGAGGAGCCCAAAAATGCCAAGCATAGAAAAGGCTCCCCATGAATTTCGAACTTTCTTACTAGTCATTATTTCGACACTGCCTTAATGTTATCGGCATTCGGAGTTAGCCCTAGCTCTTTCGCTTTTTTAACAAAGCGCTCATACGTAGACTTTTCAGCCACAACGTTTGACAGTTCTTCATTTTCTTTTTGTACTTTAGACACCTCTAGGTCCAAAGTATGTATTGTTGCATTTGTTGTGTTAATAGTGGATTGAACATTCAAGTTCATGATTGCTACGATCGCAAATATACCTACCATAGCCATTGAAAGTACCTTCTCCCCTTTTGTCCACGAGCGAGAAGACTGCTTACGAGCAGGCGTCTGGGTAGTGCTTGGTTGTTGTGGTTGAATTGGTTGATTATAATTCGTTTCTTGTGGTTTTTGGTTAGGAATTGCCATCATATCACTCCTGTCTAGTCCTTAATTTTTTCAATCACTCTTAGTTTTGCAGAACGAGAACGATTATTCGCTTCCAATTCTTCTTTAGAAGGTAAAATTGGTTTTCTGCTCACTAATTTATATTTTGGTTGTAATTCATCAGGAATAACGGGCAATCCAGGAGGTAAGTCTGGTAAAGATGATACTTCCTTGAAGATTGTTTTCGCTAAACGGTCTTCTAATGAATGGAATGTAATAACGCTCACGCGCCCATGTACTTTAATAATATCTAATGCCTGTTGTAATGACTGTTCTGCAACACCCAATTCGTCATTAACGGCAATTCTGATTGCTTGGAAAATCCGTTTAGCTGGATGACCACCAGTACGTCTAGCAGCTGCTGGGATACCTTCTTTTATTAATTCAACTAATTGACCCGTTGTTTCAATTGGGGCTTTTTCACGCGCCTCTTCAATTTTACGAGCAATTTGTTTTGAGAACTTCTCTTCTCCATAACGATAGAAAATGCGGATTAAATCTGAGTAACCCCAGTCATTAACTACTTCAAATGCAGTTAACGGCGCCGACGTGTCCATGCGCATATCTAATGGTGCATCTTGATGATAACTAAATCCTCGTTCTGCATTATCTAATTGTGGTGAAGACACACCTAAATCATAAAGAACACCATCTACTTCGTGAATCCCCAATGACTTTAATTCACTTTGTAAATTACTAAAGTTCGCGTGTACAAATACTACTCGATCTTCATACGGTGCTAATTTAATCTTTGCATTTTCAATAGCTGTCATATCTTGGTCAAAACAAATTAAGCGTCCCTTTTCAGATAGCTGACTTACGAGATACTCACTATGTCCTGCTCCACCAAGCGTACAATCTACATAAATGCCATCAGGACGTACGTTCAATTCATCGACTGTTTCTTTCAGTAATACTGTTGTGTGATTGAACAAAATAGAGTCCCTCCAAATTTCTTAAAAATCAAAATCCATATTCATCATATTTTCTGCAATATCATTAAAAGATTCTTGCGATTCTCCAAAATATTGCTGCCAATCTGTGTGATTCCAAATCTCAATGCGATTTGAAACGCCTAGAATGACACATTCCTTATCAATCTTCGCGTAAGTTAAAAGGTTGTTTGGGATATTGATACGTCCCTGCTTGTCCACTTCTATTTCGGTAGCACCTGAAAAGAAGAAACGCGTAAACGCCCGATTATCACGCTTAGTAAGTGGTAGTTTCTTCAGCTTTTCTTCCAGCCGCCGCCACTCAGCGATAGGATAGCCAAATAGACAGCCATCCAGACCCCTCGTCACGACAAAGCCTTCTTCGATATGTTCACGAAATTTCGACGGTATGATGAGCCGACCTTTCGTATCAATATTATGTTGATACTCTCCCATGAACATATGAATCACCCCACTATATGAAGTTAATGTACCACATTCCCCCACTTTCCTCCACTATTAGCAGAAAAACTTATCCCTTATTTGTAAAATTGATACATTCGGCACTATTGACTCCCGATTCCATTGTTAATTATATGATATTTTTATATAAAATCTAGTATTTTTTATTGTTTTCCTGTATTTACTACTTATATATCGTTTCTTTCTCAAATAATCTTAATAGGCATTAAGAACTTACGAAAATATTTTTTCTCTATTTTTCCATGCTTTTTTACCTACTAAAAAAGCACGGAGTACAGTCTTATAGACCATATTCCATGCTTTATGTTATAGATAAACGATGCTATGTTTGTCACTTACCTCAAAAGATAATGCCATAATATTTTCAATAAAGTGCTGTCCATACTGATTCAAGTACGGATATGGTGAGTAAACACGTTCTTGGAAACCACCTGCCGGTAATAGTTCACTTTCCACCTGCATAAATTGCTTAAATGCTACATCATGCTTTAATCGAATATCTTTTTCAATTTGCTTCATTAAGAAATCAAATTGCTGTTGATGAAAATCTAAATTTTTATCGACAATGCGTTCTAAATGAATCTCTTTGGCGGCTAGATGCTCTTGAATTTCTTTATATTGAGTTGTAACAAGTTGCTTCGCTCGCTCGATTGCTTGCTTCGCCTCGTCATCGTATATTTTTTTATCATATGCTGCTTTTTTCTTAGCCACTTCACCACTAATTGCTTGTGCTGCCGTTATACCCATGGCTTGAAGATTATGCTCCGTCTCTCGCGTCACATAACTAATATTCATACGTGGTACAAATACAGGTACTTGCATGTCCAATAATTCAAAGCCATCTTTTAACGTCGACCAATAGGCCAATTCGCCGGGGCCTCCGATAAAGGCTAGTACAGGGAATACCATATCTTGCATCATCGGGCGGGTGACAACGTTATTGCTAAAACAGGCCTCTTCATGTGCTAACTTCTTCATCTCTTCTTTCGTGAAATGAAGATTTGCTGCATTATTTACGAAGGAACCATTCACTCGCGACAATAAAAATCGTTCGCCCTCTTTGACATAAAATAAATTCGCTGCATCTTCAGTCGCACCAATCGGCGCACCATAACCCAGTTCATCGAGTTTCGTTTCACGCGCTGTAACCAATGCTGCAATTTCTTCTGAATGCTCAATTAAGCGTTCAAAATAAGGCGCTTCATATTGACGCAATGCAGGGTCTGCTGCATCTATGTACAATAGACCATACTCTTTAAATAAATCATTCATCAATTTCACAAAGAAATCCGTATAACTCACGCTATTATTTGCCACTTCAAGCGTTTCTTCTACTAATTTTTTTGTATATGCTGTCTCACCAAATTGACTGAAAATATGTTCAATCCACTCAGCAAGTTTCTGGTGATTCAATAATGTAGCCGAAGCCATTTTTTTCACTTTGCTAGAATCCGTTAATACATGCTTTACTAGGCGACCATTAATCGTTGAAAATGTATGATTAATTTCGTCGATATCATGATCTTCACCAGCAACCCAAAAGACAGGTACAATTGGAACACCTAGTTTTTCTCTTTGCTGTTGCGCTACTAACAAAACTGAAATCGCCTTATTTACTGAGTATAAGGGGCCTGTTAACAAGCCAGCCTGCTGCCCACCTACTACGACAACAGCATCCTGCTCTAATTCGTTTAAATGTTGTTCAATTTTATTTGAAGAAGCCAAATCACTCATGAAATGACGAATGATTGCTGTTAATTCTTTACGACGAATCGGATGTCCCGCCAAGTCTTTTAGACGTTGTTCAAAAGATGTCTGATCGTTTTTATAATGAAAAAATGAGCTAAGCGTCGCTTGTTGGTCACGATAATCTTGCAAGAGCTTATTCGAATTTTCCACATGTACTTGTTCCAATTTCATTGTATACTTACCCCTCTACAAACATGAATATATGAAGTATAGCATTATCCTTTGATTTGTTAAAAAAAATTGCTCATGATTATTGAAATAGATGAATGATTTTCACAACGCCATAGCTTAAAACAATAACAATATAACTAATCGTTAATACAATAAAAAATATGCGCCATATTTTTTTTATGAATTTTATTACATCGAGTTCAGTATGCGTTCGCCATTCGATTAGCAATAAAATAATCGCTAAGATAATCGCCACGATAATCGGCAACATCATGATATTGATATTAAAAAATAATTCAATAATCACTGTAATGGACCAAAGTAAAATGAATGTTGTGACATCAGAAGCAAACTGAAATGCATTTTGTTGCCCACGTTTCGATTTTTTCAAGCCTATGAAAAGTAGCCCCCACACAATCCAGGGGCAAATGAGGATAGCTTGCACAATCCAGGAAATAACAGCCATCTTTACACATCCGTTTCTACCATACTATTCTTACATTAGTATAATAACACGATTAGTATATTACAAATATTAGGTTATTTTTTATTCTTTGATAAAAATCTTCCTACCGCTTCGGCATGCGCTTCGCTTTCCCATAATTTTGAGCATTGAGCAATTTCCTCCATAACACGTTGCTTAAGATTTTTTTCGGCCCATTTACGAATTTCAATCTCTTTATAAGCCTGATGAACACCAGGATTGATTTGGCGCATAAATTCAATAAACTGCTCCAACGCAATCAATTTATCACCGTCGAACACACTAGATGCCCATCCGACATCTTCCAACTGACCGCTGTCATATGTTTGCGCATCTACTAACATCTTCATAGCATGATCATGGCGCAAACCTCTTTCGAATAAATAGGTTGCGCCGCCCCATCCAGTCGTAATCGCTAAAGTACCTTGGATGAAACCACATCTTGCCTCGCGCGATACAATCCTAAAATCGCAGGCCGTCGCAATTTCACAACCTCCGCCTACTGCCGCTCCATTAATCAAAGCAATTGTCGGTACTGGTAACGTCGCCCAATCATATAAAATCTCCCCCATTTTACTGAGCATACCAAAAGCTTGCTCTTCCGTGACAAGACGGTGAAATTCAGCCAAATCACCACCAGAACAAAACGCTTGATCTCCCTCCCCTGTAATAACCAAAAATCGTACGCTCTTATTTGTATGAACATAATGAATCACTTTCTTGAAAGCTTCCATCAAATCATTATTAATCGCATTGCGTCTCGCAGGTCTGTTTAAAGTGAATAGAAGTACACCATCTTTTTCATCCAATGTATAGGACATGTCATAACCCCTTTATGAATATGTAGTAAATCTTCTTTTACAGTAAACTTTTTCACGCACCGTTGCAATTATTTCCATATTCTTTTATGTATGAACTAGTGAAAATCAACCTATGACGATTGTCTGTATGTACGTGTGACAAAGAACAAGTACAGCAAAAATAAAAAGGTGAGTGAATTTGAAAGAATCAATTCACTCACCTACATCATTTTTTGCTATGGCATAAAACAGACATATAAAAAGACCGCCAAGAGAGCCATGGTCTCTCTAGCGGTCTAGATGTGCAAATACTAGAATTATTTGCTTACTACTTCTTTACCTTTGTATTGTCCACATGCTTTGCATACGTGGTGAGTTAGCTTTAATTCGCCACAGTTAGGGCAAGCTACCATACCTGGTACAGCAAGTTTAATGTGTGTGCGACGTTGACGTTTCGCAGTTTTAGAAGTTCTTCTAAATGGTACAGCCATTGATGGCACCTCCTTACAGATATTTATTAATCTGTTTGATCAAAATACTTAGCTAGATCAGCCAGTCTTGGATCTACTTTTTGTTCGTCTTTTTCAGACTGTTGCTCTAGTTCATCTTCCGTTAAAAATGACCATGAGTCATTTTTCGGTTGAATTACTTTAGCATCTTCCTTATAAACTTGCATTGGAATCTCTAATAAAATTAGCTCTTCCAAAACGGGAGTCACGTCAATAACATCTCCTGAGACAGGGTGAATATTATCGTTTTCGTCTTTTCCGGCCATTTCGCCCCATCTGAAAATTTCATCTGTTTCGAAATCAATCGGGAAAGTTACGTCTTCCCAAGTACGAGCACAAGGAAGTGTTAGTTCACCAGTCACACGAAAATGACAGTTCATTTGCTCCGCACCAAAAGTGCAGAAGCCTTCTACATGAACAGGTGTAATATGACGAATCTCGCTATTACGCGATTTTACGCCATCCAGTTGAGCGTATTGATCAACTGGCATCCCGTTTTGGCGATATTTAGATAATTGTGGGATTGCCCATTTCATACTTTTTATCACCTCAAGACAACAAAATTGATTATATAATGTGAAATAATAGATGTCAAGATATTTTCTTGTCACTACTATTAACTCTGAGTATAATCATAAGTACTAGTATAAATGAGGTGAGGGCATGAATGCAACTGGAGTTATTGTGGAATATAATCCCTTTCACAACGGACACCTATATCATATCAATTTAACAAAGCAAAAAACAGGGGCAGATGTCGTTATTGCTGTCATGAGTGGACATTTTCTTCAACGGGGTGAACCCGCATTGGTCGACAAGTGGCAGCGAGCTACTA
Source organism: Kurthia sibirica (assembly GCF_003143975.1). Classification (GTDB taxonomy): domain Bacteria; phylum Bacillota; class Bacilli; order Bacillales_A; family Planococcaceae; genus Kurthia; species Kurthia sibirica. The sequence goes on along the minus strand of NZ_QFVR01000001.1, from coordinate 98,446 downwards.
TGGCCTTACAAGCTGGTGTCGATCTCGTCATCGAACTGCCTTATTGTTTCGCAACTGGTCATGCGAAAGATTTTGCTTTTGGTGGCGTCAGTCTTTTAGAGTCACTCGGTTGTCAGACAATGTCATTCGGCAGTGAGGCAGGATCAATAGAGGGCTTTAAAAGCTCCTATTCACTCCTCAACGCACATAATGATGAAGTTCAGTTAAATATACACGAACAGATAAAAAGCGGTATTAGCTACCCTCAGGCGTTAAATAACAGCTATAAGGTTTTGAGTGCTAAATACAATTTAGACTTAATTGATCTCTCTCAACCAAATAATATCTTAGGCTATCATTATGTTGAACAAATTATGACACATCATTTCGCCATGCAACCGCTAACGATTCAGCGAATTACAGCTGGCTATCATGATGATGTATCAAAAAATGAATCGATTGCTAGTGCTACTGGCATCCGCAAAGAATTGCTACAACAAAAACAGTTATCTGCTATTGAACAATTTATACCGCCGACCAGTCTGGAAAGTTTAATAACAAATGACAGCTATAGTAGTTGGGAAACTTTTTATCCGCAACTGCGCTTTACTATTTTACGCAGTTCACCAGCTGAATTACGCCAATATGTTGATTTGACAGAAGGCATCGAATTTTTGATTTATAAAGCTGCCCAACAATGTAATACCTTCCCATTGTTCATGCAAAAAATAAAATCAAAACGCTATACTTGGACACGTATACAACGTATGTTATGTCATATTTTTGTTGGTTATACAAAAGAACAGCGTGAAAATTTTACATCACCCCGCTATATTCGCATTTTAGGTATGACTTCAATTGGTCAACAATATATATCTATTCATAAAAAGGATTTTAAGCTACCTATCGTCAGTCGTGTTGCTAGCTTCAAGGATTCGATGCTCGAAGTTGACATACGCGCCACAGACCTTTATATGCTTGCTAGCGGGCATCATATAATCGGCAAAGATTATAAAACACCACCTATTCGTCTTCTAAATAAATAAAAAGAGCCTGAGACAAACGTATTTTCAACAGAGAAAATCCCGTATGATTTTTCGAAATCATACGGGATTTTTCGAAATCATACGGGATTTTTCGAAATCATACGGGATTTTTCATTTCAATCAATTTCCGCTTCGAAAAACACTTTCCGCGGATATGGCTTCAAACGCCTCATCACTGTGTTCCTGTGGGGTTTTCTGCGCGTTCAATTAATGTGATTATTCGTATTGGAGACATACTATTTTTGTTCTGTACCTGTCTTCTTTTTATCATAAATTCTTCAAATAATCTAATGCATCTTCTAATGTTTCAACCGGTATAATTTTCATTGTTGTTTTTAATTTTTTTGCTTCCTCAGAAGCTTCTTCATAATTTGTTTTTAGAGAAGGGATTGCTTTTTTCATCTCTGGCGTAATGTCATCCTTCGGTGCGAAAAAGATTTCAATGCCTTCGTCATCTGCAGCAATTACTTTTTTATCGATGCCTCCGATGCGACCAACCTTACCGTCTTCTAACATTTCTCCCGTTCCAGCAATTTTATGCCCCTTCGTTAAATCACCTGAAGTCAATTGATCGATAATTTCTAACGTAAACATGAGGCCAGCAGATGGTCCACCAATATCTTCAGAATCAATCGTCACTTTCGGATCCGTATTGATTGATTTACTGTCAGAAAAAGTAATCCCTAAGCCAATCTTCCCTTTTGCGCCAGGAATTTCACTCAATGTTACTTTTTTAGTGTATTGTTTGCCATCGCGTTTAAATGTCAGCTTTACGACATCGCCTTTTTTCTTAGTAGCTAAGTAATCGACTAAATCTAAGTGTTTTTTAATTTTCTTGTCATCAATCGCGGTTACTTCATCGCCTGCTTTCAGTACTTTAGAAGCTGCAGCTTTATCTACAACATAAATTACGTAAACACCGTTATATTTTACTTTATACGGATGTCCAGTCGCTTTAAATGCCATGTATTTTGCATTAAATTGCGAATCCGTCATCAATTTTAATTGGCGCAGATTGTAATCGGCATCTGATTCTTCTGGAGAACGCACATCCTTCTCTTTCAAAATATCCCGATTATCGGAAAACTTCGCCATTACATAAGTAAATGGTGTTGCCTTAGCCATGCCAACTGTCATCATGCTTAAGCTGCCCTTACTTGGTTTATCAGCACCCTCCACTTTGACATATTCATCAAGGTTATACGCCCCGCCTGGGGACATAATATAATAATTCAACGGGTAAAGAAAACCAACTAATAAAAGCGCCACAACGACTAAGCTTGCTAAAAATTTTTTCATCGACATTCTTCTGCACCTCCATTTATTTAATTAGTAGGAGACGTTGAAGAATCCTAGAAGTTCTATTTGCTAGTTTATAGTATCATTTTATCGTAGAAAATGCGTACTTTAAACAGTACAAAAAGGTTGTCCTATGGTTGTTGAATCCCACTTTTAGAAGTGATTTATTCAACGCGATTAGGACAACCTATATTTTATTCATTTGTCATTTTTTCAAGCGATCTTTGAATTTTTCTTTTAATGCCGCATCTACGACAGGAGGTACTAGCGTTGCAATATCGCCACCATACTGTGATACTTCCTTCACGATACTCGAACTCAAAAATGAATGTTGATTTTTCGTCATAATGAAAAATGTTTCAATATTTTCATCTAAATAACGATTCATCGAAGTAATTTGCATTTCGTATTCAAAATCAGAAACAGCACGAAGTCCACGTACAATAACATTCGCATTTTTTGATTTCGCATAATGAATCAATAAACCAGATGATGAGTCTACTTTAACGTTTGGCATATCTTTTGTCACCGTATCAATCATCGCCATTCGCTCATTGACATCAAATAATGAATTTTTTGAAGAATTATTCATAACTGCTACAAACACTTCATCAAAAACATCTGCAGCTCTTCTAATAATGTCTAAATGTCCGTTTGTAACCGGATCGAAACTCCCCGGTACTACTGCAACCTTATTCATTTAGTTCTCCTTCTTTCTCGTTCAATCGATAGAATGAAATTAATGTATCACCATATTTTTCTTGACGATATTTAGAAAACTGTAAAATATGTTCTGGTAAATCTATCTTACGCTCATGCTCACAAACGATTGTTCCACAACGTCCTATGACTTCATTTTCTATTATTTCCGTCACAAGATCATAGTAACTATGTTTAGCATAAGGGGGATCTAAAAAGATTAAATCCGCTTGGAAATTCTTTTTAATTAGTAATTTCAATGCTCTCGTTGCATCGTTGCGATACACTTCTGTCATGTCATCGAAGCGACATTTCTCAATATTTTCTTTTAAATTTTGAAATGCGCGACTATCTTTTTCAATAAAAACTCCATGTTCCATACCGCGACTTAATGCTTCAATACCAAGACCGCCACTACCAGCAAATAAATCCAATACTGTCCCACCTTCAAAAAATGGACCTAAAATATTGAATAACGATTCCTTTACCTTATCCGTGGTGGGTCTTGTCGTTGCACCTGTTATTGCTTTTAAGGGCATACCCTTACGATCTCCTGCTATTACTCTCATCTTGTCCACCAAGCCTTACATACAAATTATTTCTTCTGCAGCGGATCTTGAATATCAATGCGAACATCTGAACTGTCGTAATTCAATCTAAACAAACGAATCAGCCAAGACTCTTCTACATAATACGTACCGCCTACTTTTTCAAGTGGGTGTGAATACGGCGTATCATACCGATTATTATTGTATACGTAGAATTCATGATTACCACCTGGGAAACGGTAGCTTCGTTTTTTACCCTCAACATAGTAACCATGCTCACCGACACGCGTCGTATAGCCTAGTTCTTTTAATATAGGATTTGCTGCATAAAGAATGTTGCCGTCTTTTAATATAACTTTCAAATCTTTCATATGCAATCCATTTACATAAATTGCTCGTGTCTCTTCAAATAGTAACGGTACGATTGTTTTGCCACTTGTTTCATTCCATTGGAAGTAAGACGTTTTCGCAGCGATTGTATCACTTAAAAGCTCATCAAGAACTTGTGAATTAACCCGTTTTCCTTCAAGATTTTCTAAACCTTCTCGCCATGATGTTTTTTGCTCTGAACTAAAATAACCGTTTAAACTCTCGACCATTTGTTTACTTTTTTCAGAACCAATCAGTGAGTTTGTCGCAAAGGAAGCGAGAATATTCGGCAGTTCACCCGCATTGCGCTGTAAATTATATTTATCGATAATTTGAGATGTAACAACGCGTTGCTGCAATTGTTTTTTACTTAATGTTTTCATAAAAATTATGCGATTGGCATTTTTATTCTTTTTCGCTTCGATAACATCCATATGCCCATTATTCAATACTTGCAATGAGGTAAGACTTTTTTTCAAATCGGTATTTTTTAATTTATTACTATAGATTGTCAGCTCTTTACTATCAAAAGCCTTCGTTTGTTTTTTCTTTTGCCAATACAGCTCATAGGCTGCACCATTGCCTTTAAAATAAGCGTAATCTACAAGTGTAAGCGATTGTTCTCCAATTTTAGGAAGTCCTGTATACCATTGACCACCTATACGTTTCTCATCAACGATTTGGATGGCTGTGTCATCCACAATCCCTTTTTTTAATGAGGCATAAAGATCCGTCAGTAATTGGCCGTCTTTTATACCTTTTTTCGACACTGGAATGCGATAAGAAATCGCTAGTTTAGAATGCTCTCCCTCATCGATTGTAGATAGTGATTTATTTAATCGACTACAATTTTCTTTATCCTCTTCACCTTGACTATTTTTTCCACAAGCTTTTTTCTTACTTTCTTTTGGCCAATCTATTTTCAGCGCTTGTTTTGGCAAGCCAGTAAATACTTGATTCACAACTAAAGAATTACCACGATATACTAGTTCAATATCTTGTGTATAATGAAAAGCTTTTTCCTCTTCCGAAGAATTCGTGGAAAAAACATGGTATTGGAATGTGAGCAATAAACCATTTATAAATAACAGTATCGAAAACAATATCGTTGCAAATTTCATGTGCTAATCCTCCTGCATCATGATACTATGTTTTAGGAAAGGAAGTGTTATCAGAAATGATTCAAAAATTTATCGAGCTAGGACAGGGCTATGGAGATATATTCGAGCTTTGCGAGCTTATGACAACGAACACAAACCGAATCCATCATACATTTGCCTTTGTGTCAGAACATAACGGCGGCAAGGTCGCTTCAATCGCCGTCGCGATGAAACCGGTAGGCGAAAGCAAATTTATGCCGATCTATATATGCCGTGAAGGTATTCCATATAATCCCGAGAATCAATCAAAAAGATTCAAATTATTTGAAGATGCTGTAGCTGAAAATAATCAACTTTTAATCACATTAGATGTGAAAAATTCTTCCATTTATGTAGATACGAGCTTGTATTATCAATACTTAACAGGCGCACTACGTTTGTATCATTATATTCCAGCATTATACTAATTTCTGAATCACACTACTACCTTCTTTTTAAGAAACATAGATAAATATGACTATTTTCTATTGTTATCGTCCATTTTCTAAAAAGTTTTAGAGTCCAGATTTATAATCGTATTCTTTTGCTTTATCGGGCAATGCATTTTCAAATTCAGTTTTTAGAAATCTGCGATATGAAGGCAGTACTTCTCGAACATATGGTAGTCTTGAAACTTTGTTTGTAGTAGCTTCAATATCGTCAACATCACAGTAGATGACAACATATTTCATTTTTCTAGAAATATAATGAACATGCCCATATCTTCTTAAAGATTTTGCTTGTTTTAAATGATGAACATAGACAATCAGTCCTTGGCGATCTTTCATTTAGGTCTCCTCCGTTTCTTATAGTAAAGAATACCATAGTAAAGAAAATACAATCAACCAAGTTTAAATGACAGAAACATACTTTATCCGTTATAATAAGGATAAAGGTCTGCAATTAGAGGAGGACAAATATGGGAAAGAAAACAAAAGTAGCCATCGCAATAGCTGCGGCAAGTGCAGCAGCGTGGGCAGGTTCAAAAGCACTTTCTAATCCACAAAAGCGTGAAAACAAACCCGCACTTACATATGAGCATCCGATTGTACTGGCTCATAGAGGGGGATCATTGCTTGCACCAGAATGTACAATGGAGGCTTTCGAGCTGGCAGCTGGACTAGGTGTTCATGGATTTGAAATCGATATTAGACTTACTAAAGATGAAGAAATTGTAGTCTTCCATGATGAATATATTGACCGTACTAGTAATGGTAGTGGCCGTATTGCAGATATGACGTTATTTGAATTACAGCAATTAAATTTCGGCTATAATTTCGTAAACTTAGACGGTTACTTCTCGTATAGAGATCAGCCGGCTTCCATTATTACGCTAAGAGAATTATTGGATCGCTATCCAAATAAATTAGTAAATATTGATATGAAAGATGAGCCGGATACTTATGAAGGTGGCCTAATGCCTTCTAAATTATGGCGTCTATTGGAAGAACTAGGGGCCGAAGAACAGGTCGTTATTACTAGCTTCCATGACGAACAAATTGACCGCTTCAATTTATATGCTCAAAATCGTGTAGCTCTTGGTGCAGGTGTTGGTGAAGTACGTAAAGCTTACACATCATTCACAAGTCAATTTGGACATCTATACAATCCAAAAGTCGATGTTTTCCAAATTCCAACGAAATACGGTGTACTACCATTAGATACACCTCACTTCATTCATTTCTTGGAAAAACTAAATATCCCTGTTCACTATTGGACAATCAATGATGCAACAGAGATGAAGCAATTGATTCAAAATGGTGCACGCGGTATCGTAACAGATCGTCCAGACATCGCAATGAATGCACTTTTTGATAGCGAAGCGTAACACGAATTATTTGAGCCTTTGATTATACCACTTGGTGTATTCAAGGGCTTTTTTCATTTTATAGCCAAGATATTGCCAGGACGAATTTCAATGTGATTATTTCGTTATATTCATTCGTCGCATTCGTTAATAAAAAATGCATAGCTGTTAGTAGATTATTCTACTAACAGCTATGCATTTAATTATTTTATGCTGAACAAGAACAGCCGCCGCCAGTACCACAGCTACCGCCACAGCCACTATCCGAAGAGAAGAATGGGTTGCTAACAGGTACTTTTACCGAATCTGATACCGTTTTCCCTACTAACACACCAATCTCATCTAATAAATCTTGGAATTCATTTTCAGCTATTTTTAGAGCGGATATATGATTGTTCATATCTAACGCTCGTTTTTGCAATCTGATAGACTTCATAATCTTTGAATAATCTGGATGATACTTCCCGAAACGTTGCACATCTTCATATTGAAGTTTCATATCATTGAATTCATTAATTTGAGCGACTAATTGTTTATCTGAATAAACAAGATGCGCAGCCTCCTGTAATGCTTTATACACTTCAGAGGATTGTAACATATCATTCATCGCATCTACTTCATCAAGAATCATAACCCATTCTGACGTAATTATCATATTAAAGCCCCCGTTCCTCTCCATCATACCAAACGTTATTTCATATTGGGAAGAATAGTCACTCACGAGTGAATTATTTTTCTATAAATATTTGTGCATAATTTTTTTCAAATGCGCTTGTACCTACAATATTGTAGTTTGATTGCAGTAAATCTTTACGATGTTTTTCAGAATTAATGAATCCGCTAACCGCATCCACTGCATCCGAATAATTTTCAGCAATATTTTCAGAAGCTTGCTCAAAATCCACTTCATTTTTTTTCAATACTTGCTCTAGGTCTGTATCAGCTGAATCAATTTTTGCTAAACGATCCATAACAATATTCTTTAATTGTTGATTTGTCACCTTATTCAACTCTTCACTATAGGTAAACTGATCCAAGTTATTATAGGCTCTAAAAATATTTGTTAGCTCAAATAATTGTTTGGCATTTTCAGCGTTTATTTTTTCCTGTGTAAAAGAAGAAAGTTTTTCAGGTTCAATTATCGTTCCAACATAAGTCATATCATACGGTTTTTGTTTCACGAGCGTTTCACCATCTATAAAACGAATACCTTGTAGTTGCTTTGTCGTATGGTCAAAATACAATTGTGCTAGTACGCCATCATACATGACAAGTAATCTTGATTGTAAATCTACTTCACTCAACATAAGTGTGAAAATACTATCCGCTATTTTAATATTGATTTCTGTATCTGTAATCGTATTACGATAGAGTTCATCGATGGATTGTCCAATTTTGAATGGTTGTGCATCAACATGCTCGCCTGTTAAAAATACTTGTTTCACTTTGTTTTTTTCAACCCCGACAAGTATATACTGTTGGTCAGCGTGATACACCCACCACTCAAAACCATATGCAGAAGGACCTTTACGTATGGGTTCACCTAATTTATCTGTAATCGTTTTAGCTGATTCACCAATATACGTTGACCAACCTTCTTGAGGTCTTGGCATAACATCTGTATTCATAGTAGGCGCTTCTGTTTTTGGTAGTGTTTTATCCGGACCTTTAATAGAGTCTGGTGCATCATCCGTATGATTTATATAGAAAAAGCCGACTAAAAGCAAAGCTAATAATACGAGAATTCTTAATAACGACTTCAATTTAGTTTCTCCTCTTTATTTAATAATCTTATTATAACAACTGTACGATGACATTCACAACGTTGTCATTGCAACAAAATGATATTTGATTTATTATAAAAATGGAAAGTATTTGGATAATAAACAAAAGGAGGAAAAAAAGATGTATTTTGAGAATACTGGCATTGAAGATAAATTGGCTGATATTGTTGTGTTGGACGACTTAATGCGTAAACAAGGGCTTATTCGTTCGACTGGTTGGGATTATGAACGCGTAACTTGGGATCGTAAATTCATTGTTCCTGAAGGTACTTATTATTTACGTATTTTTGGTATAGCAGAAGATGGTGGTGACATCGGTAGCAATGATGCGGTGATTCGACTATTAAAACCAGTACTTGGCAAACATTATTTCCCTCATGGTGTCGAGTATGGTGATGACGAGGTTTGGGCAGTATCTGTCGTTGATCATGCTAAAAAATTACTAGAAGCACTCAATGAAGAACTTCAAACCTTTGCTATCATAACTGAATAATAAAAATAGTATTTATAGAGCCTGAGACAACAGTATTTTCAACAGAGAAAATCCCGTATGATTTTTCGAAATCATATGGGATTATTCATTTGAAAACCACAATACACAGGATAGAACCTAAAAAAAGGTGAATGAAATGGCACAACCAATTTCATTCACCTCACTATTTGACACAGAGCCCTATTTTCAAAAAGGTCATTCTGCAGTCATACACCAGTAATCAAATCGCACTATTTAGCTATTTAAAATAGCCTTGAATACTGAAGTTGTGTCTCCACCTTTATAAAATACATATAAAAGTAAATATACTGCTAAACCAGTAATCGCAACAAAGAACCAAATAACTGATGTGATGGGTGCAATTTTACGATGACGTACAAGATTATTTGTGAAACCTGCAATCAATGTGACAATCCCAAATACCGCCCCCGTAGTTGCTAAACAAATATGGAATACTAAGAAAATTGTATAATATATTTTCAAGTCGTCTGGTCCACCAAATGCTGTGTTACCTATAAATACTGTGCGTGATACGTAGATAATGAAGAATGTAAGAGCAGAAATCGCTGCTGCAATCATCACTTTTTTATGTGCTTCAATTTTTCTTTTCTTAACAAGTGCCCAACCAATTGCTATAAGCACTGCACTTAATACGATAAAGAATGTACTGATTGTTGGTAAAATAGGTACCATATTATTTTTCTCCTAACAAATTAAATGCTAGTTAGCGATATTCATTTTCGCGTAACTGCTGCCTTTCTAAAAGTGCATCCTGCGTGATTTGTTCTGCGTTATCACGATCATTTTGATACCATTCATAAAAGACTCTTGCAAGTATTATACCAAAGATAATTTCTTGGAGAATCTTCATAAGCACACCACCGAGCTGTTGATCATTCAACGGTGTCATATTTGTGAACAACTCTGGTCCAGATAAGTTCGTCAAACCAGATAAAGTGTCGGCTGGCACGCATAATGCCATCGCTTTCATCCAGACAGTTCCATCTGTATATGTTGCGTAGAATGGTGAACCTGCGAATATAATCATCGCACATGCTGGTGTGATCAAAACAGCATTAGCAATTATGTAGCCTACTTTATGAAGACCTTTCATTTTTGGTTGGTCTTCTAGCGTATTCAATAATGGCCAATATAAAAATAAACCGGATAAAAACAGTACAAATGTAAAGAGTCCATGCAATGACTCCTCCAATTTCACATAATCAAAAACTAATGGAATATGGTAGAAGGAAAACAATGCTGCAAAAACAACTAATGCAATAATTGGTTTTGTTACCATTTTAAAAGCAGGCTTGATATACGGTATATTAATTAAAAACTGCCAAAGATAATTTGGTATTCCTTTAATTAAGAGCGCCGGCACTACTAATAATAGTAACGCCATTTGCACCATATGCATAGTGAACATTATGTGAGAAAGTAAATTTACCGGTGATCCTTTAATAATATAGAGCAAAATCATCGCTGCAATAAAGTTCGCAGCTTCCGAACGCGTTAGTGGTGTACTATTCTTAAAATCATGTCGCCATTTAATCGTAATCAAAAAATAAATCACTATGATAAAGACCAGTACTCCAATAAAATTAGGGCTCCACATTGCGCGAAAGCCAAAAATATCTAGCGGCATTTAGACCTCTCCTTTTTACTATCAATACCATTATTATAAATCGTTGGTAAAAAAACCACAATGGATGACTTATGACATTTTTTTCTATCTGATATTTTACTATAACAAAAAAAGACTTCTAGGCTCGCTAGAAGTCTTTTATATTTTATTCCCACCAAATGATTGTTACGAAGGCTAAAACCATCGTAAAGGCCACCAGTGCACCTGAATACATAAAGAACTGCGGAATGCCGTGTCCTTTTTCACTCCAGTGCATGAAGAAATATAATTGAAGAATTACCTGCACGACTGCAAGCAATAAAATAACGGGCACTACTAATGTTGGCGAGAAACCCGCCATCACCAATGCAAATGCGATAAATGTAAAAAAGATCATAATCGCAAATGCCGTTACTTGATTGCGCATGGCTTCTGCAGATTTTTTCTTCGCATAGGCAAACTCTTTTGGTGATTTCGAAACGATTTCGATTTCATGTGACATTTACATCACTCCCATCAAGTAAACTACTGTGAAGATAAATACCCAAACTACATCGATAAAATGCCAATACAATGACGCCAAATAGTATTTAGGGGCATTATACAAATCCAAACCACGTTTTGAATTGCGTAGCATTAGTAATGTAATCCATACGAGCCCAATCACAACGTGAACACCATGTGTTCCTACAAGCGTAAAGAACGATGTACTAAAAGCACTTTGTGAAAAACCGAAGCCTTCATGTACATATTCTGTAAACTCATAAATTTCCAGTCCCAAGAAACCTAAACCTAATAAGACAGTAATCGATAACCAAGCTTGCATCGCCTTAAAATTATAGCTCTTCATATGATACATAGCATAAACAGATGTTAATGAAGATGTTAGTAATAACATCGTCATGACAAACGCAAGTGGCAGCTCAAACAGTTCTTGAGAAGTAAATTTCATGCCGCTAGGTCCCTTATCTTTTAGTGCTAAGTAAGTAGCAAATAATGTGGCGAATAAAACGGTTTCACCGCCAAGGAAAAGCCAAAAGCCCGTTACCTTATTTTTCCCTTCAGCCGTTGCTTTTTCCGGATGGTCCGGCCAAGAATGTGGGGTGAATTTTTGATTCGAGCTCATTAGTGTTTACCCCCTTTATCATCCAATAAATCTTCCTTCTTAATATAATAGCCATGATCATCCTTCACAGAACGATAAATCATTCCTAAAGCAGTAATCGCTAGACCACCTATCAAGACGTATAGACCCCAGGATGTTTCTTGGTGGAACATAGCCCCAAATGCTGCAACAAAGAAACCGAATGACATAACAACTGGTATAAAAGAGTTATTTGGCATATGAATATCCGATAATGGTTCTGCGTAGAGCATGCCTTCTTTATTGCCATCCATTTTTTCGATCCAATAGGGATCTAAACCACGAATAAGTGGAGTCTGTTTAAAGTTATAGAATGGAATGGGTTGTGGAATTGCCCACTCCAATGTTCGACCATCCTCCCATGGATCGCGGCCAGCTGGCACACCTTTAATTGCTGTAATAATCACGTTGATCACAAGGATAATAACACCAATGGCCATGAGAAATGCTCCGATTGTCGATATGAAGTTAAAAAGATCCAATCCTTGCCCTGCCTTGAAAACGGCTACTCGACGTGGCATACCCATCAGCCCTAAGAAATGCTGTAAGAAAAATGTTAGATGGAAACCAACAAAGAAGAAAACAAATGTAATTTTCCCAAGTGTTTCATTTAACATTTGATTGAACATGATTGGCCAATAATAATGCGCTCCAGCAAATAATGCTAGGACCACACCACCAACAATTACATAGTGGAAATGGGCAACGATAAAGTACGAGTCATGCAACTGATAATCCAATGGTGCAGAAGCTTGCATAATCCCAGTAACGCCACCTGCAACGAATGAAGGAATAAATCCTAAAGCGTATAACATCGGCGTTGTAATTTTAATCGAGCCACCCCACATCGTCATGAGCCAGTTAAAAATTTTCATACCTGTAGGTACGGCGATTGCCATTGTAGCTACAGAGAAAATAGCATTCGCTGTTGGCCCAAGACCTACTGTAAACATATGGTGAGCCCATACCATGAATCCTAAGAAACCAATTAATATCGTAGCAAACACCATGGACGGATAACCAAATAGTCGCTTACGGCTAAATGTCGCAAATATTTCAGAGAATATCCCAAAGGCGGGTAGTATAAGAATATACACTTCTGGATGACCAAATATCCAAAATAAATGTTCCCAAATAATGGTGTTACCACCCATCGTATGAACGAAGAAGTTACCGCTAAACATTCGGTCAAAAATCATAAAGAATAGACCAATTGTTAATGGTGGGAATGCGAATAGAATAAGTGCACTCGCTACAAATGCTGTCCATGTAAATAATGGCATACGCATATACGTCATCCCTGGTGCACGCATATTAATAATCGTCACGAGGAAATTTATGCCAGAAATCAACGTACCAGCACCGGATATTTGTAAACCTAACGCATAAAAGTCAATACCATGTCCCGGTGACATTAAAGATAAGGAGGCGTAAGATGTCCATCCTGCATCAGGTGCTCCAGTAAAGAACCATGATAGATTTAAGAACACACCACCAAATAAGAATAACCAAAAACCTAATGAGTTTAAAAATGGAAATGCTACGTCACGTGCCCCTATTTGTAGCGGCACAATGGCGTTCATAAAAGCGAACACGAGCGGCATTGCGGCCAAGAATATCATCGTCGTGCCATGCATTGTCATAACTTCATTAAATAAGCCTGCGCTCAAGAAGTCATTATCTGGTTTTGCGAGCTGAATACGAATCAACATCGCTTCAATACCACCGATTACAAAGAATAATGTACCGGCAACGAGATAGAGATGAGCAATCTTTTTATGGTCTACAGTCGTTATGTAGTCCCATATATGTGCTCCTAGGCCCTTTTTCTTTGTTGCTACTGAGCTCACAACCTTAACCCCCTTCAAATATGCAATTAATGAGTTTTAGTTTTCAACTGTCAGACTCATTAAATATGCAGATAATGCGGTAAGCTCCTCATCAGTGAAGGCTTTACCATTGTTAATTTTCTCTGGTTTTGGCATCATATTCCCTTCCTTGTAGGCCTGGGGATCTTTTATCCAATTTTTTAAATTTTTATCATTATGTTCTAATATTCCTGCAATACGTGTGCGATCGCCAAAAGTAGCTAGGTTAGGTGCAATACCTGTACCAGCACCGGCACCCGAAGTGGCATGACATGAAATACAACTTTGCTTGAAGATTGCCTCTCCTTGCTGTTCGACTGAACCAAGCGTTTTACGGTCCTTCGTTGCTTTCATTTTCGTAACCCAAGAATCAAAATCATCTTTCGCAACTGTCTTGACTTTAAAATCCATTAAAGCATGTGAAGGTCCGCATAATTCAGCACATTTGCCATAAAACACGCCTTCTTTTAAATCCTTTGATTCTTCGTCAAAAGTTAGATAGAATTTATTGACATTTTCCACGTTCGTATCCATTTTGCCGCCAATTGATGGAATCCAAAACGAGTGTTTAACATCTCCAGCTTTTAACTTAAAATATACTTTTTGTCCCGTTGGCACGATTAGTTCCTGCGATGTTACAATCCCTTGGTTCGGATATTCAAACTCCCACCAATAGAGCTTCGCAGTGACATTAACAGTAACTACTTCGGCTTGCTTTTCTTTGTTTGACCCTTCCATCGCTTTCGTATCAGCTAACTTATACGTGTAGTATACAGTTGGCACTGCTAAGACTAACAATAGGATAATCGGAATGACCGTCCAAATGATCTCCAGTTTCATACTGCCTTCTACTTGCTTTGGTATAACATTTTCTCCGATTTTTTTACGTCGGAATTTCATGATTACTAATACATAAATAATGACAACAACAACAATTACTAATGTCATAATCGCAAGTGATAACAAGAGTAAATTATGTTGGTCTTTACCTACTTGCCCAGCAGGTGATAGCGTTGTTAAATCCTTTTCACCGCACGCAGAAAGGAAGACTGTAAGTGCAGATAGTAAAGCTAGGAAACGCCACTTTTTAAGCCCTTTCATCATAGCTCAATTAAACCCCTCTTTCTTTGTTGTATTTACAAGCGTACCAAGACCATGGATTGTCTATATGAATTCTATAGTTAGAAAGAATTCCTCATCGAACATCCAACTCAAGAGTATTACTTATCCATCTCCTCCAAAATAAGCCATTACAAAAATAGTTTCTTCCCAATATGGGAACTGGATTTTTGCAACACTGTCAGTATAAAATTTCGGACAACGTATGATGGACAACTGACACACAACAAAAGATGCATACATAAACAAACGACATAGCTTACAATTTCATCCTATTGAATAGTTCAAATAAAGGACTAGCAGCTGGTTTGACAAGATTTGAATAGGAAAATCAATGGAAATAAGTGCGTTTCTATCTTGTTTCAAAACAGCTTTCACTATATTATACTATTTTCTACTAATTTCCCTCATTTGACAAATCATATTCACATTCTCAAAATTTGTAAACATATTCCGTTATCCATACTATAACCAAAATCTTCAATTTATTCTAGGATAAAAGTAAAAAATTCACTTATTGGTCAATAAAATGGAAATAATGTATAAAGAGATTGTTATATTGGCCCTTTTAGTCTTCCATACCGCTACCTTACAGACAGAAAATATGAACAAACTGTGAAATTACTTAGTATTTAGAAACCATTTCATGCAACAAGTTGTTTTTTTACCATATTTTCGCTATTATCAAAAATAAAGGGAATTATTTAATATTTGGAAATAAACTTCTTATAAGTAGGTGGCAAAGATGCAACAAAGTAAATACATGAAGTGGTTTGCTGTCGCTGCAACGTTTGGAATGCTACTCATCTTAATCGGTGGCGCTCTCGTTACGAAGACAGATAGTGGTATGGGATGCGGTCGTCATTGGCCAGGTTGTAATGGTTCTTTAATCCCAACAGAAATTACGCGTGAAGTGCTGATTGAATTTTCCCATCGCGCCATTACAGGATCTGTATCGTTTCTCATCCTCATCTTATCTGTATGGTCTTGGCGAAAACTCGGTCATGTCCGCGAGGTGAAGTTACTCGCCTTTCTTGCGATGTTCTTCTTAGTTGCACAGGCTTTTATCGGGGCTGCTCAAGTTATGTGGGGACAAGGTGACTTTATATTAGCATTACATTTTGGTATCTCATTACTGTCGTTTGCTGCAGTATTACTGTTGACTTTAATCGTTTTTGAAGTAGATAAAAAATTTGATGCTGATCAAGTACATATTTTACCAAAACTAAAATGGCATACGATTGGGGTGACATTGTATTCCTATATTGTTGTATACACTGGTGCACTCGTCCGACATACTAATTCCAGCTTAATTTGTCCAGATTGGCCCCTGTGTAACAATAAAACAATCGCTCTGCCAAGTAATTTTTATGAATGGGTTCAAATGGGGCATCGTGCAGCTGCTGGCCTCATATTTATTTGGATTTTATATATTGCTATTCACACAATAAAGTATTACAAAAATCAACGCGTACTGTATTGGGGTTGGATTATTGCATTATTAATCGTATCGTTACAAGTGATTGCAGGGATGTCGGTCGTACTAAGCCGATTAAATATTTATTTAGCACTGAGTCACTCTTTGCTGATTGCCTTACTGTTTGGCTTGCTTTGTTATATGATTTTACTCGTATCACGTAGCAATCAAAATTATCCAAATGCATAAAAATAATCATACAAATCCCATCTTGAAAATCCCTTAATTTATTATTTCCATATATTTTACTACTGCATATGCTCGACCAATAAAAAATAATACTATTTATTTTAATGACTACAAAAAGCCCTATTTAAAAATCATTTATGATTTTTAAATAGGGCTTTTTTGAATGGTTATATGCTCAAAAATAGCATATAAAAACTGCCTCTCATTCAAATACGCCCAATTATAGTATGGACATTTAAATGGTGGAGGCAGCATTATTTATATTATCCTTCTAACTCAATTAGTAAATCTCCAGTAGAAATAGCTTCGCCTTCTTTAACGAAAATTGTTTTCACAATACCGTCACGTGGCGCTTGTACTGTTGTTTCCATCTTCATTGCTTCCGTAATCAATAAATGTTCACCGCGACGAACTTGACTACCTTGTGATATAGCTACTTTTAAAACGGTCCCTGGCATTGTCGCACCAATTTGGTTTGAGTTTGTCGGATCTGCTTTTGGTTTTTTCTCACCTGTCACTTCTACTGTTAAATCTTGAATGATCACTTCACGTGGTTGCCCATTTAATTCAAAATAGATGACGCGTGTACCATCATGCTGTGGTTCACCAATTGATACCAATTTGACGATTAATGTTTTACCTTTTTCAATCGTTACTTCAACTTCTTCACCAAGTTTCATGCCGTGTAAGAATGTTGGTGTATCTAAAACGGACACATTACCAAATTGATCATTCGTTGTCATATACTGTTCAAAGACTTTCGGATACAATACATAAGCCAGTACATCCTGGTTTGTCATTTCTCGATTGTATTTCGCATCTAACTCAGTCTTAACTGCAGCGAAATCTACATCCTCTAATAATTCACCTGGTCGTACTGTAATAGCTTCTCGTGCTTTTAAAACAACCGCTTGTAGCTCTTTTGGGAAACCGCCATAAGGTTGACCTAAATAACCTTGGAAAAACTCAATTACTGAATCTGGGAAATCAATTGACTGCCCCTTTTCAACAACATTATCTTCTGTCAAATCATTTTGTACCATGAATAATGCCATATCACCAACTACTTTTGACGATGGTGTTACTTTTACGACATCACCAAATAACATATTGACATTCGAATACATTTTCTTCACTTCTTCCCAACGATCGCCAAGTGCTACGCCTTTAGCTTGTTGCTGAAGATTTGAATATTGTCCGCCCGGCATCTCGTGAACATAAATTTCTGAATGTGGACTATTCATACCACTTTCAAAATCTTTATAATATTTACGGATATCTTCCCAATAATAGTTGAGTTTTTCAATACCTTCGATATCCGCACGAACTTGACGCTCATTGCCCTTCATCGCATAATACAATGAATTGGCACTTGGTTGAGAAGTTAAGCCTGCCATTGAACCAACAGCGGTATCAATAATATCAACACCCGCTTCAATTGCTTTCGCATATAAATAAATACCATTGCCACTTGTATCATGCGTGTGTAGATGAATTGGTAAATCAGTCGCTTCTTTTAGCTCAGAAATTAAACGGTATGCCGCTTCTGGTTTAAGTAAGCCAGCCATATCTTTAATCGCTAAAATATGTGCACCTGCCGCCTCTAATTCTTTCGCCATTTGTTTGTAATAGTTTACAGTATATTTTGAACGTGTATCATCTAAAATATCACCTGTGTAACAAACAGCCGCCTCAGCAATTTTACCTGTATCGCGAACAGCGTCAATTGCTGTTTGCATTCCTGGTAACCAGTTGAGGCTGTCGAAAATACGGAAGACATCGATGCCCTGTTCTGCAGATTCTTTAATAAATGCACGAATCACGTTATCAGGATAATTTTTATACCCTACTGCATTTGCCCCTCGCAATAACATTTGGAATAAAACATTCGGCATTTTTTTGCGTAGTACACGCAATCTCTCCCATGGATCTTCTTTTAAGAAACGATAAGCGACATCAAAGGTTGCTCCACCCCACATTTCAAATGAGAAGAAATTATGCATAATTTTTGCTGTGTCGTCCGCAATATCATACATATCTCGCGAACGCACACGGGTAGCAAGTAAGGATTGATGTGCATCGCGCATCGTTGTATCCGTTAAGAGAACATCGTTTTGTTCACGAATCCACTGTACTAAACCATCTGGGCCCCTATCATCTAAAATTTGTTTTGTTCCTGCTGGTATTTCACTAAAGATATCGATATTTGGTTTGTGTGGTTGTGTAAAAATTGGTTTTTGATGTGCCGTAATTCCTGGGAAACCATTAACCGTTACATTACCAATATAATTTAATAATTTTGTTCCACGATCTCTTGTTAATTTATAATCAATTAATTCAGGTGTTGTATCAATAAAACTTGTATTGAAATCCCCGCTTAAAAAATCGGCATGACGTACCACATTTTCTAAAAATGGAATATTCGTTTTAACACCACGAATACGAAATTCTTGTAAGTTGCGATCCATTTTCTCTGCCGCTTCTTTAAATGAGTTACCCCATGTTGATAACTTTACTAACAATGAATCATAGTGAGGTGAAATAACGGCACCTTGAAAGCCATTACCCGCATCCAAACGTACGCCAAAACCACCGCTTGAACGATATACCATTAACTTACCAGTATCAGGCATAAAGTTATTTTGCGGATCTTCCGTCGTAATACGCGATTGAATTGCATAGCCAAAAAGAGGGATATCTTTCTGTTGTGGGATATTAATATCCTCACCATGTAGATTATGTCCCGCAGCAATTAATATTTGTGCGTGAACAATATCGATTCCTGTAACCATTTCAGTAATTGTATGTTCTACTTGAACACGTGGATTTACCTCAATAAAGTAAAATTTATCATTTGCCACTAAAAATTCTACCGTACCCGCATTAATATATTGAACATTTTTCATGAGTTTTACTGCAGCATCACAAATTTCTTGGCGTAATTCATCTGATAATGAATTAGATGGTGCTATTTCTACTACTTTTTGATGACGACGTTGAATTGAACAATCACGCTCATAGAGATGAACAATATTCCCATGCTGATCACCTAATATTTGTACTTCAATATGTTTTGGTTTGTCCACATATTTTTCAACATACACTTCGTCAGAACCAAATGCTGCCTTCGCTTCTGATTTTGCACGATCATAGGCTTCTTGTGCTTCATCTTTAGAATAGACAACGCGCATACCACGTCCACCGCCACCTAGAGATGCTTTAATCATTACCGGATAATCATGTGAAGCACCGAAGGCATAGACATCATCAATCGAGCTTACTGGACCACCAGAACCAGGAATGACTGGAATATTAGCTAATACAGCTTGGTCACGTGCTTTTACCTTGTCGCCAAACATGTCAAGATGCGTAGAAGTTGGTCCGATGAATAGAATTCCTTCTTCTTCACAACGTTTCGCAAATTCTAAGTTTTCTGACAAAAAACCATAACCAGGGTGAATAGCATCCACGCCTGATTCTTTAGCAATATCTAAAATTCCTTCAATATCTAAATAAGCATCTATTGGTTTCTTGCCATCCCCGACAAGATAAGCTTCATCTGCTTTATAGCGATGATATGAACCGCTGTCCTCACGAGAATAAATTGCGACTGTGCGAATTTTCATCTCTGTACATGCACGGAATACTCGAATTGCGATTTCCCCGCGATTCGCTACTAGAACTTTTTCAATTGCCATAACTATAAAACCCCCTATTTCAATTTGTTTCTGTCTTTTTTAACAAACATGGAGACATTCACTAAAATACCCATTGCTAAAGATAATAACATAAGAGATGATCCACCATAACTAATAAATGGTAGAGGAACACCTGTCAATGGAATAAGTCCACTCAAACCGCCGATATTTACGAAGGTTTGGAAGCCAATCCACGATGCAATACCAACAGCGAGCATACGTGCCATCGGGTCCTTTGCTCGAATCCCTACAATTATGCCACGCAATACGATAAACCCTAATCCACCAATTACAAATAATACGCCTAATGTACCGAGTTCTTCTGAAATAATAGCAAGAATAAAATCGGTATGTGGTTCAGGTAAATAACCAAGTTTTTGTATGGATTGACCTAAGCCTAAACCAGGTATGCCACCTGCACCAATTGCATAATAGCCATTGACTACTTGCCAGCCATAATTTGTAATATCTTTGAACGGATCCCAAAAGGCTTCAATACGCCCCATTCTTTTTTCAGTTAGTAATGTATCTTTAAAGAATAGAAGTGCCGTACCGATTACACCTACACCAATCAAGAATACAGTCGTCATACTAATAATGAATTTTTTAATCGACAACCCACTAACCGCAATCACTGAGAAAGCAATTAATGTTAATAAAATGATGGACCCTATATCCGGCTCCATCGCAATTGATGCCACAGCAAGGCCATAAATAAACATCGGTGGTAACAAGGAGTTCATTATCGAATCTATTGTACCACTAGAATTCTTATTGGCAAATACTACTGAAAAATAAATAATAATGGAAATTTTAGCTAATTCTGATGGTTGAAAACTGGCAAAACTAAATTTCAGCCATGATTTTGCACCGGAACCGTCTGGGCTATATCCTATTAAGTGCACAAGGATCAATAGCACAAAAGTGCTCACCAGCATAATCAATATAAATTTATTGTTTCGGTATCTTTTATACGGTATAAAACAACCAATAAAAAATGCAATAAAAGCAATAATTATATTGAATATCTGTTTTTTATAAAAATAATCCGGTTCAAGATTTAATTTATTAACTGCAACCATCATACTTGAACTATAAACCATAATAAGTCCAAATAAACAAAGAGCTACATATGTAATGAAGAGAGGGTAATCAAATTCTTTGAAATATTTTTTCATTTGAAGCTCCTTTTCTAGCAAAAAAACTCAAACAGTTGTTATTGTTTGAGTTTTTTTCTTATTTCTTTGTGAATGCATCATGCAATGCAGACAATTCTTTCTCTAACGAAGCGAGAATCTCTTTCCCTTTTTCTCGCTCTAAAAGATTCAGTTTAACAGCGAAATCAATCTCGCGTGATAAACCAAACATTTGTGTATCTAAAACTTCTTCATACAATGGACATTGTGGCATTGTTAAGTTCTCCATTTGTACTCTAATTAATTTAGCAATTTTGTCAGCATCCGCAAATAGCAGTTCCAAAGCTTTTTGCTCATACATGCTCTGTGATTTTGTATCCATGAGGACGCCCCCATTACCTGATATTTCTTGAGTTCTATCATTCTAAATTTTAGCTTTTCACATAGAAAAATGCAAGCATCTAGTTAGTTTTATCGATATTAAGTCGAAATCTTTTCTCAAATTCATGTAAAAACGGTATACTAGTCAATGAAATGTATATATTAGGAGGAATTTTAATGGAATCTATAATTCAAATTAAAGGGAATGTTCATTATAATATTACTTTGGATCCATCCATTTGGATTTTCGATGATCGTAAAGTAGATTTAACAAGCTATTTTTCAGAAAATCGCGTAGAAGTGAATGCTGATGAAGCATATGTCGAAGGAGCGAGTAAGTTCTGGTCACGCGAAATTATGGAAGGCGCTGCTTTCCCTCCAACTTTAAAATCAGAGAAAAAATTTGACCGCCAAGAAATGAAAACAGGTACTTTTGGTATTGTTTTCCAACCTTTCTTAGCGAATGCAGAACCAAAAAAAGATGCTAAAACAGTTATTTTCACTGATTTTGTAGGTAATGAATACTCGTATGCTCTTGCCGATGCCGCTAAACTCGTATTCCAATTTAGCATCGATGGTAAAAGCTTATCAGAAGATGGCCCCATTTATTTATTAAATCCAGACGGTTCTAATTTAGCAACACCTATTAAAAACATCGTCGGCATCCAAGTAGACTAGGAGGATCCATTATGAAAGTAAAATGTGTCATCTGTGATGGTATTAACGATATCGCTGACTTCTCTGCTCTAGCAAAAAAATTAAGAAATCGCCCCATTCATACCTATATGTGTGAAGAATGTTCCGATCGCATTTTAATTAAAACAGAAGCTCGCCTTTCTACCGGACAGTTCCATTTTATTAAAGGTCCTATTAACGAAGAAAAAGAGTTTTAAAAATTGAACAACTTTATTTGAACTATTACAAAACCCGTATGATTTTAAAAATCACACGGGTTTTTCATTTTATTCAAAGTTTAGATACTAAATAATGAATCAATCTAATAAGATAAATGACAAAAATATACACGATAATCATCTAAATAGCTTTCTAGCCATTAGAGAGCTTTCTAATGGTCGATTAATATTATTAAAGATACCAATAAAGAAAGTTAATTAAAATGCGTTGAGGCATCTTTAAAAGACGATTAATGACAAGATAAATTCACTTGGTCAATCGCAGAACAAATTGATTAATTTATCGCCTAATTCTTTTGTCATATGCTTTATTATAATAAAAAATCGTCCACTTGATTGACATGCAATCAAATGGACGATTTTTTTATGCTTTATTTTCAGCTTGTTGTTTATCACGCTTGAGACGTAATTTATACACAAGTAAAAATAAGACGGTGATCACGAGAACTTCAACCATTGGTAGGAAGAAAGATAAAAAGGTAAGAATGATACAACCTAAGAACAAGAAAATATAAATGATAATATTCTGCCATAACTTGAGATTACTTCTTGCAAACCCTAAATGATAGACGATTGCTGACAAGACAAAAATGATACCTAGCAATATGTAACCAGCAGAGTCATAACTCGGCGCAGCATCGTATAAATAACGAACTATGCCGGAAAGACTCTCCTTGGCTTTTTCATCTGACATCACATACGTACTATCAGAGGGGGCTGCAGCAACTTGCATAAAATTCAGTTCAAATAAACCGGATTTAAACAATGCCAACCTTCCTCTCGTCAAACGCTAATTAATGATTATTCAGCGCTCTTAGATTTTTTTTGAGATTTTTCACGTTCGTTTTTGTTAAGGATTTGTTTACGTAAACGAATTGACTCTGGCGTAATTTCTAAATACTCATCATCAGCCAAGAATTCTAAAGCTTCTTCAAGCGTTAAAATACGTGGTGTTTTGATTACGTTAGTTTGGTCTTTATTTGCAGAACGAACGTTTGTTTTTTGTTTCATTTTAGTAATGTTTACAGTGATATCAGCATCACGTGTATTTTGACCAACAATCATACCTTCGTAAATTTCAGTACCTGGCTCTAAGAATAGAGTACCACGGTCTTCAATTTGCATCATACCGTAAGTTGAAGCTTTACCAGTTTCCATAGAAACTAGCGCACCGTTACGACGTCCGCCAACTTTACCAGTAACTGCTGGTTTGTAGCAATCGAATGTATGGTTGATAATACCAAAACCTTTTGTAAGAGACATGAATTCAGTTGTGTAACCGATTAATCCACGAGCTGGTACTAGGAATACAAGGCGAACTTGTCCATTACCATCGTTGATCATATCAAGCATTTCACCTTTACGATCTCCTAATGATTCGATGATTGAACCGACACAATCTTCTGGTACATCAATTTGTACGCGTTCGATTGGTTCAGATTTAACACCATCGATATCACGGATGATAACTTTTGGTTTAGATACTTGTAATTCATATCCTTCACGACGCATGTTTTCAACAAGGATCGATAGGTGAAGTTCACCACGACCTGAAACAGTCCATGCATCTGGAGAATCAGTGTTTTCTACACGTAGTGATACGTCAGTTTGTAATTGTGAGCGTAAACGTTCATCAATTTTTCTTGAAGTAATCCATTTACCTTCGCGACCTGCGAATGGTGAGTTATTTACTAAGAAAGTCATTTGTAAAGTTGGTTCATCAATACGCATTGGAGGTAATGGATCTAAGTGGTCTGATGGACAAACTGTTTCACCCACGTTGATTTCTTCCATACCTGAAACTGCGATTAAATCACCTGAGTAAGCTTCTTCAATTTCTTGGCGTTTAAGACCAAAGAAACCAAAGATTTTAGTTACACGGAAGTTTTTAACAGTTCCATCTAATTTAGCTAATGATACTTGTTGTCCTACAGCGATTGTACCACGGAATACGCGGCCAATACCGATACGACCAACGAAATCATTGTAGTCTAAAAGAGCTACTTGGAATTGTAATGGTTCATCGCGAGTATCTTTTGGTGCTGGGATATGAGAGATGATTTCTTTGAATAAGCAAGTCATATCTGGTTCTTGTTTAGCAGGGTCAGCATCTAATGAAGCAGTACCATTAACACCAGAAGCAAATACTACTGGGAATTCAAGTTGATCTTCGTCAGCACCTAATTCGATAAGTAAATCAACAACTTCGTCAACAACTTCTGTTGGACGAGCTGAATCTTTATCGACTTTGTTTACTACTACGATTGGTGTTAAACCTTGTTCCAATGCTTTTTTAAGCACGAAACGTGTTTGAGGCATACAACCTTCATACGCATCAACTACAAGTAAAACGCCATCTACCATTTTAAGGATACGTTCTACTTCACCACCGAAATCGGCATGTCCAGGCGTATCTAAAATGTTAATTCTTGTATCTTCGTATTGTACCGCTGTATTTTTAGCAAGAATTGTAATACCGCGTTCGCGTTCGATGTCATTTGAATCCATTGCACGTTCTTCAACGTGTTCATTCGAACGGAAAGTACCTGATTGTTTTAATAATTGGTCAACCAAAGTAGTTTTACCATGATCGACGTGGGCAATAATTGCAATATTTCTAAGATCTTCACGTAATTTAGTCATTGTTCCACTCCACATTCTTTATTTCGAGTCCATAACTGTGTTATTATAGCACAGAAAGCAGAAAAATGTAATATTTTCTAACTCGTTTATAGCTTTTTTATTATTTTGCAAGCAAAACCCTTGCGAAAAAATGAAATTCGCATAACATATAGAGAGTGATATCACCACTAATGGAGGTTTTATTTTTATGAATCAAGCAAAGCTAGTTATGGCGATTTTAGCATTAGCAGGAATTCTTGCCATGTTTTCAATCGGTATCGCTATTGCAGCAGGTAGTGTTTTAGGGATTTTAGGTGGAATTGTATTAGTAATAGCCATCTTCGGTACTGGATTTACACTTAAACGCAAATTCAGAGATCGAGGGCTTCTATAAACTCTCGATAAAAAGATTGCTCATTCATTTGAATGAAGCAATTTTTTTATCGCAAAATCCATAAATTACACTGTTCAACTACACGACCAATTACTAAAATACTACTTTTTTCATTTCTTGCACAAAATTTATAGTATCATTGATTACGTTTTCAACACAATAACTAACGCTTATTTTTATTTTTGCTCTATTTGAAAATTCAGTGATAGCAAGTGTTTCGAGTGAAAAAAACTTATTATTTTTTTTTGTGTTTAAATAGAAAATAGCATTTCTCAAAGCGTAAAACACGAAAAAAATTACTATTTCACTTTTTCTATTACGGAATATCCCATTATACATGAACACAAAAACCGACTATATAGTCTCTCTTAACAAATCACATCGTACTATGTATAGTCTACCCTCTATTTTTATATTTAAAAATAGCCAAGATCAATACTGAAGTGCATCCGATTGGATCTTCAAATTCAATACTAGATAATATATAGTACAGCTCACCTCTTTTTGTACCTATTCCTCCTCATTTGATGACGACGAGTAAATTTGGTGAAGCTGTGTTTTTTTAATGGTTCTACGTCAACTATTGAGGTGGGGTGAGTTGGATTTTTCACATCACCTCACTTTTTCTATTTGTTCGTTTCGGACGAATGCTTTCCGGTAAGCGTCTACATCCAAATGCATTACGTTTTAAAACCTTTGTTTTATGATGAATACCTTCTAAAAAGCTATTTAAAATCTCTACTTGCCCCTTTTTAAGCGTATGAATCGATGACGTTGTACTTTTTTGCATTACATACCACAAGCTCGCGTCTCTTGTGGAATCAGTTGAAACGAGGCCCACGGAAAACGTTGAACAGAGGTTATATTGTTTGAAAATCTCAACAAATAGTGTAGAAGCTTTTTAATTCGACCTGTCTACAATGAAAAATGACCTCGATTGTTAATCGAGGTCAACTATTTTTAGTCATATAATTCAATATAATCATCGAGGATTTCCTGTTGAATACTTTTATTCGCAATGATAAATGTATCTTGTGTTAGCAAATTAATCGGCTGCCCTTTTAATGTGGTAAAACATGCGCCCACTTCTTTAGCAATAATTGCACTTGCTGCAATATCCCATGGCGACAAACGCATGGACATATAAGCATCTAAACGCCCCGTAGCAACAAGCATCGCTTCAATTGTTGCTGAACCATATGAGCGTGTACCTCTTACTTTACGTACTAATTGCCCGGTTTTTTTATAATTAATGCGTTTATTTTCGACAACCCATGAAGCGTTGATTCCAATGATTGCTTCATCTAATGGTAGATTTTCTAGAGGAGAAAGTCGCTCGTCATTGACGTATGCTCCTTGTCCCTCAATCGCATAGTAAAGTTCATCACGAACAACATCATATATGTAGCCTAGCTTGCCAATACCATTTTCATAAATACCAATTGAAATAGTAAAATTTCGTTGTTGACGAATAAAGTTCATCGTACCATCAATCGGATCGACAATCCATACAATGCCGTCTAAATTTTCAAAGGTTTCAGCACTCATACCCTCCTCACCGAAAATGCGATGACTCGAATCAAATTGACGGATTTTTTCGATGATAAATTGCTCAGTTTCCTTATCAATATTCGTCACAAGGTCATTGACATCGGCTTTTGTTTCGATTTGCATTGTCTGCTGAAATGACGCACGAATCTTGCTTGCCGCTTGCTGAATAATATCTCGGGTATAATTGTGAAGCGATATGATATCCAAATGGTTCTCCTCCTATCCATACATCCTGTCTATATTATAACAAAAAAACACTCGCCTCTCGTAAGATTAGCAAGTGTTAAGGTGATTTTTTTTTCTGATAATTAAGAAAATACATGAAATGCCTCCAATTCCACATGAATTTCCTCTAGTCTTTTTTTACTCGAATCTATTTGTCGTTGATCGTTGCTAGTTAATGCATCAAACAATGTTGATAACTCATAATCCAGTTCAAATTGTAGCCCCTTAATATACTGTTTCTCAAATTCAACTTTACGAATAATATGAACAACTTGTTTCATCACGATCATCTCCTCTACTAGAGTGCAAAAAAGGGATTTTGCTCCATCCTCATATCATTTAAATGAAATAAGTCGCTCAATCCTTCATACAAGATTTTTTCCCATTTTTCGTCTATGATAAACATATAAATATTTATTGGAGGATTTAATAAATGACTGAATTAGTATGGACAAATAATGATTTCGATGTTTTCACTATTGATGGACTTGAGCCAAGAATGAGCGCCTTAATTACACAAGTACGACCAAAATTTGAGGAACTAGGCGGTATCTTTGCTGCTTACTTCTCTGCTCAATTAGGTGAAGAATTTTTCCCACATGTTGCTAAACATGCACGAAGAAAAACAAACCCACCAAATGATAGTTGGGTTGCCTTCGCTCCTTATAAACGTGGTTATAAAGCGATGCCGCATTTTCAAATTGGTCTCTTTGAATCTCATTTATTTATTAATCTTGCCGTTATTTACGAAGCACCCAATAAAGTAAATATCGCCAAGACTCTACTAAATAATAGAGATAGTTTCGAAAAATTACCTGATTCATTTTATATTTCAGGTGATCATATGTCTCCAAAATCACAATCAATTACAACTTCATTAGAAGATGGCACTGCAGAAAAATTGCTTGCACGTTTCAGAGATGTAAAAAAAGGTGAGATTATTGTCGGTCTCGAAATCCCGCGTGATGAAGCAATTACATTAAAAAGTAAAGAGCTTCTACAAACAATTGAAACGACCTTTGATCAGCTATTGCCTATTTACAAATTAATGGTGGGCGCACCAAAAGAAGCACCTACCTATGCATAATAAAATGAGTATAAAACAAAAGCACAACTAAAATCCTGCGTTTCTGCATATAAAGAAAGTCAGATCACCACTCGAGTTGGACATCAAACTGTCCTTCATAGCAACACATAAGAAAAAATCATACAAAAAGGAGATTGCCTACGCAATCTCCTTTTTGTATGACCGAGACATTCTTTTGTGCCGCTCTTATTTTTATTATTTTTTATTTTTACGTTTTGGTATTTCAGCCTTTATAATACAACCCGCTTTGCCATTTTTAGCATCGCGAATTACCGGAAAGCTTACATAACCACTCGCTTCTTCAAATTCGTTGAAATAAGTTTTTTCTTCTGATTTCGCAGGTACAATTTGGTTGAAACGTCTATACTTTTCTAGCACATCTTCACGTTTTACTCCGCTCTCATATGCTTTTTCAATCATTTGAAAAAATGCTATTACATCTACTATTTCATCAGTTGACCACTCAACTGAAAATGGGTATGAATATTCCATCAAATTACCGCCTTTTCTTTTGCTGTTATCATTTTAAGCAATGCGGCTCTTTAATGCAAATTTCCCAGGAAATAATTAAAATAAAAGCAGTAGTACAAGTGGACATAAAAAGGACCCTAAAATAGCACTTAACGTCATCGCTACCGAACCAATAGATAAAGTGAGCTCTCCGTATTCAATTAACTTGCTAACACCTATACCATGGGCTGTTGCCCCCATAGATAACCCACGACTAATCGGTGAGTCAATTTTTAGTATATTGAACAGGACAGGTCCTCCAATTGCACCCGCAATCCCCGCAATAATGACAAAAAGAACCGTCATTTGTGGTAAACCACCAATCGATTCACTAATTTGGAGAGCAACTGGTGACGTAATTGATTTTGGTAAAAAAGACTTTATAATACCATCATCTAATTGGAAAATCAGGGCTAACGTGATAATACTGATCATGCCAGCAACCATCGCAATGCAAATACTCGCTAAAATTGTTTTTTTATATTTCATTATGACATCCCATTGTGTATAAAGTGGGTAAGCCATTGCTACTATAGCAGGGCTTAAAAAAAAGTTTATAATTCTTCCTCCCTGCATATAATTATCATAAGAAATATCAAATAGGCTTAACAAGACAAGTAAAACGATGGTAGCCGTTAATATAGGGAATAAAAAAGAGATACCTGAACGCTTATATAACCAAGTCATGATATAAAAAATAATAATGGTTAACAATGTATAACTAATGGTGGCTAACATCGTGATCAACTCCTCTATCCGCTGCTTCTTTACGTTCTATTTTCTGAGCAAGCTTTGCTGTCAACCCAAGCGTAAACAATGTACTAATTATTGTAATGCATAACAAGATTACACCATAGGGAGATAGGAGTTCAGGATAGTCAATGACACCCACCGTTGCAGGTATTAATAATAATGTTAAGAGCGGCAATAAAAAACCCGCACCTTTAGCAACCAACTGCAATGGGATCAATTTAAAGTGTAACATCGCTAACAAGAGTAACAGACCAATAATACTCCCAGGAAGTGGAATATGTAGTTGCTTTACTATGAAGTTACCCACTAATGAAATACAATAGAGTAATAAAATTTGCACACTGATGACGATTATTTTCAGCAAATAGTTCAGCATAATTATCTCTCCTATAAAGTTTTTCATATTGTACACTTTTTGGATAAATATGTCTATTTCGGTATAATAAAAGAAGTGATACTCTGGAAAAATAATAATTGGATCTGTAGAGGTTGTAGCATTCAACCCAGTATTTTTTACGTAAATAAAGGTTTACTAGCCGCTTCTAACTTCAACGTTTCTAACAATCCAGACAGTCAAATAATTCATATTTAGGACTCCACTTATTTAATAAAAGGCATAAAAAAATGAGAAATCGCTTTTTATGCGATTTCTCATTTTAGTGTGACTCGTTAAAAAGACAATAAATTGAATGTTGCCTTCATTTCTAATTCTCTTTGTCTTCGTGAGCACGATCTTTTTTCAATAGTTTTGAAAGGAATTCATAAACAAGAGGTACGATGATTAACGTTAAAGCAGTTGAACTGATTAAACCACCGATTACTGTTATACCAAGACCTTTCGAAATTAAGCCACTACCTTCAGCACCAATTGCTAATGGGATCAATGCGCCAATTGTTGCAATGGCCGTCATTAAAATTGGACGTAAACGTGTTGCACCTGCATCTAAAATGGCTTCACGCATCGATAGCCCATCATGTTCGCGATGGATAATACGATCGACAAGAACAATGGCGTTTGTTACGACAATCCCTATGAGCATGAGAAGTCCTATCATGGACGATACGGAAATCGTTTCTCCTGCAATCCACAGACCCACAAGTGCACCGATTACTGTGAATGGTAATGAGAATAAGATAGAGAATGGTGCTAATCCTTCACCAAATGTTACAACTAGTGTGAAGTATACGATAGCGATTGCCGCTAACATAGCTAACCCTAGTTTTGTGAATGAATCTTTGATGTCATCTGTAACGCCACCTGAATTCACATCAACATTATTCGGTAATTTGATTTTATCAATTTTATTTTGCACTGCTGATGATGCTTCTGTTACATCTTTTGTTGTAATTGTTGCAGAAACAGTTGCGTAATACTTACTAGCACTACGACTAACGGTAGCCAATGTTTTACCTTCTTTAACCGTAACTACTTCTTGTAATTTGATTTCTTTACCAACCGGCGTTTTAATTTTTTGTTCAAGCACTTTATCAAATGTATCTGGTGATTTAACATCTGAATGTACTTCAACATTAATTTCTTTGCCATCATTCATAACGGTTGTTAAGACAGTCGCAGGAACATTCGGGTTGATCATCATCGCAATTTGCGCTGTTGATAAGCCGTATTGTTGCGCTTTTTCACGATTTACTTCTAATGTTTTTTGGTCATATTCTTCTGAGAGAGAAGATTTAACATCTTTTAACTCTTTGCTATCATTTAAGACAGTCTCAATTTTAGCAACAACTGGACGAATATCATCAATGCTATTCCCATAAACTGAATAGGTTAATTCATTGCTTGACATACCGCCTGAGAAATCTTGCTGTTTCCATTCCCCACGTTGATCTACTGCCATAATTTTTTGTACTAATTTTTCATTTTTCTTCGCAAAATCCTTCGTATCTGGATCATAGATTAAATACATTAATGCGCCGTTTGAAGCACCAGGATTCATCGGGTTATTACCACCTATTGATACTTGAACCGTATCAACATCCTTCACTTCGCTGACCATATTTTCTACTTTTTCAACATCTTTAATCACTTGATCACGTGTTTGACCAGGTTCTGGTGTATACGTTAAGTACGCCATTTTTTGCTCATCGTCCGGTAAGAAGCTAAAACCAACTAGTGGTGCAAGGAATAAACTTGCTACTAAAACGATAATCGACCCTGAGAACGTAATAATTTTATGGTCAAGTACCCAAGTTAATATTTTTTTATAACTATGAGCCATTTTACCATGTTCTTCTTTTTTAACTGTTTTAGCACCATAAATTTGTTTTTTGAACAGCGTATGTGCCAAAGCTGGAACGATTGTAATCGCAATAACTAATGAAGCGATTAAGGCAAATGCCATCGTTAATCCGAACGGTAGGAATAATTCACCGACCATGCCACCAACTAAGCCAATTGGTAAGAATACCGCGACTGTAACAATCGTCGATGATAGAATCGGACGGAACATTTCTAATGTTGCTTCACGTATTAATTCACGACCACGAAGTTTTTCATCCTCCAAATGTATCCGCCTAAAAATATTTTCTACGACGACAATCGAGTCATCAATTACGCGACCTATCGCAACAGTCATAGCGCCCAGTGTCATCATATTCAAAGAAATATCCATATATTTCAAGCCAATTACAGCAATCAATAATGACATTGGAATAGAAATAATCGCAATGATTGTGGATTTGAAGTTACGTAAGAACAGCATAATGATAATGACGGCAAAAATCGCACCGAATAATGCTTTATCAATCATCGTACTCACCGAATCTTTAATCGGTTGACCTTGATCTAATGTTACGTCAATAGCGAGGCCTTTATTATCCTTTTTGAATGTTTCAGACATTTCTTTCACATCATCAACAACATCTACTGTATTGGCATCTTGTGCTTTTATTACTTGTACAGCAATGGCATCTTGACCATTTGTACGCGATACAGATTCAACTTCACCCTTTAATTTTAATGTAGCAATATCACCTAATTTAACAAAGGGTTCTTTCGCAGTAGCAGTAGCAGCAGCAGGATCTGTTGCACTTGGTGTTGCACTTGGTGTTGCACTTTGAATTGGAATTTTTAAATCTTCTAACTTGTTCATCGTTGTCATCTTACCGTTGACTACGACAGCTTGTTCTGATTCAGCAAATTGGAACATACCAAGAGGGATGCGCGTATCCATCGCTTGAATATATTGTTTGACTGTATCTTCTGTTAAACCATTTTCAGCTAATTTCTTTTGATCATATTGTAATTGCACTTTATTAACTTGTTGTCCACTAACAGACACAGATGATACACCGTCTACACCTTCAAGTTTTGGTACAAAATAATCTTCTACTGTTTTCGTTAATTCAGCAATCGATTGTTCCTTATCGGCTACGCTCATGGCAACGATTGGGAAAGCATTAATATTAACGCGATCGATAACAGGTTTTTGTGCAGTTTCTGGTAAAGTGATTTTTTCAATCGCTTCCTTCACATCTTCCTGTGCTGATTTCATATCTGTACCATAATCAAATTCTATTTGTAGGCTAGAAGCATTTTGATAAGAATTTGAATAGACTGATTTAACACCTTTTAAATTTTGAACCGCTTTTTCAAACGGACTCGATACTTTTTCTTCTACTTGCTCTGGACTTGCTCCTACATATGTAGTGCTTAATGTAACGATTGGAACGGAGATATCCGGAATCGTTTCCATTTTCATTTTCAAGCCAGAATAAATACCAGCTGCTGCTAAAATAATTGTTAATAACCATACAGCGAGCTTATTTTTTAAAACAAACTTTATAAAACCTTTCAATACGGCACCACCTTTTGACTTCAAAGTCAGATTTCATTTATAATACAGTTATTAGCATCACCATGAGATGGAATGACCACTAATTCACTATTACCTATCTTAATGACTAGTCGGTCATGTGTCAATTAATAAAGGAGGGGTTTCATTGTCAAAACAACGATTGATCATACAAAAAGCAATTGAATTATTCTCTCAAAAAACAATTGCTAAAACCTCCATACAAGATATTACAGAAGCATGTGGTATTTCGAAGGGCGCATTTTACTTATCTTTTCGTTCTAAAGAAGAATTACTCATCGCTATCGTAGATCAGTTAATACAAGATCAAACCATCGCTTTCCAAAAATTAGCGGATGAAGATAGTTCTCCACGCGATAAACTCAGTAAATTCTGTTCATCTAGCATGCATTTATTCAATGAACAATTTCCATTATTTGAAATGTTGCTTACTGAAAATTTAAAAGATGCGAAGGCAGAGCTACTTCAAAAAGTGGAAATTTTTAATCGTGCAATGAATGATATTATTATCACTTTATTGCAAGACACATACGGTGAAAAACTGCAGCACAACAAATATGATATTCATCTTTGTTTAAAGGGCCTAATTCACAGTTATACAGATTTCACGATTCATCATCGTAAACACTATGATTTTAAAAAAATCGCTGAACTTATTTTACACTATATCGATGTATTAGTTGAGCATCAATTCGAACCCTTTGTGGAAGAAGAGCAATTTTTAGAAAATTCCTCCATGTGCAATAAACAATTATCAATTCGCCAATTAATTATGGAGGAATTGACACGAGTGAAAACACTATATGATAAAAACTCATTTTTTGGCCAATCTATTCATCTATTGGAAAATGAGTTTTCACAACCAATACCTAGCGCAGTACTACTAAATGGTATGGCAGCCAACATTCAACATGACAAAGAATTACAATGGCTTTCAACACTTGTGAAACAATTTTCGCCACTTCCCCATTTGTAACCTTAAAATAAGGGCATATTCACATGAAATCGATTGCTGATTTCAAAGAGTATGCCTTTTGTCGTTATTATACGACTGGTGATGTACCGCCATCAATATTTAATGCTGTACCACTAATATATGACGCTGCTTCAGATGCTAAAAATACGATAGCATTTGCTGCTTCACTTGCTTCACCAATTCGCCCAAGTGGTATTGGAATTTGCTCTGCTGCTAGTAGACTATAATCTTCCCATTCCATCAATGCCTGCTCTTTTTTCCACTTACGTTCAATTTGTGTACTACGAATCAAACCTATGCATACTGCATTGACACGAATAGATAATGGACCTAAATCTTTTGACATTGTGTTCGTTAATGCAATGCCTGCTGCGCGACTAACCGAAGTTGGCATTGTTCCTGCAGTGGAAGATTTACCAGAAATAGCTGTCACATTAACAATAGAACCTCCTCCAGTAGCCTCCATATGTGGTACTGCCGCTTCCGAACAATTGATCGCACCAAATAATTTTAAATCTAAATCTTCTGTCCACTGTCTCGTAGATATATCCATGAAGGAGTTCGTTGAAGACATCCCTGCATTGTTGATTAGTATGTCAATACGATTATGTTTTGCGACAGTACTTTTAATCAGCTTTTCACAATCTGCTTTTGATGATACATCAGCAACAATCGCTAGTACCCTTTGTTGTGTTTCTTTTTCAATTTTATTTGCAGCATCTTTTAAGGCATCTTCATGTCTACCACAAATAACAACATTCGCTCCTTCAATAACCAGTTGTAAAGCGACAGCAAAACCGATTCCACGTGACCCTCCTGTGACAATAGCCGTTTTACCTAGCAATCCTAAATTCATTAATATAATCCTCCTTATCATCGCCCAAATTTAAATGATGCACGATGAAATATTTGATGCAGTTAGTGAATAAACAGATCATTCCTACAAAACTTATTATACCCATAATAGGTATAATTAGGGTAGTTTGTTGAATTCGCTTCTTCATAACACCTTTTCGCAAAAAGAACCCCCTGCCTATTTTAAATGCGATAAAGTTACCTAGCATGCCATTACATGATTAAACAATAGATGTATGATGTAAATACTCATCTCGTTAAAAAAGCGTATATTCATAGTGCATAGCCCTTTTAAGGGTATTAGAAACTATGGTTCCTCACTTAGTTAGTGTATCTATTTCCTGTAATATCATTCTTATTTCCTTTTTTAGACAATAAAAAACCCTCGAGCTACAATTTAGCTCAAGGGTTTTTGTCTGT
This sequence comes from Kurthia sibirica, assembly GCF_003143975.1. Lineage (GTDB taxonomy): Bacteria > Bacillota > Bacilli > Bacillales_A > Planococcaceae > Kurthia > Kurthia sibirica. Next base: position 62,504 of record NZ_QFVR01000001.1, on the reverse strand, counting down.
AACTTATTTTTTTGTAACCATATGAATCGGATGGCCAAGAGCAACTTCTGCTGCTTCCATAACAATCTCGCCTAAAGTTGGATGCGCATGGATCGTCATAGCAACATCTTCTAAAGTCATACCTGTTTCAACAGCTAATGCGATTTCAGCGATCATATCTGATGCGCCAACACCTACGATTTGTCCACCAAGAACTAAACCATCTTCTTTACGGCCTACAAGTTTAACAAAACCTTCTGTTTCATTAAGAGCTAATGCACGACCGTTTGCACCAAATGCAAATTTACCAACGATTACATCGTAGCCATTTTCTTTAGCTTCCGCTTCAGAATAACCAACAGATGCCATTTCAGGATCTGTGAAGCATACTGCAGGAATTGCAAGATAATCAACGATTGATTTTTCTCCTGCGATTGCTTCAGCTGCTACTTTACCTTCGTATGAAGCTTTGTGTGCTAATTGTAATCCAGCAACTACATCACCAATTGCATAGATATTTGATACATTTGTACGGCACTGTTTGTCCACTTTAATTAAACCGCGTTCTGCAAATTCAATTCCAGCTTCTTCAAGTCCCATATCATCTGTATTAGGACGACGACCAACTGTTACTAAAACGTAATCCGCTTCAACAGTTTTTGTTTCGCCTTTTACAGAGTAAGAAACAGTTACGCCCGTTTCAGTTTCTTCAACACCTTGTGCTAAAGCTTCCACTTCAATCGTAACGCCTTTTTTCTTCAGACCTTTTTTAACAATAGCAGTCATTTGTTTTTCGAAACCAGCAAGAATATCCTTACCACCTTCAAGAATTGTAACTTCAGCACCTAAGTTAGCATAAGCAGAACCTAGCTCAGTACCGATGTAACCACCACCGATAACAACTAGTTTATTAGGGACTTCTTGTAAGTTAAGAGCGCCAGTAGAATTGATTACACGTTTCGTGAATTTGAAAGTTGGAATCTCAACTGGACGAGAACCTGTAGCAATAATTAAGTTTTTGAAAGAATATTTTTGAGATCCAGATTCTGTAGCAACTGTAAGTGTATTTGCATCATTTAAATATGCATCACCCATTACAACTTCAACATTATTGCCTTTTAATAAACCAGCAACGCCGCCTGTAAGTTTTTTTACTACACTATCTTTGAATGCTTGTGCTTTAGCAAAATCAAGTGTTACTTCTTTTGCTACAATACCCATATCATCAGAATGTTTAGCGTTTTCAAAACGGTGACCAACTGAGATCAACGCTTTTGAAGGAATACAACCCACGTTTAAACAAACGCCGCCTACATATTCTTTTTCAATTACAGTTACTTTTTGTCCTAGTTGTGCAGCGCGAATTGCAGCCACATATCCTCCGGGACCTGATCCAATTACAATTGTTTCTGTTTCGATTGGGAAATCTCCTACTACCATAGTATTACGCCTCCATTAATAATAATTCCGGCTCACTTAACAAACGTTTTAAATGATTCATCGCGTTTTGTGCAGTGGCTCCATCGATCATTCTATGATCAAAGCTCAATGATAATGCTAACACAGGTGCGCCTACAATTTCACCATTTTTTATTACAGGTTTCTCTGCAATACGTCCGATTCCAAGGATTGCGACCTCAGGATGGTTGATTACAGGTGTAAACCATTGCCCACCAGCTGAGCCAATATTCGAAATTGAGCATGATGCACCTTGCATTTCACTTGGTGCAAGTTTACCATCTCTCGCTTTTTCTGCAAGTGAATTGATTTCATCAGATACTGCAAAAACTGATTTACGATCGGCATGTTTGATAACAGGAACTAGTAATCCACGTTCTGTATCAGCTGCAATCCCGATATTATAATAGTGTTTTTGAATAATTTCTTGTGTCGCATCGTCCAATGAGCGATTGAATTCTGGGAATTTACGTAATGTACTCACTAGCGCTTTCACAACATACGGAAGATATGTTAATTTAATACCATCTGCTGCTGCAATATCTTTGAATTTTTTACGGTGAGCGACAAGGTTCGTAACGTCCACTTCATCCATCAACGTAACATGAGGAGCTGTCTGTTTAGAATGAACCATCGCTTTAGCAATCATGCGACGCATTGCTGACATTTTCTCACGTGTTTCTGGAAATTCACCTTCAAGATTAACAGATGGTGTAGGTGCTGATGATGCAGTGGATACTTCCACTGTTTCTTCAACTGTGCTTTCAGAAGATACAGATGAAGACTGATTACCATTTTTGAAGTTTTCAATATCAACTTTTAATATGCGACCATTTTTACCCGTACCCGCTACCGCTGAAATATCAACATCTTGTTCACGTGCGAACTTACGAACTGATGGCATTGCAATAATACGCTTCGATTTATCTGAAAGTTCAACAACATCAGTATTATTAGACGATTTCGATTCTTCTTTTACCGATGAATCTTCTTTTACTTCTTCTTTTACTTCTTCTTTTACTTCTTCTTTTACTTCTTCTTTTTCCGGTGCATCATCATCATGATTGCCTCCGTGTAATTGAAGATCTTCGTAACCTGGTGCATCAATTTTTAGTAAAATCGTACCAACTGTCGTTAATGTACCTTCCTCTACTAAAACTTCAAGCACTTTACCTTCCACTGGTGATGGAATTTCAACAACTGCCTTATCATTTTGTACTTCTGCTAATAAGTCATCTTCTTTAATCTCGTCGCCTGCTTTAACGAACCATTTGACGATTTCACCCTCATGGATCCCCTCGCCGATATCTGGTAAACGGAATTCAAATGCCATAAACTTTTCACCCTTCCTTTGTGTTACTATCCCTTAGAATGTTAAAACTTTTTTCGCTGTTGCATAAATATCTTTATGATTAGGAAGCCAAACTGCTTCTGCTTGTGGGTATGGGTAGATTGTATCTGGTGCCGTTACGCGTAAGACTGGCGCTTCCAAACTTAAAATTGCACGTTCTGTAATTTCAGAAACAACATTTGCAGCAATACCTGCTTGTTTTTGTGCTTCTTGTACGACAATAGCACGATTTGTTTTTTCTACCGAAGCAATAATTGTTTCGATATCAAGTGGTTGAACGGTTCTTAAATCGATTACTTCTACTGAGAAATCTTCTTTTTCTAATGTTTCTGCTGCTTTTAATGCCTCATGGACCATTGCGCCATATGCGAAGATTGAAAGATCTTTCCCTTCACGTCTAACTGCCGCCTTACCAAGAGGAATCGTGTATGATTCTTCAGGAACTTCTTCACGGAATGAACGATATAATTTTAAATGCTCTAAGAAAATGACAGGATCATTGTCGCGAATCGATGAGATTAATAATCCTTTAGCATCGTATGGTGTTGAAGGGATGACCACTTTAAGACCTGGTTGTGCAGCCATTAAGCCCTCTAAGCTATCCGAGTGCATTTCAGGTGTATGAACGCCACCACCAAATGGTGAACGGATTGTTACAGGCGCATTCAATGAACCACCTGAACGATATTTCATACGAGCCAGTTGACCAGAAATTGAATCCATTACTTCATAGACAAAACCGAAGAATTGAATTTCAGGTACTGGACGATAACCTTGTAGTGCAAGCCCGATAGCTAAACCACCTATACCTGATTCTGCAAGTGGCGTATCAAATACGCGATCTACACCAAATTCTTTTTGAAGACCTTCAGTAGCACGGAAAACGCCGCCGTTTGCACCGATATCTTCACCGAATAATAGCACGTTCTCGTCATCTTTTAGTTCACATTTTAAAGCATCTGTAATTGCTTGAATCATCGTTAATTGTGCCATTGGTTATTTCGACTCCTTCTCAGTGTAAATTTCTAGCTGTTCTTGTAAGTTATATGGTAATGCATCCGTATGCATTAAGTTAATTAGGTCTGTTACTTTTTGTTTTGCAACGCCATCAGCTTGTTTGATAGCTGCTTTAATTTCTTCTTTGGCGTTTTCGATTACTTCTGCTTCTTTTTCTTCTGTCCATAAACCTTTTGCTTCAAGGTATTTACGGAAACGTACTACAGGATCTTTTTTCTCCCATAAATTATCTGTTTCAGAAGTACGGTAACGTGTCGGATCATCGCCAGCCATTGTATGCGGGCCATAGCGATAACAAACTGTTTCAATTAGTGATGGGCCATCGCCAGCAACAGCACGATCACGCGCATCGCGTGTAGCGACATAAACAGCCAACGGATCCATACCATCTACTTGAATACTTGGAATACCAGCTGCTACACCTTTTTGAGCGATTGTTGTCGCTGAAGTTTGAACTTCGCGTGGTGTAGAAATAGCGAATTGATTGTTTTGCACGATGAAGATTGCTGGTGATTTGAAAGCACCTGCAAAGTTAATTCCTTCATAGAAATCACCTTGTGAAGAACCGCCATCACCTGTATAGGTTACAGCAACCGATTTTTTACCACGTTTTTGCATACCAAGTGCAACACCCGCAGCTTGTACATACTGTGCACCGATAATAATTTGTGGTGGGATAACGTTAACATCCTCTGGAATTTGACCGCCAACAAAATGTCCGCGTGACCATAAGAAGGCTTTGTATAGTGGAAGACCATGCCAAACGATTTGTGGTACATCGCGATAGCCTGGTAAAATAAAATCTTCTTTTTCTAATGCGTATTGAGAAGCGATTTGTGATGCTTCCTGTCCAGCTGTAGGTGCGTAGAAACCAAGTCTACCTTGTCTATTTAAAGAAATTGAGCGTTGATCTAAAATACGAGTAAATACCATACGTGACATTAACTCTACTAATTTTTCATCAGATAATTTAGGATCTAACCCCTCATTCACGATTTCGCCGTTCTCATTCAGAATTTGAACCATTTCAAACTTTGCTTCGATGTCTTTTAAGTTTTGAACTGGATCAAAGATATTGTTTTTAGAAGTCATCCTCTTACATCTCCTTTGTAGCTGTATTATTAAAATTGTTTTTTTTAGTGGTACAACTAATCTCTGTTCTCAGAATACTGAATTCGGTTTCATACGTCAATTACTTAATTCACGGATTTGACATATATTTTTTCTAGCATGCTGTATTATTATTTTTTATTTCTGTGTACTATAATACAGGTTGTAAAATTCTTCTTAATGTAGGACAGATTGCACCCTCCAAATAATATTCCCGTCCAAAGACCCGCTAAAACAATGGTAAATACTGACTTTCAGATTTTTTTATTGAAGCTCTCTGTCTATGTTGTATAATATACGGAAGAATAGATTTGTTGTTGAAAGGGAAGATATACATGATTTTAATGAAAGATGTCATTCGCGAAGGTCACGAAACCTTACGCAAAAAAGCAGCGGAAGTAACATTTCCTTTAAGTGCAGAAAATCGTCAACTTGGGGAAGACCTTCTGGAATTCTTAATTAATAGCCAGGATCCAGAAATTGCAGAAAAATATGATTTACGTTCGGGCATTGGTATTGCTGCTCCACAAGTAAATCGTTCTGTACGAATTTTCGCGTTATATGTTCCGAATGATCATGGTGATATGGTGGAAGAAATTGTCGTAAATCCTAAAATTGTCAGCCATTCAGTGGAACTTGCTTACTTACCAGGCGGCGAAGGTTGTTTATCCGTTGATCGAGATGTTACAGGTTATGTACCACGTCCACAACGTATTACAGTGAAGTTTTTCAACTTGGACGGTGAAGAAAAAAAAATGCGCCTGAAAAATCTACCAGCGATTGCGTTCCAGCATGAGCTAGATCATTTGAACGGTGTCATGTTCTACGATCATATTAATAAGGACAACCCTTATTTTGAAGTACCCAATTCACATCCTTTAGAAGACGAATAATTATTCGTTACGATTCAAAAAACACCTATCGTTGATTATTGGGTAGTTATTACCCGCCAACGATAGGTGTTTTATATTGCCAGTATCCATTGATTGCATAGGTTATTTATTATACGTTTCAAACAGCCCTATTGCCTCAAAAATACATCGATTTTTATTTTGTTAGTAAACCGAGCTTAACCATCGCATTCGCAAGTCCATCTTCATCCACATGATCGGTTACGATGCTCGCCACTTCTTTCGCTTGTGGTACAGCATTTCCCATTGCAACACTTGTCCCTTCTTGTGCTACCAGTTCCAACATTTCAACATCATTTAAACCATCTCCAAATACAATAACATCCGCCATTGTAAAATCAGTATGTTTGATAAACTGTTCAATGCCATACGCTTTTGAGACGTCATGATTAATCACATCATCTGAAAACTCATGCCAGCGTATAAAAGCCAACTCAGGAAAAGCTTCAATAAATGCCGGTTTCTGTTCTTCACTTATATATAGAAGACTTTGATAAATAGCGGTCGTCTTATAATGCTCTGCATCATGCTCTGGCATCGGATAAAATAACGAATCCATACTTGCTCGAACCTCGTCATGTTCCTTTGTCGCAGAGGTCATTTGATGTTCATCCAAATACACGATGGGGATATTATTTTCTTCTGCTTTTTTCGTTAAACGTTGTAACACATCGAGTGGAATTGGACGACTCGAAATAACCTGTCCTTTATAGACGACAAACTGCCCGTTAAAACTAATGAAACTGTCGACCTCTAGCTCATCGCTCACTTCTTTCAAAAAAAATGGCGAACGCCCTGTTGCAATTGCAACTTCATGCCCCTGCTCCCTAGCAGCTTTAATTGCATCTTTTGCCGATTGCGGTATTATTTTTTTCGTATTATAAAGCGTGCCGTCTATATCAAAAAACAATAATTTTTTGTTCATTTCCATTCAGCTCCTTTATTTATCCGTCAAGTAAAATAACTTTACTAAACATTCAAAAATTAGTATACTTTATATAAGGAGTGATTGCCATGTTCAAACGTTTGAGAAAACAATTATTGAAGAGGCTCCGTGGCTTGCTCGAAAAAAAATCAATAGCATAAATGAAGCGGTTGTTCAGTCATTTGAACGTTTTTACCTTCCCTTCTTCCATATGAAAAGATTTAGTCCTCATATTTTTGGGGGCTTTTCTTTATTTTATACAAGCATCATGATAATATATAGGAAATGCAATATATTTTGAACGTACTAAAGGAGAGCAAAAATGATGATCTACAAAGTTTATTACCAAGAAAGTATGCTTGATGTGCCAGTTCGCGAAAACACTAAGAGCCTCTATTTAGAAGCAGCAGACCCACGTGAAGTGCGTGAATTACTAGCACCTCGCAAATACAATGTCGAATTGATTCAATTGCTTGAGGGTAATTATTTAGCCTACGAACAAGCGAGCGAACATTATCACTTGGAGCAGTTCTAAGTAGATGAAATTCGTCAAAAATGACCAAACAGCGGTTTTCGCACTCGGCGGACTGGGCGAAATCGGCAAAAATACGTATGCTGTTCAATTCCAAGATGAAATTATCTTGATTGATGCAGGGATTAAATTTCCAGAAGATGACCTTTTAGGCATCGACTATGTAATTCCAGACTATACTTACCTTGTTAGAAACGTTGATAAGATTAAAGGTCTTTTTATTACTCATGGTCATGAAGATCATATCGGTGGTATACCTTACTTATTACGTCAAATTAACATCCCAGTATACGGTGGTAAACTTGCACTTGGACTGCTTAGAAATAAGCTAGACGAGCATGGTTTATTACGAACTACTAAAATGATTGAAATTAAAGAAGAAGATGTTATTAAATTCCGTAAAACATCTGTTAGCTTCTTTAGAACTACGCATAGTATCCCAGATGCTTTGGGTGTTGTTGTAAAGACACCACCAGGTAATATCGTACATACAGGAGATTTCAAATTTGATTTCACTCCTGTTGGCGAACCTGCTAATATTACGAAAATGGCTGAAATCGGTAAAGAAGGCGTGCTTTGTTTGCTATCTGATAGTACAAATGCTGAAGTACCTGATTTCACCATGTCAGAACGTAAAGTTGGCGAAAGCATTGACGATATTTTACGTAAAGTAAATGGTCGTATAATATTTGCAACATTTGCATCAAATATCCACCGTCTACAACAGGTTACGGATGCAGCTGTTAAATTTGGTCGTAAAGTAGCGGTCTTCGGTCGTAGTATGGATAATGCTATTAACATCGGTCGTGAACTTGGCTATATTACTGCTCCAAAAGAAACATTCGTAGATACGCAAACATTAAATCGTCTTCCTGCAAATGAAGTCATGATTTTATGTACGGGTTCTCAAGGTGAACCAATGGCAGCACTTTCTCGTATTGCTAATGGTACACACCGTCAAATCCAAATACAACCAGATGATACTGTTGTATTCTCTTCTTCACCAATACCAGGTAATACTACAAGCGTTAATAAAATTATTAACCTTCTTTACCGTGCTGGTGCTGACGTAATTCACGGTGCATTAAACAATATCCATACTTCTGGTCACGGATCACAACAAGAACAAAAGCTTATGCTTCGCTTAATTAAGCCAAAATTCTTCCTACCAATCCACGGTGAATACCGCATGTTGCGTATGCACGCTGGATTAGCGGTAGACTGTGATGTCCCAGAAGAAAATATTCACATTATGGAAAACGGTGACGTGCTAGCTCTTAGCGCAGACGAAGCACATGTTGCGGGTCGCATTCCTTCAGGTGATGTTTATATTGATGGTAATGGTATTGGTGATGTTGGTAATATCGTACTACGCGATCGTCGCATCCTTTCAGAAGAAGGACTTGTAATCGTTGTCGTAAGCGTAGATATGGACAGTCAACGCATTGTTTCAGGCCCAGATATTATTTCTCGTGGCTTTGTCTATATGCGTGAATCAGGTATGATGATCAACGAAGCACAACAAATGCTAAATCGTCATCTGCAAGATTCATTAAAAGATAAGACGCCTCAATGGTCTGACCTTAAAAATGAGATTACTGATGTACTAACACCTTATTTATTCGAAAAAACAAGAAGACGTCCAATGGTCCTTCCGATCATTATGGAAGTTTGATTATAAAATAATAAAGAGCTTGAAAATCCATTGGATTTTCAAGCTCTTTTTTGAGTTCATTTATACGCCCTACGATAATTGATGATTTTATACTATTACTTAAAGTTGTCAATCACTAATTCCTACTTCACGCTACCCATTCATACGCTGAACAATGAGTAGATTATGCAATTGATCTGCTCTCATTTTGGTTATTCAATGACTTTTAGAAAATATTTATGATATAGGTGAATTTAGATGATTCAACTTGTTTGGGCGAAGATTTTCTTGAATACATTATATGTGCCTATAGGAAAGTATTCGTTCAAAATAACTGAAGTAAAAGCTAGCATGATTTAAAAGAACCAAACCACGTCACCTCAACACGTAACACAGAATCTAAATAAGAGACGTGAAAGACCAGGCACGCAACTACAAGGAAACACAATATGACATGAAATCCATTAATGCATCATTTTTTTCTCAAAGCGACTAATATCAACATCTGCTCCGATGACGATTAAAATATCACCTTCTTCAATTTTCTCATCTGCACTCGGCGAAACATTAATATCATCACCTCGTTTAATCGCAACGATATTAATACCATAGCGTACACGTATATCTAACCCAATAATCGTGTGACCAGCAAGTAAGTGATTGGCTTTAATCTCCATAATGGAATGTTCATCAGACAATTCTAAATAATCGAGAACATTATTGGACATCATATTATTCGCAATACGAATCCCCATATCACGCTCTGGATGAACGACATGATCTGCACCAATTTTCCTTAGCACTTTTTCATGATAGTCATTTTGCGCTTTCACCGTAATCTTTTCCACACCAATTTCTTTTAACATTAACGTCGTTAATATGCTAGATTGAATGTCATCTCCAATCGCAACAATAACATGTTCAAAGTTACGAATACCTAACTGCTTCAAAACCGTTTCATCTGTCGTATCAGCCATTACTGCCTGCGTTGCAATCTGAGAAAATTCATTGACGCGATCCGAAGATTTATCGATTGCCATAACATCTGCACCCTGATGTACAAGTTCATTGACAATACTTCCTCCAAAACGACCAAGTCCTATAACAACAAACTCTTTTTTCATAAGCCTATCCTCCGATTTCTACATCTAACCACTGCTTCCTTCATTCTACCAAAAATAATGACAAGAAGAAAATATAGTACGATAACTAGATCAGTCTACCTCTATGGATTATTATAGATATTGGGGTATTAAAACAATTCATGTTTTAGAAAAATAGAAATAGCGTAAGCTTTCCGCCGACAAGTAACACACTCTTGTTTTTCGGCAGGAGTCCTCACCATTTCTTTTAATCATGATGAATAGTTCAGGATTAAAAAATGTTTTAGTCACAAAAATTGAAAAAATGGCAGGCAAGTATGTTTTTTTTATAGAAATACCAAACAGTATAAAGAAGTTGGTTTACATACTAAATAGCCCTTCCTAACGAGTAACACATAAAAAAGATCTTCAGAAATTTCTGAAGATCTTTTTGTGATTTCACAACGACTTTTTTCGTAGTAAAAATGGCGTTCTTCTTCACATACACTATAGGGTGAGCTATGTTGGTGGACATAGCTCAGAAGAAATTTGATTATAAAATGGATAATTATGCCTCGCAGATGCCCATACAACGTTCACATTCGTACAGAGTTGATTCGACTTGCTCTTTAATTTCGCATCCGCACTCACGACATAATTTTAGGTCAGCTTGATTTTTTATTTGATTTTGGTTTTGCATGTAGATCTCCTCCAATGTGTTTTAGATTATTTTTTTATAACTAGAAGTAGTTAAAAATTCCTCGAAATTCTCTTGAACAATTAGCTTCGTGAAAATTTCTGCTGCTTCTTCTAATTTACTTGTTTTATAAGACTGCTCGCCGAACTGTTCTTCCAACTTATACAACTCTTGACGTAAAATTTCGATGAACAGCTCCACTGTTATATCGCGGCCATCGTCCAGATAGCCATGCTCATGACGAATCCATTGCCAAATTTGCGTGCGTGAAATTTCTGCTGTCGCAGCATCCTCCATTAGATGGTTGATTGGCGCCGCCCCATTTCCCCGCAACCAAGATGCAATATATTGGACACCCACACTACTATTAATACGCAAGCCTTCTTCAGTAATCGTCCCTTTTGGAACTTCTAATAGATCAATCGCTGTTACATGAACGTCTTCACGTTTGCGATGGATTTGATTTGGTGTTGGCATATATTCATTAAATTGCTCCAATGCAACTGCTACTAAATCTGGATGGGCTACCCAAGTACCATCATGTCCATCAGTTGCTTCACGGCGCTTATCGTCTCTCACTTTTGCAAAGGCTGCTTCATTTGCGCTTATATCATTTTTAATCGGAATTTGTGCCGCCATGCCTCCCATTGCTGGAGCATTACGCTTATGGCAAGTTTGGATGCACAACAATGAGTAAGCTTTCATAAATGGTGATGTCATCGTCACCTGACCACGATCTGGTAAAATCACTTCTCCCTTATTGCGCAGACGTTTAATATAGCTGAAAATATAATCCCATCGACCGCAATTTAATCCTGCTGAGTGTTCGCGTAGTTCATATAAAATTTCATCCATTTGAAATGCTGCTGTAATTGTTTCAATGAGTACCGTCGCTTTAATCGTGCCTGTTGGAATATACAATTCTGATTCTGCAAAATTAAAAATATCATTCCATAACCTTGCTTCTAAATAGCTTTCAAGCTTTGGTAAGTAAAAATACGGACCACTATTAGCATCAATAGACGCTTGTGCATTATGGAAAAAATAAAGACCAAAATCGAAAAAGCTTCCTGCTATTTGCTCACCATCAATTTCAATATTTTTTTCATTCATATGAAGACCACGTGGACGAACAAGCAGTGTTGCTATTTCATCATTTAATGTATATTGCTTACCATTCTTCGGATTTTCAAAAGAGATAGTTTTTGCAACAGCATCCTTCATATTTTTTTGCCCTTCTATCATATTTGCCCAAGTTGGTGATGTCGCATCTTCAAAGCAAGCCATAAACATTTTCGCGCCTGAATTTAACGCATTGATGACCATTTTACGATCTACTGGACCTGTAATTTCTACGCGGCGATCTTGTAAATCATCCGGCAATGGAGCGATTGTCCAATCTCCTTTGCGAATCGCTGCTGTTTCCGGTAAAAAATCTAATGTACCGCCATCATCAAGAGCGCGTTGTCGTTCTTGACGTGCTTCCAATAATTGTAGGCGGCGATTATTAAATTGTTTGTGTAAAGAAGCAATAAAATTCAATGCTTCCGGGGTTAGAATTTCCTGAGTCGTTACATTTTGCTGACCAATAATTTTGATTGTCGCTGATGTTTGCTGCATCGTCATCATCCCTCACTTTCCATTTTTCCAAAATGATTATAAAAATGCTGAGGTTGTAAGCGATTTACTGCCTTGTAAATCCCTCAGCACATTATAATTGTGTTGTCATTGAATGTCTTAAATGAATTGTGCTGTTTCAGTTGACCCCTTCATAGCTGTCGTAGATGATGTGCCACCCGAAATAACTTGAGATACTTCATCAAAATAGCCTGTACCTACTTCACGTTGATGCTTAGTAGCTGTGTAACCAGCTGCTTCATCAGCGAATTCAGCTTGTTGAAGTTTAGAGTATGCTGCCATCCCGTTGTCACGGTAGTCATTTGCTAATTGGAACATACTATGATTTAATGCATGGAAACCAGCTAATGTTACGAATTGGAATTTATAGCCCATTTTACCTAATTCAACTTGATATTTTGCAATTGTTTCTTCATCAAGATTCGCTTCCCAATTAAATGATGGTGAGCAATTATATGCGAGCATTTTATCAGGGAATTTTGCATGAATCGCATCTGCAAATTTCTGCGCTTCAGCTAAATCTGGTTTTGATGTTTCACACCACACTAAGTCAGCGTAAGGAGCATATGCTAAACCACGTGAAATCGCTTGATCAATGCCTGGTTTTGTGCGAAAAAAACCTTCTGGTGTACGTTCACCAGTGATGAAATCTGCATCGCGTGGATCAATATCGCTTGTTACCATATCTGCAGCATCTGCATCTGTGCGAGCAATAATAATCGTATTGACACCTGAAACATCTGCCGCTAAGCGAGCTGCTACTAGATTACGAATTGCATTTTGAGTAGGCAGCAATACTTTACCGCCTAAATGGCCACATTTTTTCTCAGAAGCTAACTGATCTTCTAAGTGGATTCCCGCCGCTCCCGCTTCGATCATCCCTTTAATTAATTCGAAAACATTTAATGGACCACCGAAACCTGCTTCTGCATCTGCTACAATTGGAGCAAACCAGTCAAAATCGTCATTACGTCCTTCTGCATGGTCGATTTGATCTGCGCGTTGTAAAGCTTGGTTAATACGTTTAACTACTTGTGGCACCGAGTTTGCCGGGTATAAAGATTGATCGGGATACATTTGACCAGAAATATTAGCATCTGCTGCTACTTGCCAACCGCTTAAATAAATTGCTTTTAACCCCGCTTTTACTTGTTGCATCGCTTGGTTACCTGTAAGGGCACCTAATGCATTTACAAAATCTTCTTCATGGAGTGACTGCCAAAGACGAGCTGCACCTTTTGTCGCTAATGTGTGCTCAATAACAACTGAACCACGTAATTTTAAAACGTCCTCTGCTGTATAAGGTCTTTCAATTCCTAACCAACGTCCGTCCTGTGCCCAATTCTCTTGTAATTCTTTGATTTGTTGTACTGTCATTTTAGCCATCTCCCTTTATTTTATGGTGCTACCTCGATGAGTAGTCAAAACGATAACAAAGCTTTATAGTATAGGTACGACCTATTTTTACCATTTATTGTTGCATAACAGTTATCGTTGTTGTAAACTACTATATAACAAAGATTAAAAGTTGTACTATTTTTATGACGAAACACTATTTTTTTATGATGAACGATACTATAACAGGATGAATGACTATGAAATCTAGGAGGATGAGCGATATATGGAGTCTATTTATAACCATTTAGCGAGTGATGTTATAGTACAGTATGCGTCTTTATTACATGATTGGATGCCCAATGAAGCAACGATAGCCATCTCAATGGAAGATACGTATATTTATTACGCACCAAAACAAATTGATATTCAAATTCAAGCTGGTCAACAAATTGCCGTTGATAGTATCGCTTATCAAGTAAATGATAGCGCTCACAAAATAGAAGCTTTGTTGACTAGTCCTATGAACAATCAACTTTATCTGGGCGTGGGCTACCCCATTACAATTTCGCATAAAAAAGGTGCTTTGATTATCGTTCTTCCTCCAAACTTTCATAAAATAGAGAGCTATAAACCTTTACATTTTATAACAGGACGATCTGATGATGAGTGGTTACCCATTCCAATAGAAGAAGTTTCCTATTTTGAAAGCCTCAACAAAAAGAATTGGTGTTATCAAGCGAATACTGCCTTTCAAGTATCTTTAACGATGAAGGACTTAGCAAATCGACTACCCGATTACTTTATCCGTATTCATCGTAGCTACATCGTAAATATTCGTAATATTTCGAAAATAACACGTGACTTCGCATCAAATCTCCTGATTGTTATGAAGGATGGTCAGCAGTTACCAGTATCTCAATCCTATGTTTCTACAGTGAGAAAAGTGTTGGAATTCTAATTCATTCAAGCGCATTGCCGATTAGCGTCATTGGCATATGCGCTTTTTTTGTTGTTGTTTTTTTACCATTAAAATATTTTTAATTTTTTTAGGCAAAACGGTTGAAAAAAAAACTGTATTTTGTATAATAGATAACGGTTTAAGTAAACTCAAAGTTCGGTTAAAGTAAACTTTGAAATCTATTAGTTTACGTATAGTAAACTTTCGAGGAGCAAGATTCATGCAAATCGGCAAAAAAATTAAGCGTCTCCGACTTCAAAAAGAATTAACACAAGAAGAACTCGGAGAAAGAACGGATTTATCAAAGGGGTATATTTCTCAATTAGAACGAGATTTAAACTCGCCTTCTATCGAAACATTATTTAATTTATTGGAAGTTCTCGGTTCTACACCCAAGGAATTTTTTGATGATGATGCAGATGATCAGAAGGTAGTCTTTACGTCAGAGGATCAAACTGTCTACGCAGACGAAGATAAAAAATATACGATCCAATGGCTCATCCCTACTTCCAATGAAAAAGAAATTGAGCCTGTCATGTTGACCTTTGAGGAGCAAGGTGAATTCAAGCAATTTGATGCTTCCCCTTCTGAAACATTCATCTATGTTCTTGAAGGGCGAATTCGCCTTGTACTCGGAAAAGATGAATTTATTGCAACAGCAGGAAATTCAGTTTATTTTGATGCAACGGATAGTCATCAATTATTCAATGCATTTGCAGGAAAAACTCAAATTATTTTAGTCCCAACCGCATCATATTTGTAACTTAGGAGGCCCAGTACATCATGTCAGAAAACACGATTATTTCCTTCGACAATGTATCCAAGTCATACAGTGACGGTACAGTTGTTTTGAAGAATGTTAGCTTTGAGCTTGAAAGAGGTAAATTTTATACATTACTAGGACCATCTGGTTGTGGCAAAACGACGATTTTACGTCTAATTGCAGGGTTTATAGAGGCTACACAGGGTGATATTTTCTTTAATGGTAAGAAAATCAACCATGTACCTGCTAATGAACGTCAAGTAAATACAGTCTTTCAAGATTATGCTCTATTCCCCCACTTAAATGTTTTTGAAAATGTGGCCTTTGGACTGCGCATTCAAAAAATTTCAGAAACCGATATTAAACGCCGTGTAGAAGAAGCACTGAAGTTCGTTAACCTGATTGGCTACGGCGTACGTGAAATTCAAGAGATGTCCGGTGGTCAAAGACAGCGCGTCGCAATTGCCCGTGCTATCGTCAATGACCCTGAAATCATTCTATTAGACGAGCCTTTATCAGCATTGGATTTAAAGTTACGTACAGAAATGCAATATGAATTGCGTGAACTGCAACAGCGTTTAGGCAAAACATTTATCTTTGTGACACATGATCAAGAAGAAGCGCTTGCAATGAGCGATGAGATTTTTGTGTTGAATGAAGGGAATATTGAACAAAGTGGTACACCTGTTGATATCTATGACGAACCAATTAACCGTTTCGTAGCAGATTTCATTGGGGAATCAAATATTATTTCTGGCATCATGGAACAGGATTTTGTTGTGAGCATCAATGGCAAACCCTTTGAATGTGTCGATCAAGGTTTAAATCCACATGAAAAAATTGATATTGTTATTCGCCCAGAAGATTTAGAAGTGACGACTGTCGACAAAGGGAAATTTGTCGTGACGGTGGATTCACAGCTATTCCGCGGTGTACATTATGAGCTATCTACGTATGACGAAGCTGGAAATGAATGGCTTGTCCATTCATTGAAGCAAGCTGATGTTGGTGCAAAAATCGGTTTGAACTTCGATCCTGAAGCAATTCATATTATGCGTTTAAATGAATCTGAAGAAGACTTTGACGCTAGACTAGAATCATATGGAGAAGACCCCGATGAAAAATAAAGGGAATGTATTTTCACTCATCCCCTATTATGCTTGGATTATTTTGTTCGTTATCGCACCAATCATCTTAGTCGGCTATTATTCATTGCTTGATTTAGATGGTCATTTTACATTAATGAACTACAAGCAATTTTTCACGAGCGTCTATTTACAAATGACATTAAGTTCATTTTGGTATGCATTTTTAATTACATTTTTTACGCTTCTTATCTCGTATCCAACAGCCTATTTAATAACAAAATTAAAACATAAACAATTATGGTTAATCTTAATTATTATTCCTTCATGGATTAATCTATTATTAAAAACATATGCGTTTATTGGTATTTTTGGCAATAAGGGACCAATTAATTCATTCTTTAATTGGATTGGTCTTGGGGATCAACAAATTCTCTTTACGAGCTTTAGTTTCGTATTTGTATCTGTCTATATTTTCATACCATTTATGATTCTTCCTATTTACAATTCTTTAGATAAATTAAATCCAGCACTAATGGATGCTGCAAAAGATTTAGGGGCTTCTCGCCTCACAACATTCCGTCGTGTTATTATTCCATTAACTGCCGATGGTATCAAAGCAGGGATTCAAGCCGTATTTATACCTGCCTTATCATTATTTATGATTACGCGCCTTATCGCTGGTAATAAGGTCATCACATTAGGGACAGCAATTGAACAGCAATTCCTCGTAACACAAAACTGGGGAATGGGTTCGACGATAGCAGTTTTCCTTATTATCGTCATGTTCATCATCATGTTCCTTACGGGTTCAAAAGAGAAGGGAGAGGCTAGAAATGGAAAAACTAAGTAAAACATCCAAGCTTTATTTAACATTTGTTATGGTTGTGCTGTATGCACCGATTTTCTTCCTCATCTTCTATTCTTTTAATAGTGGTGGCTCGATGACAAATTTCAAATCTTTCACATTGACTCATTATAAAGCAATATTTGAAGATGACCGCCTGATGGTTATTTTGATTAATACGATAATCGTCGCTTTATTATCTGCACTATTATCCACAGTTATCGGTACGCTCGGCGCCATTGGCATCAAATCGATTCGCAATCGTAAATTCCGAAATACAATACTGTCGATGAATAATGTTTTAATCGTTAGCCCTGATGTTATTATTGGTGCGTCCTTCTTGATTCTTTTTACGATGGTCGGCATTAAACTAGGATTCTTATCCGTACTGTTAGCACATATTGCGTTCAGTATACCCATCGTTGTAATCATGGTATTACCAAAACTGAATGAGATGAGTAATTCACTGATCGATGCTGCAAAAGATTTAGGTGCTTCGAAGCGCGATATTTTAACGCGCGTCATTTTACCTTATATTAAACCAGGTATTTTTGCTGGTTTCTTCATGGCACTAACCTATTCTTTAGATGACTTTGCTGTGACATTTTTCGTGACAGGTAATGGATTTAGTACATTATCCGTTGAAATATACTCAATGGCTCGTGCTGGTGTATCCTTAACGATCAATGCGCTGTCTGGTCTCGTATTCTTCGTAACCATTATTCTTGTGCTAGGTTATCATTTCCTAACGTTGCGCAAAACGAAGGGAGTACGTAATTAATGAAATCAATGGTGCGTATTACCATCGGTATTTTAGCCGTATGTGGTATTTTATTTTATATTGCACATGCCTTAAATCAGTCATCTGGGGCAAGTGGGAAAAAAATTCTCACTGTCTACAACTGGGGTGAATATATCGATCCTTCACTTCTGAAAAAATTTGAAAAAGAAACAGGTATTCACGTTATTTATGAAACATTTGATTCCAATGAAGCCATGATGACAAAAATTGAGCAAGGTGGCACAAATTATGATATTGCTATTCCTTCAGAGTATACAATTGAACAAATGAAGGAAAAAGATTTATTGCTACCTATCGATCATAATAAAATCATGAACTTACAAAATATTGATGAAGATTTCTTAGATCTTCCTTTTGATAAAAAAAATAAATATTCCATCCCTTATTTCTGGGGAACGGTTGGTATTGTTTACAATCCAAAATTACTCGGTAAAGGCTATGACTTTGATAATTGGAACGACCTTTGGGATCCATCCTTAAAAGGTAAAGTTGTCCTAGTAGACAGTGCACGTGAAGTGATGGGTGTTGGATTAAATAGCATGGGTAAATCACTTAATTCTACCGATTCAAAAGAATTAAGTGCAGCAACAGATAAATTGATTAAAATGGCACCAAATGTCAAAGCGATTATCGGTGATGAAGTGACACAACTAATGATTAACGAAGATGCAGCTGTCGCACTAACTTGGTCAGGGCAAGCAGCAGATATGATGTTTGAGAACGAAGATTTAACATACGCTGTTCCAAGCGCTGGCTCGAATCTCTGGTTTGATAATATGGTTATTCCACGCACTTCAAAAAATTTAGATGGTGCACATAAATTTATTAACTTTATGCTCAACCCCGAAAATGCTGCTCAAAATGCAGATTATGTTGGATACTCAACGCCCAATAAAGCGGCGATGAAGCTCCTTGATCCAGAAGTTATTTCTGATGAACGGTACTACCCTTCAAAAGAAACACGTAAAAATCTTCATGTCTATAAAAATTTAGGTCTCGAAAAAATAGGTGAATACAATGAGTATTTCCTAAAATTTAAAATGGCGATTCGCTAATAATCATGCTTGTGTTCCCTATTTCGAGCCTGAGACAAACGTATTTTCAACAGAGAAAATCCCGTATGATTTTTCGAAATCATACGGGATTTTTCATTCCAATCTATTTCCGCAGGAGTCGTTTTCTGTACGTTCACTTGATTTGATGATTCGTATTGGAAACATACTATTTTTGTTCTGTCCCAGGCGATTTTTACTTTACGAATAAAGACGATACATGACGATTTATTACTTCTTTCCAGAGTCGTTAGTTTAAATTCTACGAAAAGGAAGCGTCATGGCTATATAAAGTCACACTGTTACGCTATATGTTTAGTTGCTTCTCCTATGCCAGTACCTACTCAATACAAATGATATTCATTATTTGATAGAAGAAATCCAATGCTTTTTCGCTACTATTTAATTATAACTGAGCGATTTTCCGTTTTTTCTGAAGGTGATAAAAATTGATTAAACAAATATAGACCGTTATACTCATACATATGCACTTTATTTAGTATATCGAAATACATATTTCAAAGGAGCCTACTATATTTGGAGAAAAAATATAAATTATCTTTAGTATTATTAATGTTTATCATGTTTATTTCAATGAGTGGTATAGGCTTAATCATCCCCATTATGCCTACTTATTTGAAGGGTTTTGGTGGTGAAGGAACAGTACTTGGTTTTTTAATCGCCAGTATCGCACTAGCACAATTTATTTTTTCACCATTAGCAGGGACAATGTCCGATCGTTATGGTCGTAAAAACCTCATTATTATTGGTTTGATTATTAATGGCATTTTTATGACGATGTTTGGTTTAGCCAACCATCTATATGAACTTTATATTTTCAGATTTCTAACAGGTGTTGGATCTGCCTTCATCACACCTCCTGTTATGGCCTATGTAGCTGACATTACGACCGGTAAAGAACGTGGAAAAGCGATGGGTCTGATTGGCGCAGCCATTTCATTTGGCTTTATGATTGGTCCAGGTATAGGTGGTTTATTGTCCAATGTCAATATGCACTTTCCCTTCTTTGCCGCTGGTGGTGCGGCCATTGTCGCGGCCATACTAACCGTATTTTTATTGCCTGCAACTAAACCTGTATTAGTACAAGAAAAAGGCATTGGCAGTGGCAATATTATTCGCGATATGAAAACATCCTTCTCGACATCTTATTTCGTTTTATTAGTCGTCGTTTTTATTTTCACGTTTGGTATCGCCAATTTTCAATCTTCCATGTCGATGTTTTTAACCTATAAGTTTAGTTATAGTCCCAATGAAATAGCACTTATTCTCACAGCTGGTGGTTTCGCAGGTGTTATCGTACAGTCATTATTACTCGCCAAATTATTCAAAAAATTTGGTGAAATGCGCATTATTTTATTCAGTTTAATTATTGCTGCAATTTTCACCGTATTGATGGTCTTTGTCAGCGGATTCTTCTTAATTTTAGTTGTTGCTACGATTTTCCAAACAGCCACTACACTCATTCGACCAGCAGTGAACACATTGATCTCTTATTCAGCGGGTAAAGAGCAAGGATTTGCCTCTGGCATGAATAACTCTTATATGAGCCTTGGTAATATGATTGGTCCTGCTATCGCGGGTACGCTTTTTGATATCGCGATGCCTATTCCATTCCTACTGGGTGGCGTTGTATTAATATTCTGTTTTGTTATCACCTATATATGGAGTAAAAAAAGTCCTATTACAACTGCATCATAACTATCGTTTATTTTTTAAAGCTGTTAGGCTGCAATATGACAAACTCATATTGCAGCCTTTTTGAGTATTTTTTTACATTTTAACCCATAAATTACTATTTTATGTTACCATTATCTTTAGAAAAGGAGTGAGATTATGTCAAAAAAACAGTTCAAGGTAGCAAAACTTATAGTAAGCTTGTCTATTGTACTATCGCCAATCCTCATGTATTCTACAGCTGTTGAAGCAGTGACGCCCTTTAAAACAGTGCAAACTACTGAAAATACCACAAATGAAAACTTTAAAGTAAATACCTTAACCGTAAAATATAAAACAACTTTAACAACTAGTGAACTAACAAAAATGCACGCTAAAGTGATAAAAAATATACCTACGTTACAGTATGCTATTCTCGCATTTCAAAGTAATAAAGCGATGAAAAAAGCTTCGGTTCAACTTGCGAAAAATAAGAAAATCATCTCAATTTCTGCAAGTCCATTATACAAAACAACGGCAACAAACGATCCAAAAGCGAAAAAACAGTATATGCATGATTTATTGCAGACAGACGAAGCGCAAAAATTAGCTGGGAAAAACAAAGTGAAAGTAGCAGTCATTGATGAAGGAATCGATGCAAATCATCCAGACTTATTAGGCATTGTTTCAAAAACAAAAAATAGTAGTAACCCACTTCAACCTGTATCAGTAGGTTCACATGGTACACATGTTGCTGGTATTATTGCTGCGAAAAAAGGCAATGGCATCGGTGGTTACGGCATCAATCCACAGGCTGAAATTTTAGGCTATGATGTCTTTGACGGTTCGGACCTCGCCTTTGAATATATTATTTCTACCGCTATTATAAAAGCCACAGATGATGGCGCTAAAATTATTAATATGAGCCTTGGCTCTTCTCAGCCGTCCGACTTAATGAAGGATGCCGTACAATATGCGTTAGATAAAAATGTCGTAATCGTTGCTGCTGCTGGTAATTCAGGTAGTGATTCAAAAGAGTATCCTGCTGGTTACGAAGGTGTTATTAGTGTTGGTTCTGTAGATGATAAAAAAGTATTGAGTACTTTTTCTTCATACAATGCCTCGATGGATATCGTCGCTCCTGGAGGAGACATCTACTCATCAAGCTACGATGCAAAAAGAGGTTCAACATTTGAAACCATGTCTGGCACTTCAATGGCGAGCCCAGCAGTAGCAGGTGCAATCTCTTTACTAATAGCAAAAAATCCAACACTTACAACGGATGAAATACGTTATATTATGACAAAAACAGCGACTGATTTAGGTGATAAGGGCGTTGATCTAAACTATGCAAATGGCTTAATCAATCCTGTTGCAATGTTGAAGTATGATACGAAGAAAATTCCAAAATTCATAAAAAAATCATGGTCAGATAAAATGGTTAAACAAGAAGCTACTATAGTGAAGGCTAATAAACAATTGACAGGAAAATTAAGTCAGCCATTTGAACAAAAATGGGTGAAAATCCCTGTCACCAAAGGTCAACCCATACAAGTCGAGTTACAAGGTTCTGCCAGGTCCGATTTAAAACTGTCATTAAAATGGTTTTCAACTGATGAAGACACGACGATTTCAACCACTGTAAAACGTCAAAAAGTGGGTCAACTTGAAGCGAAATTTATCCGATCACCAATCAATGGCGAATTAGCCATTGGTATCAACGACATCAATAGTTATTACAGTACAGACCCCTATTCTCTTATTATTAAAAGTGAGGATTTGATGGCGGATGAGTCATCAAGGGATGAGCCCATACCACTCACAAATTTAGATGAAGGAATTGTAAATCAATACTTCCAAGATTTTGATGATCAAAAAGATGAGGATGTTGTCACATTCACAGCACAGAGTGATAAATTCACAGAAGTCACTTTATCCGCTATTCCAAATTCACAGACAACCATTGCTGTTTATGAGGTTCGACCTGACCAAAATCTAGAAGAAGAAGATTTATATAGCAACGAAATTATCCCACAACTAGCCAGCAAGAGGAATGAACCACTTCAAGCATCATTTGAAACCAAAAAAAATCATCACTACTATATTGTAACGAGCAATGAAAATATATTTACTTTCGAATCAATTTTTGAAGAAATGCCAACAACTGAACCATCTGAAGCCTCCCTAACGCCTTATTCATTGGTATTTAAACAAAGAGACCCTATAGCCGATGAAGATCGTTTAATGAAATCTCCTGAGACAGATGAATTACAGCTTCGCAATGATTCGGATGAAGATTCGGATCTTACTGTAGACTCACTGGCATTAGTCGAAACATATGGGCAGCCATTTAGCCTTACAAAACCAACTCATGGCTATTTATCCGATATTCATGATCTCGACGGTTACTACTTTACAACGGATTCAACTTCTGAAATATGGATGTTTGATATTTCTGCTAATAAACATGCGATACCTTCTATTTTATTGTATGAAGTAAATAATCGTCTGAATATCGACGGTAGTGAGCGCGTTGATTATGATCTTGTGACAGATAATTATTCAAATGATCTTGTGATGGATGGAACTATGATACCTATTGCTACAAAACCCAATAAAACCTACCTAATGACCGTTTCCTCAATGGATAGTGCCATTGGCTTTGATGGTTATACAATTTCACCGCGTTCTATTATGAAAAACACGGAAGATTTATATGAAGATAATAACGATTTTGATACAGCGGCTCCCCTGCCTTCTAGCGGTTCACTGATTGCCAACACTGCCAGTTTTAACGACATTGATCATTACTACTACACTGCACCCAAAACCGGTATTGTTAGCATTAACTATGCACTTAAAAAATTATCTAAAACAGCAGACAAAAAAATCCCTACTCTTCTACAAAATCAATATTTATCGATCATGGTACTTATAAAAGATACCAATAAAAATAAAAAAGTCGAGCCATATGAAGAAGATTCGAGCATCTTATTAATGGATGTGAAAAATGACTTATCACTAGCAAGTTCTCTTGAAGTGAAAAAAGGAGAGCGCTACTTTATCTCTGTCATCCCATTATTATTTGAAAACTTTTCATTTTCTGTTATGCCTTACGAATTAAAAATGGTTTCTGCAACGATGAGCGACGAAGATCAAGGGAATAAAGTAACAAAAAACCAGCCTTCCAAACCGATTAAACTACTGAGAAAATCAACACGTATTTATGAAAAAACAGCTTATATGAATACTGGATTGGCGAATGGCGATGTCGATTGGTTTACTTATCAATCACAAAAACCGGGTAAATCAACTGTGACACTTACAATACCTCAAGATTTAGATGGTGTACTTGAAGTATATAAAGATGGTAAACGTCTCGCAAAAAGTGATTATTACGGTAAGGGTGACGCAGAAATCATTATATTAACAATGAGAAAAGGACAATATGATTTCAAAGTGACTGAACGTCAACAACAAGCCTCAACCAATCACTATAAATTAACAATCAAGCGCTAATATAGCTTTTTGTTAAAAAATAATACGCAGCTATCAATTATCTGCTCGTATTTCTCATTATCCAGTGGCTCTACACTTCAAGCATTTTATTCATCTATTTAGTAGCTTACTTCAATACCTAAGCTTTAGTGTCGAACTTTTTTAAAGGTTCGACGTCAACCTAGTGGGGTGGTGTGATTTGGATTTTTCAAATCATGCCACTTTTTCTATTTGTTCATTTCGGACGAATGCTTTCCTCTGCCAAAAGCTCTGAGGTCTCATCACCCGGGCAGGAATCCTCATCCTTTACTGCACAACTCATTCACCCTAAATGCCAAGCCATTTCTTGTGCCTTCCTATTCAATCAAATCTTCTCTCAAAAATGCGCACAGCACTTTAGACACTTTATTTAACCAAGATGGACAAATAGGCATTTGCTTAGGTAGTGCTATATAACATGTAATGGCATCACTTATTTTCTCCATCTTTGTGATGATTACATCTTTCAATCTGATGAATATCCTATTAAAATGCATGACGCACAACTAACATTTCATTCCTTTTTTCTCAGAAATTAAAGTATAAATGAATCAGTGGCGCTGTGCTTGTTTGCGTTACATACCACAAGCTCGCGGAAAGCATCGAGCAGAGGTAGTATTATTTGAAAACCTCAACAAATAGGATAGAACCTTTTAAAATTGCAAAAAAATGAGAAATCGCAAAATTCCTACGATTTCTCATTTTCATGTTCAACTATTTATTCTTATTATACTTCATTTATTTTGTCATTTTCACACGTATTTTTGCTGTTGCAATCGCTAAGCTTACGATGGTTATAATCGTATAAATGATTAAATAACTAGCCCAAGTAGGCCAATTGATATTCGTGACCTCCTTTACGAGATCTGTATTGGAAGGATAGATAATCGTTGCCATTAAAACAATTGGATTCATCGATAACCAAAAATGAACGAATGGCTTATTATTTTCAATAAGGGTACCTGATATTTCAGAGTAACTAAATGCTACAAAAGCAAAAAATGCACTGAATACAGTTAAAAACAACATGACTCCATAAGTTGAAATCATTGAAATAACTGTTTTACGTAACAGTGTCGAAAATAAAATCCCCACTGATGCTAGCGTAACCATTGTAATAATCATAAACGTATAAGATAGTAAATATTCCTTTGGAGAGACACCTCCAAAGATGAAAACAATACTTGTAATTGGCAAACCAGCAAAAAGTAGTAATACAATATAGCTAATCGATGACATGAGCTTACCAAAAATGATTTGCCAATTCGTTTGTGCTGTCGTCAATAGTATATTTAATGTTTGTTTTTCTCTTTCACCACTAATCTCGCCTGCCGTTAAACCCGGTGTGATGAAAAGAATAAGCGCCAGCTGAACAAAGGTTAAAATCGTGAATAATATAACATTAATTTCTGGTTTGATAAATCCAGAACCCTCAAAATTAGTTACAATCAAGAAAAAACCAACGACAAAAATTAGTAATGTCAGTAAGTAAAAGAGCAATGCTGAAAAGCTTTTAAAAGAACGAAATCTGAGCTTTAATTCCTTACCTAATACGGGATTATTCAGTCCTCTCATCAAGCTTCCCTCCCTTTGTAATTGCCATAAAGACATCTTCTAAATTCTTTTTGTCCTCCATAAAGCCAATAATGGGTAGATTTGCTCGTAAAGCCTCTAGCAATAATTGTTGTTGTTGCTGTTCTGAACCCGTAAAGTGAACATGTAATTGACCGTTTGCTTGCCGTTCTACACTTAGTTGTTGCTCTTTAAAAAACTGGATTGTTTCTTGATGGTCTACCTCGCTAATCAGCTGAATAATAAGTGTTTTATCAGCAGATAATTGCTGTTGTATACTAGCAATATTACCACTTGCAATCAATTTCCCATTATCTAATACGCCAATTTCATCACAAATTTCTGCTAATTCAGGTAAAATATGTGATGAAATAATAATTGTTTTACCCATTTTTTTTAAAGAAATAAGGACATCTCGAAGTTCTACACGCGCTCTTGGATCCAATCCTGATGCTGGTTCATCCAATATGAGCACTTCAGGATCATGCATGAGTGTACGCGCTAAGCATAGTCGCTGTTTCATCCCTCTCGATAAATCATCGACATAGTCATAACGTTTATCGATTAAATTGACAAGATTAAGGACAACCGGAATTTGTTTGGCAATCTCTGCTTGTGTCATTTGATAGCTCGTACCAAAGAAATTCAAATATTCATTGGCTTTTAATTGATCGTAGACACCAAAGAAGTCTGGCATATAGCCAATTTTTTTACGTACCTCATGCGACTCATTCACAATGCTTTTTCCAGCGATGACAACATCCCCAGATGTCGGTTGTAATAAAGTAGCAATCATATTAAAAGTTGTTGTTTTCCCCGCACCATTCGCTCCAACAAAGCCATACACAGTCCCCTTGTCAATCGTTAATGAAAGATTATCCACTGCTTTGAAACTGCCGTATAATTTTGTAAGATTGTTTATTTCTATCATTTATTCGCAGCTCCCTTCAGTTGAATCATTGGTTTTTTCATTGTCGGATCCACAATATCTTCACGCTTCAATTTGAATAAAATCTCTCCTGCAGGCGTCATATAGTTGTCGATATTATGTTTAATGGTTGTCTGTTTATCATCGATTTTTTCATAGCTATTATCTCGCTGATTATAAATAGATAAACTGGTATTTGGTTGTGGATTAAAACGTAAATGCAACTCTTGCCAAGTAATATTTTGTGCGCTTATATTCCTCGCTAATTTATAGCTAATCGTATACGAACCATTATCGACAACCCAACCGGTCTGAACGTCCGTAATATCCGCATAACCTTCATCCGTCAAACTACGAATATCAATCTCAAAATTGCCATCTTGTAATGTGAAGTCGTCATCTAAGACAATGTCCTCTTCAAAACCTTGTACAACAAGATTTTGACTACTTTTTTTCACTTTGAGTTGATCGTATTGTAAGGGAACAACTGATTTTTCCATCCACCCTATAAATAGTGGTGTTCTCGGTCTCACAACACTTGCAATAGCTGAGTTTTCAACCATTTTCTTTTGATATTCTTTTAATTTTTCTTTATCTGTTGGCATTTCTTCATTAAAATCTTCCAATGATTTCGCATTCATTAAAAATTGTTGTTTTACTTTTTTATCGATTTTAATTGTTTCTCCAGCAGCAATATCGCCAATTTTTATTTTAGTATAATCAGACCAAATCGATGCATCGACAATTTTTTCATCTAAATTATTTTTCACTGTTCCTACTAATCTGCCCTTTGTTACATGGACATCAATCGCTAATTTACCAAAATTCGGTTGTTGGAAATTACCGAGAACAGATGTTACACCCCAATAACGAGTATTTAATAGATGTAGTTTATTTTTATCTTCACCTTGTTGCACGATCGCTGATTTTGCAAAATCGCCGATAGAATTATCTGTCATATAACGCGTCATAAAGACATCATTTGGTGCAGTAATTGTAAGATCTCCGGCTTTATTGGATAGTAATGACTGCGCATAAAAAATATCTGTTGTTGTATTACCGATGTTAATAACAGATGCCTGTTGTACTTTTGAAGATGTTAGCCTACCTTTTGAACTTACACCAAAAATAATAATAGCTGTCATAAGCGCTCCAATAGGGATAATCCACCATGCATATTCACGTTTATCTGTTTTCTTTAATACAACATATAATAACGGAGCAATTACTAAAATATATGCTAGTAATATGCTAATTAGTAACCAACTTGACAGATGAAATGCTGGAAAAATAGTCGTTCCCTCTACGAGTTGTGTATACATATCACCGTACATACTCTCATCTTTTTGTTCAATTTGATCCACTAACTGATCCACAATAACTTGACTGCTTTCACTTCCACCTAAATTAGCTTCTGTTAATTCAAATGTTGTTTGTACAATCGCACCATCTCCAAGCTGTTTTTTCGCCATAATCACTTCATTTTTGGCACCCATTGTAATAGTCGCTTTGTCATTTAAAGTAGCTGAATAAATCTTTAAATTACTGCTCGCAGACTTAAAATACTGTTTAGCTATTTGCGTCGTTAATAACTGTGTATTTCCACCTAACTGCAATGGTGCTTTTTCTTGCAATGGTTTTGGTAAAGTGACATTGGAATCGACAAGTAATGTGCCGCCCTTATTTATCCACTGTAATAGATTTTTTTGGTCAGCTGTTGTCCAAGTTGACATTGAATTGTCATGAACAATGAGCATCGAAATTGCATCTAATGCCAAAGCATTGTCAGGCATTTTAAAATGTGTACTATTTTTGTAAACGATTTGTTCATCCGATTTTAGAACACCTAATAGCTTATTTTGTACATTATTTGGCAAACCGATACTCACGATTGCTAATTGACCTTCATTCAGTTTTGGCGTTGGTACTACGCCTTTACCTAAATAGGAAAGCTGTTTGCCATGTTGCCATCCACCTTCAAATAACTTCACTTTGTTTGATCCATCATTCGCATAATACTTATCTAAAATAAGTTCAACTTTTTTCGTTTCACCTTTTTTTAATGAAATTGTTTTTGCTACTGCACTACCCCCGCTAGAATCAAAAGCCGCATTTAATACGACATCTCCTTTAAAAAGTGAGCCGCTATTTGTTAATTCTATTGTTACTGGTAATGCTTTTCCTGTCTTTTGAATGTTTTCGAAACCACTTTGGACATCCACTTCTATTTGAGGAGCTGCTTGCGCTTGAAATTGCAGTGCAAAAAGAATGCTAAAAAAGCTCATAATAAAAAGTGCGAATGTCTGTTTTTTTTTCATCTAATCCCCCGTTTCGCTTACTACTTTACAACGAATTTTTTATAAAAATGTTCCTTTTTACCATTATTAACTATTTACTGTTAGACTTCAATTATTCGTTTTCCCACTGCCTTATATACTTATATTGTATGATTCTTCCATTCCCTTTATTCAAACAACCGAATCCTCCAAAAATCAATATAAAAAAGCGACCATTAAATTTCGGTCGCTTACTATTCACTATTTAAATTGACGTATAAATTGCTCGACAAAATCAATATTTGATAACAATAATTTCTCATCGGGGGAAATTCTACTATGATGTAAACCAAATGCTGTATTGGCACCCGCCCAGAACATAGCACCCGGTATTTCCTTAAGAAAATAACCAAAATCCTCGCCCGTCATCGCTGGCGGACAATTATAACTCACTAGTTCATCGCGAGTCGCTGCGTATTCTAATAAAGCATTTGCACATATAGCATCGTTAAATACTTGATAATACCCCGAACCAAAATCGATGGACAACTCGCAATCAAAGGCAATCTCAGTCGCTGTGCATAACGCTTTGATTTTATCTTTAATAATCATCATTGATTCTGCCGTAACCGTGCGAATTGTACCTTCAAGTCGAGCGTTCTCAGCAATAATATTTTGTACTGTGCCCGAAGTCATTTTGCCAATTGTCACGACGGACCCTTCTAAAGGATTAATCGCTCTGCTAACAATTGTTTGAAGTTGCATAATTAATGATGCTGCTGCAACAGTCATATCTCGTGTTTGATGTGGAAAGGCGGCATGCCCCCCACGCCCTTTCAAATCAATGAATAATTCGGAAGTATTCGCAAAGAGCATACCGGCACGTGTTGCCACTGTTCCTACTGGGTATTCAGGGGCAATATGACAAGCAAACATATAATCTGGCACAAGTAACGGTTCGTTTGCTCTCACCCAAGTTAACATAGGCTCAGCACCACCAGGACCTTCTTCAGCAGGTTGGAAATAGATAATGACAGTATGAATCGGTTGGTTGGTCGTGAAGCGCTCGACGAGACCTAATGCAATTGTCATATGAAAGTCATGACCACATGCATGCATAAAACCTTCATGCTCTGAGGAATAGTCCAATGCTGTTTCCTCAGAAATTTCTAATGCATCCATATCTGTTCGCCAGCCAATTTTATGTAGGGGAGCTGTGCCCTCTATCGTCACGATTATACCCGTACGCCATGTTTTTATATGCATGAATTCGGTTTTTAGCTCTTGGAGTACTGCTAACACATACTGCTGTGTTTTATATTCTTGAAAACCAATTTCAGGAATTTTATGCAAATCTCTACGAATATCAATTAATGATTTCAACATAATCTCTCCTTAAATTTGGCGAAGATCCTGCATAATTTCAGTTTTAGACTTAGTTTTTTCATCGATTTCTTTAATAATTTTTGCTGGTACTCCTGCAGCAACCGTATACGGTGGTACATCTCTCGTAACAACT
This sequence comes from Kurthia sibirica, assembly GCF_003143975.1. Lineage (GTDB taxonomy): Bacteria > Bacillota > Bacilli > Bacillales_A > Planococcaceae > Kurthia > Kurthia sibirica. The sequence goes on along the minus strand of NZ_QFVR01000001.1, from coordinate 31,799 downwards.
GCTCCTGCAGCAATAACAGCTCCTTCTCCAACTCGAACACCTTCAAGAATAACAGCATTTGCACCAATCATTACATTGTTTTCGATAATGACTGGATCAGCACTTGGCGGCTCAATTACACCTGCTAAAACTGCACCCGCTCCTACATGACAATCTTCCCCAACTGTCGCACGACCACCTAAAACTGCATTCATATCAATCATTGTTCTCGCGCCTACTTCAGCACCAATATTCAAGACACTTCCCATCATAATAACAGCATGATCACCGATTACTACTTGGTCACGAATAATCACACCTGGTTCGATACGTGCGTTGATTGCTTTCGTATCTAGTAACGGTACAGCAGAGTTACGTCGATCTTGCTCGATAACATAATCTTCAATCTGTGCTGCAAAAGTTGTTAGACATTCTTCAATTTCAGACCATTCGCCAAACACGACAGCGGAGTTGCCCTCTCCAAAAACCTTACTGGATGCACCAAAATTAAGCGATGTAACATCTGTTCCTTTTACGTAAACTTTTACTGGTGTCGCTTTTTTTGCGTTCGATAGATATGAAATAATTTGTTCTGCGTTTAATTTTGTCATGTGACAATTCCTCCTATGAAAAAAAATATGAACTTATCATAACCGAATTTTCAAAAAATATCACTTGTTTTTTGAATAATCATACAAACATTCTGCATGTTTTTGCACAACTCCCACAAATGCCTCCACCTGACGAAGCTCAAAACTCTTATCATAACCAATTAACCAAGTATCGCGCGTTAGTTCGAATTTTTCTTCATCATTCGTTAATGTAATGCGATTAACATCCTCTTCTCCCGTTAAAGTAATCGACGGTAAAATCGCATAGCCAATACCATTCAATGCCATCTGTTTACATGTTTCAATTTGATCAACGGTAATTTGGTGTTTTGGATTCGATGAAAAATGACGCTGCCACCACTGTTGAATTTCTTGATAATAATTCGAATCACTTTTAAATTGGATAAAGGGGCGTTCCGTATCAAATACTTCTTCAATCGATTTTATTTCCTTATCGACTAAATAGAGTGTATCTCTAAATAAATGTTTTTTACGCCCCTTCCAATCTGTATGGCCACGAACAATGCCAATATGTGCCTCACCATCGTATAGTGCCTTGACTATTTCTGATGACCATCCTGTAATAAGGGATATTTTAGCATCCGGATATTGTGTGACAAAATCCTTCAATACTTGTGGAAGCCATGTATGACCAACGATTGAAGCACAAGCTATTTTCAGCGTACCATGAACTTTTGAATTGAGACCTTGTAGCTGCTCAAAAATTTCTTCACGTCGAGTCATCATCTCATTGGCATAACCGATAATTATTTCTCCAGCAGGGGTTGCCGTTAATCCTTTTTGTGAACGTAAAAAAAGCTGGCTATTCCAATCCTTTTCAATAGATTGCAAGCGTTGTGATAAAGCTGGCTGCGATAAAAATAAACGCTCTGCTGCCTTTCTCATATTACGCTCTTCTGCTAAAATTTTTATAATTTCTGCTTCTGACGTCGTCATGTCAGCACCTCCTGTTTCTTAACAAAATAAATGGAAGACCTTTAATGAAGGCCTTCCGCAAATTTTTATATTACGCTTTAGTTTGATAAACATGCTTTTTTAACTGCTTTAATATAACGCGTCTCGTCATGATGCCAACGAACATACCTTCATCATCCACGACGCATAAAAATGCATGGTTAATGACTAGATCAAGCGCTCGTTTGAAGCTATCATTGATATTAAGCGTAGCGATGTTTTGATCCATTATTTCTGTGACAATCGAATCTTCTAATTTTTCATACTCAATTCTTTCAAGTCCTAATATAGAATCCATTATCATACGAATGCTAATTAATCCGTGAAAATGATACCCTGAATCAAGCACAGGTATAGATGAATAACCTGTTTTTGTTAGCACGAGCAATGCGTGCTCTGCGTTATTCCCTAGCTGTACATGCGCGACTTTCTCCGCCGGGATGATAAAGTCATGTATGGGCATATCAAGCAACTCTTTGCTGTTCATGGAAATCATAGAATTCTACTCCTTTTCTCTTTAAAAAATAGAGCATCTCAATGATTTTATCATACCATAAAACAGAAAGAAATTACTATGCAAAACATCTAACTTTATTAATTAAAATGTATTTTTATACTAAAAACTAACTATTTATTCGTATTTTTTAAAATGGATTCGGATTCAACCATTGCCCACCATCTAATGTGACGCATTCACCATTCATATAAGTAGCTTTATCGGATAACATAAATGCAGCTAAATCAGCAATTTCTTCAGGTTTACCTAGGCGTTTTAGCGGTACGGATTTTAATGTGCGCTGCGCAGCTTCATCTGATATCCACAACTTATCTGCTCCCCCTGTTCTTTCGATTGGACCTGGTGCAATTGCATTCAAACGTATACCATATTCACTGCCCCATTCAACTGCTAGCGTTCTGGTTAGCGATAAAACACCTGCTTTAGCCGCAGCAGAATGGACAACACCTGCACCCGCTTGCCAAGCGTATGTAGCGACCATATTGACGATTGCGCCTTGAATTTTATGTTCAATCCAATATTTTGCAACAGCTTGTGAACAGTAAAATGTACCATTTAATACGATATCAATAACTGACTTCCAGCCATTTGGAGAAAGTTCTTCTGCCTTGACGATAAAGTTCCCTGCCGCATTATTCACCAAACTTGTCACCGTTCCAAATTCAGCAACTGTAAAATTCACCATGGCATCCACATGTTCTGTATTGCGTACATCCATTTGGAAAATAGCAACTTTACCGACAGCTGTTTTTTCTATTTCAGTTTTGGCAGATATCAAACGTTCTTGATCGCGCCCTGTAATTACGACATTCGCACCATTCGCCGCAAAATTCATCGCCATATATTTTCCCATGCCGCTTGAACCACCTGTAATAATGACTACTTTATCCTTCAACATATTTTTTCCTCCTCTTGAAATGAATAACCATTCATTTATTATGTATATCTTACCATATCAAGCAATGGCACACCAAATGATAAAATACATTTAAATAGAATATATGAAACAACGAGTAGAAAATTTAAACTGTTATCCCTGATTAAAATTCGTATGAGATAGAATAAAAAGGGTTCTACGCTAGCCTAAATCCTTTTGTTTTACATTGAACTTCCTCTAAAAAGTGATTTAATAGCTAAAAGGGAGGCGAATCAACATTTTCACCTGGCCACCATTTCTCCGTGTATAAATCGCTTACCTCGAGTAAGAGTCGTGTTGTTTGAACCCTCAACAAATAAGAAAGAACAAAAAACAGTAACCAACGAGATACCACTGGTTACTGCTTTTTAATTTATATATTTTTTCTCAATTTCATCCATCGCTATAGGCCTACTAAAAAGAAACCCCTGTGCTTTTTCACATTTTTCGGCTTGGAGTATCATTACATGCTCTACACGCTCCACACCTTCAGCAATAACAGTCATCCCTAGGCTATGTGCGAGATGAATAATTGTTTTTGCAATAGCTTGATTGCGTAAATCTCGATCCATTTCGGTTATAAATGATTGATCAATTTTAATAATATCGATTGGATAGCTTTTAATATAGCTAAGAGAGGAATAACCTGTCCCAAAATCATCGATGGAAATGATAATTTTCATTCGCTTCAAGTCTGTCAGTATTTTGAGCGTTTGTTCTACATCTGTCATCGAACTTTCTGTTATTTCCAACTCTAGCATCGATGGATTAAATGGATATTTTTGTAAAATTTGCTCCATTTTTTGAACAAAGTGTAACTCTTTAAACTGACGCGGAGAAATATTTACAGCAATACGTAAATGATTCCACTCTTTTTCACTCCATACTTCCAGCTTTTTAGCTACTTCTTCAAGCACCCAATCTCCAATTCCAACTATTAGACCTGATTCTTCTGCTATTGGAATAAATTGACCAGGAGATACTGCTCCAAAATGAGGATTATTCCATCTTAAAAGCGCCTCAAAAGACTCTACTTTCCCAGTTTTCAAATCAATTTGTGGTTGGAACTGTAACGTTAACTCATCTTTTTCGATTGCACGCCTCAAATGACCTTCCATTAAGGCGTTATTACGATATTTATTGGCCATCTTTTCTTCATAATAAATATGATTTTTTTCTCCAGACAATCGCACAAAGTAAATAGCTTGAACAGTCTGATGAATCATTGTTTCTAACGAAATAGGATGATTAGCTTGTATAGCTATACCAATAGAATAATCACAATCTATATCAACCGAAGAAGTCAAAAACGGTTTAGAAAAAATTTCAGCTACTAAATTCACAACCATTTCAATTTCACCTTTAGTCGTATTTGACAGCAAGAAAATAAATTCATCACCGTTTAAGCGATATAAAAAACGTGTATCTGTTTCAATTTTTTTTAAACGATTTGCTAATGCCATCAAAATTTCATCGCCTGCAACAGTACCATAGCTTTCATTGATGCGCTTGAAACGATTAATATCGACGAGCATTAAAGCGATAGAATGCTCTTGTTCTTGAGAGATCAAACTTTCTTCTAGATAATGCTCTTGTAATGCTAATTTATTCCATACACCTGTAAGTTGATCATGATAACTTAGATAATGCAAATTCAAATCTTCTTCATGATCTTCTTTAATATTACGCCAAATACATTGAATTTCAACGATTTCTGCTTCCACAATTACTGGAATCATCTTCATAATAATATCAATTTTTTTACCATGGACATCTATTATTTGGCAGTTGAAAAATTGCAGGGCTTCTTTTTTTAATTGTATGTCCTCCAAAACCCCTTCAATCGTTTGTTCATCTGTAAAGTGTATGATTTTTTTTACATTCTGGCCCTCTATACTTTGCTGTCTGTAACCGAGTGTGCCAGTTGTCGCCTTATTGCTATATAAGATGTCACCGTATTGTGAAATACCAATAATCGGATCAAGATTATGTTTTGATAATGGGCTCATACCTGCGTTCTCAGTCGTATAAATAATCGTCATATATAAGTTTCCAATTTTCTCTAGTAAGGTCATCGTGACTTTACCGTGAATTGTCGTATCCAAAAGCTTCTCTTGATAATGGATGCCCATATGTTTTTGCTCTTCGTAGGCTCGCATAATAATATGCCATACCGAATCATCAAAGTAGTCTTTAGCATACTCTGTTGATGAGGTCATGCAACCAAATTGTTCATATGCTGCTTTACTGGCAGAATGAATGATAAAATCATCTTCCACTTTCTCCATCAGAAAAAAGAGAAAGCCATCACTCACTAAATTTATTTTTTGCAATACATTTTTCCATTGTTGGGTATCTAGCGGTGAACTATACATAGTTGGCCTCCTTTTGCTGGTTTGTCACCTTTAGAAACGAGAAAATTTGATAAAAAAACATTACCTCACTAGTGAGGTAATGCCTTTTAACCCTACAGTTTTCATTCTTCATCATGCAATACACGATTTGCCTCTTTCGCAAGTATATCTTGACTACTGATACGTTTTTCGCCTTCAGCAACTTCTTTATAATGATAAGAACCCTCAGCATCGCTGACACGTGCTTTCACATTATCAGCTAACTCAAGTTTGATTATAGACATAATTCTTTTTTTAATTGTCGTATCCAATATTGGAAATAATATTTCCACTCGTTTAATCATATTACGCGTCATCATATCAGCTGAAGACAGGAATATCTTATTTTCACCATTATGGTGGAAGCAATATATTCTCGAATGCTCTAAAAATCGTCCGACGATACTAATTACTTCGATATTATCACTTATACCCTCTACACCCGGTCTTAAACAGCATATACCACGGATGATTAACTTGATTTTAACGCCGGCAATAGATGCTTCAAATAATTTCATTATAAGATCTTTATCTGTTAATGAATTCATTTTGGCATAAATTGCACCATTCCCATTCCGTTTATGATGTTCAATTTCTGCATCAATGAGCATAATAAATTCTTCTCGAATATCAAATGGCGATACAACTAAATGATGATAATTTGGCTTTTGTGTATAACCACTTAAATAATTAAAGAAGTTTGTTGCATCAATACCAATTTTCTTTTTAGTTGTAATAATGCCCATATCAGTATAAATTTTTGCAGTAGCATCATTGTAGTTACCTGTCCCTAAATGAACGAATCGCTCAATGCGACCATTGCGCTTGCGCACAACTAGCGTAATCTTTGAATGCGTTTTTAAATTATGCATCCCATAAATAACAAGACAGCCTGCTTGTTCAAGTTCCTTTGCCCAAATCACATTATTTTCTTCATCAAAACGAGCTTTTAACTCGACTAACACCGTTACTTGTTTGCCATTTTCAGCAGCATATTTTAATGCTTTAATAACTGGCGAATTACCGCTAACACGATAGAGTGTTTGTTTAATAGCTAAAACTGACGGATCTTTGGCTGCCTCTGTTACAAACTCAACAATTGGCGCAAAAGATTCATAGGGATGATGGAAAAAAATATCTTGTTTCAACGCTTTTTCAAAGATCTTTTCGTCAGAACGTAAATCTCTTGGCGGTTGTGGTATAAAACTCTCATACTGGAGATCTTCTCTCAACTCCCCAACTATCTTACAAAAACTAAAAAGAAATGTTAAATCGAGTGGTCCTGCAATATTGAATAACTGTGCATCCCAGTCGTCTATTTCCTGCATTAAGAAATTTAGAACATGCTCATCCATTTCACCTTTACGTACTTCTACGCGTGATGCTGCGCCCCATTTACGTTTTTTTAATTCTTTTTCAATTTCTGAAAGTAAATCTCGAGCACCTTCTTCATGTATTGTTAAATCAGCATTTCTTGTCATTCTAAAAGATTGCACCGATTCAACTTTAAAACCTTTAAATAATTCATCAATATAACTCGTAATAATATCCTCTATTAAAACACCAACAACGATCCCTTCATCAGAGGGAATCTTAATGAAGCGTTCTAACACTGCTGGCACTTGTACAATTGCTACTTTTTGGCGGTCTTTTTTATTTTTTGTCTTATCTTCAAGCATGACGAGTAAATTATGTGTTTTACTCAAGAGTGTTGGGAATGGACGGTACGCATCGACAGCAATCGGTGTTAACACCGGGAAGATAATTTCATCAAAATACTCCTTCACATAGGTCAGCTGCTCCTTCGTTAATTCCGACACTTTAAGAATATGAACATTTTCTTTTGGCAATAATTTCGTAGTAAGCTGGTGGTAAACCTCCATTTGACGCTTCACTAAAGCTGTTGCTTTTTCTTCAATATAAAGTAGCTGCTCTTTTGGTGTATAGCCTGATTTATTTTCCGGTTTGCTGAATCCAGCACGTACTAAATCTTGTAATCCGGCAACGCGAACCATAAAAAATTCGTCTAAATTCGAACTAAAAATAGCGATGAAACGCAGCCTTTCTAATAATGGATTGTTGGCATCTTCGGCCTCTTGTAATACTCGCTCATTAAATGCTAACCAACTGAGCTCCCGGTTATTATAATAAGCTGGCAAGGTGATTTCCTTGTATTGATCTTCACTCATTTTTATCCTCCTCTACACGAAATGGACGGATATATCTAATTTCAGTACCCGTTCAAAATGTTTTTTTTGTCTGTTTACTTGATATTCTTCCGCTAATGGATTCCCTTTGCAATTAACGTTCATATGCAGAACTTCTGCTTCTTCATCAATGTCTACCTCTATGTTTGTAACAATTCCTCGCTTCGAAGCATCTAGGGCATAGACAATTTTTAATAAAGCACCTAATTTTAATAATTGCTGCACTTCATCTTTGGAGAACCAACTTTCAAATGGCTGTAAAAATGATAAAAATTCTTCTTTATTTTTATAAGATGCCAGCAGGGCTAAACGAACACGCTCTTTATGATTCAAACCATTAATTGAACGGTTCGATAGCAAATAAAAGGTATGTTGACTTGCAGCATCTTGTTCCAAATATTCACCAATTGAAAATACTTTTGCCCCTTGTTTTAAAATAGACATTTCTTCTTCTGAGAAGGTCCATAATCCATTTGAACAAAGTTTTTCATACAATAATTCTGCCAATTTTGCATGATGAACAATTTGTTGTTCCGATTTACCAAACTCAGAAGCTAAATATTTTGCACCCGTAAGGAATACATCATACTTATTAAAAGCATCCGGGTAATCTAATAATATACTGGACATTACTAGACCTTCACGTAACCCCTTACGACTAAATTGGAATTTGGGGCTGCCAACACGATTCATCAATGCACGAAATACCTCTGCAACGGGTCCAATAATATCCGCACGATCGCTAGATAAACCATCCAATTTTTTCAATTCGGAATAACTTAATGACGTTAGTTCACTGTTAATTTCGATAAAGTCCTGCTTGGACATACGGTACTGGTGGACACCTGTTAGTGGATATTTTTTGCGGCTCTGATCCATTTTCGCCATATTTCGTGCACTACCACCAATGCCGACAACCGGTATATCCAAATTCTCTAACCAAGGAATGGCTGCAAACTGTTCGATAGCAAACGTGTATATGTGATTTCGTTCTTTATGTGTCATCGTATTATCTTTCATAAACTGATGTTTTAAAGAGACAGAGCCAAAAGGCAAGCTAATTGATTGTTGTAATTCCTTATTTTTAAAATAAGTAATTTCTGTACTCCCGCCCCCCATATCAATCGTTACTGCCGATTGAGTAGAAGTTGTATGAACAACTGCAAAATACCCGAAATAAGCCTCTTCTTCTTCAGATAATAACTCGATACGAATACCGGTAGTTTCCAACATTCTATCAATAATTTCGTGACCATTTTTTGATTGTCGAATTGAAGCTGTTGCCACTGCCCGTAATGAATCTACATGATAATCTTCTATCATTTCTTTAAAGGAAATAAGCAAATTCTCAAGTATTTCAATACCTTTTATATCCATGATGCCATCATCATTTATATAATTACGTAATCGTGCAACTGCTTTAATATTTCCTACTTCTTTTAAACCGCTTATTGTTGAATATTGATAAATCACTAAACGAATAGTATTTGATCCGATATCTATGATTGCTAGTTTATTATTTGTCATTCACAGCACATCCTTTATTTTTTCATTAACTCTATATACAACATAATAATATCTTGGTATGATAATTAATATTTATAAAATTGAATGGTCTGAATTTTCAAGGAATATATATAGTATTGAATCAGCCCTTATGAAAGGTGGGTACCCATGGCGGAAAAATATAATGTTGAATTATTAGCACAAGCCATCTGTTCAGTGAATAAACATGCAAAAACTGCACCAGACAATAAAGGTTTATATACACTGAAAAAAGAAGCAATCAATAAATTATTACATCTAAAACTCGCAAAAAGAGTTGGCTTACATTTTGTTGATCATCCTCGTTTTAGTCAACAGCAATCGTCAGTACTCATCTCCTGTGCAAATTACTATTTTCATACTTTACCCAAAAAAGAAGACTTTAAATTATTAAAACATTTAGGACATTTGGATAAGAACTACCGCAACCCTATAGAGCGTATGGCTTTAAGCCGTGCTAAGACCATTCTCAATGAATTTTTAGCCGAGTCATCTATTGACCGCTCATCTCCGGTAGTATCAGACAAAATCCTGCCTCCTAAGCCTAAAAAACGCAAACCGTACTTAAAAGATACAAGTTATTTTTACGGTCATTAAGAAAAAAACCGAAAACACAAAGAAGTGTTTCCGGTTTTTTTATAATACGAATTGGTCAACTCTTTGGATCAATTCAGCAATTTCAGGCTTACTAATTTGATCTTCTGCACCAACTCGATCTCCTTTATGTCTTAGATCATCTGTAATCAAACTTGAGAATATAATAACTGGAAGCTTCGCTAACTTATTATTTTCTTTAATTTTTTTCGTTAAATGATGACCATCCATCTGAGGCATTTCAATATCTGTTACAACTAATTGTATAATATTTTCAATATCAGTTGTTCGAGCAGTCGCTTCTAAAAATTCATAGGCATCTTTACCATTTTCAAAAAATTCAAGGTTTACATAGCCAGCTTCATTCATCGTATCATTTAATAATTTGCGTAATAACGGTGAATCTTCAGCAATTAATATTCGTTTTTCTGAACGATTACGTTTACCTAATTTTTTCACTGCTGCCACATTAATACCTGATTCCGGATTAATTTCTACCATAATTCGTTCGAAATCGAGTAGTAACAACATCATATCTTCACGTTTGATGACACCGATTACTTGTGATGTACCACTTTGATACATTTCAGAAGGTTTTTCAATTTGCTCCCATGAAATACGATGAATCATTGAAACATTATCCACATGAAATACGACGCGTTGTTTATTGAATTCTGCAACGATATATTTATGTTGTTCACTCGGTTGATTATTTGGTAAACCGAGTACTTTTTTCATATCGACTACTGGTAAAACCTCGCCGCGCAATTGAATGATTCCTTCTACGAATTGATGTGCATGTGGGATGAATGTTACAGGAATCGGTTGAATAATCTCTTTTACTTTAATTACGTTTATACCGAATTTATTCGTACCAACCTCAAATTCCACAATTTCTAGTTCATTTGTTCCACTCTCAAGTAAAATCCCTTTAGTAGAGTCCAATATATATTCCTCCTATAGCTATCTTCATAATTCCATTGTATCATAAAAAAAAATAAAATAATCTTTATCTATGCCATTTATACTTTTTGAAATGAACATAAAGTCTTGTAATAGTGAATAAATGATTGTTTGATTGACAATAGATGATTATGCGAGAAACTTTTGATGACTAGCCCTTCTTTACCTAGTCATGAGGCTCTGTAAACTTCTTCGTGTATAACTTCATGAAATCCAGCGCTAACTAAGATAATCATTTAGAGCTACTACTGTTTCCTATGTATGCTTAATGACAACTGATCATTCACCAATTAATTTAGAAAAGTAGTCAGGACTCATTGTCCTTCAAAATAGTCATGTCAGCAAAACCGGAAATGGATGCTGGGCGGTACTAGTTTACTAGTTCAACAAAGCCTAACTCTAGAATCTGAATTAGTAAATATAGTATTTCATACTATTGTGATGAATTGTTCGATTGTGTAAATTTTTTACAATTTATTCACAACAACTTCACATAATTTTTACAAATCGTTCATGAATAGACAAAAAAGGGCCTGAAACAAACGTATTTTCAACAGAGAAAATCCCGTATGATTTTTCGAAATCATACGGGATTATTCATTTCAATCCATATCCGCTTCGAAAAACCTTTTCGCGGATATGGATATGGCTTCAAACGCCTGGTCACTGCGTTCCTGTGGGGTTTTCAGCTCATGCTATTCCCGCAGGAGTCTTTTTTTGCGCGTTCAATTGATTTGATGATTCGTATTGGAAACAGACTATTTTTGTTCTGTCCCAGGCTCTTCGCTTATTTATAATAAGTCATAATCGCCTGCGTACCAAAGTCATCCATGCCTTCAGCGGATAATTCATCATATATCTTTTTAGCTAATGTTAATCCGGGCAATTGTAATTTCATGATCGCCGCTTCTTCAAGTGCGATCCTCATATCTTTTAAGAAATGCTTAATATAAAATCCCGGGGCTACATCCTCTTTCATCATACGTGGCCCTAAATTACTTAATGACCATGAACCTGCTGCACCTGCTTCAATTGACTTTAATACTTGTTCTAAATCCAAACCAGCTTTTTTTCCATAAGCCAATGCTTCTGCAACACCAATCATATTTGTTGCAATGGCAATTTGATTGCACATCTTCGTATGTTGACCTGCTCCGGCATTGCCTTGATAGACAATATTCTTCCCAAATACTTCGAAGATAGGGATCATTTGATCAAAGATTTCACGTCGCCCGCCAACCATCAATGATAAACTGCCATTCTGTGCACCAATATCGCCTCCAGAAACAGGTGCATCTAATGAAGCCATCTCTTTCGTTTGTGCAAACTGTGCAATTTTTTTCGCTAAAACAGGTTGAGATGTCGTCATATCTATGACAATTTTACCTGCTTGAGCTGCTTCGAATATGCCATCGTTTCCGAAGTATACTTCTTCAACATCGCTAGGATAACCAACCATTGTAAATATAATAGCCCCTTGCTGAGCAGCAGATTTTGGCGAATCATGCCAAATCGCCCCAAGTTCTACTAGTGGCTGTGCTTTTTCAGCTGTTCGTGTAAAGATATGTACGCTATGTCCTGCTCGTAGTAGATGTTTGACGATACTTGCACCCATTACACCTGTTCCAATAAAAGCAATTGTTTTTTTCCCCACTATAATCCCTCCCAGGTTTTTATTTCTCTAGTATAGCGAATTAAGACAAAAAAAAATAGCAGATAAAAATATCTGCTAAAGAAAGGGGGAAATGAGATTGTTGCTGTGTTCTTAACTATAATTCCACCATTTCATTTTTTTTAAACCTTATTATATAAATAGTTGTTTTTTTATTTTAATTAACGTCATAATCTGCTGATTTAATAGGTAGATTATATTGCGAGCTACCTTCTTTTAATTGGTAAAGATTAAGTAAACTATCGAGTTTTCTACTTAGGCGGATTGTTTCATCATTTAAAAAGCCTTTTTCTAATCCACATTGAATCATTTTTTCACGTGTTTGTTCTAGTTTTTTTAAGACTTCCTTTGACATGAAACGCCACCTACCCTCTCTTTACCACGCTAATTATTATACTAGTATTTCCAACATTTCGGAAATGAAATTTTCGACACGAAACGACAAGCTAGCTTCTTTCACTTTCTAAATATTCATAGACAACAATGCCACCTTGTTTCGCAATTCCTCTGAAATGTTTAAAATCTTGTCGTTCAACCAGTATTTTCCTTAATTCATAAAAGTTTGTTTTATCAACTTCTATCGTTTTTAGTTCGCCTGTCTTTAACTTTTCTAACAAAATATTATAATTTTCCAATTTTATTACTTCCTTTTCCTTTTAAATTTCATTTGATTTTGTATATAATTTTACTTTAGTTGCGTTTTCATGCAAAATGTAAGTAATTAGTACGTAAGGAGATGGTCATTTATGCAAATTGCAGAAGTTGGAAATCTAATTGAATTCCAAGATGGTTTACAAGGTATTGTTGAAAAAGTATACGAAAACTCAGTTATTGTGAATTTAACGTATATGGAAAATTTTGATGATTTAGGTATGGAAGAAAAAACAGTTGTAAACCATAAAAGATATCGCATCATTGAAAAAAACGATCAATAAAATATTGCTATATAGTTGAACCGTTCACAATTGGACGGTTTTTATTATGGAGGTTCTACTTAATGACAAAAAAGCAGCAACTTATTTTACTCATACTAGCATCAACCGTGATTGTGTTATTAATGGTCTTTAGCTTTAAAAACATCGCTGTTTTTTGGTATATTTATACATTTACGCTTTTGCTCGGTATGGCATTAGCATTGGCATGTGGTGAGGTAATGGATCGCTTATCTACTACGCGTTATTTCTTAATAGGACTACCATTAGGTATCATAGGTTACATCATTACAACATTTATTTACAATCTACTCCCTTTTATTTCACAACCAGCATTTAATAATGTAACACAGCTGCTTGAAATTTATTCACCCACCACGATTTGGCAGTACGCCCTGCTCATCGTTATAATAGTTGCAGGCGAAGAAATGCTTTGGCGAGCCTACATACAACAAGCTTTGAAAAATTTTATAGCGACTAAATGGGCTATTCTTTTAAGCGCCAGTCATTTCGCATTTGCTTTACTACTTTGCGGTTTTTATATTGGTGCCCTTGCAGCTTTCATTTCAAGTATTGTCTTTGGGATAATCTACGAATGGCTAAAAAGTTTACCCCTATTAATCGTAGCACATCTAGTGATGGTTTTACTATTATTCCTATTATTACCATTAACTTAAGATTTTTAAACATTTAAGTCCTATTTTATTTTAGCCCCTCGCCTTCTCGTATTGATTACAGAAGGTTGAGGGGCTTTTTATGTCTAAAATAAAAAAGCACTGCCTCCAAAGGATATCAACTACGGCATCATACCTTGCGTACCGTAGCTATATCGCTTATTGGGACAGCTCCTTAATAAGATAAATCCTTAATAGATAGACCAAGTTTTTTTAATAATGCAATCGCTTGATCTTTTTCTTTTACATTCAAACCATTTGTTAATTCATGAAGTTGTTGCTCATGCCTAGGAAATAACTCATCCATAAATGCCGAACCTTTTGGTGAAATTTCAGCGTACGTAATCCGACGATCAGAAGGACTTAATATGCGAGAAATATAACCTCGCTTCTCTAATTTATCTACTACATATGTTATAGAGCCACTCGCAAGTAAAATTTTATTCCCAATTTTCTGCAGTGGTTGTCGCCCTTTATGATAGAGAAGTTCCAAAACAGCAAATTCAGTGGGATTCACATTATTTTCTTGAATAAATTGATACGTCACTTCATTTATCGCTTTTGTTGCACGCGATAATACGATAAATAGCTTGAGTGATTGTTTTACTTCTTCAGAAGCCATAGTCAGTCATCCTTTATTAGTTAAATCATTTTGTCTATCAAATGTCTATTTTAGCATTAACGACCTAAAATTTGAAGGGCCGTTCCTAACACTTTGTTTTCCCATGAAAAAAATTGCCTGTGCATTTCGTTTACACGAACCTCACAGACAACTAACTAGCAACATTCTTACCCGATTATTACGCGCTCTTTTGGATAATGATATTTTGGTTTGTCACCTTTTCCTCCGATTGAGTAAAGGAAAGAGATTAACCCTACCCGACCAACGAACATCAGTACCATAATGATACACTTCCCTGGCGATGACAAATCCGTCGTAATACCAAGCGACATCCCACATGTACCAAATGCTGATGTAATTTCAAAAATAATTTGTAATAGTGAAGCACTTTTTTCAGTTAACAATAATAACATCGTTGATAGCAGTACCATCGTTGAGGCTAAAATAATTACTACATACGAACGATACACATCAATCAGATAAATTTCACGCCCAAATACTTGTATATCTTCTTTACCTCTTGCGAAGTTAATAAGGAATAATACCGCAATCGCAAAAGTAGTCGTTCGAATACCACCACCAACAGAACTAGGAGATGCACCAATAAACATCATAAAACTCATGAAAATATTTGTTGTATCGGTAAATTGTGATACGTCAACCGTCGTTAAACCTGCTGAACGCGTTGACACTGATTGGAACATGGAGGCAAAAAGCATTTTATGCCAGCTCATACCTTGGAAGGAATTAAACGATTCTACGATAAATATAACGGCCGTACCGACTAAAAATAAGGCGGCATATGTCGTTGTTGTAATTTTTGTAAACAATGAAAATCGGAAACGCTTATCATCTTTATTTAATAGAAAATGTTTTACTTCAATCAAAACAGGAAAACCGATGGCACCTAATGTGATTAATAACATATTTATAATTTGAACAAAATAATCATCTGCATAACCCGATAAAGAAAGACCTGTTATATCAAAACCACCATTTGTTGTAGCTGAGACAGCAGCGAAAACACCGTGTAATAAAGCTTCCTTAAATGATGCATAATATTGTAAAAAATAAAATGTTAAAATCATTGCACCAATTGCTTCGATTAAAAATAAAATTTTGATAATTTCTTTTATTAAATTGACAACACCTGAAATATTATATTGGTTATGATCGACCATTATTAATTGACGTTCGCGTAAGCCAATTTTCTTCCCGACAATCAGCCAAATGAAAGTACCGAGTGACATAATACCGATGGCGCCTAACTGCAAAACGATTAACAACATGACGATGCCAAATGTAGAGTATGTTTCACTGATATCCATGACAGTTAATCCTGTAACACTAACGGCGCTAACAGCAGTAAATAAACTATCCAATAATGAAACTTTTACACCCTCTTGATGAACGCCTGGAATAATTAAGAGCAAAAAGGACACCGCTATAGCGATGAAATAATAGGACACGATTGCTTGAAAAGGTGTCGCTCTTTTGTTTATATCTTTTACAGTACCCATGCACAATAATTCCTTTCAAAATAATTGCTTGAGCAAATTATTATTATTTTCCACTATTTTGGAACATTTCAATACTTCATTCTATCGCATATTCTTATATTGGCAAGTATTTTTTTATTCTATTCCCTATATGTAGAAATTTATGTTATTTATTCATAATTTAGCTGGTAAATGTTTTTTACCCTAGGATTTATTTTTTACCACAAAATTCAATTTATGTCTATTAATCCATTTTATAAATGGTATGATATGGTCATAATATATTACTAGGAGGGCTTTGATGACACAACTGATCAATACCTTTAGAGTAACTTCCGCTTATAAATTACAACATGAAAATAGTCTCTATTCTGCCAATAAAATTCAATATGCTCGTTTCGATCATTTTTTAGATTTATATGAAGCGCTTATTTTAACTATGCCCTACGAACAAGCAGAGGTACCTTATTTTTCTGAAATCAGTCGTGATTTATTTTTCAAATTAACAATTGCTGACGATGATCTTATGGAAGTTCCCATGCTTCAAATGATTTATATAACACGTACACAGCTCATGAAACTAATCTGTAAATCCGCATCTTTTCAGGCGCTTCAGAAAAAAGTTCAATTCGATGAAAAACAAGCTTTTATTTTCAGTATTTTCCTTCTATCTACACTGGCGCAGTGGCATCAAACATTGCATTTTGATAAAGTACTCCTAGAAGATATGAGTACTATTATGTACAATAATCATTTTGATTTGCGTCCTCTTTTTTCTGAAGATTTTTCAATGATTGAGCCTTACCCAAAAAAAATTGTTGATTTGCAACAAAAACAAGCTAATATTTATTCGCTTGCCGTGAAAAGTAATCGCTTGGCTTTTGAAGATGCTATTCAATTGGCGTATAATCATATGCTTATATTTACAACTATCCAACAAGATTTTTCAGTAAGTATGATTGGTGGTGAATTACATGATACATGACGCACTTTCACAGAATTGCACGACAAAAAAGCAACAATATTTTCGTGAATTGACGTTAGCGGAATGTTTTTTATACTATGAAGATGCCAAACTCAATAGCGATCTTGCACAAGAGTTAAAATTTTTGTTAATCATTTTAGAAAAATCATTAATGGACTATCAAGATTATTTAATTTTTGACTATTTTGAAACAGCACAGCAGCTCTGTAAACAACTAGACGATAGTAAAAGCTACACGCAACTTTTACATTTAGTAGCATCTGTTTATTTTAATTTATTAAACTATAAAACTGCCCTTGTTTATTTTAAACGCAGTGCTAAAATCGCTTTACAAAACAAGCATTTTGAAATAGCCTCCATCCAGTATAGTCATATTGCTAAATGTTATATTAAATTAGATCAGGTATCCAAAGCATTACAATTCACTCATACTGCGCGCTATATTGCGAGCAGAGCACAAATAGAAAATCCTGTCGTTACAATGTATTTTACAGTTCAATATGTAGAAATTTATTTTCAATTAAAGAATTTTGATCAGGCTCATGCCAGCGCTAAATTTCTTGATTTTTTCATTGAACATGATTTTTTTGAACGAGAAAAAGCAATGATTCATTTATTAAAAGCAAAAATTGCGGCTGCGAACTCTTTATACAATGACGAATATACTCATTTAAAATTAGCTAATAATTATTTTTTATTAGTTGGTGATTTACAGAAGCAATTACATACTGTTGAACTTTTATTAAATTGTCCTGCTCTTTATAAAACTTCCACACATCAGACAAATTTTATGCATATACACGCCACAATCGTCCAACAAATAAAAAACACCTATCATAAACAAGCATTTCGTAAAGCACTCGCTTCATTTAATGCAATAGAACAACAAACAACCGATACGATTCATGCACATTTTGAAACTAGCTTTTTTAGTGATGAACAATTATTATTAAAAAACCGCACGCATTTATTCGTTATTACATTTGCAAAAGATGATGCTCATTCTGCTGAAGAACAACAAATACTTTTTAGTGTTTTACAAAAGACGATGATCCATCACCTGACAAATGAAAACTATGCATGTGGTTTTTACTATAATCAACTTGTGATTGCCTTTAATGATATTGTCGAAATAAATGCTTTATCGCAAATTTTAACATCCCTTCAACAATTACATGACAAGGAAGCACAAATTGTTTATGGCTATAGCTGTAGTACGCTACAAACTACTTCAATACGTGAATTGTATAACTTTGCCTATGCACAACATTACTATATGCTCGACAGTTCAAATAAACATTAAAAAAACGGTACCATCCTTTTAAATAAATTGGATGATACCGTTTTTCATATGAAATTATTGTGCTTTTTTCTCAACGCGAATTGCTGTAAAGTAACCAATTACTGCAATACCGATTAACACTGTCCAGAATACGATTGTCCACGGTGTTGAATGTGGGAAGTTTTCTGAAAGAATATGCACTTTCGGATGTGCTAAAGTCATAACTGCTAATTTTACACCAACCCAACCTACGATTAAGAATGCGGCTGTTTCAAGCTGTGGTAAGCGCTCCAGTACTTTGACAAACCATTGTGCTGCGAAACGCATAATAACTAAACCAATGACACCACCTGCGAACATGACAGCGAACTGACCACCGTTAATACCACCGATTGTCATGTCGCCAACATGAGGTAATGTTACTGCTAGGGCAACTGCTGCAAGCATAGAATCAATTGCGAATGCTAAATCTGCTGCTTCTACTTTTACAACAGTCATCCAGAAACCTGATTTTTTCTTTGGTTCTTTCATTTCATCATCATCTGCGGCCTTTTTCCTGGAGTCGTACAGATGTTTGAAACAGATGAATAGTAAATATGCGGCTCCGATTGCTTGAACAAACCACCAATCCACAATTAAAGTAATCATGAACAGTGCTGCGAAACGTAACACGAAAGCACCTAATAAACCGTAAAACAAAGCTTTTTTTCTTTGCGCATGTGGTAAATGTTTAACCATTACCGCCATGACAACTGCATTATCTGCAGCCAATAACCCTTCCAGTGCGATTAGTACTAATAGTACCCAACCGTATTGTAATAATATATCCAATTAAATTCCCCCTTTTTTAACAAACAAAAAAGACCCATGCCTAAAAAACTAGGCAAAGGTCTCACTAAGCAAAATATGAAAATTGCTCTTATAACCGATGGCAAAAGCCATGTATTGACGACTATAAGTATAGGATTTCTCCTACAGCTACTCCCCCTTGACAGAACTGTCAAAGAAAATATTCGTTTGTTTATAGTTAAATTATAATTGATTTAGATTATGAAGTAAAGTCTTTGATATTAGATTTTTATTTGATAGGCTTTATTTTTTTTATTTTCTTCATAAAAATGAACCATTGTCGGTAAGGATTCAATAAAATCTGCACAATGAATCCCTGAATCACATAATAATTCTGTTGCTACTGCCGTATCGAATTCGGCATCCCATGTAAAGTAATCTAGTGATTCGTACTCTACTCCTAGTTGACGTTGAACCATTTTTGCCTTTAAAAACAGACGTGTCAATGCTAATGGTACGGTTCCTTTAGGTGCTTTCCCCGTCATTTCGATTGTCACAGCACGCAAAACCTCTTGAATAGGATGCGGTTGTGGATCTGTTAAATGCACTGTTTTACCAACAGCATTTTTTGCCATGCTTACATAGCTTGCTGCTTCGATAATATAATCAATTGGTACAGTATTCAAGGTAGCTGTTGAGCGACCAATAAAAGGAATGAATGGCAATACTTTTAATTTATCCACCATATTAAGAAGGAAGTACGGTCCATCAAATTTTGTTGTTTTTCCAGTGATTGAGTTTCCTCGTACGATGCCTGGACGAATAATTGTAACGGGATAATATTCTTTTAAATCTTCTACGAGTAGCTCTGCTTCATACTTTGTTTCTTCATAGTAATTTTTAAATGACGTCGGTCTCTTTAATTCATTTTCGTATAAGATCCCTGTACGGGTCCCTGCCACATAAGCTGTACTAAAATACATATAACGTTGTAGTTTTTCACAACTCTTTACAAAAGTATTAACATTAGAAGTACCATGAACATTGACCTTCCACGCTGCTTCTTTTCGTACAGCCAAATCATAAATTGCAGCTAAATGCCAAACAATTTCTACAGTTGAAGCAAGTAATTGTTGTTCTTCAGTTGTCATATCCAAATTAGGTACGGTAATATCACCTTCGATTATAGTGATTTTTGCATCGTGATATTCTGACAGTATGGCTTCTTTTTCTTGTTGTGCTTTGACCAATTCACTCGCTAAGACAACCGTATAAAATTGATCATCCTTTTTTTTCTTTAATTGCTCGCGTATGAGTTGACTGGCAATAAAACCTGGAAATCCCGTGAATAATAATACTGTCATCTCGCTTCTCCCCTTCAATATAAAGTAAATACAAATATCCTTTCTTTATTATTATTCCCCATAGTGTATAAAAACACCTTCAAAAGAAAAAATCTTTTGAAGGTGTTTTGTAGTTAGAGTGCTAATTTTTCAATAATATACGCAACAATTTCTTTGACACTACCCCTTTCAGAATCGACGATTAATTCTGCTTGAAGCGGTTCTTCATAAGGGGAAGAAATACCGGTAAAAAAAGGGATTTCATGATTTCGTGCTTTTTTGTATAACCCCTTTGGATCGCGACTTTCACAGGTTTCAATGGAACATTTGACATATACTTCAACAAACTCTCCTTTAGGCATAAGATCTCTTACAATTTGACGATCTTCACGAAATGGCGATATGAAAGCAGTCAAAACAATTTGACCGCTATCAACAAAAAGTTTTGCCACCTCTCCTATACGTCGAATATTCTCTTTACGCTCTTCATCTCCAAAACCTAAATCCTTATTTAAACCATGGCGAATATTATCGCCATCTAAAACATAAACTTGTTTTTTTCTGCGAAATAGTTCATGTGACAATGCATTAGCGATTGTCGATTTACCTGAAGCTGATAATCCTGTAAACCATAGAATTTTCCCTGTATACCCATTGTTTAGCTGTCTTTGTTCCTTTGTGACCGATGCTTCATGCCAGACGATATGATTAGCCATTTGTGACCTCCTGCTGTAAACCTTTAATCAATACTTCAACAACTTCCTTGCGGCTAAAAGTTGCTGGTGGGACGATGCCTTCACGTAACATTTCTCGTACCTTTGTACCCGATAAAATAATGTGATTTTCTTTTTTATGTGGGCAGGTTTTAGTCGTTGCCATGCCCTCGCATATATTGCAATAAAAACTATGTTCAAATTTAAGTGGTGTAATACCAAGTTCTTCAATTGTAAATTGTTCAAATATTTTTTGTGCCTCATATGTGTCATAATAATCACCGACACCGGCATGGTCGCGTCCAACAATGAAATGGCTACAGCCATAATTTTTACGGACTAGCGCATGGAAGATTGCTTCTCTTGGTCCTGCATACCGCATGGCAGCAGGAAAAACACCTAACTGAACACGATTCTTTGGATAATAGTGTTCCAATAATACTTCGTAGCTCTCCATGCGAATCGCAGCTGATACATCATCGGATTTCGTCTCCCCTACTAATGGGTTTAAAAACAAGCCATCAATCGTTTCTAATGCTGCTTTTTGGATATATTCATGCGCGCGATGTACTGGATTTCTCGTTTGGAAGCCTACGACTGTTTGCCAACCCTTCTCTTTAAATAAAGCCACTGTTTCAGCTGGTTCAAACGTATACTGAGCAAATTTGGCTTGTGGTTTTTTCGTTAAAACAATTTTACCGCCAATATACACGGGCTGTCTTTCAAATAATTTCTTTACACCTGGATGCGCCTGATCATTCGTACCATATACTTGTAGTGCCTCATGTTCTTTATCTGCTACAAAAATAGATGAAATTTCAATAGCACCATAACAACTATTATCATGTATTAATCTTGCTTCATCTCCAATTGACAATACTTCTGCTACTTTTGCAGATACTGGTAGTGTAATCGGAATACTCCAAACAGCACCATTTGTTAAACGTAACGTATTAACTACCGCTTCATAATCCGCTTGGTCTAAAAAACCTTCAATTGGACTATACCCACCGTTTGCAATCAATTCTAAATCACTTAATGCGATATCATCTAATTCAATATCAAATTTACTTGTTGGCATTTTGTATGTTGGATTATAACGTTGTACGAGTGTCATGATTTTTCTCCCCTTATTGGTGTAGTCCACATTCTGTTTTCATCGAACCCTGCCATCGCCCTGCTCTATTATCATTCTGGTCTGTCGTTGGTATCGTACATTTTTCACAACCAATGGATGGATATCCTCTATCATGTAAAGGATTGTAGGGCAGGTTATGATCTGTTACATACCGCCAAATATCCTGCGATGTCCAATGAATAAGTGGACAAATTTTAATAGACTGAAACGTCTGATCAGCATTGATAAAATCCGTCATGCTACGGCTTGGTGACTGCTGTCGGCGTAAACCAGATATCCATGCCACTGTATCATTCAGCACTTCATGTAGAGGTGCGACTTTCCGAATAGCACAGCATGCATTAGCATCTCTGGCCCACAACTCATCACCAAATTGTTGTGCTTGCTGAGCTAATGTCAATTTAGGTTGCTTCATATTTATTTGGAGCTTTGGATAGTTCACTCTTATTTGATCAATCGTGTCATATGTTTCTTGAAAATGAACATTCGTATCGAGAAAAATAATTTTTGCATCCGCCTTTATTTTAGTGATCAAATCAATAAGGACCATGCCTTCGATGCCAAAGCTACATGCATAGACAATATCATCTTCATACTCTCTAAAAGCCCATGTCAGTACTTTAAGAGCACCTTTATAAGGCTGATCTACTTCAAAATCCACTTTATTCTTTTGCCAATTGGCGTACGTAATCATGATTGTCAACTCCTTTCTTGGAAAACAAAAAGGCGCTCCAATCGCTCAGCAAGGTATCATGCTGAACGATTGAAACGCCTCCAGTTGTCCGGTTAGCTTTTCTTGTTTCGAATTATATCATATAATCCCGATAAATAAAATAGGTTTTTTGGAAATTCCTAGTTGACTTATTGGTAATAGAATTATATGGTAAATATATTATTAAAGCTGATCAGAAAAACTGAAGGCTGCGCATGCTCTTTTGCGCAGCCTTCTTTTTTATGGAGGGAAATATAAATGACCAAAAAAATGATTTTTTTCGTATTGTTTTGTTTAGTAATAAGCGGTTGTAGTAGCTCTAATGCTTCTGAAAAAGAGTCTCTTACTTTATTGAATGTATCCTATGATCCTACCCGTGAGCTGTATCACGATATAAACGAGGCCTTTGCCAAGCAGTGGCAACAAGATACAGGCCAAACCATCACGATTCAACAATCCCATGGTGGATCTGGTAAGCAAGGACGTGCCGTTATTGATGGCATTCGAGCAGATGTTGTGACGCTGGCACTCGCCTATGACATCGATGAAATTGCCAAGAACCGCTCCTTGCTACCTACAAATTGGCAGCAACTTTTACCCAATGGCTCGGCCCCCTATACATCGACCATCGTTTTCCTTGTAAGAAAAGGCAATCCTAAAAATATTCGTGACTGGGATGATCTTGTGAAAGACCATGTTTCCGTCATTACACCTAACCCTAAGACGTCAGGAGGTGCACGGTGGAATTATTTAGCTGCTTGGGCATATGCTGCTACAGTAAATAGGCACAATGATGCACAAACAATAGCCTTTATGAAAAAACTATATGGCAATGTGGAAGTACTCGATTCAGGTGCTCGTGGCTCAACGACAACTTTTGTCGAACGCGGTATTGGAGATGTTTTAATCGCTTGGGAAAATGAAGCCTACTTATCATTGAATGAAGTCGGTAAAGACGACTTTGAAATTATTACACCATCGCTAAGTATATTAGCGGAACCTCCTGTAGCTGTCATTAAAAAAAATACGCAAAGACGAGGTACCAACGAGGTAGCAAATGCCTATTTATCATTTTTATATACTGAAAAAGGACAAGAAATAGCTGCCAAAAACTATTATCGCCCTCGCAATAAAAAAATACTTCGTCATTATAATACACAATTTCCATCGGTGAAACTCGCAACAATCAACGATTTTGGAGGTTGGCAACATGCACAAAAAATACATTTTACAGATGGCGGGTTATTTGACGCTATGTATCAATAATAAAAGAGGTGATGTTAGTTATGACAATTTTATTCAGTAAAAAAAGACGACGTCCATTTCGCTTACCTGGTTTTTCACTAACGCTTGGTTTTACTATTTTCTATGTCAGCTTGTTGATTTTACTTCCATTGTCTATGGTGATCTTTCATACATTATCTTTAAACTGGCAGAATTTTTTAGCGATCATTACAGACTCACGCGCCATCTCTGCCTATAAACTAACGCTAAGTACATCATTCATCGCGGCATTACTCAATGTCATTTTTGGTACAATAATCGCTTGGGTACTCGTTCGTTATCAGTTTTTCGGGAAAAAATTTTTAGATGGCATTGTTGATTTACCTTTTGCTCTACCAACTGCAGTAGCTGGCATTGCCCTTACTTCTCTCTATGCTAATAATGGTTGGATTGGACAGTTTTTTTCATTCAAAATTGCCTTTACTCCAATTGGTATTATTATTGCCTTAACTTTTATCGGCTTACCATTTGTTGTCCGTACCGTGCAGCCTGTACTCGACTCCTTTCGTACGGAAGAAGAAGAAGCCTCTGCTAGTTTAGGGGCAAACCGACTACAAACTTTTTCAAAAATAATATTTCCAGCTATGGTTCCCGCTATTTTAACAGGCTTTACACTCGCTTTTGCACGTGCACTTGGCGAATATGGTTCCATTGTATTTATTGCGGGAAATTTGCCCTTTAAAACGGAAATAACCCCCTTACTCATTATGACAAAACTCGAACAATATGATTATGCAGGTGCTACGGCTATCGCTTTTGTCATGTTATTAGCCTCATTCATTTTCCTTTTTACAATGAATGGACTGCAATGGTTGATCCAAAGAAAATATAGTTTGAATAGGAGTCGGTAAGTATGAGCGCTACCTTATTACCTGAAGCACCAAAACAGCAAAAAATACCTAAAGTACACAATCCCAAAACACCAACAACAACGAAGGAGCCACTCATTGTTCAGTGGACTCTAATCGGTATTAGCGTCGCTTTCCTTTCATTATTTCTATTGTTACCATTAGCAATGATTTTTATTTCTGCTTTGCAAAAAGGAGTGGTTGTTTATGTGGAAGCTATCACAAATAGTGAAGCGTTATCCGCTATTAAGCTGACCTTACTCGTCGTGTTAATCGTCGTGCCACTTAACACATTATTTGGCATTTTAAGTGCCCTGCTTATTTCTCACCATCATTTCAAAGGGAAAAGCCTTCTACTGACACTAATTGACCTTCCTTTCGCTGTATCACCTGTCATTGCTGGCCTTATATTTGTTTTAATTTTTGGTGCACAAGGTTTGTTCGGTGAATGGCTTTTAAATCATGATATTTATGTTATTTTTGCTTTACCTGGCATCGTCTTAGCTACTCTCTTTGTCACCGTACCATTCGTAGCAAGAGAATTAATCCCCCTTATGCAATCACAGGGTCAGGCGGAAGAAGAAGCATCACATTCATTGGGGGCCAGCGCCTTGAAAACGTTCATCTATATTACTTTACCAAAAATAAAATGGGGACTGCTATATGGCATTATATTATGTAATGCACGTGTCATTGGTGAGTTTGGTGCCGTTTCCGTCGTATCAGGTCATATACGTGGATTAACGAATACTATGCCCTTGCATATTGAAGTTCTTTACAATGAATATCAGTTTACTGCAGCTTTTGCTGTTGCATCACTTATGTCAATTCTTGCACTGCTAACGATACTTATTAAAAATGTGATTGAATGGCGATCGAAGGAGGTTTCATCGTGACAATACAATTAGAAAACATCAATAAACACTTTGGTAATTACCATGCACTACAAAATATTTCCTTGCAAATTCAGCAAGGTGAACTTATTGCACTACTCGGTCCTTCTGGCTCTGGTAAAACATCGCTCTTACGCATTCTTGCTGGTCTTGAATCATTAGATGATGGAAATATACTATTTGACCAAAAAGACATGGTGGCACTCAGCGCAAAGGAACGTAATATCGGCTTTGTATTTCAACATTATGCCCTATTCAATCATATGTCTGTATTTGATAATATTGCGTATGGTTTAAACGTGCGCTCTAAAAAAAGGCGGCCTACAAAAGAGCACATTAAAGCGAAAGTAATGGAGCTTTTATCACTCGTTAAATTGGAAGATTTCGCAAAACGTTATCCCGCACAACTTTCAGGTGGACAAAGACAACGAGTTGCACTTGCACGCGCACTCGCTGTTGAACCGCGTGTTTTATTATTAGATGAGCCATTTGGTGCACTTGATGCGAAAGTACGTAAAGAACTGCGAAGATGGTTGCGAAAATTGCATAATGACTATCAAATTACAAGTATTTTTGTCACACATGACCAAGAAGAAGCGCTCGATGTAGCAGACCGCATTGTCGTCATGAATGAAGGACGTATCGAACAAGTTGGGACGCCTGTTGAAGTATATGACAATCCAGCAACACCCTTCGTCTATGATTTTTTAGGCAATGTCAATTTATTTAAAGGATGCCTACAAAAGGGCAAGTTGGTCAACGGCGATTTTTCTCTTGCCATACCCGGAGCTGAATATCAAGATTTATCAGCGACCGTCGGATATGTTAGACCACATGATATGTCCATTGATACAACTCCTTCTGATTCGAATATTGCTGCGACAGTCACGCATATCCATACAATTGGTTCTTCTATTCGCTTAGAAATGCACCGCGCCGATACGAATGAATATTTGGAAGCTGAACTAACAAAAAACAATTTTGAATTACTTACTATTCTGAAAGGTGATACTATTTATATTAAACCAAAACATTTAAAAGTATTCACACCAGAAGATTTCTCAATTTAAGATATGACAAAAGAGCCTAGGACAGAACAAAAATAGTATGTCTCACTACGAATCATCAAATCAATGAAACGCGCAGAAAACCCCATAGTAACGCAGTGACAAGGCGTTTGAAGCCCTGTCCGCTGAGAGCGTTTTTCGAAGCGGAAATGGCTTGAAATAAATAATCCCGTATGATTTCGAAAAATCATACGGGATTTTCGCTGTTGAAAATACGTTTGTCTCAGGCTCTTTCTTTCAACTTAATAGACAACTTTATTTTTTCCGCTCTTTTTACCAATATAGAGATTTTGATCCGCAGCGTTAATTAATTCATAAACCGAGTGATAAATTGAATGCTCATGCAATGTAGCAACGCCGATACTCACTGTTACTATACGCAATATACCACCATTATTTTCTAATTGTAGATTTGCGATTGTTCTTTGCATTTCATCGCCTATTTCCACTGCAGCTTCCGTCGTATAATTTGGTAAGACAACAGCAAATTCTTCTCCACCGTAGCGAGCAATCATGCCATCATCTGGCACTGTTTCTCGCATAATATAGGCTAATTTTTTTAGTAGATGATCCCCTTCAATATGACCATAACAATCATTATAATATTTGAAATCATCGACGTCGATAATCAGAATGGATAATTTTTGTTGTTCTTCTAGAGCGATTTTAAATGCTTGATCGACAAAACTATTCAAGTAATGACGATTATAAATACCTGTTAAGCCATCCATATTTGCTTGAATGAGCAGTTGTTCATTCGCTAATTCTAATTGCTGTGTTCGTGCCAATATTTTTTCATCTAAATCATCGTTCAATTCCTGTAATTTGATATTTAAATGCAAGCGTTTAAATACTTCTACAGCAAAACGTTTGTTTAATGCGAACATTTGCATGAAGACATAAAAACTTGTGGCCATAAAACTTAATGACGGTAGTTGAGTCCAACCCTTACCATTGAAAAAATCGATGAGTACTGTCGTAAACACCATGACAATACCAATAATATGAATATAAATCGCCCTATTTTTTCGGCGAAGCGATTGGACTAAAACATAGATTAAAAAAAGACAATAGGGTATTACAGCAGTATAGATGGCGAAAAAAATAGGTTGAAATCCTTCGACTGGTAGCAGGACAATAATAAAAACTAAAAAGACAATCAATACCGTATAAAAATGTAATACCCACTTACTCCATCTTGTTTTATATAAATTATAAATAAGTAAGATGAAAAAATAAGTACTCGTACAAGTAAATAAATATTCGAATGTCATGCCTATTTGCCAATCCATTGTTGGAAATGGTAGCAAGTATAAGAATGGGACAGTAAATAGGGAGCGTAATCCAATCGAAAAACTAAATAAACCAAAAATCAAAAACTCACGATCATCTGTACGATAGAGTCCAAAAATAATCATAAAAATACCGACAATAAATAGGTAACTACTAATTAAAATATGCCAAAAAACTTCTTGATTTAATGCATGATCCAATGTGGTAGCTGTACCGATATCAATTGCTTGTTCAAAGCCACCGCGCACTAAATCAAAACTTGATAGTTGCAACGTGACTAAAACAAGTTCCTCTGTTGGTGTAAAAAATAATTTTAGCGGGGCTAATTGACTTTTATGATATTTTTCCTGCCCCACAGTTCCTAAACTGCCTAATTGTTTATGATTCACAAAAATAGAATAAGCATTATACTCATATGGAATATATAACATCATCGTTTTATTCATATACATTGGCGGTATTTTTATGTATGTAGCAAACGTACCATATCCTTCAGTTGTTCCAAGGAGTTCTTTAAAACTGATTGGAATTGTTACTTTTTTTGCTGTCGATGATGTTGCAATAACTTGTTGTGGTGTTAGTATTTTATTATTAAAAAATAACCACTGACCATTTATTTTCATAGGTGTGTGCACAGATGAAATCTCCACTATCGGTATATCAGTTGTCTGTGCTTTGCTGACGGTAGGCAACGCCATTATACAAAAAATTATTGTTACAAATAATAGTATTTGTCTCTTTAACAAAAAAGCGCCTCGTTTCTTTCACTATATAGTCAATTTCCCCTTTTATTCATATTTCAACTTTAGCTCATTAGACTCATTTAAACAACCTTAAAATCGTGACTTTTTGTTCATTTCAAAGAAAAGTTTATTTTATGTTGGACAATGATTTTTATAGTTGACACTATTTATGTATGCATATGCATAGCTTCAAAATCTACTAATTGTGAAACTATGCATATATGTTATTTTTTTAAAACATCTTCATAATCTTCATTTTTGGAAAATTCTTCTTTAGCAAAAGGACATAATGGCATAATTAGTTTATTGGATTGACGAGCAAAATCAACAACTTGCTTTACCAGTTGTGCTGCAATCCCTTGTCCTCTCAAGCTGTTATCTACCCATGTATGGTCAATAATAATTGTGTCATCATCAACAGTAGACATCGTAATTTCCGCTAAATTTTTACCATTTTCATCATCATAATAAAAGCGATTTGTATCATATAGAAATTCCACTTAGCCCTCTCCTATCGTTGAATATATTGCAAAGCACCTGAAGGACAACGATTCACTACCGCTGTCACTTCTTGATTGCTTGCCGCATCGACTTTGATCCAAGGTTTTTGTTGTAAGTTAAATACCGCGGGTTGCCCTTTTACACAAACACCAGAATGTTCGCATAAATCTGTATTAAAATATACATCTAATGACGTGCCTACGTATTTTCTATAACCATTCGCAAGTAATTTTTCTTCGTTCACATTGTTCCCCTCCTTTATAACGATTATTTACCCTGTACTTTGCGCTCCTTAAACAAAAGAGCCATAAATGACTATTGTACACCGTGGTCCGGCATTCTTTTTCATGTAAAATATGCAGTTAAGACAAAACTATTCATGGATGCTGTCGAAGTCATTGCTTGAAATTGCATCGCTTCCTTCATCGTTGCGATTTGTTGTGCACCAGCATGACCTTCAAAATTCATCTGTTGTGCATAATCGATTTCCCATTGACCATCTTGTAAAGCACTCGCGTCTACTATGCTTTTTTCTACTGTAGCATCGAGATCTTGACAGATATTTGTGATTTGTTGTGCTGTAAAAAGTGTACGAATATTCGCCTGTGACTCATGGAGTTGCGCAAAATAACTTTGAATATATGCAGCTGTTTGATGCGCTCTTTGATGTTCCGACACTTCTACGATATCCCATTCAGCAATATGTATGATGGATGTCATTTTCTTTGCTTTTTGTATCAATTGTCGTAAAAGATCTTCACTAGCAAAATACCAAAGACAATGTGAAAAAATAATCGCATCAAAATGATTTTCATCTGCTAATTGATGTAATGCTGTTTCAAAATGAATCGTTATACGCTGTCCCAAAATACTTTTTCTGATATGCTGTGCTGCCTGACCTAGGGTAATGGGCTCACCGTATGCTTCAGTCGCTGGATCAATCCCCATCACATGTCCTGATTCACCGACCCTCGCTGCTAGTGCAGTCAATGTATCACCTTGACCGCAACCCACCTCCAAGAGAGTCATGCCTTCTTTAATCTGCATCTGATCAATCAATGCGAAGCGATGGGCAGTTTGCTGCATTTGTATCGTATCATCTTGACCATAGATTTTCATACAGTTTACTATTTCTTGAATATTCACTCTAATCACCTCTTTTCATTATTTTACCATAAAAAAAAGACATTCTCCTCAATGGACTGCTCCCTGTCAAGTAGACAGCGGAAATAATAAAAATTGAACTAAGCGGCTTGAGCTCTGAATTCTAGAGGGCTCAGGCCGTTTAGTCGTTTTTGATAACGTTGATGATTGTAGAAGTGAATATACTTCTCGATTGCTTTGCGTAACTCCTCAAATGATTGGAATTCACGTAAATAATACATTTCCGATTTCAGTGTACCCCAAAAATTCTCGATTGGGGCGTTGTCTAAGCAACGGCCTACACGAGACATACTTTGTGTCATATTCGCTTCGTCTAAAATGCATTTGAAACCTTTCGACGTATATTGGAAGCCACGATCACTATGAATCATTGGTTTCGCACCAGTTGGTAATTGCGCAATGGCTGGATGCATCGTATCAAACACTAAGCGGTTATTATTCGATTTACCTAACTTGTAACCTACAATCGAGCCGTCATGTAAGTCGATAATCGCACTTAAATAGGCTTTCTTGCCAACCCCATATTTAAACTCCGTGATATCTGTACACCATTTTTCATTCGGCTTCGCTGCTTTAAAATCACGGTTTAAGATATTTTCTGCGACGTGTTGCGGTGTTGATTTCTTATAGCCCTTTCGCTTCCGACGAATCACTGCTTCAATTTCATATATACGCATCAGACGGTAAATACGTTTCTCGTTATAAAGTGGTAATTTCGCCACTTGGCGATAACGATTAATCGTCATCGTGATGCGACGGTAGCCATAAATTCCGTCCACTTGATTATAAAGTAAGCGTATGCCTTCGAGTAATGCCTGATTTTCCTGTTCACGTGCTGAAGTGGATCTTGTCAGCCATTTATAATAAGCTGCACGCGAAACACCGGCGAACTTACAAAGTAAAATCACAGGCATATCTTCCTCTTCATGGAGTGTCTGAATGACT
>NZ_QFVR01000019.1 GCF_003143975.1 Kurthia sibirica | reverse complement strand
TAGCGTTATCTTTCGATAACGACATTCTACGAATAGAATGTCTTCGTTTGCTTACGCACTAATTAAAGTTTGTAAGACTTTATATTGATTAACTTCACTGCTTGTTTAGTTTTCAAGGTTCATGTTTGCGTCACTCGTAAGCGACATGAATTATTATAACATTTAAGTTATTTGTTGTCAACAACTTTTTAAAAGTTATTTTTCAACACCGTTTCTCTTTTAAGGGAAGCGACTTATAATACTATAACACGCATCAAGTTAAGATGCAATGTTTTTTTAAAAGTTTTTTTGTTGTTGTCATTTGTTCGACTCAACATTTATAACTATACAACTATAATTAATAGGTGTCAACAATTATTTTAATATAAAAAAACTCACTCTATTAAATAGAGTGAGTTCATTATTTATCGTACCCAGATAAAATACCCAATGAATACGAAGAATAGTATATACATAATCCAGTGGACTTCTTTACGACGCCCTGCTAATAGCATCGTGATCGGATAGAATAAAAATCCAACTGCAATACCCGAAGCAATTGAATAGCCAAGTGGCATGATTAGAATTGTAAGAAATGCCGGCACTGCAATTTCGAATTTATCCCATTCGATATTTTTCAGTGTGGATACCATTAGTATACCTACAATAATCAATGCTGGCGCAGTCACTGCAGATGTAATAACTGCAAGCAAGGGTGAAAAGAATAAAGCAACTGCGAATAAAATCGCTGTTACTACAGCAGCAAAACCTGAACGTGCCCCCGCTGCAACACCTGCTGTAGATTCTACATAAGCAGTTGTTGTTGAAGTACCAATTAACGAACCAGCCGTTGTTGCTAGAGCATCCGCCATTAAAGCGCGACCTGCACGTGGTAGTTTATTATTTTTTACTAGTCCTGCCTTATCTGCTACAGCCATCAATGTACCAGCTGTATCAAAGAAATCTACAAATAAGAATGTTAATACGACAATCAAGAATTTCAAATTAAGTAATGAAGAAAAATCATGTAAGATTGGATCTAATGCCACACCAAAAGTAGATGAAATACTCGGAATAGCTGATACCACTGCATCCGGTTTTGCAATAACACCTGTAATAACACCAATAATCGCCGTTACTACTATTGTAATAAAAATAGCGCCTGGAATTTTTCTAACCATTAAAATTACTGCGATCACCAAGCCTGTTACGGCAAGTAATGTACTTCCTACCGTGAAATCACCTAGCGTTACTAATGTTGCATCACTTTTAACGATAATACCTGAACTTTGAAGACCAACGAATGTTATGAATAAACCAATACCAGCTGATACTGCATATTTTAGTTGAACTGGTATGGCATTAATAATTGTTTCACGAATACCTGTTAATGATAATATGATAAAAATAATACCTGAGAAAAATACACCTGTTAAAGCTGTTTGCCATGGAATACCGTAAGCTCCAACTACTGTATATGCAAAGAATGCATTTAAACCCATACCTGGCGCTAATGCAATTGGATATTTAGCGAGAATCCCCATAATAAGTGATCCTACAATTGCTGCTAAAGCTGTTGCAACAAATGCTGCACCTTTATCAATGCCTGCCGCTGCTAGTATATTGGGGTTAACCGCTAATATATAAGCCATCGCTAGGAATGTTGTGATGCCTCCAACAATTTCTCGGCGGTAATTTGTGCCAAGTTCTTCAAATTGGAAATATTTTTTCATTAGTTAAAATCCTCCGAGTGTCGTCTAGTACAAGAAAAGACATACGACTAGTTTAGTCGTATGTCTCCGATTCCATGCACATGCACAGTTAAAGTAGATGCTTCATCTACTAATCGTAGTCAAGTCATTTACGGTGACTTGGTAGATACTTCCGGGCCATATTCCCGATTTTATACGACGACGTTATTTGATTTACATTCAATAATATAGCATGCGTTATGAGCAAAAGCAATAGTTTTTCCGAACGTTTTCACCACTTTACCTTTTATAGTTCGTGAATAGATGTTTTTTTGATTTTTCTTTTTTATTTTATAACAGCAAAAATTTGCTTTTTCTTTAGAAGAAACGTAATAGTATAGATATTAGTTAGGCTAGACAAAGGAGGAATTGACTTGAAATATATTAAACCTACTGCAACTATGCATGACATTATTTCTGACAGTCGTATTTGGTTAAGTACACTAGCAGTCGAAACTCATTATAAAGATTGTGTGATTATGTGGGATGATTCAAGTACAACTATTAGCGATGTAACATTTGAACATTGTGATTTCCAAGATTTTGATTTCTCAAATTTCGAATTATTGGATGTTACTTTTATCCAGTGCGATTTATCTACCATCAAATTTCACAATGCACAATTATACCGCTCCGAATTTCATTCTGTTAAGTTACTAGGTACTGAATTTCTACACACAACTCAAAAGCATGCAGGTTATTACGATTGTGTGATGAACTATTCATTATTTACAGATAGTCAATTAAAACAGTGTATTTTTGATAAATGTGAGTTAAAAGAAACCTATTATCAAGAAATGACTTTAAATGAAGTAGAATTTAATTATTGTTTACTACATCAATCTAATTTTTCTCATACATCTTTAAAAGGCATTAACCTATCAACATCTGAGTTCGATATCCTAACTGTAGATGCGCAGCTTGTGAAAGGTTTAACGATTCGACAGGATCAAGCGACGGCTATTCTACCTTCTCTAGGTGTTACGTTTATCTAATAAAACCCCCACCTCATGAAAAATGAGGTGGGGGTTTTATTGAATCATAAGAAATCATTATACATCTTTTATAATAAGACCCATTAAACGTGAAAAATGAATGGCTTGATACGATGAAATGGTGCATCCTTTTACTGTTTCTATAGAAATGGTTAAATCATCAAAAGTCGATGTACTAATATCAATACCTTTCATAGATGTATCTTGAAAACTCGCTTCATTTAAATTACACGAATCAAAGTCTACTTTTTTAAATTTACATGAATAAAAATCAGCATTTTGTAATTGTGTATTATTAAAAATCACTTTTTCTAATTTAGAATCAGCAAACATCGCCATATTAGCTATAGAATCTTGAAAATTCACATTGCCAATACTGGATTCAGTCATATTGACACCAAGCAATTTACAATTGATAAATTCTACGCGATGAATCGATGATTTTGACATATTAACATTTGATAAATCACAATTTTCAAAACGAGTGTCCACTACATCGATTCCTTCAAAATCACTTTGAACAAAACTACTACCTTTAATAATCATATTGGATAGGCGCGGACGTTCAAGTCTTTCATTTTCAAATAGGGCATCCTTTATGAGGCAATGCGCTAATTCGGCATCTTCTTCCAATAAAATATCTTGGAAAGAGCGTAATTCTAAATCATTATGTACTTTTGGTGTATCTATTTTCATCCTAATCCTCCTCCATTTTCCACAAAAATATACGTTTCTTCTATAGCATTTTAAAAAAAGAGTTAATCGAGATGTGATAACCTCAACTAACTCTCTTTCAAACTTTATACTACACGCCCATTTTTCTACGTGTATTACTTGTTTTTTTAGCTTGTTGGCTTTTCATTTTTTTAGGTGAATTGCCATTTGCGTTGATGTTGCCGCCACCGTTTGCTTTATTTTTTTTGGCTTCAAGTTGTTTTAACACCGCTTCTTGTAAAGATACTTTCTTTTTAGGTGTTTCATTTTGCATATTTTCTGTCATGAGTAATTCCTCCTTCGACTATAATCGTTACTTTAGTATAAGCTATTTTTGTAGAATAAGTAACTACCAAGTCGATGTTTGCTCAATTACTTTCGTAAACCACTTTCTTCAAAGCGATGTAATTCTTTTGTTAAATCTTCTAATTTTTCAAATTCATCTTCCATACCCAAATCCAACCAGGCCACTTTGAACGCTTCAGAATCTGATAATACCGTTTTACCGATTATTTCATTTAAATATGCTTCAAATTCACTATCTTCCAACGCGTTAATAGCAAATCTATTTTTTCGCGTACTACCATGATAAAAAGTTCCGATTATAAAATCTTTGTAATACAAAGTTGTGTAACCCGTCAATTTTTTGTATGCAAGATCATCTATAGAACTCATATCCACAAGAAATTGTAGTTTGTCTAACTTAACCATCATCAATTCTCCCCCTTGAACAATGTTCTAATTGTGTTGACTTCACTACTACTATTCCCTATTTTTCATTATTATATGCTGAAATGGGAAAATTTATATATTTTACATTGTTTTTTTGCTATATTTGGTGTGAATCATTCCATTACGGCTAACCGTTGAATGAAGCTCCAACGGAATTTGGCGAGATTTTTCTGTAAATAATGGAATCCCTTGACCTAATAAATAAGGCATAATTGTCAACTCATAGTCATCGATGGCATTTGCTTCAATTAGTGGATTGATAATCGATGCACCACCAACAATCCAAATATCGCCTCCGTTACTATTTTTTAAACGCGCCACTAAATCACAGATTGGCTCTTGCACAATCACTACATTATTCTTAGCTTCCAAATCTGCTTGACTACTTAATACATAACTCGTCATATTTTTATAGGGATAGTCATCCGGCGATAAAACATCAATAATTTGTTTATATGTTGTGCTACCTAATACGACAGTATCAATTGATTGAATAAAATCATCGTACACCTTGTCTTCTTCCACAATTTCAATCGATTCTAAAAAATCAATTTGGCCAGAGGGATCAGCAATATAGCCATCTAAGCTCATCGCAATAAATAATTTTACCGTTCTCATAGTCAACCCACTTTCTTAACATATATTAGCCACAGTATACGCCATTCACTTTGAATATTCATATAATAGGTGATGTCTTTAGATCCTGCGAAAAGAGAGGAATCCAGATTGTTAGCACTTTATCGAAGAAATGAAAAATCGTTACCTAATTACTTGGCGGTAAAAGTATCACAGTCAGGCTATTATAAATGACTCAAAAACGGCAAGGTATCATTATAATATCTTTTTAATGGAGGAGTCGTATATCGCGTATATTTGATAATATGCTAGAGGACCAATTTAAAGAGCGCTTGAAAGATTAGCTAATATAACGATTTAGCATTAGTTATGGACATGCCACAGGAATTGACGGTAAAAAAAATGTGTATCGAAGCATCATCCATTCGGATTAAGGCTTTCAATACACATCGATTAAGTAGCATCAAACAATAGAACAACTTGGCACGTTAGGCAGTTATTCTCGTAAAAAGAATTAATTTTCTGCAATTACATAATCGCCATGACTATTGGGTTGTGACGTAATAATATACGCGATTTCTTCATCGCTCTTATTGAATATTTGATGCGCCACACGCGGTGGTATTTCACAACTTTCTAATGGTTTAAGTTCAATAACTTCACCATCTACTTCGATCGTTGCATTCCCGACTAACATAAAGAATATTTGTCTAGCTTGGCGATGAAAATGGCGTACCTCTTTGGACTTTGCTGGTAATTTAGCATGGATAACACCATAGTCTTTATTTTTATCGATTGGATGATCATTCGCTTGAATATCGAATCTACTGAATTGTATTTTTCTTTGACCATATCTCACTTCATATCCAAAACCTCTCCGTTAATTTACTATTAGTTTAATATAGCCGATTTCACTACACAACACCTAATTTTCCAAGCATTATTTATTATTTAGTGGTCATCGTAGTACAAGCGTTATGACCACTAAATTTTGAGCATCATAAAAAAAGCCCTATTCTAGATTCTCGCGTTCTCTTGCTACGCAATTTTATTAATTGCATGGATGTATGCTTTACTTTTCACCTTCAGCAGATTACTTGTTTTATACCATACTCGGTAATATATACCCTATTAAGTTATATATGATGCTGTTCTATAGAGTAATTTGACCACTCAAACCATTAAAAAACCCAGATCAATAAACTTTCAAAAAAGTTAGTTGGTCTAGGTTGATTGATTTATTATTTTAGACTGAGGCATAAAAAGTCGCTTTTTAACTGTGATTCACCTCCTCTTCCTTTCACAGCTCTTTTTCTTTCTTATAAGGGATATCGACATAGAAAGTACTGCCTTCTCCTATTTGAGAGTGTACAGTGATTGTCCCTCCTATATTTTCCACTAATTTCTTTGTAATGGACAGCCCTAAACCATGTCCACCCGTGGCTTGATTTCGAGATTTTTCTATACGATATGTTCGGTGAAAAATACGTTGTTGTTCCGCTAATGGGATTCCTTGCCCCTCATCTTTAATCGCTATTCGGATATAGCCGTCATTGGCATTAACCATGATTTTTATGGCCGCACCTTTTTGTGAGTACTTCAAGCTATTATCGATGATATTGTAAAAGATACGATACAGTTTTGATTCATCCGAATAAATGGGACAAATTCTATCCGTTCCTTCAATTGTTACTTCTCTTTGTGCATGATCGATTTTCCCTTTAAATGAAGTGAGTACTTTGATTAATAGTGCGTCTAACCAGATTTTTTCTTGGCGTTTTTCGAGAGATACATCATCGTGATCAACAACGTCATATAATTCGTTTGCTAGCTCTGCTATACGATGACAATTATCGACTACAGCTTCCAGATAATATTTTTTCTCCTCTTCCTCCAAAATATCATCTTCTAGCGCTTGACTCAATGCAATAAGTGATGAGGCAGGGGTCTTAATATCATGTGATAAATTGGCGACCATTTCATTTTTTTCTTTTTCACTATGCTTTATTTGTAGCAACTGTTTCTCTAGTTGATCCACCATCTTATTGTAATCTGTGACGAGATGCGTAATTTCAGAAGCGATGGTTTTCTTTTTCAACGTGGTAAATTCGCCCTCGGCATTTTTTTGACTACTCAACTGTAACTCGACGATTATTTTCAGCATAGGATTCATAACAATATAATTGATACATGTTAATACAACTGTTAAAACGATTGCCACTAATAGGACAATATTTGCAGTTTGTTGATCAAAGAGCATCTGTTTTACAAAGTATTTTGTCATAACTAAAACAGCAATTAATACCGCAAGATAGATCATAAATAATAGATTCCTTAATTTCACTCGATCACCTCTAATTTGTAGCCCGTACCCCAGATTGTTTTTATCATGGGTGCCCCTGTAATATTTGCAAAGGCATGCAGTTTTTCACGCAAGCGATGGATATGCACATTCACTGTATTTTGGTCGTCTATCGAATAACTTTGCCAAACACAACTTAATATTTCTGATTTAGAAAATACTTTGTCCGTATCTTTGGCAAGTAACCATAATAAAGCAAACTCCTTTGTTGTTAAATCAAGGGCATATTGTCCAATTTTGACGCTTCGCCGTTCATAATCCATCGTTAGTGCTGCAATTTGAATTTGTGAATCGGATTGCCGGTATACTCTTCTCAATATATTCTTGACACGTAATACAAGCTCTCGTGGATTATATGGTTTTGTAATATAATCATCTGCCCCTAATGTCAATGCATATAAGCGATCTTGATTTGCATTTTTGGCAGTGATAAAGATAAATGGTAAATCTGCATTTTCCTCTAAAATATCAATAATTAAATCATAGCCATCCTTTTCAGGCATCATAATATCCGTAA
This sequence comes from Kurthia sibirica, assembly GCF_003143975.1. Classification (GTDB taxonomy): domain Bacteria; phylum Bacillota; class Bacilli; order Bacillales_A; family Planococcaceae; genus Kurthia; species Kurthia sibirica. The sequence continues at coordinate 62,237 of NZ_QFVR01000019.1, read as the reverse complement.
TAATCAAATCGATGTTGTTTGCTTCAAATATGGTGAATGCTTCTTTACCATTTGTTGCTTCAAATACGACATATCCTTCCTTTTCTAAATATTTTTTAGATATGTCAATGATTGTTTTTTCATCATCTACAAGTAAAATATTCTTTGTCATTTTTAATCCCGACCTTTATAACAATAAGCCATAAAATATAAATTTTATGGCTTTTGCTCATCTATTTGGTAGTTGTCTTTTATACGGTATTCGTGCTAATAGTGTCGCAATTGTGTAACGCTTCGTATTTGGAGACGTACAAATTAATACGACTGCTACAAACAGTTGTAAGGGATAGATATAAATCATATTCGCTAACCAATAATTTATCCCCATAAAAATAGCTACTAGCAGTGCTACTCTCGGTACAATACCCGTGATTAATGCTAGACCAACTGCCACTTCACCTGCTGGAATTAATAGATTAAAGATACTTATGGCATTCCCTACAATATGAACAATAAACTGTTCATACCATAGTGGCGAAGCATCTCCCTGGGCAATCGTGTGAACAAGTCCTGCAATCGAAAACTGGGCCTGCACTTTAAATACCCCTTCATATAACCATGATCCACCTAGTACAACGCGCATGATTGTTAACAGAATCGTGACTGTCGGTTTACTCATCATTTTAAAATGCCGCTTCTCCAAAGTATACATGTGCTTCATCACAATAGATTGCTACTTTTGTATATTCATTACTATTCATCGTTTGTGGAATTGTAAATTGTTGATTATCTTTTTTAAAATCAATTTTACCTAATGATATAGCCTCTTCGATTTTATCATTTTTCATTAAATAGATGTGTAAGTCAGGGCCTTTATCCGACATGAATTTTGACAGTTGCACTTTATGATCTGTAACGGTAACCATACCCGTTACTTTTTTGCCATTTAATCCTTTAAACTGTGCTGTCATCCTACTTTCATCCATTTTTTTCGGTGTCGATTTCTCTGAACTAATCATGGCACTACCGAATAATTCATGGGCTTTATTGCAATAAATGAATACTGTATCATACTCTTCTACTGCCACAGAGGTTAAATCAACCGTTTGCATATTATCTTTTAAATCGATTTTCGCTATTTCTTTGGCAGTTGAAACATCCGTACCTTTTCCTAAATAGACATGTAAGTCTGGGCCTTCGTCTGTCATAAAGTTAGTCAGCATTAATTTACCATTAGCTATTTTTACATCACCGGTTACTTTATGGCTATTTTCTCCTTGGAACACACCCATCTTCTCTATATCCATCATACTTTTAGAATTCATTATGGTCCCACTTGCCATAGTCTTATTTTTGTCCATCATGGCACCATCATCGCTGTTGCCACAAGCTGCTAAGATTCCTGTTGCTAAAAGCATCGTGCTTGCTAATTTTATTATTTTCATACGGGCTCACTCCTTGGTTGTTTTTATTACAGTGTTAGCATAACAACCAAAACTTACATATTTCTTACGAAAGGTGAACAGAACTATTAAAGTTGAATAATTTTAACGGTGAGCATTGATGGATCATTTGATTGAAGGGGAGAGGAAATTGGAGACAGTACCGTTCGACCTTCTGTCAGGAAACTTCGTGAAATCCATACGATTGAAAAGGAGAATTCTCTTGCACAGTGTAAAAAAGCAAAATAAGTTTCCTATTATTTTATAGGTTACGCTGACATACCCATCAATTCAATTATTCTAGGCAAAAAAATACCCTCTTTACTTTGTTTAATTAAAAACAAATAAAGAGAGTATTCTTAAATGTCACTAAACTATTCGTATGACTGTGTTTACAGCTTATTCAAACTGTATCCTATTCCCACTCAATAGTTGCTGGTGGCTTAGATGTAATGTCGTAGACTACGCGGTTGATGTGATCTACTTCGTTTACTAGACGGACAGAGATTTTTTCTAGGACATCCCAAGGGATACGTGCCCAGTCAGATGTCATACCATCAATTGATGTTACTGCGCGGATACCGATTGTGTAATCGTATGTGCGTTGATCGCCCATTACACCGACAGAACGGATATCTGGTAATACTGTGAAGTACTGCCAAATATCGCGGTCAAGGCCCGCTTTAGCGATTTCTTCACGTAGGATGAAATCAGATTCGCGAACGATGTTGAGTTTTTCTTCAGTGATTGCGCCAAGGACGCGAATTCCTAAGCCAGGGCCTGGGAACGGTTGACGCCATACTACTTTAGGGTCAATCCCTAATTCAAGACCTAATTGACGAACTTCATCTTTGAATAGTGTGCTTAATGGCTCAATCAATTTAAATTGCATGTCTTCTGGTAGTCCGCCGACATTATGGTGAGATTTAATTGTTTGAGCAGTTTTTGTACCTGATTCAATGATATCTGTGTATAGCGTTCCTTGAGCTAGGAAGTCCATGCCTTCTAGTTTGCTTGCTTCTTCATCAAATACGTAAATAAATTCGTTACCGATAATTTTACGTTTTTTCTCTGGATCTGATACGCCAGCAAGTTTAGTCATGAATCGTTCACGTGCATCGATTTTAAGTAATTTCATATCGAAGTCTTCCGTGAAAGTTTTCATTACTTGAGCCACTTCACCTTTACGGTTTAAGTTGTGGTCTACGAACATACAAGTTAATTGATCACCGATTGCTTTGTGGATTAATACCGCAACAACAGATGAGTCAACACCGCCTGATAATGCGCAAAGTACTTTTTTGTCACCCACTTGTTCGCGGATTTTTTCGATTTGCATTTCTACGAAACTGCCCATTGTCCAGTCGCCTTTAGCTTGGCAAATGTCTAATGCGAAGTGACGTAGCAAGTCGTTCCCGTACTCAGAGTGGCGCACCTCTGGGTGGAATTGAACTGCGTAGAATTTGCGTTTTTCGTCTGCCATAGCAGAGATTGGGCAAGAATCACTTGTAGCGATTGTTGTGAAACCTTCTGGTGTTTCAGTTACTAAGTCACCGTGGCTCATCCAAACGATTTGTTCAGTTGGCGTTGTACCGAATAATGGATTGTCAGTAAGGATTTTAAGCTCTGCTTTACCGTATTCGCTGTTACCTGCTTTTTCAACTTTACCGCCAAGTGTATGTGCCATTAACTGCATACCATAGCAAATACCTAAGATTGGTAACCCTAGTTCAAAAATAGCGTTGTCGATACGGAATGCATCTTCACCATAAACGGAGTTAGGACCGCCTGAGAAAATGATGCCTGTAGCGTTCATTGCTTTTAATTCTTCTGCTGTAATTGTGTGATCATGTAATTCACTATATACACCAAATTCACGAATGCGACGAGTAATTAATTGGTTGTATTGACTACCAAAATCAAGAACGATGATTTTTTCTTGATTCACTAAATTTGTGATTGCTGACAAAAGTTCCACCTCTTCATTATCATTTAAAATGGATTACCTACTGTTCGTCCTATGGCTGCATGCTACAAAGTTTACTTAAAAAGGAACGCATATGAAAATAATCGTATTTTCTACGCGTTCCACTCAACTGAAAGGTGAATATAAGAAGGCATTAAAATACCGTTCACTCACCTTCATAGTCAAGTAATTTACGGTAACTTGGTAGAGACATTCGAACCTTATTTTCGAACATATATGAGGTAATACAATTTATATACTTTGCATTCAGTTTACCTTTTGTATGACGTAAAATCAACCTCTTGTTTGATTGATTAAATTTTCCCAACATTCTTTAAAATCGTTCCATGTTGCCACTTCAGCATTTGGATTATATAAATTTTTTTCCATCATTGTTGTCAGTTGTGACATATCATTTGTTTGAAGCTTCGCGTCTACACGCTTGGCAAAATCAGTCAGCGTTTCACCATCTAATCTCGTCAATCCAATTAACTTCAAACGTTTTAATACCGCTTCATATGATTTTTCTAAAGAAGGCTGTTGTTTTTTATAACGCCAAATTAATAATGCAGGCAACCATTTTTTACGGAAAATAATAAATAAAGTAATTACTACTATTGCGATGGCTCCAACGATGATCCAAATTGTTTTGGCAGATAGTTGAGACGATTTCGCCTGTTGTTCTTTTTTCTTTTGTTCTTTTTTTGTTTCTTCTTTTATTTTTTCTTGTTGTTGTTTTTTTGCTTCTTGTGCCTGTTGTTGTTCTTTATTTTTAGCTTCTTGTTGCTCTTGCTGTTTCTTTTTTTGTTTATTACCCGGTACAGAATCACCTGCATCGGACTCTTTTTCCACTTGATCGAAACCACTGAAGCCAATTGTCGGTTCAAATGACATCCACCCCACATTTGGAATATATACTTCCACCCATGAGTGAGCATTATTATTCGTTACGACATAACTTTTGCTAGTGGGTGTGTCATCTTTGTCAGACAAGATACGGTTGCCTTCTGAAAAACCTTTTACCCATCGTGTTGGTACACCTATACTGCGCATCATCATAACCATCGATGTAGAAAAGTTGTCACAGTATCCGAGTTTTGTATCAAATAAAAATTGGTCGACATAGTCCTGTCCTGCTTTAGGAACTGCGACATTCGTTCTCGAATACTTATAATCACCGTTATTAAAATAATCGACTACAGCATTCGCTTTATCGTATACACTCTTTTTATCTTCTGTAATTGATTGCGCTAACTGTGCTACACGTACAGGCATCGCCTTCGGAATTTGCAAATATTCTTTGCGTTCTTTTTTCGATAAACCACTATCTCTTTCAACTTGTGCTACTCGTGATTCTTCCAATTCTTTTTCACTATATACAGGGGAACTGTACTGAATTGTATAGGCTGTCAATGAAGTTTTTTCATTTTTTATAGTCGGACGTATTTTCCCTGACTCCATCTCAATATAAAATTTATTGCTTTTCGCATTCCCTTTTGTAATCTTTTCGAGTCCATAGGGCTGCATAATGAAGTCATATTTTTTGTTCATCTCTACTTGTAATAAGTCTCTTTTACGGGCTGGACCGGCTTTAATCGATGTTGTCACTTCATCGCCGTATTCAAAAGTTTTGACGAAAATATCACCTTTAGGACGCGTCCACCCCTTACCTGTATACAGAGATTTTGTCTCAATTCGTAAGTATTGGTCGTTTTTTGCCATATACTGCAATATGGGCGTATCATCTGCCTCAAAATCACCACCGAGTTGATCGTCATTTTCAACATAGCCGATTTTCCCTGTTGTATTCATACCTGTATTAGCCCAATTAACAACGGATTCCAGTGGTTTAGGCAAATTTTCTGACGCTTTATATTTAGGCATACTCATTGCAAATAGCGTACTTACAAAAAGCATACCTACTAGCGGTACGATAAGCAGACCGTAGTTTTTCCATGAAGATTTCATTCCCATATCATGGATGGTTTTTTCGGCAAATAAAATACCCGTTAAAGCCATGCCAATAATCATTGTACGAATAATACTATCGTTTGCATCATAGCTCGTAAATGTATCTAAAAGTGCTAAGAATATTACGGTAATGAGGAAGAAGAATAAAATGGATCGTCTAATGGTTAACCAATGATGAATTAAGTATACGGTCATCCATAGTAAGATGAAAAACAACAAGCTTTTAAAAGAATTTGTAATCGCTTGCCAATCACCTGTAAATACTGCAGCGACACTCGTTGTTAATTCGGAGAGTAACGATTGTTCTGATTGGCTATGCACATAGAGCATAAACCAAATAATATAGAGTAGTTTAATGACACCCGAAAGCCATGCGTTCATATTAAATAGGTTTGTTAGTAAACAAAGGACGATAAATGCTAATAATAATGAAAAATGACCCGTATCGGTCAATTCCATAATAGGCATTAACCATTCTCGTAACATGAGAAAAATCATACTGTATAAAAATAGTAGTTTAACCCATTTTACTATTTCTTGATTATTCATTTTCTATCCTCCTTACCGTAGGATGAAAAATCTCCTTCGTAGATGGTATGCACAATGATGCCACGTACTTTTGCCTGTTCTTCAATGGCGATGTCTTCCGCAAAAAGTTCCTGCGTGTCACGCCGAACAATGTAGACGATGATGCTATTACTCTTTTTCACAAGCCGCGCTAGTACTTCAAGCCATTCCTCTGTTAATGCCGATGTAATAAAGACAATTGTCTTGGCACTGCGCAAAGCTTGATCCTGTGCATATTTGTGAACTGCATGAAAGTTTCCAGGTTTGATGACTGCTAGATGGAGTAATGCTTTTTGTAATTCTTGCTGTGATTCGATTCCTTCAAAAAAGACATGTTGCTGTCCTGCACTTAAAAAACTTACCCGCTCTTGCTGTTTGCTAACAGCATTTAAAATGGATGCTGTCAAAGACACTTGACCTTCAAAACGTGGCCCATTTAAACCATCTAACACGATGCAAGCATCTTCATTTTGCTGTTGTTCAAATTCTTTCGTTTGTAAATCACCTGTTTTCGCAAAACTTTTCCAATGAATCCATGACATACGGTCACCTGGACTGTACTCGCGTACGCTCGACACCATTGTGGATTGCTGAATTTGTGGTTTTTGTGCTTGGCTGAACTGCCCTTGATCATGCGAAATTAGTCGATCAAAATGGAGCGGTACTATTTTTGGATAAACAATTAGCGTGATGGGTGCTGTCACATAGTTTGTTTTGCGTACCCAACCGAGAAAATCAACGATGGTTACTTGTATACCTACTAGCTCCTGTTTGCCACGAGGCAAATTTGGAATATGATAATACCAGTTCACTTGTCGTTTAAAGCCTATCGGCACTATTTTCCGCATCATTTGTTGTTCTAATTGTGAGAAAACGCCCTTTGGTTGCATTTCCTGTACGACAATAAATAGAATCGGCATGAAGGATTTGCGCTGTAGCGTCACCTTCAACTTTATGTCTTGTCCTTGTTGTAAACGACCAGTTGGTGCCTGTCTTATGATCGTCATATCGTTTATAGGTGTCAAAAATAAAAAAACGGAATATAAAACGAATGGGGCGAGCATAAAAAAGACAAACCAAAGAACAAAACCACCTTGAATGATGGCAAATAATAATGCGACAGCAAGCAATAAAACAACAAGTAGTAGTCTCACGAATGATGACGTTACTCGCTGTAATTTTGAATTCATAAATAATCCATTTTTCTCACCGGCACGGGTGTTTCAATTAGTATACGCGCAATAATATCTTCCGTTGTAATATTTTCGTAGCGTGTTTCAGGTTTTAGAATAACGCGATGCGACATAACAAAGGGGGCTAGATACTGTACATCATCTGGTGTCACGTAATTGCGGCCTCTTAAAACCGCATATGCTTGAGCCGCTTTCATCAATGAGATGGAAGCACGTGGGCTAGCACCTAAGTATACGGAAGGATGTTGGCGGGTAGCCTGTGCTAAAGATACAATATATGTTTTCAATAAATCAGATACCGCCACTTGATGTACTTCTTCTTGTAATTTCAGTAATTCTTCAATCGTAATAACTGATTGTAAGCCGTTGATTGGGCGTTCCCCTTCTGCGCGGCGTAATACTTCAATTTCATCTTCTTTTGATGGATAGCCCATTTTTAACTTCAATAAAAAACGATCAAGTTGCGCTTCTGGTAATGGGTAGGTTCCTTCATATTCAATTGGGTTTTGTGTAGCCATAACGAAGAAAGGTTTTGATATTTGGCGCGTTACACCATCAACTGTAACTGCCGCTTCTTCCATTCCTTCGAGCAATGCTGCTTGTGTTTTAGGCGACGTACGATTAATTTCATCGGCCAACACAATATTCCCCATAATAGGACCCGGTCTAAAATGAAATTCCATTTCTTTTGGGTTATAGATGGATACCCCAATGACATCAGATGGTAGAAGATCTGGTGTGAACTGGATCCGCTTAAAGTCAGCACTGACCGATTTGGCAAGTGCGCGCACCATCATAGTTTTACCAACACCTGGTACATCTTCTAACAAGACATGTCCCTGTGCTAATAATGCGACTACACTTAGTTCGGCTATATGTTTTTTACCAATCATTACTTTTTCAATATTATCGATTACTGCCTGTAATTTCGTCATTGTTTCCATCGTTGTTCCTCCAAGTTCTATTTTTCATCATCACTTCATAAATGGGATCGTGTATGTAATAAACAATAGGTGGTTTCACTAAGTCTATTATACCCTCTTTACTGGCAATGTTTGTATAAAAAAACGTGAAACAACAATTACTGTGTTTCACGTTTCCTGTTTATTTAGTCCTGTTTTGCCGCATTATTTCTTATTAGACCTATTTCACGCATGAAAAGTTCCTCTAAATGGGTGGCTGAAGATTGTTGTAATACATCTTGCAGTGGTCCATTCATCAAAATTTTCCCATCATGTAATAACAATACATCATCTGCTAATTCCTCCGCAAACGAGAGTAAATGGGTCGAAAATAGAATCGTTTTCCCAAGATCTTTTTGTTCTTGTAAAATCTTCTTTAATTCAGCAATCCACAGTAAATCTAAACCATTCGTTGGCTCGTCTAAGATTAATAACTGCTCATCACCAAGTAAGCTTTGAGCAAGATTAAGTCGTTGACGCATTCCTTTTGAAAATTGACGAACATATTGTTTACGATGCTCCCACAACCCAACACGCTTTAGCACTTCTTCCACTCTGCTACGCGGCAATTTTTTCAACTGGCTTAGCAGATGCACTATTTCGTAGGCTGTTAATGTCGGGGGGAAATTCACATCATCTGGCATATACCGCATCGATAAATTCTCTGCCCATATTAACTCACCCGAATCTGGCACTTCTTCTCCGATCAACAAACGGATCAGTGTACTTTTACCCGCACCATTGCCACCTGCTAGAGCGATGATTCGACCGCTGTGCATGTCAAAATCAATACCTTGTAAACCTTGGTTAGATGAATAGACTTTTTTGACTGCTCGTCCTTGTAAAATCACTCAACTCGCCCCTTTCTAGATAATAACCATTGAGCTAAAGCTAAAGGACCTAAAATCCATGCTGCACTTATGACAATATAAATTAGATAACCTAAAAAAGAATTATAAAACGCCGTAAAATCATAAAAAGATGGACCAAGTACTGTTGTTTGACCTGAGAATAGGAAGTAACCAAAGCGAATCCATTCTGCAGGATTGAGATGAATCATGACAATCGTCAAATTCAGCATGACATGACCTGCAACGAATGTGCCAATGGCCATTAAAACATAGGATAATAATAGTAATGCTGCCGCCCATACGACTAATGACAATGCTAAGGCATGTAGACGATTTTTTGCAATAACACCGCAAAGAATCGCAATCGCTGCAAAAATAAGAACTGTCAATATTGCAAGGAATACGAAGACAAGCGGTAATTGAAATGCTCCGGCAACACCACTCATAATTAATACAACTGCAAAAGAAAGTAATAATATTAATGAGAATGATAATACGAGTGATACATACTTACCAAAAATATAACCACTAAGTGAGAGTGGATATGTTTTTAGTAATGAATACCAGCCCGATTCTACATCGCTAGCTACACTCATACTACCGATTGTTAAAACGAATAGTGGTAGTAAAAATAATAATAGATTTAAAAAACTCGCGGTTTGTCTCGTAAAGCCATCGACTGGTAAGGCTAGCTGTTGAATCAATGCGATTGCTGCAAAGATGACGATGAATAATACACCAACTAATTGCATCCAACGACTTCGTAACATTTGTTTCCATTCAAGCTTAATAAATAATTGATTCATAATTGATTACGCTCCCCAATCAAAGTTCTCTAAATCGGTAAACGACATCACTTTACCTGCACCTTCTTTTTTTATATATGCTTTTGCTGCTGCATCATCTTTAAATGCGATGACTCCATAACTCATTGGCGTTGGAATATTTTTATCGTAAACGAAGGTTGCTTGATCAACTTCTAACCAATCTTTTCCTGTTTCATCCTTGATAAACGCCTCACCGAGATCACCTTTTTTCATTGTTGAATAGTAATCCATTAAACAGCCCAGATCATCGAACATTTTGTAATCGCCATTTTTCAAAGCAATTTGCCCCGCATATTTTTCATTTGCGATACTCATATTACAGATTTCACAAATATCTGTTGCCGGATTAATTTTTTTTGCCTCATATGTTTTATCGCCACATCCAGCCAATAAAACGGATGTTGCTAACGCAATACTTAGTAGAATTTTTTTCATATTTTAACACTCCTTCTCCAACCGTAGATGCCACCTGCAAAGAGCATTATGCCAAAAATTAAAAGAAAATAATTAATCGAGTAATTTCTCTTTTCTTCAGATATTGCTGTCATGAGTGGTTTTGAATCGACGAGTTGATTTTTTTCGGTCTTATTTGTTTGCTGATCCATTTCATTGAGTAACACAACGCTTGGTGATTCGATAAAATACTGATAAGCCGGCTCCCTGACCATCCATTGCCCAAAACTCTGTAGTGCAACGTATTTTTCATCTCCAAAACCATCACCATTTACATCAAAACCAGCATAGTCATCATAGAAATTACCATCGATATCACTGGATGTTCCATCTGATCGTATATTGACAATATTACCTAAAAAATCATTTGTGTGTACTGTATTATTCGTTTCAGAGCCTGTAAATTCCACTGCCGTTTGATTCGTTAAGAAAACATTATCTTGAATGACGGAGTTTTTCATATTTTGACTCGATATAGCAGTATGATTTCCAATCAGTTTATTATTTTTAGTCACGATATTTTTGGCGTTATATAATGTGAATCCCGAACTATTCCAATCGCTCTGATATTGAATATTATTTTTTTCGAGTACGGCATTTTCTGCAATCATCAGCATAATGCCTGTAACATTTTTTTCAAGTGTATTACCCTTCGCATAAATGTCTTTACCATACATATAATGCAAACCGTATCGACTATAGGTTGCCTTATTATTTAAAATCGTTGAGCCTGTGACACGCTCAAGATAATAGGCATCCATCACTTCTGTTATAAAACTGTCTTCGATTTGAATATCCTCACTATCATAGGCAGCTATTCCTGCCCCCTTCGTCGCATATTGACCATCTAGACCACGCATCGTGAAATTTTTGATCGCAATATTTTTTGAATTACGAATCGTCACGCCGCCCCACATACGCACCATTTTAATATTTTCAATCGTAATATGTGAAGATTTCTTCACATCTATGGCAGAGTTTGAACGTGAAAAATTTAAATTTTTCAAATGAACATTCTTGGCATTTTCAATCGTTAATACCGTTTTTTCTGCCCCCGCTTTCATCAATGTTTTTTCTGCTCCGATGATGGTAATCGGTTTGTTTATTACTGCCTGTTCTCTGTAGACGCGATCAAATAACTTCAGCGTGCCACCATCCGGCGTTTTATCGATTTGAGATTGCAAAGATTCCGCATGAGCCGTTGCTGAAAAACCGATGAAGCTAATAAAGAACATGACTAAAAATCGCCATTTCATCTTTGTGCCTCCAATTACATTCATTTAAGAACCGATTCGTAGGAACCGGTTCTTACTTTTTTATTTAGTGTCCATCATGATCACTATCTTTGTCATCATCGTGCGAACCGCTCATCATATCCATTTTTTTATGTGCTAAATCATCAATATCATGTACTGTCACAATTTTAGCTTCTGGATTTTTTTCGATAAAGGCATTCGCTGCTTTGTCATCTTTGAAAAATGCAAAGCCATATTTCATCGGTGTTTTCATATCACCTTTTACAACGACAGCTTGATCTAACTTCAACCAATCCTTATCATCATAGTTTCTCACATATTTATCAAGTGTAACCTTATGTTTTTTTTCATAATTTAACATGCAGCCCGAATCATCGAAAAATAGATTTTTACCTTGATCATCAATTGCTTGCGCAGTGAATGCACCTTGTTGATCGCTTTTTTTATATACTTCCATATTACAAAATGCACATACTTCATTTGCTGCTGGTTCTTTTAAGTTAGTTGCTACTGCAGCCGATTTGTCTGCTTGCTCTGTCTTAGATGAAGTGTTGTTGTTTGTGGCTTCTTTGTCATTTCCACAAGCAGCCAATAGGGACGCAATTAGTAGCGCGCTTAAACCAATTTGATATGTTTTCACTTGATTCTCTCCTCTTTTCTTCATTCTCTTATACTGCTATATTTTACCTGTCAATTGTGAAATAAAATGCAAATTCATGTGACTGTTTTTAGTCATTTTCTTTACCCTCGACACAAATGCGACAATCCGATTTTCTCCAATAAAAAATGCTCGCTACCAAGTCCTATTGGTAGCGAGCATTTAATTATATTATTTCCAAAAATCATCATAGATCGTAATTGGTAAATGACGTTTGTGCTGTGAACGTAAATAATGCCCTTCAATCTTATGTCGCGCAGCCTCTTCAACTGGTTTGCCTTCTAAGTAATCATCGATTTGATCATAGCTAACACCCAATGCGACTTCATCTGGTAATGATGGACGATTTTCCTCCAAATCAGCCGTTGGTACTTTATCATAAAGCATAGATGGACAGTTTAACGCTTTTAGCAGTTCTTTACCCTGTCTTTTATTGAGACGCCATAATGGGGTAAGATCAGCGCCACCATCACCAAATTTCGTGTAAAAGCCAGTGATTGCTTCCGCTGCATGATCCGTACCAATCACAACTGCGGCATTCGATGCTGCAATAGCAAATTGTACTTTCATACGTTCACGTGCTTTTTCATTACCTTTTACAAAATCTGATAGTTCAATGCCAGCATCTTTTAATGACTGTACACCAGCATCAACAGCTGGTTTAATATTCACTTTATATATTGTCGTTGGTTTAATATAGGCTAAGGCTGCCAAGCAGTCGGCTTCGTCTGCTTGCACGCCATAAGGTAAGCGTACCGCCCAAAAAGAGTAACGTTCTTCCCCTAATTCTTCATTGAGTTCATCGACTGCGAGTTGCGTTAATTTACCTGCTAATGTTGAGTCCTGCCCCCCCGATATGCCGAGGACAAAACCTTGCAAAAAAACATGTTTTTTTGCATAGGATTTTAAAAAATCGATGGTGCGACGAATTTCAAATGCTACATCAATTTTAGGTAAAACTTGCAATTCCTCGATAATGTCATGTTGCAAAGTCGTCATCTTAAAAGCCCCCTATACCTTTACTCACTTTTTCAACCATCTCTTTTACACGTTCAATATTCCCCATTTTGTTATCCCAGCATTTTTGACTTAAATCGACTGGATATTCTTCTGGATTCATGGAACGTTTATATTCATCCCACAGCAATTCTAAATTATCTTTCGCATAGGACTTCATTGCTTTGACCGTTGGGCTCGTATAAATAATTTTGCCATTTTCTACTACTTTGGTATGCAGATTTTTCGCTTCAAAATTCGTCACAAACTTCGAGATAAAAGTATGGACAGGATGGAACATTTTCAAGCGTTCTTCTGCTTGTGGTTCTTCATCATACATCGTAATATAATCGCCCTCAGCACGACCGTTTTCACGATCGATAATACGATACAGTTTTTTGCGTCCCGGCGTTGTCACTTTTTCAGCATTAGCTGATATTTTAATAGAATCGATCATCTCACCTTTATCATTTTCACTTGATACAATTTTATAAACAGCTCCTAGCGCTGGTTGATCGTAGGCCGTAATAATCTTCGTACCGATTCCCCACATATCTACTTTGGCGCCCTGTGCTTTCAAATTAAGCATTGTATACTCGTCAAGATCATTGGATACGACAATTTTCGCTTCTGGAAAACCTGCTTCATCGAGCATTTTACGAGCTGCCTTCGATAAGAATGCGATATCACCGCTATCTAAACGAATCCCGATAAAATTAATCGTGTCACCGAGTTCTTTTGCTACTTGTATAGCAGAAGGAACACCCGACTTTAACGTATTATATGTGTCTACTAAAAATACACAATCTTTATGGCGACGCGCATATGCATGAAATGCTTCATAGTCGCTACGATAAGCTTGAACTAATGAATGCGCATGTGTGCCAGATACAGGTAAATCAAATAATTTGCCCGCTCGAACATTACTCGTCGAACTGAAGCCCCCAATAATAGCTGCCCGAGTACCCCAAATTGCTGCATCCATTTCCTGTGCACGGCGTGTACCAAACTCCATCACAGTTTGATTGCCAGCAACATTTTTTATACGGCTCGCTTTCGTAGCGATTAAAGTTTGATAATTGACAATATTTAAGAGCGCCGTTTCGACTAATTGTGCCTCCACAAGCGGTGCTTCGATGCGTACAATTGGTTCATTACCAAATACGAGTTCGCCTTCAATCATCGAATAGACATCACCTGTAAAACGAAGATCTTTCAAATAGTCAATAAAATCATCTTTAAAATGCAATTCATCTCTTAAATAGGCAATATCTGAAGCGCTAAATTTGAAGTCACGTAAATAACGTAACATCCGCTCCAATCCAGCGAATATCGCATAGCCATTACCGAATGGTAATTTTCTAAAATACAGTTCAAAAACTGCCTTGCGATTGTGAATACCGTCTGCCCAATACGATTCTGCCATGTTAATTTGATAGAGATCCGTGTGTAAAGCTAAGCTGTCATCTGAATAATTTATTGTCATAATAAGCTCCTTCTTCCACTTTCTAGTCATTTTCGTATATCTTATGTACTTTCACTTACCCTTAAGTAATCATTTTAAGTCTTTTCAAATACTATATTTCAACGTTAAAATAAATCTTTCGATTCCATAATAGCAAATATCGATTTAGAAGTCGCATAATTCGTTCATGATTTCGACATATCCATACTGTCTTGTCATATGTAAAAAACATTATATCATAGTTTCTAGAAGACAATCTGTACATAAATTGGATATTTTATTCACTTTTGATATCTTCAGAAAAGTCACAAAAACAAGTTGTACTATTGGTTTTTTAATATTAAAATAAATGAATAGTCATTTATTTATTGGAAATTCCCTCTGTATTTTCTGCATGTATGAGAGGAAGAATGACAAGTAAGTCATTAAAAACGGAGGCATAAATTGCATGAAAACCTACACTATTGAAATTGCTGGATTCACACGGCATTTACCAATCATAAAAATTAATAATCATTTATCAATTGCCAGCTTTAATTTATTGGGTGATGTCGATCTTGTATGTGCAGCTGCCGAAGCAATTGCTGAGCATCTTCCTCATATTGATGTACTAATTACTGCGGAAGCAAAAGGTATTCCATTAATATATGAACTGTCTAAACACTTAAAATTACCGCGGTATGTTGTTGCCCGCAAGCAAGTTAAAAAGTATATGAATAAACCAATTATTCATGAAGTACAATCTATTACAACAGCGGAAAAACAATTGCTTGCATTGGATTATGAAGATGCGGCATTTTTAAATTATAAACGCGTGGCCATTATTGATGATGTTATTAGCTCTGGTTCATCATTAGAAGCACTTGAGCGTCTCGTTAACAAAGCAGGCGGTAAAATAGTAGCAAAAGCTTGTATTTTAGTAGAAGGTGATTCTGTGGATCGACAAGATGTTTTCCATTTAAATGAATTACCCCTCTTTACAAATGCCATGGTTGAATGCCTGGATTAACACAAAAGGTTCAGAAATCCTAAAGGATTTCTGAACCTTCTTTTATACTAGAAAAAATATCGGCAAGTGAACTGTCAACACAAGGAAGTGGTTTACTGTCGGCATTTTTTCATGAAGTTGTCTTTTCGAGAGCAAGCAATTGTTTTTTCAAAGCGAGACCGCTTCTAAAGCCTGTTAGTTTACCATTTTTGCCGATGACCCGATGACAAGGTATGATGACGAGCAATGGATTTTTTCCAATTGCTGAAGCCACCGCTCTGACAGCTGTTGGTTTACCGATTGCTTGAGCAATATCTGAATAACAACATGTTTCGCCAAAGTGTATCGTACGTAACTCCTGCCAAACTGCCATTTGAAAGTCAGTACCATTAATATCTAAAGGAATTGCATCAAACTGTTGCTTTTCTCCTGAAAAATAATATGCAAACTGCTCCATATAAGGTTGCATCTTGTCTTGATCATGTATAAATTCCGAAGCTTGGCGTTTGGTAAGCCAATCAATCATTTCATTATAAGAATTACTGACAAAACATAGTCCTATGTCTGTGGCGGCAAGATAGATTTCTTCACTACATGCGTGAAGAGTATCATAGTAAACTTTCATAGCAGCAACTACTTTCTACCGTGTATTTTATATTGTTTAGGCGTTGTGCCAACAATATTTTTGAATAATGTTATAAAATAAGAAGTATTATGCAGTCCTACTTTATGTCCTACATCCTCTACTGATAAATACGTTTCTTCTAAAAGTTTAATCGCGTTTTTAATACGCACTTGTTGAAGGTATTCAGTTGGTGTATAACCCTTTGCTTTTTTATAAACTCTTTGCAAATGGTACGGGCTACCATGAAATTCATCAGCTAAAAACTGCAATGTAATATGATCTTCAAAATGAACATCCATATACTCGTTCATTTGATCAGTCCATTCGCTTTCAGGCAATCTAATGCCACCTGGCTTGCAACGTTTACAAGGACGATAGCCGGCTTCAATTGCTAAGTCTACAGATTCATAGATGCGCACGTTCTCAATTTTTGGAGTTCTTGACGGACAAGAGGGGCGACAACAGATTTTCGTACTTGACACTGCATATACGAAATCCTTATCGACAGTTTTGTTATTTGTTATGATTGATTCCCATTCAATTTCTGTTGGTACACGTCCTAGCATTTTTCATCACCTTATCTCTTTTTCTTATTGGAATAAACAAATTATACTCGTCTTTACGTCGTATAGAAAGCCTATTTCACCATGTCCACAATATAACAATATTTTCATTTTACGCGATCTGCTATAGACTATGTATTAGGAGCTGTTCACATATGAAAACTTTTTCAAACCCTGCAATTCATTTTCACAATATTACGTTGAAAATTGATAATCGAACCATTATAAATAATGTCACTGGCTCGTTTCCTGAAGGTAAAATCACCACGCTTGTTGGTCCTTCTGGGGCTGGTAAATCGACCATTTTAAAATTATGCAATCGTTTAATTTCACAATCTTCAGGTGAACTATATATTGCTGGTCAAGCGATAGAGCATTATAATCCAATCGATCTTCGTCGAAAAGTAGGGATTGTTTTACAATCAGCACCCATGATTAAAGGTACTGTATTTGATAACCTCAATTTACCAAGAGTCTTGCAAAATAGTTCTTTATCAACTGAAGAAGCCGTATCTATATTAGCAGACGTAGGTCTAGACGATACATTCCTACAAAAAGATGCATCCTCTTTATCTGGTGGGCAAAAACAGCGGGTTTCGATTGCTCGAACGCTCGTCAATGACGCTCAGATTTTGTTGTTGGATGAAATCACTTCCGCATTGGATCACAACGCTGTCAAAGAGATTGAAAATCTTATTCTACATATTAATAATAAACATGGCGTGACGATTATTTGGATCACCCATAA
Source organism: Kurthia sibirica (assembly GCF_003143975.1). GTDB lineage: Bacteria > Bacillota > Bacilli > Bacillales_A > Planococcaceae > Kurthia > Kurthia sibirica. The sequence continues at coordinate 44,727 of NZ_QFVR01000019.1, read as the reverse complement.
CCTTCAACAAGCAACTCATGTCGGCCATTATATGTGGGTTTTAATGGACGGCGAATTGATTGAAGCGGGTAACAGTAATCTGTTACTTCATTCAAAAAACAAAAAAGTTCAGCTCTTTATGAATGGAGGGGTTTAATGAATTATAGCACTTTAGCTCTGACATTACTCTTTGTTTTTATACCAATTATTCTTTCCAAAACATTAAATTTAGGTCTAGAAAAAGATACGATAATTGCGACAATTCGTTCAATTATCCAATTGTTATTTGTTGGCTATATACTGACATTTGTTTTTGAGGCACAGGGCTTGTTTTATACATTCCTGATGGTGGCATTAATGATTGGTGCAGCAACATTAAATGCCCGCAAAAAAGGACAAAACATTACGGGGATTACCTGGAAAATATGTCTCACATTACTCACAGTTGAGGGCATTACGCTGACCGTATTACTCGGCTTAAAAATCATACCCGCGACAGCACAATATATTATTCCTTTAAGCGGTATGGCAATCGGTAGCGCCATGGTATTATCTATTTTATTTTTAAATCGTTTTTCAGCTGAACTCGAAGCATATGAGGAGCAAGTTGAATTGATTTTATCTTTAGGTGGGACACCCAAACAAGCCGTTCATCGTCAACTACTCGCGGCTATTCGAGCGAGTATGATGCCGACAATTGAAAGTCAAAAAACCATCGGTATCGTACAGCTACCTGGTATGATGAGCGGTCAAATTATTGCTGGTGCTGACCCCATTCAAGCAGTACTTTTTCAATTACTCGTATTGTTTATCCTGTTATCAACAGCGGCTATTTCCAGCGTACTGCTCGGATTTTTATCCTACCCAACTTTATTTAATAATCAAATGCAAATGATTCGAGAAAAATTTCATACGGTTGAAAAATGAAAAATCGTCTTCCCATTCCATGTGGGAAGACGACTTTTTTGTCATAATATTAATTTTGTACCTAGATAACAACTTACAGACTTTAAAGAGTAAATGCAACTTGTTTGTCATAAAACAGCCAAAAAACTGTACCAAATTAGACGAAACTTACATGGAATACGTAACGGGTAATCTATTGTAAAATGTCGAAAATTCAAACATTATTTTTACACCCTTATCATAGCTCAATGCATCAATTGTTCTCCAGTTATATGCTCAAAGACAAACACCGTATGCTCATTTGGCATACGGTGTTTGTCTTTGATTATTTATTCCATCCTTTTTCCTTGTAGCGCGCGATCGCTTCGATGCGATTGCTGACGTCTAGCTTGTCTAAGATGGTTGATATATAGTTTCGCACCGTCCCGGGTGAAAGAAATAAGTCCTTTGCAATCTCCTTTGTCGTCTTGCCTTTTGCTACTAAATCCAATACTTCAGATTCACGATCTGTCAGTGGATTCGAATCATCTTCATATACAATATCGATGAGTTCTGGTGCATAAATACGACGGCCATCCATAATGACACGAATGGAGTTCACTAATTCTTCAATTGGGCTATCCTTCAATAAATAACCACGTACCCCAGCTTTTTTTGCTCTTTCAAAGTAACCAGGTCGCGCAAAGGTTGTCAAAATAACAATTCGCTTATCATCATTTTTTAATTCCTCTGCCACATCTAAGCCCGTTTTACCGGGCATTTCAATATCCATAATAATTATATCTGGTTGATGTTCATGAATTTTCTCAAGCGCCTCTTCACCATTTTGTGCTATGGCAACAACAGACATATCATCTTCCATATTAATTAGCGCCTTCATCGCACCAAGAAGCATTCCTTGATCTTCAGCAATTACGATTTTAATCATGACATCACATCCTTCGGTAAATAAGTGCCTCTAGTATAACAAAAAAGCGATGTAGTTTGCAGTAACGCGGTTCCATCGCTTCCTTGTATTAGACTGCTTTTTTAATTGGTATTAATGGGTTTGGTGTAGTTTTCAAAAAGTGTTTATTAAATTGGCGGAACGTTATGAAATAATGTGTTTCTTCATTATAAAGTTTGTATTTTAAAGAATCTAAGCTTTTTTTAATGGTAATGGTTGGCGCTTGTTGTAGCGGTGGTGTTTGCATATGGGCATCTTCTAATTCATAGTTTGGTACACGAGGTGCCAAGTGATGAACATGATGGAAACCAATATTACCTGTTAACCATTGTAATGGTTTCGGTAAATGGTAATATGAACTACCTTCTACTGCTGCTTTAACATAATCCCATTCTTCAGTCCATTCGAAATACGAATCTTCGAAGGTATGTTGTATAAAGAACAACCAGATACCTAATGAACCTGCGATAAACATCGATAAGCCACTTACGACTAACACCGATTGCCAACCTACGAAATAACATAAAGCACCATATCCTGCTACTAACACAAAATTGATAAAATATGTATTCAATCGTTCGTCCATTTTTGCATCTTTTCTATTTTTACGGTTCGAAATGAGCAGAAGATAAAGTGGACCGAAACCAAACATTACGATTGGATTACGGTAAAGACGATAGCCAAGACGCGTCATTTTAGAAGCTTCTCTATACTCATCGATAGTCATTACCCAAATATCGCCAATTCCTCGTTTATCCAGATTAGAACTTGAAGTATGATGAATTAAATGCTCACGTCTCCATTTTGAATAACCAAACAGCGTTAAAATACCTGTAATTGTACCGACTATTGCATTGAGTTTTCTATTTTTAAAAAACGATCCATGTGTACAATCATGAAAAATAATAAATGTACGTACTGCAAATAGTGATGCGACAACGCTAATTACTGCTGCCCCTAGTAAAGTATATTCAGCGACTATATATCCAGCCACTAACAATAATACTAGTGGGATTAGTGTATTGACCATTTGGATGACACTTTTTGATGTTGTTGACTTTGCGAATGGCTTCACAGCTTGATGAAGCGCTTTCGTCTTTTCTTTATCTACCATTACATAGCCCCCTTCTTAATTACCCTTATTATAAGTTGGTACTAAAAGACAATGAAGGTGTATATGTCATAGATGTAATATGACATCTGTCACTTTTCAAACATTCTCTTGCTATCATTGACTTTAAATAGTTTTTTTAAAAATCAAAACCACTGTTTTACGCTATAATTTCGCCATATATAATAAAAGACACTAAAAAAGTAGCGTGAAGCGTCTATACGCCTCATGCTACTTTTTAGTGTGGGTGATTATACATTGAAATATCGGGCATCTGGATGATTAAATACAATGGCTGATACGGATGCCTCTGGCTGCATCATGAAGCCTTCTGTCAATTCCACGCCGATATCTTCCGGACATAAGAGACCAAATAATTTGGCTTGATCATCCAAGTTCGGACATGCTGGATAACCAAAAGAAAAGCGTTGACCATTATATTTTGCTGCAAAACGGTCGCGCATTGTGAAATCAGTAGCATCTGGATAACCCACATGATCGCGCATTTCTTGATGAATCCGTTCTGCGAAACCTTCCGCTAATTCCAAAGCCGTCGCTTGAATGGCGTGACTTTCTAAAAACTTACCTTCTTCTTTTAATGTCTGTGCTTTGTCGCGTACACCATGCCCTGCTGTTACTTGCATGAAACCAACATAATCCATAACACCGCTTGCCTGCGATTTACAAAAATCCGCTAAACATAAAAATGGCGCCTTTTGCTGTCTTGGGAATGTAAAACGTTCAATTTCAATAGTACAGTCTTCCGGATCATAAATAATGACATCATCACCTGCTGATTGTGCTGGATAAAAGCGATATATGCCTGCTGGCGAAAACGTATCTGTTTGCAAATAGCCCGTCACCAAATCAAATAATTCATTGGAACGTTTATCACCGCTTGCGCGCAATTCATCATTATATCCTTTTAAACCAAGATGATGACCAATCAATGTACGCATATTGACATAGGGGTATAAATGCTTCACTGAATAATTACGCTGCACATGACGTTTGGTATCTGCCGGTATGAATACTGGAAATTCCTCACTGATGGTCTTCACTGGACGAACAGCAACTGCTACTGCTCCACGTTCAGAGCGATTCGCTTCTTTTTCCACTCGTTTTTTCTGTGCGACAAATACTTCATCAAGCAATTCTTCGCGTTCACTTCCTTGCAAACGATTGACGATATCCAAGCCAATCATTGCATCCTTAGCATACAATACGGGTCCATCATAGTTGGCAGCAATTTTTGTATCGGTGAAACGACGAGACAATGCCGCTCCACCGACTAATATCGGTGTATCGATACCAACATCTTTGAAATCCTGTGCGGTGATCACCATTTGTTGTGCAGATTTTACGAGTAACCCCGATAGCCCAACAATATCTGGTTTTTCTTTTCGGATTGCTTCAATCAGTTGTTGGGGTGTCACTTTAATGCCTAAATCAATTACTTTATAGCCATTATTACTCAATATAATATCAACCAGATTTTTGCCGATGTCATGCACATCGCCCTTCACCGTAGCAATAATAATTTTACCCTTTCCGACATCATCTGCTGATTTATCCATAAATCCTTCTAAATAGGACACCGCTGCTTTCATGACACCTGCTGATTGCAGCACTTCTGCTACAATCAACTGATTTTCATTGAACAGTTTTCCGACTGTTGCCATCCCCGCCATTAATGGACCATTTATAATATCGAGCGGTGTGTCGTACATGGTCAACGCCAGCTCTAAATCATCTAATAGCCCTTCTTTTGTACCTTCTAGAATATAGTAAGCAAGACGTTCTGGTACTGTTTTCGGAATATCATCTTCCGTTTTTTCTTTTTTCTTATCGCGATAAAAATCTGTAAAATCTGCTAAGGTTTGATCTGTCGTATTGAAAATCAAATCATTTGCTAATGTGATTTCAGTTTCTGGAATCGATGCGTAGCGTTCAAGTTTTTCCGTATTAACGATGGCATAATCGAGCCCCGCTTGCGTACAGTGATACAAATAGACTGCATTTAATACTTCGCGACCGACTGGTGGCAACCCGAAGGATACATTGGATACACCAAGGATTGTTAAAACACGTGGCAGTTTTTCTTTGATCAGACGTATTCCTTCAATTGTCTCCTCGGCCGCACCAATATATTGTTGATCACCTGTTCCTACTGGAAATACGAGGGGGTCATAAATAATGTCTTCTGGTGCTAAGCCCCATTTATTGACGAGTAAATCATATTCTCTCTCGGCAATTTCTAGTTTACGATGACGATCGACAGCCATGCCGACTTCATCAATTGTGCCAATGACGATTGATGCACCATATTTTTTGACGATTGGCATGACAGCATCAAAACGTTCTTCCCCATCTTCTAAATTGATCGAATTGATGATTGCTTTACCTTGTGAGTATTTCAATGCTTCTTCTATCACTTTTTCGTCGGTCGAATCAATGACAAATGGTACCTTTACCTTCTGCCCCACTTCCTTCATAAAATTGACCATGTCATCAATCTCTTCACGATCCGGATTAGCTAAACAGATATCGATAACATGAGCGCCATTTTTCACTTGTGCACGTGCAATTTCTGCCGCTTCTTCAAATTTACCATCGACGATCAATCGTTTAAATTTACGCGAACCGATAACATTTGTCCGCTCTCCCACAAATAGCGGGCGCATCGATTCATCATAAACAAGTGGCTCGATACCAGAAACCGTATGTTCTTGGCGTTTCTCTGGAATAGGACGAGGTGCTTTATGCGCAATAGTTTCACGAATTGCTTGAATATGCTGTGGTGTTGTACCGCAACAACCACCCACGATATTCAACCAACCTTTATCGGCAAAACCTTCCAATTTTTTAGATAGCGATGCAGGCGTTTCATGGTAATGCCCTTCTTCGTCTGGCAATCCGGCATTCGGGTAACAGCTCACATAACTGCTCGAGAGTTCCGATAAAGAACGTAAATAATCTGTCATAAATTCAGGACCAGTCGCACAATTTAATCCCACTGACAACGGGTTAATATGCTCAATTGAAATATAAAATGCTTCGATGCTTTGTCCAGCTAAGGTTGTTCCCATCGGCTCAATTGTTCCTGAAATCATAATTGGAATTTCACGACCCAATTCTTCAAAAGCTTGTTTAATACCCAATGTACCCGCTTTAACATTCAACATATCCTGTGAAGTTTCCAACAGTAACACATCCGCCCCAGCTTCAATCAACGCTTTCGCCTGCACATAAAAGTCTTGTAATAACGCATCGAATGTAATGCCACCCGTTACCGATAATGTTTTTGTCGTTGGTCCCATCGCTCCTGCGACAAAGCGAGGCCATTCTGGTGTTGACATCCGCAACGCTACTTTTTTAGCAATTTCAACAGCTGCTTTATTGATTTCGACTGCTTTATGCCCTAAGTCATATTCGTTTAATACAACAGGCGTACCACCAAAGGTATTTGTCGAAACGATATCAGCACCTGCCATAAAATATTCTTCATGAATCCTTTCAATCACATCAGGACGTGTTAGATTAAGATGTTCATTACAACCATCTAATTCTTCGCCACCAAAATCTTCCTCTGTTAAATTAGCATTTTGGAGCATCGTCCCCATTGCACCATCTAATAGTAAGATATTATTTTCTAATCGCTGTTCAATAAGATGTTTCGACATGTATACCTTCTCCTCTTTTCAGTTGATCTAGTTGGTGGATATAGTCGATTAATTCGACTGACATTTCATAACGCATAAACGGCGTAATAATGTAAATACCATTAAAAAGCTGTGCTGCTGTATCGATTAACTCCTTCGCTATTTGAACCCCTTCTGTCTGACCTGTTATCGGGTCCTCAGTCGTGGCAATTCGCATGCGTTCTAATACTTCTTCTGATAATTTAATACCCGGTACTTCATGGTGAAGGAACTCTGAATTGCGCAAGCTTGTTAATGGCATAATACCGATGTAAATTGGCGTATCTAAATGCTTTGTCGCTTCGTATATTTCAATAATTTTCTCTTTCGAATACACAGGCTGTGTAATAAAATAATCCGCTCCAGCTGCAATTTTTTTCTCTAGGCGTGGTATGGCTCTCGCAACATTTCGTACATTTGGATTAAAAGCTGCTGACACCGAAAAATTCGCTTTTTTGCGTAGAGGTTTACCAGAGAAAGATATGCCATCATTTAATTTTTTAATAAGCTGCAATAGCTCCATACTAGACACATCGTATACACTCGTCGCTCCTGGGAAATCCCCTACTTTTGTTGGATCTCCTGTCACTGCTAAAATGTCATGTATGCCCAAAGCATTCAGTCCCATTAAATGAGATTGCAATCCAATTAAATTGCGATCACGACATGTTATATGTGCTAAAGCACGTACATTTTTTTCATACTTTAATATAGAACCCATTGCAATATTTGAAATGCGTGGTGAAGCCAATGAATTATCAGCCATTGTCACAGCATCAACGCCAGCTCTTTGTAAAATTTCGGCACCCTCAATAAATTTCTCTGTTTCTAAATGGCGCGGTGTATCTAGTTCAACGATGATCGAACGCCCTCTTTTAACCTTATTATGCAGTGCTTCATACCGTGGTTTTTCAGCTTCATGTATAATAATTTCTTTTGGTCCAACTACTTTTTTGTCTTCAACAGGTGATAGATTCGCCAACTGTTTTTTCACTTCTCGGATATGCGCGGGTGTCGTGCCACAACATCCACCAATTAAGCGCACACCCTCGTTACGTAGCAATACGGCCGCTTTACCAAAATAATCTGCTTCTGATTCGAATACGAGCTTGCCATCTTCTACATCCAATAAACTAGCATTGGGTGAGGCAGATAAATAAGCATGTTGTGGAATTTCAACATTTTCAAAAGCCTGAATTGTATGATAGGGTCCCAATCGGCAATTGACGCCTACAATATTGGCCCCTGCCGCTTCTAAACCATGTAACGCATCATTTAATGACATCCCATTTACCAATACACCCGGCTCATGCATCGACACTTGTGCAATGAGCGGTAATTCGGTTTTTTGACGTAAAGCAACGACTAAAGTGTGAAGTTCCTCATAATCATAAAATGTTTCTAGCAATAGACCGTCGACTTTTTCATCGATTAAAATGGTAGCTTGCTCAAGTAGGGCCTCGATAATCTCCGGAAGAGTCGCTTCATTTTTTCGTACACCCACGACACCACCAACTGTGCCTAAAACGTATTGACCGCCAGCTTTTGCAGCTTTTTTAGCGATTTTTGCACCCGCGCGATTAAACGCTTCAACTTCTTTTTCTAAACCATAACGTGCTAGTTTAATTGCATTTGCAGTATATGTATTTGTTTGAATAATATCTGCACCTGCTTCAATATATTGACGATGAATATTTTCAATAACTTCTGGTTTTTTTATATTCAATTCCTCATAGCAAAAATCGATACCATACGAATATAGTAATGTCCCCATTGCACCATCTGCTGTTAAAATCTTCGTTTTCAAATCTTCTAATAAAGCCATACTTTTCCAACCCTTTCTATTTTGAACTCCCCAAAAATATATAAAAAAGCCTTCTTATTTATATAAATAAGAAGGCGTAAAGACAATTCCAAAAAAGTCCCTCTTATCTTTTGAGAACAGACTATTCTCCTGGAATTAGCACCTGACCATTTACATGGCTGGTTGCTGAAGCTTCTACGGGCCAGTCCCTCGGCTTCTCTAGATAAGATAAAATATTGAATTATGAAAATATTAACCGAATCATATCGCGTAATGCATGGAACGTCAATACCTTTTACCAATTAAAATCAGAAAAGTGGATAAATTGAGAATATTCTACCTTATTTATTTAAAAATAGGTTATTCATCTTTTCGTAAAATGAGAATGTGGCTCTTATATAGAAAAATCAAACTGCACAAACAGACGGCTTTTGAAAAGTATAAAATAGAGGGTTCTCATAGGATATATTTGATAGTGTCGTCGACATCATATATCAAAAAAACTATTAGACATGGACTTACTTCGTCTAATAGTTTACTTATATTATTTACTTCGTTTTCAAAGCATTTTTTGGCGCATCTTCAATCGATTGTGCTTTGACAAGTTCCCCTTGTACAATCATGCGCTTCGAACCGTCATAATTACATGTCACAAGCGTTAACAATTTTGTTTTCTTTTGATCTTCAATTACATCAACCTGCGTCGGTTGAATAATAAAAATAGATGTTATTTTGTACGTATAAATTTTCTTTTTATTCATTGTATACATAGTCATGCCTTTTTTCGCCTTGGTTAATGGACTAAAAAGGGTCGAATTATTATTCATATTATGACCAGCAAGTGCATAATTCCCTTGCCCAAATGTCATATTTTCTTTCATCGTACCTGCTCCAATTGCTAAATTAGTATTGGATACACCATATAAAATGGGTAACTCCAAGCCTACTTCTGGTACGCTAAGAACACCAATAGAATGGACATCCTTACTATTCATTTGTGCTTTTAAAACATCTTGGATACTCAGATTTTTAACATCTTTAAAATCAAAATTAACGTCCGCAGAATTTTTCGCCTTGGATTCATCAAATTGAGTAATCGCTTGTTCTGTCATATGTGAAACAACGAAGCTCATTATTTGTTTATTAAAGATGAGTGCCATTCCTAATACGAGTAAAATAACACCAATTGCTAAACTGATTTTCCGCTTCATGCCCACACCTCCATCTTCATCTATCACTCATTTTACAGAGATATGACACTGAACACAAATTTCTATTCTTGTAATTCTTCTATGATAGCTGTAGCAAGATCATGTCCATTTTGAATACAAAGACCAATCCCCACGCCATAATATGAACTACCTGCAAGCGCTACTCGCGGGTAATTTTGTCGTAACTTTTGTTCTAAACCTTTCACAGCTTGAGGATGTTCTAAATTATAAACAGGCATGAGATCCATCCACTTTGAAATAGTAACAGTGTTGGGTTCTTCCTCGATATGCAAACTTTTGCGGACATCTTCTCTAGCTACTGCAGTCAATTCAGCTTCAGTCATTGCAGAAAATTCTGCAAAGCGAGCGTTGTTTTTTTTATAAAACATGCGAATTAATAATTTACCACTTGGTGATGTATGATGCCATTTACGACTCGTCCATGTACAAGCATTACAATCCACATCGTTATGAGTCGATACGATAAAACCGGTACCATTAGCTGGCAATACGGCATCATCCATCTCGTAACCTAAGTAGACCGTAATAATAGATGCTGTCTGTAGTTTATTAAATTCTTGTTGTAGCGCTGGATGTGGTAGTAGTTTTTCAGCAACTTGGTGCGGTGTCGCTAACACAACGTAATCTGCTTCTATCTGTGCGCCATTCGTCAGGTTCACTTGATAAAAATTATCCTTTTTCTCAAGTGATTGCACTGCCGTATTTTTGTAGATTATTGCCTCTGTTAAAACACTTTCCATACGATCAAATAATTGAACTAATCCATGTTCAAAAGAAATGAATTTTTTGGAAGCTGTTTTGTCATAAAGTTCTTTATGTGCTTCAAAACCTCTGATCATACTGCCATATTTATTTTTATACTCGAGAAGATTTGGTAATGTTGAGGCAATTGTTAGCTTATACAAATCACCAGAATATACACCAGATAGTACAGGTGCAATTTGTTTTTCAACAATTTCATCACCTAAAAAATAAGCCAAGAAATCACCGATTGAATCTTCTTTTGTAAAACGGTCATTTGGTATCGTTAAATCCCGGTAAATTTGCTCTTTCCCTGCTGCTGAAACCAATGTACTAGCTTCAATAGCTGCTTCATCCATCGGAATGCCAAAAACACTATTCGTAGGAATAGCATGTAATTCATTATTCGTTAATATATATGATTTTCCCGTATCATTATATACAATCTGCTCTTGCAGATTGAGTTCCTCTATTAGTGGCATAACACTTTTATGACGTGCAACAATTGAGTCTGCGCCTACTTCCATGATGAAATCACCTTGTTTTTTTGTCACCATCTTACCGCCAAGCGTCGCATCCTTTTCTATTAACACCAATTGTATTGGTAATTGCTGTGCTGTGATTTGACGTTGTAAATAATGCATCGTACTCATGCCGGTAATACCGCCACCTACTACTGCTACTGTTTTCAAAGCAATTCACTCCGTTCATTCATGATCATGTCATTTTTAGTATAAAGCAATTCGCTGCTATGACTCATCCGATTTGTCACAAAATCATGAACAGCAGAAAAAAATAAGTTATTTCAAGGGTTATTATTTAGATTTCAGTCAACTTTCCTCTATAGTTAATAGTACTACGATCAGAAAGGGTCTTGCTATGGATTTACTAATAATCATCTTTTTTCTACTTATTGCTTTAATGGTATCTAATATAATTGGTCATTATATACCATCTATTCCGACTGCGTTAATCCAAATTGCACTCGGCGTTATATTAGCCATTTTTGCTCCAGAACTAAATTTAGAGCTCGAAACAGAGTGGTTCCTACTACTCTTTGTAGCGCCCCTTCTTTACAATGACGGGCGTAATTTCCCGCGTGAAAATCTGTGGAATATGCGTATTCCGATACTCGGAAATGCAATCGTACTGGTACTAATCACTACGATTGGTGGCGGTTTTTTCATCCACTGGCTTGTACCAGCTATCCCACTTGCTCCTGCCTTTGCATTAGCAGCCATCTTATCCCCTACTGACCCTGTTGCGGTCAATGGTATTGCAAAAAGAATTCAAATTCCAGATAAAATCCTCAGCGTTGTGCGTGGAGAATCGCTCATCAATGATGCCTCTGGACTTGTAGCATTTAAATATGCAGTTGCAGCCGCTGTTTCTGGATACTTTTCGATTCAACAGGCATTGGTCAACTTCACATATACATTCATTATCGGTGCAATAATTGGTCTTATTTTAGGTTTCGTACTAACAGAGATTCGTTTTATGGTCCGACGTGCAGGTATTCGGGATGCTGTATTCCACACACTATTCCAAATTTTAATGCCTTTTATCATTTATTTAATTGCAGAAGATGTCTTCCATGCTTCAGGCGTTATTGCTGTTGTTATTGGCGGTATCATCCAATCATTATTCAAAGATCGTACCGAAACAACTTTAGCCGAGGAACAGGTGCTAACTGAAAATGTTTGGGCAATTATTTTATTTGTGTTAAACGGTGTCGTTTTCTTATTACTCGGTTTAAATATTCCAAGCTCAATGGAAAACTCGCTTGAAGATACTGAAATGAATAACTGGACAATGATTGCTTATGCAGCTGCAATTGGTATCGTTATACTCGGTATTCGTTTCCTTTGGTCTCATTTATTCTCGGTTATTCAATACCGTCGTGGAAAAGAAAAAGAACAACCCTTGTTCAAAATGAGCCTTATTAGTAGTCTCGTTGGTGTGCGTGGTGCCGTTACAATGGCCGGTATTTTATCATTACCACTCGTATTAGAAAATGGAGACCCCTTCCCTGAACGGTCTCTCATCCTATTCTTAGCATCTGGCGTTATTCTCTTCACATTACTTGTGGCGACAATATTCTTGCCTATGCTAACAGATGATGAAGAAATCGAAGAATTATTGGAGGGGCAATTATCATTTCATGAGGCGAAAAGCTATATTCTTGTTGAAGCAGTCAAACGCATCCAAAACTCTATTAACGATGAAAATCGTTCAGTTGCCTATGATGTGATCGACAATATTCAACAACTCTTCCGTCAAACACAGCTTGAAGCAAATGCGGATGACTCTACTAGTCCACTCTATGCCAATAAAATATTGAAAATTCGTTTAGATGCCTTACGCGTCGAAAAACAATATGTCAATCAACTTTATAAAGAGAATAAACTGGATGACATGATGTATATGTCCATCAGTAACTCATTCAAAGATCGTGAAGAAATGCTCCACACAAGTACTTGGAAACAAGCGCTGTACACAATTCGTAAAGTGTATCGTGAAGCCCGCTTAGCGCGTAAACATTATCGCAATGATAAAGAACATTTCTATTCGTATATGATTATGCGCCAAGATGTTCGTCGCCAAGCATATAATCAAGCGGTCACTTACTTGAAAGAGCAAAAAGAAAAATCACCTCGTAAAGAATTGTATATGATCGTATTATATGAATATGATAAAGCATTAGATCGATTACGCAAACAACGTAAAATCGATTCTGCCCGTGAAGAAGAAATTCAAGAAGAATTAAACCTTCTCGTTTTGGAAACGGAACGTAGTGCCATTCATAAACTGTATGAAGATGGTAAAATCAATCGTGAACAAGAAAAAGAATTACGTCGACTTGTCAATTATATGGAGAGTATTTCACTCTATGAGCATGTTGAATAATTCTATATTAAACGCTCTATTCTGTAAGATTTAGCCTACACAAAGGGTGAGTGAAGTTGATTCTGTCAACTTCACTCACCCTTTCTCTGTTCATATAATAAAAAAAAGATATTACAGCCGTCTACTCTGTCAAGAATAGCTACTGTAATATCTATCATCACTTATTTCAATTTTTTTCTTTTTTTGCTATTTCGATGGCTACATGACTTGCATAAAATTCTCCACCTTCAGGATTTGGATGGATTTTATCTTTATAAAATAACTGTGGTTTGCCTTTCGACAATTCATCCCAATCAATAACATGGACATTTTTATATTTTTTCGCAGCGTTATCTAAATTTTTATTAACACTTTTTTTCCAACTACGATCAACATTTGTGTTCATTAAATAAATTTCACGATTTTTGCCCACTATCGCATAAATTTCTTCAAATTGTTGTTCTGTGAATGTACCATTTGAACCCAGACCAATAAACACCGTATGACTAATTTGGCCATTCTTCGCCATTGCTGTTAGTTCTTCAATAGCTACATCCACTTGCAAACCGACTTTCGCATTAATCGTAATATTAGGAATGAATTCTTGTAATTGGGTTGAAGCACTTAGTAAGACAGAGTCACCTAAAGCTGTAATAGGACGATTTGCTAATGCAACTTTGGCATTGGCAGCATCTTTTTTGAATTTTGCTTCAGCTAATTTCAATGCATCATTTTTAACTTTTCGTTCTTCTTTTGCGGCGGCTTTTGCTTGTTCTTTTGCCTTTTTCAAAGCGGTGGCTTTTGCTTCTTTTTTCTCTTTAGCATTTAACTTTGCTAAGGCTGCTTTCTTCTCTGCATTTTTCTGTTGTTCTTGCTCTAAATGTTGTTGTAATATTTTTTCATTTGAAGCTTCCGGCTGCGGCTGATAGATTAAACTAACGGCAAAGACAATCAAAATGCAACTAACAGCTACCGATATAGTTCTCCCTAAGATGCTCTGTTCCTTCCAACGCCAACTTACTTGACGCGTTTTAATAGCAGTCAACCAATTTTTCCATGCGCCTTTACGGATTGGGTCTTCAATATAACGCCAAGAAAGTGCTGAAAGAACAAATGTTAATACTAAGGCCAAAATAATTTTTGTCATGCTAATGGTATCTGTTTTTACAGCAATTCCCATCAATACAATAATCGGAAAATGCCAAATATAAATACCGTACGAACGTACACCTACCCATAACAACGGCTTAAAACTGAATAATTTACCGATGGAACTAGCAGGATGAACAATAACTGCAATTAAAACAGCAGTCACCGCTGAGGCTAAATACATACCACCATAATAGAGGAAGCTACTATCTTCTTGCATGAAAATCATCATAAGAATTAGTAGGGTTAAGCTGACTCCTCCGGTTACATTCAGTAGTTTTTTCAAATCTGGTGTGACATTTGCTGTCAATTTTGCACTTGGCCAAACAATCGCCAATGCAGCACCAATTAACAATGAAAACGCACGGGTGTCCGTTCCATAATAAATACGGCTTGGGTCAACATCTGGTGTAAATAAAAATGCCATCATTTCTGCCGATACAAAAGATAGCAATAATATTAAACCAGCTAACTTGCCTTTTGCTGGTAAAAACTTCAGTAAAACAAGCATAATCACGGGCCAGATAATATAAAACTGTTCTTCTACAGCAAGTGACCACATATGTTGTAACGGTGATGGTGGTGCAAATTTCGTGAAATAAGAGTGATCTTGCAATACATAATACCAATTACTAACATATGTAAAAGCTGCTACTATTTCACCTCTAAGTCCTACCAAAAAAGAACGTTGGAATAAAGTAATCCATACACTCATGAGAACGAGCATAACGACGAGCGCCGGTATTAATCGTCTAAAGCGTTTAATCCAAAAAGTTTTAAAATTAATTTTACCTGTTCGATCCCATTCTTTCACAAGAAGATCGGTAATTAAATAACCTGATAACACAAAAAATACAGTTACGCCTAAAAATCCGCCATCTATCCATTCTATATGAAGATGGTAAAGAATGACGGCAAGGACTGATAACGCCCTTAATCCATCCAGACCACTTATGTATCGATGAGTGCTTTTATTGGGTCTTGGCATTCTGCTACCTCCTATTTTATCTTTTACATTTTTTAATTTCTATTCTATATAGACGATATAGTCACTCAATAAGTTGTCTTTTTGATGACTTAATTTTTGTTTTTATGATCGTTATTATCATTCTTTAATAATAACGTAATAACGTAAATTCGTTAAGTGATTCCACTAGCTAATTATTCCTATTTTATATTTTTAAAAAAGTATATTCTGCTAAAATACATGCTAATTGACCCTTTACTATTATGACAATAAAACATTAATTAATATACCTTAAATACAAATAAGTAAAAATTTACAACAGTGAAATAAAAATAGTCTATTCCATTATTGCAAATGCATTACAAATAATACAATTCTAAAACAATTAACAAAAACTCTCTTTTTAATATGCCATTAAGCTTATGATAAAGAAAAAAGGAGGGGTTTTATGATACATAAAAAAAATTATTTATTGTTACTATTATTGAGCTTTGTGCTCATTCTATCTTCATTAGCCGTTCCACAAATACAAGTTGAAGCTGCTTCGGTTAACTATAAAGTCGTGAATACAAATTCATTGAACCTTCGTACAGGCGCAGGTGTTCAATACAAAATCATTGCAAAACTTAAAAAAAATACGGTTGTAACTCAAACTTCAAAAAAAGGTAAATGGTTTAAGGTAAAAGTCGGTTCTAAAACTGGTTATGTATCTTCAAGTTATTTGAAAAAAGTTGTTGCACAGGTGAGCCAACCTTCTACAAATAAAAACATCGGAAAATTTTATTCTGTTTCCGTAGCATCACTAAATATTCGTAGCACTTCTTCAGCCACTTCTACTAAACTGGCTGTTGCTCGCTTTGGTGATCAATTCACGATTAAAGCGCAGGCAGCAAATGGCTGGTATAAAGTTGAATATAGCCCAGGTAAATTTGGCTGGATTTCAAATAACTACGGTTATACAACAGTGAAAAAAGACAATGTATATCCTGCTGGCACAATATTTGGTCCACTAAGTGGTCGCATCATTACCGTTGATGCCGGTCATGGTGGTTCACAAGCTGGTGCTCAATACTTTGGTGTAAAAGAAAAAGACCTTAACTTAAAGGCAGCTAAAACATTGCAAAAAGAACTTGTGAAAAATGGAGCAAAAGTGGTGATGACACGTACGACTGATCAAACATTAACACTTGAAAAACGTGTTTCAATTTCAAAAGCTGCTAAGTCAGATGCTTTTATTAGCGTACATCATAATGTATCCAATAAAAAAAGTGAAAAAGGCTATTTAGCTCTTTATACTAAACAATCTGAAAAAACATTTACAAATTATTTATTTAAAGCACTACACAAACCTGTAGGAGCTGTATCAGACGTGCCTGCTGAGCAATATCGCTATCAAAATTTATTCGTACTTCGCGAAAGTCCAATTATTGGAACATTAATGGAATACGGCTATATGAATTTGAAAAACGAGCTCAATGCCATCAATACAAATAGCTATCGTCAAGCAATGGCTGTTGGTATTTCGGCTGGTGTAGCCAACTACTTTAAAAAATATTAATCTATAACATAAAAGGAATGAAGGGATGCGGATAACCGACATCACTTCATTCCTTTTTCATTCTCTTTCCCCGTCACTTTATCCAACCACCGAACTACTTGATAGACAATCCGCTTTTGCTGCTCAAGATTTGAAATTGTCGCGACGCCATCATCTTTTTGTTTACCATACATTCCAAAACCAGCATGATTGCCACCTTTAATTTCATGTAATATCGCATTTGTAGACAATTTGTTTTGTGTGTTCATGATTGCTTCAGGTGTCGTTACCTGATCATATTGTGCATAAATAGATAATGTCGACAATGTTCCCTCACTAAAATCAACTTTATTTGAAGGGTAGGACGCCAATAATAATAAACCAACTACTTTTTTAGGTTGACTGCTCACATAGTTTGCTGCGGCTACTCCACCTAAAGAATGCCCTCCAATGACCCATCTTGAAATATTCGGATAATCCAACATCATTTTTTCTGCTTTTGTCGTATCAAAAATAGCGATATTTAACATCATTTTAGGTATAGCAACGAAATAGCCATTTTTCGCTAATTCACTGGCCAAATAGCGATAAGCCATTGGTTCAACTTTAGCGCCAGGATATAAAATAATACCTGTCTCCGTTTTTACTTTTGGCTCAAAGACTAGCAAATCTTCATTTTTCTTCACTGATTTGGCTGGCACTAATGATTCTAATTCAGCTGTTCCTTTATAGGTTTGTTGCGTCCACATATAAAATAAGAAGACGCCCACAACAATGATGCTAGCTAGGATAAACAATAAGGTTTTCGTCGACTTATTCATATCATCTCATCACTCCGCTACTTGTCATTAGCATAAGAATAGCAATTTTTCGATATATCCCACAATTAATATACTTTTTTATTCTAATTATTGTATTATTCACCATTATTTTATCATGTAAACTATTTCTATTTAAAAAACCAGCCACTTATTTTTAAGAGAAAATAAGTGGCTAGTTTTTTACTATTAACTAACTTTATTTTTGAAATAATTATCCTTAAGTCTTAAATACTAAATAAAACAGATCATCTGGCGGTTTAACTAGTCAAACTATTTTTTTACCTGATTTCCAGACTGATTTCACATGATTGACGCCAAATAAATATTGTAATTCTTCATAACTTGCAACATCCCACAACACAACATCTGCTTTTTTCCCAACTTCCAGTGATCCGATAAATTCTTGGCGATTGATCGCATATGCCGCATTATAAGTAGCTGCCGTCAGTGCTTCTGCCGGTGTTAGTCGCATCGAAATACATGCTAAATTCATCACAAGTGGCATCGATACTGTAGGTGAAGAACCAGGATTACAGTCCGTTGAAATAGCGACAGCCACTCCTTCATCGATGAGCTTTCTACCCGGAGCTGCTTCTTCACGTAAAAATAAAGCTGTTGCCGGTAGCAAGCACGCAATCACATTCTTTTCAGCCATTTGACGAATACCTTCATCCGATACTTTCAATAAATGTTCCGCTGAAATGGCCCCCACCTTCGCTGCTAATTCCGCTCCGCCATAGGATACGATTTCATCAGCATGTATCTTAGGCACTAATCCTAACTTTTTACCTGCTTCTAAAATCCGCTCTGCTTGCTGTGGCGTGTAGACATCTTTTTCACAAAAAACATCATTAAATTCAGCTAATTTTTCCTGCGCGACTTTTGGCAACATATCTCGAATAATAATATCCACAAATTCATCTTCTCGTCCCTTATATTCCTTCGGTACAGCGTGGGCCCCCATGAAGGTTGGCACGATATCTAAAGCGTGTGATTGCTGTAGGCGTTTCATGACGCGTAGCTGTTTTAACTCTGTTTCAAGATCCATACCATAGCCGCTTTTCCCTTCAACAGTTGTGACACCATGCTTAGCAAAACCATCGAGACGTTTTGCTGTTTGTGCCACAAGTTCGTCTTCTGTAGCTTCGCGGGTCATACGCATCGTCGCATGAATCCCACCACCAGCATTCATAATATCCATATAACTTGCTCCACGCAAACGCAAATCAAACTCTTGTTCTCTACTGCCTCCATAGGCAATATGTGTATGTGGATCGACAAGCCCTGGTGTCACGAGCTTCCCATTGGCATTAAAGATGAGTGCGTCTTTTAGTTCATTCATATATTGGCTTTGCAGTTCCTGAGTCGTACCTATCGCTTCAATTAGTCCATTTTTCATTAGAATAGCGCCATTTTCAATAATCGCTAAATTCGACATATCTTCTTTTTTTCTTGCGCCTTTTTTGGAGGATGCTAACGTTGCTAATTGACCAATATTCTTGATGAATGTTTTCATAACAGTTGCTCCTTTTCCATCATCGGAATACGAATCCCCTTATCTTTTGCTACTTGTTTTGCGCTGTCATATCCAGCATCTACATGACGAATGACACCCATTCCTGGATCTGAAATTAATACTCTTTCAATACGTTGACGTGCTTCATCTGAACCATCTGCTACGAGTACCTGCCCCGCATGCATCGAATAGCCCATTCCGACACCACCACCATGATGGACACTTACCCAACTAGCACCACCACTCGTATTAATGAGGGCATTTAATATCGGCCAATCGGCTACCGCGTCACTGCCATCCTTCATCGCTTCTGTTTCACGATTTGGTGAAGCTACCGAACCAGAATCGAGATGATCGCGACCAAATACAATAGGGGCTGAAATTTCACCGCTCGCAACCATTTCATTGACTTTCAAAGCAAAACGATGACGATCACCATACCCTAACCAACAAATACGTGCCGGTAACCCCTGCCACTTAACCATTTTCTGAGCCATTTCAATCCAATTAACAAGCCCCTCATCTTCCGCAAACATGTCTAACGCCAACCTATCTGTTTTATAAATATCTTCTGGATTACCAGAAAGCGCAGCCCAACGGAAAGGACCTTTTCCTTCGCAAAATAATGGACGAATATAAGCTGGTACAAAACCAGGAAAATCGAATGCATTGGCTACGCCCATATCTTGTGCATATTTGCGAATATTATTCCCATAATCAAAGGTTTCTGAACCGGCACTTTGGAAATCTAACATGCACTGTACATGTTTTGCCATCGTTTGTTTTGCCTTCAGTTCATAATCCTGTGGATTTTTTTTGCGCAAGATTAATGCCTCTTCAAATGTCATACCATTTGGAATATAGCCATTTAATGGGTCATGTGCGCTTGTTTGGTCTGTTACGATATCCGGCGTAATTCCTCGCTTCAACATTTCCGGATAAATATCTGCACAGTTTCCTACTAAACCAATCGAGGCAGGCGTCCCTGCTGCTGTATATTTTTCAACAAGGATCATTGCCTCATCCAATGTTTCAACTAGATAATCACAATATCCTTCTTTTATTTTTCTTTCGATTCGTTGGCGTTCTACTTCGACGACTAAAATGACCGCTTTCGCCATTTTACCCGCCAATGGTTGTGCACCACTCATACCGCCCATACCACCTGTCAGTATAAATTTACTCGTCAAATCAGCCGAGCCAAATACTTTTTTACCGGCTTCCACAAAACTTAAGTATGTTCCTTGTAAAATTCCCTGTGCACCAATATAAATCCAACTACCTGCTGTCATTTGGCCATACATCATCAAGCCTTTTTCTTCAAGATCATAAAATGTATCCCAGTTTGCCCAAGCTGGTACAATATTTGAATTGGCAATTAATACACGTGGAGCCATTGTATGTGTACGGAATATACCGACTGGTTTACCTGACTGCACTAATAGTGTTTCATCGTTTTCCAAATCTTTCAGAGATGCTACAATCGCATCAAAACATGCCCAATTACGTGCCGCTTTACCAATACCACCATACACGACTAATTCATCAGGATTTTCTGCAACTTCTGGATCTAAATTATTCATTAACATGCGTAATGCAGCTTCTTGTTGCCACCCTTTACACGATATGTTATTTCCTCGATCTGCGCGAATAATACGTTTTGATGATTCTGCCATTGTTTATTCCTCCTCAATTTTGAATTACAGTGACTATAAATTGCACTTACTTCCCTTCATTTTATACATCCTTTTTATGACAATTCAACTTAAAGTATTTTACCCTAAAGTACGCACGCTACGCATTTTAGGTACTATAAGAGAGCTAAATCGTGTACTAACAACGTTTCAACATAACTTCTCAAAAATAAAAAACCCAAAATTAGTCAGCTTATTAGCACGTTAACACGCTAATATACTAGTTTTTTCCAATTTTTAATTGACTTCGATTGATGAAAGCACTTACAATAAACACACTAATTTAGTATCGACAATCAATATTGAGCGGGATGGCTGTAGTTGTATATATGCCAAAATCGCTCTTTTCATTTGTGCTAAAAATGAGGAGGATTTCATATGATCGTACTGACAGGAAACACTTTGACAATCGACGAAATTTATCGCGTATGCGTGCAGTTTGAAAAAATTGAAATTTCAGCACAAAGTCTAGCAGCCGTTCAAAAAAGTCGTGATGCTGTTGAGCGAATTGTTGCTGAAGAACGCGTCGTATATGGTATTACAACTGGTTTTGGCAAGTTTAGTGATATGCGTATAGAAAATGGGGATGTGGAGGAGCTCCAATTAAATCTGATTCGCTCTCATGCTTGCGGTATGGGCGAGCCTTTTCCAATTGTTGTTTCTCGTGCCATGATGCTTTTACGACTCAATGCGCTCATTAAAGGGGTATCAGGTGTACGACAAATTCTCGTACAAACATTAGCTCAGCTTATTAACGCACAAGTTCATCCTGTCATTCCACAGCAGGGTTCACTTGGTGCTTCAGGTGATTTAGCCCCTCTCTCTCATTTAGCACTTGTACTAATTGGCGAAGGTTTTGTGCATGATGATCATGGTCATGCGACACCTACTGCCACTGTATTGCAATCATTGAATATTTCACCAATCATTTTACAAGCAAAAGAAGGACTTGCCCTTATCAATGGTACACAAGCGATGACTGCAATGGGTGTCATCAATTATATAGAAGCCGAAAAAATTGCTTTTGACAGTGAATGGATAGCAGCTATGACGATGGAAGGACTTGAAGGAATAACCGATGTTTTCTATCCTGAAATTCATGAGGCTCGTGGATATCCACAACAAATTGCTGTTGCGCAGCGTATGATGACTCTCTTACAAGACAGTAAACTCACGACAACACAAGGTGAAAAACGCGTACAAGATGCTTATTCACTACGCTGTATTCCACAGGTTCATGGCGCATCTTGGCAAGCGCTCGATTACGTGAAAGAAAAATTAGAAATTGAAATCAATGCTGCTACTGATAATCCTCTGATTTTTCAAGATGGTGATTATATCGTTTCTGGTGGTAATTTCCACGGGCAGCCAATTGCTTTAGCAATGGATTTTTTGAAAATTGCAGTTGCTGAATTTGCTAATATATCTGAACGTCGTACAGAACGTCTCGTCAACCCCCAATTGAATGATTTACCACCATTTTTGAGTCCATCTCCTGGTTTGCAATCTGGTGCGATGATTATGCAATATGCGGCGGCGGCACTCGTTTCTGAGAATAAAACATTAGCACATCCAGCAAGTGTTGATTCTATTCCTTCATCGGCCAATCAAGAAGATCATGTGAGTATGGGGACAATTGGAGCACGCCATGCTTCGATGATTATTCAAAATGTTCGCCGCGTATTAGCAATCGAATGTATTTGTGCACTGCAAGCCGTTGAATTTAGGGGGACCGATAAGCTAGCAACGTTCACAAAAGCAAAATTTGATTCATTACGTTCCATCGTTCCTTCTATTAAAAAGGATCGTGTTTTCTCAATAGATATTGAAAATTTGGCAACTGCTCTAAATCCTCTTATTATTAAAAAAAATGATTAGCCCTTCCCTACTGACTACTCACATGAAGTGAGTAGTCTTTTCGTTCTCTCCTCAAAGAAAGACACTAATTTTTTGAAAATAAAAACAATATAAACATCACTTGAAAGCGTTGCAAAACACTAAAAACATGTTACAATAATGACCGAGTGACTGATTATGATTTTCGGTCAATTTATAGAAGAAGGTGAAAAGGTGAATAAAAGTCAGGCCATATTACAAGCTGCCTCTCAAACGTTTTCGCTTTTCGGATATAAGGCGACGACGATGGATCAAGTAGCTCGTACGGCAAATGTTGGAAAAGGTACGATTTATAATTTCTATGCAACGAAGGAAATTTTATTTCAAGCTGTTGTAATGGAATTGATTTCCTCCATGCGCAAAACCGTCGAAAAAGAAATGAAGCCGCAGATTTCTTTTGAAAAAAACGCTTTAAATGCTTTAAATCGTCTTTTACAATTCAGAGAAACACATGCACTCTACGTCAAACTAGTCGCAGAGGAAAAAGAGCTTCGTACACCGGCAGTTCAAAGTATGCTCACAAAAATTGAGCAAGAAATCACGCGAATATTGGCAGAGAAAATTCAGTTAGCGATGAATAAAGGTGAAATTATACAGTGTGATCCTGAGCTCGTATCCTATTTGTTATTAAAATCATATATTGCTATGATTGTTGATTGGCAAGATACACATCTAAACAAATTAGCAGAAGATACGATTTCGCAACTATTTCAAAGTACAATTTTCAAAGGGTTAATGCCCTAATTTTTTTCACTTCAAATGACTATAATTCATTTCCAGTCATTTGTTCAATCAATTAATAGGAACGAGGAGGAATTTACTATGATAAAAGCAGAATGGTTAAACATTTTCAAAAATCGTAAAATGTTAATCGCTATTATCGCTGTTCTCATGGTTCCAGTACTGTATGCTGGTATGTTTTTATGGGCATTTTGGGATCCATATGACAAACTAGAAGATATGCCTGTAGCTATTGTCAACAATGACGTAGGGGCAACAGTTGAGGGAAAACATTTAGAACTAGGTAAGGATCTATCAAAAAATTTGATGGATAGTAAACAATTTAAATTTAAAGAATTAACTTCAAAAGAAGCCACTCAGGAAATGAAAGATCGCAAGCAGTACATAACGATCGAAATTCCCAAAGACTTCAGTAAAAATGCTGGTTCATTATTAGAAGATGACCCTGAAAAAATGAAATTAATCTATAAACCAAATGAAGGCTTTAACTTCCTTGGTGGTCAAATTGGTAACTCAGCTATCGAACTAATTCGTGCTGAAGTAAACAAAAAAGTTTCTGCAACTTATGCAGAGCAACTTTTCGCTAACATTGCTAAATTAGGTGACGGCCTTGGTGATGCTGCAGATGGTGCTGGTAAATTAGGCGACGGTGCAGTCAAACTGAATAAAGGGGCTATCACATTAAAAGATGGTTTAGTCACATTGGAAGATGGCTCGGGTAAATTAGCCGACGGCGCAAAATCAGCTGCCAACGGTTCTAATGACTTAGTCGCTGGTGTAAACAAATTATTAGTGGGTGCCAATAAATTAAATGATGGCGCTAGTTCTGCTGCGGTAGGAGCCAATAAACTTAACGCAGGTACATCAGAATTAGCAACGGGCGCTACGAAATTAAATGATGGCGCTAAATCAGCTTCTGCTGGTGCGAATACATTAAATTCAAAACTTGGCGATGCGCAAGCAGGTGCCAATAAATTACAAAATGGTGCGGCTTCATTACAAGCAGGTACGTCAGAAATGGCTTCAAAATTAAACCAAAATACAGGAAATATTACTGCATTAAATGATGGCGCACAAAAAATCAGTGCAGGCATTAATGGCGATGGCTCGCAAGCAAATCCAGGCGTTAAAGGTGGACTAGCTCAACTAACTCCAGGTGCAGCTCAAGTAGATGCTGGTATTACTAAATTAGTTGCCTCACTTAAGTCGTTACCGGCTACTTTAAACGAACTAAAAACATCTTCTGTTCAATTAGATAACGGTTCGGGTAAAGTCGCACAAGGTGCTACTAATCTTCAAAGTGGCGCCGCTGAATTAAAATCAGGTACGACAAAACTTGCTGGTGCTTCAGCTCAACTTGTACAACAAATTCAAGCAATGAATATTCCTGAAGCGGATAAGGCAAAATTATTGGCAACAGCTAATGCAGTCAATGATGGTGTTAAAAATACGGATGCAGGTGTTGGCAATATTCAATCTGGTGCAGCTTCACTTAGCGCTGGTGCCAATGATCTTCATGCTGGTACAACAAAACTAAAAAACAAAGTAAATGATTCAAACAGTCCTACTATTTCGCAAGATCAAACAAATGATATGGAAAAACTTCAACAAGGTGCTCATCAAGTAGCAACTGGCTTAAGTACTCTGAATACAAAGGTTGCCAATGAATTAGCTCCAGGTGCCAATAAATTAGCGACTGGTACAAAAACACTGGCAAACTCTTGGAGTGCTTCAGTAGAAGGTGCCAATAAATTAAATGCTGGTGCAACGGCATTAAACAACGGTGTTGGTGATTTAGGCAACGGTATTGGTCAGCTTCATACTGGTGCTGGTTCGCTAGCAAATGGTTTAGGTACATTAACAACTGGTACAGGTTCACTAGTTGGAGGCATTGGCCAGCTACAACAAGGTTCAAGTGACCTTGCTAATGGACTTGCCGCATTACCAGCTGGTACATCTTCACTAGTGCAAGGTACGACTACTTTACGTGATGGTTCATCTACATTATCATCCGGCTTAAATGAAATGGCAGACAAAACAGGTGGTATGATTGACGGCGTTACGAAATTAGCCAACGGTTCTGAAAAACTTGCCGACGGTACAAAAGATTTAGCAAAAGGCTCAGATACATTAGAAACAGCTCTTGCTGACGGTCATGAACAAGCATCTGAAGTTCATCCGACAGACAAAACATATGATATGGTCGGACAACCGGTCGTTGTACAAAAAGAAGCAGTCAATGAAGTGCCAAACTACGGTACTGGTTTTGCTCCTTACTTTATCGCATTAGGATTATTCGTCGGTGCATTATTAATCACAATTGTCTTTCCTCTTGTTGAACCAGCAATCCGTCCTAAGAGCGGAGCAGCATGGTACGCAAGTAAAGCCGTTGTTTTAGCAGTTGTCGGTTTCCTACAAGCATTGCTAGCTGTACTCATTGTTAAATATTCACTCGGTATGGAAGTATATTCAATGGTGGCCTTCTTCTTCATGGCACTCATTACAAGCTATGCTTTCCTAGCCATTACACAAATGCTCGTATCTATTTTAGGCGATCCAGGTCGATTCATCGCCATTATTATTCTAATCCTTCAATTAACTACAAGTGCTGGTACATTCCCACTTGAATTAGTTCCAGGACCATTACAAATTTTCAATAAATTATTACCGATGACTTACTCGGTATCCGGTTTTAAATCAGCTATATCTACCGGGGACATGAGCTACTATTGGATGAACTTTGGTGTTCTTGCTGCATTTGCAATTATCATTTCAGCAATCACATTTGGTTACTTTGCATTAGTATTCAAAAAGCGTCACTCCGCAGAAATAGATAAAAAATAATCGTCTTGATTCATAGAAAAAGGGAAATTGCATCAGCAATTTCCCTTTTTCTATACTTTTTTTGAAAGATGATGTTAAAGTATTTACCTCATTTTCAGCCTAGCAGTCAACTGCAAAGCCACAGGCAGATATACCCTATTTACATATAATTTCATTGCCATTTTTTCGTAGATGGTTGGCATAATCACATCTACTTCATTGTATCATTTCAACTAGGTTTTACCGTCATTTAAAAAATTGTACGTGAGTAGGTAATTAATGTTACAGTTAGATAGAATAAATACATTTGTGATTAGGAGAACAACATGATTGAAATTAAAGTTTCAGAAATAAGCGATGGCGAATATAACAGAGGCGTTTTTGCTAAAGTTGATATTAAAAAAGGTACTCTTTTACATGAAGCACCTGTTATTTCCTATCCGAACGAACAACACGAACATATTGAAAAAACATTGCTTGCTGATTATGCATTTGAATATGGTTTAGACCAAACAGCTATGCTGTTAGGTTATGGTATGCTTTTCAACCATTCTTATGACCCGAATGCAACCTATGAAATTAACTTCCAAAATCGCACTTTTGATTTTACTGCACATAAAGATATTAAAGCCGGCGAAGAAATTTTCATCAACTATAATGGTGAACCAGAAGATACAGAAGAATTATGGTTCAATAAAGAAAAAGAAGAGTAATTATAAAAAGAGATGCTGTTGCCATGACATCATCTTTTTTTATTTTATATGAAGGAGGCCATGACAATCGCTGGTACACTACTTATTTTCCTCGTTGCACTTATCTTACTGGCACTAGGTATTTTAAATAAAAAGAAAAACGTCATTATTTTTGCAACCATTCCCTTTATACTTATAGTTATTTACGGCATCATATGGTTTTTTTATACTAGTTAACGCAAACTGCTAATTGAACTATTCGATTAGCAGTTTTTTAATTGATCTGTATGATGACGTTTATATTTTTTACTACAAAGGAAAAGATACTCTAGTGATTTATATTCATGTCATCATTCTACTGGAGGTTTTTCTATGTCGATACTCGTACTTTACGGAGGGAATCGTCCCAAAAGCAATACTGAATTTTTAACAAAAAAAGTCATTGAGAATATGGATGTTGAGGAAATTTATTTAAAAGATTACTTAATCGAACCAATTATGGACCACCGTCATGCAGCGGGGGGCTTTCCTGCTGTTGCAGATGATTACAGTGAAATACTGGAACGTATGCTGACGCATGATACAATCATTTTTTCCACACCCATTTATTGGTATAGTATGACAGGGATTATGAAAAATTTTATCGATCGTTGGTCACAAACATTAAAAGATTCACATTACCCCCATTTCAAAAATCAAATGGCTGATAAATCTACCTATGTGATTACAGTTGGTGGCGATCAGCCACATATAAAAGGATTGCCTATGATTGAACAATTTCAGCATATTTTTGATTTTATGGGCAGTCATTTTGCTGGTTATATCATTGGTGAAGCAAATCTACCACTAGGCATTAAAGAAGATGCCAATGCACTTTTCCAGGCTAAACAACTGAATCATAAATTATTAAAATTATCATTCGATAAAACATAATTGTTTACTAATCGCTTCATTGTTAGCGCATAAAAACCAGGCATTAGTAGGATACCCGTGTAATTGAAAATTTCTCTCTAGAACAGCCTATGATGACAACGGTAAAAGGCATCTTTCCTCACAAGAAGAAAGATGCCTTTTATCGTTGTTGCTATTATTTCGTAAATGTAATATCGATATCGCCATCTCTGACATCTACATTAAGTGATTTATCTTTGCCATCTCTATTTTTTGGTAAGTTATTATTTCTACCATCTGAAACAATACTAAAGATTCCAAAGTCTTTTTCTTCACCAACTACACTACCTTTAACATCACCATGACTGGTTTTTAGTAGGAACGCTTTTCCTACATCAACATTGTTTAATTCAATATCACCATCTGAATTACGTGCTTCAATATCTTTCGAAGACGTCACATTCTCTAAACTAATATCATCATCTTCCGTTTCAACGTAGATATAACTAGTTGCTTTTACATTACTTAAATCAATATCGCCATCTCTTGTTTTTGCATCGATTATACCGTCTACATTAACGGAGTCCATTTTAATTTCTTCATTTCTTGTTTTCAGTTTTAGATCGCTCTTTATATTATCTGGAATGGCTACTTTTATATTATAATCTTCTTTTTCTTTTTTCAATTTGAAATAATCTTTTAGGTTTTTCTCTGTTTTATAATCCATTTTTAATTTTTTGTCATCTGTTACTTTAATATTAAAGAATTCTTCATCTCGGTCATAGTACGTAATATGAACTTTATCATCTGTCGATTTTTCTACATCAATCTCAGTTGCTTCTGTTATTATTTCTAACTTAGAAATATCCGAGGCAGCAACTGAGTATTTTTTTTCTTTCAGTCCTTCTTGAGAACCTTTTTTACCCGAATCGGAATCAGAAGAACACGCACCTAAAACTAAGACCGAACTAGCTACTACTAAAGAATACGCAAATGGTTTCATTTTTTTGTTCATTTTATCTCCTACTTTCCAATATGTTTTGATCAAGCATACTCAGTTATTAAAGTATTTGATTTTTACAGACATTTTTCAAATGACTAATTAATAACTAACCTTTTCATGACTGCCTTAAACTGGTTTAAATTAACAATAATGACATAACTACATCTATACAAGTGATGATAGGACTTAAATTGTTTTTGTTTATTCATAAAATAATTACTTTCACATACAACCTAACACAAAAAGCAACACGACAAGTAATTGAATCGTTACTTGTCGTGTTGCTCTTGAATTTTTGTCTAGAGATGAAATACTTTCCTTACATCATGCCGCCCATACCGCCCATATCAGGCATTGCTGGTGCTGATGCTTCAGGGATATCTGCTACAACTGCTTCTGTAGTTAGGAATAGAGCTGCAACCGATGCTGCATTTTGAAGTGCTGAACGTGTAACTTTTGCTGGATCGACGATACCTGCATCAAACATATTCACCCATTCGCCATTCGCTGCATTGAAGCCTGTACCTACTGCTTCACGTTTTAGACGATCGACGATTACTGAACCTTCAAGACCTGCATTATTTGCGATTTGACGGATTGGTTCTTCCAATGCACGTAAAACGATTTTTACGCCTGTTACAACGTCGCCTACTTCATCTGCTGCTACCGCTTCAACTGCGCTGTAAACGTTCACTAGCGCTACGCCTCCGCCTGATACGATACCTTCTTCTACTGCTGCACGTGTAGAATTCAATGCATCCTCAATACGTAGTTTACGTTCTTTTAGCTCTGTTTCTGTTGCTGCGCCGACTTTAATGACTGCGACACCTCCAGATAATTTAGCTAAACGTTCTTGTAGTTTCTCTTTGTCGAACTCAGAAGTAGAATCTTCGTGTTGAGAGCGGATTTGGCCGATACGTGCTTCGATATTTGTTTCTTCGCCAGCACCTTCTACAATAGTCGTATTATCTTTTGTTACAACTATTTTACCTGCGCGACCAAGCATATCAATAGTCGCTTCTTTTAAATCTAAACCAATTTCTTCCGTAATCAATTGACCGCCCGTTAGAATAGCGATATCTTCTAGCATTGCTTTACGACGATCACCAAAACCTGGAGCCTTAACCGCTACAACATTGAATGTACCGCGTAATTTATTTACCACTAATGTAGCAAGTGCTTCACCTTCAACATCTTCAGCAATAATTAACATCGGACGGCCCTGTTGTACAACTTGTTCTAGTACTGGTAGGATATCTTGGATATTCGTAATTTTTTTATCCGTGATTAAAATATACGGATTATCTAAAATTGCTTCCATTTTATCTGTATCAGATACCATATAGTGAGAAAGGTAACCGCGATCGAATTGCATTCCTTCTACTACTTCCAACTCGGTGTTAAAACCTTTAGATTCTTCTAACGTGATGACACCATCGTTACCAACGCGTTCCATTGCTTCAGCAATTAGTTCGCCTACTTCAGCATCACCTGCAGAAATCGCTGCTACTTGTGCAATTGATTCTTTATTTTCTACTTTTTTAGAAATTGACTGTAGTTCAGTAACTGCTGCTGCTACTGCTTTTTCAATCCCTCTACGAATACCTACTGGGTTTGCACCAGCGGTAACGTTTTTAAGACCTTCTGTAATCATTGACTGTGCCAAAACTGTGGCTGTGGTCGTACCATCACCAGCAATTTCATTGGTTTTTGAAGCGACTTCAGAAACTAGTTTTGCTCCCATATTTTCAAATGGATCTTCTAGTTCGATATCTTTGGCAATTGTTACACCATCATTTGTAATCAGCGGTGAGCCAAATGCTTTTTGTAAAACAACATTGCGCCCTTTAGGTCCTAATGTCACTTTAACTGTATTTGCTAATTTGTCGACACCTTTTAACATTAAGCTACGTGCATCTTCGCTAAATTTAATTTCTTTTACCATAATCGTATAACCTCCTGAGTTTTTTATATGTTTTTGCTATTTATTCAACGATTGCTAAAATATCTGCTTCTCGGATAATTAAAAATTCTGAGCCATTATATTTCACTTCAGTACCTGAGTATGGAGCGTAAATAACATAGTCTCCTTCTTTAACGGCTAAAGGTACAATTGATCCAGAATTTGTTACAAAGCCAGTACCGACTGCAACAACTTTACCTTCTTGTGGTTTCTCTTTTGCAGAGTCTGGTAGAACAATACCGAATGCAGATTTTTCTTCAACTTTTACTACTTCAATAATAATACGATCACCTAATGGTTTTAACATGTTAAATAACCTCCTATAATGTGTTTTATATCACTTTAGCACTCTATCACTTAGAGTGCTAATTACATGTTTAATATTAATATTTTATAGGTGATTATGCAAGTGAGAGCTATGAATAATTTTCATTTTCGCTCCACTTCTTTTAGAATAGAGACATTACGTACTTGAGAGGAATTTCTACATGAAAACTAAAAAGACCGCACTTTATATACTACTCGTATATATTGCTATGCAACTATCATCTATCTTCATTATTAAACCGATGTTGAACATTGCAAAAATGATTAATCCAGATGCTTCACAAATGAGCCTTAAAATTATGGCAATTAGTTGGACATCTGTTTTTACATTCTTTATCGGATTCTTAGTTACTGTACTACTAATCTTACGCGATAAAGGATTTTTCAATCATGTGTTCAAAGGAGCTAAATCATCTATACCTGTCTCTATTTTATGGGGGGTCTTTGGTTTCGTACTCGTACTCGTCGGTCAATCTGTCGCTACTGCGATTGAAGGGGCAATCGGGATCGATATAGGTTCAGAAAACACAGCCCAACTCACGTTAATAGCACAAGCTTCTCCGATATTCATTATCGCGATTGTTTTTATTGGCCCGTTTTTAGAAGAGGTTGTTTTCCGTCGTGTTATTTTTGGTTCACTTTATCAAAACATGAGTTTCTTCCCCGCAGCATTCATCAGCGCAATCATTTTTAGCGCTGTTCATATGGAATTTGAGCATCTTTTACTCTATGCTACAATGGGACTGATTTTTGCCTTCTTATATCATAAAACGAAGAGATTATTGACGTCCATCATCGCACATACCATGGCAAATGGTTTTGTCATTTTGATACATTTTTATGCCGAACCGCTTCAAAAATGGCTTAATACAATGGCACAATTTATTTATTTGAACTAATACAAAAGAGATTTGGACAGATGTCATTTAGCTGTATTCAAAGCCAAATAGTCCATTTAATTGTTATTTATTCGCATGCAGAAAGCCGAACGATTATAGAATGCTATGGGCGCATTTTTATAATCATTCGGCTTTTTCAATTATTAAAAACCAATTGATACTTTCATTATTCTAATTTTGGTTTGAAAATATTTTTCAATGCGTCACCTAAAAAGTTAAAAGATAACACTTGAAAAATGACGATCACGCCCGGCAAGATCGCAATATAAGGATTGGAGTCCAAATATAAGCTACCTAACCTCAAAATATTTCCCCACTCTGGAATGCGTGCACCAACCCCCATGCCAATATACGTTAAACTACTCGTTGCAATCGTGACGCCACCAATCATTGTGATTACTTTAATGAGCATCGGTGCAAATGTTTGAGGAATAATGAGACGCCAAATAATGTAGCGATCTTTTTCACCTAATGCGCGTGCGGCAAGAACAAAACTTTTATTGGTCATTTTTAAGACATTCAATCGCATCGTCTGCGCATATTTAGGTATGCCACTTAAACTCATCGCGATAATTAATGAATATACATTCGCACCAAATGCCGATACAATGACAATGGCCAATAACAATCCAGGAATAGCATTAAATAAATCAAAAATCCGTACTAAAACATGATGGGTGAATTTTTTATAGTAACCGGAGATGACCCCAAATACGCCACCAATAATCATCGGAATAAGCGTCGATAAAAATGCGATGATTAGCGAAATCCGCGCCCCAAAAATAATTTTAGAAAAAACATCTCTGCCTTGATGATCTGTGCCAAATGGAAATTCTTTACTTGCCCCTTGTAAAATTGTTCCGTTATTTATTTCTATCGCATATTCATACTTAAAAGTCACGATACTAGTAACGGAGATACCTATTAAAAAAAAGATAAAAAACATCCCCATCATCGCTAAAAAATCCTTCGTTAGCTTATACCAAATTGTCGTCCATCTATGCATGATGAATCGTGAATGCTTGGCCAGTTTAAAAAAGAGATGAATCGCTAAAATAATCATAAATAGATTGCACATCACTAGACCAATTGAAGCCAGATATGCATAGATTTTTGTCTTTTTCTTCGTTTGATTTTTCTTATAAAAATAGCTCACTAGTAATAGATTCACTAAAAAGCCAAGCATCAATAGAGACATCCCGATCATATAAATAATAGAGACATTTGGTTTATATAAATTGATAGCTGATACAGCAATCATGAACCAGTTTAGAACCAAGGCAAAATACGATAAGGTATACTCAATTGATTTTTCTGAGCGTAACATAGCAAAAGCATTGGTGGCAGTGAATACATTGCCAATCAACAAACTACATAATTGAATATATAGTAATACATTTAGCATTTGTGTTTTTTTAGTTGCCGATTTTATTTGCCATAAAATAAGAAGCTGGATACATGCTGTAAATAAATAGAGGATCGTCAGCAGCAACCAGAATTTACTATCTATTTTTTGTAATAGATTATAAATAAATACACAGGTTAGCAAAATAGATAATAACAACGCATAGCCTGCTTGTTTATATGTTTGCGTTTGCTTCAGAACTAATTTTGTTATATCTGTCATCTACTCACCTCTTTGCTATCGCTATGCATATGCGGATTCAACCACGCAAATAAAATATCTACCAGTAAATTAATCAGAATGACGATGAAAGCGATATAAACAACGCCTCCCATAATCGCAGGTACGTCAGGTATTAAGTGTTTGGTAATCATATAGTTGCCAATACCATCAATTTTAAAAAGTTTTTCTGCAACTGCTGTTCCACCGAGCATAATACCCGACTGCAAAAGTACGATAGAAACGATTGGTAACAACGCATTTCTAGTAATATATTTAAAAAAAATTTTTTGTTGCGCTAAACCTAAAGCCTGCGCTGACACAATATATTGTTCATCCATTATTTTTACGATTGTTGCACGTGTCACACGCGCCACTGTCGCAATGCTCACCGTACTCAAGACAATCAATGGTAAAATAATCGATAAATAATCCGACGGTGAATAACGTGCAGGTACTATATTTTGTTTTATTGAAAATTCCATACTGAGGATTAGCCCTTGCCAAAATCCTGGCATAGAGATTCCTACTATAGCAGCAAACATCACACCATAATCCCATAATGTCTGCTGACGTAATGCTGCAAGTACACCTACTGGAATACCAATGATGACGACAAGGATAATTGCTAATGCCGTGAGTTTTAATGTTATTGGAAAGCGTTGAGCGATGCTTGTTGATATCTGTTCTTCCCCTTCAAATGAGGTTCCTAAATTGAAGGTTAGTAATCCTTTAACATTATCTTTTAATCGACTACTATAGGAATCGTTTAGATGATATTGTTCATTGAATGCTTCTTTTTGTTCTGCCGTAGCTTGTTTTCCTAACACATTTTCTGCTGTATCCTTTGGTGCAAAAAACAGCAGTGTAAAGACGAAAAGAATCACGCCAAAAAAAACAATGATACTACTAATAATTCGCTTATAAATATAGGATCTGAGTGGTTTTTTATAGAGCCATAAATAACCATACATTAACAGACCAGGAATGAATGTCTGTCTAATCCACTTCTTAGATTTTAATAATAGTGCAAAATAGCTCATATAATCTATAGTAGTTGAGGCTTCATTTTGTTTCACTTGTTTTTTAGCTCTTTTGGTTGCTTCCTTTTCTATTTTTTTGGGGTGTTGATGAATATGAAAATAGTCATTCTCTTTACGAATTTGGTCTTTTAATTGTGTAATTAACGAATTAAAATTAGCTGCTTCGGGTAATTCATATAAAGCAGGTTTTTTTATTAAGAAAATAATAAAGACAATGATATGCAACGGGAGTCCTAAAATTAATAGCAGCATTTTATTTATTGGATTAGATGCTAATCTAACAAATACTTTATCCATCATGATCCCCTTTCACTTTGTCTTTTACCAAGGAGGTTGTCGTTGTGAATCCATTATTAATCGTGCGAAATTTACATATTATCCACGTATCTGACGAAAAATCTACAGAAATCATACAAGGGATAAATTT
Organism: Kurthia sibirica; assembly: GCF_003143975.1. GTDB lineage: Bacteria > Bacillota > Bacilli > Bacillales_A > Planococcaceae > Kurthia > Kurthia sibirica. Next base: position 9,408 of record NZ_QFVR01000019.1, on the reverse strand, counting down.
TACAATAGCACCAGGCGAAATACTTGGTATTTCCGGCAATGCTCAAAGTGGTAAAGCTATACTATCCAAAGCCCTTATGCGTCTATTACCCGCATCACATTATTTGCTCTCACAAGGGACGATTCATCTTTCTAATATCGAACTATTATCCTTACAAGAACAAGAGATGGCGAAAATACGTGGACATTATCTGACAATGATTTTTGCCAATCCTCAGCGCTCATTTAACCCTACGAAAAAGATTGGGCAACAACTGATCGATGTTCTTGACCGTCACCAACATTTAACGGCTACCCAAGCATACGAAAAAGCACTGGCATTACTACAATTTGTTGAATTGAATGATGTAGAGGATTTGTTCACCCGATATAGCTATACGTTAAGTGCTGAGTTAGCGCATAAAGTATCGATTGCTATAGCCCTAGCTTGCCAACCCAAATTAATCATAATAGAAGAACCTTCAGAATTAGTTGATGCACTTGCTCAAAAAGAATTAATGAAATTGCTGAAAAAAATTCAACTACATTATAAAATAGCTATTCTACTCATTACCCAAAACCCAAGATTCCTAGCAGATGTATGTGATCAAGTAATTGTTCTGCAACATGGTAAAATAAGTGACAAACCCTATGCAGTCACATCGTCCATTGATTTAAAAACACGGCCTAAATTATTGGCAGAACCAACTACTCTACTGGATGTTCGTGCTATCACACAGTATGTCACTGGAGAAAATGGTGAAATATTTAAAGCCGTTAATCAATGCAGTTTCATCGTAAACACAGGTGATGTATTTGGCATAATTGGTGAAGCGAATGCAGGTAAATCAACACTGGCATACAGTATTTTACAGTTGATTCACACCACTTCTGGCAATATATTATTTAAAGAAATCGTCCTTAATGCATTACCAAAAAATAAATTACAGCGTGTTAGATGTGATATACAAATACTATTTCAAGATTTCTCCAGCGCTTTGAATCCCAGAATGCAAATTGGTGAATCGCTTGGTAGAGTGTTACTTCTGCATAATTTAGTCACGACAAAACAACAAAAAATAAAACGAGTGGCTGAGTTATTACAACTTGTTGGTCTTTCACCTACTCATGCACAGCACTACCCTCACGAATTTTCTGCTGTACAATTGCAGCGTATCAATATTGCTCGCGTACTCTCGGTTAATCCATCGCTTGTTATTTTAGATGAACCGTTTGCAGACTTTAATCCTTCTGAAAAAAAGGAAATTGCTGATTTACTGCAAAAGTTGAAATATACATTCAACCTTACCTATCTATTTATATCTAGAAATATCACAAATGCTTTGGCTATTTGTGATCGTATAGCGATTATGCATAAAGGAACGATTGTCGAACTTGCTACGAGCGCTGAACTTGCTTCAAATCCGCTCCATCCTTATACATGCTCTATTTTAAAATCATCCTTTGCAACAGACAATATACGTAATTTGACCAGTCAGGGCTATGATGATCTAAAACTTAAAGAAATTACACCTACACATTTTGTGCTGCTACCGTAAATACAAAAAAGCGAGTTATTCACCTAGTAGTGAATAACTCGCTCTTACTTATATTTAGACATCCGTCACTGCTTCCATCTCTCTTTGCTGCTCTGCTCTCAAATATTTACGATAGCCTACTCTAGAAACCATGATACTAATTTCGTATAGCACGCACAACGGTAACGTCACAATCATATGTGACATAATATCAGGCGGCGCGATTAATGCAGCGATACACAGCAACGCAAAGTAAGCATATTTCCGAATTTTACCTAGGTACATCGGTGTGACAATACCCAGGCGTGTTAAAAATAACATGACAATCGGTAGCTGGAATATAATGCCGAAGGGCAATGTTATTTGCATGAGAAATTGAAAATACTCATAAATTCCAATCGTTTGTTCAACATCTAAATTTCCAGCCAAATTGAACATCCATTTCAACATATAGGGTAGTAATACTAAATAAGAAAATACAACACCTCCGATGAATAGGAAGAATGTATATGGTATGTAGCGCAAAGTAGCTTTACGCTCCTGTTCTAGTAACCCTGGACTGATGAATGCCCAAAGTTGGTATAAAATAACCGGGGATGTAAAAACAAGCGCTAATACAAAAATCACTTGAATATACACCTTCATCGGGTCCGTCACTTTAAAGGCGTGAAGTTGCAATGTTTTAGCATCGCCATGAAACTGTAGAAATTGGATTAATGGTTGAGCTATGAAAAAACTACCTATTCCCGCGATGATGAGGAAAAAAGCAATAATCATCAATCTTTTACGTAGCTCCTGAATATGCTCAACTACTGTTAGGTCATTATTCTCCATCTGACTAACACCCTTACTTATTTTCTTCTGTCGTTACTTTTTTTGTAATTATTACAGGTTCTTCGACTGTTGCCACTACTTTAGCTTCTTCGATTGTTTCTTTTTTCTCTTTTGTACTATCAAAATCATCATCTGTTAAACCTTTTGTAGCTGACTTAAATTCTCGGAGTGTAGAACCCATTGCGCGTCCTAGCTCTGGCAATTTTTTCGGACCAAAGATGATAATTGCTACCGTTGCGATTACGCCTATACTTACTGGACCAACCATTACAGACACCTCCTTTGTTAGATACTTCCATTTTAACCGATTTTGGTTAATTTGTATAATAAACCTTAATGACAATAAAGGATTAGCTCGCTTATTCTTCTACATTTCTCATGAAGTAACTAAGCGTTTGTAATTCAATCGATAAATCGATTGTATGTACGCGAAATGTTTCAGGTACTTGTAATCTTACAGGAGTAAAATTTAAGACACCTGTAACACCCATTGCAACTAGCCGATCAACCATCATTTGACCTGAACGCGCTGGCACTGTCAAAATGGGCAATTCCGCACCAAACTCGCTAAACTTTTCTTCCATAACATCTGGATGAAAAACCATTACATCATTGACCATCTGTCCTTCGACTGGATAATTCGTATCAAATGCCACAACAATTTTCATATTATGATTACGTTGGAAATTGTATTTTAATAGCGCATGTCCTAAATTACCAATACCAATTACTGCGACATTCATACGCTGATCTTGATCAAGAACACCTCTAAAAAATAGTAGTAATTTTTGAACATCATAGCCATACCCCTTTTTACCTAACTGTCCAAAATAAGAAAAGTCTCGGCGGATTGTTGCAGAATCTATTTGCATGGCCTCGCTCAATTCTTTTGATGAAATTCTTCCCTTCCCCGCGTCAGAAAAATTTTGGATGAAGCGATAATACAGAGGAAGTCTTTTCGTTGTTGCTTGTGGAATTTTATAATTCTCTTTCAAACAAATGATCCCCCTAGTGATCCGAATATATAAAGTCACATAATATGCATGCATCACCATTGCACCAATGATGTCATTCCGATACACTTAGATTGAACTGAGGTGTCTGAAATGATTGTGTTACAAGTCAATCAATTATATAAATCATATATTGCGGATGAAATTTTAAGCGGCGTTAAGCTCGAAGTGCAACATCGTGATCGCGTTGCACTTGTCGGTCGAAACGGCACTGGTAAATCTACTTTATTAAAAATAATAGCTGGACAACTGTCGTATGATTCCGGCGATATCATTATGCCAAAAGACATTAAGCTTGGCTACTTGGATCAACATGCAGGTTTGGAATCAAATCTTTCTGTTTGGGAAGAAATGATGACCATTTTTGAGCCTGTGAAACAGCTTGAGCAACAATTGCGCAAACTTGAGGCAGATATGGCGAATCCCGTTATACATGATGATCCAGAACTCTATCAAAAAATTATGACAGAGTACGATCAGTTACAGCATGATTTCAAGGAACGTGGTGGCTATCAGTACGAAGCGGATACACGCTCTGTCCTTCATGGTATGCAGTTTTATCCAGATTCTTATGAACAGTCTATAACTTCCTTATCAGGTGGTCAACGCACAAGATTAGCTTTAGCCAAACTATTACTAAAAAAACCCGAGCTGTTAATACTTGATGAACCTACAAACCACTTGGATATCGAGACTTTAAATTGGCTTGAAAATTATTTAAAAAATTATGATGGTGCTATTTTAATCGTATCACATGACCGCTATTTCTTGGACCAAGTTGTATCGATTGTTTATGAAGTTTCTCGTCAGCATGTCACAAAGTTCACAGGTAACTATTCAGCTTATTTAGATGAAAAAGCAAAAACTTATGAGCGTGATATGAAGCAATTTGAAAAACAGATGGATGAGAAGGAAAAACTTGAAATTTTCGTCCAAAAAAACCTTGCGCGTGCATCGACTACAAAAATGGCTCAATCACGTCGTCGCGTTTTAGAAAAAACAAATTGGATGGACTCTCCAGACGGCGATGAAAAATCGGCCATCTTTAATTTTGAAATAGACAAACAGAGTGGTAATGATGTCCTGTCGTTAGATGACTTAACGATTGGTTATCAAAATACACCTATTTCTAGCCATATTAATATTCGTTTATATCGTCAAGACCGCACTGCCTTGGTCGGACCAAATGGTGTCGGCAAATCAACGTTATTAAAAACGATTATTAAAGAACTACCTCCTCTAGCTGGAGATATTCGTTACGGCACGAATACAAAAATTGGTTACTACGATCAAGAACTCGCAAAATTAAGCTCGAATCGTAGCGTCCTTCGTGAACTATGGGATGAATGGCCAATGATGAATGAAAAAGATGTACGTTCGGTTCTTGGACGATTCCTATTTTCTGGTGAAGATGCTGATAAAATCGTTCATGATTTATCCGGTGGCGAAAAAGCACGACTGACACTAGCAAAACTTATGTTAGAGAAAAACAATGTGCTCGTACTCGACGAACCGACCAACCATCTGGACTTAGATAGTAAGGAAGTTTTAGAAAATGCTTTAATCGGTTATCCAGGTACATTATTATTCGTGTCCCATGACCGTTACTTTATTAATCGTATTTCGACAAAAGTTGTTGAACTATCAAATGACGGTTCCTTCGAATATTTAGGTGATTATGATTACTATCTAGAAAAAAAAGAAGAGCTTGCTGAAATTGCTGCTGAAAAAGCTGCGTTAGCCGCTCCTAAAAAAATGGTCGAAATAAAAAAAGTACATCACAATGCAATTGACAAGGAAGCGAAGAAAAAAGAACGAAAAATCCAACGTCGCATCGAAGAACTAGAAGGCGAAATATCAACGATTAGCACAACAATTGACAACTTTGAATCAGACCTTTGTGACCCCGCTATTTTCTCACATCATGAAAAAGCGACAGCGCTCCAAAATGCTTTAGATGATGCAAAGGAACAACTTGAGCTTCTTGAAATGGAATGGATGGAACTTAACGAAGAATTAGAAACATTATAATATAGTAAAATAACTAAATCGGCTGAAATATGCCGATTTTTTCTTTCCTGTGTATAACTTTTTATGAAAATCCACAAAGTTATACACAGTTTCAAGTATGATATCATGCGTTATTCACAAAGTTCTCCACAGTATCCACAGAATTATCTGACTTTATCCACAGGAAGCTGTGCAAAAATGAATCATTTTACATAAATTATATAGTTTCTTTACATAATATTATAAAAGCGATTCCTCCTATAAATAAGGAGAAATCGCTTTTTATTTTTTAATCATGTTTCCACGATATCAATTCCATACCCGGTCTGCCGTTTAATGACCAGTCACTTCTAACGCCTGCTTCATACATTTTGCTACCCGCTGCAGCAATCATTGCCGCATTATCTGTACATAAATGCAATGGTGGTACATAGAATGGAATTCCTTCTTTTTCAAACGTTTTTTCCAGTGATGCACGCAACCCTTTATTGGCTGAAACACCACCCGCAGCAATCACTTGTTTTACTTTATATTGCTGTGCTGCTCTTACCGTTTTGGCTGTTAACACTTCCACTACACTATCTTGGAATCCTTTTGCAACATGCTCGGGATTAATTACTTCCCCACGTTGAATGGCATTATGTTGATAGTTAATAACAGATGATTTTAAACCGCTGAAACTAAAGTCATATGAGTCTTTTTCCAACCAAATACGCGGAAAATCGACTGCACCATCACTGTTATGAGCCATTTGATCAATTCGTGGACCACCTGGATAAGGTATGTTTAAAACACGAGCCACCTTATCGTAAGCTTCACCAGCTGCATCGTCACGCGTTTCACCAATCAGCTCGAAAGAACCGTGCTCTTTCATGATGACTAATTCTGTGTGTCCACCTGACACAACAAGGGCAAGCAATGGAAATACCATTGGCTGCATTAATGCATTCGCATAAATATGACCTGCGATATGATGTACACCAATAATTGGTAATCCGTTCGCAAAAGCAAATGCTTTCGCTGCGTTAATGCCTATTAATAACGCTCCAACGAGCCCTGGTCCCTCTGTAACACATACGCCATCTAAATCTTCAGCTGTCATATTAGCCTGCTCTAAAGCAGCTTCTATGACAAGTGTCACTTGTTCTACATGATGACGTGAAGCAATTTCTGGTACGACTCCACCAAAACGTTTATGACTCTCAATTTGGGAAGCTACTATATTTGAAATAATTGTCGTACCATTTTTGACAATTGATGCCGCTGTTTCATCACAGCTACTTTCGATTCCTAAAATATATACGTCTTTTTCCATTATAAATTCACCCACATGACAAGAGCATCCTCTTGATTATCTGTATAGTACCCTTTACGAATACCACCATCTGAAAAACCTAACTTACGGTATAGATTTTGTGCCACAATATTCGTTACGCGAACTTCTAAACTCATGACATTAACCTTTTTATCTTTAGACAAAGCAATAGCGTGACGCATCAACGCCTCACCAATACCCTTTCCGCGTCCCTCAGGTAAAACCGCTACATTTGTTATTTGACTATCATCAAAGACAATCCACATGCCACAGAAGCCGATTATTTTATCGGTGTCATCTACCGCCACAATGTAATGAGCTTGCGTATTTGACGTCATTTCTTGATAGAAGGCATTCAATGTCCATGGTGTAGGAAAAACATCTACTTCAATAGCATGAACTGCTTCGACATCTTCAATTGTCATCAAGCGATAATTAATCATTTTTCGCTTTCTCCTTTTGTTCTTTAATCCAATTTGCCTCTGCTTCTGCTATTCTTTTATACGTTGGCACGAATTGATGAACATCCTCAGCTGCCGGTAATTCCTGTTGCTGTGCTAAGTGGATTAATTGTGCCGCATTTGGTAAATCTACTGTATACGGCGCTCTTAATGCCTTTTCACCTAATACAGAGATGATTGTTTCCCAAAATAACTCTACATCATGTCCAATGAATACGATTGGACGTTTTGTCACTACCAACTGCTGCAATAAACCGTCCATACTATAATGACCATCTTCCACAATAGTAGCTAGGTGATTACTCCCATCATACGCACCAGCATACACATTTTGACGTCTTGCATCCATTAATGAACAAATAATATGTGGATTGTATTCAATATTCGCAGCTAATGTCTTTAAGCTAGAAACCCCGACAATTGGAATTTTTAATGTCCATGCCAATGTTTTAGCAATTGTCACACCAATGCGAACACCTGTATAAGAACCGGGTCCTTCACTTACTGCAATGGCATTTAGATCTTTAGGTGTTAATTTTGCACGCGTAAAAATCCGCTCGATTGCCGGCATTGCACCACCTGAATGATTCAATTTAATATTTGTAACTTCCTCCGCAAGAATTTGTCCATCTTTAACAATGGCTACTGCTAGAGGTGTATTTGCTGTATCGATTCCTAACCAAATCATTTTATGATCTCCTTACATAATTGCTCGTATCTTTTCCCCTTCGCCTCAAAGAGGAAAAGTCGTGCATTGTCATCGATTCTTTTTATTTGGATATTTAAACGTTCTTCAGGTAAATCTTCTTCTATTAAATGAGCCCACTCAATAATCGACACCGCATCGCCAAAAAATAACTCATCCCAACCTAGATCTTCATCGCTATTTGCTAAACGATATACATCCAAATGATTTAGCGGTAATCTACCTTCATATTGTTTCAAAATAGTAAAGGTCGGACTATTTACAGTACGCGTAATTCCTAAGCCTTTCGCAAGAAATTGTGTAAAGGTTGTCTTACCCGCTCCGAGATCACCTTCTAATGTAATCGTGTCCTGAGCTTCTAATAAGTTCGCAATCTTTTCTGCAAGTCTTTTCGTATCCTCAATCGACTGAATATTTATTTCAACTGTCATTTTTTCCGCCCTTTCCAACATCCTTACTTCTATATTAACGAAATCATGTAAAATGTTCAAAGTGAATGAATTATTTTTTTAAACAAAAAAATAACACAGCATCTTTCGCTGTGTTTACATAAATAAAAAAATGGCGGTCTGGACGGGACTCGAACCCGCGACCTCCTGCGTGACAGGCAGGCATTCTAACCAGCTGAACTACCAGACCATTTTTGGTTGGTTGAATTCTATATGGCAATACTTTTTTAGAAACATGTCACTTTGTAAATTTTTTGCTGTTTCACAAATCGTTACTGCTCTACTCAACTTCTTTATTCTACTATACATTCCTTCTACTTGGCAATACTTTTTTAAAATAAATATTTCTTTCATTTCACAATAAAAAACAGAGCCTAAGACAAATGTATTTTCAACAGAGAAAATACATGTCCGCTTCGAAAAATGCTTTCCGCGGACATGGCTTCAAAGTCCTCGTCACTGCGTTCCTGTGGGGTTTTCTGCATGTTCAATTGATTTGATGATTCGTATGGGAGACATACTATTTTTATTCTGTCTCAGGCTCTACTTTTTTTAATGTATTGTTCTTTTTTATTATACATAAATATTCCAGCAACTACCGCAAGGAATATACCAACAATTAGTAAGAAAAAGGTATCTCTCGACATACCCGTTTGAGGCAGTATAGTACCTGTTGGCTCTTTCGTTGATGTCGAAAATAAAAGGATGTAATACACTTATTTATCATCAAAAAAAAGAAACCACAACGTGGTTTCTTCATGTGCTTAGCCGTCCTACTCTCACAGGGGAAAAGTCATTATTTACTGAAACTGCGCATTTCTTCGTTAGCTTCCAGTCGTTTGATCCTCACGTACTCATGTACGTTGCGTCCTCACTTCTGTCGCTTCCTCGAACTACTTGCTCCAGTAAACAATGACATCGTATTCAAGTGAATGAACAGAGAAAATAAAAGGGTGTAATACACTTATTTATCATCAAAAAAAAAGAAACCACAACGTGGTTTCTTCATGTGCTTAGCGACGTCCTACTCTCACAGGGGGAAACCCCCAACTACCATCGGCGCTAAAGAGCTTAACTTCCGTGTTCGGCATGGGAACGGGTGTG
>NZ_QFVR01000018.1 GCF_003143975.1 Kurthia sibirica | reverse complement strand
CGTATTTATTCATCGCTCATGATCTTTCGATGGTTAAATATATTTCGGACCGTATCGCAGTTATGCGCAATGGACAGATTTTAGAATTAGGTACATCTGAAGATATTTATTATCATCCGGTGCATCCGTATACAAAATCACTACTATCAGCAATTCCATTGCCAGATCCACGATCAGAAGCAACACGTACACGTATTCCTTATGCACATGAGGAAACAGGGGAACATGGTAAGGCACATGAAGTATTCCCAGGGCATTTTGTCTTTGGTACAGATGAGCAAATTGAAAAATGGCATAATAATAAATAACATCCATTGTTTAATGGATGGAATCCACTGTAGAAAATTACAGTGGATTTTTTTCGTATTTCTTATGTAGCGATGGATTGGAAATAACGTATTATAGTATCAATGAGTATGCTAGATGTTAAACATAATTTTAGATGGCTTCTCCGAATACTATTGGTATCTCAGCAGCATCAATTTTGTTTAAATTTTCAAAAAACAACCAAAATAATGAGAGAAATATGGTACGATAAGAACAGTAAATTCAATTACATAGGAGAGAAACGATGACGATTTCTACGATTATTTTTGATTTAGATGACACGCTTTTATGGGATAAAAAAAGTATTAGTGAAGCATTTCGACTAACATGTGAAGAAGCAACTGTGAAATCTGGTGAAGCAATTGATACGGATAAATTAGAGCTGGAAGTTCGACTTGCTGCACGTGCACTATACGAAAATTATCCGGTGTATGACTATACACAAATGATCGGTATCAACCCGTTTGAAGGACTTTGGGGGGTATTTGATGATGCAGCACCCGAATTGCAAGATATGAAAGAACTCGTGATGGATTACCGTAAAGATGCATGGACACTTGGTTTAAAAGCCTATGGTATTCATGATGAATCACTTGGTTTATACTTAGGCGAATTTTTTGTTTCTGCAAGAAAGCGCGTACCATTTTTATATGAAGAAACACTTGAAGTACTTGCAGATTTAAAAGAAAACTATCAATTAGTTATGTTGACAAATGGTGCACCAAGTTTACAAAATCTAAAATTAGCTATAACACCTGAACTTGTCCCTTATTTTGATCATATTATTATTTCAGGTGATTTTGGTAAAGGTAAACCGGATGCTTCAATTTTTGAATATGTCTTGAAAGTAGCTAATATTACGGCGCAGGAAGGCATCATGATTGGTGATAATTTAATGACGGATATTTTGGGTTCGAATCGTGTTGGTATGAAAAATATCTGGATTAATCGTGAAAATAAAAAATCATCAAAGGACGTACCAGCGACCTTTAGTATTTCCAATTTGCGCGAAATAGCGAAGATTGTCGAGAGCTTATAGAAACCTTATAGAAACCCCTATCGTTCTATGTAGAAAAGAGGGGATGATAAAATAGTGCTAAAAGTGAAATCAAAAAAAACATTATTATTATCTATGTTAATAACAGCTGCGGTTGTCGCTTATAAAGTAACGAAAAATTAAAACATTGTGCAAATTTAGCACGGTGTTTTAATTTTTTTACTTTGACATGTCGTTTATGGGGACGAGTGGCATGATTGGTATTGAAAATAGTAAAACGCTGAGAAATCAGATGATTTCTCAGCGTTTTACTATTTTCAAAAGATGGTGGTGCGCGTACTTTCTATTCGCCTTCTGCAGTGCGTTCGGATGTGAGCGAATGGACTTTTGTTTTTCGTGATGTCTAGCAAAAGGGTCGCCAAAAGCTATGCAATGCTTCGATTTCTCAGTGGAAAGTAAAGAGCGACTTTCCATTCGAATTCTGCAGCCTGCTCGCTTTTGAACGGGCGACTTTTGCTTTTCTGTTATAAATCGATTGATTTTACATCAAAGATATTTTTTTGTTGTTTTAGGAAGTCGACGTTTTCTACAGAGTGGTCAACTGCTAAGACCATAATTGCATCGCCGCCTTCGATTGCGCGTCCAACTTGCATCGTTGCTATATTGATGTTTTGATCTGCTAGTAATGTTCCAACAAGGCCGATTGCACCTGGTTTATCCATATGTCTGATAAACAAGATATGTCCTTGTGGATTAACGTCAATTACATAATCGTCAACTTGTACAATGCGTGCACCTAAACCTGCTAATAGTGTGCCTTTTACTTTATGTGTTTCAGTAGAAGTAACAAGTTCAACTGTAATTGAATTTAAGAATGCTTTTGCACGGGTTGATTTATGTTCGTTGATTTTAATATCATTGCGTTCAGCTAAATAGCGAGCATTAACATTATTGACATTGTTGCCAAGATTACGTGTCAAAATGCCTTTAACTGTATTATTTGTTAATGGGCGAACATCAAAATTTGCTAGGTCACCTGAATAGTAGATGTTGATTTCGTTAATAGCGCTATCTGTCAGGCGCGATACGAATGTACCTAGTTTTGCGCCAAGATCAAAGAATGGTTCGATTTTTGCAATTATGTCTTTAGAAACAGAAGCCATATTTACAGGATTTAAAACAGTACCGTGTTTGAAATAACTTAAAATATCATTGCTGACATCCACTGCCACAGATTCCTGTGCTTCAATCGTTGAAGCACCTAAGTGAGGTGTAGCAATTATTTGTGGTAAATCCAATAGACGGTTACCAACGAATGGTTCTTCTTCCATGACATCTAATGCTGCACCGGCAACTTTGCCAGATTCAATTGCTCTGAATAGTGCGTCTTCATCGATAATACCACCACGTGCACAGTTAACAATGCGAACGCCATCTTTCATAATAGCAAAAATATCATCGTTAATCATATGATGGGTAGAGTCTAATAGTGGTGTATGCATGGTAATGAAATCAGCAACTTTTGCTACATCTTCAACTGAACCATATGCTACGCCAGCTTTTTCAGCTTTTTCTGCAGTTAAGAAAGGATCATAAGCGATTACATTCATACGATTTCCTTTTGCGCGATGGGCAACTTCTTGTCCAATACGCCCGAAACCAAGCACGCCAATCGTTTTATTTTTTAGTTCAACACCAACGAATTTTTTACGATCCCAACGACCTTCTTGTAAAGACATATGAGCGTGTGGAATATGGCGAGCTAATGCCATAATCATTGCTGTTGTATGTTCTGCTGCAGAGTTTGTATTACCATCAGGTGCATTAACAACAATAATTCCTTTTTCAGTAGCAGCATCAAGATCGATATTGTCCACACCAACGCCTGCACGACCAATTAATTTTAAATTAGTAGCTGCTTCGATAATTTCGCGTGTGACCTTCGTTTGGCTACGCACGAGTAAAACGTCAAAATCATTAATGATTGCTTTCAATTCTTCAGGAGAAAGGCCTGTATTACTAACGATATTTAGCTGTAAATCTTTTTCTTCTAAAAGAGGATAAATACCATCCTCACTTAGTGGATCGCTAATAAGAATATTGATCGTTTTCGTCATTGTTGTTTCTTCTGTTGTATTAACATTTTCAGTGGTTGTCGTCATCGTTATTTTGCCCCTTCCAAGTAAACTTGTTGTGCGGCTGCAACACCAGCACCAAGCTTGATATTTTTACCTACTTTTATCAATGCAATTTCCATAGCACCTAAATATTGGAGTACGTCGGTTGGTGCACAGTAACCCATATGACCAACGCGGAAAATTTGGCCTTTCATTTCTGCTTGGCCACCTGCTACAGAAAGATTGAAACTTGATTTTATTTCTTTACGGAAGGCCTCGGCATCAAAATCAGTTGGTTTTACAGAAGTAACTGTTGGCGAGCCATCTTGATCAGAAGTGAATAATGGTAAATCTAATGCTTTGAAGGCAGCACGTGTCATATCGCGCATTAATTGATGGCGAGCATAAACATTTTCTAAGCCTTCTTTTTCAAAGTTTTCCAGTACTTGTTCAAGTCCGAATAAAAGAGAAAGTGCGGGTGTGAAAGGTGTCGTATCTTTTGCAATATTGTCGCGATACTTTGTTAAGTTTAAGTAAAAACCTTTTTGTGGATTTGCTTCGATCACTTTCCATGCACGTTCACTTGCTGCGATAAAGTTTAAACCAGCAGGTAGCATGAATGCTTTTTGTGAGCCAGTTACGACAACATCAAGACCCCACTCATCCATTTTTGTTTCTACTCCGCCCATACATGATACGCCATCGATAATAACGAGGGCTTCAGAAACTGCATGAACTGCTTGTGCTAATTCACCAACAGGATTTAAAACACCAGTTGATGTTTCGCAGTATGTAGAAAATACAGCTTTAATATCAGGGTTTGCCTGAACATGTGCTCTAATCGCTTCTGGATCCAATGCTTTACCATATTCAACTGCAAATTCTTCAACATTAATTTGATAAGCTTCACAGATTTTTGTGAAACGGTTGCCGAAAACACCTGTAGCTACGACTAATACTTTGTCACCCGGATGAACGACGTTAACAATGGCTGCTTCAAGCCCGGAAGTACCACTACCTGTGATCATCATGACATCTTGCGCTGTGCCAAAAACTTTTTTCAATTTAGGCTTAATAGTTTGAATCATCTGACTAGTTTCGTTACCACGATGCCCAATCATTGGTTTCATCATTGCACGCTCTACACTCGGTGGAATTGGTGTTGGTCCTGGAATACGTAATAATTGATAATCTGTTAACATGTTTAATTTACCCCTCTCGTTTTTGAAAAAAATAAAAGCCTTTCATCCCTTGCAAGTCAAATAAACTTGCAAGGGACGAAAGGCTAAAATAAATAATAATCTCGTGGTACCACCCTAATTTACTGTCCATCTAATACGGACAGTCTTATCAATATGCGTAACGGGCATGGGTCGGGTAATCCTACTTTGGAATGTTCAGAATACCTACTCAGAAGTGGAACCTATGCATGAAATCACTGATTTGCACCAACCATCAGCTCGCTGTGGGATTTTCATAAATCATAAGCATGTCTTCGTCATCGTATTTTTGCGTGATTTGAATTTAAGTTAATATTAAAGGCATTGTTCAGAAAAGTCAACGATATTTTTAGAATAATATAAAATAAGCGACTATATAAAGAAAAAAATGCCATAAAACCGAACTTTAACTTCATTTATTATTGTTATCATTCGTCCTATGACAGAGGACATATAGGTTTTTCTAATGTAAGAATAGTAAGGTTATAAACAGTTGTAAGTCGTTGTACGATACTGTTTATAGCTCATTATTGCTATGAAAAGAATCGTACGTTAACAGACTACTAGAGTAAAGTGGTGAAGTGATTTTAAATAATGAACGTTCGTAATCATTCAGCAGTGGAATAAAAATATATACAGGTTTTCAGTAATCAAATAATAACATATGTGGTAAAATATTAATTATGAATGACTATTCATAAAAGGGGAGTGTTTACTGATGGCATACAAAACAATTATTTTTGAAAAAGTAGGTCGTGTAGGTTATTTAACATTTAACCGTCCACAAGCGATGAATGCGATGGATTTAGTAATGATGGACGAACTTGGAGAATGTATAGAGGGATTACACGCAGATCAAGAATTACAGTTGCTCGTTCTTAAAGGTGCAGGGGGTGCATTTTCAGCGGGTGGCGATGTAAAAGGAATGGCCTCAGGTGGCGATTTAAATATTGATGGTGCGATGGTAAAAGTGGAACGTTATATTAAAGCGTTATATACCTTATCAGCGATTACGATAGCACAGGTGAATGGCGCAGCAGCAGGTTTAGGTTTGAGTACCGCATTAGCATGCGATCTTGTCGTAGCCGGTGCAAATGCTAAAATCGCGATGAATTTTATTACGATTGGTTTAATACCAGATGGTGGTGGTCACTTCTTTATGCAAGAAAGATTGGGTACGATGAAAGCGAAACAAGTTATTTGGAAAGGTGAAGTGATGACAGGGGAGCAGGCACAAAAAATGGGCCTAGTAGATGAAATTGTGCCAGCTGAACAGCTAGAGTCAGCGGTTCAAGCTACTGTGACACAGCTATTAAAATCACCATTACAAGCAATGATTGCGACAAAAATGATTTTAAATGGCTCAAAATTAACTCAATTGGAAAAAATATTACAACAAGAAGCGATTACGCAGCCGAAAATGCGCGTAACAGCTGATCATAAAGAAGGCGTCGCTGCATTTGTAGAAAAACGTACACCTAACTATACCGGTGCATAATATAGATGTGATAAAAATAAACTGTTTTGAAACTGTCTTTTAACAGACAGCTCAAAGCAGTTTTTTTACCAATAAAAAACGAGACGATCAACGCCTAGTTTAAATGTGAAATAGCACGAGTTTGCCAGTATTGTTTACAAGGCGATGTGTAGTATCTGCCAAATCGAGTTCCTTGACCTTGAGAGCACCTTTTATTTTTGCTTGCTCCTCCGATTCAAATGTCCAATCTTCATCTTTAATCACCTCACCAGATGCTTTAAAAGCAGTGAATCGATATTTCGTCATCTTAAAAACCTCCTTTGAACGATAGTGAATGCTCATTCAGTATAGTGTATTTGAAGGGAAATAACATGTAAAAACTATTGGCAATTGGCTATATATGTTAATATTAGAACGAATATTCGCAGTAAAGGAGATTGGATATGAGTATACGTTTTTTTCATACAGCAGACTTACATTTAGAAAGCCCTTTTAAGGGTTTATATAATATTCCGCAAGTAGTGACAGATGCTTTGCGTACGAGTACATTTCACGCTTTTGAAAAACTTGTTGAACAGGCTTTAGAGGACAGACCAGATTTTATATTGATTGTCGGGGATATTTATGATGGCGAGAATCGATCGTTGACAGCACAGAATCGCTTTGTACAACAATTGAAGCGTTTAGATGCTGCTGACATCCCTGTTATAGTGAGTTATGGAAATCATGATCATTTAAGCGGGAGTTGGAGTCGCTTTGAATTGCCTAAAAATGTGCATGAATTTGGTCCGACTGTTGAGGAATTTACTTTTGAAATAAGACAGCAAAAAGTGATAATTCATGGTTTTAGTTACGATAAACGCCATGTAACAGAACCGATGATTGACTACTATAGAAGAAACGAGGATGACGCATTACATATTGGGATGTTACATGGTAGCGTAGAGGGTGATCAAGAACATAATGTGTATGCGCCTTTTTCTCGTCAAGCGCTGCTTCAGAAAAATTATCATTATTGGGCGCTTGGTCATATACATAAACGACAAATTCTACATGATGAACCAGCGATTATTTATCCAGGTAATACGCAAGGCAGACATCGCAAGGAATCTGGGGATAAAGGGTTTTATGATGTGACGTTAGCAGATGGACAAACCACTTTAAATTTTGTATCGACAGCTGTCATTCGATTTGAAACATTGACTATATCAGTTGCAACTAGTAAATATGCTAATGAATTGATGCAAGAGATAGAGCAAGGACTTCAACAGTTAAATGAAGCGTGTGGTGCGGTAATTGTAGAACTCCATCTTACTGATTTCAGTGAGGAAGCGAGCGCCATCTATTTGAAAAACGGCAAAAACATGTGGTTAGAGGCTTTGCGCGATCAACTGGATACGTTTGAACCATTCATCTGGTTAAGCGATATAAAGGCTTCTCTCGGGCGAAATAATATGGAGGAATCCGAGCTGACGAAAAAAGTTATGCAACGAACCGCTATGTTAACAGCAGATCAGATGTCAGCACCATTAGCAGAGTTATTCGACCAACCTAAACTGGCGAAATATGTACAATTATTTTCAGCACAACAGTGGGAAGAGTTACAACAAGAGGCGCAACAACTAATCGTCGAACAACTACAGCGAGGGGGGAGATATTAAATGATGCGTATAACAAAACTCCAAATCGCAGGGTTTGGTCAGCATGAAAATGTGACAATTGATTTGCAGCAGCAACTACACATTTTTTATGGCTTAAATGAAGCTGGAAAGACGACGATTCAGCAATTCATTATGCAAATCTTGTTCGGCTTTCCACAAAAAAACCATCTCGAGCGTAACTATGAACCTAAAAATGGTGGAGCATATGGTGGGCGCATTGATTTTTCAGATGATGAATTTGGTAACTATAGCGTAGAACGTACAAGGGGACGTGCTATTGGTGATGTCACTGTATATATGGCAAATGGTCAACAAGGGGATGAACGCCTGTTGACTAAACTCTTACGTGGTTACACGAAGGCAGATATTGAAGCGGTATTTTCCTTCACACTTCAGCAGCTTCAGTATTTGGAGCGAATGACAGAAGAACAGTTAAATCGGACATTGCTATCATCCGGTACGACGGGTGTTGACCAATTTACAGCTGTCGACAAGCAATTATCCAAAGAAGCAGCTGAACTGTATAAAAAATCAGGTACAAAACCACTGATAAATAGCCAACTTCAAAAGATTCAACAGCAGGAACTTGAGCTGAAAAAAATTCGCATGCAGTTAGCAGATTTTGAACCAAAGCGTCAAAGAATGCAACAGTTGACACTAGAAAGTGAAGAAACACACAAGAAGCAACAAGAAATTGCACAACAATTGGACGATGCGACGACTTACTTACGTATACGTCCATTGCTGGAGCGCCAACAATGGATTACACAACAATTGGGTACACAAGATAGAGCACAGTTTCCTACGCAAGGGATTAATCGTTTTGAACTTTTGGAAAAAGCACTTGATGATAAACGCTTAGAAGCGCAACAGCTACAAGAAAAACAACAGCAGCTTCAGCTTCAAGTTGATACAGCCGTCAATAGAGAGCAATTGTCAGCATTACGACAGCTTCATGATGCGGATGATGAATGGCGTCAATGGCAGTTATCCGAACAGCAAATCGAGCAACAACAAAAAGATCTGCAACAAAATTTTCAGATGAAGCAGCAATTGATCGGTATGACTTCACCATCATATGAAGCTGTTTTAGAAATGAGCAGCTCCTTACCAACAGAAGCCGTAAGTAATGAATTATTTAAAAAATTACAGAAAATAGAAGAGAAAACAAATTTTTTAGAAGGTATTTTACAAGATTTAAAGCAGGAGAGTAGCTATAAGACACAACAGCTAGAGCAGCAAAAAAAAGCGCAAGACACACCGCAACGAAGAAGTCAGAAAGAACGTGTATTTTCAGCACCTATGATCGCTGCAGTCATCATGGCATGCCTATCATTATTTGTTGTGTTGTTTTTTAAAGAATGGTTTGGTGGCATCGTTGGTTTAGCAGCGGCAGTTGCATTGTATCTTTACTCCAAGCGTTCAACAAGTCATTCTCAGCAAGACGAGGAGCGCTATATGCGAGAACAGCTGAATGATTTGAAACGTAAAGAACAAGACTATAAATATCAATTAGCCCAACAAGATAATGAACGTGATGAAGTCATCGCACAATTGCGTGTAACCTTGCAACAACTCTCCATCTATGATGACTTTGACAGTATGCTATATCCTGAACTATTTAGAATCGTTCGCGAACTCCAGCAACTTGCATTACAAGGTCAGCAGCTATTCGTTCAACAAAATCATCTTAAAAACATGATTGCAGAACGGTATGAGGCAGGCTGTCAGTTGTTGCAAGTAAAGCCAACTAAAGCCCAATTTTCCTTGATGATTGCCCAAGAACTTCATACATTGGAAGATGCACAAAATCGTATGGTTGTTACCGAGGAACAACTGGCAACAGTCCATGAGAAGATTGATTATATTCAACAAGAAATCGCACAATTAACCACAAATAAAAAAACACTTTTGGCAGCGGCAAACAGTGCGAATCAAGAAGAGTTTTATGCGATGGCAGAACGATTTAGTGAGCAGCAAACATTGCTAGCGGAAGAACAGCTGATTCAGCAACAATTGGGTGATGTCAGTGGTTTAGCCCGTTATACAGTAGTAGAAAAAGAACAATTAGCTGCGCAGCTACAGAACGTAAAAATTATTTCTACCGATGTATTGAAAGAATTAGCGATGGTGAGGGCAGATATACATCATTTAGCACAAGATGAACATTATAGTGTAGCCATCGTCGAACTCGAACAAAGTAAGGCAGAGCTTGCTGCGTATGTGAAGCAGTGGACGATTGGTCAAATTGCTCAAGCAGCAATCAATGAAACACTCAATGATTTACAGCAACAAGTGTTACCAAAAGTAATTCATAGGGCATCTGAAAACTTTGCATTTTTAACATCGCAACGCTATGAGCGCCTACAGTTTTCTGAAGGAAGTTTTGAAGTAATCACGCAGGAAGGACAACATTTTTCAATTGGGGAACTATCTCAAGCTACAAGAGAGCAAGCCTATTTAGCCTTGAGATTTTCTTTAGCGGAAGAAAAGGTTGCAACAGCACCATTTCCACTAATAATGGATGACCCATTTGTTCATTTTGATACTCTCAGAACAGCCAAAGTGGTACAATTGTTAGAGAAGCTCCAAACCAAGCATCAACTCTTATTCTTCACATGCCACCAGCATATGACAGAGTATTTTAGTGAGCAAAATATTATAGAAGTGGCTTCACTTCAAATGAAAGGGGATTAGTCTCCAAATGGAAGGTATCGCAACATTAAAAGTTGGAGAACCAGTCGAACAATATTTACTAATCAAGCAAGCTACTAAAGGCGTCACAACGATGGGTAAACCATTTATGACGTTGATCTTACAAGATAAGAGCGGTAGCATTGAGGCGAAACTTTGGGATACAGGTGAAGAACAACAACAATTATACCCTGCAGGAAACATCGTGCATATCGGAGGAGAAATCCAAGATTACCGTGGTAAAATGCAGCTACGCATAAAACAAATACGCCCGATTCGTGTAGATGAACCCATCTCTGTCTCGGATTTAATCCAATCGTCTGAAACACCGAAGGAACAGCTATATGAAGAAATACAGCAATTCCTTTTTGATATTAAAAACCCGGCCATTTCAAGAATTACACGTACGATTATTAAAAAGCATGAAGAAGCGTTCATGACATTCCCAGCGGCAACGAAAAATCATCATGAATATGCATCTGGTTTAATCGACCATGTTACTTCTATGATGCGTTTAGGTAAATCGATTGCAGATTTATATCCGGAATTAAACCGAGATTTACTCTATGCTGGTATTCTATTACATGATATTGGTAAAGTGATTGAGTTATCCGGACCAGTCGCTACAGTCTATACGACAAAAGGGAATCTTCTCGGGCATATTTCTATTATGGTTACTGAAATTGAGTTGGCGGCACAAGAACTACAACTTGATTGTGAAGAAGTAATGCTACTTCAACATATGGTCTTATCTCACCATGGTAAAGAAGAGTGGGGTAGCCCGAAAAAACCAATGATTCAAGAAGCTGAAATCTTACATTATATTGATAATATTGATGCGAAAATGAATACATTAAAACGTGCTTTATCTAAAACAGAGCCAGGTGAATTTACCGAGCGTTTATTTGCACTTGATAATCGTGCTTTTTATAAACCAACAATTGACTAATCAAAAGATGATCTTCGTAGTTATGCGAAGATCATCTTTTTTGTTGCAGAACGATTAATGAGAAGAGGCAATAAAAAAGCAGTAGGGATTGAAATCCCTACTGCTAATGATTAGTGAAAATTATTTAGATTTACCAATGAAGTTTTCAAGAGCATTTTTTAAATCTTTATCTTTGATTTCGATTTTAGCATCTTTCATATAACCAGCGATTTTAGCTTGTAGTTTAGTTTGGTCTGGATCTTCAGCTTTAGCTTTTTTAGCAGCTAAGTCTTTTTTGATCGACTCTTTTTCTTTCTCGAAAGAATTTTTAACTTCTACAGCTTTAGTATCTTCTAGTTTGATGATATGGTAACCGAATGAAGTTTTGATTGGCTCAGAAATTTCACCTTTTTTCATATCATAAGCAGCATCGGTAAACTCAGCGACCATTTTATCTGGGCCAAACCAACCAAGCTCGCCACCGTTTTGTGCGTTGCTTGTATCAGTTGAGTATTTTTTAGCTAAAGCTGCGAATTTTTTAGGATTAGCTTTTAATTCTTTTTCAACTTTTTTAGCAGTTTTCTCGTCAGCAACTAAAATATGGCTTGCTTTAAGCTCTTTTTTAGTACGATCGTAGAATTTTTTAGCATCTTCATCAGAGATTTTCACACCATCAACAAGTGCTTTCTCTTGTAAAAGATTTAGTTTCATATAACGTTTGAACGTTTTTTCATTCATACCTTGTTGTGCAAGATATGCTTTGAAATCTTGACCTTGAGCTTCAATTTGTTTTTTCTGCTCGTCATATTTCGCTTGAACCTCTTTGTCAGACACTTTGAATTTGTCTTCAAGAACTTTTTCAATCATCATTAATTGTAGTGCCGAATCACCAGCAGTTTCTTTTAATTCTGAATATAACTGGTCTTTAGTGATGTCACCAACTTTTGATGTCACAACTTTTTCGTCACCAGAATTGCCACAAGCAGCTAAGCCAAGTACCGATGCTGCAAGTGTTAATGATAATACAGTTTTTTTCATTTTATATTTCTCTCCCAACTTAATTCTATCTAAGTCTATTGCTTTGTAACTATACCATACAACGATAAAAAAATAAAAAGGTTGCGTATATACAGTAACAGAATTTTTCAAATTATGTCAATTTTTAATATAGTATAGCATTATTTACTAAAAAAAAGAGTGGATAAGCGTTTACAGTAAAATAAAGGAACTAGCCAATAACAATTTTGTGAAATTGCTACTGACTAGTTCCATCTATTTCATAAAACAGTTATTTCAAGTTAGTTAGAAATAGGTCAGACGGTATAAAGTATTTCTAGATAGAAAGTTAATAATAAAATAGTAATCAAAATATTAATCGTACGGAAAATCTTCGGTTGCTTTTCTACGGGAATTTCCTTACGCTCGCATAAAGCCTCTGTCATGCGATTGATCTGGAATAAGTAAAAAAATGCAAACAGGATGATTAGTGCAATAACCAAGTCTGTTCCTCCTTCCTATCATTCAAAGACAAGCATATCAAATAGTAGCTTTATCTGACAAGTATCATCTGCCGTTTGAAACAGGAATTAATACTTCGAAGCCTTTTGCTGTTTCTTCTATTAATGCTTTTTTGGGTGTTTTTAGTAGATGCTTCACATACAATAAGTCGATGAGACAAAGGCCACTATGATACGCTAATAGAATAGTGAAATAATGACGATACGTCGGCATTGTCATTGCACATACGATGAATGCGCTGTTAATAACGATGAACGGCATCATTAAAGACAGCATATAGCGCGATTTTACAATCGGCTCGTGAATGCGCATATTTAAAGTAGGGATCAAGCCAAATCTAAAAATTAAGTCATAGCGTAAATGTTTTTTGAATCGAGCAACTGGTAAGAAATGCAATAATTTATGCATTGGATACGTCATTAAAAAGAGTACAAGAAACAAAGGAAACATTGAATCTGAAATCGGCCCATTTATAAAAACATTAATCGCAATATAGAAAAATGAGAAAACAGCAAAGACCACAATCATCGACAGTAAAAATATACGGTCATGTCCGTAAAGTTTCTGTACATTAATGGTTTTCCAACAATGCAAATTAAGCATCTCCAATCGTTAATAAAATCGTCGATACATAACATAAGGCTTTTTCAAAACAAAAGCAAGCTAATTATTTTATATTTTTTTTAGATAACGCTTTCATTACTTATAAATAAAGCACTACTTCCAGTAAAAGAAAGTAGCGCCCAAGTGAAAAATTAGAGTTGTTTTTCCATATTTCGGAATGATTCTTCGAAAATATCCATAAAATCATCGCCATAAATATTGCGAATTACTGCAAGTAATTCTAAAAATTGTGGAAACTTACCGTACATTTCTTTAAGCGGAAGAGACCCTTCGACCACAGTGTGATTAGACTTTTCATAACTGTCATTAAGGTCCTTCAATAATAGATGACCTTTTTCAGTAATCTCCACGTATGTATTTCGTTTGTCGTCGTTGCGCTTAGAGAATGATAATAGTCCACGTTCTTCAAGATTTTTTGAAAAGTTAAATGCTGTTGAGACATGCATTACACCGAATTTTGCAATATCCGAAATTGATGCGCCTTTTAAATTCGAGGCAATGCTAAGGACATGGTGTTCATTAATATTTAAGTCATAAGGCTTGATCCAGGCTTGCCAGTCTTTTTCTACCGCTTTCCATAGAGCTTTAGATAAATGTGCAATACGCTGTGAATATATCATTGCCTCTTTCATTGAATATAAATCTTCAGACATGCTACCACCACTTTCGCATTTTTTTTCATTATATCATTATTTCCCAAAAATATACAATGAGAAATGATTGAAATGATAGAATTTTTAAAATATTGTTGGAAATCGTTAAATTTTATAGCGGAAAAACAATATTACTCTTTTGTTTGACGTTTTTTAAGTGTATCAATTTCTACAGAAATATCATTTGCCGCCTTCTGTAATTCTTCTAAATGTAGTTTTAGACGTTCTTGGTTTGGTGCTGTCTCCTCTTGGAAAGTAG
The DNA here is from genome assembly GCF_003143975.1 of Kurthia sibirica. Classification (GTDB taxonomy): domain Bacteria; phylum Bacillota; class Bacilli; order Bacillales_A; family Planococcaceae; genus Kurthia; species Kurthia sibirica. The sequence goes on along the minus strand of NZ_QFVR01000018.1, from coordinate 56,946 downwards.
CCACAGATTCTTTGAGTGCTGCCATTGTGCTTGGTAAGGTTGTCTTTGCTTCATTCTTAATCATATCGATGGAATCTTTAATGGACTGAAGACGTCCTTTAAATTCATCCTTCACTTCATTTGCGGATATTTTACGATCTTTAATCGTTTGTTGAAGCTCTTTTCCAGATTGTGGGGTTGTGAATAAAACTGCAGCAGTACCAGCGATTAAACCAGTACCTAGACCGATGATAAATGTTTTCGCATTCATTTTGTTCACTTCTCCTTTCTTATGTAATATTTCCTTCTTTTATTATATTAAAACATGATTCGAGTAAAATAAAAGCCCTACCATTCAATGGAGGGCTTTTATTTTTTAGGCATGTGACAACGAAGTGTCAAATTTAGAACGTGCTACGAGTTTTGTAATAATCGGGTAGATGATTACAAAAGCTACGCTATTAATGATAATTGCTGGTAGTACAACAGTGACGAACAACAATGAGAACGGGATGTTTGCGCCTGCGACGATAATTGCTGCACCTAAAAATACAGAACCGGAAATGGTTGTACCAATACCAACAATAATCGTAGTTGGTATAAGCGAAGTTTTATGAGACTTCAATAAATTGATTAGGAGTAAGACGATATAAGCCGTCACAAACTTATCAATTACGTTTGGAACAAATCCACCTGGGAATGTAGAGAATAGGCCAGATAAAATACCTGTCGTTACGGCCAATAAAAATACATCTCGTGTATTAGGGAATAAGATAATACCGATAAACATCATAGTAAGCATGAAATCGATTTTCATCCCACCATTGATTGGTGGAATCACTAAATACAATGTTGCACCTACTGCGACTAACAACGCCATTAAAACTAAATTTTTCGTTTTCATTTCTAAACTCTCCTCAGCTCTGCTGTATTGTCTCCTGGTGTCTCCTCTTGAGCACTAGCGAAACTTATGAGTAATTGTAGCTTGCTACTAGATGAAAAGCAAGAGTGCCACACTTTCTTCCTATTAATAGCATTTATTTATTGAGTTGCGCAATAATCTTAGCCGAAAGCTCATCTAAGACGGGTGACGTAAATTCATCTTGTTTTGTATTCCAAATTGGACGATATCCATCTGTTTCATCATAGCGTGGAATGAAATGTAAATGGAAGTGGAAAACACTCTGGTTAGCCGCTGTACCATTATTATTTAACAAGTTCATACCTGCAGGCTCAAATGCATCATTGATGGCATTAGCAATTTGCGGTGCAACGGAAAATAATTGTGCAGCCGTTTCAGAAGACAGATCAAAAACATTGGCAACATGCTCTTTTGGAATTAGTAAAGTATGTCCTTTTGAGAGCGGACTAACATCCATAAATGCGAAAACGAAATCATCCTCATATACTTTTTTACTGGGGATATCACCAGCGATGATTTTACAAAATAGACAATCTGACATTGTATTCACACACCTTTCTTATATTTACCTATAATTTTACCATATGATAACAGCTATATTTTAAAAATTTTGATAAACTGTATGTAAGATAAAGTCTGAAGTAATGTCAGGGGAATTTAGCCTGAGAATGGAGTGAACAACATGACAATATTAGAAGTAACAAATGTAACAGGTGGCTACACAAGAAAACCTGTTATTCACAATTTGAATTTTAAGTTAGAAGCAGGAGAGCTAGTTGGTTTAGTGGGCTTAAATGGTGCGGGGAAAAGTACAGCAATCAAACATATTATTGGCATGATGCAACCACAAGAAGGCATCATCAAAATAAATGGTAAAACGATGAAAGAAGATATGGATATGTATCGTACATCATTTTCATATATTCCTGAAACACCTGTGTTGTATGATGAGCTAACATTAAAGGAACATTTGGAACTAACTGCAATGGCGTTCGGTATCGAATTACCGACAATGCGTGCACGTGTGCAACCATTACTTGAAGAATTCCGCATGGAAAAACGATTGAATTGGTTCCCGTCACATTTTTCAAAAGGGATGCGTCAAAAGGTAATGGTTATGTGTGCTTTTTTAGTTAAACCATCACTTTATATTATTGATGAGCCGTTTCTTGGTTTAGATCCTTTAGCTATTTCTGTATTGCTTGAGCAAATGGATGAACAAAAGAAAAAAGGTTCCGCTATTTTAATGTCGACCCATGTTCTTGCAACTGCAGAAAAACATTGTGACAAAATACTATTGCTCCATAACGGTAAAGTTCGTGCATTTGGTACTATGGATGATTTACGCCAAGCATTCAATATGCCAGAAGCTACATTGGACGATTTATATATTGCCATGACAAAGGAAGAAGAACATGAATAACTTGAATGACGTTTGGCGTAAACGTTTTAATCATTATATTTCTGAACTACAAAAGTATATGAAATACATTTTCACCGGGCATATGGCATTGGTCATCGTCTTTTTACTAGGTGCAGGTGGCTATAAGTATAGCAATTGGTTGAAGGAAGCTTCGCATGATTTCCCTGCTATTTGGGTAACTGCGGTTGTCATGGGGCTCGTCCTTGCATTTAGTAAACCAGTAACACTCATAAAAAAACCGGATGAAGTTTATTTATTGCCATTAGAAACAAAAATGTCAACATACTTTAATAAAGCTTTAAACTATTCATTGATGAGTCAGGTTGCCGTAGCGGGTGTGATTTATGTCGTTATGTGGCCAATGTTACGTCAAGTAGGCGAATTACCAGCGTCTGGTATCGCCATTGGCTTAGCCTTCACAATTTTATTAAAGTGGTGGAATGTTCACGTGGAGTTCATGTTCCGTTGGGCATTAGAAGGGCGCTACATTTGGTTGGATCGTTTTGCCAGAGCGGTGTTATCAGCATTGTTCATTTATAGTTTATTGCATCATGAAAGTATGATAGCACTCGTGCTTATTATCATTTTAGCAATCTATCCAATCGTCTGTAAAAAACGTACATTGGAAAAACCATTTCCATATGAACATTTTGTACAGCTCGAGGAAAATCGTATGATGGGCATTTATCGCTTTGCAAATTATTTCACGGATGTACCAGCAGTTAGCGGTAGTATTAAACGCCGTAGATATCTGGATTTCATCGTTAATATGATTCCAAAAACAAAGGAGAAAACCTTTGATTATTACTTGTTGCGTAGTTTGATCCGAACGGATGATAATTTTTTCCTTTGGTTACGCCTCACCGTGATTTCGGCACTTGTCGCAGCATTTGCTAATATACCAATTATTATTGGTATTGTTGTGACAGCACTCGCTTTTGCAACAGCAATTCAGCTGAAACAAACACTTGGAAAATCGGCCGAATTCTCAATGAGTATGCTTTATCCATTAAAAGGAGATGCAAGACAACAAGCTGCTATTCGTATCGCACGCTATTCGATTATAGTCCAAGCCGTAATCGTGTTACTTGCGGGCATTGGCACACCTTATTTCTATATACAGGGTATAATTGTTCTTGTCGTGGGTGAATTGACACTTCGTTTGTCAAAATAAACACAAAAAGCACCAAATCATAAGCTGATTTGGTGCTTTTTTCGATTGTATTTGTTACTGTTACAACTATAGAAAGAGGCGATACTTATGACATTAAAAAATATTAAATTATCCGTATTAGATTTAGTTTCAGTAAATGAAGGCTCTAGCAATAAAGAAGCCATTTTAAATAGTGTAGCATTAGCACAAAAAACAGAAGAACTAGGATACGAACGTTTTTGGGTTGCAGAGCATCATAATAGTAGTAAAATTGTTAGTTCAGCAACAGCGGTGTTAATCGGAAAATTGGCCGAAAATACAAAAACTATTCGTGTAGGTTCTGGTGGTATTATGCTCCCGAATCATCGTCCACTTGTTATTGCAGAACAATTTGGTACCTTGGCGACAATGTATGAAGATCGCATTGATTTAGGGATTGGTCGAGCACCAGGAACTGATGGCATTACATCACGCGCATTAGGTAGAGATCCATATAGTGCACCAAATGATTTTCCAAGTACAATTGAAGAATTATTATTATACTTAGGTGATGACAATGATACGCAAGTACATGCTTACCCAGGGGAAAATACAAATGTACCCATTTATTTACTTGGCTCAAGTTTGTATAGTGCTGAATTAGCAGCTAAAATGGGCTTACCATATGCCTTTGCCAGTCATTTTGCATCAGGGCACTTAGAACAAGCTTTGAATTTATATCGCAAAAATTTTATACCATCACGCTATTTAAGCGAACCGTATACGATTGCTTGCGTCAATGGCATCGCTGCTGACGATGAGGCGGATGCGCGTAAATTACTTACGAGTTTGCATCAATATTTCTTAGGTGTTATTACAGGTGACTCTAAAAAATTACAAGTACCAGTGGAGTCGATGAAGGAAATTTGGACAATGGAGCAACGCAATGCTGTAATGGATATGTTACGATTTACATTAGTAGGAAATCGTCAAAAAGTTGAACAACAACTACAAGCCTTTGTCGATATGACAAAAGTAGATGAAGTGATGATTACGTCACATATTTATGATCAAGAAAAACGCCATCGTTCATACGAAATTATTAGCGATATCGTACAATCATATAAATAAAAACATGAAAGAGGCTACCCGAGTATGATGGGTAGCCTCTTTGCCTTGTCAAGGCTCTTTAGTTTTCGTCATTGAAGCGAATGGCTACTGTGGCAAGTGTTTTAGCAGCGGTAACCATAGCTGTTTCGTCAAAATTAAATTTAGGGTGATGATGTGGATAGGCAACAGCTTCTGTGAGCATGGCACCCGTGAAGAAAAATGCTCCTGGTTTAGCATTTAAATAGTAAGAGAAATCTTCCCCAACCATGGTTGGGGCCATATGACTTGGTGTTGCAATCTGTGGAATATCTTCTACCACTTCATCGATGAAGCGACTTAGTTCGACATTATTGATTACAGGCGGATGACCACGAGTATAAACAAACTCGTATGTTGCACCGGCAGCATCACAAAGACCTTTGATGATCCGTTCCATTTCCACGATTACTTCTTCTCGTACATCAATATCAAAAGTACGAACAGTACCAGTCATTTCAGCGGTACCGGCAATAATATTAAAAGCATGTCCTGCATGGAAGGAACCGACTGTTAAAACAACTGGAGATGTTGGATTAATTCGGCGTGCGACAACTTGCTGTAAAGTTGAAACAATTTGAGCCCCTAAAGTTACAGCATCAACTGTCGTATGTGGCATTGCGCCATGCCCTCCAGCCCCTATAATTTTAATTTCGAAACGATCTGCTCCAGCCATCATGGGTCCTGGGCAAGTATTCACTGTACCGCTTGGCATTGATGACCATAAATGCGTGCCAAAAACACCATCTACGCCATCTAGGCAACCAGCTTCCACCATCGATTTTGCACCACCGGGCGTAATTTCTTCAGCATGTTGGTGGATGAAAACAAAAGTTCCAGCAAGTTCTTCGCGATGTTCATTAATCGTTTTGGCAATTGTTAGCAATACAGCTGTATGTCCATCATGCCCACAGGCGTGGCTAACACCAGCAACTGTTGAAGCATAGGGTAAGCCTGTCTCTTCTTGGATTGGTAGAGCATCGAAGTCAGCGCGTAAAGCGACTGTTTTACCTGGTAAAGTACCAGTGACAGTTGCGACGATGCCGTTGCCACCAAAATCTCGTTTATATGAAATACCGAGTTGATCATAATAGTTTGCGATATAGTTTGCTGTTTCAAATTCATGATAAGATACTTCCGGATACATATGGAGATAGCGTCGAATATCGACCATATCCTCTAATCGATTTTCTAGTGTAGTCCAAATATGGTATAACTTCATTTTATGAGACGTCCCTTCTTGAATTGAGCATAATTAGTTTTTCTCTGTATCATCGTTATCCGATGGGGTAGTCATATATTCTTTGGTATACGGCGCGACTGACAAGGTTGTTGGGAGATGGTCAACCGCGATATTCTCTGGCATGAAGTCAAAATCATGCTTATAGGCATCGGACATTTTCCAAGCATAATAAGAATCTGGACCCGACCATTGTATAATAATGGCAAATGTAGTAGCTTTAATTGGTTTTAGTAGTTTGTAAGCAATAAAGCCGGGTTCTTTTAAAAAACCAAAGTCTTTTGATTTTAGACGTTCTTCAAATATTGCAGCACGGTCATCAAAAATGTCGACGTATGTTACCGTGAAGAAGCCACGATCGGTAAATTCACCTTTTGAATCGACAATGCTAAATGAGTGGGGCGTAGCAAATTTCGTTTTACCATCAGTATGATGCATGAGTAAGGATTGGTCCCCACTATATAATACAATCATATTTTCCTTGTCATATTTTTTCTGAAGCATTTCCATGAAATCAGATGTACCAGCAGTTAAGTAAAGAAACATTCCGAATTACCTCCTATTTAAATCAATCTGTATAACTAGTATAGACTGTTCTAACGATTTTTTCAGTAAATGACCTTTAACCTAGACTCATCTACTTGATTAATCTTTTAAAAATGACGAGTATTCGTTTCTTCGATTGAGCTTATATAAAACGGCATGTGACTTTATATGGCAACGACAATTGATTGAAGTAAGGTTGTCAAAAATCGGACAATATTAATAAGAAAAAACAATAAAAGCAGTTTAGAAACTATACTTTAACTACTTAAAAGTCTATAGTAAAAATGGATATGCATACAGAACTGATTAGCTATTCTTTTTTTAGCAAAAATAATTAGGTGAAAAGCTTATATAATGTATTGAAGGAAGGGTAGGTTTAGACAAATTGACTAAATTTAATGATACACTTTTACGTGCTGCTAAAGGCGAAAAAACCGAGCACACACCAGTATGGTATATGAGACAGGCAGGACGTTCTCAACCAGAATATAGAAAAATTAAAGAGAAATACTCATTAGAAGAAATTACACATCAACCGGAACTATGTGCCTATGTGACGAAATTACCTGTAGATAATTATGGCGTAGATGCTGCAATATTATACAAGGATATCGTGACACCATTACCAGGTATGGGAGTAGACGTGAAAATTGAGGCGGGCATTGGTCCGGTTATTTCCAACCCTATTCGAAGTGAAAAAGATGTAGATCAACTTCAAATTTTCAACCCGGAAGAGCATGTGCCTTTCGTGTTAGATACGATTAAACTATTAACAAAGGAACAGCTAAATGTACCGTTAATCGCATTTGCAGGTGCACCATTTACGCTTGCTAGTTATATGATTGAGGGCGGTCCTTCCAAAAACTATGCGAAAACAAAATCATTTATGGTATCGGAGCCTCAAGCTTGGTTCAAATTGATGAATAAGCTAGGCGATATGATTATCGTAGATTTAAAAGCACAAATTAAAGCGGGTGCAACAGCTTACCAACTATTCGATTCTTGGGTGGGTGCACTGAATCATGAAGATTATCAAATTTTCATCAAGCCTGTAATGACAAGGATTTTCACTGAATTGAAAGCAATGAATACGCCATCGATTATCTTTGGTGTTGGTGCGAGCCATTTAGTGATGGACTGGCATGAGTTACCTGTTGATGTTGTTGGTCTTGACTGGCGTTTACCGATCAAGCAAGCGCGCAATCTGGGGGTTACGAAACCTGTTCAAGGAAATCTAGACCCGACGTTATTATTAGCTGATTGGGCAGTAATCGAGGCACGTACGAAAGATATTATTGACCAAGGTTTAGAAATTCCGGGTCATATTTTCAACTTAGGTCACGGCGTTTTCCCGTCAGTTGATCCAGCAGTACTGACAAGATTAACTGCTTTTGTGCATGAATATAGTTCTATGAAAATGAAATTGCATTCATAAAAAATAATAGAGGTGACAATCATGAAAAAACAAATTGGGCTATTAGTGATGGCATACGGTACACCACAAAAAGAAGAAGATTTAATACCATATTATACGCATATTCGTCGCGGTCGAAAACCATCTGACGAGCAGATTGAAGATTTACGAGGACGCTATCAAGCAATCGGTGGATTGTCTCCTTTAGCTAAAACAACAATCGAACAGGCAGAGGCATTAGAAGCAGCATTAAATGCTTCTCAAGACATGTATGAATACAAGTTATATATTGGTTTAAAACATATTGCACCATTCGTAGAAGATGCAGTTGAAAGTATGGTGAATGATGGGATCACTGAAGCGGTCTCAATCGTATTAGCCCCTCATTTTTCTTCTTTCTCTACAAAGGCATATCATAATCGTGCCATTGAAAAAGCGAAAGAGTTAAAGAGCGATTTAAACATCACAACAATTGATAGTTGGTATAAAGAAGAAAAATTCCTACAATATTGGACTGAAAAAATCAATGAAGCATTTGCAGAGATGTCTGAAGAAGAAAAAGAAACAGCATGCTTAATCGTTTGTGCACATTCTTTACCTGAAAAAATTATTGCAATGGGTGACCCATACCGCGACCAATTATTCGAGACGAAGGATTTATTACAACAACGTACTGGCGTGAAAAATATTGAGTTTGGTTGGCAATCAGCTGGACAAACAAATGACCCATGGTTAGGGCCAGATGTACAAGATTTAACAAAGGATTTATATGACAACAAGGGATATCGTTCATTTGTTTATACGCCAGTCGGTTTTGTAGCAGAGCATTTAGAAGTTCTATATGACAATGACTATGAATGTAAAGTTGTTTGTGACACGATTGGTGCAAATTACCGCCGTCCAAAAATGCCAAATGCCAATCCATTATTTATCGGTGCACTAGTTGATGCCGTAACTAAATCATTGGTGAAAGTATAAATAGAAAGTGATGATTGAAGTGACAAAACAACTACGTAGGGTTGCAATCATCGGCGGAGGAATTACGGGTTTAGCGGCAGCTTATAGACTGCAGCAACAAGCACGTGAACAACAACTTCCAATAGAAATAGTATTAATTGAATCTTTTCATCGTTTTGGTGGAAAGATTCATACTGTTTTAACGGATAATATTGTTTTCGAAAAAGGTCCAGAATCATTTGTCGATCGGCTCGGCATTATCGAGGAGTTAGCGAGCTCTCTTGGTATCTCAGACCAGCTTGTGCATAGTATTAGAGAAGACGGCTATGTTGCAGTCAATGAAGATCTTTATGCAGTACCAAAGGGCGTTGTATTCGGCGTTCCAACGCAGATGAAGCCATTTATGACATCCGATTTGGTGTCGTGGAGTGGTAAAGCTCGAGCTACACTCGATTTCTTACGCCCACAAAAAAAGGTAGATGTAGACCAGTCCTTAGGTAAATTAATGCGCAAACGCTTTGGAGAAGAAGTAGTTGATAATATTGTTGAACCTTTGTTATCTGGCGTCTTTAATGGTGATATTGATGAACTAAGTTACAAAGCTACACTCCCCTTTTTGCAAAATGAGGAAGTGAGTAAAAGCCTCATTCAAGGCGTAAGAACCTACACACAGCAATCTGATAATATGCAGTTCAAAAGACAAAGGAGCACATTCTTAGGGGGATTGAGCACCTTGGTTGATGAACTCGTGAAGCAATTAACAGATGTGAAATTAGTTAAAGGCGTACGTGTAACGGCCATTAAAAAATTAGGCGATCAACTTATGCTGTCACTCAATAATGATACAAGTATTAAAATAGATGGTGTCATCATTGCTACACCCCACACAGTTGCACAACAATTGATTAAAGAATCTGAGCTTTTAGCTAGCTTAAATGATATACCTTTGAACTCTGTTGCGACCGTTTCTATGTCTTTTGATTTAAGTCAGTTGCCGAAAAGCTTTAAGGGGACGGATATATTCGTGTCTCGAAATAGCGATGTGTCAATAACTTCTGCAACATTATCAAGTCGAATTTGGTCGAATATTGCTCCGAAAGATAAATTACTCATTCGAGCATATATTGGTAAATTAGGCGATGAAGCAATCGTTGATTTATCCGATAAGGAAATTGAAAAACTTGTGTTGCAAGACCTACAACTTTTAGTTGGTTTGACAGGGCAACCACAAAAAACAATTGTTACAAGGTGGAAGCATTCGATGCCACAGTATACTATTGGTCATACAGATAAAGTAAAACTAGCAAAGCAGAAATTAGCTATAGCCTACCCAACAATCCGTTTGGCAGGTAATTCCTATGAGGGCATTAGTTTATCAAAATGTGTGACGCAAGCCAATGATAGTGCGGATGAATTATTACATGAGCTATATCAAAACCAATTATGAGAGAGTTTTCTTTCTCCTAATTGGTTTTTTTCATAGGTTTCCTATATATTCGACTTATAGTAATGAAAAATAAATGACAATATAAGGGATTTCATTGTTTTTTCACAATTGCCCATTAAACTATAATAAAGGAGGCAGCTATGAAAAAAATAACCCTAGTTGGCTTGTTGTGTTGCGTATGTATATTGGCAGCATGTGATCATACAAGTTATGAAAAAATAACGAAAAATGAGGATTTTATTGCTTCTGTAAATATATTGCAACCATCCATAGATTTCATCAATACAGCAGGTAATGTCCTGGCAAGTTGGTCACTTGAAGAACCTTATACGGGTGCCACTTTAATTGGTGACGATGCTATTTTGCTTTATGGCAATCAAATGGAACATGCTGACTTAGTGCGCCTAAGTAGCGGCAAACAGCTTATGAAAATAGATGTGAAACGCGGTGCTACAAATGCTTATTATAATAAAGAAACAACGGACTTTTATATAACGAATGGCGACAATAATACGGTAACATCATACCAAATCGATGGACAAGAAAAACAACAAGTAGTACTTGGTAATTATCCGATGGCTATGTATGTAAAAGATACGCATTTATTTGTCATTAATTTTAAAGATAATTATATGTCGGTATTAAATAGTGCCAGTTTGAAGGAAGAAAAAACATATGCCATACCAAAGTCATCACATGGTATTGATTTTGTTGATGGTGAACTGTGGATTGGTGGACATGGAGCAGGAGAGAAACCGAATTCACAAGTGAGGCGTATGAATAGCAAGACGGGTAAAATCGAAGGTATGCTTGATTTACCAATGATGCCTATTGCCTTCGCATCAACAAATGGCAGTGAATTTGTTTTAAGTCATGGTGAAAATATGTTATATGAATTAAATGATGCCCATGAAATTATTTGGCAAAAAGAAATTGGCTCCAACCCATTTACAATCGCTGCTTTCCAACAGCATATTGTACTTGCAGGATATGACGATCGTACTTTGTATTGGATTAAAAATCATAAGATCATACGTAAAACAAAGGTCGGAAAAGGTCCATTTAATTTATTGGTGAGAGAGGGTGAGCAATGATGCATGTTTTAGCTGTAGATGATGAAAAAGAGATGCGTGATTTAATCGCACTTATGTTGCGCCAAGAGGGTATGACAGTCATACAAGCAGCGACTGGTGAAGAGGCGTATAAGAAATTACATCAGCATCAAATTGATCTTATTTTATTGGATGTTATGATGCCGGGGGAAGATGGCTTTGCTGTATGTGAAAAAATACGACAAACTTCTGATATACCGATTATTTTTTTAACAGCCAAAGATGCGAATGACGACAAGGTGCATGGACTTGTAATTGGTGGCGATGATTATATCGTCAAGCCATTTAGTGCAGCAGAACTGGTAGCAAGAATTCAAGCTGTACTGCGCAGATTCCATAAAAACGAAGGGATTCACCCCCCACAGATTATTACACGCGGTAAAATAACACTGGATGAAGTTGCGAGAAGAGTTGCTGTCGATCAACAAGAAATTCCTTTAACATTAAAAGAATTTGACCTTTTACATCTCTTTATGAAACAACCGAATATTGTTTTTACAAGGGAACTTTTACTTGAAAAAATTTGGTCACTAGATTATGCAGGCGGTACGAGAACAGTTGACACGCATATTAAAACATTACGATTAAAACTCGGTAAAAATGGTAGTAAAACAATTCAAACCGTTTGGGGTATAGGCTATCGCTTTGAGGAGAGTCAATGACAAAGCTATCTGCAAAAATTTGGATTTTTGTTTTAGCGACAATGGCTGTTACGATCTTATTTATGTATAGTATGACAAATTATTTATATGAAAACCTCTATGTGAAAGATACGGAAGATTCGATGATTGAAGTAGGTAGTAAACTTGCGCAAATGTATAAAGGGGGCAAAGTTACTGACGGATTCGTCAATGATATTGATCGCTATAACATGTATTCGAACAGCAATGTTTTTGCTGTACGTAATCCACGAGAACTTAGTGCATGCGTTCCTTTTGATATCGACTATGATACATTGATTGGTCCAGAGGAGAGGCAATCACTTATAAAAGGTGAAGTGTTAGCAAAAAAAGGCTATGAAAGTCGCTTTGATCGTCAAGTTATTTCCGTCGTTATTCCATTAGTCGATGAACAACGTTTAGAAGGTATACTCTATTTATATTTTCCATTGGAAAAAATTACAGAGTTAGCCTCCAAAGATGTAGTCATGATGATTGTAGCAGCTCTTATTTTTCTCATTTTGATTGGTTTTGTTATTTTCAAAGCAATCGCTCTATTATTGAAGCCATTAAAACAATTGAAAGCTGCGGCGATGGATATGGCAGCAGGGCAGTATGCTACACGTGTTGATATTAAATCGAAAGATGAAATAGGTCAGCTTGCCACAACATTCAATGAAATGGCCCAAGCAATTGAAGACGAAGACCAGCGTCAGAAGCAATTTTTAGAAAATGTATCGCATGAACTTCGCACACCAATTAGTTATATTAAAGGGTATAGTGAAGCGATATTGTCAGGTATTATTAAAGAAGAGGAGCAACCAGAAAAGTTGGCATTAATCGTACGAGAAGCGGCAAGAATGGAAAAACTAACGAATGAGCTGATGCAACTATCTCGGCCAGCAGGGCCGCAAGGTGTACTTAAACTCTATCCGTTACCGCTATCAGAAACAATACGTGAAGTGGTGGTTATGCTCAGCCAAAGAGCCACTGAAGCAGAAATATCGATTCAGTTGCATCTCGATGATGAAGCAGTCATTATGGCAGATGAATTAAAAATGAAACAAATTATGATCAATCTACTAGAAAATGCATTGCGTTACTCAGACGAAGGCACCGTGATTGATGTGAGCAGTTCGATACACGGTGAGGAGGTAGTGGTGCAAATAGTCGATCATGGAATCGGTATTCCATCAGAGGATTTGCCTAAAGTAACGGAACGATTTTACCGTGTTAACAAGGCGAGAAGTCGGGCTGATGGTGGTAGCGGTTTGGGCTTATCAATCGTAGCGCAACTCGTTCAAGCACATGATGGACGTTGGACAATTGACAGTGAACTAAATCTAGGTACGACCATTACATTATATTTTCCAATAGTAGAGGAGATTGAGTGATGAAAAAGTGGCTTTTTTCTAGTATGGTGATAGTGCTGATGCTGTTTGCAACAGGGTGTGGAAAAGCTGAAAACGCTAATGCAAATAAGCCTTTGCAAGAAGTAAAGGTGGTGTTTTTGACTGCTGAAAATGTCAAAGCGACAACCACGCTGCAATTGTCAGTTAAAGTAACGCAGGGAAAGAATAATATTGATGATGCGGCGATGATGGATTTTGAAGTATGGCAATCTGGTGACCGAAAAAAAAGTCAAATGATTAGTGGTACACATAGGGGGGACGGTGTCTATGAAGCAACCGTAAAAGTGAAGAATAACGCCGTTTATTATGCCTTTGCACATACTGAAGCAAGTGGCTTACATGTGATGCCAAAGCAAAAATTCATCATTGGTAAACCGAATATGGCAAAAGTAAAAAAGGACTAAAGTAGAAGCTTGAAAAATACTACTATTCAGTTTAAACTAAAGAAGAGATGACTAAAATTATTTTTTAGTCATCTTTTTTAGGAGGACGACTGGATGGATCGCAGACATGAAATATTAGTAGCTGCCAATCAATCATTCACACTTTTTGGCTATAAGGCGACAACGATGGAGCAAGTAGCTAAAATGGCGAATGTTGGTAAAGGTACAATTTATACATTTTTTCAAAATAAGGATATACTATTTCAAGAAATCGTCATGACAATGATTGGTGATATGAAAAAACAAGCAGAGCAATCGATCGATTCATCGGCAAGTTTTTTGGATAATGCCCATAAAATTTTGATGAATCTATTGGAATTTAGAGAGGTGCATAAACTGTATGCGAAACTTGTCGAAGAAGAAAACGCACTTCGCACACCTCAGGTTGAGAATGTACTCATCAAAATTGAACATGAAATTATCACTTTTATCGCAAGTAAAATTGAAATTGCGATTAATAAAAATGAAATTAAACCATGCAATTCAGAACATGTCGCCTATTTATTATTTAAAGCATATTTAGCATTCGTCGTAGAATGGCCTCACACACATGCTGAAGAACTGGATGAACTTACTATAGCAGAGCTATTTAAAAACACGCTATTCGGTGGCTTAACACCGTAGAGCGTGTTTTTCACTATTAGGGTTGTGCGTGCTAAAATAGTCGTCAAGTGAGTATGGTCAGTTTTTTCTATATGCTGTTTTTTAATTCTTTAGAAGACGCTGGCGCGTGACATTTACGTATGAAAACGAAATGCATGTAGATGTAGACGAGAGAATCCCTTTCGTATGAAATGAACGCATAAAAAATGGCAGGATGTGACAGAATCACATCACGCCACCGCACTATTTGATACAGAAACTGATTTTCAGTTGTCTCAATAGAAAAAAGCGCCTAGACTGGTTCAGAGTCTGGCGCTTATGAGTGTATTTTCGTTTCGCGAATAATACAGAAGTAAGCAAATTAATTATAGGCTCATATTCTATGGTTCAGATAGAAATGTAGAATGAGCGTGTAGCTAGGAATATTTTTGGGGAATTCCTAGCCCAGTTGTATAACAGTTTGCTTAAAGTGATTCACAATGGTCGCAAGTATTAGAATAACACTCGCTTTGTTCTTCGATTTTTTCACCACAAGTAGCACAGTTTTTGTCCGGTAGGTTCTTGAAAAATTCTACAACGTTTTCTAACATTCGAATTCGCCTCCTAAGCAATCTGTTATATTACTGATTTGTTAATATGTATTGTATTATAACACAAGATTAAATGTCAACACAAAAGTGAAAAAATAAAGTAAAATAGTAGTGAAAGTAATGAAAAGGGGCTGGAAAACAGATGTTATTCATTGATAATAAAGGGATTACAGATCCAAGAATAAATTTAGCAATTGAGGAATATGCGTTAACAAATTTAGATGTTGAAGAAGGGTTACTACTTTTCTACATAAACAAACCATCAATAATAATTGGGCGCAATCAAAATACAGTGGAAGAGATTAATACGGAATATGTAGACAACAATGGTATTATTGTAGTTCGTAGACTTTCTGGTGGTGGCGCAGTCTATCATGATTTAGGAAACTTGAATTTCAGCTTTTTAACGAAGGATGAGGGCGACAATTTCCAAAACTTTAAAAAATTTACGCAGCCAGTTGTTGATGCGATGAAAAATATGGGAATCAATTCGGAGTTGTCAGGTCGTAATGATATTTTAGCCGATGGTAAAAAAATATCAGGTAATGCCATGTTCTCGACAAAGGGCAGAATGTTTAGCCATGGTACATTAATGTTTAATGCAGATATTAATGAGGTTGTGAACGCACTACGCCCGAAAAAAGAAAAAATGGAGTCCAAGGGAATCAAGTCAGTACGTTCACGTGTGACGAATATTATTGAACATTTAGAGGATAAAACGATTACGATTGAAGATTTCCGCCTAGCAATCTTACATTCAATCTTTGGTGGAGAAGAAAACATTAAATATTATGAATTAACTGAAGCCGATTGGGAAGCGATTCATAAATTATCTGAAGAACGCTATCAAACATGGGAATGGAATTATGGTAAATCGCCAAAATTCAATACGCAACGCTCTAAAAAATTCGCTTCTGGATTGATTGATTTGCGCTTAGAAGTGAAAAAAGGATTGATTGAAGATCTTCATATCTTTGGTGATTTCTTTGGTGTCGGTGATATGGTAGACGTTGAACAGGCATTAAAGGGCGTACGTTACGAAGCGTCAGCTATTCATGCAGCTTTAGAAACAGTTGATATACCAAAATATTTTGGTGGAGTAACAACTGACGAATTTGTTCAATTAATGTATTAAAAGAATTAAAGCATTATATAGAGGAGGGACGAACATGGAGAAGCATCGTATTTTAATCGTTGAAGATGATTTAAAAATCGCTTCAATGTTAGCGCAAACTTTACGTAAATATCATTATGAAGTAGCAACTGTTGAAGCATTTGATAAAATTGTTGAAGAATTCAACGCATTCGATCCACATCTCGTATTGCTCGATATAAACCTCCCTTCTTACGATGGCTATTATTGGTGCCGTCAGCTCCGTCAATTTACGACGGTACCAATTATTTATATTTCAGCCCGTTCAGGAGAAATGGATCAAATTTTTGCACTTGAAAATGGTGGGGATGACTTTATAACAAAACCGTTCCATTATGAGATTGTTCTCGCAAAAATCAAAAGTCATTTACGAAGATCCTATGGTGAATATGCAGCAAAACAAGAGGAAAGAATCATTAAAATTGGTCAATTACATTTATTTTTAGAACGTATGGAACTGCATACAAAAGAGGATGAAATTCCATTGCAAAAAAAAGAATGTGTTATTTTAGAATTATTGATGGGTGAAGCACCACGTGTTGTATCACGCGAAAAATTATTGGAAGAGCTATGGGATGACCAAGCTTTTGTCGATGAAAATACATTGAATGTTAATATGACACGCGTGCGAAAAAAACTGGCAGATTATCATATTAAGTCGACGATTGAAACTGTCCGTGGAGCAGGCTATCGTTTCGTACTAAGTGCGGAGGAGGCCTAATATGCAGGGCGTTAAACTATTTGCTCGTGACCATGCGGGCTTCGTACTTTTTGAAGTATTTATTGTCGCCTTCATTTTATTACTCTATTGGCTAGACGGCTTTCGCAATGTAGATACAGCAATCTATTCTATTATTATTTCAATCGTTTTAACCTGTACATTTTTAGCATCTCGTTATGTTATGCGACAAAGCTATTATCAAAAAGTTATACAGATGCCCAAAACAATGGATGATGCATTACAAAATAATGCGAAAACACCAGAGCATATGCAAGTGGAGCTTTATATGCATGAACTCTATCGTATCTACCAGTTGGAGGCGCAAGAGTTATATGCTAAGCAAAATAGACATTTACAGTTTATGAATCAGTGGGTTCATCAGATGAAAACACCATTGGCCGTTATGGAGCTATTATTACAAGAAGAGGGTCCACTCGATAAAAAAAGTGTTGAAGAAGAAGTAGAACGTTTAAAACATGGTTTGGAATCCGTTCTGATGAATGCGCGACTAGATACATTTGAAGAAGATATGAAAATTGAGAAAGTATCTTTGAAACAAATTGTTACCGGTGTCGTCAATCAGCATAAGCGCTTATTCATTACAAAACGGGTATTTCCAACAATTGATATCGATGACATGATCGAAGTAACAACGGATTCAAAATGGCTCCAGTTTATCATTGGACAATTTTTAACAAATGCTGTGAAATATACATTTGAAGAAGGGAAAAAAGTATATATTTCTTCAGAAAATAGCGATCACGGTGTATCATTGAAAATTCGTGATGAAGGAATTGGTATCCCACCTAATGATTTGAAACGTGTGACAAAAGCTTTTTTCACTGGAGAAAATGGTCGTAAAACAGGCGAATCAACGGGAATGGGTCTATTTTTGGCTCAGGAAATTTGTAAGAAGCTCGATCATCATATGAAGATTGAATCGCAAGTGGATGAAGGTACGACGATTACTATTTATTTTAAATATTCATGAAAGGTGAGGGATTATCATGGCTTTATTGAAAATTGAAGATGTGACAAAGGTTTATGAGGGCAAGGTGACTCATCGCGCTTTAAATCAATTTAGCTTTGAGGTTGAAAAAGGTGAGTTTGTCGCAATTATGGGTCCATCAGGTAGTGGTAAGACGACACTTTTAAACGTAATATCAACGATTGATCGTCCCACTTCAGGACATATTGAATTAAATGGTGTGAATCCACATGCATTGAATAAAACAGAATTGGCTCAGTTTAGACGTAAACAACTTGGTTTTATTTTTCAAGACTTTAATCTTTTACAAATGTTAAATGTCGAAGAAAATATGGTGTTGCCACTCACTTTAGCAGATGTAAAAGTAGTGGAAATGCAGCAACGGGTGCAACAATTGGCGCAAGAGTTAGGTATTACATCGATTTTAGAGAAACGCCCAAATGAAATATCTGGCGGACAGGCACAAAAAACAGCTATCGGACGTGCGCTCATACACCAACCTATGCTTATTTTAGCAGATGAACCAACAGGCAACTTAGACTCAAAATCAACAAAAGATGTTTTGGAATTACTCGGACGTATCAATAAGCGTGAAAATGCTACGATTGTTATGGTAACGCATGATCCGATTGCTGCTAGTTATTGTGATCGCGTACTTTTTATTAAAGATGGCGAGTATTTCAATGAAATTTATCGTGATAACCAGCGTCAAACTTTTTTTCAAAGCATCTTAAACGTCCTAAGTTTATTGGGGGGGAATGTCGGTGACTTTACGTCAGCTCGCCTTCCGTAATGTAATTCGAAATCGCCGAATCTATGCTGCTTTTTTTATGGCTAGTATTTCCTCGGTGATGGTTTTTTTCATCTATTCCATGCTTATGTATCATCCGAGGGTGGAAAATGAATTCGTTACCGAAATAGCTTTTCGTGGCATGCTTGTTGCAGAAGTAATCTTAGTATTATTTATGTTATTTTTTCTGTTTTATTCCATGCGTGCTTTTTTACAAGCGCGATCAAAGGAGTTTGGTATTCTCATCCATTTAGGAATGGAAAAAAAACAACTGAATAAACTCGTGTTATTTGAAATATTAATAATCGGAATGACGTCTATAGTAGTAGGCATTCTATTTGGTTTTGCATTCTCTAAATTCTTTTTTATGATCGTACGCGAAATATTAGATATAAAATCATTAATGCTCTATTTCTCGTGGAAACCATTTGCTTTAACAATTGGTACATTTACGACATTATTCATCGTCATATCGTATGTCAGCATACTAACAATAAAGGATGATAATGTACTTCATCTTATTCGTGGCTACCAAAAGACATTACAAGATGTCAAATTTTCTTGGGTGCGCGCATTGGCGGGTTTCTTACTGTTAGGTGTCGGTTATTATGCAGCTGCGCATACGACAAAGGATAATTTACTTACTTTAGCAGGGTTATTACCACCAGTCATCACGTTAGGAACCTATTTATTTTTCACGGACTCAATCCAAGTGTTTTTAAAAATTATTAAGAAAAACAAACGACTTTACTGGCATAAATATCGTCTTATTTCTGTATCTGAAGTAGGGGGGATGTTGAAGGAAAACTCGCGCATGTTTTTCATTTCAAGCATGGTATCAACGATTGCTTTTTTAGCAATTGGTACATTGAGTTCACTGTCGACATTTTCACACCAATACCATCAACTGAATCCGTTAAGCTTGGTCTACACAAGTACGTTGAAAAACCCCTATGAACGTGCGCATGTCCAGCAAATACAATCGGAACTACAGGATGCGAAACTGAGCTATCGTCTAGATCGGGTGGTTGTCAAAAGACAGACATCATCAAATACAGAAGCGCCGGTGCGTATTATAAGTGAAACGGATCTTAATAATTTAGCAATGTCACTTGGTTATCCTCTCGTATCACTGAAAAAAGGACAATCGATGTTTTTAGCCTATTCGGAAGACTCGTTAAAATCATTGAAAAAAGAAAATGTTACAACGGTTTTAAAGGAATCCAATGTGAAATTGCATATTGAATCGGCCTATCCTAAAATTATTTTCGCTGCAGATAAAATGGGAACCAATCAAATTATTGTCAATGATAAGGATTTTGAATCTATTTATGCACCAATTAAGGGGCTTGATGGCGTATCCTCATCAAGGCATCTTTATATTTTCAATGTACCAAAATGGCAGGAAACAAAAACAATTGGCCATAATCTCGATGCCATTATGAACTCGGCGTACGCAACGGGGAATGAAGACAATCTGCCTTTCTATTTTGAAAATACTGGTTTGGATTATTCGTTTATTCGTTCGACATTTGCACTCTTATTATTTATTGGTTTACTTGCATCATCCGTATTCTTTTTAGCTGCTGGAAGTTTTATTTACTTTAAGTTATATACGAACTTAGAAGAAGAAAAGAAACAGTATGAAACACTACAAAGAATGGGCTTAACATCTAAAGAAATGCGTAAACTCGTCAATCGTCAACTCATTCCACAATTTTTCCTACCATGGGGAATTGCGATGTTAAATAGCACATTTGCTTTTATAGCGTTGCAAGTATTTTGGAAAGGAATCGCAGATTTATCAATTATGAAAGAAATTCTTTTTGTGATGAGTTTGATTACTTGTATCCAAGTATTTTATTTTTATTTAATTCGTTGGCGTTATTTAGCACATTTGAAAATTGGAACATAGAGTGGGGCAAGGGCTTCACTCTTTTTTTTTGATTTTATGCTATTTGTTGCTATTTTCAGCTTCAGTTGATGCCGGATCATCCGTTGACATGAAAGAATTCAATCAGGCTATCGAATATTGAGCGTGGGGAATTTTTGCGTTAGTCCATTCATGCAAACAGCTGCTGAATCAACTACTCACTATACAATAGACAAAATTAACCAGTTGCGAATTTTCTTTTTTTAGTGAATAAATGTACACTAGATGCAGTAACTGTTTAAAAATTTGGTGAGGAGGGCGATTATTATGGGGAATTTTATTGCAATTGCAGTCAGTATATTACTATTAATTCTTATTTTAATACCAATTGTCAAACTGGTGATTCGCAAGAAGTCGATTGATAGCGAATTCAAACCATTTGATGATATGACCAGAGGTGTTTCACCTAATATGGACAGTTCATCGCCTATCACACAAACAAAAGAAAAAGTAGAGCAGCATACTGAAGACGAATATCATAAGCCAATGGATATTGATTTAGATGAAGATTCTCAACATAAAAAATAAAAAGAAAACCCGTTTGAAGGCAGAAAAACTGACTTCAAACGGGTTTTTATTCATTATTTATTTCATTTTATCTTTCCGAATTACATAGAATAGTACAAGGATCGCAATCCATAAAGGTCCAACAATTAAGGCGATACGTGTATCATCATTGAAGAACATTAAGACCACAACCATTAGTAGAAAGGCAATGGCGAAATAAGAACCAAACGGATAGAATTTGTTTCTAAAAGTCAGCTTGGCAACGGCTTCCTTTGTTAATGTTTTTCTATAGTTGATTTGGGATACGAGAATGATAATCCATGTCCATACAGCCCCAAATGTCGATACACTTGTAATATAAATAAAGACTTTTTTATCTAAGAAGTAATTTAATACAACACCTATTAATAATACAATTGCCGAAAAAATAATCGCAATTGTAGGTACACCAGTTTTGCCAACATGATGAAAAATCTTAGGTGCTTGTTTTTGACCTGCTAGATTAAACAACATACGACCTGTACTGAAAATACCACTATTACAACTGGATAAAGCAGCTGTTAGTACGACGAAGTTTAAAATACCTGCAGCATAACGAATGCCGACATTTTCGAACATCATGACAAATGGACTTTGATCTCCAGTCATTTCATTCCAAGGATAAATGGCTAAAATAACAGTAATGGCACCAATATAGAAAATGAGCACACGCCATAATACCGTATTAATCGCTTTTGGGATGGTCTTACGTGGGTTATTCGCTTCACCAGCGGTTACACCAATCATTTCAACGCCTAAGTAGGCAAACATAACAATCGGTAATGCCGCGATTACTCCGCTAAAGCCGTTTGGCATAAATCCACCATGTGACCAAAGATTAGAGAAGCCCATGGCATCGCCACTGTTGCCGATACCAAAGAGAATAATGGCTAATCCAATTAGAATCATCGCGATAATCGCAACCACTTTAATGAGCGCAAACCAAAATTCAAATTCCCCAAATACTTTTGCTGCAATGAGATTGACTAATGTCATTAAGACAAGAGCAGCCAATGCCCAGATCCAACGTGGAGAGTCTGGGAACCATAAAGTCATATAAATACCAACTGCTGTGATTTCAGCCATACATGTCACAATCCAGAGGAACCAATAATTCCAACCGGTAATAAAACCAGCAAGTGGTCCAATAAAATCTTGTGCATAACGACTAAAAGAACCCGCTACTGGATTTTCAACTGCAATTTCACCTAATGCTCTCATAACTAAATAGATGGCTAATCCACCAAGTGCATATGTAATTAATACAGCTGGCCCTGCTAGTTGTATGGCACCAGCTGAGCCAAGAAATAGTCCGACGCCAATTGCAGCACCGAGTGACATTAGTGTAATATGTCGTGATTCTAAACCCCTTTGAAGCCCAGGTTGCTTGTTGCTCATGTAAACAACTCCTCGATGTGATTTTATAATGTTTATATAATATAATAGCATAGAGTTTTTTATTTTTCATGATATAAACAACTTATTTTGACTGTACTATTCAGAAAATAAATATACTTCCGACTATTATTATTATATAAAGTGTTTCTCAAGTTATAACTAGTGTTGTCTCCATATACTATTGAGGTGTTCATCCCTATTATTTTAACAACATACCTTATTTGCTCATAAAATACAATTTTTTGTAATAAATGAAGGGGATATACTATAATGAATTAAAGAGGAGGAATGAATGAAAATGACTAAATTTGTACAAAAAGAAGATTTATACGATTTAAATTCGATTACGCAGCCCATTATTTCACCAAATGATGTTGAGGCAGTATTTATTAAAACGATAATGGACAACGAAAAAAATACATATTACGCTGAATTATGGCATGTCGATTTACTAACAATGGATTTACAACAATGGACCTTTGCTCAGGAACAAATAGCGATGGTGCAGTGGTCAGCAGATGGGCAATATGTGTCGTTTCACTCCACTAGAAATGATAAAAAAGCATTGTATATATTGAATAAAGATGGTGGTGAGGCGCAGCTCATTACAGACAATCTTGATAATTTATCCTCCTACTGTTGGTCCGAAGATAATAAAGAACTATATTTTACTGCTAAGGTGAAGGCAGGAGAGTCATTTGGCATAACGCAAAGTGAAAAAGTAGATAAAAATCCACATGCTTATTTTGTAGATGGCTTGCGCTATAAATTAGATGGTATAGGTTTGCTCGATGTAACGAAAAAAAATCAACTTGGTAAAATTGATTTAGCAACGAAGGCGATAGAAAGAATCACGCAAGATGATAATGACTATACGATTTCAAGTAGGTCACATGATGGTAAGATGCTTGCTGTGACAGTAAGCTCACAAGCCAATGATGATGATTTCACAAGTAAATTAGTGTTAATTGATAGCCAAACATTTGAGCAAACAATTGTTATGGCAGAGGATGGTCAATTTGGCGGAGCGGCATTTTCATATGATGATCAGTGGTTAGCATTTGAAGGTTCGCTAAATGAACCGTATAAGAATGCTATGCATAACCAAATTTATGTGTATAATATGAACGAAAAATATCATATGGTATTAACGCAAGAGATGGATTTACCTGTTGGTGATTATGCTATCGGTGATGTTCAACAAGATGCACATGCACCTTCAGTCGTTTGGACGATAGACAATGACCTGTACTTCCAACTGTCATCAATGGGAGATGTTCGCTTGTATTATGCAACATTAAATGGTGCGATTTATCCAGCATCCCCAGAAGAACAGCATGTCTATGGCTATGATGTTACAAAGGATGGTCTTTATGCACTATTAACTGTCAGCACAACAACAACTGTTGGTGAATTATATCGATTAGAAATTGCAACAGGAGAGATGTGTCAGCTCACTACATTTAATCGTGAATATGAACAAGCGACGACAATGATCAAACCGGAAATGATCAATACAATAAGTGATGGAGAATTGGTATGGGGTTGGTTTATGAAGCCAGCTCATTATAAAGAGGGGCAAAAATATCCGTTAATACTTGCGATTCATGGTGGACCACATATGATGTACGCCAATACATTTGTTCATGAAATGCAAGTACTTGCGGCTCAAGATTATGCTGTTCTCTATGTCAATCCACGTGGAAGCCACAGTTATAGCCAACAATTCGTCAATGGAGTAAGGGGGGATTATGGTGGTGGTGATTTCCGTGATTTAATGGCTTCTGTGGATGCTATTTTAGATGAGCATAGTTGGATTGATCGCGATCGTTTAGGCGTTACAGGTGGTAGCTATGGAGGCTTTATGACAAACTGGATTATTGGGCATACATCGCGTTTTAAAGCTGCATTAACGCAACGTTCTATTTCAAATTGGGTTAGTTTGCATGGTGTTTCAGACATTGGTTATTACTTTACGCAGTGGCAGATGACAGTTGATTTGACAGATTTAGAAAAATTATGGCTGCATTCACCATTAAAATACGTAGATCAAATGACAACGCCATTGATGATTATTCATAGTGAAAACGATGATCGTTGTCCGATTGAACAGGCAGAGCAACTATATGTAGCGATGAAGCGAAAGAACAAGGAAGTTAGCTTTATCCGTTTCCCACAAGCGAGCCATAATTTATCGCGTACCGGCCTACCAAACTTACGACAGGAAAGATTATCGGTAATTACCGATTGGTTCGACAAAAAATTGTAATATTTTTTGTTTTTTAGCAACCTTTTTATATTCGAATCGTTACGTAATACGTGACAGTAATGACCGAAAAACGTATGATTAACATAGAATGTATAGAAAAGGGTTGTGAGTTTAGACGATGATTATGATGATTGAAAGCATCATTAGTTTTATCCTGCATATCGATCAGCATTTAGTAGAGATTATAAGAGATTTTGGTAATTGGACATATGGTATTTTATTTAGTATCGTATTCGTCGAAACAGGTGTTGTTATTTTCCCATTTTTACCAGGTGATTCTCTTTTATTTGCAGCAGGTACATTTTCAGCATTAGGCTCTTTAAGCCTTCCTATTTTATTAATTGTATTTTTCACAGCCGCCGTGTTAGGTGACTCACTCAATTATGAAATTGGTAAAAAAGTGGGTACGACTATTACACCCGGTTCTTTTATGGGCCGATTTATTAATCAAGATAAAATGCACAAAGCAGAAGCCTTTTTCAATAAACATGGTGGTAAAACCATTGTTATAGCAAGATTTATGCCATTCATACGTACATTTATTCCATTTGTAGCGGGAGCAAGCCGCATGAAATATGGCTACTTCCTCATGTACAATGTAATCGGTGCAGCGTTATGGGTATTAAGCTGTACACTGCTAGGTTATTTCTTTGGTAATATTCCAATTGTACGCGATAATTTCTCTACGGTTTTAATCGTAATTATCCTACTATCAGTTATCCCGGCTCTATTTGGTTTTATTAAATCGAGAAAAAAACCACAAACAAGTAAATAATAGTGAATGCATGCATCGTAATTAGGAGGGATAACCAACTCATTACGGTGCATTTTTGGTTTTGATTATAGCAGGAGATTGTCAGCCAGACATATGGAGCATTGCAGTAGAAAAATAGGCCTGATGATGATTTATATATAGCTTGGCGCATACTAAATAACAAAAAACATAGTTATTCTATAGGAATTGAAAAGGATAACTATATTATTCACTTTTAATATGTTAGAATATTCTCATAATTAAACAGAGGAGTGTTCATATGACAGAGAAAATGAATGTAGAAAGTTTTAATTTGGATCATACAAAAGTAGTCGCACCATTTGTTCGACTTGCAGGCATTAAAAAAGGGCAATATGGTGATGAGGTATATAAGTATGACCTTCGTTTCAAGCAACCTAATAAGGCGCATATGGATATGCCAGCACTACACTCGCTCGAACATTTAATGGCGGAGAGAATACGCGAACATACTAATCAAGTAGTCGATCTTAGTCCCATGGGTTGTCAAACTGGATTTTATCTGTCACTGATCAATCATAGTGACTATGAAGAAGTGTTGACAATTCTTGAAAAAACATTACAAGATGTAACCGTGGCACAATCCGTTCCTGCTTGCAATGAGATTCAATGTGGCTGGGCTGCAAGTCATAGTTTGGAGGGTGCTCAACAACTTGCACAAGAGATGCTTGCACAACGGGCTTCATGGTCAGAGATATTTTCACCATCATAACAAATGAGCCTGGGACAGAACAAAAATAGTATGTCTCCAATGCAAATAATCAAATCAATTGAACGCGCAGAAAACCCCACAGGAATGCAGTGACGAGGCGTTTGAAGCCCATGTCCGCGGAAAGCATTTTTCGCAGCATAAATGGATTGAAATGAATAATCCCGTATGATTTCGAAAAATCATACGGGATTTTCTCTGTTGAAAATACGTGTGTCTCAGGCTCATTTTTAACTTTCATAAATAAGATGAAAAAGATGGATGGAGACAAGCATATCTTGTCGTATGGAGAGTTAATTTTACCAAATTCACTATAAATAGAGTGTTTTCATTTAGCCCAGTAATTTTGCGAAGTTCACTTGATTCACGACTAGGAAGTATCAGTAGAAAATAAAAAATGCAAATACTAGTAATTTAGTAAGTATAAATACACTTGTGTAGTGGGTCTATTTTATGTAACATAGAAATAAAATACATACTTTAGTCATATTTTTCGATTAGGTAAGCAAAGTAGTGAAGGGGTAAGATAATGGAAATATTTATCGGAAGACAACCGATTTTTGATATGGATGAAAAGCTCTTTGCCTATGAATTGCTCTATAGAAGCGGCGGGGAAAGAAATGAGTTTGTAGCAATAGATTCAAATCGAGCAACGATTGAAGTATTGATTAATTCATTCTTTTCGATTGGTTTTGATGAATTAGCAAATGGTACACCATGCTTCATTAATTTTACTGAAGAATTAATTATGAGCGATATTTTTGAAAGTTTGTCTCCAAAAGACATTGTCGTGGAAGTATTGGAAGATGTTCCAATTACCGCGACACTAATTCGACGCTTGAAGCAAATTAAACGAATGGGCTTCCGTATAGCACTCGATGATTTTATGATTCAATCGAATATTCATTTATATACACAACTATTCCAGCAGACAGATATCATTAAAGTCGATTTTCTCTCAACAACGGAAGAACAGCGCTTTACACTGGAGCAACGTTTAAAAAAAGAACACCCTCATATTATTCTATTGGCTGAAAAAGTAGAAACACGTACGCACTATTTTGAAGCAAGAATGGCTGGTTATAGGCTTTTTCAAGGCTATTATTTTATGCAACCACAAATTATTAAAGGCAATGAAATACCAGCAAATATGTTGCAATACTATCAGGTAATCGCATTATTAAAAAATCCTGAACCAGATATTGATGAGTTGGCAGAGCAAATTGAGCATGATGTGGCGCTATCATTTAAATTATTAAAACTAATCAACACATCGTCAAAACGTACGAAGAAAAAAATTCGTTCTATTAAACAGGCGATTTTATTACTTGGTTTAACAGATTTACAAAAATGGGTCTATATATTAGCCTATCGTGAATCAGGTCGTAAAAAAGGATCGGATCTCTATGAGGAACTCATGAAAGCCTCGTTATGCAGAGCCAAACTATGTGAATTGATTGCCAAAAAAGCAGGCTATCGTAATTATTCAGAATACTTTTTAGTAGGCATGTTTTCATTGATTGATGCATTATTAGAAAAACCATTAAATACAATTTTGACGCAGCTACCGCTATCGGATGAGATTATCGATGCGATTTCAGGAACACATGCTGAAATGTCGGCAATTTTGAATATGGCGATTGCTTTGGAGCGTACAGATTGGCAAAAAATAGAAATACTGCAACAATCGGTTGCAATTACGACAGATGATTTATTGACCTATGCGGAGCAAGCCAATAAATGGACGACTAACTTAGAGTTAATTTAAGGCTGTCATCGCTGAAAATTGCTAAAGTTGTCAGAATTATACGTCAGTCAAATGTTTCATAAGGGCTAGTACTTTGTTATAATGAGTGCGAACTATCATTATAATTGGAGGCGACCCACATGAAAAAGCTTTTATTTGCCCTGTTAATCGGATCAGCATTAACATTAGGTGCATGCGGATCGAATAAAGATGATGCGAGCGACGGGAATAAATCAGTCAAGGTTGACGGAGAAAAGATTGCACAGCAAAAATGCATTAGTTGTCATGGCAGTGATTTAAGCAATGGTAGCGCACCGGATATTTCAAAAATTGGTGCTAGTAAATCAGCTGCGGATATCCAAAAAATTATTGAAGATGGCCAAGGTGCGATGCCAGGTGGTATTGTAACTGGTGATGAAGCAAAGGCGGTTGCTGATTGGTTAGCGACCCAAAAATAAGCAAATCAAAAAACGAGCGAATGCCATTAATGCATTTACTCGTTTTTTGTATGGAAAGTATTTCTTTGAAGATAAACTAGCAATGACATGGTAAAATAGCATTATTATGAGAGGGTGTGAACATGTTGGATCAAGTGTGTACGAGAGACGTGATGGAAGAACTAAACCTTAAGCTCATGAGTGGTGAGGAAGGAATCGGACGTCATATTTTAACGAGTGATATTTCAAGACCTGGCCTTGAAATGGCGGGTTATTTTACGCATTATCCTGCGGAGCGTATTCAGCTATTAGGCAAAACTGAACTATCATTTTTCTTAATGCTACCAGCAAATGAACGAGTAGAGAGAATGCTCAAACTATGTGCAGAAGATACACCAGCTATTATTATTTCACATAATATGGATGTACCAGAAGAATTGCTTGCAGCATCGGCTGAAAATCATGTGCCGGTCTTGACGACCAATTTATCAACAACTCGTTTTTCGAGTAAATTAACAAATTATTTGGAAAGCCGACTAGCACCTTCTACAGCAGTTCATGGCGTATTAGTTGATATTTATGGCATCGGTGTACTTATTACCGGCAATAGTGGTGTCGGTAAAAGTGAAACGGCGTTAGAGCTAGTAAAAAAAGGCCATCGTCTTGTTGCCGATGATTGCGTTGAGATTTATCAAGAAAGTGAAAATACACTGGTCGGTAGTGCACCGCCACTAATTGCCCATCTTTTAGAAATTAGAGGAATTGGTATTATTGATATTATGACGATGTTTGGCGCATCAGCTGTACGAAAATATAAAAGAATATCACTTGTGATCGACCTTGAGACTTGGGATGCGGAAAAAACATATGATAGACTAGGGATTGAAACTGAAACGATGCGAATTTTAGATTCCGAGTTAACAAAGTTGACGATTCCTGTTCGACCAGGACGAAATTTAGCTGTAATTATTGAAGTCGCGGCAATGAATCATAGACTGAAAAATCTCGGTGTCAATTCTGCTGAAGAGTTTACAAAAAGACTAGAGAATGTTATACAGGGCAAGTCTCAATAATGACTTGTCGTGGAGGGAGAGCATGATGGATTTTTTATTAATGAGTATTGATCCAGTTGCCATACAACTAGGACCAATTGATGTGCGCTGGTACGGTATTATTATTGCTAGCGGTATTATTGTTGCCTATTTAGTAGGACAGCGTGAAATGATTAAAAGAGGTTTCAAAGAAGATACCTTAACAGATTTACTTATATGGGCAGTACCCATTGCCATCATCAGTGCACGAATCTATTATGTGATATTTGAGTGGGGATACTATAAGGATCACCTCAATGAGATTATTGCTATTTGGAATGGTGGAATCGCTATTCATGGCGCATTGATTGGTTCGGTTATTACGGCGCTTGTTTTTGCTAAAAAACGTCAACTAAGCTTTTGGAAGATAGCGGATGTTTTAGCGCCATCTATTTTAATTGGACAAATAATTGGCCGTTGGGGTAACTTCATGAATCAAGAAGCTTATGGTGGAGTTGTAGAGCGCTCATTTTTAGAAAATCTTTATATTCCAGATTGGATTATTGAACAAATGAATGTAGCTGGCTTCTATCATCATCCAACATTCCTTTATGAATCGCTATGGAATATTATTGGATTAGTGTTATTGCTTGTATTACGCAAAGTAAATTTACATCGAGGAGAACTTTTCCTTATTTATATTATGTGGTATTCATTTGGGCGTTACTTCGTTGAAAGCATGCGTGAAGATAGCTTGTATATTGGACCATTACGTACCGCGCAAATGGTGTCACTAATCGCTTTAATCGCTGCGGCAGCAATCTTCATCTATCGCCGTTATAAAGTGAAACCAGTCATTAAATACAAAGATAAGTAATAGCTAGCTATTAAATACACCCGGCTCTGCTAATTAGTAGAACCGGGTTATTTCATATGGAAGAGGAGTGTATGACGATGCAATACAAAGGATTATTATTTGATTTTGATGGAACATTACTAGATACAAATGATTTAATATTGGATACATTTCATCATGTAATTGAGCCGAAATTTCCTGGGAAATATTCACGAGAAGCATTACAAAAATTTATTGGACCATCCTTAAAAGACTCTTTTACAGAAGTGGATGCCAAAAATGTTGATGTACTGATTGCAGAATATATTACATGGAATCGTCAACATCATGATGAGCTTGTAAAGGAATTCCCAGATGTCGTTGAAGTATTAACACGATTAAAAGAAAGTGGTTTAAAATTAGCAATCGTTTCAACAAAACGTCGAGAAGCATTGCTGCGTGGTCTTCATATTTTAGGTGTTGCTGAGTTGTTTGATACAATCGTCAGCAACGATGATGTCGTACATGTCAAACCACACGCTGAACCGGTATTGTTGGCTCTGGAAAATTTAGGTCTAGAAAAAGCGCAGGTCATTATGATTGGGGACAATTATCATGATATTGAAGGTGGGCAAAATGCTGGAGTTCATACAGCTGGTGTAGCTTGGTCATTAAAAGGTCCAGAAGTGTTACAACAATACAATCCAACCTATCTTTTGTATTCGATGAAAGATTTATTAACAATTATGGAGATTCAACAATATGCGTAAAACCGAGCGATATAAGGTGGAAGGTTCGTCATCGCTATGGCAAATATATAAAACTGTGTCTTTTTGGAAGGTAGCAAAATGTTTTATTGTCATTGAAATTGCCCGAATCATGCCATTTTTAGCAGTGAAAAATTGGATGTATCGCCGGCTGTTAAAAATGACCATTGGAGCACGTACGGCTTTCGCATTAAAGGTTGTACCAGATACAATGTTCCCAGAGCGTATTACAGTGGGGAGCGATACGATTATTGGTTTTAATACAACTATTTTGGCACATGAATATTTAATAGAAGAATACCGACTCGGCGATGTATGCATTGGTGATCGTGTCATGATTGGTGCCAACTCTACAATCTTACCGGGCGTAACAATTGGCGATGATGCGGTTGTTTCAGCCATGACGCTGGTACATAAGGATGTACCAGCGGGAGCCATGGTTGGAGGTAATCCGATGCAAGTGATTTATACAAAAGAACAACGTCAACAACAATCAACTGAAAAATCGTAAGTTATAAAAAATGTCGACTAATGCTTATATAGCATGGTCGACACTTTTTTTAGAGCAAAAACTGCTGTGAATGCTATTGACGAACATCGATTGTTGCGTTAAACTTACATACACTATCACGTTAGCACTCTAGTGAACTAAAGTATCGATAAGGAAGTGTATATATGTCAACCATTCGTCCCTTCGAAAAACCATTAGGTATGCGCGATACATTGCCTACAATTTTCGAAAAGAAAGAATCGATTCGTCAAATTGGTCGCGAGTTTTTACTTGGAAGAGGTTTTGAATTTATTAAAACACCCACTTTAGAATATTATGAAACGGTTGGGAAGTCATCGGCTATTAAAGAGTCTAATTTATTTAAATTAGTCGATTCACAAGGCAATACATTGGTATTACGTCCAGATATGACAACGCCAATTGCTCGTATAGCCACGACAAAGTTACTAAATGAAAAAATCCCATTACGTCTCGCCTATTTTTCAAATGTTTTTCGTGCGCAAGAACTAGAAGGTGGTCGCCCCGCAGAATACGAACAAATGGGGATTGAGATTATTGGCGACGATTCTGTTTATGCTGACTGCGAAGCTATTTTAACAACGATTGAGTTTATGAAGACATTAGAAATTGCTACTTTTAAAATAACGATTGGTCATGCGGGCATTTTAGATGCAATCATCCGTAAAAATGTCGATGACGAACAACAATATAGCGTATTACATCAATTATTAGTAGATAAAAACTATGTTGGCTTTGAAGAGGCGGTCCATTCATTTAATTTGGCGCCAGAGCAAGCAACTATTTTATTTGCCTTTTTACAAGAAGCGACTGAACTCACAAATATCCGTCAAATTTCAAAATTCTTATATGATAAAGATATGTTTATTTATATGGAACAGCTAGCTTCCGTTTTGGAAATTGCCAATGCGTTGGACTATATTGATTTTGATTTCACTTTAGCGAGCCATATGAATTACTATACAGGCATGTTATTTGAAGTATTTGCAGAAAATACAGGTTATCCTGTTGGTAATGGAGGTCGTTATGATGGTTTGTTACAAGAATTTGGCTATGCAGCAAGCGCCATTGGTTTTGCTTTGCGCATCGATCAATTGCTTGAAGCGATGCCAAAAAAACAGTTGACTGTAGATACTGTACTCGTACTCTATGTAGCCACTCAATTTGAAAAAGCCTTGAAAACAACCGCTTCATTAAGACGACAAGGTCGCCGAACGACGATGCAAGCGATTGAAGGGATCGATGATATTGCGCGATTTGAAAAGAATTTTTCAGCAGTCGTACGCATCGCTCAAGGAGGTATAGACAATGACTACTAATCAACTGACAATCGCTATGCCAAAAGGACGGAT
Organism: Kurthia sibirica; assembly: GCF_003143975.1. Classification (GTDB taxonomy): domain Bacteria; phylum Bacillota; class Bacilli; order Bacillales_A; family Planococcaceae; genus Kurthia; species Kurthia sibirica. Next base: position 23,923 of record NZ_QFVR01000018.1, on the reverse strand, counting down.
TTTTGAAGAGGCCTATGATATGCTCATTGATGCCGGTTTTGATTTACCAAAAACAATGGATATTTCCCGTAAACTCATGTTAGAAATACCAGGTGAAAATATTCGTTTTATACTGGCAAAACCTACAGACGTTCCTACATATGTAGAACATGGAGTGGCTGATATTGGTATTGCAGGAAAAGACACATTATTAGAACAGCAACGAAAAGTGCATGAGTTACTCGACTTGAAAATAAGTAATTGTCATATTGCATCAGCGGGTTTGCCACAGACAAAACTTGATGATATTGCACCGAGAATTGCCACGAAATATCCGAATATTGCGTCAGCTTATTATCGCGAAATAGGTGAGCAGGTCGAAATTATTGCGCTAAATGGCTCCATCGAATTAGCGCCAATGATTGGCCTTGCAGATCGCATTGTCGATATCGTATCAACAGGTCAAACATTGAAAGAAAATGGTCTTGTAGAATATGACTATATAACGGCAGTATCATCGCGATTAATTGCCAATCCAGCTAGTTACAGAATGAAAAATAAACGTATTACAGATCTTGTTCGTCGTTTGAAAAAATGTGTTAAGTAAGGAAGTGCCAAATAAATGAAAATTCAACAATTAACACCGGAACTATCACTGAAGCGTCAACTTGAAACTGGCAATGAACAGCAATTAGCGACCGTGCGTACAATCATTGCAGATGTTCAAAAAAATGGGGACGCAGCAGTAGCTGCCTATACAGAAAAATTTGATGGTGTTGCATTATCTGATTTTAAAGTAAGTGCGCAAGAGATGGCTCAAGCATTTGCAGAGGTCGATGTACAGATTATTGCGGATTTGACGGAGGCAGCACAAAATATCCGTCTTTATCATGAAGAGCAACAACGTCAAGGCTTTCAGTTACCATTGGCAGATGGCTCTTTTTTAGCGCAGCGTATCCTACCGTTACAAGCGGTTGGTTTATATGTACCAGGTGGTTCGGCAGCATATCCTTCTTCTGTCTTGATGAATGTTATTCCTGCGCAAGTAGCGGGAGTGGAACGGATCGTCATTGCAACACCATGTGATGCTACAGGTAAATTGCCAGCAGCAGTTTTAGCAGCGGCTCAGATTTTAGGCATTACTGAAATATATAAAATGGGTGGTGCACAGGCCATCGCAGCAATGGCATATGGTACACAGACTATTGCTGCAGTCGATAAAATCACCGGACCAGGTAATATATATGTCGCATTAGCGAAACGTGAAGTATTTGGTGTTGTTGCAATCGACATGATTGCGGGCCCAAGTGAAATTGCAATGATTGCGGATGATACCGCTTTTGCAGATGAAGTTGCAGCAGATTTATTATCGCAAGCAGAGCATGATGCAATGGCTTGTGCAGTGTTGATTACAACGAGTGAAACATTGGCAAAAAACGTCCAAATAGAAATAGAAAAACAGTTGGTGACATTACCAAGACAGGCTATTGCAAGACGTTCTATAGAAGATTTTGGTGTGATTTATATCGCGCAATCTATCGCGGATGCTGTTGATGCAATTAATCAACTAGCACCAGAACACTTAGAAATTGTCACAGAAAATGCACAAGTAGTGAGTGAACAGATAAAAAATGCAGGAGCTATTTTCATCGGACGGTACAGCTCAGAGCCGATAGGGGATTATTTCGCAGGAACAAACCATGTATTGCCGACAAACAGTACAGCGCGCTTTGCTTCTAGTTTAAATGTCGATGATTTCTTGAAAAAGACTAGCATCATCTATTACACAGAGAAAACATGGCAGGATCACGCACCGAAAATAGCGCGATTAGCAAGGCTTGAAGGATTGGAAGGACATGCACGCGCAGTAGAATCTAGAGCTTGGCGAAAGGAGACGATATAATATGACGCAACGCATCGCTAAAATAGTGCGAAAGACGAATGAAACACAAATTGATATCGAATTAAATTTGGATGGCACAGGTAAATCTACAGTCAATACAGGTGTGCCTTTCATGGACCATATGTTAGATTTGTTCATGAAACACGGTCTATATGATGGCTCGATATTAGCTCATGGGGATGTCGAAATTGATGATCATCATACGACGGAAGATTTAGGTATTGTGCTAGGCCAAGTGATTCGTCAAGCATTGGGCGATAAGAGAGGTATTAAACGTTATGGGCATGCTTTCGTTCCGATGGATGACGCGTTAGCACAAGTATATATCGACTGCTCTGATCGACCACATCTCGAATTTCGTGCGACGATGCCTACTGCTAAGGTAGGCACTTTTGATACGGAACTCGTTCATGAATTTTTATGGAAATTTGCTTTGGAGGCACGCATGAATGTTCATATTGTCGTACCATACGGGCACAATACACATCATATTATTGAGGCGATTTTTAAAGCGTTGGCACGTGCAATAGATATGGCAATTCAATTAGATGCCCGAGTTGAGGGTGTGCCATCAACGAAGGGGTTACTTGGATGAAAATTGGCATAATCGATTATGGTATGGGAAATTTATTTAGTGTAGAGCAGGCAGTTAAAAGGCTGGGTGTTGATGTGGTGACGTCATCCGATGCCACTGAATTGCAAATGGCAGATGCTTTAATATTACCTGGAGTTGGCGCATTTGAAGATGCTATTAAATGCTTGGATCGCAGCGGATTATGTCAGTTGATTAATGATGTAGCAGTGAGTGACAAGCCGTTGCTGGGTATTTGTTTAGGCATGCAACTACTCTTCGAATCAAGCGAAGAAAATGGCCAACATAAAGGGCTCGGTATATTGAAGGGTCATATTAAAAAATTCAGTAGTATACAATACAGAATTCCACATATGGGGTGGAATAATTTACACTTTCCTCAACCTGAAAGTTGGTTGACAGCAGCACAAAAAACAGATGGACATGTTTATTTTGTTCATTCATATTACGCTAGTCAATATGATGAACAACAGTTAAGTGCGTATGCACAATATGCGGACCAAGTAGTGCCAGCAATCGTTCATAAAGACAATGTAACGGGTATGCAATTTCATCCTGAAAAATCGGGGGAATGCGGTATGGCATTACTAGAGGGATGGTTAAATACGGTTCAAGTGAAGGAGCAAACGACATGACGACAATTGATATTTATCCAGCAATTGATATGCGGGGGGGCAAATGTGTCCGTCTATATAAAGGAGATTATGCGCAGGAAACAATCTATGGTGACTCACCTTTTGACATGGCAAAAAGTTTTGCACAAGCGGGAGCGAAATTTGTCCATATGGTCGATTTAGATGGTGCAAAGGATGGCGAAAGAGTGCATGCAGCAGACGTTATTCGCGTAGCACAACAACTTGATATTCATGTGCAAATTGGTGGAGGTATCCGCTCGGAAGAAGATGTTCGTTTCTATTTAGAAAATGGCGTAGATCGCGTTATTATTGGTAGTTTAGCCATACGTGAACCACAATTAGTTGTTCGCTTCATCGAGAAATTTGGAGCGGAGCGCATTGTTATAGGCATCGATGCCAAAGATGGTATGGTTGCGACACATGGTTGGCTCGAAACATCTAACCAATCCGCAGTAGAAGTAGGACGATATTTCATCGAACAGGGTGCAAAACATATTATTTTTACAGATATTGCGACAGATGGTACATTGCAAGGTCCCAATATTACAGCGAATGAACAATTAGCGAATAACACAGGAGCTCAAGTCATTGTTTCTGGAGGGATGAGTTCGCTGGCGGATATTCAAGCAGTAAAAAGAGCAGCTGAAAATACTTCGATTCGTGGTGTCATTATTGGAAAAGCATTGTATACAGGCCAATTCACATTAACTCAAGCACTGGAGGAGGCAAAATAGATGTTGAAAAAACGTATTATTCCATGCTTGGATGTGAAAGAAGGACGCGTTGTCAAGGGTGTACAGTTTGTCTCTTTACGAGATGCTGGTGACCCAGTAGAACTTGCGACATTTTACAATGAACAAGGAGCGGATGAACTTGTATTTCTCGATATTTCAGCGACAGTGGAAGGGCGCGACACAATGGAAGACGTCGTACGACAAACAGCGTCTACTTTGTCTATTCCGTTTACCGTAGGTGGAGGTATTCGGACGTTGGAGGATATGAAACGTATGCTACGTGCGGGTGCAGACAAGGTTTCGCTGAACTCTGCAGCACTACAAAACCCCTCTATTATAAAAGAAGGTGCTGATTACTTTGGTTCACAATGTATCGTTGTTGCAATCGATGCAAAATGGAGTGCAGAAGAGGATACTTGGATGATTTATACGCATGGTGGTCGCAATCGCTTCGAACGCTCGGCTATTGAATGGGCACAGCAAGTTGCTGCACTTGGGGCAGGAGAATTACTCGTCACATCGATGGATGGTGATGGGAAGAAAACAGGCTTTGATATAGCACTTATGACCGCTCTACGTAAAGTGGTAAATATTCCATTGATTGCGAGTGGTGGGGCTGGAAATGCCGAGCATTTTTATGAAGTATTTACAGAAGCAGATGCCGATGCTGCACTAGCTGCGTCGATATTCCATTATAAAGAAACAAGCGTTCAACAAGTGAAGGATTATTTACGTAATCAGGGAGTGGCAATCAGATGACTATAAAATATGATGCACAAGGTTTGATACCAACGATTATTCAACATGCTCAAACGAAGGAAGTTTTGACACTAGCGTATATGAATGAGGAAGCGTATAACAAGACATGTAGTACGGGTGAAACATGGCTATATTCACGCTCACGTCAAGAATTATGGCATAAAGGTGCGACAAGCGGCCATACGCAACAAGTGATGGCTATACGCTTAGATTGTGATGCGGATGCGATCGTTCTCGAAGTATTACCAAATGGTCCAGCTTGCCATACTGGCGCAACAAGTTGTTTCCACAAAGAAGTGCTGAAAAAACCATCTGATCTTGGTTCACTGGATATTTTGGACCAGTTGAAGCAAGTCATTGCAACACGTGAAGTGGAGTTGCCAAAAGATGCGTATACTACATATCTTTTTAATGAAGGAATCGATAAGATTAGCAAGAAGGTTGGAGAAGAAGCGACAGAGGTAGTGATTGCTGCCAAAAATCGTGATGCAGAGGAACTGAAATGGGAAGCTGCAGATTTAATTTATCATCTTCTTGTATTATTACAAGAGCAAAAACTCGACTTATACGATGTCCTTGGCGTTTTACAAAAGCGTCATGATAAACATTAAAATCCAGAAATACTCCTCGGTCTCTTTTCATGTCATAGAGAGAGAAAATATGCTATAATATACGGTACTATGCAAAAGAACGTAATATTACGTTCTTTTTGCTTTTCGGAGGAATTTTCTTGGAAAATAAAAGTCAAAAACCTATAAAACCTAATATCGTTTCCTTCCTTCCAACAGGTGACTTTTACTATGAAAAAGCGCTGAAATGCTTGGAACGTGGAAACGTTCATAAAGCGATGACCTATTTACAAAGAGCCAGTGAGCTCAGCCCTAATGACGCAATGATCCTACTGCAATACGCGGTCGTTGAACTAGAACTAGGTAATACAGATAAGGCAAGAACGCTCCTTCTTGAAGCGGATACTTTGCAAGCTAGACACCCAGAAATTGTGTTATTTTTAGCCGAAACATCTGCAACTTTAGGCTATTTAGAAGATGCTATTCACTATGGACAATTGTATTTAGAAATAGATGATGAGGGCGATTTTTATGAAGAAGCACTTGAAATAATTGATTTTTCACAATCGATTTTAGATGAAATGCCAAAGGATATAGATGAACCAGCACCAGCACTTGCAATTGAGCAAGAAAAAGCACGTACTTTAATGGAATCTGGTCAACATGAAAAAGCAATTGAATTATTCGAAAATATTATTGCAGATCATCCAGATTATTGGGCAGCCTATAATAATTTAGCACTTGCCTATTTTTATCAAGGCGAGGGTGAACAAGCAAGAGCCTTATTGCATGAAGTGTTGCTAGGTAACTACGGTAACTTACATGCACTGTGTAATTTGACAGTGATTGCCTATTATGAGCAAGAAAAAGAAGAACTTGCGTTACTGCTTGAAACGTTAGTGAAGTTACATCCCTATAATTTTGAACATCGCTTTAAATTAGGTGCCACATTAGCACTAGTTGGTAAGTATGATGAGGCGTACAAGTGGCTGAAAAGCTTATATACGAAAGGGTATATTGGCGATACAGGCTTCTATTTCTGGCTTGCACATTCCGCTTATTTCGCTGGACATGATCGCTTTGCAGAAGATGTATGGAAGCAACTAATTGAGATGGATCCATCCAAGGCTGGTTTTGAACCGTGGTCGACGGAGGCATTAGAAGAAGACGAAATACTAAATGATCGTGATTTTATCGTTGGTAAGCTCGAGCATGATTATAGCTCTGAACGTCTTTTGGGTCTTTATTTATTAAGTAAAACACCGTATAAGCAAGAGATTATTTCACATCCAAAAATTGTCGATGTAGATCGCTGCAATCACATAGAAAAAATCTTTTTAGCCTATGCACTTGGACATGAGCTACAAGATGATGCCGCGTTAGCACCGATTTTACGTGCACTAGAAGTGGCTGAGATTTTGTATAAAGATATAGAGCCGATGAAAATCGAAGATACCTTCTTATTCCAAATGTGGTTTATGCTTTGTGATCGAGCTTTAGCAAAAGGTTATACATTCAAAAATCCAATAGCGCATGCTGCAGCAGCTGAATACATGTACAAATCATCGCGAATGAAAATTACAAAAAAATCAGTGGCAGACTATTATGGAATCACATCTCAAACATTAACTAAGTATATAAATGAATTAATGCCGTTTTTACCAATGTTTGATCGCTAGGCATATAACTTGAACAACGACGTAACATGCCATACTATAATCGATATGAGATAGCTTATATATTTAGGAGGAACTCAATATGTCAGAAGAAAAAATTTATGATGTCATTATAATCGGTGCAGGCCCAGCTGGGATGACTGCTGCTGTCTATACATCGCGTGCCAATCTTTCAACACTTATGCTTGAAAGAGGTATTCCAGGTGGTCAAATGGCCAATACGGAAGAAGTTGAAAATTATCCTGGATTTGACTCAATCTTAGGACCTGAGCTTTCTACTAAAATGTTCGATCACGCTAAAAAATTCGGTGCAGAATATGCATACGGAGATGTTTTAGAAGTAACGGATGGTAAAGAATATAAAACAATCAAAGCCGGTTCTAAAGAGTATAAAACACGTGCAATTATCATTACAACAGGTGCTCAATTCAAAAAAATGGGCGTACCAGGCGAATCAGAATTAGGTGGCCGCGGTGTCAGCTACTGTGCCGTATGTGATGGCGCATTTTTCCGCAACAAAAACCTAATTGTAGTAGGTGGCGGAGATTCAGCAGTTGAAGAAGGAATTTACTTAACACGCTTCGCTGAAAAAGTAACAATCGTTCACCGTCGTGATAAATTACGCGCGCAAAAAATTATTCAAGATCGTGCATTTGCCAATGAGAAAATTGATTTTATTTGGAATAATACCGTGACTGAAATTCACGAAAAAGATGGTAAAGTTGGTAGTGTTACATTAACAAATACACAGGACGGTACAACAGAAGAAGTGGAAACGAATGGCGTATTCGTCTACATCGGTATGAATCCACTAACTGAACCATTTACTGATCTTGGTATTCTAAATGAAGCAGGATATATTCCAACAAATGAAAATATGGAAACTTCAGTACCAGGAATTTATGCAGCAGGTGATGTTCGTGAAAAAACATTACGCCAAATCGTTACAGCAACAGGTGACGGTAGTATCGCTGCTCAAGCAGTTCAAGCTTATCTTGAAACACTTGAAGAAGAACTAGCTACTAAGTAATTCATATGACCAAATAAGATGACCGCTTGGCAAAACCTGCCGAACGGTCATCTTTTCATTTTATGGCTCTATATTATTTGTTGGGATTTTCAAACAAGATCACCTCTGCTTGACGTTTTCCGTATGCCTCGTTTTAACTAATTTCGCAGGGGACGTGAGCTTGTGGTATGTAACGCAAAAAACCACAACGCCAACGATTTGTACACTTGAAAACGGACAAGTCGAGCGTGTAAATAGTTTTTTAGAAGGTATTAACAATAAAAAAATTTTTTCAAACGCTATACATTTGGCTGTAGACGCGTTGTTCATTTTCGAGCGAAGATTTGATTAAATATGAAGTATAAAGAAATGGGTTGGCATTTAGGGTGAATGATTTGTGTAACAAAAGACGGGTCCTCCTGCTGGAAAGCATTCATCCGAAACGAATAAATAGAAAAAGTGGCGTGATGTGAAAAATCCAAATCACGCACCCCACTATTTGACGTAGAACCTCAAAAATGATGGCGTACTAAAAATCTCCTCAAACTGTCCATATTACCTATAAAGTAATATGAGCAAGGGGAAAGACGCTATAAATTCTAGCGGGCGCTTCACCACTATACGAATACTAAAAATAGCGCAAGAAATCGGTCATCCATCTTCGTATGAATCGCAGTGTCGACGAGATCGATGACAGAAAACAACGATCAATTGATACAATGAGTAGGCTATAAAGTGAATTAATTTTGTACGACACACACGGAACAGTGTATAATAGAATATAGAAATAAGAGACAATGATACTAGACAGAAATGGGGTGGCGTACTTGCAACGAATCGCAAATTTGATTGTACGCAAAGAAGATCAGGTGCTTCTTTTGAAGAAGCCTAGACGTGGATGGTACGTAGCGCCAGGTGGCAAGATTGAAGATGGAGAATCTATTTTTGATGCTGCGAGCAGAGAATATTTTGAAGAAACAGGTACAAAAGCCGTTAATCCACATTTAAAAGGTATTTATACAATGGTGATTCAAAAAAACAATAACGTCGTAGATGAATGGATGCTTTTTACTTTTGTAGCGAATGACCTCGAAGGGATTCCGTATACAGAAACACGAGAAGGCATTCTCGAATGGCATCATGTAGATGAGTTAAAAACCTTGCCAATGGCAGAGGGGGATCGTACGAATTTACTCTTTGCTGTAAATAATAAAGGGACACAATATGGCACATTCACATATACGGAAGAATTTCAGCTTTTAGACGAAAAAATACAAAGATCCAACGAAGGGAATTAATTGCATGGAACAATCTAAATCAACGAAGGAGTTAATCATCATTACGGGTATGTCAGGTGCGGGAAAATCTGTAGCAATCCGTGCGTTTGAAGACTTAGGCTATTATTGCATTGATAATTTACCACCCGTCTTACTACCAACATTTATCAAGCTGATGAAAGATTCAAACAAAGAATTAACTCGTACTGTCGTTGTGATGGATTTACGTGGTGGTGATTTCTTTGCGTCGTCGATTGATGCTTTAGACGAAATTGAAAGAGAAAATGACGTCGCAACACAAATTGTTTTCTTGGATGCCGATAATGAAACGCTTGTTAGACGCTATAAAGAGACGCGACGTTCGCATCCTTTAGCCTACGATAGCAGTCCGTTAGAAGGGATTCGTCAAGAGCGAGAATTACTATCTGAAATCAAAGGTCGTGCAAAACAAATTTATAATACGTCAAATATGGCACCAAAAGAATTGCGCAATGTATTAATTGAACAGTTCTCCGGTGCACATCAAAATACATTTACAATTAATGTTATGTCCTTTGGTTTTAAACATGGCATGCCAATTGATGCTGATCTCGTATTTGATGTGCGATTTTTACCGAATCCCTATTATATAGAAGAATTACGTGCGAAAACAGGATTGGAAGAAGATGTATCTTCCTTCGTATTAAAACAAAAAGAAGCACAAACACTTATTGATAAGTTGACAGATTTACTCGATTTTATGATTCCTTTATATAAAAAAGAAGGGAAAACCCAACTTGTTATTGCGTTTGGTTGTACGGGCGGTCAACATCGCTCAGTAACACTTGCAGAGTATTTCGGTAAAACTTTAGCTGATCTTGAATCAACTGTCGTTTCACATCGTGATATTGCAAAGAGAAAGGGATAAGCGCATGGCAACTGAAAAAAAGAAAATTGTCATCGTTGGCGGAGGTACAGGTTTATCTACCTTGCTACGAGGCCTTAAAAAATTCAATGTTGATTTAACCGCAATTGTTACCGTAGCAGATGACGGAGGTAGTTCAGGTCGTCTACGCGATGATTACCAAATACCACCACCAGGAGATGTTCGTAACGTAATTGCAGCATTATCTGAGGTAGAACCATTAGTAGAGGAAATGTTTCAATACCGTTTTAAAGGTGAAGGTAAAGAACATTTGAATGGTCATTCGCTCGGTAATTTGATGTTAACAGCGTTAACAGAAATTACCGGCGATTTTTCTCATGCCATTCGTGAAATGAGTCGTGTTTTAAATGTTCATGGGCGCGTATTGCCAGCAGCCAATCAACGACTTACTTTATTTGCTGAACTACATGATGGAAAGATTGTAGAAGGTGAATCGAAAATACCCACCTATCAACAGCAAATCAAGCGAGTATTTTGTAAACCTGACAATGTAAAACCTTTACCAGAAGCTGTTTCAGCGATTGAGTCAGCGGATTTAATCATCATTGGACCCGGGAGTTTATACACAAGTATTATTCCAAATCTCCTTGTTGGAGATATTCGTGATGCAATTATCCGTGCATCCGGTAAAAAGGTCTATATCTGCAATTTAATGACGCAAAGTGGAGAAACATCACATTATACAGCCGCCGATCACGTGCAAGCAATATATGATCATGTTGATGGAGTTGAATTTCTGCAAACCATTCTTATAAATAACGATGCGGAAGTACCTGAAGATGTTCAATTAGCTTATGAAGAAGAAGACGCCGAACCGGTAAGTTTTGATGTAGATCGTTTGCAAGCTATGGGGTTACAAGTTATTAAAAAAGATATTGCAAAAGTAAGTATCAATGGTAGTGTCCGCCATAAAGCGACGAGAGTAGCAGAGTGGTTAGTTGAATATGTAAAGTGAAATTGGAGAGGAGGAATGAATATGTCATTTGCTTCAGAGATGAAGAAAGAGCTAACGCAAGTGGAATCATCTGAAATTAGTATGAAAGCGGAATTATCCGCTATGATTCGAATGAATGGCTCACTGTCATTTGCGAATAAGCAACTGAGCTTAGATGTTCAAACTGAAAATGCGGCTATAGCTCGTCGAATGTATACGATTTTGAAAAAACTCTACAATTATAAAATAGAGCTACTCGTGCGAAAAAAAATGCGTTTGAAAAAAAATAATGTGTATATTTGTCGTTTGCGTGACGGCGCGAAGGAACTATTAGAAAGCTTAGACATTCTATCAGGTAATTTTTTATTTAACCATACGATTTCAGCAGAACTAATCGCAGCAGAATCTTCAAAAAGAGCGTATTTACGTGGGGCATTTTTAGCGGGTGGATCGGTTAATAATCCTGAAACTTCAGCATATCATCTTGAAATTTATTCGCTTTATCAAGAACATGGCGAAGCATTGATGAATTTGATGAATACATTTGATTTAAATGCAAAAACAATTGAGCGTAAAAAAGGCTTTGTCACGTATTTAAAAGAAGCGGAAAAAATATCTGATTTTATGAGCTTAGTTGGGGCACACCAAGGAATGATGAAGTTTGAAGATGTGCGAATTGTGCGTGATATGCGCAATAGTGTTAATCGTTTAGTAAACTGCGAAACGGCTAATCTCAATAAAACAATTAGTGCAGCAATTCGCCAAGTTGAAAACATTAAGTATATCGATCATCGTCTAGGTATTGAACAACTACCCGATAAGTTGCAAGAAATTGCTCGCTTACGTGTAGCCTATCAAGATGTCACATTAAAAGAACTAGGTGAGATGATGTCTACAACTGTTTCCAAGTCAGGAATTAACCATCGTTTACGTAAAATAGACGAAATTGCCGAAACTTTACGTGCAGGTGAGAAGGTTACTCTAAAATAATTGTGAAAAAAGAGTTATAATAGAATTATAATAACAAATGGTACGGCATACTACATATGTATTGCCAATCTATAAGGAGGAAAACATACGATGTTAGAACAGCAGGTTGAGGTTAAACTCAAGTCCGGTCTTCAAGCACGCCAAGCAGCACTTTTTGTACAAGAAGCAAACCGCTATCAGGCTGATGTATTTTTACAAAAAGGAACAAGAAAGGTGAATGCGAAGAGCATCATGGGGATTATGAGTTTAGCCGTAGCCCATGGAACTGACATTATCTTGTTCGCTGATGGTAGAGATGAAAGTGAAGCAATTGCCGGTTTACAAGCGATGATCGAGTCAGAAGAATAATAGCATGATCAGAGAGAAAGTCACGACAAGATTTATTGTCGTACTTTCTCTTTTTTTTTGTTCTATTTTTAGACTGTTAGAAATAGCATCAAGTAATTCAAATCAATTACTGAGAAGAGCGGACATCTAGTTCACCTGCCATAATTGCAGATAGCTGTCATTATTGTCGTTTCGTTTATCGATCTTTAGACAAGATACGCCATACCATTCAAATTGACTAATTGGCAAAAAAGAGGTGTTAAATAGTTTTACTTTTGCTTACACATGGCCTTTTAGAAGAAATTAATAACAAAACGAAATGCGTATGGTTATAAATGATATAGAGCGAAAATTTTATTAATAGTACAGTATAAGCAGTTGGTTTACATCTGAGCTACATAAAAAAGGGGAATGAAATTAAACATTCAATTTCATTCATCTCAATATTTGACACAGAGATTTTAAAAAAAAAAGAAAAAAGAGATAAAAGTCCTATGAAAAAAGAACTTTTATCTTGTGTAAACTATCTGAATAGTAGGGCAATAGATTCATTATTGAATTCCATTCATCTGAAATCAATAAAATGATAAAAAAAAGAAAAAAATAGTAGGATTATACATAAAAAAACTGACAATACATATAGTTTGCTATCGTTACGCTTATACGATTCAACAGAATAAAAATACGCGTAAAGTGATAAATTTTATAAAATTCTAATGAAAAAGCAAATTTTTACTAGTTAATTTATAAAAAGACCTAGGTTCATTGGAAATTTCATGATTTGGGTTATTACTCCGACTATAGTAATAACCATGAAATCCGATATAACTAAAGAGCAACAAAAAACACCTATTTTGAATACATTTAACAGTACAAAAATAGGGGAAAATTTTATGGAATGAGGGATTGCATGAAGAAAAAACTAAGTGCAGCTTTGTTAGCAATAATGATGTTGATGAATATTATTACATCTGGCTACCTTATGCCGATGCAAGCATTAGCACAAGGAACAGAGCAACCTGCATCAACAAATGACGAGGCAGGAATAACACCAACAGCACCAACGGCAGAAGAAATTGCGCAAAATCAAGCAGCAGTTAAAGAAGCAACACAAAAGGTAAATGGTTTGTTTCAAGATGACAAACAGCAAACGATTAAAGAAAATTTAGTAGAAGCACATATAAATTCAGTAGAACCATTCGTTAATAAAATCACGGATGGTGCTGAAAAAATAGCATTGCAAGCACTACTTGTAAAAGCACAACAACAAGTAGCCGATAGACAAGCAAAACTAGCTGCTGAAAAAGCAACAGAAACAGTCAAAGAACAAGATAAGTCACAGATAACAGAAACGGCAAAAGAGCAAGACAAACCACAGGTAACAGAAGTAGTAAACGCACCAACAAAGAAAAAATTAATACCGAAAGCAATAGATCAACCAAAAGAAATAAAGGATGCTATAACAGCTGTTACAGCAAAACTTAATAACAAAGAAATTACGAATACAAATAAAGAGGTTAAAATTGGTGACACAGTTTCATTAGATTTTAAATTTAAACTGGACGTAGATCATGAGCATAATAATGGGGATTATATTAAATATAAATTACCAACAAATATTTTTAATGCAACTGAATTGATCGACCAACCAATAAAAGAGGGCTCAACAATAATTGCTACCTATTCTGTAAAAAATGGTGAAGTTGTTATTACGTTTACAGCAATTAGAACAGACCAAGACCAAGCAATTAGCATTCAAGACGGGAAGTTCAAAGCAACTGGAACGTTAAAGGCAACAGCAAATATGGAGCCAGATCAAGAATTAGTTTTTGGTGAAACAACTAGTACATCACAAGAAATTAAAATTCCGGTCACATTTATACCAAAGGTAGATGGTAAAAAATTAATTCAAAAAACAGATGGCGTATTAGATCAGAAAACGGGTCATATTACGTGGATAATTACAGCGAATGAAAATTTAACGGCAAGCAAAAATGCGGTAGTAGAGGATCTATTGCCTGCTGATAAATTAGCCTATATAGGAAATGTGCAAGTACAAAAATACAAAGTCAATTTAGATGGTACGTTGACAGCAGTCGGTACAGAAGAAACGATTGCACCTGTTTCAACAGCAAAATTCAATTATTCTATTGACAATAAATTCGCTTATAAATTTACTCTTGTAACCCAAAATATAAGTGAAGTAGATGTTGCAAGTGAAAAAATTACAAATACAGCAACAATTTCAGGTTCGCAAGAGAAGGGGATAGGGAATATTACAATTCACTATGGACCACCTCTTGAAAAAAGGATTGTACAAGAAAGTCAAGATGAGATTGACTGGGAAATTAAAATTAACTTTAACCAAAAAACATTATCTGCAGCTATCGCAGAATACACGGATACACTCACAGGTGGCCATAGGATTAAAGACGGAACGCTGAAAATTGTGCCGGTAGATTCAGCCGGTCAAGCAACAGGTCAATCAGTAGAACCCTACACATTAGGTAAGAATGCTGATAAAGAAGGTTTTATACTTCATTTTACAGAGGGGATAAAAGGACAAGCCTATATTGTCACGTATAAAACCGAATTAATTGATGGAGACGGTTATTTGGAAGAAGACTTAACCATAGAAAATACGATTAAACGTAGTGATCAATTACCATCAATCACTAAAAAATCGGAGATGTATAAGCAAAATATTATCTCCAAATCACATACAATTGATTACGCAAATAAAAAAATTAATTGGACAATCACTATTAATAAAGATGCCAAAAACATGGAATCCGTTACATTAGTAGATAGCTACCCAGATGATCGAACACTATCTACTGTGGAAGATTTAAAAAGGAATGGGACGCTCATAGAAAGTACTACCCCAAAGCACGGATTCACCATTTCTTTAGGTACTGTAAAAGCGCAAGAAGAAATAACATATAGCACAACTTATGTATCAAAGACAATAGGAGAAACGCCTATTACAAATAAGGCGATGTTAACATATGCGAGACCAGATAAATCATCAAAGACAAAAACGGCAATAGATAGCGCTACTGTAAACGCTATACAATCAACAAAAAATGGCTATAAACAAGGTGAATATCATTATGATACGCGAAAAATCAGTTGGCAAGCGGGTTTTAACTATCAACTAAATGACATACAAGGTACTGTATTTGAAGATATAGTGGGTAGTAATCATAAAATAGATGCTACGAGTATCCAACTACAAGAAGTAACGTTCAAGAATTCAAATGATATTACTGGAACAACAAAAACAATTGAAGATTACACAACATTGGGTGTATTGGAAATGACAGCTACAGGTTTTAAGTTCACCTTTAAAGCAGATACCCCAAATACAAAAGCATATAAATTCATATATAATACAATCGATAAAGATAAGTTAATGGAAAAAGAATATACTAATACAGCGACATTAACTAATGGTAGTGAGACCGTATACAATGAAACTGCAAATGTATCCGTAAATCATACAGATAAAATAATCGTTAAAGATTCTCCAATAATCACTGAAGGCGGAGAAAAATTATCATGGCAAATAATTATAAATCAAGGTCAATCAACTTTGACAAATGCTTCTATTAAGGATTTACCGGGTAAACATCAAATGATTTTACCTGAAACATTTGAAATTTATGAACTGGACATGAATGCAGCAAGTTATTCTAAAGGCAAGATGGTATTTGATTCCAAAGTTACAGGATACGGTAAGAATGCAGCTGGATTCGGTATCGAAAAAACATCAGATGGTTTCAAAGTAGAATTTATGCCAACAATTACAAAAGCCTATATTATAAAATATGATGCTTTGTACAATGGCCCATCAGGCTCTACAACAACCAATGTGGCAACCTTATCAACAAGTGAATTAAGTGATTACAAGGGCGGCGAAACACAATCGGGTGTGCCACGTGAAAATACAATAATTGTTACGAACGCTGACGCATCTGCTACGACGACTAAGGTGGATTTTAAAATTCATAAAGTAGATGGAGACAGTGGAGCACCAATCAAAGATGTTCAATTTGAGCTCTATAATAAAACAGGCGCAATAAAAATAGCGAGTGGACAAACAAATAGCGATGGTGACTTAGTATTCGAAGAATTATATGAAGGTACGTATACACTTAAAGAAGCTTCTGCACCAGAACCATATGATGTAAGTCAATCAGAATATTATTCAAAGACACGCATTGTAATTAAAGCAGAAATACCAACAGATCCAAGCAAGCTAGCAACTATAACGAAGACAATCGAAAATGTGACAAAAGGTGCGTGCGCTAAATTTGAAATAACATTTACTGGAGATAATAGTTATGGTGGACAAGAGGAATTTGCATTATACGAAATTAAAAATGATACGAGTGAAATAGAAATAAAGAGCGACATTAAAATTGGGAAAGATGGAAAATTAGTAGGTATTCCAACATCGTTATCCAAGAAAACAAAGTATATTTTAAGACAGAAAAATCTAAAATTACCGCAAATTGAAAAAATCTTTACAACCGATGCAAAAGGATGTGCCGTGTCATTCGCTATTGCATTCGCTTGCCCAAGCTTTAAAATTGCGGTCAATGGTTTGAATAACACAGCAGATGAATTTGTTTCAACTGCAGTATTTACATTAACGAATAAAAAAAATCCAGCTATTAAATTTGAAAATCTTACAATTGATAAATCTACCAATGAAATTTCAATTTCAACGGCAATTGAAAAAGGTAATTATGAATTAACTCAAAGTAATAATATCATTGGATATAAAAATATAGGGGAAAAATCTATAGTGGTAGATGATTCAAATTGCTCGACAGGCGTATCGATCACAATCGATCCATCCATTATTGCCTGTACTACTTACTATATTGAAGTGATTGGTGCAAATGCTGCGTTTTATAAAGGCTCTATTTTTAAATTAGTCGATCAGACAGGTGAAACAGTTACTTCTGAAACTACTAGTCTTGAAGGATTGACAGTAAATATAGATGGTAAATTAGTAAAAGACGATAAAATTGTAGGTTCTTCTGACTTACCATTAATGGCTGGAAATTATCAGTTAAAATCTACAAAAACACCAGTAGGATATAATGCAATCAATGAAAAGGTAGTACCAAATGCAATTGATTGTAAGTCTACTACGACAATAGATTTAGTCAAAAATGCTTGTGCAGAATATGCAATAGTAGTAAACACTATAAATAATCTTTCGTCAAAAAATTATAGTGACTATATTTCAAATTCTGAATTTACATTAGTATCAAGCGTCGATTCATCAAATATTATTACACAAGTTTCAATTGGTACAGATAATAAATTATATTATTTTGATGATAAATCCAATTCAAAAATAGTAATAGATAAAAATAAATTAGTAAAAATTGAAACATATACGCTTATACAAACAAAAACTGCAGCTGGCTATAAAACAATTGCACCAACTGCAATTGAAGAGATGACAGAATGTCTTGGTGAAGTAACGATCAATTTTGCTAAAACGACAGAACCAACAACACCAGGGGTTTCTTGCCCAGACTTCCATATTAATTTTGAAGGTCCTGCAAGTACAACAGCAGAATTTAAATTAGTAAAAATAATTGATCCAAAAGATGCAACAAAAGATGTAGTACTTGCAGAAGCAATTAAAGTAACGACAGAACCAACTACTAAAAAGCAATCGCTTGTACTGACAGACACTAAAGGTGATCAGATTACCGCCCTTGAAGAAGGCAGCTATAAGTTAGTGCAAACAAAAAATCAAGCAGGTTATTTTGCTATCTCTCCTAAGTTATTTGAAGTTAAAATGGGGGAATGTATTGCAGACATAACAATTTCAAACACGCCAATTCCTCCAGCCTGTTATCAAGATACTGTCGTAACAGTGATAGATCAAGAAGGGAATCAAGTAATCGTTAGTGACAAAGTTCAAGTGACGGTTGAAGGGAAGGACACGGCAGTAACAACTGTAAATGGTCAAGTAGTCATACCAAAAGAGTCATTTAATACGACTGGTAATACGACGGTAGTGATCACACTTGAAGATGGTCGTGAATCGACTATAATAGTTCCTGCTATTCGTACTACATGTGATGCAGAAGCACTTGTACCCGTTCTTAAAGTATGTGAACAAGATAAAAAAATCACCATTGCCGACAGAGAAGGCAAAGTAGAAATACCAACAAAAAATGTCAAAGTAACGGTAGATGGTAAAGAAGTAAGTATAACTATTGTGGACGGTAAAATCGTCTTACCAAAAGACGCTGTCCCAACGAATAAGGAGTCAGTGGTAAAAGTAATGCTTGAAGATGGTCGCGAATCATCTACTACCATGCCAAAATTCAGTGAAAACTGTGAAATCACAATGATTGTTGATGTAGATCAATCTTGTAAAGAACTTGCAGTGACAATTACTGAGAACGGTAAAAAAGTGACAGATGCTACAAAGGTAAAAGTGGAAATCATCGATGCTACAGGACAAACAGTAGCGACAAAAACGGTTGATGCGAGCGGTAATGTAGTATTTGAAGGGAAATATGCTTCAAGTAATTACCAAGCAAAAGTAACAATCGGTAAAGTTGTAAAAACGGTATCAATTACAATAAATGATATATGTGCCATTTCGATCGATGTTAAAACAAATGCCTGTGAAGCAGGTTCTATTCACGTAACGATGAATGACGAACCTGCAAAAGGAGCAGTTTTGACTATCCTAAATAACAATGGCGAAACTGTCTCAAAAGTAACAACAGATAAAAATGGTGTCACTTCTTATGAAGTAAAATATATTCATACAAATTATGATGCCTATATTACGTATAAAGGTAAGAAAAAAGATGTTGTTCTGATTAACTGTGTAACAAAAGTTGCTTTCACAGCTAAAACAGATGTAGGTGGAGAAACGGAAGAACCGATAAATCCAGCAAAACCACAAAAACCAATAACACCAGTAACGCCAGGAAAACCATCAACAAATGATGGAAATGGTCATAAACCAAATACCAATACA
Source organism: Kurthia sibirica (assembly GCF_003143975.1). GTDB lineage: Bacteria > Bacillota > Bacilli > Bacillales_A > Planococcaceae > Kurthia > Kurthia sibirica. The sequence continues at coordinate 4,584 of NZ_QFVR01000018.1, read as the reverse complement.
GGTACAATTAAAGTACCTTCAACTGAAACACCGGGTCATCAGTACAATGTATATGATGAAAATGGCAAATTAGTCGAAAAAAATGTAACGGTTGGCGCAGATGGAAAAGTGAATCTTGATCATCTTGCTGAAGGTAAATATACACTTGTTTCTAAAAATGGTGGCAAAACGATCAAGTTCTCTGTGAACAAAGATGGTCAGCTTCCTCAAACAGGTATCACTAGTTTGATGCCGACATTAATCGGCTTTACACTACTCTTGATAGGTGCATTAGTCATTGGTAGAAAACGTAGAAAAATAGCTTAATATTAGTTTTTTAGAACTACTAATAGTTATAAAGAATCATTTAGCGAAAATTATTCTAATATACACTTTTGAATAGAAAGGACCTCCCTATTTTATAAGGGAGGTCTTTTTTGTCTGTTGAAAAGGCTGTTAAAGTGAGGCTCTATCATGCTTTGGTCACTATTTGATAAAAATGATAATTTTGCTTCATATACCTCTATAATTATCAGTGGTATGCTATGTTTTGCATTAAAACGATTGTTGAAAAGACATCTTTTATGCGTTTTTTTTTGCTATTTTAATAAATATGAGGAGGAAAGTGAATGAAGAAACAACTGAGTGCAGCCTTAATGGCATTCATGCTAATTGTACAAATAGTTGTCAGCGGAGTCATTATGCCGGCAAATGTACAAGCAGCGGAAGCACCAATTACAAATGATTCTTCTGTCCCATCCGAACAACAAGCTACTGCAGACGATGATGCGCCAGCCGAAGAAGCGGCAGCAGCAGACAGCAGTGCGACTCAAGATGATGCACCTATGACAACAGAAGATCCCAAACAAGAAGAATCTAACAAAGAATCTTCTATTAATAAAGAAGAAAAGGTGGAACCAACACCTACTTCAATAGATGCTAAATCCACTACTGAAGAAGAGGCACCAAAGAAAGCACCAGCGAAAAAAGCGACTATGAAAGCTGTTTCTGAGGAGAAAGCAGCTGCAGTACCGGCTTCAATTATTAATACGGTAACTGTTAAAGTAGGCGATAAAGTACTAGTGAAAGATAAACCAAACAATGTGAAAATAGAAGATGCGATGTCGATTGATTACGGCTTAGCAATTCCTTTAAATACATTTAAAGAAGGCGATACGTACACGATTACATTGCCAGTAAACTTCAATACAGATGGTCTTGAAGGTGGCACAATCAATGAATTAGGTACGTATAAAATTGTTGGCGATAAAATCGTCATTACCTTTAGCAAACAGGTAGAAAATGAAAATGGAACAACAACTATTAATAACAAAGACTATCTAGTTGCAGGTATTACTATTGCGAATGTTTTAATGAGTAATTCTTCCAACCAATTAGATCAAGCAGTAGTAATTGATACAATTGAAGGACAAGAAACATATCCATTACAATTCAAACCAGCAAACGTCAACAATAATATGACTAAAAATGGTGTTGCAGGTAAGATGAAATCTGATCACACACTAAATACAGCTTCAAAAGCACCAGACACTATTTTATGGACAGTCACACTAAACCAAACAAAAGATGTCTTAAATGATGTGGTTTTTAAAGATGCATTTGATTTATCAAAATTATCTTTAGTTGAAGGAAGCTTTAAAGTAATTGAACAAAAAATAGATATAAACGGTAAAATTACAGATGGCGATGATGTTACGGCAGATTTTACAAAACAAGCAGACTATTCTTGGAAAATCAAAAATGGTTCTACAAAAGCATATAAAATTACGTATATGACAACAATGCTTGATCTAAAAGCAACAAGCTATTCAAATGCCGCTACAATTAAGGGCGACAATGTAAATCAATCAATTTCAAAAACTATTTCGGTTAACCGTCAACCATTTATGGTGAAATCAGGTACAGCTACTAAAACAGGTGCTACTTGGAAAATTAACTATAACTATAGTGCAGAAGAACTTAAACAGGCAGTTCTTACGGATGAAATGTCAAATTTACATGACTTTGATAAAAATTCAGTAAAAATTTACCCTGTAACATTTGATGATAATGGTAATGCAGTTGTAGGGAAAACAGCGATTGATGCTACTAAATTCAGTGTAACGTTATCAGAATCAACAAATAATAAAAATAAAATGAGTATTATATTTAAGGACACAATCGATAGCGCATACCAAATTCAGTATGCATCAACGTTAGCAGATGCAACTGTAGACCAAAATAGAGTGGTCACAAATACAGCCTTATCAAATGGTCAAACTACTACAAGTACGATAACAAATACACCAAACTCTATAAACAAATCAGTTGGAACAGTAGATTTCCAAAAACAAGAAATAACATGGAAAATTGTTGTAAACTCAGACCAATATACGATGAATAATGCCATTGTAAACGATGAATTTACTAATAGTAATTTATCGTATATTGATAAGAGTGCGACAGTGAACGGTGCATCATTTGAACCAACTAAAACAGCCACTGGGCTTAGCTTTAATCTAGGGAATATTACGAATGTGAAGACAATCGTTTATAAGACTAAATTAAATCCAGTAACAACACAGCATTTCGTCAATAAAGCAACTGTTGTTTGGGGAGCTAAATACACATCATCTTCACAAGCAACAGTGAACTTACCAGGTGAAGTGAAGAATAATGGTTATAAGTCAGGAAAAGGCGAATTCAATAGTACAGGGAAATATGTGATGAACTGGGAAATTGGCTTCAATAATAAACTGACTGGTGTGAAAGCTGGTATGGTAATTAATGATTCATTTACTCAATCTAATATGAGATTGGTAGCTGGTTCATTGAAAATTTTCGAGGCAGACTTAACAAGTAATGGTCGTGGAAAGATTACAACTAAAGAATTGCCCGCAGATTACTATTCAGTAACAGAGCGACAAGGGAATACGGGAATGGATATCACATTCTTAAAAGACGTACCAGCTAATCAAGCATATATAGTCGTTTATCAAACAGAAGATTTAGACGATCTATATGAAATTGAGTATGGAAATGTAGTTACTTCTGAAGGGATTTTTGGTAAAAATCCTGGAGATAAATTCACTTGGACTCTTAAACCTACAAATGGGGGACAAGGTCTTTCAAAAACAGGTGACCAAGTTGGAAAAACGCGTACATTTAACTACACTTTAGCAATTAATAATTCAAATTCAACATTGCCAAATGCTGTAGTATCAGATCAATTATCAAGCACAAATGCTAATGCCAATGATATGAAATATTTGTTGAACACATTTGATTTGAAAGTAGCAGGACAAAAAGTACCTCTAATGCTCACAACAAATCCAAATCAATTGTCGGATACAAACTATTATTTATACGTAAGTGAAGATTATAAACAATTTAAAATTATTTTCCCATCTTCAATTAATAAATCTTATACATTAAACTACAGTGTTTATTTTGAAGGAGATAAAGGTCAAACATTAGATAATAATGCGCAATTGAATTTTGTTGGTAAAGTAGCATCGTTAACAAATTCAAGCACTTTGACAAAAACCTATGTAAATAATGCGAGTACTTCAGGTTGGGGTACAGTCGTTTATAAAGAACTATTTGTTAAAAAAATCGATAGTAAAACGGGTAAGGCTTTAGCAGGAGCAGAGTTCAATCTTTATAAAGAAGATGATCTTGGCACTGTTTATAAAACAGGTCGTACAGATAAAGATGGCATTGTGAAATTTACAAATGTTCGTTTGAAAGAAACGGGCAATACGCCATACGTCTTAAAAGAAATACAAGCGCCAAACGGTTATATGATTGATGCAGCATATAAAACGGGTAAAAAGGTTGAGTTTTCAACAAGTAATCAAACAATCACGACACCTTTCCAAGTAGCAAATGACCATGAAGCATGTACGATTTCAGTATCATTTAAAAATGCAAATGATAAAAAAGAGATCGCAGCAAACGGCTCGTTTAACGTATATGAGAAAAATGCAGACGGTAACTATACACCATATAAAGAAATGAAAATTGACTTTAAAAATGGTAAGGCTTCAGTAGATTTACCACCAGGCGATTATTTCTTAAAACAAGATGGTAAAATTACCAACTTTACATCTGCAACAGAATATACAGCAATAACAGTTGAACAAGATGAAGATGGTACATGTGTGACAACGCCTGCCATTGTAGAACTTGTACCTGTTTGTGATGTCGTTATTTTGAATACAAACAAAGATACGCAAGCACCAATCCAAGGTAAATCAACTTTTGAATTAATACAAAATGGTAAAGTAATCAAGACAGTAACATCTATCAACGGAAACATCACTTTTGGTCAACTTGAAAGTGGCGATTATCAATTAAAACAAACATCAACGCCTTCTGGTTACGATGCCAACACAGCAGTGATTGATTTTACAGTTGATGCAGATCACTGTACAACAAAATTACCGAATTTCGAAAATGAAGCAAATAAATGTATCATCACAGTTATCAACAAAGATGAAACTGGTCAAGTAATTAAAGAAGGATCAGAATACAAAGTACTAACTAAAGAAGGCAAAGTACTAGAAGAAAAAGTAGTAGCAAAAGAGGGCAAAATCGTATTAG
>NZ_QFVR01000017.1 GCF_003143975.1 Kurthia sibirica | reverse complement strand
ACCCGGACTGAGCGAAGCGAGGGAGAAGGCTGGAGCCGTGCCCGCGAAAAGCGTCCGCCGGAACGGAATCAACGGCTACGAGGAAAAGCGAGGACAGGAACGAATTTCGTTCCTGTCCTCGCTTTTCAGTGCATAAGTGGACTTTTTCAGTACCCTCCAAAAAAGTAGGCCTATTTTTATATGAAATATGATTTAATACTGCGTGTGCATTCTTTTTTCAGACGTAAAATAATTCGTGATAATTTTTTAGTTGGTGAAAAAAAGAAGATGCTAAGCGTTGCGCTGACGAGCCCACAAAAAAAGACGATGATTCCTTGGATAATGCTAGCATCAAAAAGAAAAAAGGCCAGTGCCATACTCACAATACCGCCTATGATCAATATATTATTTACAGTAAAAGCAAAAAGAATACCACACCATATGACGCTATGTATTGTTAAAAGAATAAACAAAAACAACAAAATCAGCGGTGATAAAAGCATTATTTTTGTGCGGTGAAGTGATAAATCTTTTTTTCTTGGTAGTACGAGTTGCCATACTGGTGTTAAATCAAGTACTGCTATTTTAGCTAAATCATCTAGGTGGCCTAATGTGCTCACAGATCGTTCTTCGCTGCGTCCATCACCTATTTGATCATCTATAATTGTTGCATAATTATTGATAATCTTTGCTCTTTGCTGTTGATTAAATTCACTTAGTCGACCATGTAGTTCCTCCGTAAATTCAATTTTATTCATGGCTTTCTTCCTCTCTACTGCACGCTCATCCATCCCAGTATAATCGGTTGTACTCAAAAAAAGAATACCCAATCTGCCTGAAGCAAATAGGCTATTCCATTTAGTTAAAAATATGTTTGCGATGCCATCTAAAAAATGATTTATGTTCCTCTGAACGCTGGATTTTCATTTTAGGTGTTATTGTTAATTTTTCATAATCTGACACTGCAATTCTTGGCGATATCATTATTTGACCGGTACCATCAAAGCCAATATAGCCTGCCTTATAAAGCATTGCGTGATTTTGACATAATAAAATACCATTATAAGCATTAAAACGTTCTTCCGTCGTACTCTCGCGCCAAGGTTTTGAATGGCTAGCATATAATAATTCTGGTATATTAATTTGACAAATTGCACATTCACCGTGCCAAATCGGACTCAAAATGGCACTATATTTTTCGTGACCTACTCGAATTGAACGCTTTAATGATGCTTCAGATTGTGTAATAAGTGGAATAATAGCTTTATGTTCTTTTGTAATAATCGTACTGATGGCTAACTCTAATTGTTCTTCTTTAATTTTATAGATGTTTAATTCACTTATACATTCTATCAGTTGTAACGCTAACTCATCATTACATGGAAATAAATAGCCGGCTACGCCATCTCCCTTTTTGTTGAATGGTGCATATTTCACCGGTAATAATGGTTGAATTTCCGAAAAATAATCTTTTATAACTAAAGGCTTTTCGAGTTCATAATACGTTAACGCTACATAGTTTAAAGCTTCATTTTTCGTATTAGTTGTTTGTTGACAAGATGATTGAGCCACACTAAACGCTAGAATTTCACCACGAACATAATGGAATATCCGATCACCAACCACGATATTTTGCATGCGTAGCCATGATTGGGGAATGAGACCACCTTTGTCTTGCTGCGGGGTGCATATTAAACTAGCGGCTTTTTCTTCTTCATATGTATGCCCCTGCATAACGATGTAATGATTCATAGACCTATACCTCCATGCTTCTTCTTCTTTCTATTATACTACTTTAGAAAATTATTGCTCGATCAAAAATTTCCTAGCGATAGATGATAAGCATGTTAATTCATCGTATGACAACAAATAAAACGGCTCAATTATTTAACTTGAATTATTATAAGGGGTCATTAAATAGACTTATTTAACGCCAAACAATCATTTATTTTTGATTTGTTTGGCGTTTTGTTCATATTGCGTTCATAATTATTGTACATACTTATTTTATAGTTAGTTTATTACGGGAGGTCATTTAGGTTGAATAAAAAAGAATTAAAATTTTTACATATTACAGGTATCCTTGATGGCATATCACTATTACTATTACTCAGTATAGCAATGCCACTGAAGTACTTTGCAGATTTGCCAATTGCTGTGCAAATTACCGGTAGTATACATGGTGCCATTTTTGTCACATACTTACTATCTATTTTAATTGTTCAACTACGTATCCGTTGGGCTTTTAAATATAGCTTTATGGCTGGTGTTGTTGCCTTCATTCCATTTGGTAATTTTGTTTTCGATCGATTCATCAAAAAATATGATGCTAAATTAGCCTAATAAAACTCGCTGAAATGATTGATCTCATTTCAGCGGGTTTTGATAATTTAGTAAGCAATTCCAATGTGCAGCACACACTGCATATGAGTAGGAGGTTTTAGTATTGGAACTATATTTATATAGGGATTCAATGGCTCAACATATCAAAGATTATCTATTATCAGATGAACAATTACAGTTTACAACGCATCCAAATGATGCCATCAAACGTAGTCAAACCGATGACGATATACGACCGATTTTAGCTTTTCATAATGAACAACTTGTCACATTTTTCTCACTCTATACAAATGCACACTTGAAAAAATATACCACGAACCCCCAGGCCATTTTACTCGGGAGTTTTTCCACAGCTTTATTACACCAAGGCTGTGGTTATGCTAAAGATGCGTTGCAGTTGGTGAACTCTTTTATACAAGACAATATGCCTTCTATTACCGAAATTTATTTGGGTGTCAATACTGCCAATATTGCTGCACAAACACTTTATAATACATGTGGTTATCATGCAACTGGTGGTCGTTTTGAAGGTCGTTTTGGTGAAGTGACGATTATGAAACAAACATTATACTACTAAAAAATGGCCCTCCAAACATAGGATTTTGGGGGCCATTTTTTTAAATATTAAAGATAAAATCATCTGGTAAGACACGTTGAAGAAATTGCTTTGTCCTTTGCTGTTTTGGATGAACAAATAACTCATCCGGCGTTCCCTCCTCTACGACGACACCTTGATCCATGAAAATAATATGATTTGCAACTTCTCTTGCAAAACTCATTTCATGTGTCACAACTAGCATGGTCGTTCCTTCTTTTGCAATATTTTTCATAACGCTCAATACTTCTCCAACTAATTCTGGGTCTAGGGCAGATGTTGGTTCATCAAATAATATAATATCCGGGCTAAGTGCTACTGCACGAGCTATTCCTACCCGTTGTTGCTGTCCACCAGATAACTCACTTGGATAGGCAGCTTGTTTGTCTGTTAATCCTACTTTAGCCAACGCTGCGAATGCAAGCTCATTTGCATCTGATTTTGACATCTTACGTCCAATTACTAGCCCTTCTGTAATATTCTCCAGCACTGTTTTATTGCTGAATAAATTATAATTTTGGAACACAAAAGCTACTCTTTGACGAATCATATGAATGTCTTTTTTCTTGGCAGCTGTCACATCTACTTGCAGATCACCAACTATTATTTTCCCTCTATCTGCTTGTTCTAAAAATTCAATGCATCGTAATAAAGTTGTTTTTCCTGACCCCGAAGGACCCAATATTACGACGACATCTCCTTGTGCCACTTCAATATTTACCCCTTTTAGAATTTCATTATTACCAAATGCCTTATGAATATTCTCTACCTTTAACATAGTAAGACCCCTCCTTATACTAATTTAAAACGCAATAGATGGCGCTCGTATTTTTTCAACGCATATTCTACAAGCGAACAAATAGCTAAATAGACAAAAAATATAACGACATAAGCTTCAATATAGTTATATCCTGCATTAGCAGCTACTTTTACGTTTAATGTGATTTCGGGTAAGGACAATGCATAACCAAGCGATGTTGCCTTTATTAGATTAATTATATTAGTGGTCATATTTGGCATTGCTGCTCCGAGCATTTGTGGAATAATAATGCGACGATAGGCTTGAAAATTGGTCAATCCAACTGCATTGGCTGCTTCAAGCTGTCCTTTATCGACCGTACTAAGTGCTGAACGAAAGACCTCTACTAATAAAGCTGTCGTACTAAACGTAAAAATGATAAAAGCATACCAAATTGGATGTATAGCATAAATATCAAATTTGATCTGGTATGTTTCAAACAGCATTTTCAATAAAATAGGTACGCTATTATAAATGATGAAAATTTGGATTAAAATGGGTGTTCCGCGCACAAAGGATACGTAGACTGCAATTACTTGTGACACCACCGGGATTTTCTTCAGGCGTAATGTCGCAAAATAAAAACTGATTGGCACAGATAATAGTAATGTAATCAAGGTAATTCCAAGTGTTACAGGAACGCCGAGCATTGCTACTCGAAAGGCCTCTCCTAAAAAATTCACATCAAAAGTAGATGCCATTTAAGTCGTCCCCCTTGGTTTATATTGTGTACCGAGTGATTTTTTCCCCTTACTAAAGAAGCGCTCTAATCGTGCAAAAATATGCTCTATAATAATGGATAATATCCAATAAATAAGAGCCAATGCAATGAAAACTTCCAATGCATGTGTATTCATATTACCGGCAATAATCAGATTGGCCTTGCCGACAATATCGATTAAGCCAATCGTGTATGCCAAAGAACCTTCTTGTAACAAGTTGATTACACCATTGCCGATATTCGGAATTGCGATGACAAATGCTTGTGGTGCAATGATACGACGATAGGCTTGAAAAGGGGTCAAACCAACGCTTACTGCTGCTTCAAATTGACCTTTATCTACAGCTAAATAACTGGCACGGATAATTTCAGACATCATCGCTGTAAATTGCATTGTAAAAGTAATAATGACAAAGACAGCAGAATGCATATTCTGTAGATCGATATGGACGACAGCTGCAAGAGCAGGAATACCATAGTAGATTAAAAATAATAGGACAATGGATGGTGTACAACGCATAATGGTCGTATAACCATTGGCGATTCTAGTCAGGTATTTCTTTTTACTTAGCTTCATGGCCACTAGGACAATGGATAACATTGTACCAAAGAAAATAGATAGCCCCACAACGAAGAAAGTCACTTTTAAAAAAGGAAGTATTTGTGGTACAGCTTGCCAAAAATAGTTGGCATCAATATATTGATCCATCATTTCACCTTCTCTATTATGTATAAATAGAGGAGGTTATCCGCTATCTTGTTGGACAACCTCCTACTTATTATTTTTTTGCTTGATCTAATACGTTAAATAAATCCTTACCATAAAATTCCTTGCTCAACTCAGCAAGTTTTCCTTCATCACGTAATTCTTGTACAGCTTTATCATATTCATCAGCTAACTTTTGTTGTTTTTTATTAAATAATGGCCATGTTTTCATTACGCCAAATTCTTTGTATACAACATTATCTTTCAAATTATGATAGGCTCCTTTTTCACTCACTACTGCCTGTTCAAAAGCACCTTCAATCATTACACCACCATCAGAACGTCCTTCATTCACCCACTGAATGACGTCGACTTCAAATGAATCGCCCGCCTTTAATTTAACATTGTTTTTTGGGTGCTCGTCATTATAATCTTTCACAACTGTGTATTGTGCATTATTCGCAGCTATTGGCGCTAATGAATACCCTTTAGTAGCAAATTTTTCTAAAGTATTTATTGCTTCATTTTCTGTTTTCAATACGAGTCCAATACTGCTGAGACCTAGGAAATTTTTAGGGAATAAGAATTTTTGTTTTCGTTCTTCTGTTACAAAAGCATTTTTCACACCAACTTGGAATTTTCCTTGTTCCACACCGATTAACAGGTCATCACTCGTCGTACCAACATAGTCAAAAGAATAATCTGTTAGTTTTTCATCTACTAATTTCATCACTTCAACATCATAACCTGTTGCATTCCCTTTCTCATCGGTGTATGTCATTGGCTTGCTTGCTTGATCATAAGCAACCTTCACTTTTTCGACGCCACTTTGTGCACTCCCCTTATTATCTGATGTGCCCCCACATGCTCCTAATAGACTCGTCACGGCGATTAATCCTGCAATTACAGTTGCTATATTACGCTTTTTCATAGATTGTCCCTCTTTCTTTTAAAGCTATTTCAGCTAATTTTTTTATTGTCATATCATCCATTGGTGGATTATGTAATCCTGCTCGTACATCTCGATAATAACGTTGAAGTGGATTACTTAACTGCAAGCTTTTTGCCCCGACAATTCGCATTGCACGATCAACAATTTCAATGGCTAAGTTTGTCACAGTATGTTTAGCAATACCTAGCTCATTTTTCAATAATCCTTTACGGTTAACATCATCAAATAGTTCTGCAACGCCATACAATGTGAAACGGGCTTGCGCTAACTTCAAATCAATTTGTCCAATATGTTCTTGTACAGACGGTAAAGTACCAATTGGTGCTGGTAAACTATTTGGCTGATACGTATTGGCAAAATCTACTGCATAATCGCGTGCTGCTTGCGCTATTCCTAAATAAGTTGCCGGTATATGCAATAAATAACCATCATTTTTGAGTTGTCTTGGTGTAGTTGCACGCTCGACATAGGCCACATCTTCCACGACGACCTTGTTTAAAATAAGGTCATGGCTACTTGTACCACGCATACCTACTACATCCCAATTTTCTTGCCATGATACGCCAGGAGCAGTGCTAGAAATCAAGAAAAATCCAACAGCTTGTTCTTCTTCAACAAATGCTTGTACTAAAATATCATCAAGTACGGGAATTCCTGTTGTAAATGTTTTATGTCCTGAAATAATCCAATTCTGACCTGAACGTTTCGCTGTTGTACTAGGACGACCACCACGAGTAGGGCTACCTGTACCAACTTCTGATGCGGCACGATTGACAAAACGTGGTCTTGCTCTAATTTGTGCTGCATAGTGTTGTAGCATATCTTCTGACCAAATTTTTTGTTGGAAAACATCGCCGATACAATTCAATGACCAACCCGTTATTAAAGCGGTGCTGCCATCATAGCTACCTAGTGTTTCCTGTAATAAGATCATGTCATAAATTGAAAAACCTTCTCCCCCATACTGCTGCGGTAATGTGACTGCTGGGTATTTTATCTTTTTCAGCGCCTCAATGCCCTTAAATGGAAAGCTGCCTTGGCGGTCAATCTCTTCTACATCTTCAACTATTTGCTCTTTCACGCTTTCTAATTTTTTTAACCACTGTCGCTGCTGATCTGTTTTAATAAATAAATCCTTCATCACGTTAGCACTCCTTTCTAAATCTATTTAATTCCTATAAGTTTAATATGTTTTAAAGTATATAATACCGATAAGAATTATACAATACAAAAATAAATTATTTTCTGAATAATTTATTTTCAAAAAAGAGCCTGGGACAGAACAAAAATAGTATGTCTACAATATGAATAATCAAATCAAGTGAATGCGCGGAAAGCGTTTTTAGAAGCGGAAATGGATTGAAATAAATAATCCCGTATGATTTCGAAAAATCATACGGGATTTTCTCTGTTGAAAATACGTTTGTCTCAGGCTCTTTTTTGCTAGTATTCTTTTAACGTAATGCTAACATAGCTTCAAACACTCTTTGTGCTGTCATTTCTCCAATAGGCATCAAGTGGATTGATTCTGAAGCTACTGTTGCTTTTAATGCTACTGCCATTAATTCTTCTTCAGACACTTGCCCTAAACCAAGATCTGTTAATGTGAGCGGTAGATCAAGTTCTTCGTAAAAAGGGCGTAATAGCTCAATTTCATCTTGACGATTTTCCAACATTAATTGTACCAGTATACCAAAGGCTACTTTTATTCCATGTAATAATGTATGCGATTGTTCAAGCGCCGTCAAACCATTATGAATGGAATGAGCTCCTGCAGTTCGACCATAATAATCACCATATCCGCCAACCATGCCTGCATACATAAACATTACTTCAATTACTTTTATAAAAGATTTATTGATTTGTTGTTCATCCAGCGCTTGTAATGCTGTAGACGATTCTGCTAATAAAATGGCTTTGCACGCTTCTGCACTATGATGTGAAATTAACATTGGTACCGTTTTGTCTTCAATTGTACGCAATTGAATATCCGCTTCATACCATTTAGCAATCGTATCACCTATACCTGCCACAAATAATGCTGGTGGCGCTGTTAATAAAATGACTGGGTCCACGAGTAATAAACTCGTTGCTACTGGATACACATCATAGCGAACAAATGCCCCTTCGTCATTATAAAGTACACTTAGTGGTGTCCAAGGTGCACAGTTTGATGCTAGTGTAGGTATAATAATTACTTGTTTATGTACTTCATTTGCAGCGGCTTTTGCTAAATCGATAACCTTGCCACCACCAACACCTATAATGGCATCAAAATCACCTGCTCGTTCAACGACGCGTGTTATTTCTGAAAATGAGCATTCTCCACTATACATATGTAGTTCTGTTGAAATTGTGGATAATGTGGGCCATAATCGCTCAACAGCTGCCCAAGATTTTTGACCCGTGACGATGAGTGCACGCTGTATTCCTCGTGCTAGCAGTTTTTGTTCTAGTAGTTGTAAGGCATCCTCTTGTAAAATATATTCGCTTGGTGCTGCATGTATTGTCATCGTTGTCATATGACTACCTTCCTTCTTTCTTAATAATTATATTATAATACTTATTCTGAATAGTTAGTATCTTTATCGCAGATAAAAACAGCGTGATCAGATCCCAGACTTTCTAACGGACCGTTTAGCTTTTTGGCTTAACACCTCTTAGTTCCAGTATCTATCATTTACTGAAGCTGTTATTTTTAAACGATTCCACTTTTCTATTTGTTCGTTTCGGACGACTGCTTTTTGTCGGCGAATCGGTGGCGTTATGCTTTTTTACGTTACATACTACAAGCTCGCGTCTCCTGTGGAATCAGCTGAAGCTGAAAACCTCAACAAATAGTATAGAACTTTTTAAACAATATAAAAACCGCAATGCCTATAAAAGGCATTGCGGCTGAATTTCTATTATTTTGTATTGCGTGGATCAAGCGCATCGCGTAATGCATCCCCAATATAATTGACAGATAACACAGTAAATAAAATCATTAATCCCGCTGGTATCCACAGCCAAGGCAGATCCGTTAAAATCGAGATTGACTGTGCACTCGACAGCATATTCCCCCAACTTGCATCGGGTGGTTGCACACCTAAACCAAGGAAACTAAGTGCTGCCTCATCTAATATTGCACCAGCAACTCCAGAAGTTGCATAGATTAAAATTGGCGCAACAGTATTAGGTAAAATATGCTTAAACAGTATTCTCGGCGTACTATAACCAAGTGCAACACTTGCTTTGACATAATCAGATTGCTTGAGTGCCAATACATTACCACGTACCAAACGTGCAATACTTGGCCAACCTAACACACCTAAGATAATAATAATATTCGTCAACCCTGGTCCAACAATACTTGCGACGACCAAGATGAAAATAATGTATGGAAACGACATGAAAACATCTGTAATACGCATAATAATGCCATCAATAATGCCCCCAAAATAACCAGCAAGCAAACCAAGAACTGTACCAATCACTGCAGCAATGGCAATCGAAAATAACCCAACCATCAATGAAACACGCGCTGCATAGATGAGTCGACTGAGGACATCTCTACCTACTTGATCCGTACCTAACCAGTGTTCCATTGACGGTGCTGCGCTAAACTGTGCAGACATTTCATTTTGCTCGTACGGTGCGAGCAATGGAGCAAATATTGCACAAATGGCCACAGCTACTAAAAACCAAAAACCAAATAATGCGAGTTTATGCTTTTTAAAGCGTTTCAGAAATAGCCCTTTTGACGGTGCTGGTAATTCTTCTGACCAAATAACTGTTTTTTCGGCATCATAGGCCTTTTTATTGAAATAGCGTTTGAATAAGCTCATCGTTTCGACGCTCCTAAATAACTTTTTCTAATGCGTGGATCTACTATTGCATAGACGATATCCGTCAAAATATTCGCTGCAATTACGACGAAGGCTGCAACTAAATTCAAGCCCATAATCGTGGAGTAATCACGACTCATAATAGATGATAATGTTAATTGACCAATGCCTGGCCAAGAGAATATTTGTTCAATAACAACTGCCCCACCAAAGAGGATTGGAATTTCCAAACCAATAATTGTGACAATTGGAATAAGGGCATTACGCATCGCATGTTTGTTGACGACACGGCTTTCTTTCAAGCCCTTAGCACGTGCCGTCCGCAAGTAATCCTGCCCCAAAATTTCAAGCATACTTGAACGGACATAGCGAATATTTCTACCAGCTACATTCGCTACAAGGACGATAACGGGCAACACCATATGTAGCAAGACAGTCCACACACTCCCCGTAGTACCAATATCTTTCATACCACTAGATGGCAACCAATTAAGCTGGATAGCAAAGACATAAACAAGTACTAAACTTAGGAAAAAGTTTGGTATCGAAATGCCTAAAAATGACCCCGTAACGAAAAAATAATCAAGTTTTGTATATTGTTTTGTCGCGCTTAAAATACCAATGGGAATCGCAATGAATAACCCTAAAATAAGTGATGTACCCATAATTAAAATTGTTGGTCCAAGACGATCCATGATCATGTCAGTAACAGGTTGGAATGTAATCATCGAATAACCTAAATCACCATGGAATAACAGGTTTTTCATCCAGCTAATATATTGGCTAACAGCTGAATCATCTAAACCGAGCTCCGCCATTTTCGCCTGACGAGCCGCTTCAGGTAGCTTCGGACTCACGAGCATATCAACAGGATTACCAGGAGCCATTTTCATAATAATAAAGTTAATAACTGTGACGCCAAATAATACAGGCACCGCAATGAATAACCGTCGTAAAATATAACCTAGCATAGCGCGCCTCCTCTTTTATGCATCGTTTTGCCCTTGTTGCACAACAATACTTCGCTTGCGAGGATCGGGCACCGGATATGCATTTAATAATTTCTTTGTATAATCATGTTGCGGATTTGTGAAGATTTGCTCTGCACTACCGATTTCTACAATTTTACCAGCGTACATGACAGCAATGCGATCACTTATATATTTCACGGCACCTAAACCGTGCGCAATGAATAAATAAGTTAAACCTAATTCCTGCTGAAGCTGTTTAAAAAGATTCATAATTTGTGCTTGAATCGAAACATCTAATGCTGAAACTGGCTCATCACAAATAATCAGTTTTGGACGCAATGCTAGAGCGCGTGCAATACCGATTCGCTGCCTTTGACCACCTGAAAACTCATGTGGGTATCGTTCTTTTGCCGTTTTGGGTAGCCCCACTAATTCAAGTAAGCGCTCCACTTCTGTTTCCACTTCATTTTTCGCGACAATTTTATGAACATGTAAAGGTTCTGCTAATAATTTACCAACCGTTTGACGTGGATTTAAAGAAGAATACGGATCTTGAAAAACAATTTGGATTTGTTTACTTAAGGACACACGCTCTGTCTTAAAATTCAGCTCATTTCCATTAAAAAGGATACGTCCTTCCGTTAAGGGTTCCAAGCCAATAATCGTGCGACCAAGCGTTGATTTCCCACAGCCTGATTCTCCAACTAACCCCAGTGTTTCACCAGCCATCAATTCAAATGATACATCATCGACGGCTTTAATATAGTCTGTTTTTAAATTCATAAACCCTGTTTTCACAGGGTAATACGTTTTGACATTTGCTAAGACGAGCAACGGTTTATTCATCGTGCTACGCCTCCTTTTTCAAGTGTTTGCCATTCAAAACATCGCGTGAAATGGCCCGCACTAATTTCTTCTAGTTGCGGCTTTTCTATACGACAGCGCTCCGTTGCATACTTGCATCGATTGGCAAAACGACAGCCGGCTAACTCTTGATATCGCGCAGGAATAGAGCCTGGTATTGACTCCAATTGTTTGCCATCGAAAACCATCGATGGGATCGATGCCAATAAACCTTCCGTATAAGGATGCAATGACTTTTCAAATAATGTATAAACATCCGCTATTTCAACAATTTGACCCGCATACATAACAATTACTTGATCAGCCATCTCTGCTACAACACCTAGGTCATGTGTAATCAGCATAATAGATGTATTTGACTGCTGGCAAAGTTCTTTTAATAGACGCATAATTTGCGCCTGTACCGTAACATCAAGTGCCGTAGTTGGTTCATCTGCAATCAGAAGCTTTGGTTTACTAACAAGTGCCATAGCAATCATGACACGCTGTCTCATACCACCCGATAATGAAAAAGCATACTGTTTCATTATTTGTGCCGCACGCGGTAATCCAACTTTTTCAAGCATATTAATTGCCGTTGCACATGCCTCTTTTTTCGTCATAGATTGATGAAGCAAAATCGCTTCTATCAGTTGATTTCCAATAGTTAAAACAGGATTTAATGCTGTCATTGGCTCCTGAAAAATCATCGACATATCATTACCACGAAGTTTTTGCATTGCCTTCTCGTCTAGCGCTGTTATATTTTGTCCATCAAATAGTAGCTCACCCGACTCAATACTGCCTGTCGGTCCAAGTAAATGCATGACAGAGAGTGCCGTGACGCTCTTTCCACTGCCTGACTCCCCCACAATTGCAAGTGTCTCACCATGTTGTACATCAAAGCTTACGTCATCGACACTCACTACTTTTCCATGCTCGGTATCGAATGCAGTCGTTAAACTACGAACGCTCAGCAAACTCGTCATCATATTCAAACCACCTTATTATTCATTCAATTATTTTACTGTCCATTCATTGACGTTAATAAACATTCCGAAATCGCTCGGTGTTGCGCCTTTAACACGTTTATTAACAGCACCTAATGCTTTTGTTGCGTAAATAGATGGCATCGGCACGTCCTGTGCAGTAATTTCTTGTAATTCACCGTATAAAGCATTAATTTTCGCTTCATTTATTTCAGTAGATAATGCTTTTAAAATTTCATTGACACGTTTATTTGCATAATAATTTGGGTTTCCTTCACCAAGGAAAAATGCAAGATCTGGCAATGGATTAATTGGTGTAATCGATACCGTTAATACAGATAAATCATATTTACCACTAACGATTTTATCCAATAGTGTTCCTAGGTCCATCATTTGAATTTTTGTTTTAACACCTACAGCATTTAAATTTTCAGAAATAATGTTTGCTGCTTGTTCTAATGTTGCATCCCCTGATAAAACCGATAAATTTAAAGTTTTGTTTGAATCCCATTTTGATTCACTTAATAGTGTTTTTGCTTTTTCTGCATCATAGGCTACCGGTTTCACTTTGTCATTGAGGTACGGGCTAATGCTCGTAAAGAAGCCATCCGTCACTTCTCCTGCGCCTTCTAGCAAGCTATCGACAATCATCTTACGGTTCATAGCGTATGAAATGGCTTGACGTTGTTTTGCATCGCCAACGACCTTTTCATTAATATACATAAACTGTGTCGCAAGTGGTTCACCATACGATGTCGACATTGTATCTAAATTCTTCACTAATTTATAATCTGCTACTGGAATGACACCAGCAGAAGGAATATTCATATCAATTTCACCACTCTTCATTTGAGAAGCGATTTGATTACCTGCTAATACTTTGAAATTCAACTGTTCTAATTTAGACGCGCCTTTGAAATAATCTTTGTTTGGTAGCATCTCTACAAAATGATCACGATCGATTTTTGAAATAGTGAAAGGACCCGATGTCACAGATGGCTTTTGCATGAAATCACTTTTATTCACTTCAGCAACATCCATTTTTTCAAGTTCTGATTTTGGCAAAGTTAGTAAGTAACGACCAACTGTATCTTGGAAAATCGTTAAAGTAGTTGGTTTTTTCGTTGTAATTTGTACTGTTTTGTCATCAATTTTAGCTACGCCTGAGATAGTTTTTTTACCTTTTTCCAAATAGCCGGCATCATCCAGTCCATCAACAATACCAAACATATAGGCATAGTTTGAAGCAACTGTTTCATTCGACATTAATTCCAATGTAAAAATAACATCATCTGCTGTAATATCCTTACCATTTGTCCATTTTGCATCTTTATTTAACTTAATTGTGAAGGCTTTATTGTCCTTCGTTGAAATCGAATCAGCTAGCATCGGTTTATAATTCAAATCCGCATCCAAATCCACCAATGGTAGGAATAATAAATTCGAGACATATGTCGATACTAAGCCAACCGGTTGTAGCGGATTAATATTACTTGGTGCATGTGTTACGCCAATATTAACAACGTTTTTGTCGCTGCTCTTTCCTTTTTCCTTCGCAGCATCCTTGTCGTTCCCACCACAAGCTGCTAACACAAGTACCATCGCCATAATAACCACTGTTACTATCATTTTTTTACTTTTTTTAAACATGATTTTCTCTCCCCTTACGCATCTATTTATACGATTATTTTATAGCCCAACGAATATTTTTTTCCCCTGCATTTATTTTCGCAGTAAAGCGATTACTAAATGGCGGCATCGGACAATTAAAATGATGTGAACTAGCACATGGTGGTAAAAATGCATAGTTAAAGTCAAGTGTTACTGAACCATCCATAGCTGGTTTCACAACTAACATTCTACCCATCTCATAACTTTCCACACCACTTGTTGCATCACGAAATACAACAATATAATAATCTTCAGCTGCAAAAGGACGTAAGCGATATTCTTGTCCATCTAACGTCATCATGATTACTCCCGGTGATACGTGATTACGTCCTTGTAAGGACTGGTCATCAGATGTATGTGTAAAAGTGAAAGTTTGTTGCTCTTCATCTTTCACAAAATGGCCTTCAACAATCAACTGTTCATTATAATCAAAATGTTCCAATGCTTCAAATCGTTGAAGTGCTTCACAATTTTCATCCCAAATTGCTAAAAGATGATTCGATTCAGGTTGGCTTGTTGCCATTGCTGAATGCCCCTGATCATCCGTCACAATTGTCTCATCCGCAACTATAGAATAGCGTCCTATAAGTGCTTCACCTTGTATAAACAAGGCATCTTCTTCATTGGCCTCTACCTGTAAACCTGTATCATTTACTGCTGTTGGTGACCATATACCAGAGATTTCTGCCACTTTTATTTCCTGGGTAATATCATGCATCGCAATCAGTGAAACATCACCTAAAGGACCAACTAGTGCTGCTTCTCTACTCCGTTGCCATTTTAGCCAATTTTCCATATTAAAGACCTCTCGATAAAAATTCACGCACAGTTGTCAAAAACATCTGTTGTTCTTCAATAAATGGCATATGACCACTTTTCTCAAAAATAGCTAGTTCACTATTTGGAATGAGGTCATGCATGACTTCGCCTTGTGTTAAAGGTGTAATCCAATCATGACGACCAGTCACAATTAAAGTTGGCATTTTTAATGCCGGTAATTTAGCACGCACATCATATAGGGGCATCAAATGTTTAAACGTATAGTTACAAACATCTAACGAACCGATTGGACGGCTACCCGTGTCGCCACCAATATCATCTTGATAATCATGCCAATATAAATCCCAGCACACCGTCCACCATTCTTCCAAATGGTCATCATCACGAATATTACCTTCGAATAGTTCTGGTATTTTAGCAATTTGCTCTGGTCGGCCTACTCGAGAAGCAAATTCCTTCGCCTCTCGATAAAAATCATAACTTGGTGCCGTATTAACTAATAATAATTTATCCACTGATTCAGGATAACTTGTCGCGTATACTTGCGCAATCATGCCACCAAAGGAATGCCCTAAAACACTAATTTTTTCTAATCCCAAATAAAGACGTAAGGCTTCGATATCATCCGCCAATTGATCGAATGTACAAGTTGCTGGGTCTACGCGTTCAGATTGGCCATTACTGCGTTGATCTAAATAAACAATCTGGTAGATTTCAGATAACGGTGTTAAGAAAGGCTTAAAATCGGAATGATCGCTCCCCGGTCCACCATGTACCGCTACTAAAACTGGTTTTTTTACCATTTTGGGTCCTACGGGTATATAACCAGAACCTTCAATATCAAAATATAATTTTGTACCATTTATCGCTGCAAACATATTTGAGTCCCTCATCTCTTTTATCAATAGTGTAATTATCTATAAAATACATACATTGGTCAACAGGTTCTTGATAATTATAAGTGGTTTACTACGAATTAACTCGAAATCTCACCACAATCAGGCAATAATTTATTTTTATGGGAAATAGTGTAATGAAATAATACTATTATACAAAAAGCATACGTCCATGTTAGCTTATTTATCACAAAGATGCTATTTTCTAGATATTCACTATAATACTCTTTTTCACCCTGACATTATATAGGAAGAAACCATTATTGATTCTCCTGTATATTCAAACAAAAAACGTTGCAAATCTGCAACGTTTTTTTGTTTATAATAGTTCTTGTAATTGTTCTTTTGTGAAATGATAATCTTCATTACAGAAATGACAGTTTCCTGAAGCTTGACCATCTGTAGCAATCATATCTGCTATTTCAGCGCTACCCAAACTTTTAATGGCATTTTCCATACGTTCACGAGAACATTGGCATTCAAATTGAATAGCCATTTTATCTAAAATTCGTACATCGCCATCACTTAATATTTCTTGTAATAATTCCTCTGGAGATAAACCACGACCGACCATTGTTGTCATCGTTGGCAATGTCGCCATTTTAGCATTAATCTCTGCGATTAAATGGCGCGGCGCACTTGGCATTAACTGTACGATGAAGCCACCTGCAGCAAGTATTGTATCATCGTTATTCACCTGTACACCTACGCTAACTGTAGATAATGCCTGCTCTGAATTCGTAATATACGCATTGAAATCTTCAACGATATCGCCGGATTCAATCGGTACATAACCAATATGTGGTTGTTTTAAACCAATATCTTTTGTTACCGTTAGTAGACCATTTGTACCTACTACTTCTTTAACCGCATGGTCGCCAATTAAGGTTTTTGTAATGCTCGGTTTAGGATGCGTAACAAAACCCCGAACGCCACCTCTCGCATTGGCATCGACTAAGATTTTGCCGATTGGCCCACCCCCATCGATTTTCACCATAATTTGTTCTTCGCCTTTTAACATAGCACCTAACATAACGCCAATGGTCATCGAGCGACCCATTGCATCTGAAGTGGCTGCTACTGTACGATGGCGACGACTTGCTTCGCCTACTGTAAGAGTCGAATTAACAGCATATGCTCGTACTTGGTCATTAAATGCCATCGCTTTTACTAAATAATCTGTCATGTTGCTACTTCCTCTCCGCTAGTTGAAACCTGATAAACCATTTTGGATTTTCGCTGGTGTTACATCATTACCTAATGGATCCATTACTTTAACATTGGTTATTGTATTCAATACCTGACCACGAATTTCACGTAAATAATCTTCACGTAATACTTGTTGTTCTACTTTTTCAGCGTTTGTTAAACCTTCTGTTTTTTGTTTTTTAGCTAATTCATTAATTCTTGAAATACCTTTAATCATTTGTCATCTTCCTTTTCATCTATTATTTATGCGCTTTAAATTTTGGCACGACATATTGTCCAAGTTCTTCTATTACTTCACTTACTGGTCTTTTACTATTTTTCAATGCGAGCGTAATATGGTTGACACCAATATCTTGCATCGCATATAAATAATCAATTAAAAAGGTACGCCCTGTACGAATACCGCGTTCAATTTGCTTTGGTGCTTCATTTGGTCTATCCGATAAATCAAGCATGAGCATTTGTCCAAAGGGCTTGAAATGAGGCGTTGTAGCATGCCATTTAGCTACTAATTCACGTTGGCTATTGATATTTTGTGGATAAAATAACCAGCCATCCATATTGTCAGCTAACCATTCAAGTGTTTGCCCAGAATAACCGGTTCCTAAAACTGGAATTGTCCCATGGTTTGGTTTCGGATATAAATTACCTTCTTGCATAGTAACACGAGCCGTATGGATTGGTTGCATATTTTGATTCCATGCTTCACGCATTACTTCAAGCGATTCGCGAAATAGTTCACTGCGCTTCTCATAATCAACTTTAAATGCTGGAAATTCTATTTTACGATCCCCTGTCGCTGCACCAAAAAGAAAGCGATTATTTGATATTTTATCGAGTGATGCTGCTGATTTTGCTAGATGCAAGGGATGACGTAATGTCGTAATAATACTCGCTGCACCTAAAGCGATTTTTTGTGTTTTCGCAGCAATATAGCTCAAAAATACCCATGGATCATACATGGCTCCTGCATCGCTAAAATGCTCATCAAAAAGTGGTGTGTCACGTATGAATAATGCTGCAAAATTTAATTCTTCTGCCCGCTGCGCTAAAGTGATTTGTTCAGTAAGATCCATCTGCGCAAAATTCCCTTCATAGGCTTCTAAAGGAAATGCAAGGCCAAGCGTTAATTTATGTTCTTGAAAAGTTCTATTAAACCCTTCATGTTGTTGTAAGTTTCCCATGATGCACACCCCCCTATTATTTGCGTACCATATGTTCTTCTAACCATATCTTTAATTGCTGTATTTTCGGATTAAATTGTTCTTCAATGTCAGCATAAATAGATGCAACTGTTTCACGCTTAAGCACTTGCTGCCAACTATTTTCTGCTTCATGCATAACATTCGTCATCAAGCATGTATAGTCATCACCATCTAAATCGAGCATATCATCTAAGACACCACTCGCCGTATACAAAGATTGCTGTCCTTCAATGGCAACATATATATCATAAACACGTATATTCTGTGGTTTTTTTTTGAGCTTAAAACCACCTTTTATCCCAGGTACCGATTGTATTAAGTCTGCACTAACTAATTTACGTAACATTTTTTGAAAATAACTTTGAGATGTACGTAATTGTGTGCTTATTGCTTCTGCTGGTAACACGGCCTTATCAGGTAACATATTTAATAGCAAGATTGCGTAGAGTGATTGCTCAACGCCTGTCTTCATTTGCATATTGCTCATCACCTTTTCTTTTATCTATCTCATCGTGGATAATAATTATCCACTTTATCATAATCGATTTTCATCTAGTTGTCTAGTAGTTGATTTCATTAAAAAAAGAATGACAAGGGGCGCCATTCTTGTGACATACTATTTTGTATCTTGCAGAAATTTTGTTAACGCTTTTGTCATGCTAATTGCTTCATCGCTACTTGTAGTCGCCAAAACTTTTGTTAGATCACTATGACTTGTCGACACTGCAGTGTATAAAAACACTTGGTTACCAGATGCTGTCATTTTCTTAATAAATGAATCATTTGCATCATCTTGATGTGCGATAAAGAGCATGGGTGGTAAATTTTTCTGCTCAGTATAATGAATCGGCGAAGCCTTCTCCCAATCTTGTTGATTACTACCGAAAAATTGTTCATACGATGGTATTTGCTCAATAAATTGTCCTATATCGACTGGTCCTTCAATATTTATAAGAGAATGAACGATACTCTGCGGTAAAGCTACACGCTTCAAATATTGATCGTCCATCGTAATCAACATCGCTAAATGACCACCTGCCGAATGCCCCATTAAAGTTAATTGCTCCATATCAAATTGGTGGTCATCCGCATGGTCATTTATCCATTTCACAACATGTGCTACATCATCAGCCATTTCTGCGTAATCAGCAATCGGTGAAAGGCGGTAATTCATCGAAATAAACGTATAACCTTTACTCGTAAAGTAACTAGGTTTTTCAGAGACATTTGACTTGTCCCCCGCTTCCCAGCCTCCACCATGAATATATAAAACAACGGGTGTTTTTTTCTTGCTGGTATTAGAAGGTTTATACATTTTGAAATTTTGATTGTCACTGTCTCCATAATCAATCGTTGTAGATGAAATTTCCTTTGAATCGGATGTTCTTTCTAAAAAACCAGTGGACAAAAGAATCGTTGCTATAATAAGAACGAGCAACCCCACTAGTTGAATTAGACGTTTTTTTCTGACCGGTTTATCCTTCATAGTCGCTCACACTCCTTTTTACCAAATGGTGTAATTTGTCAGATTGTATCATATACTATTACTCTATTTATACCCATTATTATGCCAATTTATTTATTTTTAATTATAAGATAGTAAAAATCTATTTTATCATGTACAATGTTTCAACGACCCAGATATAAGAAAGAAAAGGATAATTCACATGACTTTTATTAAGAAAATACCCATACCAATGGGTGGATTAATTTTAGCAATCATTTCATTAGCGAACTACTTTTTACAACAGGGTGCTAAGGATGTTGGGACCCTGTTAGCTTGGTTTGCGATTGTCTTATTGCTCTTGCTATCATGTCGCATTATTTTGGATTTCCGTCAAATCTTAATCGATATGAATAATCCAATGATTGCTTCTGTAGCACCAACCTATACGATGTCTATTTTTGGTATTGCTACCTTTTTACATCAATTTGAAACCATCACTGGTTTTGCCACTACACTCTGGTATTTTGGTGTCATCTTACATGTAGCATTGATGGTATATTTTGCCTTCCGTTTTGTTTTCACACGCCAATTAACAATTAATAGTCTCTATCCCAGTTGGTTTATAACATTTATAGGAATAGGTGTTATAACATTCACTTCCCCTATTTTTAATGATGTAATCGGGACGATCTTTTTCTATATCGCCATCATAAACTACAGCATATTATTACCACTTATTTTATACCGTGTAATAAAGACTGCCTATGATGAAAAACCACATTTCCCTTTATTAACGATTTTAACCGCGCCCACATCGTTATGTTTGGCCGGTTATATTACGATTACAGACGAACATTCTACAACAATTGTTGCTATAGCTTTTGTAATAAGTCAAGCGCTCTATTTAGTCGCTTTGTATTTTTTATCAAACCTATGGAAACTACAGTTTTATCCAAGTTTTGCTGCATTTACGTTTCCACTAGTCATCACAGCTATTGCCGCTCATTTAGCAAATAGTGTTCTAAAACTACCATTCTTAGATTTTTTAGTACTATTCGAGTTGACGATTGCTTCGCTTGTCACGCTTATTGTAACGACACGCTATGCATTTTTTATCTTCACAAAAGAATAACTATAAAAGAGCCTGAGACAAACGTATTTTCAACAGAAAAAATCCCGTATGATTTTTAGAAATCATACGGGATTTTTCATTTCAAGCCATGTCCGCTTCGAAAAACGCGTTCAATTGATTTGATGATTCGTATGGGAGACATACTATTTTTGTTCTGTCCCAGGCTCTGTTAATTTTGTATTGTTCCATGCTGATTCTACACTATTCTATTCGTTTGTTTCGAATGAATACTGTCCTTGGTGAAAAGATCGGTTCATTTCCAGTGTATGAATTGTTGGCATTGTGCTCTGTTATAGGTAACATACATAACAAAAAGCACAACTATTTAAAATCTCAATGTGAACGGTATGGCGTAGCTTGTCTAAAGTCCAATAAACGGAACGACCATTAGGAGAACTAGATGCTATTTCTTCGATTTTTATGTCTAGCTTGAGATCTATTCATCATGATTAAAATAAAGAGTGAGATACTGTCGGCGGAAAGCTTTCGCTATGTCCAAATATCTAAAACATGAATTGTTTCGATACGCCAACCTCTCTAATAAAACCACAAAAAAAGCGCTAACTGGAATAATCCAAGTTGCGCTTTTTGCTACCTTACATTTCTAAATCTGTAAAAGCATATGGTAATAGTTCTTTTAAAGTTAAGGTTAAAATTTCTTCGTTGGCATTTGTTAAGTATACAGGCATATCGGGTAAACAAAATTCGGCTAATACCTGTCTGCAAATACTACATGGTGGTAAATAATCTGCCGTATCACCTGCAATGGCAATAGCTGCAAAATCACCTTTTTTATATCCTTCTGCAACAGCCGTAAAGACCGCTGTACGTTCTGCACAATTTGTTGCTCCCAATGACACATTTTCAACATTGACACCATTAATGACTTTACCATCTGATAATAATAATGCCGCACCTACTGGAAAATTCGAGTATGGAATATACGCTTTTGATTTCATGCTGCGTGCACTTGCTACTAATTGTTCTTTATTCAAATCTTTCATCCTCTTCTCATTTAAGAATGAACTGTTTAAGTTCCCTCACAATCAAATTGATTGCAGGACTATTAATACTATATTTCATTTGTTGTATTGTCAATATAAAGAAAATACTCTCTCTTGTTCATCGATCAAATCAATAATATGAATGATTCATTCATTTATTGATTCGTACAAAAAAGCCTATTCAGTCACACAAGCTGAATAGGCCCTTTCTTTAATATTTTTTAGTTTTTAACCCTTCAATTAACGTTCGTAGCCAATAAGTTTCTCGGTCCATTTTGTCTTTAAAATAGTCATTATAATACATAACAACGGGTCTTTGCTGGTCTTTTTCTTTCATCTTGGCATAGATCGAAATCATTTTATCTAATTTCTCCTCATGTTGCTTCAAGCGATTTTCAAATATCTCAATCACCTTTTGACGATCGACAAATTCAATATAGACAAGACCGACAATCATTTCACCTAAATTATTTGCTTTTGTGAAAAGTTCATACATTTTTAGTGGCAGCTGTTTTCGACCTTCATCTGTAATACTAAAAATTTGTTTATCTGGTCGATTCAATTCATGAATAACTTCCACTGTTTCGACAAGCCCTTGCTTCAAAAGTGAATCGAAATGATAATACAGTTTACTTTCCGTTAATTTTCCCATCTCATCAAATGGGATAGGTGAAGATAATTCTTTTTTTAACTTATATGGATAGTTATTCTCAGCCATTAATTTACTTAAAATAAAAATTTGAATTGACATGATGTAACAATCCCTACTTTCATCACATGTTTTATAAGACGCCATTATTCCGTCTTATCTTACCATAATTAGACAGTAGCTTCAGCTTTTTTCTTTTCTTCTTTTTTCACTTCTGGTTTTGGATCAACTGGCAATGGTTTGTGGATGAAACGTACGATTAGAATATTAATTACCATAGCAACAACCCCTACTAACGCTAGCTTCCAAATAAATTGGAGTGACCCTATTGAACCATAGAACATAGCAAAATAAGATTGGACAGAATAGTACATTGGTGTAATATAACTAATCCATTCGAATACTGGATACATCATATCGCGTGGCATTGTTGCGCCATTCGCAATTGTTTGTACAAGTAAGACTGGAATATTAAGAATCATACCCCCTTCACCAAGGAAAAATGTTGGGATGGCAGTAAAGTTAAAGGCTACCCAATAAAGTAAAATTTGTTGCGCAAATGCTGGAATTAATAGTGATAAATCAGCTTGAGTAAATGCCATACCAATACCGATTGCACAAATACCTGAAATGACACCAACAAGAATTGCTGCAAGTTGTACATAGACAAATAATTTTGTTTTTGATGCTTTACCACGACTTGCTTTAAACGAACCGACTAATAACATAGAACCAATCATCGCTCCGACGTAACAAGCCATCGTTAAGAACATAGCCAACATATTATGATGCATACCATCTGGTACATCATTCATTACTTTATAATTACCTACATAACTATTTTCAATTTGTTTAGACATCTCTTCAGCTTGTTCTTCTGGCAAGTTAAAGTTCATTAAAATACCTTTAGCTGTTTGTTCTGAGAAGTTAGCACTTAATTGATTATTAATTTGATTCACTACTGCTGACATTGATGATGACACCATCGTTGCGGATGCTTCA
This sequence comes from Kurthia sibirica, assembly GCF_003143975.1. Taxonomy (GTDB): domain Bacteria; phylum Bacillota; class Bacilli; order Bacillales_A; family Planococcaceae; genus Kurthia; species Kurthia sibirica. Next base: position 48,401 of record NZ_QFVR01000017.1, on the reverse strand, counting down.
TTCACTGTATAATCAATGTTTGCAGTTTTACCTTTTTTAGCATTTGAAGAAAAGTTCTCTGGAATATGAATAACTAATGCTAAATCATTTTTTTCTAGTTTATTCATTGCTTCTTTATTCGTTATATCACTTTCAATTGTTTTAAATGGTAGACTCTTATTTAATTCTTTAGCAATATTTTTACCTGCGTCACCTTGATCATCATTTACTAACGCAATTTTTAGCTCATCCATATTTCCCGGAATCGCTGTATAACCTGATAAGAAAATACCCAGCATCGCTACAGCATAAAATACTGCCATAAAAATTGCTCCGATTGCCCCTTTTGTTTTCATGAATTCTTTAAATTTCAAGTTGTTTATCTCCTCTGCTTTTCAATATATACTCTAATTAGAGTACTTCACTTAAAGTATAATACACTGCCGTAATAGTGAAATCAACTAATAAATAATTGGAACCGTTTGCATTACAAATTATTTTGTGTCCATTTTATGGCAATAATAGTTGTATATCTTGTTTACCGCATAAAAAAGACATTAGCATGCGTTCAGTTGCGAACGCATCTAATGCCTCTCTATGATTAGTAGATAATCATACTTTCCTCTATTATATTAACCTTCAAATTCGAAGTCCTTTGATACCGTCAATTTATTCCTTAAAACATAGAGTACTGATATACCGATGACAAAAGTGATAACATCCCCTATAACAATTGCCCATATCACTCCATGAAAATCAAAGTAATGGTTGGCAATAATCAATACTGGAATCATCGCTAAGCCTTGAGACAAGGACATAGTGAGCGCTGCTTTTCCCTGGCCAGTCGCTTGGAAAATACCAATCATTAAACTCGTAAATCCTGTAATAAATAATGAAATAAAAATAACTTTGATAACATAGCTACCTAATTCAATCACATCTGGATCAATAGTGAATAACCCAATAACATGATTACCTACAAAGAATGCGATGATCGCAAAGAGCGTTGCTAGCGTTCCTACAACGAGACTTGTAAACTTAATCGCTGCAGACATACGTTTTTTATTTGCTGTGAAATTATAGGCAATTAATGGGATTACACCTTCACAAAGCCCCATGATAATGAGTTCTGGTAATTGTAATATACGTTGAGAGATGCCATAGGAAGCCACTGCATTGTCGCCATATAACGCCGCATAATTCATAAATATTAAAGCGGTTACACCCATTAATGCACTCATAAGTGCCACTGGAATACCAATTTTCACGATTTCTTGCACAACTGATTTTTCTATTTTCAAGAAGTGCCAAGAAAAAGTCAATAGTTCACTCTTTCTTACAATATACATTGCATAATAGATGACTGCCCCCATATTACCGATTAATGTGGCAACTGCAACACCGGGTACACCCCAATGAAAGACAAAAATAAAGAGTGGATCTAATGCCAAATTGATGATTACACTGACAAACATGCCAATCATTGATACGACTGCAGCCCCTTCAGAACGTACAATTTGTTCTAGCGAAAAATTTAAAATAAAGAAGGGTGCACCTAAAATCATCACTAAAACATATTGCTTGGTGTAGATAAATGCATCAGAACTTGCACCTAAACCTCTTGTAATACCATCGATAAATAGTACACCGATGATCATCGTTATTATCCCCAAAACAATAGAGGCATAGAATGAAAATGAAGATACTTCCTTCATTTTAGTGAATTTTTTCTCACCGAATAATCGTGAAATAAATGTACCTCCACCGACTCCAATAAGATTTCCCAGCGCCATTAATAGAGCGAACACCGGTAATGTTAATGTGATTGCTGTTATCATAACCGAATCATGTAACAATCCGATAAAAAAGGCATTTAGCAAAGTATAAATGATGCTGACAGACATCCCTATAATCATTGGCAGCGAAAAATGCATCACTGCCTTCGGGATTGATGCTTTCTCAAAATAGTAGTTCGCGTTCATAAAAATCATCCTTCCAATTAGTTAGATATCTAACTATATAGTGGTGAAACATTGAATAATTCAACGTTTCATCTGTGTTAAATTGATAATAGTTCGTTCTAGTAGTTGAGATAATTCTACTTTTTCTTGCGTTGAAAAGCCCTGTGCCATACCCACTTCTAAATCCTCAAAAAACACTTCATACTCCAGCGTTACATCAATTGCTCTTTGTAATGGTTGAATAATTTTTCGCCGTTCATCTGTTGGATCAATCTTTCTTTGAACAAAATTATTTTTTTCTAAATTTGTTACAATACTTGAAATGGTAGAGGCTTTCCGTTGAAATACTTTTTCTAACTCTTTTTGCGTGATATTCTCTTCCATATGACCAACCAAATAACCCACTACATGCCCCTGTTCAGAAGTGAGGCCATATTGTTCTAATTTTTGATCACCGAGTTGCTTCATAATATGACCAATATTTCTTATTTGAAATTGATAATTAGTTTTTGACATATGACCACTTCTTTCTATTCGTTAGATTTCTAACTAATGATACGATACACAAATAACGCTGTCAATTTTTTAGTTAGACATCTAATAATAAGATGTGTTTTTTTGTTACTAGGAGTATATACAACACATATGAACAAATTATGAACGACTACATTCTTTGGTACATATGAACGTTATACTATTTGCTTCCTTAGCCATCCCTATACTTTTTATGCGTTGATCAAATTTACTGTGCGAATGATTACATAACCGGCCTTTAGTATTAAAAATAGTCGTGACGTTAATAAGGCACATATAAAATATTATGTGTATCTGTACAAAACTAAACAGTCAGTGTTCGGTAAACGCCCGAACACTGACTGTTTTAAAATAGCATGAAGCAACTATACTTATTTCATTCTTTTGAGGATGGTACAAGTGCAAAACGTTGCCACTTACGGCTTTTCCAGCGAAATAATACGAGGATTGCTCGTAGCCATTCATCTAATGCGATAGCTAACCAAACACCTATTAATCCAAGATCCATAACGAAAACAAGGACATAGCCTACTGGTAAACAAATACAAATCATTGATATAAAACCTATTTTCACAGGAAAGCGTGCATCACCTGATGCGCGCAATGAATTAATAATTGTAATATTAATTGTTCTTCCTGTTTCTAATAAGAAACTCAAGGCTAAAACACTTGCTCCAATTTTTATAATTTCGTCATTATCTGTAAATAACCCCATCAATTGATTGCGGAAAATGATGACAATAATGACCATCACAACGGAAACAGCTAGCGCTGCTCGCAAGCTTGACCACACTTGTTTATACGCATGCTCGGTCTCCCTTGCGCCAACATATCGTCCAATAATAATTGCTGTTCCAGTCCCAATTGCCATCGCAAATAAATAGATTAACATCGAAATATTCATGGCATATTGACGGGCTGTTAATGATTCCGTCCCTAGATACGTGACATAATAAAGTAAGACAATTTGTGCGAATTGATATAAAATTTGTTCAAAAGCTGCTGGAATACCGATGCGCAATATTTTACCAACAAACTCATTGGACCAAGTAATGAAATTTTTCAATTGCACCTTCACTTCTAACGCCCTTGTAAGTAACCAAATGAAGACGATTGCCGCCACTGCTCGGCTAATTACCGATGACCAGGCTGCGCCTTCAACACCCATTTTAGGAAAACCAAAATGACCGAAAATCAGTACATAATTTAATAATAGATGAAGGATATTCATCCCTAAAGATACAAACATCGCTTGCTTAGTCCAGCCTTGCACACGAATAATTGCTGCCACTGTAGTAATAAGTGCTTGGAAAAATAAAAACCCACCGACAATTGCTAGATAACTCTGCGCAAATTGTAGTACTTCACCTTGTAAATTCATTAGCTTCATCATTTGCTTCGATAACAAGATGAATAAGCCACTCATTATTAATCCCATTACCAAATTTAAAGTCACCGATAGTGCAGCAATTTTTGTCGCTTCGAACATTTTTCGCGCACCGATATATTGTGACACGACAATGGATGCACCTGTCCCAACAACACCTAATAGTAAGATTGCAATTTGGATATATTGGTTTGCAGTCCCCACCCCTGCAACTGCTTGGTCCGATACTGCGCTCAGCATAAATGTATCAGCTAAACCCATTAACATAAATAAGAAAAACTCTAAAAAAATGGGCCAAGTTAAATGAAATAAACTTAACTTGCCCTTTGTACTAATTGTTTGTGCCAATTCAGATCTCCATTCCCCAAATCATGTTTTACTCTGTTCGGAATTAATCTACTATAATTAGAGTACATCTTTTTCAGAGAATAATAAACAACTTATTCCGAATACCGAAATGTTTTTTCACTATAGAAAAACGACCCTATACATGGTCGTTTTCTTTACTCGTATTCAGCACTTGCTTGCGTAACATATAAACCAACTGTTTCATGTATATCACTTAAAGCTTCAGCTAATTCAAAATTCCCTGCTTTTCTAGCATCGACAATTTTTTTACAGCTGTAAAAAAGAATATCACCCTCTTTTGCCAAATCTAGCACTTCAGCATCTGGCTGCTCTAATACAAGTTTTTCACCGCAGTGACAATCTAATTCTTCGTCATGAAAACCAGTACGAGCACCTTCAAGAAAACAGTGATCACAATAGTGTTTAAGTTCTTCACCACGGAAATGATCGGTCTCTATCATTTGATCCTCCGCAAAGGATTTTTGACATTTATCGCATACTTGCATTGTATTACCTCCATAAAAAAGTATCTATCTTAAGTATGCACTGTTTTCAACAAATTGAACAGCGCTTTTCACATGGTAATATTTGACTACCATCCATCCCCCTCATGTGGAAGTTTTATTACGGCAGCTAGTTCTGCTATCAGTAAGACAAGGCGCGAAAATAATCGTGACCGAGATCAAGGAAGAGACCTGTTTTGAAACTGGATCTCTTCTTACTAAATTGGATGCTGACTCCTTATATACGGAACATTTTACTGTATGAAGCATACGATCAAAAAACAGATGATGGTTCAATCATCAATATTGCTTCTGGTGCTGGATTAGAGGGTGTGACAACTATGGCTGCCTACGTTACATCCAAACATGTCATTATCGGTATTACTAAATCAGCCGCACTAGAAGATTGGGTACAAAAAGCCCTCGAATAGTACGATGTCATTACCCGAAGATTCAGGAAATGCTGTACTATTTTTATGTAGTGATTTATCTAAACAAATTAATGGCATCGTTATTCCAGTAGACGGTGGCTATGTTGCAGGTAAAATTCCATTATAATCAATTACTCATTAAGTCATAGATTAGCTATGTCACTTATCAGATCTCCGCTCATTTCATCTTATTAAAATACTTTTCCTCAAATAACTAATATTTTTCAAAAAAATGTATCCAAATAAAATTAGAGTATGCTAAAATAAATTAAAATTAATATCATGTAAAAAAATGGCTAGATGGGTATTTTTTGAAAATAAAATATAGTTAAAAGGTGGTTAGCCGTTGAAGACGGACAAGAAAGAGCAAACACTATTTGATCATGTAGGACCTACCATAAGTACTGATAGAGATATTACAATTGTTTCTAAATTTGAAGAACCATTAATCGTAGTCCTGGATAATGTACTCAGCTTTGAGGAATGCGATGCGCTCATTAAATTATCAGAAGACAAATTGCAACGTTCAAAAATTGGTGCAACACGCGAAGTTGATCAACAACGTACGAGCAGTAGCATGTTTTTTGAAGAGAATGAAAATGATGTTGTTGCTTTAATTGAAAAAAGAGTTTCTTCTATTATGAATATACCAATCGAACATGCAGAAGGGCTTCAAATCCTTCAGTATAAACCTGGTCAAGAGTATAAAGCTCACTATGACTTTTTCGCTTCAACAAGTAAGGCGGCCAATAATAACCGTATTAGTACACTCATCATGTACTTAAACGATGTAGAAGAAGGCGGCGAAACAACCTTCCCAAAAGTAAATGTTTCCGTAACACCTAAAAAGGGTTCCGCTGTTTATTTCGAATACTTCTATAGCGACCAACAATTAAATGATTTATCATTACATGCTGGTGCTCCGGTCATTCAAGGTGTGAAATGGGTAGCTACACAGTGGATGCGTAAACAACGCGTCAGATCATGATAATCGACTACATGTTAAATATTAAACCTTCTAGTAAAGGCTTTTTTTATTCTATTTATTTCCATTAAAAGGGTAATTATCATTTAAATTGAAATTACTTACTGATACGGCTGAGACTTATGTATAAAAACATGGTCCAATCTGAGTATAAGAAAAACCGAAATTGCGCTGTGTGACGCAGTTTCGGTTTTTTGTTGCGAACCCTAAAAAAGGTAGATGACCTATTTGTTCAGCCTCATTTTTTGTTTAATTACCTCGATTCATGTTATGGTTTTTATATTATTAACTTGCGAAATGGAGAGACATGCATGACTATCGAACAAACTGATTTACGGATAAAAAGAACAAAAAAATTATTAAATCATGCTTTTGTTGAATTGTTGGAAGAAAAACCTTTTGATAAAATTTCTGTTAATGCTTTGACAGCTGCTGCAGAAATTAACCGTGTAACTTTTTATCTTCATTATCAAAATATGGAGGATTTTATCGAGAGTTTCATCGATGAGTTATTTATCTCCATCGAGCATATATTTAACAAACAAAAAAATGAAACCATCTCCTTGCAAATAGAACTTCATATAATGGAAGAGTTTTTAACCTTTATTGGCGCTAAGCACAAAATATTCCGTTCATTACTCGTTTCAAAAAGTGTTCCTTACTTTACGACCCTTTTCCACGAACTTATTCGAAACTTCATGGTCATGGCAACAGAAGTAAATGACAATCAATTTAAAGCTTTAGAAGCGGATCAAGTCGAAAAAGATATCGCTTTTTGGTATTTTAGTTCCGCATTGATTGGTACCATCTCAATGTGGCTAGCAAGCGATTTAAAATACTCGCCTTCTTATCTTGCCACTCAAATTGTGAAGCTTAATCCTATGCGAAAAACGTCTATCATTGATTAATTAAACGACATATTCAACTGTTTTGTAGTATATTTTACGCATTGTTTTAAACTGTTCATTGCTCATTCCCACGTTATTTATTACGATGTGACTGTAGAAAAAAAGAGGAAATGAGGAATTTAAAATGAACAAGGCTGGAATTTACTACGGTCAAAATGATGTCCGTATCGAAGAAAAAGAGATGCCGAAAGCCGGTCCGAAAGATGTGATTGTACAAAATTTACGCAGTGGGATTTGCGGTACTGATATTAATATTGTAAAAGCGGGCTCTGATCAAATGGGGATTCGCTATGGTCAAGAATTCGGTCATGAATTTTATGGCGAGGTAATTGAAGTCGGCGCTGACGTTACTGATGTTAAAGTAGGTATGCGCGTTGGGATTAACCCAATCACCGCTAAAAAAGCAGGTGTATTCTTCTCATTAGAAGTGGGTGGCTTCTCCCAATATGTTCTTATTGAAGATGCAGCTTTAAACTATAATGTGTTTGAATTTGCTGAAACAGTAACACCTGAAGAAGGTGTACTAATGGAACCTATGAGCGTTGGATTCCACGGTGCATTCAGTATCAGCCCTAAAGTTGGCGAAACAATTGTCGTTTTAGGAGCCGGTCCAATTGGCCTTTCTGCAGCTGCTGGTTTAATCGGTGAAGGTATCGAAAATGTTATCGTCGTGGATCTTGACGAATTCCGTTTAGAAAAAGCACGTTTATTAGGTGCTAAAACAGTGAATACATCTAAACAATCATTAGCTGAAGGCTTATATCAATTTGTGGGAAAAACTCAAATGTACGGTATGGATATTCCGGATGTTGATGGATTCGTAGATACTGCGGGCGCGCCTCCACTTATTCACGAAGTAATGGAAATTGCGAAACCAAATGCACGTATCGCGATTATTGCAGTGTACAAAGCAGATGTGCCGTTTAGCCTTGCCCAAGTTATGAGCAAACAATTACGCATCTTTGGTGCAAGTGGTTACACAACAGAAGATATTTTGAAAGTTATCGACCATATTAACAACAAAAAAACTGATATTGCTACAATGGTGACAGACGTATATCCATTGGACCAATTATCACAAGCGTTTGATAAAGCAATCGCTATGCAAAATACAATCAAAGTAATTATCGATCTAACTAAATAATCTCTACCATCATACTTCCAAAATAAAGCATAGGGTCCTGTAGCCGGAACCTATGCTTTATTTATATTCCCTAAAACCCGCGCTAATCCTCTTTTTCGTGACGATATTTTTCGTTATCATGCTATTTTTGACACGGACAATGACGTAGGTATGATTTTAAAGTTATTTTCTTAACTTATACAGGTGTTACTTACCGCTTGGCTCGATTTACTTACCGCTTGACCTCATTTACTTACCGGTTGGCCTCATTTACTTACCGCTTGGCTCCGTTTACTTATCGGTTGGCCTCATTTACTTACCGCTTGACTCGATTTACTTACCGCTTGACTCGATTTACTTACCGGTTGGCTCCGTTTACTTACCGCTTGGCTCCGTTTACTTACCGGTTGGCTCCGTTTACTTACCGGTTGGCTCCGTTTACTTACCGGTTGGCCTCATTTACTTACCGCTTGGCCTATTCCCTTGATTACTCCCCTTTTCGCGGCTATATTTTTCGTTATCATGCTTTTTTGACGCGGACAATGACGTAGGTATGATTTTAAAGTTATTTTCTTAACTTATACAGGTGTTACTTACCGCTTGGCTCGATTTACTTACCGCTTGACTCGATTTACTTACCGCTTGACTCGATTTACTTACCGCTTGACTCGATTTACTTACCGCTTGGCTCGATTTACTTACCGCTTGGCTCGATTTACTTACCGCTTGGCCTATTCCCTTGATTACTCCCTTTTTCGCGGCGATATTTTTCGTTATCATGCTTTTTTGACACGGACAATGACGTAGGTATGATTTTAAAGTTATTTTCTTAACTTATACAGGTGTTACTTACCGCTTGACTCGATTTACTTACCGGTTGGCTCCGTTTACTTACCGCTTGACTCCATTTACTTACCGGTTGGCATATTCCCTTGATTACTCCCCTTTTCGCGGCTATATTTTTCGTTATCATGCTTTTTTGACACGGACAATGACGTAGGTATGATTTTAAAGTTATTTTCTTAACTTATACAGGTGTTACTTACCGCTTGACTCGATTTACTTACCGCTTGGCTCGATTTACTTACCGGTTGGCCTCATTTACTTACCTATTAGACTATATTTTTGAGCATTTCCTTGTTCGTAGTGAAACTATATGCTTTTTTGACGCGGACGATGGATGATGGAGCTATGATTTTAATTGTTTAAAAAGAAATAATCTGTGCAAGCATAGGAAAAAAATGATACTATTTAGGTCGGGTATATGATTTAATCCGCTATAAATGTTGTATGAGGAGAAGATTAGACGATGAAGAATGAAGACAATTTTTGGCTTGATTTACCAAAGCCATTTTTTATATTGGCACCGATGGAAGATGTTACGGATGTTGTATTCCGCCATGTGATTGCTGAAGCAGGTCGTCCGGATGTGTTTTTCACTGAATTTACAAATACAGAGAGCTTCTGCCATCCGGAAGGGATTTACAGTGTACGCGGTCGACTTACCTTTACTGAGGATGAGCAACCACTTGTTGCACATATTTGGGGTAATAAGCCTGAAATGTTTAGAGAAATGAGCATCGGCTTAAAAGAAATGGGTTTTAAAGGGATTGACTTAAATATGGGTTGTCCCGTAGCTAATGTGGCATCACGCGGTAAAGGGTCAGGTCTTATTAATCATCCTGACACCGCAGCTGAAATTATTCAAGCAGCTAAGGCTGGAGGATTACCGATTAGTGTCAAAACACGTTTAGGTTATACAGAAGTGAGCGAGTGGCGTGAATGGTTAACACATGTCTTAAAACAAGATATTGCCAACCTAACAATTCACTTGCGTACACGTAGAGAAATGAGTAAGGTCGATGCACATTGGGAATTGATTCCTGATATTATGGCCCTACGTGATGAAATTGCACCACAAACTAAAATTACCATTAACGGTGATATTCCAGACCGTAAAGTTGGCTTGGCATTAGCTGAGAAATATGGAGTAGATGGCGTAATGATCGGCCGTGGGATTTTCACAAATCCATTCGCTTTCAGTGAAGATGATAGCGAACGCAGTGTCACAGATTATTTAAATCTACTGTTATTACAATTGGATCTATATGAACAATATTCTGGTGAAACACAGCGCCCCTACAATCATTTACATCGTTTCTTTAAAATTTATGTACGTGGATTTAGTGGTTCAGCAGAATTACGCAATCAATTGATGAATACAAAATCAACTGATGAAGTTCGTGCATTAGTAAATGATGTTTTGGCAACACAAATATAAAATCAAAAGAGACCTTGGTACTTTCCCAAGGTCTCTTTTTTAATTGTATAACTCATTTATATCTGGTAACGCATAGACTGTAATTTGTGGGTGGACTAATGCTTGTTCTAAAAAAGGCTGTAGTGCATCCGTCGTATATAATCGTGTAATATGGTGAAAGAAAGTACCACTATATAAATTATTTTCTGTATGTGTAACTGCTAATGAGATATCGTGAATTCCTAATGCTTCACATGCTTTTGCTAGCTGTAAAAAAGTCGTACCTCGACTGACAAGATCATCCACTGATAAAGCTTTCCTAATCGCTTTACCATCGCCTTTTACATTCAATTCTAATACCTCTCCTGTATCAAAATCACGGATTTTTTCACCGTATAATATACGGAAATTACTTGGAAAGGCTCCTCGATACCGTTCTTCAGCTCCCTTATCTGGGAAGACAATAACATCTAATTGCTCATCAAAACCCATATCATTCATCGCTAATTGAACAAGTTTATTGACATAGGACAATGAAATTACATTGTCTATTAACGCTAATGTTACTTGTGAATGTGCCTCTAGTACATACACCTTTTCAAAGTGCATCGCATTAATAAAAGAGGTAATATATTGCAACGAAAATAAATGCCGTCCTACTTTACGATCCATGCGAGAATACGGCATATATGGCATATACAATGCTTGTGATTTAAAGCCCTCCTCCCTTAACCATTGGGAGAGCAACAATAATACTACTAAATCTTCATTCGTTTCAAAGCGTAATGTCAACAATTGCATCTGGTCTTTTGCTGTTACTAACTGCTCTAATATTTCGGGAGACACACGCAATTCACCATTGGGAAAATGGTCTATTTGCAATGATTGTCCATTCAATAACATCAAATTCGCCACCTCCTTCATCATCATTGTGCTTTTATATTAAGTGATTACTGTCATTTTGTACATGTTAAATCAAAACATATTGTTATCAATAACAGTTGATTCTTTTTAGTTTTGCGCGTAATAACGATCATTATTTCATCCAAAAGAACGATTGTATAAAAAAAATTTATACCCCCTTCTATTTTACAAGTTGATTAATAGGAAGATATTAATTATACTGTTTGAAATAGGGTATATCTTCATTAAAGGGAATATATCGGTATTTCACTAAATTGATTAGAGGGGGATTTATATCATGGAGTGGGATTTTGAATATGATGTCATCGTTGTTGGTTCTGGCGCTTCTGGTTTTGCTGCTGCAATTACAGCTCAAAAAGAAGGATTACATACACTACTTATTGAAAAAGAAAAAACATTTGGTGGTGCTTCAGCACTGTCTGGTGGTGGCGTTTGGGTACCCAATAACCGTTATTTACAAGAAGCTGGGGTAGCTGATTCTTTTGACGAAGCCAAAAAGTATCTAGACTCAACCATTGGAAATCGAGTAAGTGATGACATCAAAGAAACTTACTTGAAACGTGGTATTGAAATGCTTGATTTCATGCATACCACCAGTCCGTATATGCGTTTTTCTTACGCAAAAAATTATGCTGATTATTACCCGAACCTTCCTGGTGGGAAAGGTCATGGTCGTTCCATTGAGCCTGATATTTTCGATCTAAATAAACTTGGTGATTGGAAAATACTTATGCGCCCACCCGCAATGGATACAAAAGGTTTTGTCATGAATGGACAAGATTTCGTTCGCGTTAACATGATTACGCGAACTTGGGCGGGGAAAATACGCTCGCTAACACTAGGCTGGCGGTTAATGCAGCATTTAGTACTACGTAAAGAACTAGCCGCGCTCGGCCAAGCTTTAATCGGTCGACTAGCTTTAGCCTATAAAGAGTTGGACGGTGAATTATGGGTTAATAGTGGGTTCAAAGATTTTATTTTTGAGGGTGATCGTGTTATTGGTATTACAATTGATAAACATGGCAAAGTCTTTAATATCAAAGCCAACCGTGGTGTGATATTAGGTTCCGGTGGCTTTTCACAAAATGCCGCCTACCGAGAAAAATTCCTACCTTCCCCAACAAATGTGGCTTGGTCTTCTGCACCTCCTGGCCAAACAGGTGATATTATTACACCAGCAGAAAAATTGGGGGCTAAGTTTGATTTAATGGATAAGGTTTGGGGTGCCCCCTCAATTATTGATCATACAGGTCGACCATTTTTCCTTGTAGCTGATCGTGGTATTCCAAGAATGATTATCGTCGATCAAGATGGTAAACGTTATATTAATGAGCCGACACCTTATCATGAATTTATCGATATTATGTATAAACATCAAGCTGCAACAGATAAAAAAGCGATTCATTCATGGATTATTTTAGATAAGCGTTCTAAAAAGCGCTATTTATTTGCTGGGCAGTTTCCTGGCCAAGATTTCCCACAACCATACTATGACAATGAAGTCGTTTTAGCAGGTGATTCAATTGCAGAACTAGAGAAAAAAATGGCCATTCAAGATGGTAATTTAACGGCAACAATCAAGCGTTTTAATGGTTTCGTTGATACAGGTAAAGATGCTGATTTTGGACGAGGTGAATCTGCACATGATCGCTATTACGGTGACCCAACGCTCGCTAACCCAAATCTTGATAAAATTGATGAAGGACCATTTTACGCATTAAAAGTATACCCGGGAGACATCGGTACAAAGGGCGGCGTGGTTATCGATAAATTCAGTCGTATTCTGAAAGAAGATGATACCCCTATTAAAGGTGTATATGCTTGCGGTAACTGTTCTGCTTCTATTATGGGTGAAGCTTATCCAGGCCCAGGTGCGACGCTTGGACCCGGTATGACATTTGGCTATATTGCGGCTAAACATTGCTTGGAAAATAAATAAGTAAAAAAGTGAGAATCCTGTATGCGGATTCTCACTTTTTTTATGCCTATGTAGTAGGCGTTGTAGGCAATAATATGTCACGTGACTGTTCATGTTTATCGATCATTATTTGTTGTGGTGAAATGCCTAAAGTGCGTAGAACTTCAATCGTTTGTTTGAGAAAGTCATCGCTCCCGACAATATAGAAATGACCTTGCGTATCAGCTGCTAATTTACTGACTTCTTCATAGTAGGTTTGACGTTGATCGACAAATTGCACAGTGAATTTCTTCTCTTTATTCGTCATGAAAAGATCCAAGAATAAGTAATTTTGAGAGGAATCAATATTTAAGGAATGGAGTTGTGTAACATATTGAGCATTCGCTAAATAAGCTAACACTAGGGGTCTAAATGTAGCCAATCCAACGCCTGATGATAATAAATAGACATTTTTATTTTGGCGTTTCAATGGAATATTTGAGTGCGTTTTAAAAATAGCCACTTTTTCTCCAACTGCCAAATTGCTTAAGGTTGCTTTAAATTCGGAACATTGTTCTTTTATTCTCGTTGTAATACCAATCGATTTTTCCTGTGGTACTGTTGAGATTGACATATGACGTATTAAATTACGATTAGGTTTGTCTCCAACATTAAAGCCCTCCAATGCAAAATGTGTATGAGAACCCTCTTCCCATGTGAAGCCCTCTGGACAATCCAGTAAATATGTTTTTACCTCTGGTGTTTCTTCAATAATTTTATTGATTTTCGTCCAATAAATTTGCATGATGATTCCCCCTTCAAATGATTGCGCTATCTTTAGTATACACTTATTGATAACTGTTCTCAATTGAATTTTTTTCATCATATAAAGAAGCTTATGAAGATGCACCTGCACATTAAATTGTTGTAAATGATGATCTAGATGTTTATAAATACCCATTCCCCATTGCTCAGCTGTCAGTTTTCCGAAAAAAGGGTGTGGATGCATTGAACAATTTTGAGGGCCCGCTTGCTGAAAAGTAATTATTTTTGCAATAAGCACTTGTCGTTCACTTTCCAAATTGCATTCTTCAGTGATTATAATTGTTGGAATGGTCGACAAATTATGTGGTAGTGGCTTATCATTATACATCATTGGCTTGATCAATCGACCGACAAGCCGTCCTATATTACTTCTAGTTGGGTAGGCCTCTCTCATTGGAATCGCCTGAAATGATGTACAGTGGGCCATCATTTGAGCAACTGTCATTTTGCCCCACTGTCGCTCACTTTTTTCATTTAATTGCTGGATTCGCCTTATCATATCCTGTGCATCATTGGCTTGAAATATGGATTTCATCATACAACTCCTAACATGTTAATGTAAAAATGAGCAACCGCTATGGGCTGCTCATTTTTATTGGGCTAAGGCATTTTCAATATGCGCTAAATGATGTTCTTCATGCCAAGCTAATTTTGCAAGCTTTGTTGATACAGCAATTTCACCATTTACTTGATGGATGAAGCTTCGTTTTAATTGTTCTGCCGTTAGAGACTTACCAAGCGCCACTATTCGTTCATTAATTCCTTCTAGCATTTTCACAGAACTTTCTACCGGCAATTTTGTATCTGGTTGAATCGCCCAAACCTCCTCTAAAAATGCAGGAACTACTGGCTGATCCTCCGTTAACGCAAGCTTTAAACGCTGATACATATTCAATTGAGAATCTGCAATATGATGGACTAATTGACGTACCGTCCAACTGCCATCACGATACGTTTTAGCTAATTGTTCATCTGACAACCCATCCACTACAAGTCGTAATCGAGTCGCATAACTAGCGGTCTCTTGCAACCAAAGCTGAACATCATCTAGCGTCACCACTTCTGGTACTTCTAACTGACCAATCGGAAAACGAATATCCATCTAAATAACCTCATTTCTATTTTTAATTTTAGGAATTATCTAATTTTAATAATTGTAAGATTATACTTCATTACTGTATCTTTAGCAATTGCAAAACCTTTTAGCGTGACGTTAAGTTGATGTTTTATCTTAGTCCCCTTCTTAAAAATTAATATACCGCTTGTCGCTAAATTATTTTGTGTAGCGTCTGTTTCTACTGAAAACAACTCATCTTTCATTCCATCAATTTGGAATTCAGATGCGTAACCAACTGGGCGATCAAAAGCTACGTTATAAGAAATATAGTAGACGCCATCTTCTTTAATTGTCAATTCATCTCTGTTGCCAGAAAAAAATTCAGCATCAACGTTTTTAGTGTCTAAAGTCAGATCGAAGCGGTATTTATTGTCAATATTCGTACTAGTATTAACATCATTGGCAAGTATAATATGATTCACATTTGCATATTTTATCGCAGCTGCCTCTCCTTTTGGTCCTGCTGGTCCTGTTGGTCCTGCTGCTCCTGTTGGTCCTGTTGGTCCTGTTGGTCCTGCTACTCCTGAATCACCTTTATCGCCTTTTATTCCTTGAGGCCCTATTGCTCCTGAATCACCTTTATCGCCTTTTATCCCTTGAAGCCCTGGTGTTCCTGAATCGCCTTTATCACCTTTTATCCCTTGAGGCCCTATTGCTCCTGAATCGCCTTTATCGCCTTTTATCCCTTGAAGCCCTGGTGTTCCTGAATCGCCTTTATCACCTTTATCGCCTTTTAAGGCCAGTTGATTAACTACAAAAATTTGTTTCTTTTGAACATCCCATTTTACGCCCGCACCATATGAATTAGCAACTGGTTGGAGAGGGATAAAAAGTTTTTTATTGAATAAAAAGGGCGTTAATTTACCGCCATTCTCATTTTTTAATGGTAAATTTTTATTCATTAAATTTATAGTTGTCTCGGATTTTATGCCTTTAATTTTTTGATTTGAATTGACAATAGTTTTCTTTTTTGAAACCTGTGTTTTGCTAGTTGTAAATTTCACAATTTTCTTTTTAGCATCCCACTTGTAGTTCATATTCAATAGATAACCAACATCATCTAATGACATATAAATTGTATTATTACTAAAAACTGGTATCATTTTATTATTAATTCCATTTAAACTGATTGTAGTTGATTTAGCTTGACCCACTATCTCTGATTTTGCAAAAGTGTCATTGTTAGTCATAGTAAAAGTAGCTAGTAAACAAATTATAGATAAAACTACTATTTTCATTCTATTTTTATTCTGTATCATCTGATTTCCACCTTCCATTTATACCGATAATTATAAACTAACTATTCATTCAACATACTTGATTATATAAGAAAATTACTATTATCATGCTTAATTAAAAATTATGATGAAAAATAGATAATTTTAGCAATATTTCATATTTTATT
The DNA here is from genome assembly GCF_003143975.1 of Kurthia sibirica. GTDB lineage: Bacteria > Bacillota > Bacilli > Bacillales_A > Planococcaceae > Kurthia > Kurthia sibirica. Next base: position 31,814 of record NZ_QFVR01000017.1, on the reverse strand, counting down.
GATTGAAGTTAGCAGAAAATCAATAATTTATACATGTGAAATCACAAAAAAAGAGCCTGGTACAGAACAAAAATAGTATGTCTCACATACGAATAATCAAAGCAATAGGAACGCAGTGACGAGGTGTTTGAAGCCATGTCCACGGAAAGCATTTTTCGAAGCCGAAATGGATTGAAATGAAAAAGCCCGTATGATTTCGAAAAATCATACGGGCTTTTCTCTGTTGAAAATACGTTTGTCTCAGGCTCTTTCGCTTAAAGTATAGCTGTTGCCAACGCTTTTTGTACGTTGATAATATTAGCATCTTTACGGAACATTAATTGTTCTGCTGGTAGTTCGCCACTGGAAATCCATATTTTCAATTCTGATTCTAAATCAAAATGCCCCGTTGTTTCTACACTGAAGCGGGAAATAGATTTGTAAGGAATCGAACGATATTCTACCTTTTTACCTGTCATACCTTGTTTGTCAATAATGATTAATCGTTTATTTGTAAAAACGATGAGATCTCGAATCAATTTGAATGATAAATCTACCTCTTCATTGATAATCAAGACATCTGCCAATTCTTTAGCAATCGCGTCGTTTGACTGCGTTGTCGCATTGCCTAATATACCACTAAATAAACCCATAGTTCCTCACTCCTTTTGTATTATACGATTGACAGCGTATAAGGTTCCCCACAAATAGGTAAGTCACTCCTCTTAACGTCCCATGTTATTAGCCTTCTACCATAGTCGCTTCAAGAGCAGCAGTTATATCATGTGCACGCGCTAAAATAGCCGGATGCGAAATGGCTACGAACAGCTCACCATCGAAAAAGCGGAATGGTACTTGCACTTCATCAATTTGCCACATGAAGAAATGACCTGTTATTTTCATTTGTACATCATCTTTATTTACAATAAATGAATCATTGTAAATAAAATCAGGCTGCGTAGCGAAAAATAATAAGCTTTCTTCTAGCGTAATTGTTGGCTGTCCCGCTTCATCAAGTCTTGTAATTTTATAACGTGTATTCATTTTATACTCTCCTTCAAAATCTTTATTCTATTATTATAATCGCTAGGTTTTCTATTAGCAAAAGTCTTCTTGAAAAATAACAGATTATTATGTACTGCCTATAGGCTAAAAAAGAATATACGATGGATGATTTAGTAAATCAAACGCATATCTTCTTTTGCCTGTAGGTTTTCATTTATTTAGTAGGTAGTGGTGCATGCTCAGATATTAAGTTTTCATCGCGCATTTCTTGCCAAAATGCTGTTGGAATAACCGTATTCAATGCTGCTTTATCTTCAATTAATCGTTGTGGTTTACTAGCACCTGGAATAACTGCAGCTACAGCAGGATTTGCTAATGAGAATTGTAATGCTGCCGATTTGATACTAATACCATGACGATCTGTAATCGATTTTATTTTATTTACTTTTGCAATAATTTCAGGCGATGCTTTTTGATATTCAAAATGCGTACCACCAGCCAGGATACCTGAACTGTAGGGACCGCCAACTACAATATCTACATTATTTTTATAGGCTTTAGGCATCAAGCGTTGTAGGGCATAATCATGATCTAATAACGTATAACGCCCTGCTAACAATGTAACATCTGGTTTTACTTCTTCTAAATCTAATAATAATTCGACAGGCTCCGTTTTATTGACACCCAAACCCCAGCCTTTAATCACTCCTTCTTCACGTAATTTGGCTAACACTTTAAATGCACCGTTGCGGGCTGTTTCAAATTGAGCAATCCACGCATCACCATAAAAATCCTGTGCAATATCATGTACATAGACAAAATCTAAATGATCTGTTTTTAAACGTGTCAAACTCTCTTCAATTGAACGCAATGTTGCATCCGCACTGTAATCGTTGATTATTTTATTGGTGCGACCAAATTCAAAAAGTCCACCTTTTTCACCTAAATCTCTTGTTGAAGGATCTTCTAATTCATCTAAAATAATACGCCCTACTTTTGTGCTTAACAGGTATTCATCACGATTACGTTTTGCTAGGGCTTCTCCTAGGCGACTTTCAGCCAATCCCGCACCATAAAAGGGTGCAGAGTCAAAGTAACGAATCCCGTTATCCCAAGCCGCATCTACTGTTGCAAAAACTTCTTCTTCTGAAATACTACGATACATATTACCCAATGGTGCTGTGCCAAATCCTAATTTACCTGTTAATAATTCTCTCATTTTAAAAACTCCCTATTCTTATTTGTTTAGTATGAATTTTTACATAAAAATGCTGCTTTAATCGCTTTTAAACCATCTGAAAATATACCATTAAATAAAGCTATTACTTCTTCATCCGTCGCATTATGAATTGGTGTAAACTTACCCGACCATTCCACTAAAGATGTATTTTTTTCACCTGCAACTTCATGTACTTGAAGTGTGGCTAAATAGTTTGTGACAGGAAATGGCGCTTGTAAAATCGAGTAAGAATAGGTGCGAGCTGCATTATCGAAAACTTCTAATTGCTCGATAATAACATGACCATCTGGATTAGCTAAATGTCTGATACGTCCACCCTTTGTCACCTCACTACTTGGAATATAAGGTAACCACTGAGGTAAAGAATCAAAGCCGCCAATCAATTCCCAAACTGCGTCAGGTGATGCTTCAATGAGTAAAGATCTTGTTGTTTTTGCCATTGTATATAACGCCTCTTTTATAGTAGTAGTTTAAAACTACTTTATTTTATTAGTGCATCGACCAATTAAGTGTGTCTGTCACCTCCTTAAAATATTTAGACATATTCCGAAATGACGATGTGATAATGTAAAAAAATATACAATTCGTCATATTGCGTTTTAACGATGTGATGAGCCAAAAAACAAAAGAATGAGCGCACATGATTTACCACCTATAAATCATGCTCAACTAATTCTTTCAGTTGCTGAAATGTTTCTTCATTTCTCTTATAGTATGTCCATTTTCCGCGACGGCTTGTCGTAACAAGACCTGCACGATTTAAAATGGCTAGATGCTGTGAAGCAGTCGATTGTGTAACATTTAGCTTCTCATGAAACTGTGTGACACATACACCTACATTTTCAAAGTCATTAATATCTTGACTAGGTGGAAAATGTTTTTCCGGCTCTTTTAACCACTCTACTATTTGCAACCTTGTTTCATTCGATAGTGCTTTAAAAATATCAATTGGTTTCATACTCGTATTATATCGTCATTTGCCGATATGTCAAGTTCATAAATATTATTATATCGTTTTTTCACGATATGTCAATATGTTTTTCCCATATGCGTATTTCCTGTGCGACCAATTGAGGATAGTCCCAGTGCGGGTAATGTTGTGTATTTGCTAAACCAATTATTTTTAAGTCCGACAATTCATTGCTAATATTTTTTAAACCTGCTGCAATCGCTTGATTACCAGCGGGAACCGTACCGTGAAATAAAATTACAGGACATTTAATACTCGCATAGGTCGTCGTACAAGGTACTTTATAAAAAGCTTTCATTATTGCCAAGACACTTGTAACATCAGATTTTAATACGTACTGACCATTTTTTTGGATTAGGGTACTTCGAATCGCTTCATCTAGCTCTACATCCCATTTGCGTGTCGTATAACCTTGGAAGTCCTTTCGAATCGCTTGCCAAGAAGAGTATACACTACCTTCTACAAAAGACTTCCAACTTGTCAATGTTTCTTCTTCCGTCGCTGTAAAAAAGGTCGGAAACACGTATCCACCATCCACCAAAAGAAGGCCACGTGTTTTTTCAGGATATTGTTTTGCCATATGTAAAGCTAGATCTGCTCCCCATGAATGGCCCATTATGTAAAATGGTTCCGGCGTAATTTGTTCAACGACCTGTTTTATCCTTTTTACTAAAATAGAAAAATCATATTCCTCTTCCTGTTCAAATGCTGCTGACTGACCATGCCCAGGTCCATCAATCAACAATAAGTGAAAATCATCCTTCAAATATGCCACTAATGGAATAAAACTATACGCATCATTCGTCAAACCATGACAGCAAACTAGAACCGGTTTCTTGTCATTCCCTACCATGTATCCATTAAACAAATAACCATCTACAATCGTTTGAAATTGTTTCATTCTGTTCACTCCTCTTATCTTACACTATCATTTGTTCTTTTATATAAAAACCCACTCTATAAGACTATATTCTTTTTTAGCTGTATTTTTCTATATTAGTAAAATACCCTAATGAAGAGGCCTCTATTCTAAAAAGACTATGACCTTATTCGTATCAGTTAGGCAATAAATCTGTGAAAAAAGTGTGGATGCATCTATTTTAAGCGATTTGTCATGTATTCAAAAGGATTAGCGATTATTATATAAAAAGCTTTTAATGCATAGGCGACCACTTATCTAGATACTAGCGAACGGTAACAAGACCACAACAGGCCGTTTAGCTGTTAAATAGCCATCCTTACAGATAGTTGTTCATAATTCATTTGAGCAAAACGATGCGCTGTGTTCTAAATTGTTCTGATATTATATAGGCAATCATTTTCTACCCGCCGGCGATTCAGTTATTTCCTTTTGGGCGACTTTTTTCTCAGCAATTCAAATATAAATGACTTGGTGGCATTGTGCTTTTTGCATTACATACCACAACAAATCGTATAAAACCTAAATAATAATAAAAAAAACCGTATATAAACAAATTGTTTACATACGGTTTTGAAAAGATTCTATTATTTTTTAACGACTGCGTGGCCACCGAATTCATTACGAAGTGCAGCAACTACTTTGCCGGTGAATGTATCGTCTTCTTGAGAACGATAACGCATCATGAGAGCAAGTGTTGTAACTGGTACTGGCGCTTCTAATTCTAAAGCGGTTTCGACAGTCCATTTACCCTCACCTGATGAATTCATAACACCACGAATTCCTTCAAGTTTTGAATCTTTAGAGAAAGCATTTTGTGTTAATTCCATTAACCATGAACGGATTACCGAACCATTATTCCAAACTTGTGCGACCTGCTCATAATCGAAATCGTATGGGCTTTTTTCTAGTACTTCAAAGCCTTCTGCGATTGATTGCATCATGCCGTATTCAATACCATTGTGAATCATTTTTAAGAAGTGACCGCTACCTGCTTCACCAGCGTAGACATAGCCATGCTCCACACAAATCTCTTTGATGAATGGTTCGATGTGATTGAATGCTTCTTTGTCGCCGCCGACCATCATACATGCACCATTTAATGCACCCTCTGTACCGCCTGAAGTACCGATGTCCATAAAGTGAATGCCTTTTTCTTCTTTTAACTGTTGTGCAAATGCGATTGATTCTTTGTAATGTGAGTTACCACCATCAATCAGAATATCACCCGCTTCAAGATATTGCGTAATTTCTGCAACTGTTGATTTTGTAATATCACCTGATGGGACCATTAACCAGACAATGCGCGGAGTTGGTAATGCTTCCACAACTTCTTGCATCGAAGTAAAACCTTGACCGCCTTGTTCTTTAAAGTTTGTCACCGCTTGTTCATTTACATCAAAGGCGTTAACTGTATGCGTATGTTTCATTAAATTCAATCCTAAGTTGAAGCCCATTTTCCCTAAACCGATTAATCCTACTTGCATTCTAATTCCTTCTTTCTTTTATCACCCTACATTGTGATAAGTGTTATAATTTTTTTATTAAGCACAATAAAGGAGTTTTACTATGCCTCATTCTACGTTTCGTAAAATTCAATCTACATATCCCCGTTTAAGTAAAACGGATCAGCTCATTGCTGACTATATTACCGCCAATGATCAACAAGTCGTTCATATGACAATTAGTGAAGTTGCGACACAATTAGCCGTTGCAGATGCAACGATTTTCCGTTTTTGCAAACGCATTGGATACAATGGCTTCCAAGATTTGAAAATTGCATTAGCAAAGGAAAAAAAACCGATTCAATCCATTCACGATGAAATTTCTGAACAAGATGATGAATTCACAATTGCCCAAAAAGTGTTCCAATCAAACATTCAAACGCTACAAAATACACTCACTTTACTAACGCAAGATACGATGACCGTCGCGATAAATGCACTAAACGACTCAAAAAGAATCTACTTTTTTGGTTTAGGTGGTTCTGCAATTATTGCCATGGACGGCTATCATAAATTCATGCGTACAAATAAACCAGCATTTGCTTTTATTGATTCGCATTTTCAACTGATGTCCGCTTCCCAACTAACGAAAGATGATATCGCGGTGATTATCTCACACTCTGGTAAAAATAAAGATACCTTACAAATTTTGATGACTGCAAAAGAAGCAGGTGCTAAAACAATTGCGATTACAAGCTTCCCACGTTCCCCTATTGCGACAAAAGCAGATATTACTTTGCTGACTTCTTCCGAAGAAACAGAATATCGCTCAGAAGCATTGGCATCACGCATTGCACAATTAAGCATTATTGATGCACTCTATGTGAACTTAATGGTTAAAAATAAAGAACAAAGTGACACTGTCTTACAAAATATTCGCAAAGCCATTTCGAAAACAAGACAGTAATAACAAGTTGAGGGGTGAACAACTAGCGTTCGCCCCTTTTTATATTAAAGAATTGAATTGAGGAACATTGCCATACCAAACGCTGTGAATGACAGAATCGTTTCTAGCAATGTCCATGTTTTAAATGTTTCATTTAATGTTAAACCTAAGTACTCTTTGACCATCCAGAAACCAGCATCATTGACATGGGACAGCATTAAAGAACCAGCGCCCGTTACAATTACTAACAAGGCTAAGTTTACATCTGGCATCGTCGCTACGATTGGTGCAATAATACCAGCAGCAGTTGTTAATGCCACTGTTGCTGAGCCTGTAGCAACACGTATTAGACCTGCGATTAAAAAGGCTAAGATCAATGGAGATAATGACATATCTTGTGCCATATTACCAATCATTGTTCCGACACCTGAATCGATGAGGATTTGTTTGTATCCTGAACCAGCTCCAATAATAAGCGCGATTGAACCAATTGGCATTAGACAATCTTCCAGGAATAGTTTAACTGTTTTACGATCACGTCCACGCATATAACCAAGTAAGTACGTTGCTGCAAATACTGCCACTAACAATGCAATTAATGGTTCTCCAATAAATTGTAGAATATGTTGGACTGTTTCATTGCTCGTAATTTGTGTTTTCAATGTACCAATTACCATTAAAATAACTGGCAATAAAATAATGAAAAATGAGGTGAATGTACTCGGAGCTGTAATGCCATCATCCAATGTACTTTTTGCTTTTAATAAATCCGGCTCACCTTTTGGTTTCACTACTTTTGTAATTAATTTTGCAAAAATAGGTCCGCCTAAAATACCGGCAGGAATCGCAATAATTAATGAATAAAGTAGTACAGTACCGATATCTGCTCCATAAATACCAATTGCTGCTACAGCACCTGGATGTGGTGGTACAAGACCATGTACGATTGATAACCCAGCAATTGCTGGCAAACCAATGACTAAGATATTTTTCTTAGTTGATTGTTGTATTGAAATAATAAGTGGTAATAAAATTAAAATACCTACTTCAAAGAATACGGGTATACCTACAATAAATCCTGATGCAAACATTGCCCAGGGTAATTTTTTTTCGCCAAACACTTTAATAAAGAAATTAGCGATTTTCAATCCTGCGCCGGATTCTGCTAATAGCTTACCTAACATCGTACCTAACGCTAAAATACCGATTAAGTGACCCAATTGTCCGCCGACACCTGTTTCAAAAGATTTAACAATTTGAGTGAAATCCATTTTAGCAAAAATTGCTAAAAATAGACTCGCAACCGTTAAACTAATGAATGCATGCCATTTGAAAACGGAGACACCAACGATTACAAGAACAATTGATAAAATTGTTATAATTAATAAATATGGATCCATAATGCACCTCCAGTTATTGTAAGCACTTTCATATTTATATTATACGAAATAAATTTTCTTATTTCAAATGTTTTTGAGAAATATTTTTTCATTTTTAATAAGAATCTACTATATATCGTGTTGCAAACACTTTCATATTGCTTGCTCTTTATGTAAAATAAACATAGAAATAATTTTTCGTTAATAATATATAATTATAAAATTAATTTTCCGAGGAGAGGTTTATCATATCTACTTATTTAGGCGTTGACATCGGAACTACCGGTACAAAAGCGTTATTATTTAATAATAAAGGGGAAGTTTTAAACACAGGACGCGTAAACTACCCATTGCTTAGCCCTACACCTGCAGTAGCAGAACAGGAGCCAGATGACATTCTAAAAGCCGTAAAAAAAAGTATTAAAGCGGCCGTATCCTTAGAAGGTTATGATGTCACTACATTACAATTCGTATCATTTAGTGCTGCCATGCACAGTGTCATCGCTATTGATGCCTTTGATACACCTATTACAAAATGCATTACATGGGCAGATAGCCGCGCAGTGAAATGGGCCGACCAGATTAAAGAAACATATGGTCAAACTGTCTATATGCGTACGGGTACACCCATTCATCCTATGTCACCATTAGCGAAAATCACTTGGTTACAACATGATGAACCTGACATTTTTGCACGTACTGCCAAATTTATTGGCATCAAGGAGTATGTTTTCTACAATCTATTCGGTGAATATATTGTCGATCACTCCATTGCCTCTGCAACAGGTTTGTTCAATCTAGAAACAAAAGATTGGGATGCGGAAGCCCTGAAAATTGCCGGCATAACAGCTGAACAATTATCAAAACTTGTCCCGACTACTACATCAATCACAGGATTGAGCGAAGAAATAGCTGATAAACTAGGGATTCCCGCAACAACACCATTTATCATTGGTGCAAATGACGGCGTACTATCCAACCTAGGCGTAAATGCGATTGATCCGGGTGTTGTAGCTGTCACAATCGGGACAAGTGGTGCAATTCGTACCGTGACAGATAAACCACTTACCGATCCAAAAGGTCGTATTTTCTGTTATGTCCTGACGGAAGATCACTATGTTGTTGGTGGTCCTGTCAACAATGGCGGGATGACCTTACGCTGGGTTCGTGACGAACTAGCTCCATCAGAAGTTGAAGCCGCCAAACGACTTGGCATCGACCCATATGAAGTACTAACAAAAATTGCTGACCGCGTTAAGCCTGGAGCGGATGGCTTGTTATTCCACCCTTACTTAGCCGGTGAACGTGCACCATTATGGAATGCCAATGCACGTGGTTCCTTTTTTGGACTTGGCTTGCACCATAAACGTGAGCATATGATTCGTGCCGTCTTGGAAGGTGTAATCTTAAATCTGTATACCGTTTTATTAGCATTGGAAGAGCTAATCGGTGTACCACAGAAAATTCAAGCAACAGGTGGCTTTGCTCGTTCAGAACTTTGGCGTCAAATGATGGCCGACATTTTCAACCAACCCGTAACCGTACCAGAAAGCTACGAGAGCTCATGTCTTGGCGCAGTTGTACTTGGTCTTTACGCAACCGGCGAAATTGAAGACTTCTCCATCGTCTCTGAATGGGTTGGCGGCACATACCATCATGAACCCATCAAAGAAAATGTTGCCATCTACAACGACCTAACACCGATCTTCATTCGCCTTTCCCGTCTACTAAACGATGAATACAACTCCATCGTCGACTTCCAAAATAAATGGGTTTAAAAAATGATGGGGTGATGTGCTTTGCCTATCCCCCTCATCCTAAATGAACACCGATTTTTCATACTCAATATGTAATAATTTTTTTACTTTAAAGTGATTGAAGCGTCCAAAGCCAGAATAGGCATTGCGCTTCATCACTTTTTTTATTATTGATTTCCTCCAAAAAGCCATTAGAATAAGGAAAAAGAAAACTACTGAGGATCTCTACTTGCCAGTTTTCAAGTGTTTTAATCGCTTTTAAAAATGCTGGAACCTACGCTACTTCTATCTTACGGTAAAAGGCTTCTAATCTCCGTTTCACTTCTGCTACATCTTCAATTGTTTTAGCCCAATCAAACCATTCGCAATAGGCCTCTTTTAGTTTATATGCCTGCTTCAATTCTTCAGATATTCCAAAATATCGATCGACATACCAGAATTCCCTTTCGTTAATCGTATCTTTGCGACGATCCGGTAGAATATCTAGCGCTTCATGTATTTCCGCATTCGCAATCACCAGTTGGTATGTTTTAATTACTCCATTCCCCTCAACAACCATTCCAAGGGGCGTGTTATTATTCCACCTCTAATAACGTTTCCCAATTATTTTAAATTTTTCATATATCAAGATTGATCATTATAGAAATATTCGTATGTTTTATTTCCAACTATTTTTATTAAGCGCAAACCATTTTCATCATATAGGTAAGAATCGATTACATTGAATAGGCTACACGAAGTTAGACAGAATAAATCAGGGGTTGTAAACTAAGTTCAATAATGAAAAGGAGTGTGCTACTGAGTCAGTCCACATCGCACTTTTCTACTCTGGAGCAACTGGAAGTTGAAATGAATGATTACGTTCATTGGTCTAATAACATCCGTATTCATGGATCTTTGCATTATTTAATGCCCATGGAATTTAAGTTGTAACCCTCTTTTCAGTTTACTGTTGCCAATCTAGTTTAAAGAGAGTGAAGTGAACGAAATGACAGCTAGAATAGATTTTGTATGGGAACAGAAAGAAAGAAACAACAAGAGCCTTTGGAAATTAATCCATTGGCTCTTGTTCATTCATTAGCTTTCATTTCATTTTTTATAGATAATAATGCCTCTTTTAAATCAGATTCATATTTTCCATCACTTAAATAATTAATCAGGTCAACAAATTTATTTCCTGCATTATAGAACTCATTTAAAAATTCCGTTTTGTTACAAACTAGAATTTGGTTTTCTAGAGATAATATTAATTCTCTATTTGAGCTTGCTTCGAATTTTATTTCTAATGGACTATTCGGATAATAAACTTCCCCATACCCTTCTTTTAAATAGTCTTTTAAAGCATTTTTATAATAACTCCATAGGGGGGATATCTCATCTGCTTCTTCAAATTCAACAATTTCTCCATTTTCCCCATTTCTAAATGTAATCGTTCCATCTAGATTTAAAAATCCATCTTCCATAAAATCTTTTTTTCGTTTTATAAAATCTTTTATCCTCTCTTTTTCATCTAGACTAACAAATTCATCTTCATCTTCAATATAAATATAAGTGTCTATTTTCATCATTAACTCCTTTACTTAGCAACATTACAGGCTATATTTTCTCTATCTTTTATTGATAATTTAGAATAAATAACGTCTATTCTCTTACAATCTGTCTACTATTTAGGATGGTGTCTTACCCATATATGTTTCATATCCTTTTTCGTTAACTTCTATTTTTCAAACCCCATTACCTAAGTAGCTCTTTTACATTTTTAAAATGTAGGTATGTGTTCCTTTAGACATCCAACTTCTATATGTCTGTTTTCTTTTCCAGCAAATAAATTTATACCTTTATCAGGTTTACAATAATCATGTTTTTGAAATTGAAGTGATGGTGAAAACACCCAAAACAAAGAAATATATTGAGAGAATTGTCCATTGAAGAATACAATCAATTTCCGCTCCGAAAAATGCTTTCCGCGGACATGGCTTCAAACGCCTCGTCACTGCGTTCCTGTGGGGTTTTCAGCTCATGCTATTCCCGCAGGAGTCGTTTTCTGCGCGTTCAATTGATTTGATTATTCGTATGGGAAACATACTATTTTTGTTCTGTCCCCAGCTCTTTTTAATTATGCTTTTGGGTATTATTTTTATTTCTATTTTTTATTTCTAGTGCATGTTTTTTTATTTCATCATCACTTTTAAAAGCTTTTTTTAATTCTAAAATCCCGAATATTAACATAAAAATCGATGATGGAATAAAAATTATTAAAAATAATATACTAGTAATTTTGTTAAGTAAAAATAATGTTATTGTTATTGCTATTATTAGACTAGTATATTTTGACATATTAAATTCCTCCTTTAAAAACAAAAGGTTCTTTTTTATTTAAAAATATTAATTTTATATCATTGGAAGTGATAACATAAATTGGTTTTTTCATAAAATACGAATGAAAATGATAAAAATATTTTAATTGAGTATAAAGAAGGTAAATTTGATTTAAATTTATCTGAAGGTCATAAATTAGTAACATCATAGGATTATTTTAAAGATACTCTTGTTGATGAAAATAATGTTATTCAAAGTGTTTCTGGTAAAGCATAGGCAACAGATGATAACGGCAAAAAAGTTCCTACAAAATATAAAATTGTTGATCATACATTAATTCAAACTGTCGATTTTAATGATGATATAGCTTTCCCTGTTTTAGCAGATTCTGATTGAGTTGCTATTGGTGCATGTGCAACGGCTTGATCATGGTTATTGCATCTAATCTATTTGCAGTAGTAAAAATCATTAAAGTATTAGGTGGGTTTAAAAAGCCTGCTAAATTAATAGTACGTGCAAAGACTTGAGAGGGAAAAATCCGTGCTGATGGATCAGCGTTTAAAATTTTAGCTTCTGAAATTAGTGAAGTTGACGAATTATACGTATGTACTAAATTTTTTAAATAATAATGAAAGCTTTTTTAATATTGTAGGTGTCAACGGTAAATCGCAATAAAAAGACCACCTATTTCTGCATAGTCTTTTTAAAATACTTGTCAGATGAAAAATAAATGAGTTTATATAACGAATATTTAAAGCAGATTTTATAAGAGCCTTTTCAGAATTCGTAGCTATACTATGGGCAACTTCTATAGATTTACTATACATAACGCCATGCCCCAATGAACAAGAAGATGTCGTACAACTAATATCATATGAAGTATTTGTTGTAAGAACAAATACTAACCAAGGACAGAATGAATCTCTTGGTGTAATTAACGGTTGATCATCTTCTTCAATACCACTATTCGTTTCATCTTTATCTGATTCATAATATAAATCTTCGTACGCTTTTGATGTTAATTCTAATAATTCAGCTGACTCTGATGAATAAATTTTTTCGTTTTCATTAACTTCAACATATACACTTAGTAAGTCAGTATTTTTTTTTGAATAATTTAACAAAAAATATCGAAACCAAAAATAATACACCTAAAACAAAACAATACATTGGATAACTCGAAAAACCATAACTTTCTATAACATTAATACCTACACCATGTGCTGTTTCTAAAAAAGCTGTAATAAATTCCGTTGAAAATAATAAAAGAACACCCATTAAAAAAGAAAGTCCAGCTAATAAAATAAACACTTCGATCATTCCAACACCCCTTTTTCTAATTATAAATTACACTATGTTGAATAAATAAATAATACCCATTATATCAGTAAAATTATTCCAAATCTAATGATAATATCGTTCTGTTGCAAAGTTAAAAATAAAAAAGTATTTCTATTTCTTTGGCTTTTTTTGTATCGTGGATGTATTGTTTCAATTTATTTAATCAATCTTGTGATAAATACATCCAACTCGAATCATTAATTTCATTTTCATTCAAATTCACATCTGATTTTACACACTCTAATAACCTTTTAAAAAAAGGAATTGTATCCACTCTAAATTCATTATCATATAAATCTTTAACAACAAAGTTTTTAAAAATCATAGTTGTTAAATTTGTAATATTTAATAAATCGTTGAAAAAGTTCTTCAAAAATAAACTATCTTCTTCATTTAATTCCAAATCACTGACAAATGAAATTTTAAAAACATTTAAAATTTCATCAATATCTTCTTCATTCATATAACAAAAAGGATCTATTTTTTTATCTTCATGAGAAAGTGGTTTTCTAGTATCCTCAATAACTATATAACTAACAACATTACGATTTCTTAAAAATTCAAATAGCTCTAAATCTCTTGATTTAAAAACTCTAATAAATGATTCCATATAAATAAAATCTCCTTTTTTTATCCAACTTTCCTTGTTTTTCCGCCTCTTTTTTAAATACAAAATAAAATTATAAATATATTATCGAGTAAAATATTTTCAGAAGTATAAGTAAGATAACGCCCTGTAGAAACACCTTCACTTTTTTTGTTCTATGTAGTTTTTACAATGCGCTCTCTTCAACTGATCCAAATCTTTTACATCTTGCTCTTTAGCCCATTTTACAAAATTGTATGAAACAGATAAAGCTTTTTCCATTGCATTCTTCAAATTTCCTGTTAAATAATCTACATATTTCACTGAACATTTCACCGTCTCTTGATTTGTATTCTTTTTCTTGCTCTTCACTTTTTATACATCATCAATCTTCGAAAACCTTTTGCCATTTCTTTTAAACTTCCATCTAATTCTTCACCTGAAAAAACATTTTTCAATGACAAAGTTAAAAACAACCATCGCGCTGTTATTTAGTCACATCAAATTCTAAAATTTCCACGCAACTCGAAACACGTACTGCCTTTTTAAAATTAAGAATCTCTAATAACTCAAACATCATTTAAGTTCGATTAAAAATAGTTTTATCTATTCATTTAACAACGGAAGAGTTGAATAGATCAACAATAAAATTAAAGTATTAAACTGCATTGCTTATGGTTAACGGAACTTCTTTAACTATCGAAATCGTATTTCATTCACTTCAAACTCAAAAGAGCGAGCCATGTTTCACAAATGAAACGCAACTCGCTCAAATTAGTCGGCTCTTTTATTTAGTTGAATATCTTCACCGACGTCATTTGACAAAGAGCCTTTTAACTACAGGTGAATAAATCCCATGAAATTAAAAAAGTGCCAAAATCCTTATCTATCAAGGATTTTGACACTCTATGAAATCAGTTGATTTCGTACTATGGAGCCGGCGGTTGTTCAGTCCACCAAGTTACAAAATCCTTCAATATCAACGTTTACAAGGGTTTTCTGACCATTTAAAATTGCTCTCACAAAGGAATTAATAAGGTTTTACTTATTTATATATTTCTAATTAAGTTAGAATTGTATTTAAATCACCTTAACATGCTTCAAATAATAAGGACAACTATTTCCCTTCAAACTCATCCTTCGCTTCTTTTTTTGATTGTTGTAAAACATCTTTTGCCTCATCAGTTGTTTTTCTATCTATATAATGTGCTATTGCAGCCTGTCCAACAGCATATGTACCAGAATATGCTATTGCACTGCTAATGGCCGAACCTGAAACTGGTACTACAAGATTTAATAGTTTGGTCCCTTGTTGTGCAATCATGCGAAGCGCTACACCTAAAGCAGCGACCCCTCCTACAGAAAAGATGAATTCTCTAGCAATTTTCCCATTAATTTTTTCACCGTTTAAATATGCAATTATTGTAACTTCTATAATTTGAATTGGTATTAAAATAGTGATATCACTAAGTGGTATAGGAGTTACAGCAACTGCTGCACTAGCCATTGAGAATGATTTCACCATTCTATTGGCAATTTTTTTAATCGCTATTTCAATTTTATCGGTAAGCATTAGATAGACTGCTGCCCGAAAATCCATATTCTCTTCTAAAAAATTTACTAGTGTATCGATATTATAGCGCCCATCAAATTCAATAGTTAATTGACTCTGTTCTTCTGGACTTAATTTTTCAGGTTCTTCATGATTCCATTCAATATAAGATGAAACTGGAATGATAAATGAATCATGTATTCCTACTTCTTCAAGTACTTTACGAACTTGTTCCTCTTTAATTATTATATTAGCTTTTTTCTTCTCAGTATAACTGTCTGGCTCTTTTATTCGTGATGGCTCTATATCATCAATTCTATTGATTACAGTAACTAATGGAACTTCAATTTCAAGATATGCGTAAATCTCCTTTAAATAAAGAGAGTCTTCCTTTAAAGTAGATCTATCTGCACCATTAGTTAATAATAAAAATGCATCTGGTTCAAACTCTTCTATAACTTTTTTTAAGTCGTCTTCTGCTGAAGTATCTTTGACTTGTATAGATTCTTTAATCCCTCGAGTATCAATAATTTCAAAAACCACTTCACCATTCGATTCAAAATTGTACTTTTCATAAACTTTCGTTCCTACTTCTATCGCACTTGTTTTTGCAAAATATTTACCAAAAACAGCATTTATCAAGCTACTTTTCCCAACACCTGTACGTCCCATTAATACCAATCTTGGTGGTCTTTTTTCTTTGATACCTGTTATAATCTCATTTATTTCATCTGATTTCATCATCTTTAAAACTATTTGTCTGGCTTTTTCAGGAATTCCAAAATCTAAATTGTCAATAATTTTTTCTACTGATTCTAATGTATTAACTATTTGATCTAACCTTGCTTCTAATATTTCTTTATTATTCATTGTATACCATTCCTTTTTAATTGTTTTCTACTACATAATAATTGAGCGTATAAAATATTTTGTGTAATAACTAAAGATATAGAAAAGGAAGACCTTTTCTTCGTAGAATTAAGTCACCACAAACGACTTCAAACATAACAAAGGCTGTTTCTGAAACAGTAGAAGCATTTAATATTTTCACAATCTTCATAAATTGGATTAATAAATTTAGTGTTTTCTAGTATTTCAATTTTAACATTTGCCCTCTTGAATAAGTTTTCTATATTTGAAACTTACCCCCTTATTGTCACTATCTTCTTTGAGGTATTCAAAAATTCTTCCTTTGAAATCTCTCCAACTAGAATATTCCACCGGGCAATTTCTAAACTCACCTGTAATTATTATTTCATCTACATTATTCATTTTTATAAGAAGGTATATTTGTCTAATTTAATTGTAGGATCAAAGTGTTTTCTAAACCTCTGAATGCTAACACCATAAAACTTAATAACTATTATAATCTCCTTAAAAAGTAAAATAACAATGCCTATTTTATCATATATAATAGTTTATATTTCCTTATTTTCATAAAATCCTTATTTAAATTAAAAAAGCACGCTAAACAGCGCGCTTAATCCATCTCCATATTCTCTTTTGTTTACCATCTATCCAAACTCTTGGATTCGCGATAACATAGCCGCTTTTTTCTTCAAAAAAAGCATTTATTCGTTTAAAGGATCTACACGCTCTTTAAATTGACGCCCTAAAACGTTATCAAATACACGTGATATATGATTTCCCCAAACTCTACGCTTTTTACGGATAATTGATTGAATACTCCACTCAGACATTAATCGATAAACTTTCTTATGATTTACATGAAATCCTTATCTCGTAAAGCAATTTTCATATGAGGGTATCCATACATTTTATGTGTTTGATGTATCGTTGAAATTTGCTCCTTTAAAAGGAGATCATCTTGTGTATGTAATGATACCTTGCCATTTTTAAGCCACTTATAATAACCCGATCGTTGTGCTTTTGCCATTTCAGTGAGCCAAGTAATGGAGTAGCGATTTTTCATTTCTTCGATAATGTGATAACGATCTGGATAAGTAGGCGTTCAAAAGCTTGTATTGATCCTACTTCTTTGTATTTCTTAATCCAAGCTTTCACTTGAGAAATATTACGGATTTCATAACGATCCGCCATTTTTTGCATACGCTCATTGTCTTTTAAATAGGCTTGTACAACCTCTAATTTCAACTCATTTGAATATGAATTATTTGTTCTAGACATAGAAAAATCCCTTTAAGTAAATGTTTATCTACAGCGTACTGTAGTTTTTTTAACATTGTCTACCTAAAGGGGATAATATCAAGAAAAGTTCTTTTAGATAACTTTAATAGTGTCAAAAAAATTAGTAGATATACGGTGGATATTCCCCATATGCATCCTATAAACCCTTTAAAATCAAAGTTTAAAAGACCTTTTGACCGTCCAAAATTGCTCTTACAAAGAAATTCATAAGGTTTTATAAACTATGATTACGGAGATCTAAACTTGTTTGTTTAAGTCTTTTAGCCAACTAAATACCGCATCTTCGTCTTCAAAGTCTTCAACATGTAACCATTTATTTTTTAAATGTTCATATTTTTCTGATAAATAGTTTTGTCCATTATAAGATACCCCGTATGAATCATTTACTAATATATACTTTGTGGAATAATCTCTACCCACAGAGTCAATATACTCGATAGTTAATTGATCAAAATCTTTTAATTGGCATTGTAGATTTAGCGCAAACGTATTATATTCTGCACAATAGCCATTAGTCGCATTCGTTTTCAACAATAAAATAACGCCATCTTCTAAAACCCTAATATTTCGATTATCCCCACAATAATCCTCAATTATCTCTGGGAAATCGATAAAGTTTTTTCGCCAATCTGTAATCGAATGATTTTTAATCGTTGTATTTAATGCCTTTTCTACCGAGTTGTCCGGCAAACTATCAAGCATATTTTTCAAGAACATGACGTTTTCATCACGTAAATATCGTTTCCATCCGTAGTCACGGTCGAAACTATCTTTCGAAAAAGTATAGTTATGTCCAATCTTCACTAAATAATCACCCCAGCAAAGTAACGCACGAGATAACAACGTAGACGAAATCGTTAATCCTTTTTCCCAAAAAATAAGCGTTGCTTTTTTGAAGTACAGTTTAAATTTTACTTGTGCTTCTGGATGATTGATCGCTACAAAATCCAGGCTATCTGTAACTCCAGCAAACTTCAATAAAAGGCCGATTTCCCCTGTAAAATAGGGATGATCTTCTGCTTGTTCGATATACGCCTTCCAATTTGAATCAAGATTTTTCAACTTTGCTTTATTTATTTCCTGCTGTACCTACATTTGATAAAACCATTCTAATTTCATCTGTTCAGAAATCAAATAGGATTCGATATCATTTATATAATCTTTCATTCTATATAGCGCCACAATTGAAGAACGATACTCCATCACATTGTTATAAATCGTATTTTCAGTTACATTGCGAACAAAGCGAAGCCACTGATTGAAAGAATCTTCATCTAATTTTGTTGAATATTTAGCATATAAAACAACACTATATAATTGAATTCTTTCCGTAGATGTTACATTTTCTTTTAGATTACGCTCAAATAATTCTTTAATATTTTCTTATTTGCTAAAGGAATTAGCTGCGTAAATGTATTTAAAAATAGCTGCATTTCTTGCATCCACTCAGCAGACTTTACCTGTGCCAACTACAGTTCAGTAGCAAACAAAGCCGAATCATTTTTCTTTAAAATAATATCAATTGGCACACTTGAATTTGAAAAACTTGCTACATGATTCGCCAACATTGTTTTTACGAATTGATAGAAGGCTACGTCATAATCTAACTGTGCATATTGCCATAACAAATCTGTCCAAGTCGTATCTATTTGGATTAAAAAAGGTTCTACATCATGTTGTGAAACACTTTCACCCGCCTATAGAAAGCTTTGTAGTTGGGCCTTGAAAATTTCAAAAGTCGTAAATGGCTTTCTAAATGTTACGATTAACCCTTTTGTTTTCCCTGGACACGTTCGGTTGGTACGTGAGAATGCTTGAATTAAATTCGTATAGCTTAAATTACGATCGACAAACAGCGTTTGAATCGTGGGTGCATCAAAACCGGTTAATATATGGACGTTGCCACTACCCACTCTCCTCTCTGTTTTTCATATCAGTGATTAGTTATAAAATTTAAAATTAACCTCGAAGCAAAAGTAAGTTTAATGCTGACCCTCTAGTTTTACGAACCTACTCCCAGGTACACCCACATCAAAAACTCTCAAATCCCTTCTAATCCAACCACATAATTTCGCTACTTTTAATAAGACAATAATTTCTCCCGCAATGCTTCATCACTTGCATAAATATAAAGCCCTTTAATACCCCGCTTCATTAAAATATTAATGGAGTTAAGTACGATTTTTTCTTTTGCTTCATTTACATTGGTAATGCCTTCCGTACCTGTATAAGCACCTTTGTCCATATACTTACTCGTATCAATAACGATTTCATCTTTAGCAGCATCGTATTGAACAGAAGGTCCCAGCACGACACCAACGTAATTTAAATCAAACCCTTGAATTGTATAAATAGAGCCAGCTTCATGAATTGTTTCAGGCTTCTCAGCCCAAGTGTATTTCGTACTTGTTGTGTTCCAAGGTATTTTGTATTCCCCATTTGATTCATTCACATAATATGTGCCACCATCTTTTTTATGTAGATAATCAAATGTTGAAACGACACGGCTTAATCCAAATTGATGATTTTGAGCCTTTATTTTTCCATGCATATCTTTCATCGTTTCAAAAATTTTTAATTCATAGTTCACATCGTGAGGCAATGGCAGCACTTGCTTACGTTTAAATGCATTGATCCAATTAATAACTTCATCATTTGCCTGCATACGGAACTGATTTGATAACTGATATTCCTCCTGGTATGTGCTCAACTTTTTTAGTTGCTCTAATGTAGCAGCCCCCCATAGGCTTTTCAACTTAAGTACTTGATCTTGGTCATAAATAATAACGACTACTTTTGCAAGCTTTAAAAGTTCCTCCAGATGATTATTTCCATGAAAATTATTATAAGTATCTGGCTTTGTTAACAATAAATGAGCTTCATCTACAAAAATAATGTCCGCTTTTTTCTGCTCTTTTTGAAGTGTGTTTACTAATGGTGTTGGCTTCATAAAGTTTTTACCCTTTAGATGCTTTACCTGCTTCGCAATTCCTTTATACGTCTTAAACATTTCCTCATGGTTTACAACTAAATAGTTTTCTGTCTTATATAATGGTGAAGATGCTTCTTCAGCTCGTTCCTGTATCGTGTTAAAAATCGAACTTAAAACAACGCTTTTCCCTACACCAGCTTCACCTTCTATCACTAACAGGCTACCATATTCAGTTGTAGTTGCTTGTATTTGTTTCTCACAAAATTCGAGTACTTTTCCTTTTAATTCCAGTTGCTCTAAAGATAATTCTTTAAAAGGAGATAATTTAAAAATGTCTTTGTTTTCAATCGTATGAAGCTCATGATTAACAAGCTTTTGTTCATATAGTTTCTGCCATAGTTCTTTAAATACTTTTTGATCATAGTACGGTTTGTTGTAATAATTGTGCGTAAAATCACTAGCCGTTTTACTTTTGTTTTGCAGTGTATATTTTTCATCACCTAGGAAGTAATTTATAAGCTTCGTTTCTAAATGAAATGTTGCGGATCGATTAAATTTATCATGCTTGATGAGATTGATTTGATCAATATTTTTACGAGCTTTTAAATGTGCTTTCATTCGATTTTTAAAATATACGGTTTCACCGATATAAGCCTCTTTGTTGCCGTTTAACACATATATGACTGGGTAATTTACATACTGATCTGTATTGCTTATTTGATTAATACGATCTTGCTTAAACGGCAAAGATAGTATTTCGATTGCTGTCATTTTTTCACCTACTTATGATTTTTCCTAGTAAAACAGGTATTCAAACCTTTCAAGGAAATGATTTCTATGAAGTCACTATGAATCCAATTACCACTTTAATAATAACAAAGCAGCAATAGGAATATCTACCAGATAAAAAACTTCTGAAATAATCATAGATGCCCTTTCTACTTTCATCTGCTCGTTTAGCGTTATTACAAGCGTTTGCGACTACCAGCTCTTTTACATTCATCAATTGTGATTATGGAAAATTGGATCATACCTATAAATCACCAAATCCTCTAAAACTGTAACATAGC
This sequence comes from Kurthia sibirica, assembly GCF_003143975.1. Taxonomy (GTDB): domain Bacteria; phylum Bacillota; class Bacilli; order Bacillales_A; family Planococcaceae; genus Kurthia; species Kurthia sibirica. The sequence goes on along the minus strand of NZ_QFVR01000017.1, from coordinate 10,205 downwards.
TATCCCCGTTCAGATGAACAACCTTCAATAATAATATTTTCAGCATGTGTAAGCGATTGGTTAGGGGCATATTGCCGAAGCAATTATGCCTTTAAACCATTGATAATAAAGGATTTACAATAAAAAAATGAAATATTTTCTCAACTTTTTTCAGAATTTAAGCTCTAATTAGGCTAAAATCCTTGGAAGAATCAGATAATAGTTTTTTCAGTCGAATCCTTCCATTGCTAATTAATCCCCTTTGTCCTGGAGGAATTATACAATAGTTTTTCCATTCAATTTCTTCCAATGATAATTCCCTCTATTTAGATAAATGCTGTATATCTTACATCAATTCCCTATAAATGTAGCTTGAATATTCAAGAAATCTCAATGGCTTTTTGATATAAATTGTATAAATGTTATATAACTTTTTTTGCATTATTTTGCTCTGTATGAGCTTTTTCATTGGAAGAATCTAATTGTAATTTTTTCGGTCATTCTCTTCCTCTTAGATTTTCTTTAAATTTATATAACTGGAGTTAGTATAGTTGTATGGACACCTTGAAGTTAAGTCCTTATCCTAGAAATTAAGAGAGGACGTGTCCGTAATGAAACAAAAATGTTACAATCAAGAATTCAAAGAAACAATCGTAGAATTTTATCGTGCCGTTACACCCGTCAATCAACTTGCCAGTGAATATGGTGTTACTGAAGTAAATATTTATAAATGGATTAAATTGCATTCCTCAATTGAAGGTGAAAAATCACTTACAACAGCTGATATGTCAGCCAGACAGAAAGAAAACTTACGCTTAAAACAAGAGGTAGAAATTTTAAAAAAGGCTATGACCATATTCTCGAAAAAGTGATGGATCAAGAAATTATCGAACATATTAATGAAGAGAAAGCACATTATCCTGTTCAAATGACGTGTCGCGTTTTAAAGTTGCCTAAGAGTAGGTATTATCAGGCTGCTCATATAAAACCTTCGGTATATTATCTGGAAAATCAACACATAACAGAACGTATTCGTGAAATACATCCAGAAAGTGACTGTCGTTATGGAGCACCTAAAATTCACTATTTATAAAAATAAAAGCGATCAACGCTCCTGTTATCGTTGATCGCTTAAAGCAATTTAATTACTCATATCAAATATTTTGATTTACATCACCAATTTCAATTATCTATATAGAGTAGCTAATCCTTGTGGCCTAGGGATTAGCTGCTCTATTTGCATTTCAAAATGAAAATTTACGAAATAATGATTAATGCTGTAAAGCTTATATCTACTCTATCCAATCGAAATTTCATTACATCTATTTTCCATATTCAGAACATCCAAAATTTATTTAATAAAAAACGAAAAAATTTTTATAGTTAAATTTATTTATTTTAGTATTTTTACAAAATTACTTTATTTTGTGACTCAATACCCGACACATCAAAATAATTCCCCAATGCCTTTATAAACTCTTCCTGCAAAGATTTGATATCTAATAACGGACTCATTAATACTGGGTACGATTTATTAAGCTCAAAAATAACTCGTCGGCCGTAACGTTCATCTTTACCTAAATCAGGACGATTCGTTATTTTTCCTTTTAACAGTTCACCGATTCCTAAGTTATGAATAACCGTTAAGATTTTTACTAGAAACTCTCCATTTCTAAAAATGGAATACTTGATAATGTAATTGAATATATCTAGGTTATCTACTATTAACTCGTAATGTTGCTCTTTAGAAAACGTTAACTCTGTAGCATCTTCAATATATTCAACTGCTAAAATACATTTATAAATATAGTTTTCCCAGTCAAAATCTTTGATAACAATATTGCAAAACTCGCGATAGCTTTCTAAAACTTGAGGATATTTCCCGATGATATAATCCCGTTTGTGTGTGATTAATAGCGAATGCCAGAAACGCTCATTAAAATGAATATCACGATCTAAATTCACATATGCATTCGCAATAGCTTGAAATGCTGCTAGAAAATCTGCTTTCTTTTGGATTTCAGAACCTTTACCCATATATATTGGAAAATCTGGTGCTTCCTCAATTTCAATTGTTTCTTCTGAGAAAAATAAATCGTCTGTTACCTCACCATTTTTAAATGCTATATAGAGTAACTCATCCTTTTTATAACCTTCTGTTAAAAGCTTAATCCTCATGTGCTACTAACTCCTTTACAGCTTTTACGTATTTCTCAATGATTTGATGTGATATACGCCCAATCACTTCATCAATATTATCTACACTTAATTCCCCTACTGATTTGCCCACCATTAAATTATATAATTTATAATCAAGCAAATCCTCTGGCTGTGTAATTTGCGATATTTCTACTACATCGTCATCTTCCTCAGCATAGGTGCTAATAAATCGCTCTAATGCCATCCGTAAGCCTGTGTATAAATATGGATTCAGGAATGCATTTGCTTTCGCCATTGACTGGAACTGCATTTCTTCATCGCGGAAATGAAGAATGATACATTCAGAGCCTAGTTCAAACTTAATCGCTGAAGAAAGCTTTGGATCTAAACGCTTTTCAAATAAATCAAGAGGATTTTTCATCCCCCCTTCAAACGTTACAATATTTGAAAAACCGAGCATCGAAAATTCCGGTACCGTAATCGATGCTTTCAATTCGTCATAAAAGCTGTTCAGTTCATTGTTTTGCGCAAATGTAATATCCTTATTTGCGACAATGTGTATTTGAATCGATGTACGACTCGAAAGCGTCATTCGATTTTTCGGAATCTCGACTTGTAAATTAGTTGGCTCCAAAGGGAAAAACTTTGTATCCTTTGATTGAATAACTAGTAAGTATTGAGCTTCCCCACTGTTTAATAGGCCCTGGACAAAATCAGATGTTAAGTACTTTTGGATTTTGAATTTATATAAATCTCCGTCCTCTTCAAAACTCACTTTGATCATAAAGTCGCTTTCTTCATAAGAAAACGTATTCGAAGAAAGTATTGGATAAGGAAAGTTTGCATCTTTTTTATAAATCATGTTACACCTCTACATAATAAATGAATTTTAACGAGCGATTATATGCTGGCTGAAGAGCTAGCTGTAAATTTACATACCCTTTTTTAACCGATACGTTTTTTATAGCATCTTTTTCAACTTTACATTCTGCATTCGTATTTTTGTCTATAACTTTCACATAGTTTGCTAGCATATTAAATTCACCCATATACTCTTTACCCATTCCGTCTACTATGTTGAATTTTAAATTACAGCGCACTGCTTTTGACACATCTGGGTCGCCTGTTAAATTTAGTTGAATGATTTCTTGATCATTCAATAATAAGCGTTCTACACGGTATGGATTAATTTTAAATTCATCCTTAACATCCTCTACCGCACTTTTCTCATCCCCTTTATCCGGCTTATTACTTTTTCGTCGGATACCTGTTTGTTTTGGTTTTACGGGATTTTCAGTTCCTCTTTTCTTACGTTTCTCTTTTGCCGGTGCGATTTCAGCGTTTTTCCCTTCATCGCTTGTGACAATATTTCGACCATTTTTAATTTTAATCGTGCCGAATGATTCTGCTAAATTCTCTTTAAAATCCAGCTCCATTGTATATAGTATGTCGGATGTATTAATTTTCCCGTCAACTGGATTATGTTTACGGACTGCTTCATCAATGACTTTCAGCAGCTCTTTCGTTAAATTACTAATAAACTTCTTCGCTTGTTTTTTTAGCTCTGGATTTTTAATATCGTCACTCGAAATTTTAGTATGCGATTCATTTTCAAGTGATTTTAAATAGACATCCTCATCACTACTTCCGATTAATACGCCATTAAATGGTTTTGTAGAATTATTTTTCACCATAAAGTCTTCAATTTTCATACCGATCGTTCGAATAATCGCAACTCTCCCTTTTGGAATTTGTTCATCATAGTTGAAGTACAAATTAAATTTAAATGTTGAACTACCATGAGGAATTTCAATAACATGCGATGTTTCATTTTTATAAGTACGAACATATAAAGGCGTAAACACTTTTTTCATAGCCGAAATATCTTGCTCATAATAATTAGGGTTGCTTACAATGTCCTCGATAGTAGATGCATCAATAACCAAATCATTTATTTGTACAATTAACTTTTTCTCAAGAATCGCAACAAAGAAGCTATCACATACTGAGCGAATGATTTCATCTTCTTTATAAAAGCTTTTGCGTAAAAATGGAATGACAATCTTTAAACCGCGCGTTTGCTTTTCAAAAATTCCACCAAATTTATTTTCAAACGGCAGGAAATTTGAACCCCCTAACTTAGCAAAATAGCCAGTAGATCGATAATAAGCATTTTTATACTGATGCTCGATTAATTGGATTGTGCCTCCTAAGTGTTTCTCTCCTTCTTTGTCACAGTTAGCAAAAAACATCATATGTAAATCAGATGCCGCATTAGATGCAATTTTCCCTACACCATGAGAACCGCCACGAGAAGCTTCAAATTTTTCATCCTTCTCTTCGAAATGAACCCCTTTGTTATATGCATAAATACCCCATGTATGGTCTTTTGAATTACTTTGACCATACTTTGCACCAGTTAAACCACGTGTATTGCTATCTTCAAACGAAATATAACGTAATTCTTTCTCTTGCATAGTCGCTTTCATGTGACTGATTGTTTCTTTAGCGTAGCCATTGCGTCCCTCAAGACTATTAATACGTTCTACAATTGAATCTATTCCCGGAATCGATTGTCGATCAATTTTCCCCAATTTAATCGTAACGACTATTGGCTGATCATTATCATTTAGTCGACCGTCTAACGAGTTTTGTATATTTTCTCTTGTTAGACCTGCTACCCCTAAACTATAAAAGCGTTCTAAAATTTTATTGAAATTTGATTCTTCGATATTTGGTATTTGTGAAAATTGCCATTGGTTATCAGTTGCGTTCAAATTGTGCACCTCAATTATCAGTGTTTTATAGGTCATAAATATCTTCATTTATTATGATTATTTTATCACTTATTGTATTTTTTAACCTCTAATTATAGAATAAATTATCTATTAGTTATACAAAATTCCACATTCTATATAATTCCCACAGATTTATAGGTATTGATTGCAATACGATTTTTGTATTTAACGCTCGGCCGTGATGCAACGATTATTATTATCCTGCCTAAAGTATCTTTAATAGCACTTGGGAATTTATTTGTTTTATAAGTAAAATTCGTTTTCAATATATTAAGAGCTATGGATCTATTTAAAGGTCCATAGCTCTTTTCATTTAACTGACATTGTAATAAAAAACCATTTCCAAACAATTCCTCCAATATTATATAATTAATTCAAATAACTTCACTAAACAAAGCAGTATCAGTAGGAGGGCTTACATGGAAAAGCCGTTATGTTTGATTCGTGAGTTTCCGGTCATTATGTATCCTGAAGAATATGTTCGACAAAAACTACTGAAGATTTGTATGCGCTATATACCACAAAACTTATATTGAAGTGGAAAGACCTGTACATAAGTATAGTAAAACAGATTTGAAATTAAGAGCTGCCATCTTTATTTTGAATGAAGATTCAAAGCCCTATCTAATAATAGAATGTAAGGAGCCTACTTCTCATTTGACGCTTCAGCCGTAAAATGACGATTTAAAATATTTGGCGCAATTTTACCAATCGTCCCTTTATAAGATTTACATTTTTTTATACGTACCATGCATTTTAAGCCTAAGGATTTCATAAGACGTTGAACCTTTTTATGATTAACTTTTTGTCTACAATTCGCTAGCTCATTTCGAATACGACGATAGCCATAACGACCACCATGTTCATTATAAATCGCTTGAATATCATCTTTTAACTTGGCATCTGGATCCCATCGATTCATCTTCTTTACGTAATCATAATACGTGCTACGTGGAATGCCTACGAACTTCGAAAGCGCCTTCATCGGATATTTATTGCCTTAATTCATAGATGTCCTTTACTTTGTCTTCTTTGGTGATGTTTCCTTGGCTTGAACTAAGGAGTTCAATTTTTTTAAATACTAATTTCCCATACGTAGACGTTGGATTTCTACCTGAAGTGCTTCTGGTGAACCTTCTACTGGTAGTTGTTTTGGTTGTTTCTTTTTTCATGGATGGATGCCCCTTTGTTTTTGATTCAAGGGCCTCTATGCCACCAGAATGAACCATGTAGTTAAGTATATTTAGTTTAAGGGGTACAGAATAATTTATATAGGAATTTTGAAACGTTTCTTCGCCATGCAATTCGTATAATCTCAACCAAAATTGAAATTGGGTTTTTGTAACATACATCTAAGATGCATACTCGTTTTGTGAAATTTTATTTGGATTAATTCCTTGTACAATCGCTAATTTTAACACGCTCGTAAATTTGGTCATAAAAAAACTACACCTCCAATTATTAGATTGTGTCTAATAATTGGAGGTGTAGTTCAAAGGAGCAATTCAGAAGTTTGCTACCTACCTTGAGATCTAATTAATTGGTAAATTGATTTTTGACTATGTTTGAATACAATCTATTGAAATTGGATAAAAATAAAAAGTGCCAAAACCCTTATCTATCAAAGGTTTTGACACTCTATGAAATCGGTTGATTTCGTAATATGGAGACGGCGGGGATTCACACTAAAAAAACCTAAAACCTTATTATATCAATGTTTCAAAGGACTTTTCTTCATAAATCCACACGCTTTGACCAGATTTTGACCAAGAAAAAATATGAATGCCATACAGGGCTAATACGGATTCAGATTTTACACTAAAATGATTATTTAAAAACGCAACCAGCCTCTTCTAAATGTTCCTTAATATATTTACTTAAATCAAGATTAAACCTTACTAATAATTGAATTGGTTTATTACTTTTCTCATCTCTATGGACAGTTATATAATGAATGAATTTAAAATTTGATGTAGCTTCCTCATGCTTATTACACTACTTTTCATAAAAAGGTCATTAACTTCTAAAAAGAAATTATTAAGCGTTTTTTCTTCATTAAAGTATTCATTTCCAATATCAACTATCACCATAATTTCTTTAAAATTTACATCATAAGAGTATTCTCCTATATCCAGTAGTTCATATAAAGTCATTATATTCTTTTCACTGTATTCTGTTTATTTCTCAAATTCACCTGAGTACTTTTCAAACATTTTCTCTTGTAATAAATTCCTTACTTCTTCATAAGAAAACATTAAAATTCTCCTTTTCTGTTGAATATAATCCAAAAAAGCACCTGTTACGTATATTCAAGAAAAAAACCGTTTTTAAAACGGTTTTTCATGAATATGCAACAAGTTCTGATTTCTGTATAATTGGTCCTTTTTAGGACTATTAAAATTATATAATAAATCCCAATATTAACCAATTATGTATATACAAAAATTAAATCTAATTTTGAAGAAATTTATCTTTTCCTACTTATAGTATACAAGTTTAATGAAATTGGAGTCACTTAGACAAATAGAAAGGATTGATTAAATATGGATTTAGTAGTCAAAAAAAAAGGAATTCCGTTCATTAATTTTAGATCAAACAGTTTTCCATAATGGTGAAGAATTAAGCTTAGAAACCAAAAAGATAATTCTATCAGCTGCACTTGAAATGTTGAGTATCGTTAAAAACAATCATTACAAATTCCTTTTTTTCAAACTTTTTCACCTTCCTACACTGAATGTAAATAATATGTTTACATTCAGTGTAGGAATAATAGCTATTAAATATACATTATATAGATATGTGTATTTCGCAATTGAAATGTGAGCCACATCGCAACTGAAATATTAAGTCATTTCCGTAGACAAGATAATCAAGGCAGCAAGTTTGCTCGTAGGCTTTACATGGAGCCTCTGCGGGCATAATTCTCGCTTAAAAGGCGTAGTATCAAGGATTTAACGCCCGAACAAGGGTATCATGCCCGCCACTCCAAATAAAGCCGAGGTGTGTGTCTGGAAAGTACAGGGTGGATTAAGTGGCTCACTGGCTTAGTTAATAATTGGCTCAATATTGGGTTGCGATATACAGATATGAAGAAAAAAGGACCAGACATATATATTCTTTGTCTAGTCAAAAAAATAATATAAATATTAATTTTATTTTTATTTTTATTACATATTTTTTCATTATAAAGAATTTTTTAATGAAATGTCTATTTGAAAAACTACTTATAATAAAAAGATCCTAAATGTGCAATGAAGATTTTCTTTACTTGAAAAATGAATCCCAAAAAGATTTGGCTAATTCATTAGCTCTTTTAGATACATCATCCCTAGCAAAGCTAGATTTTTTTTCACATAAGGTTTGCATCATAATATATTTACTTTTTAAATATATTAATTTCTTTTGTTCAAATGATATTGTATTTTTATTTCGTTTCTTCTCTTCATTGATTTCTCTATTATATTTTTCTTCAAGAACTATTAAATTGCCAATATTTTCAGTATTACCTAACGATTCATCTAAAATATGCTCTATAGAATATTCATCATCATCAAATTCTCTATTATCCATTATATTAGCTATTTGTTTAATAGCATACGAAGCAGGATATGCTTCTAAACCGCCTCTTGCTTTTTCCTTAGAAAATTCTAAACACTCAAATTCTTTAATAAATTTTTCTTTCGTAATAAGCTTTAATAACTCTGTTCTTAATTTCAAAATTGCTAATTTAACATCATTTTTCGTCTTAGCATTAGAAATATTTCCAGCACAGTTTTTATACGGCATTGTAGCTTTATTAGACCTAATTTTTAAATTTGTTCCATATGCAGCAAAATGAAAGTTACTTAAAAACTGCAAGAATAAAGTTTTTTCTTTTTGAGGTAATTTCTTTTTACCTAGCTCTTCATTTTTGATATATAAAGAGAGTAAAACTGGTCGTACCTGTACGCCTTTAAATCTATTAATGGCTATTAAATAATTTAATTCTGCTTTTAACTCTTTCCTCGTAAATTGATTTTTATCTGGTGATACAATTGTTTTATAAAATTTTAGTCCTTGTTTCAGCTCTTTAACAAAACTTTCAAGTTCTTGATTCGTACTTGTACCAAATCTTTTAAGAAACTTTTTATATAAGTTATTTCCATTTGCACTATCCTCTGGATATACAGCCTTCCAATAATGTAGGAAAAATTCATTGAAAGTAGTATCTAAATCTACAATTTGTTGCTTGAAATCATTCCAGGTAATTGATATTTCATCAACTCCACCATCAGTAATACCAATTCTGCTAAAAATAGAGTTTTTTATCAAATCCACTTGAGAAAGTGGCTTACCTTTAGAGTTTATATTTTCAAATATTTTATTTGCTTGTTCTTTTTCTGAAACAAACACATCGATTATTTCGGACTTTAATAATTGATCTCTTAACGCTTTTAAAGCTTCAACATAATCTGCAGTTTTAAACTGATATTTATACATTGCCGACATTTTTTTTAAAAAAGCATCTTCTTTTAATTCTTTTAAAAAGAACTCAAATGTTTTCTTTAGTAAGTCCTCTTCTTCTGTAGTAGGTTCAACTTCACTATTTTTAGTATGATAGTCTTGAATAGTTTGCGTGAAATATGGATAACTAGAAGTTGTTTGTATTTTCCTTTGTGGAGAACCATCAATTTTTTTTATTAAATATTCACTTTGTACAGTATCGGCATAATCATGAGCTGCTGCTATTTGATCACTACTATACATTGTCGGATCGTTTACACCATACAATGAATTTCTTAAAGCTGCTAATAATATTGTAGCTGTAGTTAATCTCTGTTGACCATCTACAACTTCAACTAGATCTGTATCTTTTTCTCCTAAAAATAACATGTTCCCTAAAAAATACTGCGAAGTTTCAAATTTGGAAGTTTTGGGATTAAATGATATTTGTGATAACATATCCTTTAAAAATTCATTGTAATTATTTTGATCCCAAGAAAAATCACGTTGAAACCTTGGAATTCTATATGTCCTTGTAGCAGTTAATAAACCTCGTATATTATCACTCATTGCATCAAAATTCATTTCTTTCTTCCCTTCTTTTTTAACAAGTAAATTATGATAAAATTAAGACCTTATATCATCGCATATTTTAGACAAGAGTGTCAATATTTATGTGTAAATGACAATCCAACCTTTTCATAGTATCTGATCATTTTCGAATATATATATGCGTTAATTTGAGTTACTGGTCTTTGTTAACTTCAAACATTTCGGCCAGCTCTG
>NZ_QFVR01000016.1 GCF_003143975.1 Kurthia sibirica | reverse complement strand
AAGGTAGATAGGTTCGAGGTGGAAGTGTGGCGACATACGGAGCTGACGAATACTAATCGATCGAGGACTTAACCACGAAGTTACAAAACATTTCAATGAACCGTTTATCCAGTTTTGAAAGAATAATAATATTATTTTAGAAAAGTTATTGACTTTTTATGAAATAATTGATATGATTATTCTTGTCCTTAAGAGAAATCTTAAGTAAAAATAGTTTGGTAATGATGGCAAAGAGGTCACACCCGTTCCCATGTCGAACACGGAAGTTAAGCTCTTTAGCGCCGATGGTAGTTGGGGGTTTCCCCCTGTGAGAGTAGGACGTTGCCAAGCTATATATAATGGAGGATTAGCTCAGCTGGGAGAGCATCTGCCTTACAAGCAGAGGGTCGGCGGTTCGATCCCGTCATCCTCCACCAATTCTTTCGAAATATGCCGGTGTAGCTCAGTTGGTAGAGCAACTGACTTGTAATCAGTAGGTCGAGGGTTCGACTCCTTTCGCCGGCACCATATTTTGCTTGAGTCATTAGCTCAGTTGGTAGAGCATCTGACTTTTAATCAGAGGGTCGTAGGTTCGAATCCTACATGACTCACCATTTTTATTATGCGGGTGTGGCGGAACTGGCAGACGCACTAGACTTAGGATCTAGCGCCGCAAGGCGTGGGGGTTCGACTCCCTTCACCCGCACCATAATTATTTTAAAATTAAATAACTTGTCAGATATAAATATCTTACAGCATATTGCGGAAGTAGTTCAGTGGTAGAACATCACCTTGCCAAGGTGGGGGTCGCGAGTTCGAACCTCGTCTTCCGCTCCAATATGCCGGGGTGGCGGAACTGGCAGACGCACAGGACTTAAAATCCTGCGGTGAGTGATCACCGTGCCGGTTCGATTCCGGCCCTCGGCACCATATTTTAACTTTAATGAAAAAATAATACTTTTTGCGCCCATAGCTCAATTGGATAGAGCATCTGACTACGAATCAGAAGGTTGGAGATTCGACTTCTTCTGGGCGCACCATATAAACGGAATGTAGCTCAGCTTGGTAGAGCACTTGGTTTGGGACCAAGGGGTCGCAGGTTCGAATCCTGTCATTCCGACCATTTTAAAAAATACCAGTTAATGGGGCCTTAGCTCAGCTGGGAGAGCGCCTGCCTTGCACGCAGGAGGTCAGCGGTTCGATCCCGCTAGGCTCCACCAATTTTATACTTTAACCAAACTACTTATTATGGCGGCCTAGCTCAGATGGCTAGAGCGTTCGGTTCATACCCGAAAGGTCGGGGGTTCGATCCCCTCGGCCGCTATATTACCTAAAGGACCTTTAGCTCAGTTGGTTAGAGCAGACGGCTCATAACCGTCCGGTCGCAGGTTCGAGTCCTGCAAGGTCCACCATAAATACCTTTTATATTATCATGGAGGAATACCCAAGTTTGGCTGAAGGGATCGGTCTTGAAAACCGACAGGCGAGTCAAATCGCGCGGGGGTTCGAATCCCTCTTCCTCTTCCATTTTTACCTTATTAAATAAAGCAACAAAGTGACGTTTCAACTAATTATTAAAATTAAACACAACTAATACTAGCAATTAAATAAAGTATTATGAAGTGGATAATGAATAATAACATTGTCGCGGGGTGGAGCAGTGGTAGCTCGTCGGGCTCATAACCCGAAGGTCGCAGGTTCAAATCCTGTCCCCGCAACCAATGGTCTGGTAGTTCAGCTGGTTAGAATGCCTGCCTGTCACGCAGGAGGTCGCGGGTTCGAGTCCCGTCCAGACCGCCATTTTTATACATATACATGTATGAAGAATAAATAAAATTTTAATGAAGATAAACTGAGATTCATTAAAATTAAAGTTTTTAAGTTGGGTCGGTAGCTCAGTTGGTAGAGCATTAGATTGAAGCTCTAAGTGTCGGCGGTTCGATTCCGTCCCGACCCACCATTTTGCGGGTGTAGTTTAGTGGTAAAACCTCAGCCTTCCAAGCTGATGATGAGGGTTCGATTCCCTTCACCCGCTCCAATAATGGGCCTATAGCTCAGCTGGTTAGAGCGCACGCCTGATAAGCGTGAGGTCGATGGTTCGAGTCCATTTAGGCCCACCATTAAAAAATTAAATTGTTCCGTTGTAGCTCAGTTGGTAGTAGCATCTGACTGTTAATCAGAGGGTCACAGGTTCGAGTCCTGTCAACGGAGCCATATGGGGAAGTACTCAAGTGGCTGAAGAGGCGCCCCTGCTAAGGGTGTAGATCGGGCAACCGGTGCGAGGGTTCAAATCCCTCCTTCTCCGCCATATGTAGGCCCCTTGGTCAAGCGGTTAAGACACCGCCCTTTCACGGCGGTAACACGGGTTCGAATCCCGTAGGGGTCATACTAAAAAGCAAGTGCATTCTTATGCACTTGCTTTTTTTTTTGATATAATGGTTGGACTATATAAATATACAAGCTTAAATGGAATTGAATTAAGGAGTGAAGTAGTTTGAAGAAGTGGTTGTTGATTATGTATGCTTGTATGCTAGTATTGGGTGTCGCTACAGTGGCAACTGTTATGTTTATCGATAAAGGTCAGCAAACAGATGAAAAAAAAGTAGATAAAGAGAATAAAAAAATAATACCTGAGATAGTAAAACCAAAAGAAATTGAATTACCTATAGCTGATAAAAATGATTTACAACTTAAACTTAAGAGTAAAGAAGTGTTACTTTTTGACTTAACAGATGAAAAAGTCATCTTTGCGAAAAATGCAGACCAAAAAGCTTTTCCTGCATCGCTAACAAAAATGATGACGGTGCTTGTAGCTATTGAAGAAATAGATAATCTGCATACAAAGGTAACTGTCCCAGCATCTATATTTCCTTATATCACTAATGCTAATGCTTCCGTAGCCGGTTTTCAACCGAATGAACAAGTAGAGGCAAAAGATCTGTTATACGGTGTTATGTTGCCTTCTGGTGCGGATGCTTCATTAGCGCTTGCCTTGCATGTATCAGGAAATGAAAAAGACTTTGTGAAACTTATGAATCAAAAAGCGAAGACACTGGGTATGAATAATACAAAGTTTAAAAATGTAGAAGGTTTGCATGACCATCAGCATTATACGACTGCACATGATTTAATGAAGTTAGTACAATATGCTGTGAAAAATCCTAGTTATCGTAAAATATTTGAAGCGAAGCAACATACTGTTGCATCTACATCTTATCGCGCACAGGGATTAAGTTTTAAAAGTTCGATGTTTAGTAAGTTGGATATGACGAAAAAAAGAAACTTTATTCTCTTAGGTGGTAAAACAGGTTATACCCCAGAAAGTGGATTATCATTAGCATCACTTGCCTCAAAAAATGGGAAAGAATATGCAGCCATTGTTTTAAATGCACCGGGAACAAATCGTACGGAACAATTTAATATCTTAGATACATTAAAATTGTATAAAGCAATGTAGATTTTACTATAAGTGATGAGTCTGATTAGTATGGAGAATCTAAAAACCTATTGAATCCTAATTGATTCAGTAGGTTTTTTCTACTTACAATGGTAAAAAGTGATACTATTAAATGACGATTAAAATTAGTGAAGAGGTGTAAGAATGAATATTATAGATTTGCATTGTGACGTATTATATAAATTAGCTATAGCAGAAGAGCCTCTGTCTTTTTTAAATAGCCCCGAGTTGGATGTTACCTTAAACGGTTTGAAAGCAATGAAGGCTAAAGCACAGGTATTTGCTATTTTTGTCGATGAAAATATACCGCAATCATTAAAGTATTTGGAGGCGCTACGTCAAATTGAAAAGTTTCAATATGAAGTAGTTGCTCCTTACGATGAATTGGTACATATTACGAATTGGCAACAACTTGCACAATTGAAGGATGGTCAAATTGGCGCTATTTTAAGCATGGAAGGTTTAGATGCGATTGGTGATGATTTGAATAAACTGCAGAGTTTCATTGATGCGGGTATTTTATTGGCTGGTTTAACATGGAATAATGAGAATGCTGTCGCTTATGGTGCAATTGAAGATCCGACAAAAGGGTTAAAAGAATTTGGACAACAAGCGCTTCAATTATTAAACGATCATAATATTATTGTTGATGTCACACATTTAAATGAACAAAGTTTTTGGGATGTGCTACCACTAGCGAAGCATGTAGTAGCAAGTCATTCAAATGTGCATACACTTTGTCCTTGTCCAAGAAATTTGAAGGACGACCAAATGACGGCGTTAGTGGAAGCCGGCGGCCATATTCACCTCGTCTACTATCCGTTATTTGTAAAAAATGGGCAAGAAAAAGGTGTGCATATTGAAGAATTGGTCGCTCACTTTATGTATGCTGCTAAACTAGTCGGTGCTGATAAGTTAGGGTTAGGTTCGGATTTTGATGGTATGGCCTATAAAATTGAAGAGTTACAAAATTGTCAAGATGCACAACTATTATTGCAGCACTTAGCACCACATTTTACGGAGGCTGAGATTATTGGTATTGCAGCGACAAATTTCGAAAGATTCGTCACTCAAATCGAATGTAAATAGTATTTATTATGTGCTGAAATGTTTATAAAGAGGTATGATAGTAAAGGATTAATAAGTATGCACGAGTAGATTCCAGTTAGAAAATGAATCTATTAACGGAGGGAATTTTGATGAATCGTAAGTTGTCGACTACAAACGACGATCCTAGCAAAAAAGATCAGTCGACAGTCCATTTCTTTATCGACACGATCGAAGTGGAGCGACTATCAGCTTTGGCGTTTTTTGAAGCAGGAGAAGATGCGTTTGATGGTAAACGTTTCTTTTGGCAAAATAGAGAAAAGAATTTTACATTAGTAGGGTTAGGTCATGCGTATACGATTGAAAGCAATGAGGATGAAAGTCGTTATGAAACAGTAGAACAGCAGTGGAAGGCATTAATAGCTGTATCCAATTACAAGGACTATCCACAGCAGCCAATTCTATTTGGTAGCTATACTTTCGACCCTAAAAAAGCTGTATCGAATGAATGGTCTCATTTTTCTCATGCCTATTTTGCTTTAGCGACGCATCAGCTCGTTATTAGAAATGAAAAGATGTATGTGAACAGTCATATTGTGTCTCGCGAAGCAATCACTGTTGAAGACATTAAACGTTGTAATGCCGAACGCGACGAACTGCTACATAAAGCGCAGGTTCGTGGTTCGAAATCATATGCAAAATTGCATGTGACATCTATGATGGAGCCGTATAAAGAAGAATATTTACAATCCATTACACAGGTGACGGATAAAATTAAAGAAGGCGTGGCGGAGAAAGTAGTAATCGCCCGTTCTTTAGCGTTGGAATTTAGTGCTGAAGTGACGGCGTCTAATGTACTTGCACAAGTATATGCAGAGCAACCAGAGAGCTATTTGTTTGCTTTAGAAAAAGAGCAGAATTTATTTTTTGGTGCTTCACCAGAACGCTTAGTACTTGTCAAAGATAACAAAGCCTACTCATCCTGTATAGCAGGCTCGATCAAGCGTGGAGCTACAAAAGAAATGGATGATCAGCTTGGTCAAAGTCTGTTAAATGATGCGAAAAATTTACAGGAACATCAATATGTAGTAGAAATGATCAGTCAATCATTTAAAGAAAATTGCATAAATTATACAGTGCCGACAGCACCACAATTATTACGTATTCGTGATATTCAACATTTATATACACCTGTAGAAGGTGATTTGAATGAGGGGGCAACCATTTTGCAAATGGTTGCCAACTTGCATCCCACACCCGCTTTAGGAGGCTCACCACGTGGCAAGGCAATGGATATGATTCGCGATTATGAACCGATGAACCGTGGCTTATATGCAGGTCCTATCGGTTGGATGAATGCGGAGGGTGATGGCGAATTTGCTGTAGCTATACGCTCAGCACTATTACAACAAAAAAAGGCATTTTTATATGCCGGAGGTGGCATTGTCGCAGATTCAGAGGCGATGAGTGAATACGACGAAACGTTAGTGAAGTTTCGCCCGATGTTGCGTGCATTAGGAGGACAATTAAATGACGACTAATCGAATATTAACTGATTATGTATATGAACTGATAGGAGCATTGCATAGTGCGGGAGTTGTTGACGTAGTCATTAGTCCAGGTTCACGTTCAACAGCATTAGCTTACGCATTTGCCTCCAGTAAGGAATTTAAAATTGTTCGTCATGTAGATGAGCGTTCAGCAGCATTTTTAGCATTAGGTATAGCCAAAACAAAGGCAGCACCAGTTGTTTTATTATGTACATCAGGTACAGCGGCAGCAAATTATTTTCCAGCAATTATCGAAGCTTATTATGCACGGGTCCCCTTGATTGTCCTTACGGCAGACCGCCCACATGAATTGCGTGGTGTAGGGGCTCCACAGGCAATCAATCAGCCGAATCTCTATGGTCACCATGTGAAGATGACAGTAGATTTACCGATACCAGATAACGATTTACACACGCTGCCATATATTGCGCGTCAAATGACACGTGTCACGACAATGGCAATGGATAATCCACGTGGACCGGTTCATGTTAATATTCCATTTAGAGAGCCGTTGTTAATCGATTTTCAAGAGCAGCTTCCTCCTGCTAGAATGGAAGTTGTTTTTCCAGCAGACGTAGCGCCTAGTGCAGCAACACTTGCGGCATTTAAAACACAAATAGAGGCGACAAAAAAAGGCTTTATTGTGATAGGTGATTTACCACAGCATGTAGATCTACGTTATTTGTGGGCCTTCATACGTCAACTCAAATGGCCTGTACTTGTGGAAAGTCTATCGCATTTACGCACCAATATACCAGCAGATTGTGCTGACTTTGTGATTGATCACTATGACGCCATTTTAAAAAATGAACAGTTTAAGCATCGTATGGCACCACAAACCGTCATTCGATTTGGCGCACAGCCTGTATCAAAACCGTTAACACTATTTTTAAAAGCTGTGCGTCCAGAATATTTTATCGTCATTGATGAAGATGCCATTTTTAGAGACCCAGTTGGTATCGTGACGATGCATATTCACGCGCCAGTCGACAAGTGGTTAACTAGTTTTACGAGTGCAAATGAAATATTTGATAAAGATTACTGTAGCAAATGGCTAGCAGCAAATACTATTGCTACTACAAAAATCACGAATTATATAGCAAGTGAAGAAGATGAAGGAGCTATTGCGGGATTATTTTTCACTATGATGCCAGATGGTAGCGATCTTATCGTAAGTAGTAGCATGCCAATCCGTGATGTAGATACGTTTTTTACGAAGACGACAAGAAATATTCATGTCTATGCGAACAGAGGGACGAACGGTATTGATGGCGTTGTATCAACAGCAATCGGCACCCAGTTGGCTAGTGGACGACAAAGTTATTTACTAATCGGCGATTTAGCATTTTTACATGATAGTAATGGTTTAATTGCTAGTCGTTATCAAGCTGTAGATCTAACGATTATCGTCATGAATAATGACGGCGGGGGGATCTTCTCTTATTTGGCACAAGCCTCCGTCGAAAAGCACTATGAAACTTTATTTGGTACGCCAACAGGTTTACAGTTCAATCATTTAGCTGCGATGTATGATGCACAGTATGATGCTGTAGATTCTAAAGAACAATTTGCCACAGTATTCAGCCAACCAAAAGTGAAACCATTACGCATTATTGAAGTAGCAACAAATCGTCAAGCAAACGTATTGGCACACCGCATGTTATGGCAACAGATTAATGAGGAGCTTGAAACAATATGGTAGACGTTATGACAACAATTAATGGATTGGATGTTCACTATACAATCGTTCATCCTAAGCAGCAAAAAACAATCGTATTATTACATGGCTTCACTGGAAGTAGCACAACTTGGCAACAACTTATGGCCAAATTACCAGCCAATTACCGTATCATCGCACTAGATTTAATTGGTCACGGACTTAGTGCAGCACCAAAGCAAGTTCAACACTATACGATGGAAGAGCAAGTATCTATCTTGCACACTTTTTTTCAAGAACGTCAAATTTCTACTGCAACAGTCATTGGTTATTCTATGGGAGGACGTGTTGCATTAGCTTTTGCTATGCAATACCCAGAGTGCATTGACAAGTTAATCTTAGAAAGTGCCTCGCCTGGCCTTGCAGCGCGTGAGGATCGTGAAGTACGCATGCAGCACGACGAATTATTAGCAGCACGTATTACAGAGGACGGTATCGAGGCTTTCGTAGATTATTGGCAGGATCTTGCATTATTTACTAGCCAAAAAACATTGCCAATTCAAATGCAGCAAGCAATTCGTACAGAGCGTCTACAGCAAAGTGCATGTGGTTTAGCAAATAGTTTGAGAGGGATGGGTACAGGGCAGCAAAAATCGTACTGGTCAAGTCTGTCACAACTATCTAAACCTGTGGTATTATTAGTAGGTGAGCTTGATACTAAATTTTGTAGCATCGCTGAAAAAATGGCAGAACATTTGCTAGATAGCACAGTGATTAAAGTTTCTCGTGTTGGCCATGCAATTCATGTGGAAAATCCAGAATCTTTTGCTACAATAATAAAGGATCAACTATAATATATATATTAGGAGGAGTTCATTCATGACTCGTCAATGGGTAACTGAACATGTCTATGAAGACATTAAATATGAATCTTATAATGGTATCGCTAAAATTACGATCAACCGTCCTGAGGTTCGCAACGCATTCCGTCCAAAAACAACTGCTGAAATGATTGATGCATTTTCTCGCGCACGCGACAATGCAAAAATCGGTGCAATCATCTTAACTGGTGAAGGTGAAAAAGCATTCTGTTCTGGTGGAGATCAAAAAGTTCGTGGTAACGGTGGATATGTGGGAGAAGATAATATTCCACGTTTAAACGTACTAGATTTACAAACGTTAATTCGTAAAATTCCAAAACCAGTAGTAGCAATGGTAGCTGGTTATGCAATTGGTGGCGGACATGTCCTTCATATCGTTTGTGATTTAACAATCGCAGCAGATAATGCTCGCTTCGGTCAAACTGGCCCTCGTGTTGGTTCATTTGATGGTGGATATGGTGCGGGGTACTTAGCACGCATCGTTGGGCACAAAAAAGCGCGTGAAATTTGGTTCTTATGCCGTCAATACGATGCGCAAGAAGCACTTGATATGGGCTTAGTAAATACAGTGGTACCATATGCTCAACTAGAGGATGAAACAGTTCAATGGTGTGAAGAGATGAACGCTCTTTCTCCGATGGCACTTCGCATGCTTAAAGGTGCATTTAACGCTGATTCAGATGGTTTAGCTGGTATCCAACAACTTGCTGGAGATGCTACACTTCTTTATTACACTTCTGAAGAAGCAAAAGAAGGTCGCGATGCTTTCAAAGAAAAACGCGAGCCAGACTTTGGTCAATTCCCTCGTTTCCCATAAGTTATAAGGCAATATAGCTTGAAGCGAACGGTATAATTTACATCACCACGCGTCGGTGATTCATCTCGGTATATTGGAAAAAAGGAATCTCTCTTGTAGGAGGGCACTGAAAAAGTCCACTTATGCACATATAAGCGAGGACAGGAACGAAATTCGTTCCTGTCCTCGCTTTTCCTCGTAGCCGTTGATTCCGTTCCGGCGGACGCTTTTCGCGGGCACGGCTCCAGCCTTCTCCCTCGCTTCGCTCAGTCCGGGTGCTTCCGCTCGTGCTGTTCCCGCAGAAGTCGCCGCCTGCACTCCATCAACTTGTACTATTCATGGGTTAAAATGTGGTCTCGCCCGGTCACGGACCATCCTGTATAATAGTAGTTACTAATTAAAGGTGGTGCGACCATGATTTTCAAACAAGAAACCCTTAACTTAAGTCCCTATATGGCACTATATGATTTAATCATTCCAAAAGATAATATGCTTCGCCAGATCAATGAACTCGTTGATAAATGAAGTTGGAGAAGAATTGGGCTACTATCGTCAAGTTGTAGAAGTTGTGGAAACGCAATCAAAGATAGCGCATATCCCGGCTGTAAAAGAAAAGTTAAATGTTTTAAAAGAAGTGATTGATGATTATGAAATACAACTGAGTTACTCAAGTGATCCAGACGCACGCGTAGGACATAAATCTGCGGACTCAGCTTTCTTTGGATTTAAAACACATATTGCGATGAGTGATGAACGTATTATTACAGCTGCTTTGATTCATATCCATTACAACGATTTCTACTTGATCACCGAACCTTTGTAAGTACTGTTTTATCGTATCTTTTCGACGATTTGGCAAGATATCAATCGGTTCATGTGTTTCTGCATTGGCAATGATTAGTTGGAATTTACCTGCATTTGTATCTCCTTTATACTCATCAATTGCGATTGCTTTTGGTAGCGTGACACCTGACACTAATTGTTGTTCTGCGACTTGATCAAAACGACGAATAACAGTTGAACTAGACGTCCCCATTTTCTCAGCAACTGATTGGAATGTAGGTGATTTAACGCATAGCATTTGAATCGCTTGATGCCATTCTTTTGAAAAGCGTTGATCACGTTCAATAAAAGAAGTTTTTTCTGAAAAACGTTTTCCACAAGAACAGACATAGCGTCGATGCTTATAATACAAAACCATAAGTCGTTCAAACCATTTTATGTGCTTTTTTCTGTCTATTTTTAGGTATGTTCATCATGATTAAAAGAAATAGCGAGGACTCCTGCCGAAAAACAAGTAGTAAGCAATCCTTTATTTTCACCTACGGTGAAAATAAAAAGTGCGATACTTGTCGGCGGAAAGCTTTCGCTATTTCTAATTGTCTAAAACATGAATTGTTTTAATACCCCAACATATATAATAGAACCAATAAAACTTCATGCAATTACCACAAACAAATGTTTAAAAAATAAACAATTGACGAAATTGAAACTTATGTTTATAATATAAACAAATATAACTTAGGGTGATGAAATTGACGGATAGAGAGCAAGCATTGATTAAGCTTATAAAAGATAATCCATTTATGTCACAGCAGGATATGGCTGTAAAGTTAGATATGTCAAGACCTGCTCTTGCCAATTTGATTTCTGGTTTAGTTAAAAAAGGGAAAATTATTGGTCGAGCATATGTATTGCCAAGAGAAAATAATATTGTCTGCATTGGCGGTGCCAATATTGATCGTAAAATGCATCTTAAAGGTCATTTGCAAATGGGAACATCCAATCCCGTAACATCAATGCAAAGTGTTGGTGGTGTTGCACGAAATATCGCAGAAAACTTAGGACGACTAGACAATAAGGTTGGGTTGTTGACAACGGCAGGTAAAGATATGGATTGGCAAGCTATTGTCGCAGCATCAGAAGCCTATATTAACCTAGATGATGTGGAGTTATTAACACATTGTTCTACAGGTTCTTATACAGCGATTATGGCAGAGGATGGCGAGCTGGTTCTTGCTACAGCCAATATGGATGTCTATGAGGAGTTAAAACCAAAAATATTAATGAAGCATGATATGGCGTTATCCACGACTCCTGTTATTGTAATTGACTTGAACTGTCCAAAAGATACGATTGAATATATTCAACAATTTGCCATTGCACGCAATGTACCATTTGTTATTATTCCAGTATCCTCTCCAAAAATGGATCGTATGCCTGAAACATTGCAAGGTGTTACTTGGTTCATTTGTAATACGGATGAAGCTGAAACATTATTGAATATGAAGATAAAGTCAGAAAATGATTATTTGAAAGCCCTGCCAAAAATTTTAGCACTAGGTGCTGAAAATATTGTTATTACGGCTGGCGCAAAGGGTGTTTATGCTGCGAACAAGACCTTGATGCCAAGTCATTTTTCCGCAAAAGCAGTTGATCATGTAGAAGATGTTACAGGTGCCGGTGATGCTTTTGTAGCTGCTGTTATCCACGCTTGGTTAGAAAAACAGCCAATTGAAAAATCAATTGAAGCAGGTTTAATAAATGCTAAGCGTACATTAGAATCACCGTTTACAGTAAGACCAGAATTGACAAAAGAATTATTAGAAAATGAACTGGAGGAATTATAATAATGAAACAATACATCGAACTATCACAAGAGGTACAAAAAGGTATGGAAGCGGGTCTACCAATCGTAGCACTTGAATCAACAATTATTTCACATGGTATGCCCTACCCACAAAATGTTCAAACTGCACGTGAAGTAGAACAAATTTTACGTGATCATGGTGCAGTACCAGCGACTATCGCAATTATTGATGGTAAAATCAAAATTGGTCTATCGGACGAAGAATTAGAAATGTTCGGTAATGCAAAAGATGTTGCAAAAGCTTCACGTCGTGATATTCCTTACTTGATTGCTACGAAAAAAATCGGTGCAACAACTGTGGCAGCTACAATGATCGCAGCTGAATTAGCAGGTATTGAATTATTCGTAACAGGCGGAATCGGCGGTGTTCATCGTGGTGCTGAAACAACGATGGATATTTCTGCAGATTTAGAAGAATTAGCTACTTCTAAAGTAGGCGTAGTATGTGCCGGTGCTAAATCTATACTTGATATTGGTTTAACTTTAGAATTCCTTGAAACAAAAGGTGTGCCAGTTATGGGATATGGTACGGATGAATTACCAGCCTTTTTCACACGTCAATCAGGTTTTGATGTCAATTTCCGTGTGAATACACCAGAAGAAGTAGCGAATACTTTACGCACAAAATGGAATTTAAATATGAAGGGTGGCGCAGTAATTGCGAACCCAATTCCTGAAGTGGATGCATTAGATCACGACTTTATTACAGATATTATTATGAAGGCTCTTGCTGAAGCAAATGAGCAAGGTATTCATGGTAAAGATGTAACACCATTCCTATTAGGTAAAGTAAAAGAATTAACAGAAGGTAAGAGCCTAGTAGCTAATATTGCATTAGTAAAAAATAATGCATTAGTTGGCGCTAAAATTGCTGTCGCTTTAAATAATAATAAATAATAATATTTTGAAAGTCTCTGTCATCCTCGTGATGCCAGAGGCTTTTTTTTTAAAACTAATGATATAATAACAATATTGACTACTAATTAAGGGGGAATAATAGATGATACCAAATTGGATTGAACAAAGAGCGTCTATTACACCTAACCGATGCGCGTTAACATATAACAATCAATCATGGACATTTGAAGAATTGCACCAAATTTCATTGCAAAAAGCAGCCGCACTGCGCGCACAAGGTATAGAGGATAATTCAAGGGTGGCTATTTATGTCACATCATCAGCGGAATTAATCCATCTATTAATGGGCTGCATGCAATTGCAAGTAGAGATGGTCCTATTAAATCTTCGTTTATCAGAGGCAGAATTAGCATATCAGATTGATGATGCTCAAGTGGATGCCATTATAATCGAAGACCATCTGACCAGTCATATTACAAATAGTACGAGGCAGAAAATCCTTTTATCGCAAGTGGATGGTCCATGTGATCGTCCGCTTGTCGCACAACAATGGCAGACAGATCATACAATGACAATTATGTATACTTCAGGTACGACAGGGAATCCCAAGGGTGTTAGACAAACTGTCGGTAACCATGTGGCAAGTGCAACCTCATCGCTTTATAATAGCGGTTTAATAGAAGGGGATGCTTGGATTTGTACAATGCCACTTTTTCATATAAGTGGTTTTTCAATGCTCTGTAAAAGCTTATTACATGGTGTACGCTTAGATTTATATAGTAGCTTTGATGTTAAAGCAGTGACAAAACAATTAGTTGAGGGTAGTGCAACACGTATGTCTGTCGTGTCGTTGATGTTACAAAAAATAGTCGCACAATTAGAAAGTGATGATGCCAGCGTATCACCGCGTTTTCAAATGATGTTAGCAGGCGGTGGCCCCATACCGCAAGATTATTTAAAACGGGCGTACAGACTTGGTATTAAAGTAACGCAAACTTACGGAATGACTGAAACGGCAAGTCAGACAACAACTTTAGCCAATGAAGATGCACTACGGAAAATTGGTTCAGTTGGTAAAGCATTATTATTCAATGAAATTCGTATTGATGGCGCAGAAAAAGCAGGTGAAATTGGAGAAATTTGTATTCGAGGAGCACATATTACACCTGGATATATTGGTAAATATGCACAACAATCGTCTACAATAGATGGCTGGTTATATAGTGGCGATTTAGGTTATTTGGATGAAGAAGGTTACTTATATGTAGCCGATCGTCGTTCGGATTTGATTATTTCGGGTGGGGAAAACATTTATCCAGCAGAAATTGAAAATGTTCTTATCACGCATCCAGCAGTAATTGATGCTGGTGTATGTGGCGTGGACGATGCAACATGGGGACAGCGCCCTATGGCCTTTGTTATCACGGAAGGACAAATAGGTGAGCAAGAATTGCAAAAACATTGTGAACGGCTATTGGCACGCTATAAACTCCCACTAGCTATTCATATTGTTGATACATTACCTAGAAATGGCGCTAGTAAATTAATGCGTAGAAAATTAAAAGAGTTATTATAAAGAAATAGCCCTCTGTGAAAAATAACCATTTCACAAAGGGCTATTTTGTTTAGCAAAACAATAAGTTATGCGATAATCGAATTATACATAGTAAAGGAGGAATGAAAATGTGTATTATTTCACTGCAATTTGACCCCCAAGGGGACACACCGTTGATTGTACTAGCCAACCGTGATGAATTTTATGCACGCGCATCACTTCAGGCACATTATTGGGATGAGCAGCCAACGATTTTTGGTGGTCGTGATGTGGAGCGAGGAGGCAGTTGGTTAGCGCTTACTAACAATGGACGTTTTGCTGCAGTTACAAATTATCGCGATTTCACATTAGAACCAGTAGGCGAAAAATCACGCGGGGATCTTGTTAGTCACTTCATTAGCTCCGATATAACTGCCGAGGATTATATGGCTGCGATTCAAGCGGTTAGATTGGATTATGGTCCGATGAATTTACTCGTATATGATGGAAAGAAACTCATTCATTTTAATAATATTGACAATCGAATTAATGAATTACAAGCGGGTATACACGGTTTAAGTAACGCTAGTATCAATACGCCATGGCCAAAAGTTGAACGCATGAAGCAGTTATTTCAAAACGCAGTTAATGAAGAAAGGTTAACAGTAGAAAAACTATTACCTATCGGTTTAGATACAGTGCGTCCTGTAGATGAGTGTTTACCAAATACTGGTATAGGCCTAGAGGGAGAAAGAGAATTATCATCCATTTTTGTAAAACGTGATGGTTATGGTACACGTAACACGACAGCGCTTATTATGAAACGTGATGGTTCTATCAATTTTGCAGAACAAACCTATGATGAAGGCATGATTGATGCCATTATTCATGAAAAAATTAGTCAATAATAAAAAGCGTTGTGTTCATTATTGGGATGAATGACAATGGATTTTTAATTTCATTTATCTTTTTTTATTTAGCCTAGATGTAAACCAACTTCTTTATATGTTAATAGTAATAAAATTTTCTCTTTAGGTGGTTCATTTTTTGTATTCGACCATCACTCACCTTTCTAGCTTTACTTATTATTCAGCATGTTAAGTAGATGAGATTTGGTGAACCTGTGCTTGTCTGCGGAAAGCTTTCGCCATTTCTAACTGTCTAAAACATGAATTAGTTCGATAGCCCAACATATATAATAGAACCTTATAAAAAGGCTTCGGAAATCTATTTTACTAGATTTCTGAAGCCTTCCATTTTGTTACTGTAGTGCTTTTTGGAATGTTTTAATTGTCTCATGCATAATCGTTAAATAATCTTTTTTCGCAGCGATATCTTCTTTTGTTAAGACGCTTAAATTATTAACCGTTAAACTTTGTGCTCCGACATCTTTTTGGATTACTTCAGATAGCTTAGAAGATACATTTTGCTCAAAAAGAATATAGTTGATATTGTCTTTTTTCGCTTTAGAGGCAATTTTCGTTAACTCTTGTTGTGAGGGCTCTTGTTGAGAATTTAAACCAGAAATCGCTTGTTGGTGTAAGCCGTAAGTACCAGCAATATAACCAAATGACGCATGGGATATGAAGAATGTATCTGTTTTTGCCTGTTGAGCCATCTCAGTAAAATCGGCATCTAGTTGTTTTAAGTCGATAATTAACTTATTATAATTTTTCGTATAATCCTCTTTGTTTTTAGGATCTTTTTTAATTAAATTATCTTTGATTGATGCAGCTAATTCCTGACTGATGATAGGTGATAACCAAACATGTGGATCGACGTTACCGTGACTATGGCCTTCTTCGCTATGGTCATGGTCTTCTTCTTCGTGGTGATCATCTTTTGTAGCTGTACTTGTGGCGAATAATTTTTCGTCTACATGAGCTGTTGTTTCCACCATTGTAACATCTTCATTTGCTAAAGTTTTCTTGGCATTGGTCACAAAGCCTTCAAGACCTAGACCAATATAGAAAAATAATTTTGAATCGGCAATTTTCATCATGTCTTGCTGTGTTGGTTCAAAGGTATGTTCATTTGATCCGGGCGGGTAAATGGACTCTACTTCAACATGATTGCCACCGATGCGCTCAGTAAAGTATTGAAGTGGATAAACAGTCGTATAGACAGATAATTTAGAAGCATCCTTTTTTGTGGTGTTATTACCACATGCTGCCGTAAAGAGTGCAAGGATGGCAACTAGTGAAAGCATAAGTAATTTTTTCATATTTTCCTCCTCAAATAGTAATCATTACTATTTACAATTGCTACTATACTAGAAAAAAGATATTTTGACAATAGAAAAACCATCGAAAATTATTTTTTTTTCGATGGCCATTTTGCTGGAACTGGGTCGAAACCACCTTTTGAAAAGGGTTGGCAACGTAATATACGATAGATTGTTAAAAGTGTGCCTTTAATGGCACCATGTGTTTGTAAAGCCTCTATACCATAGTTGGAACATGTTGGATAAAAGCGACAACTTGGTGGTTTTAGAGGTGAGATTGCTTTTTGATAAAAGCGAAAAAGTAAAACGATTAGATGTTTCATCATAATTCTTCTTTCTTAGGAACGTGATTAGTGTCATTTGGTTTTGCATCGATGTATTTATGCGAGTGGTTATTATTACGGATAACGAAGTAAACTAAATAACTAGCGAAGCCAATCGTAATGAAGACAACTGGTAAAATAGCAAGCCATGCAACTGTCATAGTTGAACCCCCCCATAACTATTCTTTAGTATACTAAATTATATGTTGTAACGACAGTATAGTGCTTGAGTTGTGAAAATGTGCATTTTTTTTGTTTAAATTGTTTAACTGTCATGGAAGAGGGAAATAATAGTTAGTATAGAAGGGAGTGTTGACCAATGTTTTCATTTTTATGGTATATCATTATAGGTGGTATTTTAGGATGGATAGCTGGACTTATTGTTAAAAAAGACGTTCCTGGTGGCGTTATTGGTAATATTATTGCTGGTATCGTTGGTGCTTGGCTTGGTAGTGTTATTTTAGGTGATTGGGGTTGGCAAGTAAGTAAGTTCTATGTATTCCCAGCACTAATTGGCTGTATTGTCTTAATTTTAATTGTTAGCTTTATAATGAAGAGTTTTTCAAAAAAAGCAGCATAATATAAAGGGTATGTAAAACGAATTAATTCGTTTTACATACCCTTTTTGATGCGCTTATGCGATGGATGTATGAGCAGCTAAAATACTTGATATAATTGCTTCAGCAACTTCCTCTGCTAATTCTAATTGAGATGTAAATCCGACGCAAGAGCAGTTCATTTCACCAAGAATATACGTATCATGTCCGTCACTTGTCGTATCCAAAATAAAATCAGCTGTCCAAATCAAAGGTAAATCATAGCCACCAAGCAATTGTGTAATTTCAGGTAACTGCATTAAAAATGAAGATACTAAATGCTGCCACTGTTCTGGTTGATCATAGCGATAGTGTGCACCAGAAAAAAGTGTAGCGCTAAAAGCATCTTCGCTGTCATATGGCTTTTTATGCACAACATGGATTGGACGATCTTGTAACATAAGTAAGCGAATTTCACCCTCTTTAATACGCGGTAAAAAAGGCATATCGATAAGCATACCATTATCACCAACGATATACTTTTCACAAAATGCCATAAATTCTCCGAGTTCCCAATACTCCACATGATTATCCTTTGCTTCTGTACATTTAATCTTTGTGGTTGTATGTAGAATATCTTGTCCTCCATCTACTAGTGCAACTCGCCAGATACCTTCTCCGGTAGAACCGCGGTTTTGTTTCAAAACGCGCTCGCCCTTTGCTAGTGATGAAGGGAAATTCTCGAATAGTTCCTTAATCGTATAGTACGCAAACGTATCGTTTGGTACGAGTGATGTATCTGTTAGTTTTACGAGGGCATCCTTCGCGCCATAGCCAATCATGGCGTCTGGATGTGGCATTGCGATAATGCCTTCTTCACAAAGCTGACGTAGCATAGAAAAATACGCCGATTCATGCTTTAAATTCCCTGGATTTATGCGTGATACATAAGCAATACCATGTGCTAAAACATAGTTGAAAATAGCTTGTTGGTTGTCAAAATCATAAAAGATGACCTCCGCTGCATACCCACGCCGTTCTAAAGCATGTACCATCGGCATTGTATCTTTTCTGTAGCCATCAGGACCCTTGTCACTACCACCTTGTACCTCGAAAAATATAACTTTTTTCGACATGTTTCTACCTCCTTAAAATGAAATTTATTGCTAGATAAATATACTATAAAAATATTGAAAAATAATAGTACTTTTATGAAAATAATGTGATCAAATACCAAAATAAATCTCTTTACAATAGGCAATCTTTATGAAAAAAATCAAGAAATAGCTTGTGCTAAAAGTTGGTTTTTCAGCCTTATTTGCTGTCGAAATTGACATGATTAGCTAAATAGAAAAAGGCTCCTCCCTTTCTTTTTTAGAAGCATTAGAATCGTAGAAAAGAGTTAGTTACCCCTATGTTATCGATGCAAGTTGAAGTAGCTTTGACAATGGGCTACACTGAAGATACAAGGAGTGATAGTGATGTTTTCATATACAGATTTAAACGGTACTGGCGTCGAATTATCTTTCAAAAAAAATGCCTTTCCTATTCAAGCAACACATGTATTAGTAATTGCAAAATATAAGGGGCTTTGGGTACTGACTGATCATCCGATACGCGGTATCGAATTTCCAGGTGGTAAGGCTGAAGTGGGAGAAGATTTAGCAGTAGCAGCGGCAAGGGAAATGGCAGAGGAAACAGGAGCGATTATTACAAATATAGAGTGGTTAGCAACTTATTTAGTACAAGATGATCAACCATTTGCAAAGGCAGTATTCGTTGCAAATGTCGCATCAATACAACCAGAGTTCAAACCGCGCGAAACAAATGGTCTCGTATTATTAACAGAAGAAGAATTTAATAATGCTGAAAATTTGAGTTTTCATATGAAGGATTCAGGCATGAAGAAAATGCTTGAAAGGATGAGTGAACGTGAAAATTGTTAATGGTGATATATTCTTCAAAAGAGTGTATCCATCACCTAATCCACATGTGCAATTAACAGAAATTACCTATTGGTCTGAAGGGCTTCTGGTAAAGGGAATGCTTGCTGAGCCAATAGTAGATGGAAACTATGAAGGTATTTTGTATTTACGTGGTGGCATACAATCGATCGGTATGGTTAGGCCTGCAAGGATTGCACAATTTGCATCACAAGGCTTTGTCGTATTTGCTCCATATTATAGAGGGAATCGTGGTGGACAGGGGAAGGACGAATTTGCAGGTGCAGATCGTTATGATGCCATTGCAGGTGTTGACGTACTTAAAAAATATTGTTCATCACAGAGAATTCATCTCTATGCCTTTTCTAGAGGTGGTATTATGGCATTATGGACAGCCATAAAACGTGAAGATATTACGTCACTGGTAACTTGGGGTGGCGTTTCTGATGTGGAATTGACGTATAAAGAACGTGTTGATATGCGCCGTATGATGAAACGCGTGATTGGTGGTACACCGTCTCGCGTACCAGAAAATTATGAAGCGAGATCCGCATTGAAACATCTAGATGAACTGACAATTCCAGTATTGATTATTCATGGAGAATTAGATGATCATGTCCAGCTATCTCATGCCCAACTTTTAGAAAATGCATTAAAAAAACAGTCAAAAAAAGTCGAAACATGGTATTATCCGGATTTGAATCACTACTTTCCAGGTCAACTAAATCAAGAGGTTGTGGCTGCTGCTCTACAATGGATGAAAGCACAATAAAACAAAACAGAAATCAAATGATTTCTGTTTTTTTATTGAACAAAAAATATATTTGTTTGCTTAATTATAAACAAAATGATAATATGTTTATAAAATGATGATGAAGAGGTGCAAAGATGAAATATGATATGGATGAAGTAAAGGTCGAACAACTTATAAAAGGGTATCAAGAGCAAGAAGAATACTTTAGCTGTTTACTATGCAATCATAAAATAGAAAAAGGCATTGTTTATATGAAAGAAGACATAATGTACGAAGCAGAAAAGTTCATGAAGCTTCATATCACAATAAAACACGACTCTGTCTTTACCTTTTTTATAGAGCAAAATAAAAAAATGACTGGCTTAACAGAACACCAAAGTAATTTGATGACAGCTTTTTATGAAGGCAAAGGCGATAAAGAGATACAAGCAGAATTAGAAATAGGTAGTATATCAACGATTCGTCAGCATCGTTTTGCGCTTAGGGAAAAAGAGAAGCAAGCAAAGGTTTTTTTAACATTAATGCATCTGCTAAAACAACGTGAAAATAATGCAGATGATTTTGTTCCAGTACACCAGACAGCAACAATGATAGACGATCGTTATAATGTGACTGAAAAAGAACAACAAGAAATATTGGAAAAGAATTTCCCAGAGGGTTTAAATGGGAAATTAGCAAGATTTCCTAAAAAACAAAAACATAAAATAATTGTCTTACGGGCCATTGCACAGAATTTTGAAGAAGGAAGAAAATATAGTGAAAAAGAATTGAATGCTATAATCGCTGAGAAATTTGATGACTTTGTTACGCTTAGACGCTACTTAATCGAATATGGTTTTGTCGATCGCTTAGCAGATGGTAGTGAGTATTGGTTGAAGTAAGTAAAATGAATGTATGGGAGGACGATATGCAATTGTTATTTTATAATTGTGAGTATCTGTCTTGCTAACGCGAAAAGGAGTACGAACAGATGGGTCATAAAAAAGAATTACAAGAACAATACAAAGAAATACCAATTGAAGCGGGTATTTATTCCATTACAAATAATAAAAATGGCAAAGTATATATTGGAGCTTTAAATAATTTAAAACGTTTAAACGGCGTACAGTTTCAATTGAAGTTAGGTACGTATATGAATAAAATTGTCCAAAAAGAATGGCAGGAATTCGGCGAAGATAACTTTGTAATAGCAGTCAATGAGACACTAAAGAAGCCTACTAGTGGCAATTACGATGTGAAAAAAGAATTGGCAAAAAGAGAAGCCTATTGGATTGAAAAAATAAAACCTGTATATAATCAAAAATAATAAACATTGTCGCTAAGTAACAAGAGCGACAATTTTTTAATTTCTAGCGAGAAAAAGATTTCTAGGTTATAATTGAGAGTGATAATCAATATTGATAGGGGATTTTTTTTGATGCTCGATAAGTTTAAAACATTTGTTACTTTAGCTAAATATAAATCATTTACGAGTACTGCAAAACATCTTTACTGCTCACAACCAACGATTAGTCAGCATATTAAAATATTGGAAAAACAATATGCAGTGCAATTAATCAATCGCGAAAATGGAGAAGTGATGTTGACGCAAAAGGGCGAGCAATTTTTACATTATGCACAATCAATTTTGGATCTAAATTCAAATTTAATAAATAAAATGGAAGAACCGTTAAAAACAGAACAAGCAATTTCAATCTATGTGAGCCATTATTTAGCAACGTTCTTTTTTAATGAATTATTTAGTAAAAATGATATTGGTAAAAAACATCTATATGAAATAAGAAGTTATGGCTATAATGAACTGAAAGAAAAGATAATGAATGATCAAACGGCATTTGCAATCATGCCTTATTATGAAGAAGATGAGGACCTGGCTACCATTTGTACAACGGATATTTTATTTGAAGAAAATTTTGTTCTTGCCATACCAAATGATCATTCTTTGGCTACTAGAAAAGTTATATATGCCAAGGACTTAAATGGTGAAAAAATACTTTTACCAACTTGTGTCCATATTAATCACCGCATACGCTCTAAGATAGAAGAAAAAGATATTTTTCCAGAATATGCTCAAATGTCTGATTTCAGTTTAATTGTAAAAGGTGTTTCCCAAAAGATGGGCATCGCATTTGTTCCTAATAATAGTACGACGATTCATCAAGAGAATATTGTCATTCGTTATGTAAAAGGTATGACGATCATTAGACAAAATGCCGTTATGATTAAACGGGGTTATACATTATCAGAATCAGAAAAAGATTATTATGATGCATTAAAAGAAAATATGAAGAAATAAAAAGACAGGTAGAGTGATGATACCTGTCTTTTTATTTTGGGTTCAATACTATTTGTTGAGGTTTTCAAACAATACCACTTCTGCTCGATACTTTCCGCGAGCCTCGCCTCAACTAATTCCGTAGGAGATGTGAGCTTATCATATTTAACACATACTTTAATTGCTGAGAAAAAAGTCACCTAAAAAGAAATAACTGAACTGGTTCTATTACCTAAAGCGATTGCAATTGATGATTATAAAGGCGATTTGCCAGCGGAAAGCATTTGTCCGAAACGAACAAATAGAAAAAGTAGCGTGATTTGAAAAATCCAAATCACGCCACCTCAATAATTGACATAGAACCTTATTTTGCCTAGATCATCATGAACTATTACAAATCATGATGTAATCATAAGAAATTATTATAAAGAGGCTTTAAAGGTAGATGGCAGTAGAAAATTATTAAAAGTCGTCCTCTAAATGGTATTGATAATCATTATCAACGTTGGTATATTGCTAGAGTAAATAAAAAAATTAAGCGGGGGAATTGGCATGAAGAAAATTTTGAGATTACTATTTGTTGTCACGGCATACGCTACGCTGTTAATTGGTTGTGGAAAAGCAGTTGATCAGACAACTGATGTATCAACAAATGCATCAGTAGCAAAAGAATTAACTGTTGGTATACCAAATGATTTTGGACCAATTAACTTGTATACAGAGAGTGAAGATTGGATTAATGAAATGGTTTACGACAAATTAATGGCTTCCTCACCATATATTGAAAAACCGATCCCTTGGTTAGCTGAAAAAGTAACAAAAGAAAATGATACGACGTGGACAGTAGTCGTTCGTGACGGTATCAAATGGCAGGATAACCAAAAATTCACAGCGGAGGATGTTAAATTTACATATGAATATTATCGTGATGGTGCACAAAATCGCTATACGCATCATGTAAATGAAGTGCCTAGTATTAAAGCTATTGATATTGCCAAAGACGGTAAAACTCTTACTTTTACATGTGAATATGCTTGTCCGCAATTAGACACCATTACATTTGCAGACTTACCAATTTTACCAGAACATATTTGGAAAGGTGTAGAAAACCCACGTAAAGTAACAGAATTAGCAATTGGTACAGGGCCGTATAAATTAACGGAATATAAAGCTGGTGATCATTATACGTTACAAGCAAATACAGATTACTTTAAAGGCGAGCCAACTGTATCCAAAATAAACCTGCCAATTATTTCGGATTCGACTGCGATGTTTAATGCTTTAAAAACCGGTGAAATTGATATTTCAAAACGGACTGTTCCAACGGAATTAGAATCATCTCTGCTGTCTTCTGATTTTAAATTAGCAAAAGTCTCTGCCTTATCAATTGTTCAGTTAGGGATGAACTTTACGAAAGAGCCATTTGCAGATGAAACATTCCGTGCAGCCTTATCAAATGCTATCAATCAAGATGCACTTGTGAAAACAGTCGGCTCTGGTGTTTCAGGTGTTGAAGGCTATCCCCATAAAGATTCACCTTGGACCAACCCAACAAATAAACAACCCTTTGATCAAAATGCAGCAATCACAGCATTTGATAAATTAGGCTATAAAGATCTAGATGGTGATAGTTTCAGAGAAAATCAAGCGGGCAAAAAAGTAACATTCAAATTAATAGTTGCTTCAAATGAACCGATTTATGTAAGAGTTGCTGAATTAATCAAAAAACAATTAGCAGATGTAGGATTTGATGTCCATGTTAAGGCGGAAGAGCCTACTACATTTGCAGCAGATTCAAATGATAAAAATTATGATCTGTATGTCTCGTTAATCGGGCCACATGGCGCAGCAGATCCCGATCAATTCATCATGTCGAATCGATCAGGTTATTTATGGACAAAAGATCTTAGCTATCCAGCAATGGATTCATTGCAAAAAGAGTGGGAAGCTACTAGTACAGCTGAAGCACGTAAAGCTGTATCGTTCAAACTTCAAACGCTATACAATGCACAGCCAACGGCGATATCACTATATTATCCAGAAGCTGTTTATGCGTATAATGCCAAAAAATATGATGGTTATGTAGAAACATTAGGTTTTGGCATTATTAATAAGTACTCATTTTTATCGCGTGCTGTTCAAAAAGAAGTGTCTACGACTACACCAGATTTACTATCAAAATAATGATTAAAAGGTGGGGCAAGTACATTGAAAACCAATTCGATCATGTTTGTGAAAAAGCTTCTTCAATATGCAATTGTGCTATTTGTAGCAGTAACAATTAATTTTATCCTGCCACGACTCGCACCTGGAGATCCGCTTTTATCCTTTTATGATGAAGGAACATTAAGGGAATTAAGTGATGCGGAAAGACAGCATGTTCTAGCCACTATGGGACTCGATGGGACTTTGTTCCACCAATACATAGACTATTTAAAAGGTATTGCAACATTTAATTTAGGTGAATCTATTCAATATTCAAGGCCCGTAATTGACGTCATACTGGATTACTTACCGTGGACAATCGTACTTGTGTTACCAGCGATGTTATTGAGTGCAGTCATCGGTATTTTAATTGGTGCATATTCCGCGTGGAATCGTGGCAAGAAAAGAGATACAGCGATGTTAACAACGATGTTAACATTTCAGGCTGTACCAGGCTTTTGGATTGGTATGGTATTGATTGCACTATTTGCTGTTAATTTAGGATGGTTTCCAACATTCGGTGCAAAGGCGCTTGTGGCACCGCCGTCTGTCTTTGGCCAGTTGAAAGATATTGCTTGGCATTTGGTATTACCAATCACAACTTTATGTATAGCTACCGTTGGGTCAAATTATTTATTGACTCGTTCTTCTATGCTTGAATCGCTTGGGCAAGATTATATCATTCTAGCGGAAGCAAAAGGAGTTCGGAAAGTGAGACTTATTTTAAATCATGGTTTACGCAATGCATTTTTACCAGTGTATACGCATATTATGATGGGACTTGGCACACTAATTGGTGGAGCTGTAGTGATTGAGTCTGTCTTCTCGTATCCAGGAATTGGTAGTCTATTATATGGTGCAGTAAATGCGCGCGACTTTATTCTATTACAAGGGATATTCCTTTTTATTACAATGGGTATTATTATCGCAAATATTATGGCGGATATTACGTATCCATTTATCGATCCGAGAACAAAAAAATTAGTGAAAAAAGAGGAGGGCTTCTAATGCGATCATCTACAAAGAAAATTGGCTATATAGGGTTCGCGCTACTAGCCATCATTATTCTTTTTGCACTAGTCGGTCCTCTTGTCATTCCATATGACAGCTCTGAACAAACTGGCGAATCTTTTGAAGCACCAAGTGCCGCTCATTGGTTGGGTACAAATGATATTGGGCAAGATATTTTAGCAGAGTTAGCAGATGGTGCAAGAACTTCATTATTTATCGGTCTTGTAACAGCTATTTTAGCTACTTCAATTGGTGCATTTATTGGTATCACAGCGGGATATATGGGCGGTTTATTTGAAACTTTGGCCATGCGAACAATAGATATTGTTTTGACATTACCATTTCTCCCGTTAATGATTGTTGTTGCGGTATACATGGGGCAGAGTACATGGACAGCAATTTTTGTTATTACGCTCGTGATGTGGGCAGGAAAAGCGCGTCAAATAAGGGCACAAACATTGACGATAAAAAGCTTGGGTCCCGTTCAAGCAGCAAAAGCCATGGGTGCTAACCACCCATATATTTTTAAAAAACATATTTTACCCGGCGTATTTCCGTTATTAATTCCACAATTTGTTGCAGCAGTTAACGCAGCTATTTTATTAGAATCTTCCCTCAGTTTTCTTGGTTTAGGGAACCCACTTATGAAAAGTTGGGGATCTATTTTATATTATGCTAATAATAGAAGTGCTTTTTTAACTGACTCATGGGCTTGGTGGATTGTACCACCTGGTGTATGTATTGTTGCTGTTGTCCTAGCTTTTTCATTTATTGGTTATTACTTGGAAGAAAAGGTGAACCCAAGACTATCAAGTTATACTGTGCGTAAGAGAACAATGAAAAAAGAAAGGATACTACCAAGGCAAGATGATGGTAATATTCTGTCATTAGAAGATGTGACAATTGCTTATCACCATAAAGAGGCAGTGAAAAATGTCTCTTTTACTGTAGAAAAGGGCAAGGTTTTAGGTATAGTTGGCGAATCTGGCAGTGGTAAAACAACATTGGCCACCGCAATTAATGCACAACTCAGCGGAAGTGCCGCCATTTTATCCGGTGCTATTTATTTTAATGGTGAAAATATGGCTTCTTATAGCGAAGAGAAAATTCGTTCCATGCATGGACGAGAAATTGGTTATATTGCACAAGCAGCTATGAATGCTTTGAATCCAGTCGTGAAGATAAAAGATCAACTGAAAGAAGCAATGACGGAGCATTATAAAATGTCACCAGTGGAAATCAATACACGTATAGTGGAAGTGTTGCATCAAGTAGGATTGGCATCTCGTTGGCAAAATGCATACCCCCATGAATTATCCGGAGGTATGAAACAACGAGTCGTCATAGCAATTGGCATTATCAATAAGCCGCAATTTGTTATAGCAGATGAACCGACAACAGGTTTAGATGTTATGGTACAAGTTGAAATTATTGAATTGCTTCAACAATTACAGCAAGAGCTTCAAATGTCGATGATTTTCATTTCGCATGATTTACCAGCAGTATTAAGAATTACAGATGAGCTGATTATTATGAAATATGGCTATATCGTTGATCGAGGTCCTTCAAATCGTATAGCTAAATATTCACAGCATCCTTATACGAGAAGACTTGTAGATGCGATTCCAACATTACCAAAACCTTTACTAGAGGAGGTGTTGAAATAATATGCTTGAAATAACTACTATAGAAAAGAGTTATGGCAAAGAAGTTCAAGTATTAAAAAATGTCTCTTTTTCACTGGCACCATCTGAAATTATCGGTCTGATCGGTGCATCGGGAGCAGGTAAAAGTACGATTGGTCGCATACTCGCAAATCTAGAAGTTGCAGATAAGGGCTCGATTTTATTTGAAAATCAGCAATTGATTAAAATGTCAGCCAAAAAACGTCGTCAATTATCAAAAGATATTCAAATGATTTTTCAAGATCCCTACTCGGCGCTATCTTCTCGAATGACAGTAAAGGAACTAATAGAGGAAGCATTACTTATTTTAAAAATCGAGTCTTCTAAGATGGCAAGATTAACTTTAATCAAAGAGGCACTAAAACTTGTTTCACTCGACCCAGATCATTATCTTGGGCGTTATCCGCACGAATTATCTGGTGGTGAAAGACAAAGAGTGGGCGTAGCACGTGCCATTGTATGCAATCCGAAACTCATTGTCGCAGATGAGCCGACGTCAATGCTTGATACGTCTTTGCGCCTCGAATTGATTGCATTATTAAAAAGTCTCAATGAAAAGAAAGGGACAGCATTTATTTTTATTACACATGATATTGCGTTAACGCAAAACTTTTGCCAACGTTTACTTGTTTTAAACGAAGGTCAAATTGTTGAACAAGGTAGTACTGAAGATATCATCTTACATCCAAAGCATGATTTCACAAAAAAATTATTAAGCGCATTACGTAAATTAGAAGCAAGAGAGGAAGTCTATTTATGACACAAAAATTCGCATTTTTAACTGCCTATAATGTATTTTCACATGAGGCTGACATAGAAAATTTTGATTATATTGATCAATACAATTTAACGGAGGATTTAATAGGAAAATATAGCTGTTTAATTGTGACTGGTTACTGTGACCAAGATTTTTTATTTGAAAAACGTCAAGTGATTTTAGATTTCTTGAATGCGGGTAATATCGTATTATTTTGCGGCAATTTAGTGACGGCATGGTTGCCAGGCGCTTCATTATTTGAAGCCAAAGAGATTAAGAGTTATAAGGATTATGAGTTGCAAATTCCAACACCTAATGCAATTTATGCTGGAGTGGAATTGAATGATATGGTTTTCAATAAAGGCGTGGCGGGTTTCTTTGCACGGGGCCATCATAATGCACCAAGAGGCGCAGAGATTTTACTGACACTTGGTGAAAATCGTCCTGCTACATATATAGACCGCGTTACAACAAATGGAACAATATTGGTACATGTTGGTTTTAATTTATTTGGGTATATGTCTGATGGTAAAACGACAGATAAAATCGGGCCACAATTGGTGCAGTGGTGTAAAGATGAAGTGACAGCTTTATCAATAAAATCAAGTGTCACACGTCGTCGTATTGGTGTTATTTATAGCGGAAGTTCCCATCATATGCGTACGTATAAAACGGGAGAATTTGCCAAGAGTATTTCTAAGATTATTCCGATTCGTGATTTAGCAACGGCTAGTTTCTCAGATATTGATGTTTTAATCATTCCATCTCAATCCAATATGTTATTTTTGTTAGCGCATAAGCAACGTATTTTTGATTATGAAGCAAATGGTGGAATCGTTGTGACATTTGGCCATCAAAGTGAAGAATGGCTACCGAATGTGAAGTGGGAATTACGCCCAACAAACTTCTGGTGGTGGTTAGAAAAAGAACCAAAGAGTGGATTAGTTTTGGCAGGTAATGACCATGATTTATTTAAAAATTATTTAACTTTAGCAGATGCAACATGGCATCAGCATGGTGTATATTGGCCGGAAAATGATGTAGAAACATTAGTGGCTACTGATGATGGTGGTTCAGTACTCTATATTGATAAAACAGATGGTAAAGGAATCTGGATCAATACTACATTAGATCCAGATTATCATTATGGCTCATACTTTATGCCGGCAACAGAACGTTTCTTAAGAGGATTTTTACCTTGGCTCGAACATGG
This sequence comes from Kurthia sibirica, assembly GCF_003143975.1. Classification (GTDB taxonomy): domain Bacteria; phylum Bacillota; class Bacilli; order Bacillales_A; family Planococcaceae; genus Kurthia; species Kurthia sibirica. The sequence goes on along the minus strand of NZ_QFVR01000016.1, from coordinate 43,938 downwards.
CGACATTTAATATGCTCGAATTTCGAAATATCACTAAAAATTTTGGTGAATCAGTTATTTTACACGAAGTGAATGCCATTTTTCATAAGGGAAGTTTCCACTTTATTTGTGGAGAATCAGGTAGTGGGAAGAGTACTATTTTAAAATTAATAAACCAAGAAATAGCAGCGGAAAAGGGGGATATATTATGGCAGGGTCAGCCGTTAAAATCCTATGAAAAATTTAAATTACGACGTCAAATAGGGGTGGTTTTTCAATCTTTTGAACTGATTCACCATATGACGGTCTTAGAAAATATACTATTAGCAGGGCGAGCGCTTGGAAAGAATCGTCAAGCACTTCTACAGCGAGCCATGAAATTACTTACACGTGTTGGTTTGAATGGCAAGATTGAAGCGTACCCGGAGCAGTTATCGGGTGGTCAAATGCAAAGAGTAGCAATTGTTCGTGCCATACTCAATAAACCATTGCTCTTACTTGCAGATGAACCGACTGGGAATTTAGATAGAAAAGCAGCGAGTGACGTGATGAATTTACTTTATGAATTACATAGAGAAGAGCAGATGACAATGATTGTTGTTACGCACTCTGAAGAAGTACTAGCTCAATTTACACAAGCCCAGCGTTGGTATGTAAAAGAAGGGGATTTCTATGAGCAAGAGTGAGTTACGCTATGTATTGTCCGATGCATATATCGGTATCAAACGTAATAAGGGTGGGGCAATAGCTTCATTATTATTTACAGCGTTATCAATGAGTTTCATAGGGATTTTTTTATTATTTCGTATTGTGGTAGGAGGTGCGACAGATTATGTGAGCAGTCAATTAGCGATGAAGGTTTATGTCTCTCAAAATATGTCTACCTCAGAGTTAGCTACTATTTTAGAAGAAAAAGATTTCGTCAAACATGTTGATATTGAAAAAGGAGAAGATCTTGTAAATAGATTGTCTTTTTTCTTTGATAAACGAGCTTATCTACTTGATGCGTTTCAAAATGGTCAAGTGAATGATGCTATTCGCATACAATTGAAAAATTCACAGCAAATCGATGATGTTGCACAGGTACTTCGTGGCGTGCATGGTATTGACAAAGTTGTCTATCCACAAGAATTGGCGCAATTATTACAAAAAATATTAGTCAAAATGACATTTTACGGTATTGCAATCACAGCAATTTTATTGATTGTTACTTTTTTTATGATTTATATGACACTTCATTTAGCCTTATATAAACGTCATCAAGAATTAAAAGTGAAATTACTTGTTGGCATGAATCCAGCAGTTTTGCGTTGTCAATTTTTAGTTGAAGGATTTAGCCTAGCTATAGGAGGTGCGATTATTTCAACAGTTGTAACGTTAGTATCGTATCACTTTTTCTTTTCAGCTCTTCAAACATTCTTTGTCTTTTTAACACCGATTACATCTGAGCATTTATGGCTGTGCATTCTTATAGAAATCTTGTTAGGCATAAGTATGAGCTTATTAGCAAGCTATCTTGCAACAAGGAAGTGGATAAATAATGCGTAAATATATCTTTTTTACACTTTTAGCATGTCTACTTCTATTTTTTTGTAAACCCGTATCTGCCCATCTAACAGGTGCATTTGCAGAATTTTTAGCAGTCGTATACGATGAATCGACAACAGCTGATTTAAAACGACAATTAGAGGATACAAAAGCTGAAATTGCAGTGATTACACCCAAAGTGGAAAGTTTAGAACAGCAATTCACGCAACAGCAATCTCTCGCCATTGATCAGTTAATTGCCTACAATGATATCGGTCTCGATACATGGTATCTGCTGTTAGCTGATAACGAAGATATGGTTGATTTATTAGGTGATCAATGGATTATGACAAAGGCTATTAATCATTATTTGGCTTCCTTAAATGATTTATATTTATTGTATGAAGAAGTGAAGCTAGAGCAAACTACTTTACAAGGTCAGGAAGAACTTCTCAAGATGATAGATAAAAGTATAAAACGTAGAGCAAGCTATATGGCAGAGAATGAGGGACTTGACATTGAAAAAATTGCCAATTACTTAGATATTGATTGGTTTTCAGAAGTCGAAGAACCACTGATTCAAGCGATGACTGCTGATAAAAATAGAGTGAAAAAAGAATTAATGTCGTTATTTGTGAAAAAAGGAGACGCTCTTTTTTTACAGGAAGCAACTTTGAATAAAGAGAGTAAAGCTCATTATTTCTTGCGTGCAGATCATATTTATATAGAGTTTGAAATAAAGGATGAGCATGTTATTTTAATAGGACAAATTCTACAAAATCGTACAGGGACAAAGGCTAAATTAACGTTTGAAGCAGGTTATTATAATGGTTTTTTCTTACCGACTGCTAATTTGATGGAGCTTCCTACTATTGAATTTGATTATGCTACACTCAAAAAATTTCCTAAGATACAATCGCCTTATTTAACGCAACAAAATGGCTTTATTCACTTGAATTCAAAGTGAAAGGAATGAAAAAATGTATAAAAGAATAGTAGTGTTTGTAGTTATTACACTGTTGATATACACAACACCAGTACATGCTCATATTATGAATACCACTAATATGTATACGGATATAGAAAAATCTCCGGATAAAGATGCTATTTTATATACATATGCGTTAAATTTGATTTTTACAGATGAAGTAAGGTATAAACCAGCGAATAAATTACTTCAAAAAGACTTCGCTGTTTGGTACAGCCATTTTTTAGCATTGAATTTGACTGAAAAACAGGCTATTAAAAATGCCCTCGATAAAGGGTGGATTAATTTTGAAGATGAAGCTTTAACCTACAGGCAATTAAATATCGTATTACTTGAAAATAGAGTGGAATTAGAAAAACCCGGTGAAACTGTGACAAGAGGAGGTTATGCGCGTTTTATTATGAAATATGCAAAACTAAAATTAAGTGCTGGTCATACATTACTTGATAAAGCAGCAGTCAAAGAAGGACCGACTGGTATTATTTCTACTGTGCAAGAACCAAATAAACACACGAATAGACTCTATACACTTACGGTTGATGGCAAAGACTATCAGCTAGCTGAGCACCCTAGTGTAGTCAATAATTCGACGGACCCCCTTGTTTGGCAGGGGCAAAGGGTGAAAACCTCGCTGGTAGGAACGCAAGCAGTTTCCGACAGAATAGATCGCACTGAATCTAAAGAGGGTAGTAAACTTCACTATTTAGAAATTGAGACTGTTGAAAAAAAGAATCAAATAGCAACGCAAGCAAAAAAAGAGCCGCAGCAAGAAAAAATAGTGAGGCCATTTTTAGGTTGGGTGGTTATTGGATTACTAGTTCTCTTAGGATGGATACTGTTTACACGACAAAATAAAAGAAAATAGAGGCGATTAATAGTGAGTATTAAAGTGAAAGATTATGGATATATAGTAGAAATAGCATTTGAGGATATTCGTAAATTACATGGGATTCGTGCATATATGGCAATTGGTGTAGGCTACCGCATTCTCGAGGCAGCTGTTAGAGAGTTAGGGCAAGGGGAAATCATCTCACGTGAAGATATCCAAGTTATTACAGGACATGGTGGCCCAGGATTTCGTGATGCAATCGAATTTGTAACACGAGCGGTCACGCGTGACCAATATACTGTGGACCCAACTTATCCAGTAGCGCAGTATGATCCGCATCGCCCGACAGGTTATGTTTATATTTTCACACTAAAAGGTGAAAAAACTATTCAAATTACATTAAATAAATCCTTTTTACCGCCAATTTTTTATGATTATTTATTAAAAGGTCGTGAAGAGAGCTTTACAGCAGTAGAATATGATGATAATGAACGTTTAAAGAAGGAGTTATGCTTTAAAGCTTTAGAAATGACAGAGTCTGAATTGATTACTATTAAAGAAATTCCAACACCAGACAGCCATAAAGCTTAATTAGGTTATACTATTGAAGCGATTAAAAAACCTAAAGAGGCTGCGAAACAGAGATAAAAACGGTGACAACACAATTTTATGCACGAAAATTACTATAAAATGGAGGAGATTCGCCTGAAAAAAACCATAAAATAAAAGAGCAGCCGGTTCATAGGCTGCTCTTTTTTATATACAATCTACTATTTTTGGGAAATAGAATGTTGTTAGACTAATGGTGCACCTTTAGTTGTAATGTCAGCTGAAACATTAGCGAATTGTTGGAAGTTCTCATGGAACATACCAGCTAATTTTGTAGCTTTTGCATCATATGCGGCTTTGTCAGCCCATGCATTACGTGGATTTAACAATTCTGAAGGCACATTGTCGATAGCTGTTGGTATAGCTAGGCCAAAGAATGTATCTTGTTCAGTTGGTATAGTCGTCAATTTACCTTCGATTGCAGCATTAACCATTGCACGCGTGTAAGAAAGTTTCATACGCTTACCAGTACCAAATGATCCGCCAGTCCAACCAGTGTTTACTAGGAATACATTTACATGATGTTCGTCGATTTTCTTCCCTAACATTTCAGCGTAAACCGTTGCTGGAAGCGGTAGAAATGGTGCGCCAAAGCAAGTTGAAAATGCAGGTTCTGGCTCTACTACACCACGTTCTGTACCAGGTGTTTTTGAAGTGAAACCTGATAGGAAGTGGTACATAGCTTGTTCTTTTGTTAGTTTTGCGATTGGAGGTAATACGCCAAATGCATCTGCAGTTAAGAAGATAATTGTATTTGGGTGACCTGCAACTGAAGGAAGCACAATATTATCAATGTTGTCGATTGGATAAGCGGCACGTGTGTTTTGAGTAGGTGTTTCATCATTGTAGTCAGGGATACGCGTATCTTCATTCACTACAACATTCTCTAGCACAGTACCAAATTTGATAGCATTGTAAATTTCTGGTTCTTTTTCAGCCGATAGACCAACTGTTTTTGCGTAACAGCCACCTTCAATATTGAAGACGCCATTGTCTGACCAACCATGTTCATCATCACCGATTAATTTGCGGCTAGCATCAGCTGATAATGTAGTTTTACCAGTACCTGATAGGCCAAAGAATAAAGCTGTATCGCCATTTTCTCCAACGTTTGCTGAACAATGCATAGACAAGATATCATTTTGTGGTAACAGGTAATTCATAATACCAAAAATAGATTTTTTCATTTCACCAGCATACTCCGTACCACCGATTAAAATCACTTTTTTCTCAAGTGAAACAATGATAAAAGTATCTGAAGATGTACCATCAACAGCCGGGTCAGCATGGAAAGTTGGCGCTGAAACGATTGTGAAATCTGCAAGGTGATTGGCTAATTCAGCGTCAGTAGGACGGATGAACAAGTTGTGCGCAAAAAGATTATGCCAAGCATATTCATTTACAACGCTGATTGATAAACGACTCGCCTCATCTGCGCCAGCAAAGCCTTTGAAGACGAAAATTTCTTCTTTTTCTTTTAAGTAGCTCACTACTTTACTGTATAATGCATCGAAGATTTCAGCAGAGATTGGTTGGTTTGTAGTACCCCAGTCAATTTTATCTTTTGAAGCTTCTTCTACTACCATATACTTATCTTTAGGTGATCGACCAGTGTATTTACCAGTGTTAGCACGTACAGCGCCATCAACTGTTAAGATTGCTTCTCCGCGAGAAGTAGCTTTTTCTACTAATTCTGGAACAGAAAGTTGTTCTTTTACATTATTTCCTGCTAAAAGCGTCTTCAGTTCATTCGAAATTTCTACTGAATTCATGTGTATGTGTACCATCCTTTTTATAAGTATGTTTCCCACTTTTCGGGGATTACTATCATTTATGGAATTAGTATAACACATTCAAGTTAATAGTCTATACTAATGTGATATGTTTTTAAGAATTATTGACAATTTAAAAACAGTATTTAATAGGGTTGACTTTGTAGGTATCTTCTACTAAAATAAAATCTGAACGGATACTCTTATCCCGAGCTGGTGGAGGGTCAGGCCCAAAGAAGCCCAGCAACCTGCATTACATTTCACGTAATGCGTTGGTGCTAATCTGATGCAAGGAATTTCCTTGAACGATAAGAGTGAAAGGTGCTTACGAAATTATCCCCTTTCTCTCATGATTTATTATGAGCGGAAGGGGTTTTATTATTCCCAAAAAAGAGGGTGTATACTATCCTTTTTATTTGAATATAATGGCACTTTCTATAAAATCCTCGTGTTTAAGCAGCGTATGCTGGCTTGGCGTTTCTTCTATATAAGAATAGAAGAGCACACATGGATAAAGAGTACCGTATCTTTTTCGAGGCGATCTCGTATAGGAGGACACCAATTATGGCTCAACGTCGATTATTTACTTCAGAAAGTGTTACAGAAGGACATCCGGACAAAATTTGTGATCAAATTTCAGATGCAATTCTTGATGCGATTATTTCAAAAGATCCCAATGCACGTGTTGCATGTGAAACGACAGTTACAACTGGTCTTGTTTTAGTAGCAGGAGAAATTACAACATCTACGTATGTGGATATTAAAGGTATCGTGCGTGATACCGTAAAAGAAATTGGTTACACACGCGGTAAGTTTGGTTTCGATGCCGAAAACGTCGCAGTTCTTGTAGCGATTGGTGAACAATCACCTGATATTGCACAAGGTGTGGACCAAGCGTTAGAAGCACGTGAAGGGACAATGTCAGATGACGATATCGAAGCAATTGGCGCAGGTGACCAAGGTTTAATGTTTGGTTATGCAAATAATGAAACACCTGAGTTGATGCCTTTACCGATCAGCTTAGCTCATAAGCTAGCACGTCGCTTAACGGAAGTGCGTAAAACCAATCTTTTAGAATATTTACGCCCTGATGGTAAAACACAGGTTACTGTAGAGTATGATGAAAATAATCACCCTGTACGTATTGATACAATCGTTATTTCTACACAGCATGATGAAGAAGTAACATTAGAACAAATCAATACCGATCTACGCAAATATGTTATTGCAGAAGTTGTCCCGGCAGCATTATTAGACGACAATACTAAATACTTCATCAATCCAACTGGTCGCTTCGTAATCGGTGGACCTAAAGGTGATGCGGGGCTTACGGGTCGTAAAATTATTGTTGATACTTACGGTGGTTATGCACGTCATGGTGGCGGTGCATTCTCTGGTAAGGACGCAACAAAAGTTGACCGTTCTGGTGCATATGCTGCACGCTATGTGGCAAAAAATATCGTGGCAGCTGGTCTTGCTGATAAAGCAGAAGTACAGCTTGCATACGCAATTGGCGTAGCGCAACCTGTATCGATTTCAATCGATACATTTGAAACAGGTAAAGTACCAGAAGCTGATTTAGTAGATGCAGTTCGTCAACTGTTTGATTTACGCCCAGCAGGTATTATTAAAATGCTTGATCTTCGCCGCCCAATTTACAAACAAACAGCAGCATACGGACATTTTGGCCGTACTGATTTGAATGTTCCTTGGGAAGCAACGGATAAAGCAGATCAACTAAAAGAATTATTCTCTAACGCAACAAAATAACTAATACATCGTAAAGCTGTCCACTATTATTGTGGACAGCTTTTTTTGTTCTTTGACAAACGAGTAGTTTGTACAGTATCTGTTGCTATTGTTATAGGGTAGTAAGGAGATTGTGAATGATTTTGAATGAATATGACTGTTTATGATTGATTTTACAGTGGTAATCATTTAAACTGAGATAAATTGGAAAGGTTGTTAGGACTATGCTTATAAATGAAAGACAAACGTTAATATTAAAATTACTATCAGAGCATCAAACAATGTCTTTGCAACAACTTGTAGATGTGACAAATACTTCAGAATCAACCGTTCGTCGTGACTTAACTGAGCTAGAAGCAATGCATAAATTAATGAGGATACATGGCGGAGCAACTTTGCGTTCCTCAAGCCTTCAAGAAAAAAGTTTAGAGGAAAATGCAGTGGAAAATTTAGAGGAAAAACAGCAGCTAATGGCTGTCGCAGCAACCTTAATTGATGATGGAGATTGTATTTATATTGATGCAGGTTCAACAATGCAACAATTAATACCTCATTTAAAGGGTAAGGATATTGTAGTCGTGACAAATGGCTTGGCGACAATTGCAGTTTTGCGTGAATTCGATATTAAAGCATATTTGATTGGTGGTTTATTAAAAAGTAGCACGCAAGCATTCATTGGTGCAATGGCCATTCATGCGTTGGAACAATACCACTTTGATATTAGTTTTATTGGGGTTAACGGTTATTCTGTGGAACAGGGATACACAACAGCAGATCCAGAAGAGGCATTAGTGAAAAAACAAGCGATTGCGCAATCAACGAAAAGTTATGCCGTTGCGGATCATTCAAAACATCGCATAGTGAAATTTGCTAAAATCACCGAAATGTCATCAATGGCCTTAATTACATCACAATTACCGGCAGAATCGTTAGAGAAATTACAAAAAAATGAACTGGAGGTCATGCAACCTTGATTTATACCATTACTTTTTCACCGTCAATCGACTATATTCCATTCGTGGAAAATTTTAAAATTGCTGAATTGAACCGAGCGTCGGATGTACGTTATTTTGCGGGCGGCAAAGGCATCAATATATCAAGGGTCTTAACATCGATGACTGTTAATACGACAGCGCTTGGATTTATTGGTGGATTTACGGGAGCATTTATAGAAAATGCTTTGACAAATAATCATGTGAGAAATGACTTTATTAAAATTGCAGAACCAACACGTATTAATGTCAAAATAAAATCGGATGTTGAAACGGACTTAAATGGACCAACACCTTACCTAACTGAGGAAGAATTAGATATTTTAAAAATTCAATTGGCCAATAAAATACAGCGTGAAGATTGGTTAATTATTTCTGGTAGCATCCCAATGTCAATCCCTAATTCTTTTTTCGAATACATTTCCAATCTGTGTGAAGAAAAACAAGCGAAATGGGTTCTCGACACGTCGGGACCACGCCTTGTAACATTGCTGCCATTTAGACCGTATATGATCAAACCGAATGAGGATGAACTTGCTGAGCTAGTAGGGCAGAAAAGCGAAGAATTGCATGAAATTGTAACTGTTTCTAAAAAAATTGTTGCAGCAGGTGTAGCACTTGTAATCGTATCACTAGGGGGAGCGGGAGCTGTATGTGTCACAGATGAATTGCAATTGCATGTTGAAGCACCTCAAGGGAAGGTGATCAATACAGTGGGGGCAGGTGATTCAGTTGTGGCGGGTGTCGTAGCTCAACTAGCCCAAGGTAACAGGATGGAAGACGCGATTAAATATGGTATTGCTGCAGGCAGTGCAACAGCTTTCCATGAAGATTTATGTACGAAAGAACAAGTAGAACAATTACTAGATCACGTAATTGTGTCCGACATTTAAAGGGGGGATTTTAAGATGAAGATAACAGAACTATTAACGACAGCAACGATGAAATTAGATTTAGATGCTACGACTAAAGACGATGTATTAAGTGAATTAACGGCAGTATTACAGCAAGCTGATAAATTGAATGATGCGGGATTATTTTTAGAGGCATTGCAAAAAAGAGAACAATCGAGCACGACAGGTGTAGGAGATGGCATTGCCATACCACACGCTAAAACAGCAGCCGTTAAGGAACCGGCCATTGCATTTGGACGTAAAAAAGAAGGGCTGGACTATCAATCATTAGATGGTCAACCTGCAAATTTATTTTTTATGATTGCAGCGACAGATGGCGCAAATAATCTTCATCTTGAAGCACTTTCAAGGTTGGCTGGTTTCTTAATGGATGCTCAGTTTACAGAAAAACTACGCAATGCGACAACGAAGGAAGAAGTACTAGAGGCCATTGAAGAAAAAGAGCAGGCTGCTGACGATAAAAAAGTAGCAGCAGATACGAAGGAAACGGAAGAGAAAGATCCAAAGCAATTACGGGTCTTAGCTGTAACGGCTTGTCCAACAGGCATTGCACACACCTATATGGCAGCAGAAAAATTAGAAGAAGTGGCAAAAACACGAAATATTTCTATTAAAGTAGAAACAAATGGTTCGAGTGGTGCACAAAATGTTTTGACAGCAAAAGACATAGCTGAAGCAGATGCAATTATTGTGGCAGCCGATACGAAAGTAGAGCTCGCACGTTTTGAAGGTAAAAAAGTAATTCAAGTACCCGTCAGTAAGGCGATTTATGAACCAGATGCATTATTTGATCGCGCAGCAAAACCAGGTGGTGCAGTCTATCATCATCAAGGTGGCGGAGATGATGGATATGAAGAAGAAGATGGCGCAGCGAAAAATAGTGTCAGCTCGCAAATTTATAAGCATTTAATGAACGGTGTTTCAAATATGCTACCATTCGTTGTAGGGGGCGGGATACTCATTGCAATTTCTTTCTTTTTCGGCATAAACTCAGCTGAAAAAGGCAATGCAGAATACAATGAATTTGCCTATATGTTGAAAACCATTGGTGGAGGTAATGCCTTCTTACTAATGGTGCCAGTATTAGCTGGTTTCATTGCTATGAGTATTGCTGATCGCCCTGGTTTTGCTCCTGGTATGGTTGGTGGTTTACTTGCGATTACGGTGAAAAATGCTGAAGGTGCCGATTCTGGCTTCTTAGGTGGTTTAATTGCTGGTTTCCTTGCAGGTTATATCGTCTTAGGATTGAAAAAACTATTTGCCAATTTACCAAAATCTTTTGAAGGTCTGAAACCGATACTGATTTATCCATTACTTGGTATATTCTCCGTCGGTATTATTATGATGCTTCTAAATCCACAGTTAACAAAACTATATACAACATTCTCTGATTTACTAAATTCGTTAAATGGCTCGAATGTTATCCTGTTAGGTGTTGTTTTAGCAGCGATGATGGCCTTTGACCTTGGTGGTCCACTAAACAAAGCGGCCTATACATTCGGTATAGCTATGTTAGATGCAGGGAACTATCATATTATGGCTGCTGTTATGGCAGGTGGTATGGTGCCTCCACTAGGTGTTGCATTAGCTACAACTATTTTTAAAAATCGTTTTACGAAACCAGAACGTGATACAGGTAAAACGAGTTATGTACTGGGTGCCTTCTTTATATCAGAAGGAGCGATTCCATTCGCAGCGAGTGATCCACTAAGAATGATTCCATCCTTTGTGGTCGGTGCAGCAGTCACTGGTGGTTTAACAATGGCTTTTAAAATTGGTTTACCAGTACCACATGGCGGTATTTTTGTTTTCCCACTTGTTGAAGGCGGAGGTATGAATATTGCGCTATATGCCATTGCCATTATTATCGGTTCCATTATTACAGCATTGATGATTGGATTACTGAAAAAGAAAAAAACAGCTTAATTTAAATAAAAACCGCCTATTCCTATAGAGGGCACTGAAAAACTTACGTTTTTTATGACGAGTTGATTTTTTAGATAAAAATAAGGCACTTTCTGTTCGATTTGAACAGAAAGTGCCTTATTTCATTGTCTATTTCTTACTCTTTTTCATTTAGTAGTTTTAATATCCGCTTAAGATTGACAGCGAATATCGTTGTGGCACCTTGTATTTCCATGCCAAATAAACCCGCTGATTTGGCCGTATTGTACCCATGCGGATTTTTGATTTCACTATTTTTCGCGAGCTCTTTGAATTCATCTGTCTCTTGAAAGTTCGCTTGGTCCTTATGTTCTGTTGATTTAATCGTGACCGAATATGTTTTACTTTTAGAACCCTCTTTATAACAGCCTTCTTGCATTGGACAAACTTTACATTTTTCTATATCAAAGTAGTATGTCTAGAAAATATTTAAAGGACATGTCGTATTTAGAACGATCAACAAGATCGGCATCTGATAAGTCATGAATTGCTTTTAGGAGTAAATATTTGAACATACGAATTGGTGGAATCGCATTTCGACCATTATCCAAACAGTATTTTGATTTTAATTCGTCTATAATAAATGAAAAATCAACGAGTTCATTGATCTGGCGAAGCATATTATCTTTTGGAATGATTAAATCATATAGTACCATATAGGGACTTAAGTTAAGGGTTTCTTGTTTGGAAATCATGGTCGCACCACCTTTAATTAGTAACTACTATTATACAGGATGGTCCGTGCCCGCGAAAAGCGTCCGCCGGAACGGAATCAACGGCTACGAGGAAAAGCGAGGACAGGAACGAATTTCGTTCCTGTCCTCGCTTATCTGTGCATAAGTGGACTTTTTCAGTGCCCTCTTCCTATAGGCGGTTTTTTTCTATGTATTTTAGAAAAAATGCCGATATTTAAAGATTATCATTATGCAAATAGGGAAAAGTTAATATGGAGGTGAATATGAACTGCTGGTCATCATTTTTAATAGCTGGACTATTTTCAGCTATTAATATAGAAGAAACACAGAAACGATTGAAGATGAGGGAAGCAATTAATATTAAATGTATCCGTACCCAGAATGGTTGTTGGATGGTGAGTTGAATTTTCTGTAAATTCTCGAATCTTGAGAACTAAAAAAGTAATGGTATAATAATAATGAAGTTTTCCTATATAATATGTAAAATGATTGAACCGTCAAAGGTTTGAGGAGTATCTAACATAAATTAGATACTCCTTTCGATTTTTTAACGCCGAGTTAACTTATAAAACCTTCTTTTCCAATATTATGAATTTATTTTTAAGTAAACAAGTAAATTGCCTAGCTAAGTAGGTTAGTGGAATATGTAATCAGATAATCACTTGCAGTAATCAATTTACTTAATTGCTAAAAAATGGGTTCTAGATATGAGTTAGGACCTTTATATTACTGAATTTATAGTGCGAAATAGATTGCCGTCCACAGAAAGTTCAAAAACTATCAAAGAATATGTGAAATCGTGTATATTTTTATTCTTTTCGGTAAGCTTTAGGTTTATAATTCAGTTTGAATTGAAAAGAAGGTTGAATGCTTCTTACTTAAAGAAGTGGGTTTGTGAGCTTGGGTTATCTTATTTTTCTCATTGTGCATTTTCAAACATGTTATTCCTTAAATTTTAGTTAAATAGCAATTATACGAGGAATAGTCGTTGTTTGGTACATAGGACGAATAGGAAGATAAAATGTTCAATCATCTCAGCAGATTCGTAAAACATGTTTAATTTGCCTAGCAAATTAAATGTAGGGGGACACACTTCAATATCCATTCAACATTCTATATTTAAAAGAAGAAGGTTGTTTTAGAAGGGAGTACAACATGAGAAAAAAATTGTTAACTATGCCTATCGTGGCAGCATTATTAGCAATAGTATTATCAGGCTGTGAGCCGTTAATGGTGTTAAATCCTAAAGGACCTAACGCAGAAACATTATCTAATACTATTATTTTATCAATCATAACTATGGCAGTTATTTTATTAGTTGTGTATTTACTACTATTCTTCATGCTGAAAAATTACAGAGCAAGCAAAATGGGTGCTGATTATGAGCCACCACATGAAGCTGGTAACCACAAATTAGAAATTATTTGGACAGTTATTCCAATTCTAATTGTAAGTTTCTTATCAGTTGTAACAATTTATACAACTGACAAAGTTGAGAAAAAACCAGAGGGCTACGGAAATAAAGAAGCACTAGTAATTTATGCTTCATCTTCTGAATGGAAATGGCACTTCAGTTATCCTGAAGAAGGAATCGAAACAGTTAACTATGCGATGATTCCAACTGACCGTCCAATCGAATTCCGCTTGTACTCATTCGGTACGATTGCTAGTTTCTGGGTTCCACAATTAGCTGGTCAAAAATATGCTATGGCGGATATGTTAACGACAATCCATTTAGCTGCTGATCATGAAGGCGATTATTGGGGACGTAACTCGAACTTTAACGGCGAAGGTTTCGCTGATCAAGAGTTCACTGTAACAGCAACAAAACAAAAAGATTTCGACTCTTGGGTTAAAGATGTAAAAGCTTCTGAACCAGCATTAACAGAAAAAGAATTCGACAAACTTCTTAAACCAAGTGTTGTTGGACGTTCTAGCTACTCATCTACTCACTTATCATTCAGTCCTGCTCCAATGGACCACAAAGATATGATGAAAGCTGATAAGTATACAGAATCTAAAAAAGGTTCGAAAACATCTGACCAAACAGAACATGACATGGATGACATGGACGAAATGGACAAATAATTTAAACCATTTTTAAATTCTTATGAACGTAGAAGAACGAAAGGAGTTACTCAAATTGACTTTAGAAATATTATTCTCGCCTTTAAAAGAACCACTAATCTTGGGTACTGCAATTGGTATTCTTGTTGGCGGTATCGCAATGATTGCTGGTATAACATACTTCAAAAAGTGGACTTGGTTATATAAAAACTATTTCACTTCAGTTGACCACAAAAAAATTGGTATTATGTACATCTTCGTAGCATTAATCATGCTATTCAAAGGTGGAATAGAGGCACTCCTCATGAGGGCCCAGACCGCAGTACCTCAGAACAAAATTTTAGATTCAAATCACTATAACGAAATCTTTACTACACATGGTGTATTAATGATTCTTTTCGTAGCAATGCCGTTTGTTATTGGTTTAATGAACGTAGCAATACCGCTTCAAATTGGTGCACGTGACGTAGCGTTCCCACGACTTAACTTACTTAGCTTCTGGCTATTCCTTGTTGGTTGTGCGCTATTAAACATCTCATTCATCATTGGTGGATCACCAAACGCAGGTTGGACTTCTTATTTCCCTCTAGCAGGTATTGAGTTTAGTCCTGGTATTCAAAATAACTACTATGCTTGGTCATTACAAATTGCCGGTATCGGTACGTTAGCGACAGGTATTAACTTTGTAACAACAATTATTAAAATGCGTGCTCCTGGTATGACTTGGATGAAAATTCCAATGTTCACGTGGTCATGTTTAATTACGAACGTAATCATTACATTTGCATTCCCAGTATTAACAGTTGCACTTGTATTAATGACTTTAGACCGTCAATTCGGTACTAAATTCTTTGCTATGACAGATGGCGGTATGGATATGTTATGGGCCAACCTATTTTGGGTTTGGGGTCACCCTGAAGTATACATCGTTATTTTACCAGCCTTCGGTATTTTCAGTGAGGTTATTGCAACCTTCTCTCGTAAAAACCTATTCGGTTACGGTTCAATGGTAGCTTCGATGGTCATCATTTCATTACTATCATTTATGGTATGGGCTCACCATTTCTACACAATGGGTCATGGCGTTTTAGTAAACGGTGTGTTCTCAGTAACAACAATGTTAATTGCAGTTCCAACTGGAGTTAAAATGTTTAACTGGCTTCTGACAATGCGTCATGGTCGTATAACTTTCACTACTCCAATGTTATATGCTTTAGGCTTTATTCCAATCTTCACTATCGGTGGGGTAACTGGTGTAATGCTAGCTATGGCAAGTGCTGACTATCAATATCACAATACTTTATTCTTAGTTGCTCACTTCCACTATGTATTAATTCCAGGTACAGTATTCGGTCTATTAGCAGGTTACCATTACTGGTGGCCAAAAATGTTCAACTTCCGTCTTAACGAAAAAATCGGTAAGGTTGGTTTTTGGATGATTGTTGTTGGATTTAACGTAACATTCTTCCCAATGTTTATCCTTGGGTTAAATGGTGCAGCTCGTCGTATGTACACATACTCTGAGTCAACAGGCTACGCACCATTACAAATGCTATCATTCATTGGTGCATTAGTATTAGTAGCAGGTTTCGCATCACTTGTATACAATATTTACTATTCAATCCGTTACGCGCCAAGAGAAACAAACGGCGATCCATGGGATGCACGTTCACTTGAATGGGCTACACACTCACCAGTACCGGAATATAATTTCGCAATCGTACCACAGGTTTCTCAACTTGATGAATTCTGGTACGCTAAAAAAGAAGGTCGCGACCTTCATGCAGGTAAAATTGAAGATATCCACATGCCTAACAACTCTGGAGCTCCGCTTTGGATGAGTGTTGTCATGGGATTACTAACGTTCTTCTTTATCTTCAACCAATTCATGATCGTTATTCCACTAGCTGTAATAACACTATTATTCATGGCATACCGTTCGTTTGAAATTGATGAAGGTCATCATATTCACGCACATGAAGTTGAAGAAACAGAGCGCCGAATGAGAGGTGACCGATAATGTCAAAACACAATAACTCAGTACCTTTAGAATACAGCACTGAAGAAAACGATTTGAAAATCTTCGGTTTCTGGGTATTCTTAGGCGCCGAAATCGTATTATTCGCTACACTATTTACAGTGTATTTCGTATTAGTAGACCGTACAGGTTCAGGCCCAATCGGTGCAGATCTTTTCGAATTAAAACCGTTATTAATCGAAACATTCCTACTATTAACATCTAGTTTCACCATTGGTTTAGGTGTTCACGCCATGCGTTTAGGCCGCGTTAAACCAATGATATTCTTTTATGTCATCACATTACTTTTAGGTGCAGGATTCGTTGCAACTGAAGTGGATGAGTTCTTACACTTCATTCATGAAGGTGCAACTATCCAAACAAGTGCATTCACATCAAGTCTATTCACATTGCTAGGAACGCATGGTGCCCATGTATCCTTCGGTTTACTATGGGGAACAGCTATTATTATTCAAGTTGTTCGTCACGGCATCAATGCTCGTACAGCTAATAAAGCGTTTATCTTCTCTTTATACTGGCATTTCCTTGATGTTGTTTGGATCTTCCTATTCAGCTTTATCTACTTGAAAGGAATGATGTAAAATGGCAGAATTATTTCCAAAAGAACATGTATTGGGCTTTATTGGTTCAATCATTTTAACATTTGCAGCATTATCAGTTATTTGGATTGATGATATTTCATTAATCGGCGGCTTAGTTATCCTTTGGATAACGGCTCTTGCTCAAGCGTCACTTCAACTTGTATTATTCATGCATATTGGTGAAACAGCTGACAAAAAAGCATTGTATATTTCGACAATCTACGCTGTAGTAGTTGGTTTACTAACAGTGTTTGGTTCTCTATTAGCAATGATCTGGGGATACTAATTCCTATAAAAACACTAAAACCAGCCTTCCAGGTATCCCCCTGGGAAGGCTGGTTTTTTGTTTTTGACAATATCACAAGCTAAGTAATAACGAGTAATTTTCTGCATATAAGGGAGTAATCCACCCTTGTTGATCAAGTGGTAAGTAAATCGTTGCAAGCGGTAAGTAAATCGAGCTAAGCGGCAAGTAAATCGAGCTAAGCGGCAAGTAAATCGAGCTAAGCGGCAAGTAAATCGAGCTAAGCGGCAAGTAAATCGAGCTAAGCGGCAAGTAAATCGAGCTAAGCGGCAAGTAAATCGAGCTAACCGGTAAGTAAATCGTTGCAAGCGGTAAGTAAATCGTTGCAAGCGGTAAGTAAATCGAGCTAAGCGGCAAGTAAATCGAGCTAAGCGGCAAGTAAATCGAGCTAACCGGTAAGTAACACCTGTATAAGTTAAAATATTTACTTTAAAAGAACAATCAGGTCAACATTCGCGATACTAAATCGTATGAAATTGAAGGATTTGGTCTTTTTTGAGGTTAGTTGGGGCGATCTGTGATTTATTTATGGAACCAGAGGAATGGAGGAAGCGTCCTAGGGAGTATAGTTGAACTATAATGATTATAAAAAGTAAATTAGTAATCTTCAATTGAATGATTTTTTTAGTAGGAGCGTAAAAAAAACGCCACAACTGTCTACTCGTTTTTTGATTTTAGTAGTATATTAATGTCTTTCAAAGAAACATCTAATGTATAATGGAATAAGTAGGACATTAAAATATATATGAATAGTTATTTTATATTATCCGTAATTTTTGGTATAATATGACTGTTCTAACAGTAGATTTTTTTGAATCGTAGGAGGAATGAAAAATGGGAATAAGCTTAGTAAAAGGTCAAAGAGTTGATTTAACTAAAGGTAACGCGGGTCTCAATAATATTCAAATCGGTTTAGGTTGGGATCCAGCTGAAGAACAACAGAAGAAAAAAGGTATGTTTGGTGGTATGTTCGGTGGTGGTGCAAGCAAAGCGGCAAATGTCGATTGTGATGCCTCAGTTCTTTTACTAGATGATGACCGTATTCGCAATAATAAAGATGTTATTTATTTTGGGAATTTAAAAAATGACAATGGTTCTATTTCACATTCTGGTGACAATGTTACGGGTGAAGGTGATGGCGATGATGAACAAATTCACTTAACTCTAAACAGCATTCCTCAAAATTACAATAAATTAGTATTTGTCGTTAATATTTATGATGCAATAGGTCGTAATCAACATTTTGGTATGATTAAAAATGCATATATTCGTATTTTAGATGGTAATAAAGAGTTAATTCGCTACAATTTAACAGATGATTATACAGGTAAAATGACATTGGTTGTTGGTGAATTATATCGTCATGGTGCGGAGTGGAAATTTGCTGCACTAGGTGAAGGTACAACAGATGGTAAACTTGGAGATATTGTTAAAAAATATAGCTAGTCAAGGGAGCGGAATATACGATGGTAGTTTCATTACAAAAAGGTCAAAAAGTTGATTTAACAAAATCTAACCCGGGATTAACAAATGTAGTTGTTGGACTTGGTTGGGATACAAATAAATACGATGGTAGCCAAAGCTTTGATTTAGACGCATCAATTTTCTTATTAGGTGAAAGCGGTAAAGTAAATGAACAAACTGACTTTATCTTTTATAATAATCCAATAGGTGGAGCTGGAGCGGTAGAACACTCAGGCGATAATTTAACAGGTGATGGTGAAGGCGATGACGAAACAGTAAAAGTGGCATTAAATAATGTCCCTGCTAATGTTGCTAAAATTGCTTTCACAGTAACAATTCATGACGCACAAGCACGCAATCAAAACTTTGGTATGGTATCAAATGCTTTTATTCGCGTAGTAGATGCATCGTCAAATACCGAATTAATGCGCTTTGATTTAGGCGAAGATTTCTCAATTGAGACAGCGGTAGTTGTTGGAGAATTATACCGTCATGGAACAGAGTGGAAATTTAATGCAGTCGGAGCCGGCTACCAAGGTGGATTAGAAGCACTTTGTGTGGATTACGGAATTCAATTAGGTTAATTTAATTCATTATTGAAAAGAGGTAATATCAATGGCAATTCAATTAAGCAAAGGTCAAAGAATTGATTTGAATAAAGAAGATCCTGGTTTAAATAATATTGGAATCGGTCTTGGTTGGGATGTTAAGCAATTTGATGGCGGCACAGATTTCGATTTAGATGCCTCTGTATTTTTACTAGATAAAAATGGCGTTTGTCAAAATGACTTAGATTTCATCTTTTACAATAATTTAGTGAGTACGGATGGCTCGGTAACTCACGAAGGTGATAACCGCACAGGTGCTGGCGATGGTGATGATGAAAAAATTCTCGTTGATTTATCGAAAGTTAGTCCTTCAATCGATAAAATTGCAGTTACAGTTACGATCCACGCTGCGGATGAACGTTTACAAAACTTCGGGCAAGTGTCAAATGCCTATGTACGATTAGTAAACGATGTTACAAACACTGAAGTATTACGCTACGATTTAGGTGAGGACTTCTCAATTGAAACCGCCGTTGTATTTTGTGAGCTATACCGTCATAATGATACTTGGAAATTTGCTGCAGTTGGTTCAGGTTATCAAGGCGGCTTAGGTGCACTCGTTAATGCTTATGGTTTAGAAGCTTAAAAAGCATGACAATGGAGGATAACTTGTGGAAATAATTCAATCAATTTTGTCCACGTATGCGCAATTCTTTAACTGGGAAATGTGGGGAGAAGTGTTAACGGATCCTGTAGCTTGGGGATTAATCGGCTCGCTCGTGGTTATGGAAGGTCTTTTATCTGCAGATAATGCATTGGTATTAGCTGTTTTAGTAAAGCATCTTCCAGAAAAACAACGAAAAAAAGCATTACTTTATGGTATGTTTGGCGCGTACTTCTTCCGTTTCATTTTTATTGGAATAGGTGTATACCTCGTTAAGTTTTGGTTTATCAAAGTACTAGGTGCACTCTATTTAGGTTGGATTGTTTATTCACATTTCAAAAATAGAGGTCAAGAAGAAGAAGAAGCAAAAGAATTTAAAAATAAAGGTGTACTAGTTGCTATATTTGGAACGTTTTGGGCAACGGTTATTTCGGTAGAATTAATGGATATCGCATTTTCAGTCGATTCAATTTTAGCTGCTTTTGCCATTTCAGATCAGGTCTGGGTGCTACTTCTTGGTGGTATCTTAGGAATTATCATGATGCGGACAATCGCTGGTGTCTTTCTAACTTTGATTGAGCGCGTACCCGAATTAGAAACAACTGCATTTATTTTAATCGCGATTATTGCTATTAAAATGCTTTTAGGCGTTTTTGGTATCGAAATATCGCATTTACTGTTCTTCGCTATTCTCATTATTGCTTTTGGTGCAACGTTCGTCGTGCATTATAGGAACAAAAATAAAGAAAAAACTATATAAGATATGGCACTTTAATTGTCCTAATATGACTGTTAAAGTGCCTTTTTTAACACCTTATTTTATATTTATACTTGGCTCATTCATAGCAAGTTGAAAGAAGGCAATCATTAATGAAGTATTTTAGTGGACTCTCATCGTCGCTATTTTATAAACAACCAACAGAATTTAGCAAGGTAACAGCTAAGCATAATCTAGCATATGCATTAGGAGCAACACTGTATATGCCAGCAGATAAATCAGGTATATTTGATCTGCTAGTCGCAAAAAAATATGCGAATCTACGGTCGATTGTTATCGACTTAGAGGATGCCATTTCTGATGATGTAATTGAAGTGTGTGAAGAGCAATTCATTCGATTAATTCAACGACTCCATCAGGAAATTACCAACCATGAGGAGATGCCTCTATTGTTTGTACGCGTAAGAAATGCGGAACAATTGCAGCGTATTAGCGATCAATTACATAATGAGTTAGTTGTGTTAACTGGAGTCGTTATGCCAAAATTTGATGCCAGCAATGCCTTTGATTTTTGTGAAACATTGCAACAAATTAATAGTCAATATCAATTGAACCTCTATGCTATGCCCATTTTAGAATCTACTGTAATTATGTATAAGGAAAGTCGCCTGGAATCGTTGATGAAAATTAACGATATACTAAAAAATTATAAGAGTATGATTTTGATGCTAAGAATCGGTGCAACAGATTTTAGTGGACTCTATGGTATTCGAAGAAAATCATCAACTACAGTACACGAAATTGCATTATTAAATGATGTTATCGCGGATATTTTGAATATGTTTCAGCGTAAAGAAAATCATTATGTTATAGCTGGTCCAGTATATGAATATTTTAATACGATGCCAGCAATGGACACTTTTATACGAGAAATTCAGCAGAATATTGAAAATGGTATCGTAGGTAAAACAGTTATTCATCCAAGCCATATTGATGTTGTACAAGCATTGCATTGCGTGACACATGAAGAATATATGGATGCATCATCTATTTATGAAAAAGAAAATCAAGGCGTTGAAAAAAGTAGCTACAATAATAAAATGAATGAGATGAAACCACATCTTTATTGGGCGAGACGTATTATTCAACGTGCTGAAATATTTGGCGTTTTAAATAAAGATGTAGATTACAAAATGCTTCTACAACAAAATGAGGGTAATATATTATGACAACAAAAATAGTCGAAAATTATTATATCAAAACACAATTTACAGAAAATAAATTTCAATTCGCTGAAGAGGAACTTTTTTTAATGGCAACGCGTATTAATAAAAAAAGAAAATTTTTATTTGTCAGTACAGTTTTGGGTAAACACTTGGCTGTTAAAGCCGCTGTACCACAGCTAACAGGGCGTTTGTTGGCTATGTTGTTGGCAGATGATCTACAACAAATGCAAACAGCAGTCGATGGTATGAAGGGTGTAACAGAACCAAATAACGCATTGAAAAAACTCCATCAAATTGAAGCAGCAGTACCAACTCTTTTTATTGGTTTTGCCGAAACAGCTACAGCGTTAGGTCATGCGACATTTAGTCATTTTAGTAATAACGCGTACTATGTGCATACAACACGTGAACAACTCATCAGCCAAGTGGAAATTCTAACGTTTGAAGAAGAGCATTCCCATGCGACAAGCCACCGGTTATATGGTGATTCGCAGCAGCCATTCGAGCGGATTGTCTTAATTGACGATGAAATTTCAACGGGTAAAACATTGTACAATATTATTGGTATATTAAAAGAAGCATTTCCTACTGTGAAAAACTATGCTGTTCTATCTATCTTAAATTGGTTATCACAAGAAAATGAAGCACGTCTTAAAAGCCTAGGTCCCATTGAATTTCACTCAATCGTCAAGGGCCAATTCGAGTGTATAGGTGAGCCACTGTTAGTTGAAGCGGCAGAGCTACCAACAGAAATAGTGCCAATTATTTCACATTTGCCTGTCAAGACAGTACTACCTACGATTGCAGGGTGCTCAATTGATGAAGGACAGCAGCAAAATAATGCTGATTATTTGCAGCAAACAGGGCGTTTTATGATGGCTGCAGAAGATTATAATCATGAAGCAATTAAACAACTCGCTACGGAGTTAAAAGAGCATTGTACGAATGGTAAAACAGTTGTGATTGGGACGGGTGAATTCATGTATATTCCGATGCAAATTGCTGCAGAACTAGGTGATGATGTGTATTTTCATGCAACAACACGCAGTCCAATCCATGTGGAAAAAGCACCTTATACGATTACGCAAAAACTATGTTTTGATAGTCCAGAAAATAGCGGTGTAGAAAATTACTTATATAATTTAGCAACGTATAAGTACGAACAGGCCTTCGTTTTTGTGGAGAGAGCAAAAGATATACAAGCATTACAATCATTAAAAAATGCATTAGCAATGACGAATATACCAAAAATAATGATCATTGTTTTAAGTGGGGTGTAGATAGTGTGGCAAACAGTTAAAGGGAGTTATGATGACAATGATGTACAATTTCTTTTGCAAGAAGTTGTCAATCCAGTTGAAAAATTATCTACAATTGAGCGAGAAGAGAAGATTCAATCAGGTACTCACTATTCCATGATGTTACCGATTGAATCGGAACCAACAGCGCAATATATGGAGATTTACCATACATTATTACGTGAAAATGCTGATAAGATGGCACTTTATACAGGTGTTTTAGCTGAACAAATTTGGCGAAAACATCAAAATAAAGAATGGGTGATCGTTAGTTTGGCACGGGCAGGCACACCAATAGGTATTTTGGTAAAAAGATATATTCAGTTTGCTTATCAAGCGGATGTGCCGCATTATACCATATCAATATTACGTGGCAGAGGGATCGATGAAGTAGCACTTGATTATATTGCACAGCAAAATCCGGGTAAGTCGATTCAATTTGTTGATGGTTGGACGGGTAAAGGCGCAATTAGTAAGGAACTTATACAGGCTTGTAGACAGTATAATAAACGTACTGATCATCATATAAGTGCTGATTTAGCGGTTTTGGCTGATCCAGGTTACTGTGCAGCGATTTTTGGTACACGTCAAGACTTAGTCATACCATCTGCTTGTTTGAACTCTACGGTTTCCGGACTCGTGAGTCGTACTTTATTGAATGAAAAATTAATGGATACAACAGGTTTCCATGGTGCAAAAACATATGAACATTTAAAACATATGGATGAATCTCAAGAATTCATTACAGCCATTGTACAATTTTTCCCTGTGCAACAAAAACAGGTGGAAAAACAATTAGAAATAGTATTACGAGAAAATCATGAGCTATCTTGGTTGGGTGCAAAAGATGTAGCAATCCTACAACAGCAATATGGTATTAGTAAAAGTGAATTTGTAAAACCCGGTGTTGGTGAAACAACAAGGGTTTTGCTGAGACGAGTACCATGGAAAATAGTAGTGAATCGTCAAGCGACAATTGATTTATCGCATATTTATCATTTGGCACAAGAAAAAAATATACCAATAGAATATAATGATGACATGATCTATTCATGTTGTGGACTGATTAAGGATGTGACGACATGATTTTATTTACATCAGATTTAGATCGAACATTAATTTATTCTCGCCGTATGATGGCGATGTATCCTATTGTAGATGACAGTTTTATTGTGGAGACCAATTTATCGCAGCAACCAAGAAGTTATATGTCAGTTGCTACGTATACGCTGTTGCAACAAATTCATCGTGATTTCCATTTCATTCCTGTAACGACTCGCTCTGTCGCAGAGTATAAACGCATACAAGGTATGGTACAATTACAAGCGGAAAACGTAGTTACTTCAAATGGAGGTACGATTTTGCGACATGGTCAAATAGATGAAAAATGGCAGCATACGATTCGTGATTTAATTGCGCAAACAGCAGTATCAAAGGATATAGTATTGCAACATTTTGATTTTTCAAATTGGCAAACTACAAGTTTTGTATTAGTTGATGAATTATTCTATGTTTGTAAGGTCGATATCGAAAAAATAGAGCATGATGTATTATATGATGTCATTAGACAATTTGCTGATTTGGGTTGGCGTGTCATCTTGCATCATACTAAACTTTATATTTTACCACTTGTCTTGACGAAGGAACGCGCAGTACAATATTTAAAAAATGAAAAAAACTATACGGTACATATAGCTGCAGGTGATTCAATGATGGATGTCCAAATGAATATTGAAGCGGATTTTAGCTTTGTACCGGCACATGGCACAATTGATCAAGCTGACTTTTTACAGCATGACCATATACATTTTTCAGAAAAGACAGGACTTGCGTTTACGGAGGAAGTACTCCGTTTTGTCATGTCTAAATCGGAGTAAGGAGGGATTGGATGAAAGGGAAAAAGATCAATGTTCTACTATATGCAAACCAAGAGAATTGGTTGCAGACCTTTCATGAGTCAGTCAAATTAAGACCAAATTACATTCAAAATGAAGAATTAGTTCAATTCGAGGCGATGGCATTACGCGTCAATGGTGTGCCCTTAGATCACGATGAATATTTTAATATGCTCGTAGATTTAGAAGAAAATGACACGATTTTTGTCTTGAGTGAGCACTTGGACAAAACGATTGATCAACGTGATTTTCAAGCATTACAAGAAATTTTACAACGTCATACATCCGAACCAAAAGGCTTGTCGATTAACCGTCTTGTTGCCATGATGTATGGTAGTCAGCTATTACCAAAACTTGCCGATGATTCTCTCAACCGACATTTGCAATTAAAGGTAATCGAAGTATTGTCGATGTTCCAACAGCAACAATCATTTGGACTATTGTCTAATGATTTTCGCCGCGTGTTAATCGATTTGGTTAAATGGCTTAAAAATCATTGGGCAAAATGGATGGCTACAAGCAATGTCGACGACGAATTTCCGAGAATTGTCTGGTATGGACCATTAAAACCAAGTGAAAAATACTTTATTGTTTTACTTATTAAACTTGGCTGTGATGTTTTACTATTTGATCCGACAGGTGAAGATGCAATGATAGCTATAGATCAGGATGAACAGTTTACAAAAGTATATAACTATAGTGAAAAAATCCCATTAGAGCCGTTCCCTTCAGAAAAAAGACAGCGTCAATCTACTGTCGGCTATCGCTCAAGTCAGCATTTTGATCGCTTACTTACCGATGGGAATGCGGGTGTTTTCAAGGCATGGCAATTCCAACATCATATTCCACAAGCACTTACTCTTCGTATGACCTATGATGATATATTCATTTATGCGAAGGAAAAGGCGATGATTCGTCCGGAATTTAAAGTAGAAAATAAACATGTAATTATCCCTGTGATTTTTGCTAAAATCAGTGGTGTGACAACAAACCGGGACGAGTATTGGTCAAGATTACATCAACTAATTGGACCACAAACATTGTTGTTAAAGCAGTTTCCATATATGCAGGCATCAAAATCTAATTTTCAGTTTCACTATAACCATTCATTAGATAAAGGTCGCTTATCTGCTGATAAAATGATGCAAAGTGACTGGTGGCAATATCGAGAATTTCCGGCTGAACTGCAAAAAGCAATGGCTGTAACGATTATTAATTGTTGTGAAAATCCTACAATTAAATTAGAAAAAGGCGAGTCACCTGATGCCTTATCCGTTACAATTTTTAAATATTTGGCACAAATTCCAGAGGAAATTATTCGTTTATTACAAAATTATGATTATGCACAGGATATCCCTAAAATCGTTGTTTATGATAATGGTCAGGGACAATCAGTTACGCGAGAAGATGCGATTTTACTCGCTTTCTTGAATCGCTTTGGTTTGGATATTGTGTTATATAATCCAACTGGTAAACTAGATATAGAACATTATATTACAGAACAGAGCTACGATGTTCATCGCCTAGATGACATGGTATTTGATATGGCTTTTCAAGAAGTTACTGTTTCGGGCTCTAAGAAAATAAAAAAATTTTTCGATCGTTTATTTTAAAATAGGAGGTATGCAAGATGACAGATTTAATAAAAGTACCATCAGAAGGCTTAAATGAAAACTCAGCGCAAATGATGAAATTAGAACTACAAAAAGATCCAGAGGTGCTCAATATTGTCCAACGTATGGACGTACGTGACCAAATGGAATTGATTACACTAGGTAAAGAACCGGCTATGCAATTATCGCGTTTTTCGGATCGTATTCTAGATTCAATGACGATGTCGAAATTAGATGATTCAAGCCAGTTACTCAACCAACTTGAAAAAGTAATGAGTAAATTTGATAAAAATGAAATTTTAAAAGAACCAAGTTTCATGAACAAACTTTTCAATCGTGCGAAGAAAAATATCGAACAATTATTTAGTAAGTACAATACTTTAGGTAAAGAAATTGAAAAAATTCACACGCAATTTATGGTAATTGAAGATGAATTGAAACGTAATAATCAGGATTTAGAGGGTTTATACCAAGAAGATATTAAATATTATTTTGAGCTTGAAAAATATGTAGTAGCAGCAGAAATGAAATTAGATGAAGTGAAAAATACCTTAGTACCAGCTTGCGAACAAAAAGTTGAGAGTGGCAATCAAATGGCACGTATCGAACTTGAAAACTTACGTACAGTTCAAGAGTTATTAGAGCGTAAGGTAGATGATCTTGAAAAAGCTCGTATGGTTTCTGTCATTGCAGCACCACAGATTAAAACGATGCAGCGTGGTAATAATGATTTAATTGCAAAAATTAATAGTGCATTTGTTACGACAATTCCTGTTTTCAAAATGGGCATCATCAATGCTGTCAACGCAAAACGTCAAAAAATGCATTCAGACTCATTAAATGCATTCGAAGACCGTGCTAACGAAATGCTTAAAGATGTCACGAGTGATATTATGCAACAAAGCGTCGAAATTGCACAGCGCGCAGGTAGTTCAAGCATTAAAATGGAAACAATCGAATCTATGTGGGATACAATTACAACAGGGATCGATGACTATAAACGTGTCAAAGAAGAACAATCTGTCCAACGCGTTGAAGATCGTAAACGCCTAGAGGCCTTGAAAATTGAAGCACAAAAAGTGTTGTCAAACGGCTAACACTAACTCAAGCCATTAACAGTGTACTGTTAATGGCTTTTTTTTGCCTAAATTCACACCTGTGCCAACAAATTACATGAAAGTGAAGAATCCTATTGTGAATACAGCGTAATCAAAGCAGTTGTGCTAAGCGGGTAAGTAAATCGAGCCAACCGGTAAGTAAAAGAGGTCAACCGGTAAGTAAATGGGTACAACCGGTAAGTAAATCGAGCCAAGTGGTAAGTAACACCCGTATACGATAAAGTTTAACTTTAAAAGTGCAATTCCTTTCTAGCTCGCGACGACTATGCGCATGAAAATGAAGAATTCTGTTACGTTCGAGGTAAGATTGATTTGTTGGGGAGAAAAAGAAAAAGGGTGTAATTGTTTGTCATAATGGGTAAATAAAGGCTATAACAAAAAACTGTTTAACAGTAAGCAATCTACTGTTAAACAGCCCATTATTCTAACGTAATTTATTTTGTAATGACTTATAATATTGACCTTTTAAATAATATTCATCGCGAATACGCTTCATATCAAGTCGATCTGCTTCTGTTAGTTCGCGAATTACTTTAGCTGGACGTCCAAATGCTAATGTGTTTGGAGGAATTACGGTTCCTTGAGTAACCAAACTGCCCGCGCCGATAAAGGCACCTTCACCAATTATAGCGCCATCCAGTATGATAGATGCCATACCGATTAAGGCTGCTTTTTTTATATGGCAACTATGTAATGTAGCTTGGTGACCGATAGAAACATCATCTTCTAAAATTAATGGGTATGCGGGACTTTGATGTAAACAGCATAAATCTTGAATATTGACTTTTTTGCCTATTATAGTTGTATTGACATCGCCTCGAATGACTGTGTTATAAAATATAGAAGAATCTGCTCCAATCGTGACATCACCGGTAACTATGACATTCTCACCGATGAATGCACGATCATCAATTTGAGGTGTTTTTTCATTGTATGGATAAATCATCTTAAAATACCTCCCTTTTTCAAAAATGTAACATAATCGTATCAAACAATGATGGATAATGGAACGAAAACCCTTTGAAATACGTTACAATATAAGAGAGTAAGTTTAAGGAGAGAAGTATATGTGGAAATGGGAAGCGGAAAATCAAGCTAAGGCAGTTATTGTTATTATACATAGTGCCTATGAACATCATAAACGCTATGCTTGGCTAATTGAAAAACTACGTGTATCTGGATTCCATGTAATTACAGGGGATTTACCAGGGCATGGTGAACAAAGTAAAAATAAGGGCGTTCATGACGAAAGTTTGAAGGACTATGAAAAATACATCAAATTGATGATTTATGAAGCGACACAATATAATGTACCTATCTTTATTTTAGGTCATGGTATGGGTGCAACCTTTGCGATGCATGCAATCGGCAAATTTAAATATGAGGTTGCAGGCGTTATTATGACATCCCCCTGGCTCCATTTGCAACATCAACAATCAAAAATGGCGACAGCTTTAAAAGGTGTTAGTAAAATAGCTGGTGGTTTTAAAATGACACATGATATTAATATAAAACATTTGACACGTAGTTATGATTTTTATGTAGATGAAAAAGATGATCCCTATTATTCAACGACTGTAACAATTCGTTGGTATCATGAACTGCAACAATTTATGAAAGCTATTGCGCAAGTAGAAGGTCGCTTTAAAGATTTACCGGTATTAATGATGAATGGTAAAAACGATAAGATAGTGGATATTGCCTATAATCGCTCATGGTTGGAAAAGCAAAAACTATCTGACTATCAATACAAGGAGTGGCCGAACTGCTACCATGATTTGTATCAGGAACCAGAAAGAGATCTCATCTATCAATATGTCGAAGATTTTGTATTCAATCGTTTAAGAACAATTGGCTATATTATATAAAAAAAGGTAGCGCAATCATTGGATTGCGCTACTTTTTTTTTATAGTAAAAGGCAAACAATCATTCATTATTCTTTTTTTGTGAAGACTTTCCTAATATTCGGTAATAAGCGTTTACATAGGGCTATTATCAATTGAATGTTCGTACTTCTAGGAAACACATTTTATTTAGAATGTATAAAATCTATAGTTTTAATCATATAAAATGAATAAAATGTCCTTTTAGAAAGTACAGTTAGAAAATAAGTGCCTTAGTTAGCGTTATTTAGAAGAACTCCATATGGCGAGATATACTATTTGAATATATAATAGAAGAATAATAAAAGCGAAGATAATGATGTAGTAAACGATTTTCATTCGTGTTTAGGGGGAAATGACATGCAAACAGTAGTTGGTTTTATATATGATTTTTTATGGGGACCATGGATGATTTACGGAATTCTTGCTATCGGGTTACTTTTTACATTCCGTACAAAATTTGTACAAGTACGCTTTTTTAAAGATATGTTTGGTCAAATAGTAAGCGGCAAAAAATCAGCGGCTGGTGTATCGTCATTTCAAGCAATGTCGATGGCCTTATCAGGTAGAATTGGGACTGGTAATATTGCTGGTACAGCAACTGCTATTGCATTTGGTGGACCGGGCGCTATTTTTTGGATGTGGATGATCGCTTTTATAGGCGCAGCAACTGCCTATATTGAATCAACTCTGGCACAAATATATAAAGAGGAAAAAAATGGTGTTTATCGTGGAGGACCAGCTTTTTACATAGAAAAATTTACGGGTAAACGTTATTTAGGGATGTTTTTTGCCATTGCAGCTATAGTGGCAATGACTGTATTACAACCAACTGTACAAGCCAACGCTATTGCAGATGCAATGAATCATGCGTTTAATATACCAACTTGGGTATCTGGTGTAGCAGTATGTGTGCTATTGGGCATTATTATTGTCGGTGGCGTAAAACGTATTGCCAATGCAGCATCGATTATCGTACCATTTATGGCTATTTGCTATATTTTAGTGGCAGCGATTATTATTGCACTAAATTATGAGCAAATACCATATGTTTTTGGTTTGATTTTCAGCAGTGCCTTCGGTGTCAATGAAACCTTTGGTGGTATTTTAGGAGCGGCAATTGCTTGGGGGGTAAAACGTGGAATCTATGCTAACGAAGCCGGACAGGGGACTGGACCGCATCCAGCAGCTGCAGCTGAAGTATCTCACCCAGTAAAACAGGGCTTAGTACAAGCTGCATCAGTATATTTAGATACTTTTCTTGTATGTACAGCAACAGCATTCATGATTTTGTTTACAGGTATGTATAATGTTATAGATGAAAAAACAGGTACGATGTTAGTTGAAAATATACCAGGTGTTCAGGCGGGTACAGCCTATACACAATTGGCCGTTGATACAGCATTTCCTATTGCTAATTTTGGGTCAGGTTTTGTGGCGATCGCTTTATTCTTTTTCGCCTTCACAACGATTATGGCTTATTATTATATCGCAGAAACGAATATTGCCTATATTTTTGATGGTAAAAAGCAGAAAATTGGCATTCGCCTCGTGCAATTCGGCATTATTATTGCAACATTCTTTGGTGCAATAAGAGAATCCTCATTGGCATGGCAGCTAGGGGATATTGGCTTAGGAATTATGGTATGGATTAATGTGATTGCTCTACTCTTTATTGTTAAACCCGCATTAATTGCTTTAAAAGATTACGAACAGCAGAAACGTACAGGGATGGATCCTGTATTTGATCCGATTAAGCTAGGTATTAAGAATGCTACTTTCTGGGAAAAAAGAAACAAAAAATAACCGTATTATTTATTAAAAGAAGAAGAAATCAACTGATTTCTACCTTCTTTTTTTATTTTTGTATTAAATTAGGTTGAATTAGGGTAAATAATTAATGAAATCACAGATAATTAATGGCATTTCTTGTGCAAATTTGAGAAGATGGAGTTGGCAACTAGTCAAAGAGAAAGAGGGGTATCTCATGAAAACAACATTTGGACCTGCCGAATTGGCAGAAGCAGTAGGCATTTCGAAATCAACAATTAAACATTATATTACGATTCTTGAAAAGAACGGCTATGAGATACAAAGAGATCATCGTAATTATCGCGAATTTAACGAAGAAGATATTGCGTATTTTCATGCATACAAGCAATTACATAATGAGCAAGGGCTGACATTAAAAGAGGCGGCAACGGTCATTACAAATCCGGAATTTGATATATCAGAAGTTGAAATTATTCCTGCAAGTAAGCAGCAGGTTGTACCGGCAAATAATAAGTATGAGCTTGATCGTTATAGCGATTTGTCGAATGCTATGGAATTATTAGCAGAGCATGTAAAGGGCATCGAGTCTCAAAATGCCCAGTTATTACATTTGATTCAAGCACAGCAACAACAAAATGATCTATTAATGGAACAAAATAATACATTGAAAAATGAATTTTCTGAGATGAAGTTACAAATTGCAGCACCAGTTGGAACCGAAAGTACAATTTCAAAAAAACAACTTGATCGTGTAGAATCACAAAATAGTGTTATTATGTCTGCCATTAATCGTCTCAATGTCGAGCAGCATAAAGCAGAAGTTGCTGTGCAGGAAGCGCAGCAAAAAGAGCAGCCTAAAGGTCTTTTGAAAAAAATTTTCGGGAAATAAATTAGAAGCATTCATGAATTTTATCATGAATGCTTTATTTGTATAAATATAGGGATTTTGCATAAAGGAGTAATTTAATGTTATCAAAAGAAGTAGTTAAACGAATAAAATTACAACAAAATGAGTGGTCAATCACACAAAAAAAGGTGATCGCTAAAATTAGACAAGCAGAACAAAATAAAAAAAATGAGTACTGGGAGGGTGAGGTTGAAGAATTTGAAAAAATAATCATGATGACAGGATCTAAAACAATAAAAGATTTATTTGACCATATATTATTTGAAATCATGGATGTAATCGTTGGGCGACAAGAAGCACTTCAAATCCAACAGATTGCGTTAGCATTGGAAAGTAAAAGTGACAATCAAGTTGAAGAAAATATACATAAAATATCATCACTCGTATTTGGTGCGGAGCAAAATGTTCATGTAAATATGGATGATGTCCTCACGAGCGTATTGGAGGGGGAATACTACTGTGGTGAAATACATAATACGGACTGCTTTGAAATTAGCTGGTTGCAAGATCGTTCTGAAAAAATAATGATGACGAATGCCTTTTTTTCACTGAAATTACAGTATGAATTATCTCATAATAATGAACGCTACAGTACGCAATTACGAGCATTTATATATGAAAGAAATGATGAATTATGCGATAAAGAATTACTTATTCAGGCAATTATGCAAAGCAGACATCCACAGTTATTAGAGGTATTTGGAAAATGTTTAATTGTAGGGCAGCATCAAGAAGGATTACGCGAAAAAATAGTAAAATTTGTTGCTGAAGCTCAGGCAGAAACAAAGCTTTACTTTATGACGATTGTAGAAGAACAAAAACTCATGCGCTATGCATTTATGCGTAATGCTATAAGGCAGTGGTTGCATATTGAAACAGAGGAACAGCAGGTTTTTAACGAAGTGATGAGATTGTATAAAAATAGCAGTCAGTTACCACTGGCTTTATCGAGTGACAATCCACTAACAATACATGCAGCACTTTTGGTAGCAGTATGGACGGATCCTACATATACATATAATCATTTAGCAAAAGGAAGTGTCGCACAGCAATTGACCCTGAGCTATTATTTATACAAAAAGAAAACCCTTGAAAAATCGGATGATCACCTGTTATTTCATTTGATTTTATCGACGAATCAGTTAGATATTTTGACATTTGCTATCGTTAAATTAGCAGAAAATAAATTGTACAACGATCAATTATATGATGAGAATAGCGAAATAAGTTACGAATTTAGGAAGTATAGCCATTACCCACAGTCATTATTTGAACGAATAGATGCCATTTTGATGCTTTTTACAAAAAAACATCAAGTTGAAATAGCACCATTTGAAGAAGTAGTACTGACGGTTGAACCACTCTATTCTATCCAAATTATGCTAGCGATTGTTGCAAATAATGAGCAATGGAAAAATTATTTATATACGAAAAAGACAAAAATGACAATGGATAATCGCTTTGATCTTTTGCATATGAGTATGGGAAATAAAGTTACAGCTAGTGACCGCCTGTTTGTGTTGTCTTTATTGCGTGATCGCTCAGAAATGATTCGCATGAATGCTATAAATTATGTGGAACAGTGGACATTGAATTCAGTTGAAGTTACGGCTGTCCAACAGCTGTTTACTGCTAAAAATAAAGAAATTCGTTATACCGCAGTAAAATTACTCGCTTCTTTACCAGCGCAAACAATTGAAGCCGTGCTTGAGCATTTATTAACGAGTAAAAAACAATTACTACGTGATGGTGGGGAGATGCTCTTTGAAGTGATTCAAGCGAAAGAAGGAATTCCACAGGAACAAATTATGTATTTTAAACAATTAATGACAGGTAGTGTAAAAATCCCTCCTATAAAGTATGAAGCGGAAAATGGCTTTGGCTTATTCACACCGAATTACCCGCTTACGTACACTATTGCACGACCGAATTTGTTGAGGGGCAATCTGCAACAATTATTGAATGTAGATGACAATAAAGTACGGTACGCTTTAAAACAATTGACTCGAACGATACAGCAGAATTTGGAAAAAGAGTTTGATTTTAATGACGGGCATCAAACGATGAAAATGATGTTATTCGATTTTGAATGGGCATGTAGTGACTCAAGTACACTCCCTTTTCATGCGATGTGGTTACAGTGGGCACAAGAAAATAATGTAACATATGAAGAACTTTCCATGATGGAATGTTGTCTGACACTAATCAATGAAACGGGATATAATAGTGCATCAAAAACAGTTAGTTCGGAGTTGCTACCAATCATGCAGCAATTTTTTGACTTTGAAAAACTGGATACAATTATACGTTATTTAGTGAATAGCGAAATGCAAAATACAATTATGCTTATTGTGAAGACATTGAAAAAAGAGCGCGTAGTGATGGATGAAAATCGCCTATTTACGCTTTATTATAATGCGTACAATGAATTGCTTCAGGATATAGATGATGTCCAATGGCGTTGGCTTGCTACAAGAAAAAAAGGGCAACAAAATGATCACTTATTTAAACATCATTTGATCGAATCTATCTTCATGCAATGTAAAAGCTATACAAAGTCGGAAGAACAATTCAAAAAATTGATGGCACTTCATTTTGAAAGAGAGAGCAGAATATCAGGTAGTCGTGTTATTAAGTATATGGACTTACAAGATTTGGATAGGGCAATAACAGCGGGGTATTTACCACAGGATGCACTATATGAACAATTAGTAGACCAAGATAGTAACGTAATAGAAGAACTCTTCAATCGTGAGCTTACAGAAGAGACTAATTGGTTAGTGGGTGCAAAGGATAGCATACTAACTCGCCTTTTTGACATAGAATTGGCGCGTGGTGAATCATGTACAGTGGCTTCGAAATTATTATTGACTAAACTTAATAACTATCAAAATACAAAACTTTTTGCAAAAGCAGTACAGGCAATCGGCAAAGAAAAACGTTTAAAAAACACGCATTCGTTTGAAAATAATTATTCAAGGATGACCATACTTTGTCATCTACTAGAAAGTAGCCGGCCTGAAGCTGATTTGACTATAGAACAGTTTACTAGCATTATAGCGCCCTATAATTTTACAGAGGAACAATTACTGAATTGTATGTTTTATGAAAATGCTTGGGTACCTTATATTAGTGCCTATTTAGGATGGTCAGGTTTGGATAGCGCAGCGTGGCTGTGGATTGCTTACTCAAGCGAACAGTTAGATGAGTATGAATATAGCTCGATTGCCAGTTACACAACCGTAACTAAGCAACAATTGTCTGAGGGAGTTTTAGATTGTGCTTGGTTTGAAAAATGCCTAGCTCAAGTCGATGCTAGGCAATGGGCATTAATTCAAACATGTGCAAATAATAGTAAAGAGAATATTTTTTATCATCGTATTAAGTTGTACGCTAAAATAAAAATTGAAAAAATAACGAGCGCAGATTTGAAAGAAGAAATTAGAGCAAAGAGAAATAAAGAAAAAGTGCAAGCGCTCGGTCTAGTGTCATTAAATGAGGCCACTAAATTAGAAGATGCTCTAGTTATCTATGAATTTTTACAAGACTTTTTACAGCAAAGTCAGCAATACGGGGCTCAAAGACGCAAAAGTGAAAAGAAAGCAGTCGATATAGCAGTAGCGAATTTAGCGCAAAATTACGGTGAAGAAATGAGTCGCTTTATGTGGAAAATGGAAATGCTGCATGTAACGCAACTGGCGACGTATGGTCAACCGACCGCATTAGGTGAGTATCTAGTAGCTTTGACCATTGATGAGGATGGCCTAGTAGATATTCGGGTAGAAAAAGCATTAAAATACGTAAAGAAAATCCCCTCATCCCTAAATAATGAGCCTTATCTAGTCGAATTAAAGCGTGTAAAAAAACGACTAAATGAACAATTAATACGTTGTCGTAAACTATTTGAAGAGGCGATGGTCAATCGTACACGCTTTCAATTTGAGGAGCTACGATTAGCACTGACACATCCGATTTTCGCGCCAATTATAAAGAAATTAGTTTTTTGTACAATGACTAATCGTCAAGGGGTCTTATGTCAAAAAGGGGTGCAACAAATCGATGGAAGGATTGATTCGCTTGCATACAGTGATGAGTTGATCGTTTGTCACCCTTATGAAATACATCAGCAAGGGAATTTGCCAAGTTGGCAAGAAAAACTTACTAGTAACCATGTAAAACAACCTTTCCAACAAGTATTTAGAGCGTTGTATTTTGTCGAAGAGAAGAAGCAATTAGTAGATGAATGTTCGCGTTTTGCTAAGCAACAAATCCAGCCGATCAAAGCAAAATTTCTATTGGAAAGCAGAGGGTGGATGGTGAATCAAGAGGATGAAATGACAAAGTTTTTTGCGGGTGAGGAAGTGAATGCCATTCTAGAAACGATAGATTCGTGGCATATGATGGAATCCGGGGATATTATGACGCTTGTAAATATCAGATTTTGTCTAAGTACTTCTCCTAATCAGTTGATGTTAAACGCTGTTCCGCCCATTATTTATTCTGAAACGATACGGGACCTTACCGCGATGCTTGATGTTTCAGTTATTGAGAATTTGAATTTAGCAACAGAATGATTTTACTAGAAATAGACAATGCGTTTTATCAGCCTTTATATCAAATCTCATGCTAGGATGATTTAGTTAATGTAGAGGCGTGAAAATCTAAACGAAAAGCCACTTCCAAAAAGGGAAGTGGCTTTTCGTTTAAATACTATTATGCTTTTATACGCTCGATGGCAATAATAAAAGGAGCCGCATTTTTTTGGTTGATGAACTCATAGCGCAGTACATTGATTTTTTTCTGTGGTAAAGCGGCGACAAATGTTAGAAGTGCATCGCGCTCTTCTAGTCCGCCATCATGTCCATAGTAAATAATCATCACGATGACACCACCAATGACAAGTTGCGATAAAATAGAGTCGAGTGCTGTTAGTGTCGTATTTGGTTTTGTAACGATGGTATGGTCTGCACCAGGTAAATAACCTAGATTGAATATTGCTGCCTTAATAGGGGTAGTTACATATGTAGCTACTTCCTCATGACCAGCTAAAATTACGGCACAACGAGATGTTAAGTCTGCTTGTGACAAACGATCATTTGTAGCATTTATCGCCTGTTGCTGAATGTCAAAAGCGTACACTTTGCCAGAATTTCCAACTAAATTAGCCAAGAAAACCGTATCATAGCCATTACCTGCAGTGGCATCAACAACACAATCACCTTCTGATATAACATCTTCCAATAAAGTATGTGCATAGTCTAGTACGCGTTCAAGCTTCATTATACAGTCACTTCCGCTTTTTTATAATGTTTTCCTTGCCAGCTATCACGTTTTTGTAATTCGCCGTCTATGCCATTTAATACTTCCCATTTATTGACGGACCACATAGGACCGACCATTAAATCAATAGGGCCGTCTCCGGTAATGCGTTGGACGACCATTTCAGGTGGAATAATTTCCAGCTGATCTGCCACTAAAGTTGTATAGGCATCTTGTTCCATTAACGCTAGTTGTCCTTTTTCGTATTGTTTAACAAGTGGCGTTCCTTTTAGCAAATGCAGTAAATGTATTTTAATACCTTGAACATCCAGTTTTGCTACCTCACGAGCTGTTTCCATCATCATATCGTAGTCTTCCAATGGGAGACCATTAATAATATGTGTACAAATACGAATATTATGTTTACGTAATTTATTGACACCTTCGACATAAAGTTTATAGTCATGTGCGCGATTAATAAGGCGTGCTGTTTTATCGTGAACCGTTTGTAAACCAAGTTCTACCCATAAATAAGTACGTTCGTTTAGTTCGGCTAAATATTCGACTACATCATCAGGTAAACAGTCGGGGCGTGTAGCTATACTAATACCAATAACACCTTCACAAGCTAAAGCTGCTTCGAATTTTTCTTTTAACACTGGAAGCGGTGCATGTGTATTTGTATATGCTTGGAAATAGGCAATTGTTTTACCGCCCTTCCACTTATGTTCCATTTTTTCTTTAATCGCAGCAAATTGAACGGGGATTGGATCAACGCGGTCGCCGGCAAAATCACCAGAACCTGCAGCAGAACAAAAAGTACAGCCACCAAACGCTACAGTGCCATCCCGGTTAGGGCAATCAAAGCCAGCATCTAATGCCACTTTAAAAACCTTTGAACCAAATTCATTACGTAAATAACGATTCCATGTATAATAACGTTTTCCATCGGATGGGAATGGAAATTGATTTTCTGTCATGTAAATTCATCTCCTCAATAGTCCATTTTAACATGAAATGATGAAAATAACGAAATGGTTTTTCTTAGAAATAGTAGGATGATATTCAAGTGAAAAAACTTTTTCGGATTTCGGAATATTTAGCTTGAAACATTATGAAATATCAACTAAGATTATGGAAGGTTTTTGATGTGAAGGAGGTCATGGAATATGCCTGAAATAAAGAAAATACCGAACACAGTCTGGCTATTAATAATAGGGATGCTCGTCAATACGACAGGTAACTCATTTTTATGGCCTCTTAATACAATTTATTTGAATGAACATCTCGGACAATCACTGTCCATCGCTGGACTGGTATTAATGGCCAATGCAGCAGCAGGTGTAGTCGGGAATTTACTAGGCGGCTATTTATTTGATAAAATTGGTGGATTTAAAGCGATTATGATTGGTATAGTTATTACCATTATCGGTTTAATACTGCTTACAATATGGCATGGTTGGCCACATTATGTTTATTTTTTAACTTTAATCGGTTTTAGTGGAGGTATTGTTTTCCCATCGATGTATGCCATGGTTGGCATCGCTTGGCCTGAGGGAGGGCGTCGGGGCTTTAATGCCATCTATTTAGCACAAAATCTCGGTGTAGCCGTTGGACCAATCTTAGCAGGGCTGATCGCTACAATTAGTTTTGATTTGATCTTTGGTGCTAACCTGATTATGTATATAATTTTCTTTTATATCGCCTTATCCTACAAAAAGATTAAAGCGAGCGATACGTATGTATCAACAACGATGCTCAGCGAAGGTGGACCACTAAAAGAACGCACTCAGTTATTTGCATTATTGATTATTGGTGTCGGTTTTATGTTGGCTTGGCTCGTTTATACACAATGGACGACAACGATTTCAAGCTATACACAACAACTGGGTATTCCATTAACGCAATATAGCTTACTTTGGACAGTTAATGGTTTGATTATTGTCTTTGGTCAGCCGATTATTGCTCCAATTGTACGATTTTTGGAAGGTAAATATAAATCACAAATGATGATAGGGTTAGGTTTTTTTGTTGCATCATTTATTGTTGTATCTTTTGCAGGTACCTTTAAAATGTTCCTAATGGCCATGATTATTATTTCATTTGGTGAAATGTTTATTTTCCCAGTTGTACCAGCAATCGCTAGCATGCTTGCACCGAAAGGTCGAGATGGTTACTTCCAAGGTATTATTAATAGCTTTGCTACATTTGGACGTATGCTTGGACCTGTTGTCGGTGGCGTATTAGCGGACACATATGGCATGCAAATTATGTTTATTCTTTTAGTATTTGTTCTGTTATTGGCGGTTCTGCCATTCCTTCTTTATGATTTACCATTAAAGAAAAAAGAGAAAATCAACTAGTTAGCACAGTGAAAAGAATAAATTATTTCCTAGGAAATAATTGCCTTGGATGAAAAATCAGACAATTAAACAATTGTACTTGTTATTTTAGGTCGTATCAGATAAAATTAAATTAATATACTATATAGGACTGTGATCGGGAGTAGTAGATTAAGGATGCTTTTCATAGAGAGCTAGCACATGGTGGAAGCTAGTATTTGCATAAATCGAACTTGCCTTGTGAGTCTGCATAGGTGGCATGTAACGAACCTAAGCCGTAAATCTGCGTTAAAGATTCAAGTTGAGTGTTTACACTAATTTGGGTGGTACCGCGGGAATCTATATGTCTCGTCCCTTCGTACAAGGGACGGGACTTTTTTTATTCCCATTTTTAGGTTTCAGGATTGTTCGACCGTATTAAAAGGAGGAAATAAAATGAGCTTTAATCACCAAAAGATTGAGAAAAAATGGCAAGGTTTCTGGGATAAAAATGAAACTTTTGAAACAGTAAATGATAATTCAAAACCAAAATTTTATGCATTGGATATGTTCCCATACCCATCTGGTTCTGGTTTACATGTTGGTCACCCAGAAGGTTATACAGCGACAGATATTCTCTCTCGCTTTAAACGTATGCAAGGTTACAATGTGTTACATCCGATGGGTTGGGATGCATTCGGTCTGCCTGCTGAACAGTATGCGCTTGACACAGGAAATGATCCTGCAGAGTTCACATTAACAAACATTGCGACATTCAAACGACAAATTCAAGAGCTTGGGTTTAGTTATGATTGGAAACGTGAGATTAATACGACGGATCCTGAATACTATAAATGGACACAATGGATTTTCGTACAATTATTCAATAAGGGACTAGCTTATATTGATGAAGCAGCTGTAAACTGGTGTCCAGCATTGGGTACGGTCTTATCAAATGAAGAAGTAATCGATGGTTTATCAGAGCGTGGGGGGCACCCAGTTGTTCGCCGTCCGATGAAACAGTGGATGCTAAGAATCACAGATTATGCAGATCGTTTAGTAGATGATTTGGATGATGTGGATTGGCCAGAAAATATTAAAGATATGCAACGACATTGGATCGGTCGTTCTGAAGGTGCAGAAGTTGATTTTGCTATTAAAGGAACAGACAAAGATTTCCGCGTATTCACAACACGTCCAGATACATTATTTGGTGCAACTTACACTGTTTTAGCTCCTGAACATAAACTTGTAAAAGAAATTACAACACCGGAGCAAAAAGCAGCAGTTGAAGCATATCTTGAGAAGGTGTCATTAAAATCTGATCTTGAGCGTACAGATCTTGCTAAAGAAAAATCAGGGGTCTTCACTGGCGCATACGCAGTAAACCCAATCAACGGTAAAGAAGTACCTATCTGGATTGCAGATTATGTCCTATCAACATATGGTACAGGTGCAATTATGGCTGTTCCAGCTCATGATGAACGTGATTATGAATTCGCGCAACAATTCAATTTACCAATCATCCCCGTTCTTGAAGGCGGCGATATCGATAAAGAGGCATTCACAGGTGATGGTCTTCATATTAACTCTGATTTCCTAGATGGTTTAGGTAAAGAAGAAGGAATTGAAAAAGCAATTGCTTGGTTGGAGGAAAATAAAGCTGGTGAGAAGAAAATCTCATTCCGTCTACGTGACTGGTTATTCTCACGTCAACGTTATTGGGGTGAGCCAATTCCAGTAATTCACTGGGAAGATGGTACAATTACGACTGTCCCAGAAGAAGAACTACCATTAGTACTGCCTAAAACGAAGGACATCCACCCATCAGGTACGGGGGAATCACCACTTGCTAATATAGAAGAATGGGTAAATGTTGTCGATCCGAAGACAGGTATGAAAGGGCGTCGTGAAACAAATACAATGCCACAATGGGCAGGTTCATCATGGTATTTCCTACGTTTCATTGACCCAACAAATACAGAATGTATTGCAGACCCAGAGCTATTAAAACGTTGGTTGCCAGTTGATATTTATATTGGCGGACAAGAGCATGCCGTACTCCATTTACTATACGCACGTTTCTGGCATAAAGTTCTTTACGATCTGGGGGTAGTCCCTACAAAAGAACCTTTCCAAAAATTATTCAACCAAGGAATGATTTTAGGTGAAGGTAATGAAAAAATGTCTAAATCTAAAGGGAATGTTGTCAACCCAGATGATATTATCGAATCACATGGTGCAGATACATTACGTCTATATGAAATGTTCATGGGCCCGCTAGAAGCTTCCATTCCATGGTCTGAAAATGGCTTAGATGGGGCACGTCGCTTCCTTGATCGTATTTGGCGTCTATTCGTAACGGAAGATGGTAAAAAATCATCGAAAATTGCTGATTCAACAGATACGACGTTAGAAAAAGTATATAATCAAACCGTACAAAAAGTGACGGATAACAATGAAACAATCCGTTTCAACACATCGATTTCACAAATGATGGTCTTCATTAATGAATGTTATAAAGCGGATGTTGTCCCAACAGAATATGCAATTGGTTTTGTGAAAATGCTATCACCAATCGTACCGCATATCGCTGAAGAACTATGGTCGATTCTTGGAAATGATGATACGATTACGTATGCAGCATGGCCAACTTTTGATGCCTCTAAATTAG
This sequence comes from Kurthia sibirica, assembly GCF_003143975.1. Classification (GTDB taxonomy): domain Bacteria; phylum Bacillota; class Bacilli; order Bacillales_A; family Planococcaceae; genus Kurthia; species Kurthia sibirica. Next base: position 1,588 of record NZ_QFVR01000016.1, on the reverse strand, counting down.
TAGATGATGAAATTGAAATCGTCGTACAAATTAATGGGAAAGTTCGTGCTAAACTCATTGTAGCTAAAGATGCAACGCGCGAAGAACTAGAAGCAATTGCACTTGCTAATGATCAAGTAAAAGAACAAATCGAAGGTAAAGAAATCAAGAAATTGATTGCTGTACCAGGTAAACTTGTAAATATCGTAGCAAAATAATTGTATAAAATGAAGTAGCTAGTATGAAGGAAACCTTCATACTAGCTACTTTTTTATTGGTTTTATCATATTTTGAGGGGACTTTACATAGTATAATACTAGGTCTGCTCAGCACATGCTACGTTCGACATGAGCAAGTAGCATGTTTAATCAGCTAATTGAAATTGCTTTCTTTGCCAACTTATTTGTCTCGTAAATAATCCCGTCATGTAGAATAGGTGTTTCGTCTATAAATAGGGAAGTAAGAGTGTGCTGTTTTTTAAATATGGAACTTCATAGTGTACAGCTAGTTTTGCTAAAAAAGACCATAATTCATCTGCATTTTGAAAGTGGTTACGTAATTGTTGGGCATGCTCTTTTTCTTTTGGTGTAGCATATTTTTTAAAATAACCCCATATATGGTCGAATGTATTGATCGCGGAACCCCTAGACGGCTGCTGTTTAAGGGCGTTATCTAGTAGTTGTTGAAGCTGTTGCAATGTACCATCTGGCTGCGCCATAAAATGTCGGATTGTATTATAACTGTTCTGATGAACATACATGACCCGATATTTTTCACTAGCCCAAAGTTGCTGCATATCTCGTTGTTGTGTCACGAATAGAACCTCCAAAATGTTAGATTTTACTGAAATAGGGAAAATGAGCGTAGTAAGAAAGGTGGTTTTATTTATGAAAATTGCAGTAGTATGTGGAAGTTTTCGACAAGGTTCCTATAATATGATGTTTTCTACTAATCTCGTAGAACGCTATAGTATGCGCTACGACATGAATATTTTACCTATTTCAACGCTCCCTCATTTTAGTCAAGATATCGAAGACAATCCGCCTGATGAAGTAGCTATTTTTAAATCACAAATTGCCCAATCAGACGCAGTGTTATGGGTCACGCCAGAATATAATGGGTCGATCCCAGGTGTGTTGAAAAATGCCATCGATTGGTTGTCGCGTGTGGATCTTGTCATGCATGATAAGCCATCGATCATTATGGGCTGCTCGACTGGATTTTTAGGATCGGTGAAAGCACAGCTGCATTTACGTGAAATTTTGTTTACAAATGGTTTGAAATCACCTGTTCTTGGTGGAAATGAAGTCTTAATTGGTAGTATTCACAAAAAATTTGATGATGAAGGAAACTTCACTGACAATGATACACTATCATTCATCGATACGGTAATGGATCATTTTGATGATTGGGTAAAAAAACATAAAAATTGTAAAGACATCGATTAATGAGGGCACTGAAAAAGTCCACTTATGCACAGAAAAGCGAGGACAGGAACGAAATTCGTTCCTGTCCTCGCTTTTCCTCGTAGCCGTTGATTCCGTTCCGGCGGACGCTTTTCGCGGGCACGGCTCCAGCCTTCTCCCTCGCTTCGCTCAGTCCGGGTGCT
>NZ_QFVR01000015.1 GCF_003143975.1 Kurthia sibirica | reverse complement strand
TGGAGCCGTGCCCGCGAAAAGCGTCCGCCGGAACGGAATCAACGGCTACGAGAAAAAGCGAGGACAGGAACGAAATTCGTTCCTGTCCTCGCTTATCTGTGCATAAGTGGACTTTTTCAGTGCCCTCCCATTAAATTAGGTATTATTACAATACCCGATTTAATGGAGGTGTTTTGGTTTGTCCTATGTTTTTAGGTCAGCGTGAATTCACATTATGATTGTTACAGAAGGTTTTATTTACTCGGTTTGATCATCTTCAATTTCCCGCTGATCCGTGCGTTCGAAAAGTAAAGGAGTCCGTTCTAACTGCGTAATAAATGATTTAGATTTAAAACGCATACCGGCTTTTTCCTCATAAATAGTACCGACTATATTTTTTATAAAACGTTTTGTATCTTTTTTCAGCTCAAGCTTTCCAATTTGGTCAATGGGTGTCATATAAAACATTCGAATGAGCTTTAACTGAGTAGGTGTCAAGCGAATAATATACGGATCGCGATGAAAGCAACGATGACATAAAAAACCACCTTGATCAAAAGAAAAAGCAAATTCACCATCGACTGCACCACAGCTTGCACACTGTGATAACGTTGGTTGTACCCCTGTGTAGGGTAACATTTTCCACTCGACAAACATTGAAATAGCTTCCGGATCATATCCTTCTTCAATTGCATGTAAGGCTTGCTTTAAAAGATTGAAGGCAAATGGTTCAGGTTTATCATTTTCTACTAAGCGATCAATCATCTCAACTATGTAACTAGCATAGGCTGTTGCTTCGATATCTGCTTGGATATGGCGCATTGAATCAATGGCTTCTCCTTGCTGCATCGTACCCATACCTTTACCTTTTTGAACTAAAAAGATGCCGTGCATAAACAATTGCGAGATACCAGCGAGGCGGCTCGAGGGCTTTTTTGCTCCCCTTGCCATCACTGCTATTTTCCCTGCTTCTTCCGTCATAAGAATGACGACCTTATTAGACTCGCCATAAGGTCTGTTTTTCAAGACAATGCCTTCCAATTTGTTTAGCAAAGTCCGTCACTTCCCTCTTAGTATTCGTCGTCGCGGTAACCATAGTCTTTTAGTTGAGAAGAACGATCACGCCAATCTTTTTGTACTTTTACCCACAGTTCTAAAAATACTTTTGAACCAAGCAGATTTTCAATATCTTTACGCGCACGTGTCCCTACTTCTTTTAACATAGAGCCTTTTTTACCGATAATAATTCCTTTTTGTGAATCACGTTCGACGATAATAGACGCCATAACATGGACACGTCCCGTTTCTTCATCCACTTTGATTTTTTCAATTTCAACTGCAACAGAGTGAGGAATTTCATCACGTGTTAAGTGAAGTACTTTTTCACGAATCATTTCAGAAATAATAAAACGTTCAGGGTGATCCGTCACTTGGTCTGCAGGATAATATTGTGGACCTTGCGGTAAGTATTTTTTGATTGTTGCCAGTAAAGAATCCACATTACGACCTTCTAAAGCAGAAATTGGAATCACTTCAGCAAAATCAAATTCATGACGATATTCCTCGATTTTTTTCAATAAATCATCCGGGTGGATTTTGTCGATTTTGTTGACTACAAGGAATACAGGTGTTTTAGAGCCTTTGAGCATTTCCATAACATATTGGTCACCGGCCCCAAGTTTTTGCTCTGCGTTAATCATAAACATGATTACTTCTACTTCACGTAATGCATTTTTCGACACTTTCAACATAAATTCGCCTAGCTTATGCTTTGGTTTGTGAATACCCGGTGTATCGATGAAGATCATTTGAGCATCATCCGTCGTTAAAACACCTTGTACTTTATTTCTTGTTGTTTGTGGCTTATCGCTCATAATAGCAATTTTTTGGCCAATTACATGATTTAAAAATGTTGATTTACCAACGTTTGGACGCCCGATAATCGAAATAAAACCTGATTTAAATTCTTTGTTTTCTTGCATGTATTACATCCTCCGAGTAAAGGTGTCAGGCAACTTACAATCGCTGTCATATCCTGAGCAACACCTTTTAATTTTGTAAATAAACGGGTACTATTGGCTCTATATTGCAAACCAACCTCTCCTTTTCTATCAATTGTACTAGTGCCATCGCTCCATTTTACATAGTCATGATAGATTAAACCATTTTGGGATAAAGATCATGACAGCAATTATAACGCTAGCTATTGCGAAGATGAGTACAGCGCCTGCCGCTAAATCCTTTGCAGCTTTAGCAAGCGGATGTATATCAGTCGTTGCGAGATCAACCATATTTTCAATTGCAGAGTTTATTAACTCTAATGATAACATGCCGGCAATGACAAGTACGATAATTATCCACTCAATTTTACTTAAACCAGTAAAAATTGCCGCGATTATCACAATAATCATCGAAAGTAGATGAAAACGGAAATTTTGTTCTTTACTAGCCAAGACAATGCCTGCAAAAGCATACTTAAATGACGTGAAAAATTTAGTGACGTTCATTGGTGTCACGTGATAAGCCAAAGGATTCTAAAATCTCATCTTGCTTACCAAACATAATTTTCTCATCCTCTGCTACCATATGGTCATAACCAAGTACATGTAAGAAGCCATGGACAGCTAAAAATCCTAATTCACGTTCAAATGAATGACCAAAATCTGCTGCTTGTTCGGCTGTACGATCAATAGAAATAATAATATCACCTAATACGCGAGGCATTCCCGGTGCAATTATCTCTATTTCTCCTTCACCAAGCTCTTCCAAAGCAAAGGAAATCACGTCAGTTGGTGCATCTTTTTGACGATATTCCTTATTGATTTCGTGAATTGCATCATTGGTTACGAAAGTGATGGATAATTCAGTACCATCTTCTATATTTTCAACTTTTGCAGCATGTTGTAATAAGTCTTCAACTAATTTCATATCAGTTTCTTTTACTTTTGTTGTTTCATCTAAAAAATCAATGTGTAATGACATGGTCGTTCCTCCTAAGATTTACTCTCTTTTGGGTATTCAATGCGCGAATGAAATGTACCATTCAACGTCTCACAAAATACCTTTTCAATCGTTTTTAACTCTTTAATGGATAGGTCACACTCATCAAACTGACCATCCATTAATTTGTCCTGTGCAATGGCATGTACTAATTTTTTTATCTTCTCAGCATTGGGTTCTTTTAATGACCGAACCGCCGCTTCAACACTATCTGCTACACAAATAATGGCGTTTTCCTTCGTTTGCGGCTTAGGTCCTGCATAACGAAATTTATTTTCATCAATTGTGTCATCCAGTTCCTTCGCTTTAAAATAGAAAAACTTCACAAGCGTTGTACCATGGTGTTGCTGTGCTACATCTATGATTTCTTTTGGCATTTTATGCTTTTCTAAAATCTTTACGCCATCAGCTACATGAGAAATAATTATATCGCTAGATGCGTCTGGTGGCAACTGGTCATGAGGATTAAAACCATTCATCTGGTTCTCTACGAAAAATCCAGGCCTTACCGTTTTACCGATGTCATGATAATAACAGCCAACCCTTGCCAGTAAACCATTTGCTCCAACTGCTTCACATGCTGCCTCAGCTAAGTTTGCAACCATAATACTATGATGATACGTCCCTGGTGCCTCCATGAGTATCTTTTTTAATAAAGGATGATTCGGATTGGACAATTCGATAAGCTTAAAGCTTGAAATTATGCCAAATCCTGACTCAAGGAATGGTAAGATGCCAATCGCAAATGCCCCAGAAGCAAGAGCGGATACAATCGCTGCAATTAAGTAGTACGTCAGTTCTTTTGCTTCATAATTTGTTTGTGTTAATAAGAGATAAAAAGCAATATATAAAATATTAATTGCCGCTACTTGGAAACTCGTTTGCAAGATTTTTGAGCGATTTTCAATACGTCGTGTAAAAATAATACACGCCATACCACCAATAATAATATAGAGGGCTACTTCCATTTGAATCACCGTTGAATAGCCTTCTTGGAATATGATTCCTGCTGATAAGCCAAGCATAACAGTCGTAAGAATTGCTGTTCTTTCACTTACTAAAATTCGGAGCAATAATGGTGCGATTGCTGTTGGGAAAAGGAAACCTATAATCACTTCAAATTCCCCTTCTAATATATTGAAAAGTTCCATTGTTGCAATCGAAGCTAAATACACTATGGATGTAATGAATACATCTCGTGTTTTAATAATATCGGTTTTATCTTTATTTGAGCGGAACAATGAAAACAGGAAGATCATCTGTAACAAAATAAGTAACGCTAATCCAAACATTGGTTTTTTTGATTGATGCGTCGATAATAACCCTGTTAATTCCAATTGATGGTAAATTGCGCGATCGACCACTTGACCTTCTTGGACGATTATTTGACCTTGTAAAATGCGTGTAGGATCAACATTTGAACGTGCAAGTTCAATTCTTTCTTTTGTTGCCTTTTCATCTTTTGTCTCATTGACAATCAGTGCATTGCGCGCTATGCGAATGCCAATCCCTTTGAGTTTTTCAGGGAAGCTCGAACTGTACCGGATATTCCGTTCAACTGTTGCTTTGGCATCTGCTAATTGATCTTCTCGAATCGGTACTGACATTTGATCAGTCACTGCTCGAACAATATCATTTCGAGCTTGTTTAATTTCAGTTGAAGATGCTTTTAACAATACGTGCAAATCAGTATCTGTGAGCTTCACACCCGGAAAATCTTCCGCTAAATTGGCTAAATCTTTTTTCAAAGCCGTCGTTTGCTTATCTAGTTCCTTACGTTTAACTTTAACAGATTCACCTTTTATTTTACTTTGATTTTCAACGACATAGTCAAAAAATGTATTGACTAATGAGACTTGATTTTTACCTTTTTCCTCCGAATACATGTAAACCGGTGTTACTTCTTCTGCTGCTGCATCTCGATCTTTTTTCGTCTTTTCCGTATCTTCTACAGTTTTAACAGAACGAATCGTTTCAGGTGAAACTTGAAAGAGCTTTAAGTCGTAGTGCTGCCCTTTCACATCATTAGACATAAGTAAATATTGTAAAACACCGGTGATTAACAGCACCGAAGCTAGTAATATCGGAAAGCGTATAATCTTTAAAAGCTTCGTAATAAAAGCTGTCATATTTTTCACCCCTCATTATGTATAAATACCCTAAATGGCGTATAATCGAACTACTTTTCCTCATTTAATACAATAAAAACGCGCCATGAAAAAAGACGCGTTTTGGACGTTCTTTTATTGTTCAGTTGCTTCATGTTCGTATGCTTCAATAATTTTCGCTACAAGTGGATGTCTAACAATATCGCCCGTCTCCAATATTTGGAATGATACACCCGAAACATCACGCAATAAATATTCTGCATGTGTTAACCCAGAAGCTAAACCTCTCGGGAGATCAATTTGAGTTTTATCGCCGGTAATAATCATTTTCGAGTTAAAACCTAAGCGTGTTAAAAACATTTTCATCTGTGCTTTTGTCGTATTTTGAGCTTCATCTAAAATAACATAGGCATCATCTAGTGTCCGCCCCCGCATATACGCTAAAGGTGCTATTTCAATTGTGCCACGCTCAATCATTCGTGTCGTTTGTTCCAAGCCTAAGACATCATGTAATGCATCATAAAGTGGTCGTAAGTATGGATCTACTTTTTCTTTTAGATCTCCAGGTAAAAAGCCTAAACTTTCGCCTGCTTCAACTGCTGGTCTCGTAAGGACAATGCGCTTTACTGCATTATTTTTTAATGCTACGACTGCCATAACAACAGCTAAATATGTTTTACCCGTACCTGCGGGACCAATACCAAAAACGAGGTCTTTATTTTTTATTGCCTTAATATAGTTTCGCTGACCAATTGTTTTTGCACGTATGATCTTCCCTTTTGTATTACGTGCAATTTCTTCATCATACAGTTCCGAGAAGTATTCAATCGTACCTGATTTCGACATTTCAATTGCAGACAATACATCACGCTGATTAATATTAATCGATTTTCGAATGACGAAGAGTAATTGCTCGACAAGTGCTGCCGCATCTTCTTTATTTGACTCTTCTCCGACAATGACGATTGCATCGCCCCGTGTAATAATCTGAATGTCGAATGATTCTTCAATTAGCTTCAAGTTCGCATCGGAAATGCCTAGGAGCATTACCGCTTCGTTCGGATCTCTTAACGTAAGCTGAATTGGTTGTTGTTCAGTCATGTTTTGTCTCCTCTAGTAGCGTATAACTTTTTATACAAAATCCGATTACATCGCTACATATTATTGTCTGTATAATAATAACAATTCTACATTTCTAGCTTATCATTCCGTTTCGATTCGTGCAAAAATTTTGCAGAAAACACAGTGGAATTAATGAATTCTTAACAATTGTATGTCGTTTTATTTGTATATATTGTTTATAATGCACCACTAATTTAAAAAAACTACAATCAAGTGAAATAATTGTTTGCTTTTTTTCACTAGTTCAAATGCGAATCTCCTGTCAAATCAATGTCATACGCATCGATAAAAAAGTTCTACGTCAAATCGAGGGCACTGAAAAAGTCCACTTATGCACAGATAAGCGAGGACAGGAACGAAATTCGTTCCTGTCCTCGCTTTTCCTCGTAGCCGTTGATTCCGTTTTGGCGGACGCTTTTCGCGGGCACGGCTCCAGCCTTCTCCCTCGCTTCGTTTCGGACGAATGCTTTCCACAAGCTCGCAGCTACTGCAGAGAGTGTATTATTTGAAAAACCTAACCATAAAAAAACACTTAGCTTTTCAGCTAAGTGTTTTTAGACAGCGCGTATTAACGACGCTTTGATACGGGTGGTGCTAGTATTTCTGACATGATAATCGCCTGCGCTAATTCCTGCGTATTATTTGGGAAAATACCAGATGTATTATGATGCTTCGACGCTTCTAATGTTTTTTCTCTTTTTGCTTGTAACGCATGGGATCTGGTCAAGATCGAGCTTGAACCTCTACTCGACTCTTTTGACAGTTCCCGTTTTGACAGTTCTCTTTTTGCCACTTGACGTTTTGATGTTTCTCGCGACATCTCACGTGCTGGTTTCGAATCTTCTGTCGATTCCTCCGCAGGTGGTATTTGACGCTCCATTGAAGGGCGGTTAGTCGTTCTGCTTGAAGTTTGAGTAACTTTTTTCTCGATTTCTTGAGCAACCTTCGTCATATAATCTTCTAAGCTTTTTGTACGTGGCTGTGAAGATTTCTCACTCGGTTTACTTGGACTTTGATTCATTGTAGGCATTTGCTTATTGCTCTCTTTAACTTCTTCATCCTTACCCTTTTTTAAGAAAAAGCCGACCAATGATACAATTGCAAAAATGATTAATCCTTCCATATGTCAACCTCCTTACGGAAATACTTTGAAAGTATTATTCTTCGCCTTTATTTGAACCTTTATCCATTTTACTAATCGATTGTCTCATGCTTGTATCTGCTTGAACATTTTGATAGTTCATGTAATCCATTACACCAAGATTACCTAATTTGAAAGCCTCTGCAAGAGCCATTGGTACTTCTGCTTCTGCTTCTACAACTTTTGCCTTCATCTCCTGTACTCTTGCAACCATTTCTTGCTCATTTGCTACAGCCATTGCACGACGTTCTTCTGCTTTTGCTTGTGCAATATTTTTATCTGCTTCAGCTTGCTCAATTTGCAATTCTGCACCGATATTTTTACCGACATCAACATCTGCAATATCAATCGATAGAATTTCAAAAGCTGTACCTGAATCTAACCCTTTTGCTAAAACAGTTTGAGAAATCATGTCTGGATTTTCTAAAACCTGTGTATGACCTTTAGCGCTACCAATTGTTGAAACAATCCCTTCACCTACACGGGCGATAATTGTCTCTTCACCAGCACCACCGACAAGACGATCAATATTTGCACGAACTGTAATACGCGCTTTTGCTTTTACTTCGATCCCGTTCATTGCAACACCAGCGATAAAAGGTGTTTCAATCACTTTTGGATTTACTGACATTTGTACTGCTTCCAATACATCACGACCTGCTAAATCAATAGCCGCTGCACGTTCAAAAGTTAACTCGATATTCGCACGATGCGCAGCGATTAGCGCATTCACGACGCGGTCAACATTACCACCGGCTAAATAATGACTTTCCAATTGGTTAATGGAAGCTTTAATTCCTGCTTTATGTGCTTTGATTAAAGGATTGACGATACGTGATGGAATAACGCGGCGTAAACGCATACCAATCAATGTGAAAATACTTACTTTAACGCCCGCTGCTAATGCTGAAATCCATAGCGCAACTGGCACAAAAGTGAAAAGAATTGCTAATAAAATAATCGCTACGACTACGACGATAATTGCTGTAATCATACCACTTGTTAAAACTGCTGTATCCATTTGATTGCCCCCTACTATTTTTTCTCACGAACGACTATACGTGAGCCTTCTACTTTGATGATGACAACAACTTTGTCAGCATCTATAAAACTACCTTCTGAAACAACGTCTAGTCTTTCTCCTTCGAGCATGGCTACACCCGAAGGTCTTAACGCAGTTACCGTCGTCGCTTCTTTTTCAAGAAGCTCAGTTCTGTTTACATTTGACACGTATCCGCTTTCAGTATCTGTAGCATCTGATAGTACCATACGACTTAATACAGACATCTTTTTACCGAAAATCTTCACTAAAACCACCATCCCTATTATTGCAGCTAATATCGCTACGACTATTGCATACGCCGTCCAGATAAAATCAGCACCTGAATAAAGTATACTACCTACGATAGCAATTAGACCAATAAATCCTACAACCATCCCTGGTACAAGTAGTTCTAAAAAAACAAACGACACACCAATTACGAATAGTATTATTGTCCAAAAATTTGCAAAGCCTGCTAGAGAATGTCCAATAAAAAAGACAAGTAGTAAAATCGAGCCAACAATCCCACCAATTCCTATACCTGGTGAAAATAGTGAAGACACTAACGACAAACTAATAATAGGAAGTAAAATCATAACGACAACTGGATCTGTAATAAATCCAACGAACGAGTCTAACATCTTATCACCTCTGCGCTAATCCAAATAACTTTCGTCACCTATTCTACGGAAGAAAAGTTAAATGGTTTCATTTTTTTCACTATTTTTGAATTCTTTTTGATTCTCTGATTACCTGTAATGATAATCGCACTAATATAATTAAACTTAGGAATAATCCGATAAATGCTGCGGTATTTAAATAAATCGTAATCGTTCCACTCATAAACTGTGCAATTGCCAAGATTGCTACGGATAGTCCACCAAAAGTAATACCGACTAATAACAACATAAACTGCGAAAGCCATTTTGTCATAAAAGCCTTATTAGCTGTATTGGAAGTGAAATCCATCGCAACTTTTACTTCACCTTTTTCTAAATTTCTCGTAAAGTGGTCTAAACGTCGTGGAAGATCACGTAAAACAGGTAACATCATCACAACTTCTTCTTGTAATGTCTTCTTAAATTCTTCGGCTTTTGCTTTAACATTTTTCATTGTTATTTGCGAACCTGCAAACTTCGATGCATAAGCAAAGGCATCAAAATCTCGTGACACACTTTTAATGGTTCCTTCTAAAATAATGAGCGCGCGCATCGCTACGCTTACCATTGGAAACAATTTCATATGATGATTTTGAATGATCGTAAAAATAGATTGCACAAGTTCAGTCGTAGATACATGATCTAAATATGTTAGGCGTGCTAAAAGTTGTTCGATGTCTTGTTCAAATGACTTATCCGACAAGTGTTTTTCATCTTCTACAAGATGTCGTATTGCCTCGATGAATACCTTTGGATCTCTACGATGATAGCCGATGAACAACAAAGTTAATCCCCGTTGTTCCTTCGCTCCAATACGACCGACTGCACCAAAATCAAGCATAGCTACCTGCCCTGTCTCTTTTAAAACATGAATATTTCCGGGGTGAGGATCACCATGAAAAACGCCGGCGACGAGTACTTGATGTAAAAAGCTTGTAAATAACTCTGCTAATACATCTTGCTGTGATCGACCTCTGACAGCCAATACATCCTTAGCTTCTGTTATTTTGACACCATCTACATAATCCATTACTAAAATAGTCGAATCGCTTACTTCAGGGTAAACTTTTGGTATTTGAACATTTGAATCAACTTGCTTTAGCGCATTTGAAATTTGTTCCATATTTCGCAACTCTATATCAAAATTGATTTCTTCTCTCATATTATTTGCAAAACTAGTCGCTAAATCTAAAAAGCCTAGATTTTCTGCCCATAGCGATTCTTCATTTAACCATGCTGCAAAATTAATTAAAATATCTAAATCATTTTTCAATAGTTCTGTTATATCTGGACGCAATACTTTAACGACAACCTTTTCATGATTTTCAAATAATAAGGCTTCATGAACTTGGCCAATAGAACCAGAGGCTAGTGGTTCCATATTAAATTTTGTAAACTTTTGTTGCCAATTCTTGCCGTACGCTGCTTGTAAACGTGTTTCAATTTGTTGATTTGTCATTGGTTTAACATTTTCTTGTAATTGAGATAGTTCCTCAATAAGTGCTTCTGATAGAATATCTTTTCTCGTCGATAACATTTGACCAAATTTAATAAAAAGTCCATCACTTTCTTCTAACATCATTCGAAAAGAGCGGGCAAAACTTCGCTCACCTTCTGAAGTTCTTCGAAAACCAATCGCTTGACCAATGCCATGCTTGACGGCAATACGTAATACGGAGGCCAATCTTCTTTGCATGCGCCATCTGCTAATAAGCTTCACAAACATGTTTTGTTTTGCTTGCTCATTTTGCAGATTACTTCTCAAATGACCCGCATCAAAAAGTTCCAACACCAGTTGGATTAGCATCGTGATTAATAACATACTCGCAATCCAAACAGCCGTTGTAAAAAAAGCCGACTCTTCTTGTCCTGCTGTACTTGGGAAATTCGTAAAACGTAAATATGCGTACCAATACACGCTTGAAGTAATCGCTACACTTAAAATAACAGCGACCATTCTTTTAATCATATTTAATTTTGTGCCGATTAAACGGCCTGTTACAATATAAACAATAATACTGATCACCAATAAGCTAATTATCCATAATATCGTCATCAACATCGCTACACCTCATTTTAAATCCCATCATCTTCTAACTACTATTAAACCATAGAAAGAATAATCATGCGTAGGACGAGCTATCGAAGTAGTTGGAATATATAAACTATTCATTTTATAAGGTAGATGCTAACGATACAATTAACTGGAAAATAAGTAATTTATCTTTCTTTTTTATATAACAATTATGACATTTCATGCATTACAATTGGCAAGTTGCTTATTTAGATGTAAAATGGGATTATCAATTTATAAAGAAAAGGTGGCGATGAGTTTTGAAAAAAAATTGGATTTTTTTCCTTGGCGTTGGTGCTTGGGTTACTCTAATTGCATCATTTTTTGAACTAACAAGCATTCCCGTCTTCAAAAGTTTTCTAAATAAAATTATGTCTCAACCAAATCCATTTACAAGTGGCCTTGCCGTTATTTTGATGGGTATTGTTATTTGGTATATTTTAAAGGGTATCGAGTTAGGAAAAAAAGAAGTTTCTTAACGCCTACATAACATACCCTCATATTACTGTCTTAATAAGTTTATAATCCCCTTTCTGTCACGAAAGATTGGCTGCTATTATATTCTTGTTGGACAGTTTTTTCTATTGTATAAAAAGATGAGCCTGGAACAGAACAAAAATAGTATGTCTCTCATACAAATAATCAAATCAATTGAACGCACAGAAAACCCCACAGGAACGCAGTGACAAGGCGTTTGAAACCATGTCCGCGAAAAGCGTTTTTCGAAAATGAATAATCCCGTATGATTTCGAAAAATCATACGGGATTTTTTCTGTTGAAAATACGTTTGTCTCAGGCCATCTTTTTATACAATATACTACACTATCTCGTAAAAGCTGCCGCAACTCCACCATCAACTGTTAGCATGCAACCAGTTGTTTTAGAGGAAGCTTGTGAGGCAAAAAAGGCGATTGATTTTGCAATGTCTGCCGGATAAATATTTTCCTTCAACACGGTTCTTGCCTTATAATGATTTTCAAGTTCATCAGGGTCGATTTTATATGCAGCTGCTCGTTCTTCCCGCCATTTTGACCCCCAAATTGCCGATCCTTGTAAGACAGCATCTGGCAATACAGAATTTGAACGAATGCCATAATCGCCTCCTTCAGCGGCAATACATCGTGCTAAGTGAGTCTCTAATGCTTTAACAGAACTATAGGCGGCAGCATTTTTTCCTGCGTAAATTGAGTTTTTAGAACCTACAAAAATAAAATTCCCACCAAGCTCTTGCATCTTCATAATTTTGAATCCTTCTCTAGAAACAAGGAAATAACCCGTTCCAAGAACTGCCATATTTAAATTCCACTCATCCAATGTTGTATCTTCAAATGGACTGGATGTTGCTAAACCTGCATTATTTACAACAATATCGACGCCGCCATATGTTAAGATCGTTTGACGAAAAGCTTCTACAATTTCTTCCTCTTTTGTCACGTCCATTTTAATAGCAATTGCTCGATTGTCACCAAATTGTTCATTAATAGACAGCGCTACTTTTTGGGCACCTTCTAAATTTAAATCGGCTAATACAATATGAGCGCCACCTCTAGCAAATTCTCTGCATGTTTCACTACCTATTCCTCCAGCACCACCCGTCACAAATGCAATTTGACGAGAAAACTCGCCTTCTTTAGGTGCTAAGCTAAGCTTGTATAATTCAAGAGGCCAATATTCAATTGCAAATGATTCTGCTTCAGATAATGATGTGAAACCACCTAATGCATAAGATCCTTTCATTACGACAATTGCTCGATGATATAAACTATTACTTATAAAGCATGACTTGCTATCCTTTCCTAAATTCACCATGCCAATCCCTTGAATTAAAATCACGCGAGGCGATGGGGTAAACATTTTATCATTAGGCCCTTTATGCAACTCAAAATATTTGATATATTGCTGTTGATATTGTTTAATGCCTGTACGAATTACCTGTTCGATTGTTGCTTCGTCTTGGTCCCATTCTATAAATAATGGCGTCATTTTTGTGTGGACTAAATGATCTGGACAAGCTGCACCAATTGCACTCAGATTTTTAGCCTCTACACTATTTACAAATTCAAGTACTTCCTCGGACCTATCATAATTGGCGATGAGACGTTCATAGTTTGATGCCTCACCTCGAATAATCGGCAAAATCGTTTCAAGTATTTGTAGTGGGTTTTTATGGGGGGCCACTAATTGCCCACCAAATAATTCCTTTTTTTTCATTGCGTGATCAAGATAGTTTTGAGCTTCATTGATTACTTCAATCGTCTTTGTATATGATTCAAGTGCCGTATTTCCCCAAACAACTAAACCATGCTTTTCCATTAACACTAATTCAGCATTTGGATTATTTTGTACGGCCTCCGCTATCATTTTTGATAATGTAAAGCCTGGTCGAATATAGGGTACCCATACAAAACGTTCTCCATAAATTTCCTTCGCGATAGCGCGACCATTTGGTGCACAACAAATACTAATTATTGCATCCGGATGTGTATGATCTATATGTTTGTATGGGAGAAATGCATGTAGTAATGTCTCGATTGATGCACGAGGATCATTCTTATTAATCATACAATGCTCTAAATAAGCTACCATTTCCTCATCCGACATAGTTTCTCTTTGTTGTAATTCTAATAAATCATCCAAATTTAATGCCGTAAAATTTGTCGCATTCATCGTGGCTAAATCTGAACCGCTTCCTTTTACCCACATCATAGTAACTTCTTCATCTTTAAAGTTTTTTGCCGTAGTTTTGAAAGAAGTATTCCCTCCTCCCCAATTACAAACACGTCTATCCGAGCCAATTAAATTGGAACGATAAGTCAATTCTTCAATAGTATCTTTTTCGATACCATTATTTTCTTCCCATAATAATTCAACCATTTTTAATCCCCCTCATTTTGCATACTGAACAGCATTCTCATCACATCATCCTTATGAAGTGTTTCACCCAATTTTTGATATAACGTATACTTTTCTTCATACGTATTTTTAGTTGCTTGATATACCTTACTTTGTACTTTACTGTTGTCTCTGTTGGTACTCTTTCCGCTAGCTTGTATAGCCAATCTCGCAGCACCAACTGCCGGTATTTCTGGTACAGAAATCACTTGAATCGGGCGTTGTAAAACATCTGCATATAATTGCATCAAAAATTCATTTTTCAGCGGAATCCCCCCTGTAAAAATAATTTCATTGACTGCTACACCATGATTCGTGAATAATTCGATAATTTGACGTGTCCCAAATGCTGTAGATTCAAGCAGCGCTCGATAGCGATCAATTGCTGTAGTCGACAATTTTTCACCTATGACAACACCCGATAGTTGTTGATTCATATAGGGTGACCGATTGCCATGATGCCAATCTAAAATGACTAAACCATGTTCTTTATGTTGTTCTTTTTCTGCTATAGAATTTAAATAATCATATATATTTTGATTATTTTCATGAGCGGCCTCGCTGTATTTTGGAGGCAGTTGCTCTTGAATAAAGGAAGCAAATAAATCTCCCACTGCAGCTTGCCCTGCTTCATAAGCATATAATCCTGGTAAGATACCATCCTCAACAACACCAGCGACGCCTGGAATAATACATTCTTCTTCACTTAATAACAAATGGCATGTAGATGTACCCATAACAACCTGTAACACACCCGGTGTACTGATTTTTGCCCCTGGAACTGCTGCATGGGCATCTATTAAACTCACACTAACAGCTACTTGATCATGTAAATTTAACAACTCACTAAATTCTTCACATAAAGTACCAGCAATGGTCCCAACAGATTGAACAGTACCTCTTAATTTTGTGTCATATATTGTTGAAAAATCACTATCAATATCATTTAAAAGGCGCTGTGATAAATAACCATTTTTCTTTTCCCATAAACCTTTAAATCCAGCATGACAACTACTTCTACTAATCGTATTTGTCAATTTTGATACCAGCCAATCTCCGGCTTCAATATAAAGGTCCATCTCTTTAAAAAGTGCCGGTGCATCATTCTTTACTTCCAATAGTTTTGGTAACAACCATTCAGATGAAATGCTACCACCATAACGGGACAATAGTAATTCATCTTTTAATACATCATTAATATGATTTGCTTCTTTTTGTGCGCTATGACTTTTCCATAATTTAGCATATGCATTTGGCTCGTTTTTGAAAATAGGCACTTGACTATAGGGCATAAAATTTTTATCCACAGGTAAACAAGTGCAACTCGTAAAATCAATGCCCATGGCTACAATTAGTTTTTTATCGATTAGCTGATCGTTCATCAATGTCGTCACAACTGCGATTAATCCGTCGATATACTGTTGTGGATCTTGAAGAATTTGTTGTTCTTTTTTTATGCTATTTTGTAAATTCCCTATCATTTCATCATCTTTATAATAATAACTAACTGTTTTAATTGTCTTTTCTGAATAACTATTATAAAGAATGGCACGACATGATGCCGTTCCAAAATCTACACCTATACTGTACATAACCAATCCCTCCTATTTGTAAAGAGGTCCAAAGACTTTGCATGCCCCATAATCCGCTTGTTCTATCTGTGATGTACCAAACATCCCCCATGCACTTGGTCTATAAATATCTTTAGCTGGGACATTGTGCATATTCACGGGAATACGGAACATGGATGCCAATGTAATAAAATCGGCCCCGACATGGCCATAACTCATAACGCAATGATTTGCACCCCAGTTAGCCATAACACTATACACATCGGTGAAAGCACCTTCACCTGTTAGGTTTGGAACAAACCAAGTTGTTGGCCAAGTTGGATCTGTTCGTTCATCCAATAATAAATGGGCATGATCATCCAGTTCTACTGTGAAACCTTCAGCTATTTGTAAAACTGGTCCCAGACCTTTTACAATATTTAGACGTGCAATGGTTACGGGCATATCTCCTTTTGTAGTAAAATCGGTTGAGAAACCACCACCGCGAAAATACTCAGTTGACGCTGGACGTAATTGAGTAGCTTCAATACAACTGGCTACCTCCTCATCCGTAATCTCCCAAAATGGTTTTAATACTGGTTTCCCATCAATATTTTGCTGTCCAGTACCATCAAGTGCTGCAGCACCAGAGTTTAACAAATGAATAAAACCAGCTGATGCTTTTCCAGTCGGAGCTGAACCAGTCACCCTTTCAACAGCTTTTGGACTCCAATACGTTCGTACATCTGCAAAAATCTGTGCAGTATTTGTTAGTAAATGCCCAAAAGCCATCGTTACACCATTTAAGCTATCATTCTCTGTAGCCATTAAAAAAGGTGCTCGCTTGCCATTCCAATCAAAAGATGAATTTAAAATAGTTTCCATAAAATCACCATTTGGATAGTGATCTGTCCATTGTCTTTGCCCTTGAAAACCAGCAATTAGTGCATTTCTACCCATAGATTCTTCTATGAATCCTTTGTCTGCAAGTTTTTTATTGCCAATCATTAAATCACGACCGATTATTGCCATTTTAATGGATGTTTTTAAATCTTCCTCTTTCTTATCTTCTGAACGTTTATATGTTTCTTTATTTTGATCCTTACCTACTGTAAAATTCTTTTTCACCCATTTGTAGGCATGTGTAAATTCCTCTTCATCATATATACCCAGTTCTAATCTACGTAGTAATTCAGTTGAATCAATGGACTCATTACGCATACCAAGATACTCTTGGAAAAAGTCATCTTTCACAATACTCCCAGCAATCCCCATAGATACTGATCCGATTGACAGATAAGATTTTCCTCTCATCATGGCAACAACAAGAGCTGCCTTTGTAAAACGTAATAATTTTTCTTGGACATCCTGTGGAATCGTTTGATCTCCGGCATCTTGGACATCTTCGCCGTAGATACCAAATGCTGGTAAACCTTTTTGATTATGTGCTGCAAGTACGGCTGCT
Organism: Kurthia sibirica; assembly: GCF_003143975.1. Taxonomy (GTDB): domain Bacteria; phylum Bacillota; class Bacilli; order Bacillales_A; family Planococcaceae; genus Kurthia; species Kurthia sibirica. Next base: position 58,009 of record NZ_QFVR01000015.1, on the reverse strand, counting down.
AAGTAAACCGCACCCGGTCTCTCCGTACCATTAAATCCCCAGATAGCTTTTGGTGTGTGTGGATCCATATCCATTGTTTCACTACCGTAGCACCAACAAGGTGTTACGGTGATTGAAACACCCACACCTTCTTTACGAAATTTTTCAGCTGCCATATTCGCCTCTGCAACGCCACCAATACATGTATCTGCTATGACCACTTCCACAGGTTGCCCATTAAAATAACGTAGCGTTTCTGTTAAAAATTGTGCTGTTGCATGCGCCATAGCCATCGTTGTTTTTTCCAATGACTCTCGAACACCATTTCTTCTACCATCGATTGCTGGTCTTATACCAATTTTCGGTAAATCATTCAAATACCTTTTCGTCATTTTGAATTCCTCCGATAATTTTTTTATATTTTTCATTCATTTCTTTCCAAATTAAAGAGTGCTGGGGCTCATATATTTTCGAAGTGTATGAATTTCGCACAACTTCACGTCCTTCTTGCAAGGATTGAATCTCACCTAATGCTCTTAATTGAGAAATACCATTGCCAATCGAACTTACTTCTGAAGGACCCGTATACAGTAGAATCCCAGTACTATTTGCTATTTTTTGGCAAAGTGTGACATGATTTGCTCCACCTCCACCAATAATAATTTCTTCTATAGATTCCTTCGTAATCGTTCTCATATCTTCAATAATATGATTGAATGATAAGGCAATACTATTAACGAATAAATTTAAAAACTCACCAATTTCAACTGGTATATGTTGATTTGTCATTTGACAGTATGTTTGAATCGCTTCTGTCATATTTACTGGATTAAAAAAACTTGGATGTTCTGGATCTATGATCGATTCGAATTTTGTGTATTTCACAAGTTCAATTTCTTCTTCAGCGTGCGTAAGTGTTTGTTTTTTGATTGCCCACTCTTCACGTAATTTTTGCATAATCCAAAAGCCCATTGCATTTTTCTGAAAACGATAATGCCCCTCACTATTACCTTCATTCGTAAAACCGCCTAAAAATGCTGCTTCTGAAACGATGGCTTGCTCGACCTCTTTACCAATGAGTCCCCACGTTCCTAAACTTATAAATAACGTATCTTTCTTTTTAATTGGAAAAGCTGATAAGGCACAAGCAGTATCATGCCCTGGCACTAAAGCAACTTTGATTTTTTGATTAAAATGACCAACTATTTGGTGTGGTAATTCAATATTACATAGTGGTAATTGTTTACCAAAAATTCTCTCTTGAATAGCTATATCCCAATTTTTCGTCTGCATATTCACTAAACCAGATGTTGACGCAATGGAAAATTCATTGATTTTTTCACCACTTAACGCATGGACAATTAAATTGGGTGTCATTAATATATGATGCGCATAATCTAATAATGTCGGATACCTATCTGAAATGGCCATCAATTGAAAAATCGTGTTGATGGATGAAATTTCATTAGCCGTTTTTTGGAATAAAGTAAACTCTGCTAGTAAACTATTAATTTTTTCTCGATAGGGAATGGAATAAGGGTCTCGATATGAAAAAGGCTGTGCGATTAAATTGTTTTCGGCATTTAATAAGCCAAAATCGACTCCCCAAGTATCTGCACCTATAGATGAAACCGTGTTTGGTGCTTTTAAAATACCTGTTTGAATATTATTCATAATGCCTTCAAAATCCCATCGAAAGTGCTCCTGTTTTTTAACAGGTCCATTCACAAAACGATGAATTTCTTTTGAATATATTTTTTGACCATCAAACTGTTGTAGTACGACTCTCCCACTTGATGCACCAAGATCACAAGCAAGTACTTCACGCATTATGCTACCTCCTACTCTTTTAATAACTTCGAACGGAATTTTTCAGAGGATAAGTTTCTAAGTGCCTCACACTCTTCTTCCGTTAAATGACGTGCACCGCCAAAGAGTTGGCTAATGGCAAAAACCTTCGCTGATTCCTCTGTTAATTGCATAAAAAAATAAGCTTCCTTCATTCATTGTTTTACCAAGCGTTATGACTCCATGATTTCTTAACACCATAACTTGCGCCTTTTGTGCATGATTTGCTACTTCATTTGCCAATAGTTCTGTTGTTGGTATGACATAATCAATATAGGCAACATCCTTCACCATTGCCGGGAAATCTGGGAATAGGGCAGGTATTTCTTTACCTGTTGAAGAAACACTGACTGAATACGTTGGATGCGCATGCAAGACCGCTGTTATTTCTTCATTTTCTCTAAAGCAAGCCAAGTGCATAAGTAATTCCGATGAAGGCTTAATAGAGCCATATACTTCTCCAGAAATAATATGTACTTTCACCCACTCCTCTTTTTTTATTTCTTTTAAATCATAACCACTTGGTGAGATATACATATAGTCACCATCACGCATACTTAAATTTCCACCTGCTCCAACAACTAACCCTGAAGCCACTAGTTCTTTTGCATATTTATCTAATTGCTCTATTACATGAGACATCTTTAGTAACCTCCCCTAATTAATTTTTTACTTATTTTTTAATAATCGTCATTCATTCGTTTTAAAAAAACTCAAAAGACGCCACGCATTATTGACTATCTTTTGAGGTTTTACAATTATCTATTATTCATAAACCGCTGCTTTTATTTCATCAGAATCAATATTTTCTTTGTCATACCAATAAAATCCTGTATCAATTTGTTTGTCGACAGTTTTTCCATCCAATGTTTCAACTGCTGCTTTAACGGTTTCATAACCGATTCCTTCAGGGTTTTGTGTAACAGCCCCATACATTAGTCCACTCCGTATGGCATCAAGTTGCTGTTTACCTGAGTCGAAGCCAACTACTATCACTTTTCCTGTTTTCTTCATTTCTTGTACGGCATTCACAACACCAATAGCAGAGCCTTCATTTGTTCCAAACATCCCTTTTAAATCGGGATGAGCTTGCATAATTGTTTTTGCTAAATCGGTCGATTTTAAATGATCTCCTCCACCATATTGAATATCAACTATTTTAATATCAGGATATTTACTCTCAATTTGATTTTTAAAACCATCTCGACGTTGTTTTGCAGTTAAAGACGTTTGATCTTGTACAATTAATGCAATTTCACCCTTACCATCTATTGCTTCAGCCATTTTATCTGCTGCTAATGCTGCTGCCGCTTCATTATCTGTTGAAGCTGTAGCAACTGGAATATCGCTTTCTACTCCGCTATCAAACGCAACAACAGGGATCTTTTTACTTTTTGCTTCTTCTAATAAATTAATAGAAGCTTTAGAATCTAACGCTGCAAAACCTATAGCCTGTGGTTTTTTATCCAAAGCTGCTTTAAGCATCTCGATTTGCTTATCTACTTGTGCTTCACTTTCTGGCCCTTCAAATGTAATTTTCACATTGTATTCATCTGCTGCTTTTTCAGCACCTTTTTTTACAGCTTGCCAAAATTGGTGTTGAAAACCTTTTGATACAATAGCGATATAAGGCTGATCACTTTTAGCATCAGCATCTTTATCACCTGTTGATTTTTCATCAGAGCCACATGCCCCTAAAATCATCGCAACTGCTAACAAACTAGATAGAAATAAACTTTTTTTCTTCATCATTAGTCCCCCTTTTTTTATATCAATCACTGAAGATTAATACCGTACTAAACTTGCTATTCTTTTCTTCTTCTCAAAATATCCATAAATACTGCAAATATAATTACTACACCAACAACAACAGTTTGCCATTCTTGCGGTATAGAAAGTACCCTTAGACCATTTGTTAAGACGCTCATAATTAATGCTCCGATTAACGTTCCAACTATTGTTCCCTTCCCACCACTTAAAGAAGTTCCCCCGATTACGACTGCTGCAATTGCTTCCAACTCATAACCTTGACCAAGTGCTGGTTGTGCTGAATTTAATCTAGAAGCCATAATGACACCGGCAATACCTGTAAATAACCCGGCAACAGAATAAACCATTATTTTCCACCTATCTACATTTACACCCGACAAGCGAGTTGCTTCTTCATTGCTACCGATGGCAATTGTAAATCGACCAAATACTGTTTTAGATAATAAAATTGCTGCAATAATTCCTAAAGCAAAAAAGATAACTACTGCATACGGGATCGACGTACCCGGTAATGTGCCCAACGAAATTTTTGAGAAGTTAGGTTTATCAGTGAAGTAGATTGGTGAGGCTTTAGATATGACAAGAGCTAAACCTTTAGCAATCATCATCATTGCTAATGTTGCAACAAATGGCGGTATTTTTAATTTCGTAATAACAAGCCCGCATATGAAGCCACAAAATGCACCAGTAGCTATCCCACCTACTACGCCGACCATTATTGGTAAATCAGCATTTACGACAATCATGCCTGTCATGACGGATGATAGTGCCATAACGGTACCAACTGATAAATCAATTCCTGATGTTACAATGACAAATGTAGCACCCAAAGCTAAAATCCCTGTTACAGAAGTAGAGAGAAAAATACCAATAATATTATCTGTTTGTAAAAAATTTGGTGAGGCTATTGTGAAAAAGAGTACCAAGACAATCAAACTACTAAAAGCTAAAAGCTGTTGAATGGTATTACCTGATACATTAAACTTTTTTTTAGTATGCTCTTCAATTATTGTATCCGCTTTCATTAAAAATCCCCCTTTACTTAGGCTTGGTAAGCCGTTGCCAATTCCATTATTTTTTCCTGTGATGCTTCTTCTGATTTTAAGATTCCTGTTATTTTCCCTTCAGACATCACTACAATTCGATGACTCATTCTTAAAATTTCAGGTAGTTCTGAAGAAATCATAATAATTGATTTACCACTTTCAGCTAATTCATCGAGTAATTTATAAATTTCTCCCTTAGCACCAACATCAATTCCGCGAGTAGGTTCATCAAATATTAAAATATCGCAATCTTTTAGTAACCATTTTGCAATGACAATTTTTTGTTGATTGCCTCCTGACAGAAATTTTATTTTCTGATTAACATTTGGTGTTTTGATTTTTAATTGTTTTACATATTTTTCTGCTATCTCTTTAGAAGTATTTTCATTAATAAATCCAAAATTCTGAATTTTCTCTATATTAGACATGATAATATTTGTTTTAACATCAAGATCTGTCAGTAATCCCAGATGTTTTCTGTCTTCTGATAAGTATCCTATTCCTTTTTGCACAGCTTTGGCTGGTGATTTTATTGTGACCTTTTTACCGTTCAAATGAATTTCACCTTTTTTTAGTCGATCCACTCCAAAGATTGCATTTGCTACTTCGGTTCTACCTGCTCCCATCAAACCTGCAAAACCTAAAATTTCACCTTTTTTTAATTGAAAACTAATATTTTTTAACTGTTTCATCGTTTCAACATTTTTTAGTTCTAATACAATCTGTTCATTGTCATCAAATTTCTCTGGTTTGGATTCTATAAATATTTCTCTACCGACCATTTTATTGATTACGGTTGATATTTCTGTTGTTTTTGTTTCCAGCGTATCTACGTATTGACCATCTCTCATAATCAAGACACGATCAGAAATTCGTTTAAGCTCGTCCATGCGGTGTGAAATATAAATAATGCCCACACCTTTTTCTTTTAATTGTTCAATTATGGCAAAAAGAACATCAATTTCTGAATCAGTTAAAGCCGTAGTCGGTTCATCCATAATAAGAATTTTTGAATCAAAAGATAATGCCTTTGCAATTTCGACCATCTGTTGCTTGGCTACTGTTAAATTTTGTACTTTTGTTTTGGAATCCAATTTTAAAGCAAGCTTTTCGAAAAGTTCGTTTGTCATGTCATTTAATTTTCGATCTTTAATAAAAAAATTAAACATACCTCTTGGTTCACGTCCAATAAAAATATTTTCAGCAATTGTTAAATCTTTCATTAAATTTAATTCTTGATGTATGATTGAAATCCCCATTTCTTGTGCTTCTTTCGGTGAAGTTAGTTGTAATGGTTTTCCTTCATATAAAATCTCACCATCATCCTTACTATAGATACCTGTTAAAATCTTCATCAATGTGGATTTTCCTGCACCATTTTCCCCTACAAGTGCAAGAACCTCCCCATGATTCAAATCAAGTGAGACATCTGATAAAGCTTTCACACCAGGAAAAGATTTAGAAATATTGTGCATCTCCAATAATTTATTCATTTTCCCACCTCAATTAAATTTTGTTTTTGTTGTTTTTTCTTTGTTAATGTTGATTATATGTAAAGATTATACAAAAATCAACATTTATTGTAATTTATTTTAAATAATTACTTTTGTATGTTTTGAAAGCATATTCTCGACTAAAGCAATATTCGCTCCTTTATCAACAACTATATAGTCTAATACATTCTTATCATCAATATTGGCAAATGATTTTTGTCCTAATTTACTGTGATCAATCAGTAAAATAACCTCGTCTGAATTTTTGATAATTCTTCGTTTTACATTTGCTTGTTGTTCATTTGAATCGCTTACTCCCCATTCTTTGTCAAAACCTTTACACGAAAAAAAGGTTTTATCAACATGAAAATGCTCAATAGAGCGTATAGCTGTTGGCCCTACCAAGGATAATGAATTTTCAGAAACGGTACCACCTGTTAACATAACTTTCACTTTATGATTTTTCGCTAATTCAATGGCTACAGGCATAGAGTTTGTTAATACGGTTAAATCCATATTTGGCAAAAAACGCGCTAGATATAGTGCCGTTGTACTTGCATCTAAAAAAATAATATCTTTTTCATTAATTAAAGAAACTGCTTTCTTAGCTACTTCTAATTTTTCTTTTTTATTCATTATTTTACGATCACTAAAAGGGATTTCATCATCATCACGATCTACAATCGGAATCGCACCGCCATGTGTCCTTTTAAGTTTATGCTTCAATTCTAGTTTTTCTAAATCTCTCCGAATTGTTTCTTCCGTTACATTTAATGTCTTACTTAATTCAGTCACTTTAACCATTCTGTGTTCCTGCAAATTTTTGATAATATTTTTATGTCTTTCTGTCGCTAACATTTATAGCCCTCCTTGTAATACGCCCTTTGTTAAAATGATGTTCGCATATAACTGTTCTTCACCTGTTGCTACAATTGCATAACAGGTTTTAGCCAAATTATAAAAATCAAATCTTGGTATATGCCCAATTGATAGTGGTTCATTGGCATCTTGAATAATTTGCTCATATTTGTCCCAAATTCTTGGTGTTGCAACTTCTTTTCCATGCTGCATAAATAGTACAGATTTTTCACTATACGTATCAATTGGCATCAGCTGTAAAATGGCTGCTAGTAACGCCTCGCTGCCATGACCATCTGCTCTTACTAAATTCCGAGCTAATGAGGCAGCTGGGAAATTTGCATCTGCGATGACGATTTGATCACCATGTCCCATCTCCATAAGTAGTTTTAATAATGCCGGTGAAAGGATACTCGGAATATTTTTTAACATATGACGCCTCCTGTTTTCTGTTATTTTCTTTGTTTTTATTTGATAATAACAAATAAATGGAAAATATGAAACAAAATAGGGTAAATAATTTAGACTCTGTGTCAAAGCTTGGGGTGAATGAAATTAGATTTTCAATTTCATTCACCTTTTTCATTTAGCCTAGATGTAAACCAACTTCTTTATACTTTAATGTTAGTAAGATTTTCGCTCTCAATCGATCAAATCGTTTATAACCATATGCATGTCGTTTCATTACTTTCGTTTTGTTATTAATACCTTCTAAAAAGCCATTCGAATAACCAAAAGCGAAGCTATTTAAAATCTCAGTTTGCCAATTCTTCATCGTTTTAATCACTTGATTAAAAGTTGGGATGTTAACCTCTGGTACCTTACGATAAAAACAGGCTAATTTCATTTTTATTTCGTTCATATCATTCGCGTTTTTGGCCCAATCAAACCATTCACAATAAGATTCTTTTAATTCATATGCCATTTTTAATTGAGAGGATAGTGAACGGTAACGATTTAATTTCCATAATTGCTTTTCATTTAATTGTGCTTCTCGTTTATAAAATACATGACGCATTCTTTTCACACGTTCCGATTATATGAATGCCATTCTTTTGAAAAGCGTTGATCACGTTCAATAAAAGAAGTTTTTTCTGAAAAACGTTTTCCACAAGAACAGACATAGCGCCGACGCTTATAATACAAAACCGTAAGTCGTTCAAACCATTTTATGTGCTTTTTTCTGTCTATTTTTAGGTATGTTCATCATGATTAAAAGAAATAGCGAGGACTCCTGCCGAAAAACAAGTGGTAAGCAATCCTTTATTTTCACCTACAGTGAAAATAAATAGTGCGTTACTTGTCGGCGGAAAGCTCTCGCTATTTCTAATTGTCTAAAACATGAATTGTTTTAATACCCCAACATATAGAATAGAACCATAATTTACATATTAAAAAAGCCTAGACACCGTAATGGCATCTAGACTTTCGTTCATTTGCAATTTAAATAAATCATGATAGTGCGTGTTTTGAACGTAGGGATTGTCTAGGAATTATTAAAAACTTAGAACTTACGTTTACGAGCAGCTTCTGATTTCTTTTTGCGTTTAACACTTGGTTTTTCATAGAATTCGCGTTTTCTTACCTCTTGAATTGTACCACTTTTAGAAACAGTACGTTTGAAGCGGCGAAGAGCATCCTCAAGCGATTCGTTTTTTCTAACGACAGTTTTTGACATCTCTCTTTCCCTCCCTCCGACACACGTCAAATCACAACAATAAATGTTGTCTACTACCGAATTATATCCTATATTCGTATAGGGGTCAAGGGTTCCGAGCAATTAATATTCAGAATCCGATTTTAAGCCGTTCATAATCTTCACACCTGAACTTGCTCCAATACGAGTCGCTCCAGCAGCAACCATTGCTTCAAGATCTTCTAGGCTACGAACGCCACCAGAAGCTTTCACACCAAGGTCTGGCCCCACTGTTTTACGCATAATTGCGACATCTTCAACTGTCGCTCCTCCAGTTGAAAATCCTGTTGAAGTTTTCACAAAATCTAAACCTGCTTGAACAGCTAATTCACATGCTTTAATTTTTTCTTCATTTGTTAATAAACATGTTTCTAATATAACTTTAACGCATAATTTACCTGCTGCATTTTTTACTGCTTTCATATCTTGTAACACCAGATCATATTGTTTTGCACGTAATGCACCCATATTAATAACCATATCGATTTCTGTAGCGCCTTTTTCAATCGCATCTTTTGTTTCAAATGCTTTTGTTTCTGTTGTCGATGCACCTAATGGGAATCCGATGACTGTACAAACTTTAGAAAACTCACCTTTTAATTGTGTAGCTGCCAGTGCAACATGGCTAGGGTTAACACATACTGAGGCAAATTTATATTCCTTTGCTTCTGCACATAGCTGAATAATTTCTTCAGGTGTTGCCTCCGGTTTTAATAGTGTGTGATCGATTAATGCTGCAATATTGTTTGTCATTGTCAAAACTCCCTTTTTATAAGATGTACGTACCTCTTCAATAGAATAGCATGTATTAAATGAAATGAATAGTTTTCTACAGAAATTAAAAAAATTCACACCCGCTTTGTGAACAAAACAAGTGTGATTACTTTTTATTAAAATAATTATCGATTCCAACAATTAGACCCGTTGAGAGTTTTTGCTGATAACTTTTAGTCGCAAGTCGGCGATCATCTTTCACATTATTTAGATAGCCTAATTCAACTAAAACTACAGGCATGCTAGACCAGTTGAGAGTCGCTAAATCAGCGCTGTAGTTTTCACCATTTAAATATGTAGGAATTGATTTTTTCTTCGTAGCTTTTAATATTGATTTACCGACTTGGGCACTCTCTTTGTAAATATGCTTTGTATACGGGTTTGACTTACCAGGCATGATGATATACATCCCTTGCGCATTTGGTTTACTTGCACCATCCGCATGCAGGCTAATATAAAGATCCGCTTTATGTTTCTTCGCGATTTTGGCTCTCTCCATCGTCGTTAAAGCAATAACATTTTTCTGTCGCGTTAAAAAGACTTCATAACCTTTTTTCTTCAATTGCTGCTGCATATTCTTCGCTACATCTAGTGTTAATTGATGTTCTGCTTGGCCTGTAGTGACGCCGTAACTACTAGGAGGCATACTTGGTAGCCATTTATTCGACTGCGGTCCTACGCGCTCTAAACGATAGTCAGCATATCTTTGGTGACCTGCATCAATGACAATTCTCATCGCGCGCTCTTTTTTCTTTATCGGCATTTGAGGTTTTTTCACAGTAGTTGACTGTGGCTGATCGACCACTGCTAGTTTTTTTTGCACAGTAGGTTCTTTTTTTGGCGTATCAACTAACACAGTTTTTTGTGAATTTTCTAAGGTGGTTACTGATGATGCCGTTTGTTGATTATGAAAAATGACTATACTAGTTGGAATAACTACAGCAACTACTAAAATAGCAATCATCAAATTTCGCAACTAATCACATCCTTTTAAAGTTTACTCTATGATGAGATATTACTAGTATAAGCTTTTTTCAACTAGATTGCATGGTCATTAGACGATTGCTTTTTTAAAACCTTATGACCTAAAAAAAAAAGCTAGCATATGACATAAAATCTGTCTACATACTAGCTTTGTTATTCACTTGAATACGATTAGTTATTCGCTGTTAAAAATTCATTTAAATCTGCGATTGTTGGGTTAGCCATATAGTGACCACCTTCAATTTGCATTGTTTGACCTGTCATAAATTTAGACTCATCAGAAGCTAAGAATACTACTGCGTGACCGATATCATCCGCTTCACCATTGTATGGTAATGCGTTATATTTTGTAAAAATTTCAATCATTTTAGCTGGTAGATTATTAATAGCTGCTGGCGTTAAAATTAATCCTGGTGCGATTGCGTTACAACGGATATTATCTTTACCATATTGAGTTGCAATATATTTTGTTAAATGTACAACGCCTGCTTTAGAAGTACCATATCCAGTACGGATAGCATCAGAAGCAAAACCACCCATTGAAGCTGTATTGATAATTGAACCGCCGCCCGCTTTTTGCATATGAGGAACGGCAAAACGAGAACCTAATAAAACTGATTTAAGGTTGATATCCATCGTACGATCCCATTCATCAAGATCCATGTTAACAATATCTAAATCTTTACGAACATTTGTACCACCAACATTATTATAAAGAATATTTAATGCACCATACGTATCCACAGTGAATTCTACAGCGTCTTTAATCGACTGCTCTTCCAATGCATTAACGAATACTGCTGTTGCTTCTAAACCTTCTAATTTTAAAGCTGCTGCTACTTCTTTAGCACCTTCAATATTATAATCTGCAAGCACTACTTTAGCGCCTTCTTTTGCTAATAATGTTGCTGCTGAAAGCCCAATACCTGATGCTGCTCCTGTTACTAATGCTACTTTATCTTGAACACGACCCATAATAATAATTCCTCCTCATATTGCCAATCACATTGTTTATCGTTAAATAATTTAACATTAAAATATATGATTGTAAATGAAAAAGAAGGCGTTTTCGCGTATTTCTATTTTTCAGTTTTTCCTACTTTACTTACTGTAATTTTATCCTCATCATTCCAACATTCGATTTCATCTAAATCAGGCATATCACTCGCCTTAAATACGGGATCTTTACCCAATTTTCGTTGATCCATATAGTTTTTGAGTAATCTAAAGGCTACTCTATAAAGCATTAAAATGGCTGTTAAATTGATTAATGCCATAAATGCCATAAATAAATCTGCTAAATTCCATACTAATGATACTTTTGCCACTGCACCAAAAATGACAAATGCAAGAACGGCAATACGATAGAAAAAGAGTGCACGTTTTGATTTTTTTATAAACTCAATATTTGTTTCACCATAATAATAATTACCGATGACAGAACTAAAGGCGAAAAAGAAGATGGCGATCGTTAGGAAAATCCCTGCCCAATCACCCAGTTGACTCACTAGTGATTGTTGCGTAATATCTATTCGAGAGTCATTCCCTGCACCTTTTTGTAAATAGGCATCTCCTAATAACACAATAATTGCCGTAGCTGTACAAACAAGAATCGTATCGACAAAAACACCTAATGTTTGGATTAACCCTTGTTTAACCGGATGCGTAACATTTGCGGTAGCTGCTGCATTTGGAGCAGAACCAAGCCCCGCTTCATTAGAGAATAATCCTCGTTTAAATCCTTGCATAATCGCTACACCGATTGCCCCACCAGCCCCAGCCTTCCAACCAAAAGCATCAGAAACGATTAATTTAATAATTGCCGGCACTTCTGTAATATTCATCATCACAACGATTAATGCAATAATGATATAGGCAATGGCCATGATTGGTACTAAAAATTGTGTCACGCTTGCAATTCGTTGTATGCCTCCAAAAATAACGACGGCTGTTAATGTTGCTACGATTAAGCCTATCCAAATTTTATCAATCCCAAAGCTTGCATCAAACGATGCTGCAATAGTATTTGTTTGAACCGCATTAAATACAAAACCATAACAAAATGTAATAGCAATTGCAAAAAGGATTCCCATCCACCTTTTTTTGAGTCCTTTTTCCATATAATAAGCTGGTCCACCACGGAAGTTATCCCCGTCTTTCACCTTATAAAGCTGTGCTAATGTACTCTCAACGAACGAAGATCCCGCTCCAATCAAGGCCATTACCCACATCCAAAATACGGCACCTGGTCCACCCAGCGCAATGGCAGTAGCGACACCTGCGATATTACCTGTACCTATTCGTGATGCTGCTGAGACAGTAAATGCTTGGAAAGACGAAACCCCTTTCTTCCCTTTTCCTTCGATCGTTGCCTTATCCGTTAAAACACGGAACATCTCAGGTAAAAGCCTAAATTGTACACCTTTACTCTTAAAAGTAAAGAAAATGCCTGTTATTAACAATAATGCAATTAACACATACGAATATAAATAATTATTTAGTGATTCAATAAAATCTGATAGATTCGTCATTACACTCTCCATCGTCAGCCTCCTCTATGTAACTTTTTCCCTTCAAAGTAATCATTCATAAATGCCTGAAAGTTATTACTTTGATTCTATACTATACCCTATTTAAATTTTTTAATAGAATAATTTAAATCTTTTTTTCATTTATTGGATAATTATGGATTGTGAATATTATAAGTTTTTCTATCATTCAGAATGCTCATAATTTTCACATAATAAAATGTATTTATGAGCTAACTACATTTTTTATTATGTGTTTTCTCTACACATCAAACTGATCGGCTCTTTATATAAGGCTTTACGCCAAATATTGGGGGGAATGAAACTGGATTGTCATTTAGCCCAGATGTAAACCAACTTCTTTATCCGTTAATATGAATGAAATTTTCGCTTTAAATCGATCAAATCGTTTATAAATAACCATACATATTTATTTTGTTATTAATTCCTTCTAACAAGCCCTTTGAATAACTAAAAATAAAACTATTTAACATTTCTGATTGCCCATTCTTCATTGTTTTAATCACTTGATTAAAACAAATGATGAGGATTCCTGCCAAAAAACAAGTACCACTATTTCTACATGTCTAAAACATGAATTATTTCGATCCCCCACTATATATAATACAACCTTATTTAATTGAATCTCTTCACCAACGTCAGTTGACAAAGAGCCATAAATATACAGACAAAAAAGGAACACCGCAATTACATATGCGGTATTCCCTTAATTTTGGCTAAGATTTCATCCCAGCCTCTTTTTAGAATTCACTTGTTATTCGAGCTCATATGATAGAGCAGATAAGAAGTATAAGGGGGCTGTTTCGGTGCGTAATATACGCGGACCAAGCGAGACAGTTGTCGCCCCTATCTCCAAGAGGGCTGTTGATTCATGACGATCAATACCACCTTCTGGCCCGAAAACAATGAGCAGATTTTGATAGTGCGCAATTTTTTTCACATGATCGACTAAACGTAATCTTTTTGTCAGCTTAGCGTCTTCTTCGTCAGCAATAAAAATGGCATCAAATTGACTGGCTGTTGCTAAAAGTTGCTTGAAATTTACAGATGCATGCACAGTCGGAATAATTGTGCGATGTGATTGTTCAGCTGCTTCTTTTGCAATCTTTTGCAATCTTTGTTGTTTTTTATCGCCTTTTTTGGCATCCCATTTGACGATGGAGCGCTGTGCTTCAAAAGGTAATAAAGCATACATACCAAGCTCTGTTGCTTTTTGAACGATAAGATCTAGCTTATCCCCTTTTGGTAATCCACAAGCGATTGTAACTTGTATTGGGAGTTCGGGTGATGGAATACTTGTCGTTGTCTTTTCAACGACAACATCATTGTCTGTGAAAGTTATAATTTTGTTCACTGTTGCGCTAGCATTGTGCACGATAATAATCTCATCGTTTTCGCGCATGCGCATCACTTTCATCATATGTTTGGCATCATCACCTGTAATCGTTGCTTGTCCATTTTCATAGCTGCCATCAAAAAAGTATCTTTGCATCGCCTTAGACCTCTTTTGTAGCTGGTTTACTTGAAACGATTGTTACCCAATCTTCCATCATCATTACTTCTTCGATTATGAAACCTGCTGCTTCAAGAGATGTTTTGACATCCTCTTTACGCGCTTCGATAATACCTGAAGTAATATAAATGCCGCCCGGTTTTACAATCGTAAATGCATCATCCGTAAATGTCATAATAATTTCAGCCAAAATATTTGCTACTACGACTTCTGCTGGTTCTTTTACAGTATCTAATAAATCGCCTTGAACAACGTCGATTTTAGTAGATACTTTATTGAGCTCGACATTTTCAATTGCTGAACGAACAGCAATTTCATCTAAATCGAGTGCATGTACATGCTTCGCACCGAGTAAAGCTGCACCGATTGCCAATACACCAGAACCAGTGCCGACATCAATGACATTTGTATCTTGCGTAACATGCTTCTCTAAGGCTTGGAGGCTCATGACAGTTGTAGGATGTGTTCCTGTACCAAAAGCCATACCAGGGTCTAATTCGATGATTAATTCATCGCTATCGACCGGTTGGTAGTTTTCCCAAGTTGGAACAATCGTAAAGCGATTAGATATTTTCACTGGGTGATAATACTTCTTCCAAGATGTTGACCAATCTTCTTCATCGATTTCACATGTTGATACTTTGTTGGCACCCAACTCAATATCAAATGTCGCCAAGTTGTTGATTGCAAGCTTGATATCTTCTACCGTTTCACCTAAGAAGCTATTAATCGGTAAATATGCTTTCACGATTACACCGTTTTCCGGGAAATCTACTGGATCTAAAGCATAAATTTCACCAAATTCTTGTTCTCTTGCTTTTACTAAATCGCTTGAATCCTCAATAACAACTCCACTAGCTCCTGCTTCATGCAGAATATTGGAAATTGCATCGACTGCTTCATTTGACGTATGAATCGAGAATTCCGACCATTTCACTTACAATCAACTCCAATTAATCTCTAAATTTTTTCTTAATTTTATCAAAAAGTGAACTGCTTTGTTCCTCTGGGATATCACCTGAAATATTGGCAAATTCACGTAGTAATTCTTTTTGTTTCTCAGTCATTTTCTTCGGAGTGACTACTTTCACGATAACATGTTGATCACCAACACCATATCCTTGAACGTTTTCAATTCCTTTTCCTTTTAGGCGGAAGCGTTCATTTGATTGCGTACCTGCTGGGATTTTCATTTTCACTTTGCCTTTAACTGTTGGGATTTCAATTTCATCACCAAGAGCAGCTTGAGCAAATGTTAAATTCAATTCATAGTAAATGTCATCGCCATCACGTTCAAATTTATCAGATGGTCTTACGCGGAAGACAATATATAGATCCCCTGTAGGTCCGCCATTAACCCCTGCTTCACCTTGACCACTTACACGCAGTTGTTGACCATCATCGATTCCTGCTGGAATCGATACTTTAATTTTTTTACGACGCTTAATTGTACCTTGACCATGGCATTTATTACATTTTTCTTCAATGATTGAACCTGTACCAGCACAAGTTTTACATGTACGGCGGTTGACCATTTGACCGAACGGTGTATTAACTGCTTCTTCAACAGAACCTGAACCATGACAAGTTGTACATGTTTTCTTAGAGGTCCCTGGTTTAGCACCTGAACCATGACAGTTATCACATGTTTCGTCTCGTGGGATTTCTACTTCTTTTTCAGCACCAAATACAGCTTCTTCAAAACTAATTGTCATACTATATTGTAGGTCATTCCCTTTTTGCGGTGCATTCGGATCACGACGACGACCGCCGCCGCCTCCACCGAAGAATGAGCTGAAGATGTCTTCAAAACCACCAAAGCCACCGCCTCCACCGCCACCGAAGCCTTGGTTTGGATCTTGATGTCCGTATTGATCATAACGTGCTTTTGCTTGAGGATCACTTAATACTTCATAAGCTTCAGCGATTTCTTTAAATTTTGCATCGGCATCCGCTTCTTTGTTAATGTCTGGATGATATGTTTTAGATAATTTTCTATAGGCTTTTTTAATTTCATCAGCTGTAGCAGATTTGCTTACACCTAATACTTCATAATAATCGCGTTTTTCCATTATTATCAACTCCGCTCTTTTCACATAAATAGTATTGTACCATGTAAATTCCGTTTATTAAAGATGCTTAACCATTGTGCTTTTGTTTTTTCAAAAAGAATAGCCAAAGCCCGAAAACGGTCTTTGGCTACCTTGAGTAAACGGACGTTTTATCAAGTAGAGAATAGTCTTAAAGACAAGCGTCTTGTTCATGACTGCACTCTGCTTATTTAATTGTCTGTTTAGAATTATTTTTTATCGTCATCTACTTCAGTAAAGTCAGCATCAACAACGCCATCATCTTTAGGTTGTTCGCCTGCTTCTCCACCTTGAGCTTCCTGCTGAGCCGCTGCCGCTTGTTCGTAAACTTTCATCACAAGTGGTTGAACGATTCCTTCAAGTTTTTCTTTAGCAGATTTGATGCCTTCTAACTCACCAGCTTCGATTGCAGCTTTCAATTCTTCTTTTGCATCTTCCACTGATTTTTTCTCATCTTCTGAAACTTGTTCACCAAGATCCGTGATTGTTTTATCTGTTTGGAATAATAATTGGTCTGCTTCGTTGCGTAACTCAGCTTCTTCTTTGCGTACTTTATCCGCTTCAGCATTTGCTTCTGCTTCTTGTACCATACGCTCAATGTCAGCTTCTGTTAAACCTGAATCAGATTTGATGACAATATTTTGTTCTTTTTGTGTTCCAAGGTCTTTCGCTTTAACTGTTACAATACCATTTTTATCGATATCAAATGTAACTTCGATTTGTGGTACACCACGTGGTGCTGTTGGAATATCAGTTAATTGGAAGCGACCTAATGTTTTATTATCAGCAGCCATTGGACGTTCACCTTGTAGTACATGAATATCTACAGCAGGTTGATTGTCAGCAGCTGTTGAGAATGTTTGAGATTTTGAAGTTGGAATCGTTGTATTGCGGTCGATTAGTTTAGTAAATACGCCGCCCATTGTTTCGATGCCCAATGATAATGGTGTTACGTCAAGTAATACGACGTCTTTCACATCACCTGTTAATACGCCACCTTGAACTGCAGCACCCATCGCTACTACTTCATCTGGGTTAACACCTTTATGTGGTTCTTTACCAGTTGTTTTTTGAACTGCTTCTTGTACCGCTGGGATACGAGTAGATCCACCAACTAGGATTACTTGATCAATATCAGAAGCTGAAAGACCAGCATCTTTAAGTGCTTGACGAGTAGGAATCATTGTACGTTCCACTAAATCAGCAGTAATTTCATTGAATTTAGCACGTGATAATGAAATTTCTAAGTGTAATGGACCCGCTTCACCAGCAGTGATGAATGGTAATGATATTTGAGTTGATGTTACGCCAGAAAGTTCTTTTTTAGCTTTTTCTGCAGCGTCTTTAAGACGTTGTAATGCCATTTTATCTTTAGATAAATCTACGCCGTTTTCTTTTTTGAATTCAGCAACTAAATAGTCGATAATTACTTGGTCAAAATCATCGCCGCCTAATTTGTTGTCACCAGCAGTTGCTAGTACTTCAAATACGCCGTCGCCTAATTCAAGGATTGATACATCAAAAGTACCGCCACCAAGGTCAAATACTAATACTTTTTGGTCGATATCCATTTTTTCTAAACCGTATGCAAGTGCTGCTGCTGTTGGTTCATTGATAATACGTTCTACTTCAAGACCAGCAATTTTACCAGCATCTTTAGTTGCTTGGCGTTGTGCATCGTTAAAGTATGCAGGAACTGTAATAACCGCTTTTGTTACTTTTTCACCAAGATAGTCTTCAGCGTATTCTTTTAAGTGAGTTAAAATCATTGCTGAAACTTCTTCAGGTGTATATTCTTTGTCTTCAACTTTAACTTTGTAATCCGTACCCATATGACGTTTTACTGACATGATTGTGTTTGGATTTGTAATAGATTGACGTTTTGCAACCTCACCTACTTGGCGTTCACCATTTTTGAATGCTACTACTGAAGGTGTTGTACGTGCGCCTTCTTTGTTAGCGATAACGATTGGTTCGCCACCTTCTAATACTGATACACATGAGTTTGTTGTACCTAAGTCAATACCGATAATTTTGCTCATAACAAATTCCTCCTAAAATTATATAAACACATTTTGTGTTTAAAGCGTTTTTTTATTTACTTTTTATTCTATTCGTTAACTTTTACCATTGAAGCACGTAATACGCGATCTTTCAACTTATAACCACGTTGTAGTTCTTCTAAGATGATGCCCGCTTCTTTCGAATCGTCTTTTTCTTGGAAGACAGCTTGATGGAAGTTCGGATCGAATGGAGCATCAACTGACTCGATAACTTCAAGGCCTTCTTTTTTAGCCGCTTCAATTAAAGAGCGGTGGACCATTTCAATGCCTTTTTTGATAGATTCACCATCTTCAGTAGTCGCTTCTACTTGCAATGCGCGTTCGATGTTATCGATTACTGGTAGTAAATCCGTCAACAAGCTTTGAGAACGGTACTTAGAAGCTGCTTCTCTTTCAACTTGAGTGCGGCGTCTCAAATTATCAAAATCCGCTCTCAGTCGAAGATAGCGCTCTTCTTCTTCTTTTAATTTTTGTTCTAAAACTTCCACTTCAGTAAGTTCCACTGCCTCTTCTTCAACAGGCGTTTCTTCGACTACCTCTGCTTCTACTGCTTCTACTGCTTCTACTTGTTCTTCTTGAACTTCTTCATTTACTTGTTGTTGTTTTTTTTCTTCTTGTGACACGGTATATCCTCCTTTAAACTTACTACTGTTTTTCTCTACGTAAGAGCTTCGACAAATCATCGCTCACATAGTCTAATAACGTAATAACTCTTTGGTAATCCATTCGTTTCGGACCGATGATGGCAATGGAGCCAACATGATCATCATGCGTTGTGTAAGATGCGGTAATAATACTACAATCTTCCACTGCTAGATTATTATTTTCGGAACCAATACGAATTTGGATACCCGGAGTATCACGATGTAATAATGATTGGACTTGGCTTGTCGTCTCCATCATTTCCATGAGCATTCGAATTTTGTCGAAGTCATGAAACTCTGGCTGGTTTAACATATTCGTCTTACCACCATAATAAACCTTACCTTCTCCTCGATGATTTATTTCATCAAAAATTGATTGAAGTAGGCCATTGTATGAGCCGACATTTTGTTGGATTATACGTGCCGTTTCACGTTCCAAGTAGAGAGGGAGTTGGACGAGCGGTATACCAACGAGACGTTCGTTTAAAATATTAACTATTTTTTCGAGGTCTGCTGGATTAAGCTCATCTGTTAATTCGAATACCCTATTTTCCACATGTCCGTTATCCGTGACAATAATTGCCACTGCACTTGTTGCATTTAATGGTACGATTGAAAATCGTTTCACCTTATGCAACTGAACATCCGGCCCTAAAATGATTGACGTGTATGTCGTCAAGTCAGATAGGACATTCGCCGATTTACGGATGACTTGCTCTGTTTCGACAACTCGGTCCGTAAAAGCCGAGCGTATCGTTTTAATCTCTTGATTCGTAATTACTTGAGGTTTTAGTAAATGATCGACGTAAAATCTATAGCCCTTTTCTGAAGGAACTCGACCTGACGAAGTATGCGTCTTCTCTAAATAACCTAAATCCTCTAAGTCCGCCATCTCATTTCTAATTGTTGCAGGACTAAATGTAACGCCCTCTTTCTTTGAAATTTGACGTGAACCAACAGGTTGGCCAGAAGAAATAAAATCATCAACGATTACTTTCAAAACTTGCAACTGCCGATTTGTAAGAATGATCATCACCTCTTTTTTAGCACTCACTACTATCGAGTGCTAACACTATAATTAATTTATCAAAAGACCTTTTTTATGTCAATGAAAAAGTGTTAATCTAGCAAAAATTCTTGAAAAACTTCATTACCAACGAATCTACCGTTTTTCGACAGCTTTAATTGGTCATTTTCTTCTACTAACAAACCATCTTGTACTAGTTTGATAATTTTATCGCCAAAGACCGCTTCTACTGGTTTACCGAACTTGTTACTAAAATGCGTTTTATTAATGCCCGCTGATTTACGTAAGCCTAAAAATAGTTCTTCTTCCACCTGCGCTTTCCAATCGACTTGCGTACGATTTAAAATCGGTAGTTCTCCTTGATCGATCGCTTCCATATATTTTTTCAAAGGACCATGGTTAGAATAGCGTACCCCATCTAGATAACCGCTCGCGCCTGCTCCAAAACCTGCGTATTCTTCATTATCCCAGTAAATAAGGTTGTGAAGCGACTCGTGGCCTGCTTTACCAAAATTACTAATTTCATATTGTTCTAGGCCGCTTTTTTCCATTGTATCCATTAAATAGTTGTACATATCCGCTTCATTATCTTCACCTGGTAATGGCAATTTACCTTTATTCATTAAATTATAAAAAATCGTTTTAGGTTCCACGATGAGTGAATAAGCCGAAAAGTGCGGCAGTTGTAATTCCAACGCCATTTTCAATGTATGCTGCCATTGCTCCATTGTTTGCCCTGGAAGACCGTACATTAAATCAATACTAATATTCGTAAAGCCTTCCTCTTTTGCTGCTTGTATCGTCTTATAAACATGGTCATTGTCATGCGTACGCCCGAGTTTACGTAAAAGCTCCTGATCGAAAGATTGTACACCGATACTCAAACGATTGACGCCGTGTCGATGTAACACTTTTATTTTTTCGCGCGTTAATTCATCTGGGTTTGCTTCAGAAGAAAACTCCTTAACAGCATCCATTGGGATTGCTTCCTTCACAAGTATTAACAATCGTTCCAATTGTTCTGGTGATAGTGCAGTCGGTGTCCCACCACCAAAAAAGATGGTTTCTATTCGTTCAAAGGCCTGCGGATTTTTCGCTACCGTCATTTTCATTTCTTTCCCTAGACATTCTATATATTCATCCACTGGTTGATTTTTAAAAAATACCTTATTAAAATCACAGTAATTGCAAATTTGATGACAGAATGGAATGTGTATATAAACACCTTTAGCCATTTAAATCTCCTGCTTTCTATCCATATAAAAATTCGATAGTCTTAGTTTAACAGATTTCATATGAAAAGCCCCTTCTCAATAATCAATTATTCTGCGATGACTATGATTTTTAACATCTATTTAAAATGAAGTTTAAACTGCTTTAACATAGGGATCATATATCGTCGAAGTAAACTCTTCTTGTATTTCATTTAGTTCGGACAGTCTACTCTTCATATGAGACACATTCGCTTCAAAAGAAGTTAAACGTTTCTCCAATCGAGCCATCAATACATCCAATTGATCTTCATGCGTTTTCATTGTAAACCACCTCATCTTTGATAACGTTAACACTGTATTAATAGTAACAACTAATTTTAACAGATTACTATGTAAGTGTATACTATTTTTCGATTATTTTCGACATAAATCAACAAAATACCGCTATTCCGTTTTACGAAATGTCGAATAATCCCTTTTAAAACAGACTATGGTTTTTCCACAAGGACTATTGACTGTAAAATCACTTCATTCCTACTTAGATTATAATACCCATTGTATTAATTTGTAAACAGTTCTTTTGAATAGCCAATATTTACAAATAGCTACAACTCTACTAGCCATAAGCGTTTAGCGAAAAAAATCTATTTATTTAAAAAATAAAATCTCTCATAATCTTTTTTTATTATCTCATGTAATTATGCCGTGTAATACTTCATTTATATTACAAAACCATTTCAATAAATTCAGTATTCTTTTATTTTTTTCGATAAGGATTAATTATTTTCGTATTATAAACAAAAGCAGTCATAGTTTATCGATAATCAGATAATAAGCTATGACTGCTTTATATTATTCTTTCGATTTCTTCACTAAAAAGTTTTCTAAATCAACATAATCTTTTAATGAAAAGAATTTATATATTCGTTCTTCTTTCGGAGGCGTATCACCGACATGCTTTACTTTCGAAAAATTAGCTGTTGATGCCATGACAACTTTCAAGTCATCTTCTGCATCTTTATTTTCGAATTTCTCAACCATTTCATTAAAAACGGTATTTCGTTTTTCTTCTTTTTGAAAATTAAATTCTTGTAATGAATCTTCTTTTCCTACGATTGATAATTCAATAACATTATATTTCACATAATTACCTCCCTTTCCCTTTATTACATAACCTATTTATTGTTTCCTTAAACTACTAGCTAGATTTTGACATGAAGCCATTTGAGAAACGCCCGTATGCAATACGCATTCTATAGTTCATAAAGTTATGCATACAAAAAGCACCTATCTAAAACAGATAGGTGCAAAAATTACTTTTAAGGATTATTTTTTAGGTGTGTCATCATCCATTTTCAATACAGCCATAAATGCCTCTTGAGGTACTTCCACTGACCCTACTTGCTTCATACGTTTTTTACCTTCTTTTTGTTTATCAAGAAGTTTACGTTTACGCGAGATATCCCCGCCGTAACATTTGGCAAGTACGTTTTTACGAATCGCTTTAATTGTAGAACGAGCCACAATTTTTTGGCCGACAGCCGCTTGAATTGGCACTTCGAATTGCTGACGAGGAATTAATTCCTTCAGTTTTTCTACAATAATTTTACCACGATCATAGGCGAAGTCTTTATGCACGATGAAACTTAACGCATCAACTTGCTCAGCATTTAGTAAAATATCCATCTTCACAAGAGATGATGTTTTATAGCCTATTAGTTCATAATCAAACGACGCATATCCTTTTGTACTTGATTTCAACGCATCGAAGAAATCATAAACAATTTCAGATAGTGGCATATCGTATAAAATATTTACGCGTGTCGTATCAATATAGTCCATTGTTAAGAAGTTACCACGCTTACGTTGGCAAAGCTCCATTACTGTACCAACATAATCATTTGGTACCATAATACTTGCTTTAACATATGGTTCTTCGATTGATTCAATTTTTTGCGGGTTTGGCATTTCAGATGGGTTAGCAACTGTTACTTCAGAACCATCCGTTAATTGTACATTATAAATTACTGAAGGTGCTGTTGTTATTAAATCTATTTTAAACTCGCGCTCGATACGTTCTTGAATAATCTCCATATGAAGAAGACCTAAGAATCCACAACGATATCCAAAGCCTAATGCTTGAGAAGTTTCTGGTTCGTATTGAAGCGATGAGTCATTTAGCTCTAATTTTTCTAGCGCTTCACGTAAATCGACATAGCGTGCAGTATCTATTGGATAAAGACCACAGTATACCATTGGATTCAATTTACGGTAACCAGCTAATGGTTCTTGAGCAGGGTTCACTGCTGAAGTGACTGTATCACCAACACGTGTATCGCCGACCGTTTTAATGGAGGCTGTTAAATAGCCTACATCGCCGACCGTTAAAATTTCTTGTTTTTTCATTACTGGTGTATGAACACCTACTTCGAGTACTTCGAATTCAGCACCAGTTGCCATCATTTTAATTTTATCACCTGGTTTAACAGTACCTTGAGCGATACGAATTGAAATGATTACACCACGATATGAATCATATACCGAATCAAAAATTAGTGCTTGAAGAGGGGCATCAATGTCGCCGGTTGGTGCTGGTACCTTCTCTACAATTTGCTCTAAAATTTCTTCGATTCCTATACCTGCTTTAGCCGATGCTAATACCGCTTCTGAAGCGTCAAGACCAATTACATCTTCTACTTCTTGGCGCACGCGCTCAGGGTCAGCAGATGGTAAATCAATCTTATTAATAACCGGTAGAATTTCTAAGTCATTATCTAGCGCTAAATAGACATTCGCTAAAGTCTGAGCTTCAATTCCTTGTGCAGCATCTACAACTAAAATAGCACCTTCACATGCAGCTAAACTACGAGAAACCTCATAAGTAAAATCGACATGTCCTGGCGTGTCAATTAAATGAAAAGTATATTCTTCGCCATCTAACGCATTGTATTTCAACTGTACTGCATTTAATTTAATTGTAATTCCGCGCTCACGTTCTAAATCCATTGAGTCTAAGAGTTGGTGCTTCATTTCACGTGCACTAAGTGCATTCGTTTTCTCTAAGATACGATCCGCCAATGTTGATTTACCGTGGTCAATATGCGCAATGATGGAGAAATTTCTAATATTCTTCTGTCTTTTTAATAATTCTTCTCTATTCATGCATCCCACTCCTAATTAAGCTATTATGAATTATATCAGTCCAATACCTATATTGGCAATGAAAGATGGTAAGTTCTATGGATATTTGAAGATGAAATGGTATGTTATAGTAAAATACTATATATTTATAGTTAGAAAATGGTTGTTTTTGAAAAAAAGTTCTTCATTAGAAATATTCTTTAGCTTTGACCCTTGATTTTATAAAGGTTTCTTTGATATAATGATGCTTGTTGTATTATATACAGACACAGTTGAGAATTTACTCATCTCGATCCTTATTAGGAGGTGAATTTCATGCCAAACATCAAATCTGCTATCAAACGTGTAAAAACTGCTGAGAAAGCTAAAGTGGCTAACGTACAAGTAAAATCTGCTATGCGTTCTGCTATCAAAAAAGCAGAGGTTGCTATGACTGCTAAAGACGAAAAAGCTCCTGAATTATTATCAGCTGCTATCAAATCTTTAGATAAAGCTGCTTCTAAAGGCTTAATCCACAAAAACGCTGCTGCTCGTACTAAAGCTCGTTTAATGAAAAAAGCTTAATTCTACTCGGTAGAATTCAAAAGGACTGATGCATTTTGCATCAGTCCTTTTTTATATTGATTGTATTCTCTACGATTGAATAATCGTCACCATTTTCAATTTTAAATTTATACGATTGCGCTGCATCATTTTTATTTGTTACAGTAAATTGATACAATTTTTGCTGTCGATTAAAATGACCATCAGCTACGTCAAAAGAATATTTCTTATAATTTTCATTTAAAAATGTTTTTACTTTTAATGCAGCTCGATGTTTTGCATATGGATTACTCGTAAAATTATTCGTAATGAGTAAACAAATCACGACTATACCAATAATCATCCAAACTCTTCTTGTTGTTTTTGTCATACCACTACCTCCTCCACTTCATCCTCCTTTATATATACCCAAATAAAACCTAATTAGTATTCTTTTTTCAATTAATTTAGTATTTTTTTATTTAAACCTACTATCTTCTAACTTTTTTACCTTTTTAAAGTGATACTAATTCATAACTTGAACGTTGGTTAGTCGATTAATTTGGACAAGCGCTTCAATAAATCACTGCTGTACATCATTGGAAGGCATTTGAGTTACAGAGAGTTACACTATTCGTAATTGCATGATAGAAAAATGATCTCATTATTTTTCCGAGCTACTTTAACTCATTTGTTTAGGTAGGTAATTGATAATTTAACGAAATTGAAAAAGATGAGCTAGGGCAAACGTATTTTCAACAGAGAAAATCCCGTATGCTTTTTCAAAAGCATACGGGATTATTCATATGGGAGACATACTATTTTTGTTCTGTCTCAGGCTCATCTTTTTTATTACTGGGTGACAAGCGGCCGTAAGAGGAATAGTTCCAAATAACGTTCACGCCTTCCAGTCATTGTTTTGAGCTGTAAATCAACTTCGCTTAAACCATATAACGCTTTCAATAAATAGTGATCAGCAATACCATTACGGTCTTCAATGATGCGCTTTACACGATAAGGATTGACACGCAATGTTTTCGCGATTTGCTGTGCATGATACCCTTTTGACAACAAATAATACACATTCGACATTAAACGTACTTGAGATGCAAGTAGTGCCACAAGAGCGATTGGTTCTTGCTTTTGTCGAATTAAATCATGGTAAATCGAAATAGAGACAGATGTATTCCCCGCAATATAGGCGTTCAGTAGTTTAAATGCATCCTGTTCCAATGTTTTTGCTACGAGATCTTCTACTAATTGTAAGGTAATCATCTGTTCTTCACCTAGGTAACGACAAAGTTTATCCACTTCTGTTTGAAGATGAAGCATGTCCATCCCTACTAATTCTATTAACTTACCAATTGCTTCATCATCAATTTGTTTTTGCTGTGATGATACTTCATTATGAACCCATACTGCTAAATCACGTTCTTTTGGTGCTTCAGCATATAAATACAGAGCGAACTCTTTCATTTGTTTTGTTATTTTTTTACGTTCATCCAGTTTTTCATAAGGTGCAACAAAAATAGTAATGGAAAAATCTGAAGGGAATTGTAGCCAATTTTCTAAACGTTTAAGATCATGATTAATTTTTTCCTTTGTTTTATCAGTCGCTTTTAAAAATGACGCATTTTTAGCGATCACTAATTTTTTAGTGGAGAAAAAAGGGATTGTATCGGCTTCATCTAATACAGCATCAACAGGGACTTCATCTAAATCAAAAGTAGTCGTTTCGATTTCTTCCTGTTCTTCAAGCGCCGTTTTAATACGTCGAATCGTATCATCGATAAAATAAGCTTCCTGTCCTGCAAGTAAATAGACAGGTGCAATATGGCCCTTTTTTATATCATTCCAAATCTTTTGAAACATGTACCCCGCCTACCTTTCATTACGTTCTAGTATACAGGATTGACGAAAATAGACAACTGTCTCTAACCATTCCAATACCATCCAAATTCTTAGGTGAATATAGCTTTTTTTCTATTTATGCTATATAATGGGAATGAATTAGGAGGGATAACTATGAATCCATTTGAAAAAGATGTTCAGTGCAAACGCAATGACGCGATTGATGCTGGCGTAGGGTTTGGCGTTTCGTTTTTATTCTTTGCAGCTATGTATGTTATCGCTGTCATCGTTGATTTCGTTGCTTCCTAAGTGCTAAAAGAGCCTTACCGTCGTATATTAATACAACGCGTAAAGGCTCTTTTTTATTCGGAACGACGCCATCTAACACCGTGGTCTATATCCAATATAATTGTGCCATCATCTGCAGTATTGAAAAAAGGAATCGATGCCTGAACGACACGTTCAACCACCTCTGTTGCAGGATGATTGTATCGATTGTTTAGACCCGTTGAAAAAATAAGGGTCTTTGGTGCAACTGCTCGTAGAAATTCTTCAGTCGTTGATGTTTTTGAACCATGATGACC
Organism: Kurthia sibirica; assembly: GCF_003143975.1. GTDB lineage: Bacteria > Bacillota > Bacilli > Bacillales_A > Planococcaceae > Kurthia > Kurthia sibirica. The sequence continues at coordinate 30,363 of NZ_QFVR01000015.1, read as the reverse complement.
CGCCTTTAAAACAGTGACTCCCTGTAAAACTTCGGGATTTTTCTGCAATAATTCTTGCTCCCCCTCCTTTTCTAAATCACCCGGTAACAGGATTTTTTCGTCTTTATACGTAATAACCGTCACTAAAGAACTGTTATTCCCATTATATTCCGTACTATATGGCATAATATATTGAAAGCCAACATGCCCTTCATACCAAATATCACCTGCGAGCTGTTCTTTCAGTGGAATTTGTTGTGCAGTTGCTTCAGCGATTACATCAGCCATAACCAATTCGTTGACCGCATTTGGTGGTAGATGTATTTCTTTTACCTTGATTGACTGTAAAACTTCCTCTGCCGCTTCTACATGATCGGCATCAGCGTGACTCAGAATGAGCTTGTCAATCTTCGTAATCCCTCGCCCCTTCAAATACGGAATAACAATTTGCCGTCCTACTTCAAAGGTTTTTGTCGAACGTTGCCAATCCTCTTCCTCAAAACGTAAAATCCCACCCGTATCAATCATATAAACAGCCGAACGATTAGGCATTTCAATAATCGTACAGTCGCCTTGACCAACACTTAAAAATGTAATCGTCAACTGGGTGTTCAATTTAGGGAGGTTATTTAATACTAATACAGGGAGCGTCAAACTAAATGCCATTACTAACGGATACTTCTTTTTTTCCCAAAAGTAAAAAAAGAAGTACAATAAACCAAATAATAGCAGGAGCAAAATGACTGTCGGCCTACCAGGCGTCCATACATGAATTGGGAATTGCTGCAAAAAGAACATGAATTGCCATAAAAGTCGACGCAACGGTTCATAAAAAAATAGGAGCCATGAGAAGAGTGGTTTCATGATGAAACAGCAGAGTAGTAATAGACCATTCATTGGGACGATGAAAAATGAGAAGAGAGGGACAAATAATAAATTCATAACAAAACTTGTTAGGCTGAGTTCGAAAAAATGATGGAGTAGCAATGGCCCTACAAGTAATTGGCATACTGTCGTAATAACAAATGCTTGCGCCAAAGATGAGGTTTGTCGCGTGATGATTTGACTGGATAAAATGATGGCAAGTGTCGCTAGATAAGATAATTGAAATCCTATTTGATATATACTATTTGGCGATACAAGCACAAAAATAATAAAGCTTATAGCAATTGCATTTTCTAAGGTCAATACATGCTCAAGTTTCTTAGCTAAAAGGATGAGGAGTACCATCATGACAGCTCTCCACACTGAAGGAGCACCGCCTACAAACAACGCATACAAGGGCAAACTACAAACTACAATACCCCTAGCATATTCAACCCGACAACGTAAGCGTAAAAGACCTTCGTATAGTAAAAAACTCATAATACCGACATGTAGTCCCGATATTGCAAAAAGATGTGAGATACCGAATTGTTGATATAGCTTTGTATGCTGAAGTTCTACTTCACTTTGATCTCCGATGAGTAATGCCTTTGCCTCTGCTCGTATTGACTCAGGAAAAAACTGCTCAATTTGCATACGAACACGCTGTCTTTGTTGCGCCATAAAAGTGAAGATATTATGGCTACTTGCAACAAATCTCATGCTTGTTATTTCGTAGATTCCTTGCGCATTATGCGCTTTAAAGTAGCTCGCCATTGAAAATGAAAAAACATGGTTAGCGAGAGGAGGCGTAACGAGTTCGCCTTGGACAATATAAAATTGCCCACCTAACACTTCCTTCTCAAAGCTGATTTTTTCTGCTTCATTCTGAAACTTATATGTACAGTATATTTTTTGTCCACTTGTTGTCTTCATAAATCCTCGTAGCATTTTGCCATTTACGATGTTTGTCATAGTCCATTGCATCGTCATCGTATTTTCCAATGGTGGACCTTCTTTAAGTTGCTCTGTCGTATACATATAAAAAAATAATCCAGCGACTAGTGACAGTCCCACTGTCCATATAGAGCTTTTTCGTAATAGTAACCATAGGAAGAAGGGACCGTATAAAAGTAAAAGCATTGCCGATTCATTCGCCGCTATAATAGCAAGAAGAACCGACAATGCACTATACATTATTTCAATTGTGAATACTCTAGTCCGAATAATGCTTCCACCCTTTGTTCAAATGGTGCCAATTCATCGGCTGTTGCCCCTCTTTCACGTAATTCATTGAGCATTTCAACATATAATGCCATTTTATCATCGCTTAAAAAATCTACTTTACGCGAATCGAATGGGATATGTTCAATATGTACATCGGCTTGCTTGAACAACTCGACTGCATATTCATTATTTTTATAATCTTTAGCATAGTAGAGATTTTTAATACCCGCTTGTATAATTGTTTTGGAACAAGGCAGACACGGGAAATGCGTCACATATAAATCTGCACCATTTGTTGGTGTACCGTATTTTGCGCATTGTAGCAATGCATTCGTTTCAGCATGGACCGTACGAACACAATGATTATCGACAACGTAACATCCTTTGTCAATACAATGATCATCCCCTGAAATCGAGCCGTTATAACCCCCTGCAATAATACGTTTATCGCGGACAATCGTTGCGCCAACCGACAGCCTCGTACATGTACTTCTCAATGCTAAAAGATGACTTTGTGCCATAAAAAATTGGTTCCAAGTTATTCGCTCCATTACAATGCCCCCGTTTTATTTTAGTACTACTAGTTTACGAATAAAGTATGTAGTTGGTCAATAGCTATTGTGTAGATATTACATCGCGTAATTTTTCAAATGTTTTTTCACCGATGCCAGAAACTTTCATAAGATCTTCGGTGACAGTATAGTGCCCGTTCGTTTCGCGATAATCGATAATCGCTTGCGCTTTTGCAGGACCGATACCATTTAATGTTTGTAGCGCTATATGATCAGCACTATTAATATTGACCGTCAATTTTTTTGCCTCGCCATCATTTGGCAAGCTCACGTTTTGCTGGCCTATAAAATCGGGCTGTTTCTCGCCTTTTCTCGGTACATAAATAATCATTTCATCACTTACTTTTTGAGCATGATTAATGTATTTTGATTGTGCATTTTTTTTGTAACCACCGGCAAGTTGAATGGCCTCAATAACGCGTCCATCTGCCTCTAGCTTGTAAACGCCTGGATACATTATAGCACCTTTGACATCTACTAAAATGACTGCTTCTTTGATGGCTGGAGGCGCTTTTTTATGATTTGTCTGATTGGCTGAAGTTAAGGGAAGTGAGTGATTTGAGGGGGATTTTTGGAGTTGTAAAGTAGCATCAACTCTCTTTGAATCAACCATATAGTAAAAAATAGCTAACGCTATAGCTAGGATCAGCGCAGCACCAATGGCCAGTTGTTTTTTATAAAGCAAAATAAAAGATGGCATAGCTCGCACAGCCTTTCGAAAAAGGACATCGCATGGAGCTACCACCATCTTATATTACTTTCCAATAAATTGGAATTATTTTGTTGCGTGGAAGAAAATACGCTGTGAAAATTCACTTGGCGCTTCATCGGTAAAATCAGCTGTAATTTGAATTTCTTCAAACCCTGCCGCCTTTACCATCTCTGTATAGTCTGCGATTGAAAAAGTACGCTGATAATGCTGTTCTTCGAATCGTTCGTATAAATCATCTTCAACATGGACAAAAAATGACATATCATGATGCACGGAATACGGTGCTTCCCCGTCTGCTGTTTGCCATAAGTAGGTAATGTCACCATCATCATATGTGAATGGGCCGTCCATAAATATAGTAGACATTTTATAAAGGGAATGAACGTCAAAGAATAATTGACCACCTGAAGCCAGCGCATCATAACATCCTTTTAACGTTTTTTCAACCTGCTGTCGTTCTGGAAGATAATTGATTGAATCAATTGGAATGGTAATAATGTCTAAATCCACAAAGCCTTCAAGTTCATCCATCGATTGACAAACAAGTAATACTTGTTGCCCCTGTGTATTTAAGCGTTCATTTGCCATCATTAACATCTCTTCAGATAAATCTAAGCCCGTGCCTATATAACCGTTTGCCATGAATTTTTCGAGCATTGTACCCGTACCACAACCGATGTCCAATAAATTGGTAGAATCAGCAGCAGGTGCATGTTTCATCACCCATTGTACATAGTCGTCATACGGAATATCTTGCATCAGTACATCATATACTTCAGCAAAGCGTCCGTAATTAGTCATCTAAATCATCATCATAGCCATCTACATAACCATCATAATCTGCTTCTGGTGCATCGCCCCAAAGACGTTCTAAGTTGTAGTAGCTGCGTTCTTCTTTGTGGAATACATGTGCGACAACATCGCCTAAATCAACAAGTACCCAACGTCCGCCGTCAAAACCTTCAACGCGTTTTAAATCAAATCCTTCTTTACCTGACTCATTCATCATTTCACGAGCGATTGCTTGTACTTGACGATCTGAGTTGGCATGACAAATAACGAAATAATCCGCTAAAAGTGAGATACCTTGCATGTCTAATACGACGATATCCTCTGCACGTTTGTCATCTGCTGCTTTAAATACGATATCTAATAATGTTTTGTTTTCCATTAAAAATTAGCCTCTTTTCTTTAACAATAAATCATTGTAGCAATTGAATGAATCTGGGAAAACAGGCTGATGCTTCGACATTAAAAAATGTATAGAATGTGTAATACATAAAATCATTAATGCCTGCAAGTCTAATTCAACTGCTGCTTTGCGAAGTTCTTCAACTCCCGGGTATTTACGATTGGGTTCAATAAGATCTGCGATATAAACAATACACTCTAAATCACTGGCATTTGCACGACCTGTCGTATGATAGGCAATGGCATTCAAAATATCATCATCCATTACGCCAAATTCGGTTTTTGCCACATATGCACCAACGGGGGCATGCCACAGTTCATGGTGATAGTCGAGTAAAGTAGGGTCCATTTTTTGTTCTATAATGATCTGTTGCATCCATTGACGATCTGCAAATTTACATGAATCATGCAAAATACCGGCTATTTCTGCCTTTTTAGTGTCATTACCGAATCGTTCGGCAAGTGCAATCGCAGTGTCTGCAACACCAATTGTATGAATATAACGTTTTTCAGGCATACGGTCTTTGATTTTAGCTAAAAGCTCATTTCGCTCCATATAACCCTTCCTCTCGAATAAATTGCTCTACCTTTTGAGGTATTAAATACGTCACATCGCGATTATCCGCAAATCTTTGACGCAATTCGGTTGAGGAAAGATCAATCACTGGCGCGGGGACAAGCTCTATTGGAAGTCTTGTCTCTCCGTTTGAACCAGGTCGAAACACGCCTACGAAATGGACAAGCTGCAATAGTTCGTCAATTCGATGCCATGTATGCAAAGTATCGATCATATCCCCACCGATAATAAAATAGAAATCACTATCCGGCTCGACAGCTGTCAAAGCCTTCAATGTATCATAACTGTAAGAAATGCCCCCTTGCTGTATTTCATAGGGCTCCATTTTGAAGCGTCTATTACTAGCAATAGCAAGCTCGGTCATCGCAAAACGTTGCTGTGCAGTGGCATCATTACTTTTATGCTTATGAGGAGGAATCGCATTTGGCATAAACCGTACCTCATCTAATTTCAGTACATGTAACACCTCATTGGCCATAATTAAATGACCAATATGCGGCGGATTAAATGTACCTCCCATGATTCCAATTTTTTTCATCTAGTCACCCCTATTTTGCTTTAGGAAGTTCGATGCGGCGGTGTTCTCTTTTCGTTGCTTGTTTGTAAAGAACCACTGTTAAGCCAATTAATTGTACAAGTTCTGTATCTGTACCTTCAGCTAAATCTGCTGCAACTTCATGCTTGTCGAATTCACAGTTATCTAAAATACGCACTTTAATAAGTTCGCGTACATTAATTGCTTGTTTGATTTGAACGAGCATTGCTTCGCTAATTCCACCTTTACCTACTTGGAAAATAGGGTCTAGATGATGCGCTTCTGCACGTAAAAAACGTTTTTGTTTACTTGTTAACATAAAATTAATTTCCTCCTAAATTTGCAAGTAGCTTGTCTTTAACAGCTACTATATCGGGGTAATTACCTGTCCAATAGCTATAGGCAAGTGCACCCTGATGGATGAACATTCCTATTCCAGTGACGACGGTCGCCCCTTTTTTTGATGCTTCCTTTAATAAAGCGGTCATTAAAGGATTATACACAATATCCGCAACAATTGCTGTTGATTTTAATTTTTCGCAATTGAATGGCAATTCAAAACTACCATTTTTCAAGCCAGCTGGTGTCGTTTGAACGATAATATCATAGTCGTCTAGCTCCTGACTCGCCTGATCTAACGACAATGCTTGTGCATTTTGTGACAGCTCGCAACAAATTGTTTCCGCCTTCGAAACAGTACGATTACAAATTGAAATAGCAGAATAACCCGTGGACTCTAGCGCAAAGGCAATACCACGAGCTGCTCCACCAGCGCCAATAATTAAGACGCGTAATTGACGTTTTTCTGAACCGATTTGCTCCTCTAAAGAACGAACGAAACCTAGACCATCCGTATTATACCCTTTTAAGCGCCCATCTGCCATACGTACGACTGTATTAACAGCGCCCATACGACGTGCTGAATCATCTAGTACATCTAATAGCGGAATAATTTTTTCTTTATGAGGAATCGTTACATTCCAGCCTCCAGCATCTAGGAGCTTCAAAGAGGCAACTGCCTGTTCGAGCTCTTGTGGTTTCACATGAATCGGCAAATAACTCGCATCTATTTTCTGCGTTTCAAACCATGTATTATGCATGAGAGGTGATAGTGAATGTTCGATTGGATCTCCTATAACGGCATACCATTTTTTCAACGTAATTTCCCCCTAGATTAATGAAGGACGAACTTGCACTTCTACACCTTCAGGAGCATAAGCTGCAATGACGCAGTTTGTATCTTGAATTGTAATCCAACCTAAACCAGAAAAAACAATATCTGTTTTAGCTTCCTTGATTGAAAATTCATGACGCACCAATCTTGGTAATTGATCGATGTATTTTTCAGAAGGCGGTGCTAATAATTCGCCGCGATGATTGGCATAAAGCTCATCAGCTTTTTCTAATTTTGTACGATGAATATCTAAATCATTGGCAATATGCACCGTGAATGCTGCACGTTGACCTTGAATGAAATCAAAGCGAGCTAAGGCTCCTACAAACAATGTTTGCCCCGCATTCAATTGGAATGTTTTCGGTTTGATTTCTTTTTTAGGCATAATAAATTTCAGCTCAGACGGATCAAGATAATGAGCCATTTGGTGATGATTAATAATTCCCGGAGTATCAAAAATTGCTTTTTTATCATCCAACGGGATTTCGATCATATCTAAAGTCGTACCTGGGAAATGAGACGTTGTAATAATATCACCAGTACCCGTAGCAGTTTTAATAATGCGGTTAATAAACGTTGATTTACCGACATTCGTACAGCCCACAACATAGACGTCTTCACCGCGACGATAATGTTCAATCGCTTCCATTGCTTCCGTCATGCCAGAACCTTTATGAGCACTTACTAATAAAACGTCAATTGGTTTAAGACCAAGGTTTTTCGCCTCTTGTTTAATCCAATTGATTACTTTGTTTTTATTGACTGACTTTGGTAATAGATCTACTTTATTAGCGATTAATAGTACAGGGTTCGAACCGACAAAGCGGTGTAAACCTGGTAACCAACTACCATTAAAATCAAAAATATCAACAATTTTAACAATTAAACCTTTTTGAGTTCCTAGACCGTTTAAGATGCGTAAGAAATCATCATCTGTAAGAGATACCGGTTGTAATTCGTTATAATTTTTCAAACGAAAACAACGTTTGCAAATAATATCCTCTTTTTCTAAAGATGATACTGGTGCATAGCCTGGTTCCTGTGGGTTTTCTGTTTGGATCTCCGTACCACAGCCGATGCAGTGTAACTTTTCATTCATATTTATTGTTCCTCCCAAGTTGGTATTCCTTTTTTAGTTAAGTATTTATAGACACGTCTCTCGATCGCACGATTCACTTTCGTAATGACACCATCCGATTTCGCAACTGGTTTAACTAAAATTGTGTGTAGCTTCATACGATTGGCACCCATCATATCTGTGAGCATTTGATCGCCAATCATCATAACCTCTTGTGGTTTTAAGTCCATCTGCTGTAAAGCTTGTTTAAAAGCGCTTAAAAGCGGTTTTTTTGCTCTTGCAATATAACGGAGCTCAACAGGGTCTGCAAAGCGTTGGACGCGTTCCTCACCATTATTAGAGGCAATTATTATTTGAATACCTGCAGCATTCATCGTATTTAACCATTCAATCAGTTCAGGGGTAGCGAGAGCTCGATCCCACTCTATCAAGGTGTTGTCTAAATCTGTAATAATTCCTTTAATCCCAAGATTGCTTAAACGCTCAGGTGTCAAATCAAATACAGAATGGACAAACTCCTTTGGCATTATTAATTTATACAAATTGTGTTCTCTCCATTTTCTAAAGTGTAAATACTTTACCTTTTACGATTATAACATATTGCAGAACGCTTCTCCCACAAGTATATGCTGTCCTTTTTGTATATTTGATAAAAATTCAATAGAATCTTCTTCAAAAAGCATGACGACTGTTGAACCGAAGGCAAATTGACCTATATCTTCACCCTTTGTCCAATTTTGCGAAGTATTTTTTAATTCAATTGTATTGACGAACATAGCCCCTACTTTAATAAAGGCTGTTTGCGTACCATTATTTAATGCTAATTCGGAAATCATTCGGTAATTACCAGAAATAGGTTTTTTGCCATGAAGTAGGCCCATGCTATTAACAGGATAAGAATGTCTTCCTAAAATATATTGTCGTTTAACAAAGGCATCCGCTGGGCTATGTACGCGATGATAGTCAGCAGGACTCAAATAAAATACGATATATTTGCCATTTTTATACGTTTTTGCGTTGTCTGCCTTCCCTAATAAAGCCGCTAAATCATATTCCTGCCCCTTTACCAATAATTTTGTATCGCTTGAAATCGTACCAAATGATTCGATTTTCGAATCAGCTGGGCTAGTCAATAATTCAAGTGTGCCATCAATTGGTCGGGTACCTTCTTTTAATTCACGTGTGAAAAACTGCTGTAGATTTTCAAAAGAATCGATGGATTTTGAAACTTCTTGCATGTTTATATCGTATACATTGATATAAGATTTTATTAATTTTTTACTTAACATGGAGCCCATTACAATCTTTAAACAGTCGGACGACCAATTTTTATTTGTGAGTTCAATAGCTGTTTGATACAGCTTTTTTTTAAGCATTTTGTTACCTCCGTGTTAATAATGATTTACAGTTTGTAGCTTTACGTCTTATAATAGTCTAATAATAACTAAATTTAAAGGAGTGTTGTCCATTGAATATGGTGGATGTCACAGTAAAAAAAATGAAGGCAAATTTAGCGAACTTCATCACCATTGGGAATATTTCCTTCGGTGGCGCTGCTTTAATGGCAACAATGAACGAATCCTATAATAACGCAGTCTTATTCATTTTAATTGCAGCACTACTCGATCGATATGATGGAAAAGTTGCTCGTAAATACAATTTAGAGTCAGAACTTGGCAAACAATTGGATTCTATGAGTGATATTATATCATTTGGGGTAGCTCCTGCGTTATTAATGTATCAAGTTGCGCTAACTGATTTTGGCAGTATAGGAATGGTTGTTGCAGTCTTGTATATTGCTAGCGGAGCATTTCGCCTTGCCCGATTTAATATTGCTGAAGCCAACGGGTTTTTCACTGGATTACCCATTACAGCAGCTGGTGCTGTATTAACGATTTCATATTTCTTTTCACCCTGGTTATCACCGGTCTTCTATATGATTTTATTTGTCATACTAGCAGTTTTAATGATTAGTAATTTTTCATTGAAGAAAGTGTAACTGGCAATATAAAACGCGCCTATATATAGGCGCGTTTTTCTATGTTATTTTATAGGACGTCGGACACGAGAAAACGTTCATTTTACAAAGTTAAAATAAAAAGAAGCCTTTCATCCAGTCATTTTATGGCAGAATGAAAGAGCTTCTATTTTATTTACAAAATTGCCTATTAAGTAGTTGTTGTTTCCGCAACAATAACGAGTGCAATTACCGCTGTTATTATTACGGAGACCGTCATGATAAATGTCATGATCATTCCTCCTATACATTGCTATCCATACTTAGTTACTACCCTCATGATAACATGACGAAAACATTCATATATGTGATAAAAGTAACAGGCAAGAGTGATCGATGTCCTCATCATACACTTATAGTGATTTTACTGCTTGTAACACAACTTGTGTCGAATGTTTTGCTGCAACCGGTAAAAATTCATCAAAGCTAATGTTAGATTGTTTACCCGCAATATCAGACAACGCTCGAATAACAACAAAAGGTGTGGCAAATTGGAAACATACTTGCGCTACAGCAGCAGCTTCCATTTCTACAGCTTTCATCGTTGGAAATTGTGTGCGTACCATTTCAACACGTACTGGATCGTTCATAAATGAATCACCAGTAGTAATTAAACCTACCGCGTATGGATGTTCTCCAACAGCCTCTACAGCCTGCTCAGCAACTGTAATCAAATGAGCATCAGCTTTAAAACCAGCTGGCATTTGTGGTACTTGACCTATTTCATAACCAAATATTGTTGCATCGACGTCATGATGACGCACTTCATCGGAAATAACGATTGCTCCAACCTCTAAATTTTCATCGTAGCCACCCGCAGAACCAGTATTGATCACAATATCCGGTTTAAATTGTTGCAGTAAAATAGTCGTAGACATGGCAGCATTTACTTTACCAATACCACTCTTAAGTAAGACAATCTCTTTTCCTGCATATGTACCTTCTGTATATTCAGAATTTGCGATTGTTGTTGTTTTTGCATCTTCAATAGCGCCTCGAAGTAATTCTACTTCTTCTTCCATTGCACCGATTACGGCAATTTTCATTATAATTTCCACCTTCCAAAATAACTTCTCTTTTACATTAAACATTATTGACTAGTGAGTCAACAGCTGTTTAGTACGCGCCTTTAATTTGTTTTAATGTTTCAACTTTTGTAGGAAGCCATCCTTCCTTTGTTACCCATTTAATCGACACGCGATACATTTTTGATTTATCTTTTGAAGAAACAGTACCAATTGCCGAGTCAGCTGACCCTCCATTTTTCATAAACCAAACAATTAAATCTGCTTCAGCTATGTCAGTAACAGCAGAGATAGCGGCGATTTTCTCCTGCCAATCCAACGACTTCTCATCGTAGCTTGAATTATGCGCTGTACCATCATCTTGCTGCTTCGTTTTGAACGGTGTCCAACTTGAATCTTCAATTACTTCTTTCACAACGGCATCATCCATCGGTGTGACCTTCGCTGTATCGCTTGTTGTCAAATCACCCTTTAATTCCGTATTATTATCATCTTCTCTAGTATTTGGTTCTTGTTGTTCATCCTTTTTATCATCTGTCTTATCAGATGGCTGATCATCTTTTTTCGTCTCTTCTTTTTTAGCTGGCGTTTTAGGCTGTTCAACTACTTGATCATCAACCTTGTTATTAGCAACCTTCTTCGTAGAATCACCAAAGAAAATAAAACCCGCCACAACAAATATTAATATGACAACAATTGAAATTAAATAATTCAATAATTTATCGCCTTTTTTCTTATTTGGTGGCTTTCTGTCGGCACGATATCTTCTCGTATTTTCCGTCATACAAATCCCTCCAGTACTTCAATAATGCCATCATAGCATAGTTTGCAAGTCCTAAACTACCAGTAAAAATATTGTCATAAAAATTTAATTTCACTGTCATTCTTCTACTAACAAAACAAAATCCCTTGTTCTCATGTCATACATTGCTGCGGAATATGGTCTAACCATTCTTTTAAAATTAAAATTTAACTTATACAGGTGTTACTTGCCGGTTAGTCCCTTTTACTTACCGGTTGGACTCTTTTACTTACCGGTTGGACCCGTTTACTTACCGGTTAGACCTCTTTACTTACCGGTTAGTCCCGTTTACTTACCGGTTGGACCTCTTTACTTACCGGTTGGACCTCTTTACTTGCCGGTTAGTCCCGTTTACTTACCGGTTAGCCTAACTAAACCTACTTACTGTCAGATGCGCGGCGAATTTATTGTTTTCGCACCCAAGGCATTGGCTTAGGCTGGAATGAATAGAAAAAGCCTACACAAAAACGATTATGTTTTTGCATAGACTTTATTATAAAATAATTAACTTATTTGATTGAAGTAATTTTTACTTCCATGTCGCCACCTGGTGTGTTGATTTTAACAACATCGCCTACTTTGCGTCCTAGAAGAGCTTTTGCTATTGGTGAATCGTTTGAAATACGACCTTCAATTGGATCGGCTTCAGCAGAACCAACGATTGTGTATTCTTCTTCATCTTCTTCAGGTAGTTCGACAAATTTCACCGTGCAACCGATTGCAACTGTGTCGCGAACATTTGAACCTTCTTCAATGATTGTTGCGTTGATAATCATCGTTTGTAACAAAGAAATACGGCCCTCTACAAAACCTTGTTCATCTTTCGCTGCATCATATTCAGAGTTCTCAGATAAGTCGCCAAAACCACGAGCAATCTTAATGCGTTCTACTACTTCTTTTCTTTTTGTTGAGATCAAGTATTCTAATTCGTCTTCCAATTTTTGCTTTCCTGCTGCTGTCATTGGATATTGTTTTTCTGTTGACAATTGAATTCACTCCTTAAGTGAGATAAAAAATACTATGTCGCTTTCCAACTAGGAGGCGACATAGCTTTTCTAAATATGGTTAATCATTACAATGATATTACACTATATTGTCAGATTCAACAATAGTTTTAATTTTCGTAACCATTAAATCGATAGCCACTTCATTTTGGCCACCTTCGGGAATAATAATATCGGCATAGCGTTTAGTTGGTTCGATGAACTGATTATGCATCGGGCGAACCACTGATAAATACTGTTCAATTACTGAATCAATCGAGCGACCACGTTCATTTATGTCACGTAAAATACGACGAATAATTCGTAAATCGGCATCTGTATCTACAAATAACTTAATATCCATTAAGTCACGTAGTTTCTCATCTGCCAAAACGAGTATACCTTCTAAAATAATTACGTCCTGAGGGTCGATGTGGACAGTGTCCGATGAACGTGTGTGTAGTGCATAATCATACACTGGTTTTTCAACAGATTCTCTTCTTAAAAGAGTCTCAACATCTTGAATTAATAATTCAGTGTCGAACGCATCTGGATGGTCATAGTTCGTTTCCAAACGCTGATTAAATTCCAAATGGCTTTGGTCTTTATAATAATAATCCTGTTCAATTACTACTACATTATGATTCTTAAATACATCATGAATCGCGTGTGTCACACTTGTTTTACCAGAGCCTGATCCACCTGCGATGCCAATGACAACAGGACGTTTTTTTTCCAAAATTATCGCATCTCCTTACGCATCATATCATGCGAGTTTACTTTTTGCTCACATTTGAAGTGAACAATTTGAAGCGGGTGACGAGCTGCATCTAATGATGTGCCCTTGCCATCGAATATTTCGCCAACGATTACGTTAAAGTTTCCTATTTCTGGACCAAAAAACTCCACTTCATCGCCGGGTTTAAAATAATTGCGCTGTTGTAGCGTAATCATCGATGTTTCATCGTTATAATCTAAAACGATACCACAAAAATCAAAAGTGGTTTGCTTGCTATGGTTGCCAAACATTTGTTGCTCATATCCTGGCTCACCTTCAAAATAAGATGAAGCCGTTTCACGGTTGGCACATTTATCTAATTCTTCTAACCACTCACGTTGAATAATGAAATTATCAGGATCTGCACAATACGCATCAATTACTTTGCGATAGACGGTCACAACTGTGGCGATATAGTGAATTGATTTCATGCGACCTTCCACTTTTAATGAGTCGATGCCTAGTTCGATAATTTGTGGAATCGATTCAATTAGTTTTAAGTCTTTTGGACTCATCGCAAATGCTTCCTGCTGTTTTTCAAATAATGGTTTTTCTTCGCCACTCTCTACGGCGTATAAATCATAATCCCAGCGACAAGATTGGCAGCATCCTCCACGATTTGAGTCACGGGCAGTCATATGATTTGAAAGTACACATCGTCCAGAGTACGCGATACACATTGCGCCGTGGACGAAAGATTCGATTTCAATATCTACTTTTTCTTTCATTAATTGGATTTCTTCAGCACCTGTTTCTCGCGCTAATACAACGCGCTCCAACCCTTGCTCTTTCCAATATTGCACCGCTTTCCAATTGGATAATGATTGCTGTGTGCTCAAGTGAATCTCCAAGTTCGGAGCGACCTCTTTACATGTTTCGATAATAAGTGGGTCGGCGACGATAATACCTGTAACGCCGGCTCCTTCGATATTTTGTAAATAGTCTTCTAAGCCATGCATATTATCATTATGAGCAAATATATTCGTCGTAACATAAATTTTCGCATCATATTTATTGGCAAATTCAACGCCTTCTTGCATTTGGGCAATCGAAAAATTACCCGCATTTGAACGCAAACCAAACTCCTGTCCACCAATGAATACAGCGTCAGCACCATAGTGTACAGCAATTTTTAGTTTTTCTAAATTGCCGGCAGGTGCAAGAAGTTCAGGTTTTCTCGTAATGACGCGTTTGCCATCAATGATTTCGCTAATGCGTTCGTTGACGATCGTGGACATCTCCATTACCTCCCTAGTAAACTGTTTCTTTGAAGTAGAAGCCAGTGTCTAAAGGACGTAACGCTGGTTGAATCTCTTCAATTTTTTCTAATAGTTCCGCTTTTATGTCCTCATACTCCTCTTGAGACTCAGCGTAAGCGTCGATTGCTTGACGATAATAAGAGACGACTGCTAGAGCATAAGCTTCTGTATGTAGCACGGTATCTACTTTAAAACTATCGATTTGTGCCTCAAATAATTCTTCTAGCTCATCGATTATGCAAATATCATTCGGACTAAAAATATGTGTACCATTCAAATCTTCAAAAATCGGGTATTTATTTTCACGTTCTTTGTCATGTAAAAACATATTTTTAGCCGCTTTACGATTTTCGACTTCCATCGCCTGATCTTGGAATAAGAAATAATTGCCGAGCAGCGAACGTTTGGATTGGAACATACATGTCATACCATGCACGAGTACTTCAATTTCTACCTGTGCATTTTCTTTAATTTCGACGACTTCTTCCATGCTCAATTCACGGGCTAAAAGCGCGCGACTTGCACCGCGTTTACCCCAATAATTTACTTGGAACCAGTTCGTTGAAATTGTTTCAGCATCCCAATGTAACGGGATTTCCGACTGTGCTTCACGCCTTGCAATCACGATAGCAGGGTCACCAAAAACAATGGCATCTACAGCAATTTTATCGAGTTCTTCGATATAGGGCGCTAAAGCGTCCACACGATCATTATGAAAAATCGCATTCATTGCTATAAAAATCTTTTTGCCTTGCGCATGAATTAATTGCGTAGCTTCCTTCACTGCTTCAAGTGGAAATTCTCCGGCTAAGCGTAAGCCAAATTGCTCCTCACCAACTAGGAAAGCATCTGCTCCAGCATCTAATAATGCAGCGATATGCTCAAGTGAATGTGGCGTAACGAGTAATTGTGGTTTTTTCACTGTAATCACCTCTTCTTACAAATTAATAAGCCATCCCCGACTGGGAAAAATGTTGAATCATAATCAGCATTTTGAATTACCCAATCTGCAAATTTATGCAAATTACGAATCATTGTACGTTTCCTTCTTGGCACTTCAGACATCTCTAAATCCGATAATCCATGCATATACATATTATCGATATAAAGAACGCCACCACTACTTACTAAGGGACTGTATAGATCAAAAAACTTTTGATATTGTCCTTTTGCTGCATCAATAAAAACAGCATCAAAAGATGGATAGTTGCTCTTAATATCCACTTCTAACGCATCGCCTTCAACAAGCACTATATTCTCTTTTACATCTGAACGAGCGATAAATGTTCGTGCATTATTTATACGTTCTTCATCGCGCTCAATCGTTACAATTTTCACTTCTGGAAGTGCCTTAGCCATACGAATTGCTGAATAGCCAATCGCACTGCCGACTTCTAATATAGACTTCGGATTATGAATACGAAGGATTTGTAGGAGATTTTCAATTGCAGGTAACTGCATAATAGGTACGTGATTGTTCAATGCAAATTGTTCCATTTCCATTAACAATTCATCTCTTGCCGGAATGAAGGATTGAATATAGGCATCTGATATACTCATATGTTCTACTCTCCTCACTTCTAGATAAAATACATCTTATCCTACCATAAAAACTCTAGAAAAGCTATATGACGCCTCCCTTTACAAAAAAGAAGGTGAAGTTACACGAACTGTCACTTTCTCGAGCAAATATCCAACATCAGCTGTTTAAAACCTCTTTAATAGCAAGATTTCTAAACATATTTTGTGGATGTGCTTCGGAGAAATAAAACAAGTTGTGTAACTTCACCTAGTTTAGTTTAGTTTAGTTTAATTTTATTGATCATTCTTACTTCGTACGTATTTTGCCACATTTTGGTTATGTTCATCTAATGTCTCCGCAAAATGATTTTGTCCTTTTTTGTCTGACACGAAGTAAATATAATTTGTTTTTGCTGGATCAACCGTGGCATCCGTTGAAGCGCGACCTGCATTGGCAATTGGACCCGGTGGTAACCCTTTATTTTTGTACGTATTATAAGCATTTTCAACTTCTAAATCCTTGTACAGTACACGATTTTTATGTTTTCCTAACGCGTATAATACAGTAGGATCTGTTTGTAGCGGCATACCTTGCTCGATACGGTTGTAGAATACGCTCGCAATCGTTTCACGATCTGTTTGAGCAGTAGCTTCGCGCTCCAATAAAGAAGCAAAAGTTAACAATTCATGTGGCGTCATATCCAACTCTTTTAATTGTGGTTCATATGAGCGTACAATCGAGTCTGTTAATTCGACAAATTTATCAGCAATATCATGTAATGTCGGTTTTTTAGTATAGAAATCATATGTTGAAGGATATAAATAACCTTCTAATTTATAACGGATTTTTTTGCCATCAACTGCTTTTGTAACTGTATCAGGGTATTTCGCCTTCATCTCTTTGACGAATTTTTCACTCGTCACAAGCTTCATGAATTCTTGTGACGTATAGTCTGTTTTCTTGGCAACTACATCACCAATTTGATCTAAGGTTAAGCCTTCTGGAATAGTAATTTGGAATTCTGCTTTACGGTATACTTTCCCAGTCTTCAAGGATTTAATAATATCGTCAATTGACATTGATGGTGGTATTTTATATGTGCCAGCCTGAAACGCGGCATCATTTTTGAATTTAGTATAGTATTTAAAAATCTTTGCGTTTCTAATTACCCCTTTGTCCTCTAGTGTTTGAGCAATTGAATCAATATTTGAGCCAATTGCCAGCTCAACCTTCACAGGTTTTTTGTTGTTTTCATCGACAGGCTTCAGAGCATTTGAAATATAGAAGTAAAGACTAACACCTATAATAAGCGCAGCTGCAATAATAATTGCCCCTATAATTAATACTATTTTTCGGACCGTTTTCTTTTCACTTTTAAGCTGCTGAAGCTTTTTAATTTTATTTTGTGGTGTTTTTGGCTCCACTCGTAATCCTCCTTAAAATGCGTATGTAATGCATTGACGTACAACTTCCATGCATTGTTCCATTGTATAGCATTTTTTAACTATTTTCTATTTTTACAACACTTTACTTGTATTCCCTTTTTTGGCAAAATAAAAAGCAGAATAGTAAAACTAATTCTGCTCCTTATCACTTCATTAATTGATACTCATAATTGTATTGACAACTTCTTCGATTAATTCCCATTCTTTCTCAGTTTCAATCTCAAAAAGTTGTTCACCATCTCCATCTTCGTTCGCTACAACTTCTGCTGCTTCGATTTGTGTTTCCTCAGCATCTTCAGATGTCGGCTCTTCATAAAAGACAAGATATGTTTTTTCTGATTCATCAGGCTCAATTCGCGTTAAGATCGTGTAAATAATCTCATTGCCTTCATCATCAAGCTCTGTGAAAAAATTACCATTATAATTTTGTGACATTATATTCACCTCAAATACTATAAACCAAGACTCGCTCGATTTTTTATGCTTCGTCTTCTGCTTCGTCAAGCTCTTTTAATACTGCTTCGATGAAATCCCAATCAGCGTCATCTTCAACGCCAACTAATGATTCGCCATCTTCACCTTGAATAATTTGAGCCGCTTGCACTTCAACAGCCTCTTCAGAATCTGAGTGCTCTGCGAATAATACGAAGTCTTTTTGTAACTCTTCTGAGTGAGCGCGTGTAATTACCGCATAGACAATCTCGTTGCCATCCTCATCAATTGCTACGATATGCTCGTGATCATGTTCTTGTGACATTTAAAAGTCCTCCTCCAAATCGAAATAGTTACGAATTATTCTTCTTCTTCGTCGTCTAATTGTTCAAGAATGTCTTCTAAATAAGCCCATTCTTCTTCTGATTCAATCGGTTGTAATTCGCCATCTTCACCGTTTTCTGCTGGTGTGAATGATGAGGCCATAATTTGCACAAGACCATCTGCATCTTCCGTACCGATTTCGCTGTATAATACGAAGTTTTTACCGAATTCTTCCGATTCTACGATTGTTAAAATCTCACATAGAATTTCATTGCCTTGCTCGTCTACTACAGTAATTGTGTTTTGTTCATTTGTCATTTTTATTCACCTCTGAAAAGATTTACGATCTAAAAAGCCTTGTAGTATCATTGATGCTGCCATTTTATCAATAACTTTTTTACGATTTTTTCTGCGTACATCCGCTTCGATTAACACGCGTTCTGCTGCCATTGTTGTCAGTCTCTCATCCCATAAATGAGCTGGGAATCCAAATTCTTCTTCCAATAGTTTTACATAGGCCTGTGAAGCTTCCCCACGAGGACCAACCGTATTATTCATATTTTTTGGAAAGCCGACAACGAATTCATTGACATCGTATTGTTTTACGAGCTCTGTAATTCGGGCAATGCCAAA
Organism: Kurthia sibirica; assembly: GCF_003143975.1. Classification (GTDB taxonomy): domain Bacteria; phylum Bacillota; class Bacilli; order Bacillales_A; family Planococcaceae; genus Kurthia; species Kurthia sibirica. The sequence continues at coordinate 11,234 of NZ_QFVR01000015.1, read as the reverse complement.
CTCTCCATTTTCTTCATCGATTCGAATCGTTTCAATGCCTTGAGCTGTCCAACCAAGTGGATCACTCACTGCTACGCCAACCGTTTTCGAACCAACATCTAATCCCATTACTCTCATTATATAGCCTCTTTATTCTTCTTAATATAGAATTTCACAAGCTCCTCTAAAATCTCATCTCGTTCAAGCTTGCGTATTTTCGTACGGGCATCTTGATGACGTGGGATATAAGCAGGATCTCCTGATAGTAAATAGCCCACAATTTGATTGATAGGATTATACCCTTTTTCTTCTAGTGCTGCATGTACATGAAGCATTGTTTCGCGTACTTCTTGTTCCATAGGTTCCTCAGGGAAATTAAATTTCATCGTTTGATCAAACTTACTCATGCTAAGCACCTCACAATAAAGTTAAAGTAGAGTTTGTGGCTCTTTAATTTAGTATAACGTATAAAGGCCATCTTTAAAACTCATTTTCAATAGATATTCCTTTTCTCCCGTTGAAAAACGATAATTCCAACAGTTAAGCATATCTAAATTTACAATTTAAACATGTATAAAAGCAAATAATACGTGCTAAAAGTGCTAAAATCCTTTATTTTTAAATTTCTCTTCAAAATAATCATTCGTCTATTTCAATAAAAGATACGCTTATCTAAGATATAAAAAGTGAGAAACGACGTTTTATGTCGTTTCTCACTTTTAGTATATTTTATTATTTTAACAATGTGTAAACTGATTCAAGAGCATCTGCTAATTTGTCAGCATCTTTTGCTCCGGCCATCGCCATATCAGGACGTCCGCCACCTTTACCACCACATTGTTCGGCAACAGATTTTACAATTTGACCTGCATGATACTCTTTGCCGGCGATTTCTTTAGAAACACCTGCACAAAGCATTACTTTACCGTCTGCTACTGCACCTAACACGATAACAGCTTTATCCATTTTCGTTTTAAGATCATCCATTAACTGACGTAATGCGTTATTATCTTTTGCTTCGACAATGGTAGATAAGACTGTTACACCATTGATTTCTTGCGCTGACGCAAGAATATCAGATGCTTGTGCACCAGCTAATTTAGCTGATAATGAGTCATTTTCGCGCTGTACATCTTTTAATTCATGTTGTAATGATTCGATACGAGCTGGTACGTCTTTCACATTTGATTTTAGCTCTGTTGCTGCTGTTTCTAAAATGTCTTGTTGTTCTTTTGTCGCTAGATATGCTACTTTTCCTGTCACAGCCTCGATACGACGTGTTCCTGCACCAATCCCGCCCTCTGATACAATTTTGAATAAACCGATCTCAGAAGAACGTTTAACGTGAATACCACCACATAATTCGATTGAGTAGTCCGATACTTGAACAACGCGAACGACATCGCCATATTTTTCACCAAACAAGGCCATAGCGCCTAATTTTTTAGCATCTGCTATTGGCATTTCTTCGATAATGACTTCGATATCATCCCAAATTTTTTCATTGACAGCAAATTCGATTTGTTCTAGCTCCTCTTTTGTTGTTGCACCAAAGTGAGAGAAGTCAAAACGAAGACGGTCCGCACCAACATAAGATCCAGCTTGGTTGACATGATCACCTAATACATCTTTTAAAGCACGTTGTAGTAAATGCGTTGCTGTATGATTTTTAACGATTAAATTACGCGATTCGCGATCGACGGTTGCTGTCACTTTGTCATGTAAATTCATCTCGCCAGATTCGACTAAAATGGTATGCAATGGTTGACCATTCGGTGCTTTTGTAACCGCCTTGACAGTTGCTGTAAATGAGTCATTTGTTAGGATACCAGTATCAGCAATTTGACCACCCATTTCTGCGTAGAAAGGTGTTGTTGTTAAGATGACAAGTGCTTCTTGTCCTTCAGAAACATGTTGAACCGCCGCACCATCAGCCACGATTGCTACGACTTCTGTATCAACTGTTAGTGTATCGTTTCCGACAAATTCAGAGGGTTGTGTTAGGTTGGCTAATACTTCCGATTGTACTTTCATCGAATCCACATCTTGGCGTGCTGCACGAGCACGATTACGCTGTTGTTCCATTTCAGTATTAAAACCTTCTTCATCAACTGTCATGCCCACTTCCGCAGCATATTCTTCCGTTAATTCTACTGGGAAGCCGTATGTGTCATACAAACGGAAGGCATCCGAACCTGGAATTGTCGTTTCGCCTTGTGCTTTTTGAGCAGCTACCACATCATTAAAAATACCTAAACCATCATGTAAAGTTTCGTGGAAGCGTTGTTCCTCATTTTTAATAACACGTTGAATAAATGCTTCTTTCTCTTTTACTTGTGGGTAGAAATCTTGCATAATCGCACCAACAGTTGGTACTAATTCATACATAAATGGTTTTTCGATACCAATTTGTTTGGCATAACGAACCGCACGACGTAATAAACGACGTAACACATAACCACGACCTTCATTTGAAGGCAGCGCCCCATCGCCAATCGCAAATGCAACTGTACGAATATGATCAGCGATTACTTTGAAAGGTGTGTTGATGTCTTCTTCACTACCAAAAATTTCAGCCAATTCTATTTCACCAGGACGCTTATAGCGACGGTCTGCAAATGTTTCGATTGTTTCAATAATCGGCATAAATAAATCTGTATCGTAGTTTGTTGGTACATCTTGCAAGACAGACACAACACGCTCAAGACCCATGCCTGTATCAATATTTTGTTTTGGTAAAGGAGTATAACTATGATCTGGATTATGATTGAATTGAGAGAATACTAAATTCCAAATTTCAAGATAACGTTCATTCTCGCCACCTGGATATAGTTCTGGATCGTTTAAATCATTACCGTACATTTCACCACGATCGTAGAAAATTTCAGAGTTTGGACCTGATGGACCTTCTCCAATATCCCAGAAATTCCCTTCAAGACGAATTAATCGTTCTTCAGGAATTCCGACGATATCTTTCCAAATATCATAAGCTTCTGTATCTTCCGGATGAATGGTAATCGATAATTTTTCCGCATCAAGTCCCATCCATTTGTCTGAAGTTAAAAATTCCCAAGCATATTCAATGGCTTCTTTTTTAAAGTAATCGCCGATTGAAAAGTTCCCAAGCATTTCAAAGAATGTATGGTGGCGAGCTGTTTTACCTACGTTTTCAATATCATTTGTGCGAATTGCTTTTTGTGCATTTACGATACGAGGATTGTCCGGAATGACTGACCCATCAAAGTATTTTTTCAATGTAGCAACACCCGAGTTAATCCATAGTAATGACGCATCATTAATAGGTACTAGTGGCATACTTGGTTCCTGTTTATGTTGTTTTTCTACAAAAAACTCGATAAATTTACTGCGAATCTCATTCGATTTCATTTTCAATTTCCTCCTAATTTATATGACGACCATATAGGCAAATCCTGATAAAAAACAAAAAGAAAAGTCCCCATCCCTGGAAAGGGACGAGAACTGAATAGTTGTCTTCGTGGTACCACCCTAATTTATAAAATGTATTTGTCTATTACATTTTATGTCTTAGCACTTTAACGCAGTGAACGTCAGGTATTAGCTGCACTCAGGATTAGCTTTCCGAATTAGCATAAGTGAAGGTTTTTTCAGCCAAGAAACCTCTTTCTGTGACACGTTCTAAAACGTACTTTTTCCGTCATCGTTTTCTTCATATAGTATAACTTGATTATATGCAATAAAGTTATCTGCTGTCAATGCTTGCGCGCTTTTAATCGTTTGCTAATACGTAGACAGATAGGATAGCGACAATTCGAATAAAGTATCGTATGCGTTTGTTTATTTGCGAACACTGGCAACTAGATCATAGATTACAAATGATTTTTTTCAGCATCGTTTTCACTATAAATAGTGATTGGTGGGTAACAACCTCAGCTGCATGCTATAATAATTAACATAGGAGGGTTATTATGTCAAAAAAATCATTCATACTTATACTATTTACTTTAATAATCGAAGTACTTCTTACACTACTTATAAGTCAATTCATCCATGTTCGTTTTATTGAAATTGTATTCTTTGTCGCCTTAACACTATTTGTTTGTGCATTATTCTTCTCTAGTTCAGGGGGAGCACTTGCCAACTACAATCAAGCGCAACTCGCTGCTCATACTGGCATACAAACAGCTTATTTACCTAGTAGATTAAAAAAAAACCCTATACTAATTGGCACGACAATCTACTTTATAATAGCCATTATCCTCTTCATATTATTATTAAATCATGTCTTTAATTAATCTATTTTTTTCGTGATGAGCTGACTATGACAGCGATAATCCACGAACCTATGTAAAAAGCATCCACTATGTATGCCCCTTCTTTGTCTGGGGTCTGGCTAGTGGATGCTTTTATATTCTACAATAGATCATCAGACTGACTTCTACCTAATACAAGTTGAAAATCGGCTCTCTGTTATTTGACGAAGCGTTTTATTCTTCGATAAAGTCTATTGGTTTAATACCTTGCATACCAATCATTGGTGGGATTGTCATGAAGTTATCCATCGTTAAAGAAAAGTTCGTCGACTGTCCTTCATCACTTGATTCTTCGGTAGCTTGTTTTTCTTCAATTTTTTCAGCTGGCTCTCCTAGGCGTAATGCAAGTGATGTTTGGCGTAATACATCGGCATCATTTTGAATACCACGTAGAAACGTATCAGGCTCTCCACATAAAATCAAAAAGTTTTTTGCGCGTGTCAATCCTGTATAGAGTAAATTTTTACGTAGCATTTTCGAATAGCTACGCACGACAGGCATAATGACCATTGGAAACTCACTACCTTGTGATTTATGGATGGAACAACAGTAAGCTAGTGTGATTTGATTGAGATCTGAACGTTCATAGGTTACTTCAATACCATCAAAAGAAATGACCATTATATCTTGTTTTTCCGTTGTTTCTTTCGCTTTCAAAATAGAAATAATTTCACCCATATCCCCATTAAACACATTGCTATTTGGTTGATTAACGAGCTGTAATACTTTGTCACCAATACGATAGATTGTATCACCAAAAGCAATTTCTTTTGATTTTGCTGTTTTTTTAGGATTAACGAATTCTTGTATTAATTTGTTTAGGGCATCAATACCAGCTTCTCCGCGATACATCGGTGCCAACACCTGAATATCATGGATGGAAAATCCTTTTTTTAAAGCTGAACCAATCACCTGTTGGACTACTTGAGGCACTTGACTAGCACTTGATTTTATAAATGAGCGATCCGATGTTTTTTCTGTTAAATTCGTCGGTAGTTGACCTGCTTTCATCTGATGGGCCAACTCGATAATAGATGAGCCGTCCTCTTGACGATAGACATTCGTTAATTCGACGGTTGGTATGGCTTTTGAAGAGAGTAAATCCTTTAGAACTTGCCCCGGACCAACTGGTGGTAGCTGATCTTGATCACCTACAAAAACAATTTGGCAATTTTCGTTGACAGATTTTAGAAGTTGATGGGCCAACCATGTATCGACCATCGACATTTCATCGACGATTAATAAACGTCCGCCTATTTCCTTCTCAGAGTCTTCCTCTTTCTCATGTCCATTAAAACCTAATAATCGGTGAATTGTTTGTGCTGGTAAACCTGTTGATTCACTTAAGCGTTTTGCAGCACGTCCAGTAGGTGCTACAAGAACAATTGGAAATTCTTCATCTTTTTTACTATATTCTTTCGGATCCAAAGATAAGCCATGAAGTTCAGCAAAAACATCGACAATGCCACGTACTACTGTTGTTTTACCGGTTCCGGGTCCACCAGTTAAAATCATTACAGCACTATTAATCGCTTTTTCAATCGCATTCACTTGTGTTTCTGCATATGTAACACCAAAGCGTTCTTCAGCATCGCCAATCCATTTACGAATTTCATCTTGCGGAAAGGCAGAATGTTCTTTATTTTTTTCTTTTAATTGCAAAATTTTAGATGCAATTCCAACTTCAGAATAATAAAGAGAAGGCATATAAAGACGCATTTCTTCCCCACATAATTTTCCATTTTCACCCAAACGAATAATAGCTGCTGAAATAGCTTCGTATGGGATTTCAACATGTTGACTACTTTCTAAAAGTACTTTAGCTTGTGGCACAATTTGTGGCGCTTCAACATAAACATGGCCATCAGACAGTGAAGCCTGATTGACAAGGTGAAGGATGGCTGCTTCAATACGATGGTCATGATTGCCCGTAATACCTAAAATTGAACCTAACTCATCCGCCTTACCAAAACCAATGCCATCGACATCTTCTATTAGACGATATGGATTTTCTTGCAATAATTGAATAGTCTCTTCTAAGTATAATTGATAAATTTTGATTGCTAATTGTGCGCCAAAACCCCATTCACCTAGCTTAATCATAATACGATCCATCCCAAGGTTTTGCTGAAGTACAAGACGTAGCGTTTCTTTTTTTTCATCATTTAGTCGAGGAATATCATCCAAAGATGAAGGATCATTAATAATTATTTTTATGGCATCTGCACCTAGTTTTTCAACGATAATCTCCGCCGTACGCCTACCAATACCGGGAAATAAATCGCTCGACAAATAAGAGATGACACCTGTTTCGGTCGCCGGTATCTCTTTTTCAAATGTTTCTGCTTTAAATTGTGCACCGTATTTTGGATGTTTTGTCATTTTTCCTGTAAAACGGTAAACCGAATCCTCTACAACCTTTGGAAAATATCCCGCAACAATAACTTCTTTATCTTTGTAATCTGTGTTCGTCTCTTGAATTTTCAATTTCACGATAGAAAATAAATTATCCGTATTATGAAAAATAGAGACGACAGGTCGACCTACTACGAATAATGGTTCATTCGAAAATAGTGAAAGATTTTCAGTCAACGCTGTCCCCTCCTTATTAGTCTTCTAGTTTTTGTCCTAACATATCATAAATATAACGTGCTTGATCAAACTCTGGTTGAAGTGTGAAAGCTTGTTGCAAATGATATCTTGCGTCTTTTACATTATCCGTAGAAACAGCAAATAATACACCTAAATTATAATGAGCATCGGCGTTATTCCAGTCCATATCAATTACGACACGCAACTCTTTCTCTGCTTCTTCAAACATTTCAAGCGAGCACATTAATATAGCAAATGCTAAACGAACTTGTACATCTTCGGGAGCTAATTCTGCTGCTCTTTGTAAATATGGTAGAGCTAGCTTTGTTTGGCCGCCCTGTTCGAATGATTTACCGAGCATATAATACACATCGGCTCCTTCGATTCCATTACGTAATGAACGCTCGTATAACTTTGCTGCCTCTTCAAAGCGTTCACTATTGTAATATAAATTTGCTAAGCCATAATAAGCTGTTGCTGCTTGGTCATCTAATGTGATTGCTTTTTGGAAGAAACGCTCTGCGCGCTCACTGTCATCCATCGCCGCTAAAAGATTCCCAAAATTAATATATCCAATTGCTTCCTGCGGATTTTCATCAATTGCACGAGTAAATGCTTTTGCAGCATCTTCGAAACGTTTTTCTTGCATCGCTTTGATGCCTTCTTCAGTAAAATTCAAAAAACACAACTCCTATTACCCTACATAAGTTAATTTTTTACCTTCTTTAAATACTTCATCAATTGTCGCGCCACCTAGACATTCATCACCATCGTATAATACGACAGATTGTCCCGGTGTAATTGCACGAGTTGGCTCAGAAAATACAACATGCCAAGTGCCGTCTGCTAAAAACTCAACCTCTACCGGTACATCTGATTGACGGTAACGGAATTTAGCTGTACAAGTAATCTTTGTCGGTAATTGGCGATTTGATGTGAAGCTAGCTTTCACTGCTTTTAAACTTGTTGAATATAATTTATCGTGATGGAAACCTTGTCCAACAATCAATACATTACGTTTTAAATCCTTGCCGATTGCAAACCAAGGCTCACCATCACCACCGATACCAAGACCGTGCCTTTGACCTAGTGTATAGTACATTAATCCATCGTGTTTACCCATGATACGTCCATCAAACGTTTCCATATTACCGGGTTGTGCAGGCAAGTATTGACCTAGGAATTCTTTGAAATTTCTTTCACCGATGAAACAAATACCCGTAGAATCTTTTTTCGTAGCAGTCGCTAAATTAGCTTCCGCAGCAATTTCACGAACGCGTGGTTTTTCAATTTCACCGATAGGGAACATCACATGTTTTAATTGGTCTTCTGATAATTGATTTAAGAAATATGTTTGATCTTTATTATCGTCTACTCCACGTAACATGGTCACGCCATCTTCATTGCGTTGAACGCGTGCATAATGACCTGTTGCCAAATAGTCTGCACCTAATTTTAATGCATGTTCAAGAAATGCTTTAAATTTGATTTCTTTATTGCACATAACATCTGGATTGGGTGTGCGTCCTGCTTTATATTCTTCAAGGAAATAAGAAAATACCTTATCCCAATATTGTTTTTCAAAATTGACCGCATAATAGGGGATACCGATTTGGTTACATACTTTAATAACATCTTCATAATCATCGGTAGCTGTACATACGCCATTTTCATCTGTATCATCCCAGTTTTTCATGAAAATACCGATGACATCATAACCTTGTTCTTTTAGTAAATATGCTGCAACTGATGAGTCTACACCACCAGACATACCTACCACAACCCTCGTTTTAGACGGGTCTTTTACTGTATTCATTTCAATTCACCTTATTTCTATGCATTCGTTAATCTTTTGACGATTTCAACTAGACGTTTTGTCGCTTCTGTTACAATATCATTATTCAAGCCATATCCGAAACTAAAACGAATCGAGTTTCTTAATTTTGGTGAGTTTTTACCAAACATTGCTACGAGAACATGTGAGGGATCGATTGAACCTGCAGTGCATGCCGAACCGGACGATACCGCAATACCCGCCATATCAAGATTCACTAGAAATGACTCCACTTCCATCTGATCAAAGCTAATATTTAAAACCTGTGGTAAAGAGTTGCTACGCTCACCATTCACTTCAAAAGAAATTCCCGCTTCTGTTAGAGCCTCCATAACAATTTTTTCAAAACCATTATAAAGAGCCTGTTTATGATTCATTTGTTGCTGAGCAATTTCCACTGCTTTGGCAAAAGCGACGATACTTGGAACGTTTTCCGTACCCGCTCGACGCTTACGCTCCTGCTGTCCACCGACTATAACTGCCTGTAATGGCGTATTTTTACGTTGGTACAACATACCAATTCCCTTAGGGCCATTGATTTTATGTGCCGTTGTAGATAATAAATCAACCTTTAATTCATCGACATCAATTGCCATCACACCATAAGCTTGAACTGCATCCGTATGGAATGTCGCTTGATGTGTTTCAAGAATCGCACCAATCTCTTTAATAGGTTGAATTGCACCGACTTCATTATTCCCTAACATAATTGTTACTAAAATTGTATCATCACGCAAAGCAGCTTTAAAGTCGTCAACTTGTACTACACCCTGATCATTCACGGGTAAATACGTAATAGCAAAGCCTTGCGTAGCTAACCTTTCACAGGCATGTAATACAGCATGATGCTCCACTTGAGAAGTAATGATATGGCGCCCTTCTTTACGACGAGCGTAAGCAGTACCAAAAATCGCCAAATTATCAGACTCCGAGCCGCCACCTGTGAAAATAATTTCATCGTCTTGAGCAGCAATTGACTGCGCTATAGTTTGACGGGAATCATCCAATGCTTTGCGAGCTGTTCTTCCTTGCTGATGAATGCTTGAAGGATTACCTGCAATATTTTGTAATGCATCAACCATTGCTTCAATAACAGCTGGGTGCATAGGTGTTGTAGCTGCGTGATCTAAATAAATTTCATCCATGAAAAAAATCTCCTTTAAATATAAAACATGAAGTTGTCTTCAGTATTTTCATCTGTATAGTTTGCTAAATCTTCTAGGCTTGTTGTATCGAGTACGGTTTTCACAGCATCTCGAATTTGCATCCACAATTGACGCTGTGGTGGCGCCTCATTTTCAATGCCTTCAACTGGTTGAATCGGTCCTTCTAACACTTTAATAACATCTGCTGCTGAGATCAAATGAGGTGGTTTAGACAGCATATAGCCACCGTATGCACCACGTACACTTTTTACGAGACCGGAATTTCTAAGTGGCGACACTAACTGCTCTAGGTATGCTTCAGATAAATCATTGTCCGCTGCTATTTGGCGTAATGGAATAGGCCCTTGACCATATTGTTTTGCTAATTCAATCATAATTGTTAAGCCATAACGACCTTTTGTTGAGATTTTCATTGGTTTACACACCTCTACTAGTTTGAGTTCTTTATCGTTAAAGTATATCATATTCCCACCCTCAGCACTTGGTTTTGCTATACTATTATGTAGATGAATTAAATTTACACTTACGAGGAGGTCGTACTATGTCAAATGAACCGTTAGCATATCGTATGCGTCCGAGAAACATCGATGAGATAGTTGGACACGACAGCATCGTTGGCCCTACGACAAATTTATATACAATGATTAAAAAAGGACACACACCGTCCATGTTATTATATGGTCCCCCCGGCATTGGTAAAACATCATTAGCCTTTGCAATATCCGGCTCTGTCGACACACCATTCTTTGCCTTAAATGCTACGCGAGCTGGTAAAAAAGATGTAGAAGACATTGTAAGAGAAGCACATTTTTCTGGGCAGGTCATTTTATTTTTGGATGAGATTCACCGCTTCAATAAATTACAACAAGATACACTATTACCGCATGTTGAAAATGGATCGATTATTTTAATCGGTGCAACGACAGAAAATCCCTATCATGATGTTAATCCCGCCATTCGTTCACGTTGTGGAGAAATTAAACAATTAAAACGTTTGACGACAGCGGATTTGGAAAAATTAGTACGCCAAGCTTTACTTGATGAAGAACGCGGTCTCGGAAAAATGAATATTAACATGACAGATGAACAAATTATAAAAGTAGCAAATGCCGGGAATGGTGATGCACGCAAAGCGTTAAATTTATTGGAATCGATTTATTACTCTGCAGATGAAGTAGATCATACTACTATTGTGTCAGATAAAATAGTCGATAGTTTGGCAGAAAAAATCGGTGTTTTTGGCGCTTAGATTTACACTTTAAGTGCAACACAAAAAGAGACTCATCACTTCAAACCTTGTAAAATAGTGTTTACGAAGACAACTATTGAAAGGAATGAGGCAATGAATCTCTATACACATCTTACCATAAA
>NZ_QFVR01000014.1 GCF_003143975.1 Kurthia sibirica | reverse complement strand
TAAATGAAAAAGAGTAAGAAATAGACAATGAAATAAGGCACTTTCTGTTCAAATCGAACAGAAAGTGCCTTATTTTTATCTAAAAAATCAACTCGTCATAAAAAACGTAAGTTTTTCAGTGCCCTCCTTTGTGGATAGCTCTTTTTTAATCTTATTTTTCATTTTTTCGTTTGAAAATAATCGTACCTACTACAAGGACCACTAAAATAATTTGCCCGATGATTGTTTCCCAAGTAGGATAAAAACCAATTTGAGGCCATACGGGTAAACCGCTAATAATAGAAGTAGGTAGTCGGTCTGTTAATTGAAGTGTGTGGATACTCACGCCAATAATTTTAAAGGCCAACACATAAATTAATACAGTTGCAACAGCAAAGAAGCGATGAATCGGTATGCGATTACTAATTTTTAATAATAAGAATGCAATAATTGCTAGTATGACAATTGCTATCACGATGCCTAAAGCAAATTGACTTGTCGCCATTTTAGGGGCAATTCCCGCATAGAAAATAAGTGTTTCAGCACCTTCTCTAAAGACGGACAAGAAGCTTATGGCAGCCATGGCGAGTACGGACTGTGTTGATAATGCTCGATTCATTTGTTTATTGATATAAGCGTTCCAAGATTTAATATTTGATTTGTTATGCATCCATACGCCAACGCCAATCATCATGGCAGCAGCAGCTAGACCAACATAGCCTTCGATCATTTCACGACTAGAAGATACGGTATTAGAATTGAATAATGTCGACATTAAAATGGCGGCAATAGCACTCAGCCCAATTCCTGCAGCAGCACCAAAATAAATCCATTTTGTCATATGTTGTTGCTGTGATTTTTTTAAAAATGCAACAAGTGCCAAGATAATGAGTAAGGCTTCTAAACCTTCACGTAGCAAAATTAGTGCAGCATCCCACATCGTATAATTTTGATCTCCTTGTACGAGTTGGATTTGTTGTTTAAAGTCAGTTAATTGCTTTTTTAAATCATCTGCTTTTACAGAATCTTTCATTAGCTCACTGGCAATAACAGGCATTTCACCTTCAATTTTAGAATAAAGAGAAGGATTTTTCGTACTGATGTCACTTTCGATATTTGGCCAAATGACGATAAATTCTTTAATATTTGCCGAAGCAGCAGCATATTTTTTATCATCAATATGCTCTACTGCATCGTCGATTAAATCAATAATTGTTTGCAGTGAATAGCCTTCTTTTACTGCACCAACTTCTTTGTCATTAGAGAAATCAACAATCGCTTGTTTTAATGTATCAAATGTCTGTTGAAGTGCATCGGCATTTGGTCGGTCATTTGCTAACTCCATGCGTAAAAATGACATTTGGACTTCAATTTCCCCATAGGCGCCCATATCAATCGCACGAATAGGTTTTTCGTTTATTTTCCAGAAGCGATTGAAGTTTTTGTACGCCTCTAATGCTTTGTGCATATTTTTTGATTGAATTGCTGTTTCAAGTTTATCTAGCGCTGGCTCCATCGTTAGCAGAAAAGCTTTACGTTCTGCATGTTCATCTACTGGATTTTCTTGTTTTTCTAACGCCAATAAAGATTTAGAAAGTGCCGACAAAGCATGGAGGCGTTCCTCGTCGGAAGAAGCATCCATCGCTATTTGTAAATCATTATTTAAAGCGGTAGCTTCTTTAGAATCTTTACGATTGGATTTTTCCCAATCTTTTTTGAAATCTTCTAATGCTTTTATTGCTTTGTCATCTTGTCCATTTTTGGAGTTCATAATCGCATCACTTATTGAAATATACAGATGGCTATAATTATTTGCCGGTTCAGCAAATGCTGGACGAACAATGGTCATCGTAAGTAACATGGTGATGAATAAAAGTGAACTACAGCGTGCTAAAAAGTGTTTCACCGATATAACTCCCTTTGCGAACGCCAGGGAAGCAAGCAAACATTGCGCTGCCTCGATGCGTAATATATTCATTCATTTTATCGAGTCTGCCTAAACTATTTTGAATATCTATAAATTGTTGCGGGTCTTTTTGGAACGATATAAATAACAATCCAGCATCATGTGTGCCTGTCGAGTCTACTACGCCAGAAACATAGGAGTAGGAACGGCGCAATAAACGAGCTTTCACAGATTTAGCTAAAAATACATGGGATGTGTTGGGAACAATTAAATGACCATCTTCATCTTTACGTTCAATTTCCATGGCATCATATTCGCCATCTTTTCCTAACGGTGCGCCAGAATTGCGATGACGCCCAAAAGTAGCTTCCTGTTCATCAAGTGCTGTACGATCCCAAGTTTCTAAATGCATTTGGATACGTCGCGCAATTAAATAAGTTCCACCTGTCATCCAAGGCTTCGATTCACCATGTTGAACCCAAACAACCTTATTTAAATCTTCTTTAGCACGTGGATTTTCAGTGCCATCTTTAAAAGCAAAAAGATTGCGTGGCGTTTGGCTATGCCCATCCTTTTTAGCGATGGCGTTAAAACCAGCTTGAGACCACTTTAATGTAACGCGTCCACTTGCAGCACGCACGAGATTACGAATGGCGTGAAATGCTACTTGGGGGTCATCTGCACAAGCTTGAATACAAATATCACCATTCGAATAGGCTTCTACTAATTGGTCTTTCGGGAAATGGGGTAGTTTTTTCAACTGTGTTGGTTTTTTGTCGCCGAGATTTATTTTTTTGAACAAAGATTCGCCAACACCAAACGTTAGGCTAAGGTTTTGAGCATCTAATCCCAGCGCTTCACCGGTATCTTTTGGTGGAATCATATCAGTAGAGGCTGTTCCAATGATTTCACCGCGCATCATTTTTGTAGCGAGAGGTGTCCAATCTTTAAATAATTGTTGCAACTCACTTTTTGTCTTAACGACAACATCTAATGCGACAAAGTAGATGTGTGTTTGACTAGGTGTAGAGATTCCTGCTTGATGGTCGCCGTAAAAATTGACGCTATTTTTAGCAGGAGGTGCCTCATCCTCCGCAATCCAATCTTTACCGATTGTCGATAAAATTCCACCTATGCCAGTAGCACCGATAGCTAAGCCAGCGGCGCCAATTCCTGTCATTTTCAATAGTTGACGGCGCGAAATTTTTTTATGTAATACGCCGTCTTTTTTTGATTTTGTCATATAACTCACTCCAAGATAATTCCCATTTGAGCTAATGGTTCTCCAAGCTGGTCAACAGCATTAGATAAAGCGTTTGTATCATCTTTTGTTAATTTTTTATACGATACGTAGCCGCCATCTTTTGTTTCATATTTAGCGAGTAAATCATTCACATTTTTAAATTTATCTGTTAATTTTGTTGCAAGAGCAGCGTCTGTTTTTTTAATAGATGGTTGTAAAATAGTAAAGATTTTTTCTGCGCCTTCAATATTTGCTTTGAAGTCATATAAGTCAGTATGAGAATAGATTTCTTCTTCACCGCTAATTTTAGAAGTAGATACTTCATTCAGTAAATCGACAGCACCATTTACCATTAATTTTGGTGTAACTTCCACTGTCTCAACGCGAGCACGTAATTCTTTGGTATCAGCTAATAATTGATCGGCTATTTTTTCATAACCCTTCGTTGTTTGATCTACCCATAGACCGTATTCGATTTTATGGTAACCAGACCAGTCTTCTGCGCCTTGACCAGCATCTTTGATATCAGCTAAACGTGCATCAATGCGTGGATCTAAATCGCCAAAGCTTTCAGCAATCGGTTCAGAGCGCTCAAAATACATACGAGCTGTAGGGTAAATGTCTTTGGCTTTTTCAATATCTCCAGCTTTGACAGCTTTGACAAAGTCTTCTGTAGATACTGTGAATTTATCGAGTTGGTCGATTGCAAATGCTTTGTATGCGGCAACCTCTTTATCAAGTGCCTTGTCTGATTTCTTGTTTTCTACAGCTGTTTTTGGTGTTGTCTCTTCTTTTTTCGTGTCATCCGAGTTGCCACAAGCTGCTGTAAGTATAGTTCCTGCTAATAAAATAGTGGCTAAAATAGATTTTGACTTCATGGTAATCCTTCTCTCTCATAGGGTTAGTTGTTAATAACAATGATAATCATTATCAATTAAAAGTCAACCTATATTTCCAAAATAGAAGGATTTTAAACAATATTGAGTAAAAAAATGGAAATAAATCGACGATTTACTCTATATAATTTCTAGTGAAGTGTAACATGATTTTTAGTAGATAAATAGAAGAAATTATGAAAAAGATAGGATGGCATGACAAATAAGATACGGTAGTTAGATCGGCCGATTTATCGACCAATACAACTACCGTATCTTATCTTATAAGAAATCTTTTAGTTCGTTTTCTAAAAATGGTGTAGCACCTAGAAACTGAGTAAATGCAGTATAGCGTGCATATTGTTCTACGCTAGCTTTAGCACCGGTTTTATAGGCACGGATCAAGATGTTTTTTGGCGTATTTTCCATATCAATAAATTCAAGCAGCTGGGCGTCGTAACCGACTAATTGTAAAAGTTCTGCACGAATAGCATCCGTTGCTAGTGCAGCAAAACGTTCTTTTACAAGACCATGTTGGAGCATAATATCTAGTGGTGATGCATCAAGTTGGCGATTGAGTTCGTGTTGACAACAGGGCACGCTTAAGATAACTTGTGCATTCCATTTTACAGCACGTGCTAATGCCATATCTGTAGCGACGTCACAAGCGTGTAAAGTGACAACCATATCAACAGCGGATTCATCATTATAATCGTTAATATCGCCTACTAAGAATTCAAGCGAGTCATAACCAAGGTCGTTGGCGATTTGTGCACAATGTTCGATGACTTCTTTTTTTAGGTCGAGGCCAGTCACACGAATATCCAAGTTTTTCATCTCTTTTAAATAGTAGTAAAGGGCAAAAGTTAAATAGGATTTACCCGAACCAAAATCCAAAATGCGTATGGTACGATCTTTTGGTAAATATGCTAATGAATCATCGATAAATTCGATAAAACGATTAATCTGTTTGAACTTATCGTATTTTTGTTTTTTCACCTTACCATCGGGACTTTGAACACCTAGTCGTATGAGAAAGGGATGAGCGATATCAGGATCCAATAAATAGTGTTTTTTACGATTATGAGCTAAATTAACTTCTTTAACGGTAGCATTTTTTGTCGTTTTGAATAGCACTTTATTTTTTTTTGAAAGTTGAACTTGTATATGTTCGTTTTTGAAATCACCTTGCATTTGGCGAAAATCTTCAAATAGTTGTGCCAATTTAATACCGATTTCATCGAGCGTCAAGTTTTCATGTTTTAAAATTCGTTCATATTGATATTCCAACTGAATATGATAAACACCTTTTAGTTCAAGTGGTTTAAGCTTTACACGTTTCATATCATTTGATTTTAAGCGTGGTTGGCTAATCGTTATCGAAACGAGTTCACCATCGACTAAGCGCTGTGTAATTTCTTGCAACATTTCATTGTATTCCATAAAAAAAACTCCTTCTATACATAACGTTTTAAACTAACGGTAGTTTATCACATTTTAATATAGAAGGAGTATGGAACTGTTTAGGCTTTTTTAGTAGAAGGTAACTGCGTTAATGTTTTTCCTGTCCAAGCGAATACAATTGTCAGAATTGGTGATAGCAAACAGAAGAAAGCAAATGGTAGATAGTCCAATGTAGAAACGCCTAATACCGAGGTGATGAAAATACCACAAACACTCCACGGTACGAGTGGGTTGACGACGGTACCAGCATCTTCAACCACTCGTGCGAGGTTTTTTGGATGTAAGCCTACTTTTTTGAATTGATCTTGGAATGCTTCACTCGTCAATAATATCGATAAATATTGCTCGCCGATTAAAATATTGACACCAATGGCGGTTGAGGCTGCGCCAGTAATTGCAGAACCTTGACTACGGAAAAGATGTTCAATTTTCAATAAGATTGCTTGAATGACACCCGTTGTAAATAATAGCCCGCCCATTGCTAAAGCAAGGAAAACAAGTCCAATTGTCGAGAACATACTTGTCAAACCACCACGCGATAGTAATTGATCGATATCTGCAAAACCTGTTGTTGATTTATAACCATCATATAAAATAGCAAATACATTTGTAATTGTGTAGCTATGCATGAAAAAGGCCAAAATGATGGCCACAGCAGAGCTAATTGCCAAAGTCGGAATCGCGGGGATTTTTTTTATGGCCATCATGACTAATAATATTAATGGAATAAAAGCATACCAATGGATGAGCCCAGTAGCTAATAATGCTTGCTGGAACGCATCGATTTTTTGCGTATTATCCACTGATTTACTTGGTGACAAGATAGCAAAGAGAATAAAGGATAGGATGAAGGCTGGAATGGTCGTCCAAGCCATATTCTTAATATGCTCAAATAAATCAACGCCTACAATGGAAGAAGATAAATTTGTCGTATCGGATAATGGTGACATCTTATCACCAAAAAATGCGCCAGAAACAATGGCACCAGCAGTAATAGCTAGTGAGATATCCATAGCACTTGCCATACCGATAAAGGCTACGCCAACTGTCGCTGTAGTCGTTAGAGAACTACCAACAGCTACACCTACAATACAGGAAATTAAGAAAACAATCGCAAAAAAGAAATGCGGTGAAATGGTAGAAAATCCTACATAAATCAATGTTGGAATCGTGCCACCCATTAGGAGTGCACTGATAAGAATACCGATGAAGAAGAAGATGAAGATGGCGCCCAGTCCTGCTTTGGAACCTTCCACAAGTCCATTTTCTAAATCTTTATAGCTAATCTTTTTTACTAAGCCAAATAGTAGTAAAAGAATGATACTAATAATGATTGGTATATGAGGTGATGATTTGAAAATGGAAATACTGACGCTCATCGTAATGACGATTACGCAGATGAGTAGCAATGCTTCTATAAAAGAAGGCATCGCTTTTGCTTGAATTCTAAACATATTAAAACCTCCAATAAATGTAAGTAAACATAAAAAAATCCCGCTCTAACATCAAAGGGACGAAGCATGTGCTCCGCGGTACCACCCTCATTATTAGACGAGTCGATCTAATCACTTGTAAAAATATCTGAACTGCAAATGGTGTAATTCATAAAATACCTGCCTAGATTTTCATCATATGTCTAGTTTCTATATGCTGCGAGGGCATTTTACTACTCGGTCATTTATCAGATGTAGTTTGTATTCACTTTTGCACTTCAACGCATTGAAGCGATAAATTCATTTTAGCAGAATTCAAAAGATAGTCAAGAAAAATGTCTAAATTGTTTAGTTAAACGAGTTAAATTGCTGATTGGTCTCGTCAATCTAAATGGATTACAAGTTAGTTAACTTATGTTAACATGGCATTACCAATTAAATACATATAAACCTAATTAAGTGTGTCATGTAGCACACTTAATGACGTATCAATCAAATGAAGAGATCAATAAAGAATATGCTGAAGCACAAGAGATGTTACAACGCGAAAAATAGGGTATAAATTTATAATAGCCCGCAGTATCCAATCGGAGCTACGGTTCTTTTTACAAATAAGGGGTGGCATTGATGTTTGAATTAGATCACGTTGTATATTTTACAAAGAAAAGTCCGTCTACTATTGCACAAGAAGAAATAATTGAAGGTATCCACCCAGTAGTTGGTGGGCAACATTTAAAATGGGGTACGCATAATGCATTACTGTATACAAAATCGAGCTATATTGAATGGCTTTCAATAGAAGATGCTTCGCGTGCACAAGAAACATCGCATCCATTGATTAAACAATTACTCTTTGATCTTGAGGATCATGAAGGGTTTTCATCACTTTGTTTACGTTCGGATAATTTAGACAAAATGAATCGTTATTTTATTAAAATGGGGTATAAAACGAGTGGTGTGTTACCATCAGAGCGCATGACAACGAGTGGTGAAGTTATTCGTTGGAAAATGCTCTTCATTAATCAAAAAACAGATAATAGTTTACCGTACCCATTTTTCATTGAATGGCAACAAGCAGCAGAAGAACGCTTTGAACGATTACGTAGCGAAGGGGCTTTAACACCAGAAAATGAATCGCTAACAATTAAACGGTGTATTTTCCATGTGCATGATGTCGAAAAAAAATTGACGCAATGGTCGCGTCTCTTATCCTTGCCAACAAAGGGTAATGTATTAAAGTTGAGCAATACGTTGTTTGAATTTGTTGAATCGACAGATGACAAAGAGCGATTGACCTTTGTCGACATCGTGAAAGCTTGATGAATAGCTAGTCTATATGATAGTATGAACTTAACTTTTACGGACGGGAGGCTTTCGAGATGGATAAATTACGTAATGACAGAAATGATGAACAATGCAATTAAATACATCATATTATGGCGAATTACGTCCTTCTTTTGAAAGTCAAAATTAAGTATAGAGGAGAGAGTAAACGCATGTTTACTCTGTCCTTTTTTCTTTGAAAAAAATGATAGGTGCTCCTTCGCCCATAATTGAAAAATGAGGAGGAATTAGTTTGGATGAATTATTAGAAAAAGCAATATTGGTTGGTGTTAATGTCAATAAAGATCCGCATTTTGACTATTCAATAGAAGAACTAGGGAATTTAGCGGAAGCGATGGGAGTTGAAGTAGTCGGTGTCATTACTCAAAATCTCGCACGTGTTACATCATCACATTATGTCGGTACAGGTAAAATAAAAGAGATTCGTAGTTTATATGAAGCGATGGATGCTAATATAGTCATTTTTGATGTTGAATTGTCACCAGCTCAAATTCGTAACTTAGAAGAAGAATTGGACTGTAAAGTAATTGATCGTACGATGCTGATCCTTGATATATTTGCGAAGCGTGCAAAAACAAATGAAGCGCAGATGCAAGTTAAAATTGCACAGCTACAATATATGCTACCAAGACTAGTTGGTATGAATAATTCATTGTCAAGACAAGGTGGCGCAACCGGTGGTGGATTTTCAAACCGTGGTTCTGGTGAGACACAGCTTGAATTGGATCGTCGTAAAATTGAAATACAAATATCAAAAATCAAACGTGATTTACAAGTGGTGAAAGAACAACGCGATACGCAGCGTAAACAACGCCGTAAAAATCGCGTGCCTGTAGTTTCTTTAGTTGGTTATACGAATGCAGGGAAGTCGACAATTATGAATCAATTATTGCTGATGACGAAGGGCGAAGATAGCAAGCAAGTATTTGAGAAGGATATGTTGTTTGCCACACTTGAAACGGCGGTAAGACAAATTGAATTGCCAGATAAGAAACAATTTTTATTGACAGATACAGTTGGTTTTGTCAGTAAATTACCCCATCATTTAGTAAAAGCTTTTCGATCTACATTAGAGGAAGCACGTGAAGCGGACCTCCTATTACATGTAGTAGATGTTTCGAATGATGAAAATGCTTTTATGGTCGAAGTAACAAATGAAACATTAAAAGCAGTCGGCGTTGTCGATATACCGACAATCTATGTCTATAATAAAGCAGATGCTGTAGAAGTAGTTTATCCAGCAGTCGCTAAAAATAAAGTGTGGATCTCGGCAAAAGAGGGTGTAGGTTTAGATTTACTTCTCGAGTTAATACGCAAAGAAATATTTGATGATTATGAAACGATTGATATTATTGTGCCCTATGATAGAGGCGATATTGTCTCGAATTTAAACGAACATGCAAATGTGTTAACAACAAAATACGAAGAAGAGGGTACAGCATTGCGCGTAGAAATACGCAGCGAGGACAAGGCTAAATTACAGCAATTTATCAATAAAAACTAGTGTTAGAAGCATGTTATAACGGGGTATATTATAGCATGCTTCTTTATTTTTTCTTTAAGTGTATGTATAGACAGGACAGTGTTTCAAGAAATGGCAATTTCATACTGAAATACAGGACTTTAATATTTTTTCTAAATACCTTATATACCAGAGTAAACCTTGTTTTATAGGTGAATAATTGTGTCAAATAATCAGAAAAATTTGTATTTTCTAAATTTTGACATGGTAAATTTGTGTGTATATAATGGACATATTCTTTTTTTAAAAGACATAATATAGTAAGTTTTTTGACTATTTAAGAAATTGAAAGTAGGAATTCACATGGCGTCTAAAGAAGAGCTAGTCAAAACAGTCCCACAAAAGGGATTTTTCGGTCACCCTAAGGGCTTATTTACATTATTCTTCACAGAATTTTGGGAACGTTTCTCATACTACGGTATGCGCGCAATTTTAATTTATTTCATGTACGACACAGTAGCAAATGGCGGTTTAGGTATTGATAAAACAACTGCTACTTCTATTATGTCTATCTATGGATCATTAGTTTATATGTCAGGAATTATCGGTGGATGGGTTTCTGACCGTATTCTAGGTACAAGACGTACTGTTTTCTGGGGTGGCGTATTGATCATGCTTGGTCATATTGTCTTAGCCTTACCAGGTGGCATTGGTATGTTATTAGGCTCGATGGTACTCATTATTTTAGGTACAGGTTTATTAAAACCAAATATATCTTCAATTGTTGGTGATATTTATTCGAAGGATGATGAACGTCGAGATTCAGGATTCAGTATCTTTGTAATGGGTATCAACCTTGGTTCATTTGCGGCACCATTATTAATTGGTGCAGTATCTTCACATTATAACTACCATGCAGGTTTTGGTATTGCTGCTGTAGGTATGGCTTTCGGTTTAATTATATTCAAAGTGACAGAAAAGAAAAATCTTGGTGATGTTGGTGTTGAACCGACAAATCCATTAAATGAAAATGAAAAAGTTAAAATTATTAAATCGGGTATTATTAGTTTAATTATTTTTGCTATCATTTTAGCGATTCTTGCGTACTTCGGTTATGTAACAATCAATAATGCAGTAAACTTCTTTACGGTAATCGGATTATTAGCACCAATTGCTGTCTTCATCTGGATGTTTACATCTAAGAAAACAAAAAAAGAAGAAAAATCACATCTGTTAGCATATATTCCATTATTCATTGCAGCTGTAATGTTCTGGTCTATCGAAGAACAAGGGTCAACAATTCTTGCACGCTATGCAGATAGTCGTACAGATTTATCTGTCGGCAGTTTTCATATTGAACCATCTTGGTTCCAATCATTGAACCCACTTTTCATTATTTTATTAGCACCATTATTTGCCTATCTTTGGGTGAAACTTGGCAAACGCCAACCTTCAACAGCTCAAAAATTTTCATACGGTTTATTATTCGCCGGTTTATCATTCGCAATAATGATTATCCCAGCAATATTATCAGATGGTAAAACACTCGTAAGTCCTTGGTGGTTAGTTGCCTCATTCTTCCTAGTTGTTATAGGTGAATTATTGGTTTCTCCAGTTGGTTTGTCGGCAACGACTAAGCTAGCACCAGAAGCATTTGCAGCACAAACGATGTCGCTCTGGTTCCTATCTAATACAGCAGCTCAAGCAATAAATGCGCAGTTAGCAAAAGTATTTGATAAAGTTTCTGAAGTGCAATACTTCAGTTATTTAGGTGGAGCAGCTCTTGTTTTATGTATTATTATGTTCCTATGTAGCCCATGGATTTCACGTAAAATGGGTACGATTAAATAAAAGTGTATAAGCATAAATCACAAGCGAGTCATTGAGAAATCAATGACTCGCTTTTTTGATTTCACACTAACAATAGTTTCTATACTATTGGTTGGGATTTTCAAACAATACGATTTCTGCTCGACGCTTTTCGCGGGCCTCGCTTCAACTAATTCCGTAGGAGATACGAGCTTGTGGTATATAACGCAAAAAAGTACAACGCCACCGAGTCATTTATACTTGAATCGCTGAGAAAAAAGAATGAAAGGTGCGTTGTGTGCCATGAATGTTAATAGGGCATGCATCGGATGGAAAGATGCACGCATCACAAAGCTGGAGAAATAAATGATGTCTTTACAATGTATAGAGCACTACCTAAGAAAATGCCTATTTGTCCATTCTGGTTACATAAACAACTAACATACACGATGATCGGACTCAAAAAAAGTAGCTCAAGTGCTTTGAACGTGTAACGATTCTCTATTATAAAAGACAACGTTATAGCTGTTCTTGTGGAAAGCGATTCGTCCGAAACGAACAAATAGAAAAAGTGAAGTGAATTGAAAAATCTAAATCATGCTACCCAAATAGTTGACGTAGAACCTAAAAATAATGGTCGAGATAACTAAATGATAGTGGCCATACTTACTATGGAGTATGACGATTTTTGTTCGTCTTCTATTCTTGGTAGTTATTTGCGGTATGTTCAAGTAGCGATTGTATCGTATTTAATCAGATGTCAGAATGATCATGACAGATCTACTTAGTTATTTTCTTGTGTCGATTCTCTAAAATAAGTAGATATCCTTCGTCGGCAATTATCCATTAATTTTTTTCTTGTTCTCAATTATGATGAGGAAAAATGTAACACTTCACCATTTTTGTCTGATATGTGACAATATAACTTTATTTTTAAAATATGAATAAAGTGAAATTTATACAAAAACATAGAATGAAATCCTTTATTTACAGGGTTTAAAGTCGATTTAAAGAACGGATTGTAAAAGGAAAATTAACTAGTGATTTCGTATCATAAATGATAATGATAATCATTTGCCATTGAATTAGGTGGTCATCATGCTATAATTAGGTTGTGAATTACTGATAGCCATTCTCATTTAAGGTTTGAAGAATTCAAATATTAACGACATCGGGGATTGCAATGAAGAAAAGATATCTTTTTATAGCGCTTATATTGTTATCACTTCTTTCACTTTTTGTAGGAGTGACTCGTATTTCACCAGTAGACCTTCTCGATTTTAATTCAGAGGAAACGCAAATTTTCTTAATTAGTCGAGTACCTAGATTAGTAGCGATTGTATTAGCAGGTATGGGAATGGCTATTGCCGGTTTAATCATGCAAAGTTTAAGCCGCAATAAGTTCGTGTCACCAACTACTGCAGGGACATTGGATGCTACGAAGCTCGGTATTTTAGTGTCTATGATGATTTTTGTTAATGCTACCATGCTTGAGCGAATGATTGTCGCATTTATCTTTGCGTTAGCCGGCACGCTATTATTTATGCAAATTTTAAATCGTATTAAATTTAAAGATGCCATCTTTATTCCTTTAATCGGGATGATGTTTGGGAATATTTTAAATTCGATTACTACATTTTTTGCGTATAAAGCAGATATTATTCAAAATCTCTCAACATGGATGCAAGGGGACTTCTCCACAATTTTGAAAGGTCGTTATGAACTGCTTTACATAAGTGTTCCGATACTTATAATTTCGTATTTCTATGCCAATCGCTTTACGGTTGCGGGCATGGGAGAGGATTTTGCGAAGAATCTTGGAATTGGATACAAACGAATTGTTAACTTCGGTTTAATACTCGTCGCGCTTATTTCTGTAACGGTAGTATTAACGGTTGGTGTCATACCGTTTGTGGGATTAATCATTCCAAATATTATTTCAATATTCAAAGGTGATAATCTTCAAAAGACATTGCCTCACACAGCTATGCTTGGTGCAGTATTCTTACTGTTCTGTGATATCCTCGGTAGATTGATCATCTATCCATATGAAATATCGATTAGCTTAATGGTTGGAGTTTTAGGCAGTGCGATCTTCCTAGTGTTATTGATAAGGGGGAGAGCATATGCGAAGCAATAAAGTAAAAATAATAATCATGTTACTACTCATCGCAGTATTAACCGTTTTATATGTTTTTCAAGACTTAAATGGTAGCTACCACTATGCCTTGCCACGCCGCCTTATTAAAGTATTGGCTATGGCATTGACAGGTGTAGCAATTGCTTATGCGACGGTAACATTCCAAACTATCTCGCATAATCGCATTTTAACGCCGAGTATTATGGGGCTCGATTCTCTCTATATGCTAGTACAAACAGCGATTATATTCATCTTTGGTTCGATGAGTGTACTCATTTTGAGTCAAATGCTCAATTTTTTCATCTCATTAATCGCGATGGTTGTTTTTGCTTTGCTCCTCTATCACTTTATGTTTAAAGGAGACGGCCAACCCATTTATTTCCTACTACTCGTCGGAATCATCGTGGGAACAT
Organism: Kurthia sibirica; assembly: GCF_003143975.1. GTDB lineage: Bacteria > Bacillota > Bacilli > Bacillales_A > Planococcaceae > Kurthia > Kurthia sibirica. The sequence goes on along the minus strand of NZ_QFVR01000014.1, from coordinate 70,632 downwards.
TCCTCGGCAGTTTAACAACTTTCTTACAAGTGTTAATCGATCCAAATGAGTTCATGAATGTGCAAGATAAAATGTTTGCAAGCTTTAATAACGTCAATAGCGATCTTGTATGGATAGCGCTACTCATCGTTGTCGGAACGATTGCAATTGGTTGGACGAAGTTAAAAGAGCTAGATGTTCTGACATTAGGGCGTGATAATGCACGCAATCTTGGTGTGAATTACGATGGTGTTGTGAGAACGATGCTTGTGTTATCAGCAATTTTGATTGCGACTTCAACCGCTTTAGTCGGACCGATTACCTTCTTTGGTTTAATCGTTGCAAATCTGTCCTATCAATTTTTCAATACGTATAAACATTCTGTTACCATTACTGGCGCCATATTATTTAGTCTTATCGCGTTAATCGGTGGTCAGTGGGTGATTGAACGTGTATTTTCATTTTCTACTACACTTAGTGTCATCATTAATTTCATCGGTGGCATTTACTTTATCTATTTATTATTAAAGGAGAGTCGATCATCATGATAGCAGTTAAAGAGCTTACGAAAGTGTTCGGCAAAAAGAAGGTTGTCGATACGGTAAATGTCACTATTCATCCGGGAAAAATCACGTCCTTCATCGGGCCGAATGGTGCTGGTAAATCAACTTTACTGTCGATGGTTAGCCGATTGATGAATGCTGACTCTGGTGAAGTATTATTGGATTCTTCAGATGTTAAGGCATTTAAATCCAATGAATTTGCAAAACGTGTATCGATTTTAAAACAATCTAACTTCATGAATGTACGACTGACAATTCGCGAGCTCGTATCATTTGGAAGGTTTCCATATTCAAAAGGACGTTTAACTTCCGAAGATGAGAAAATGGTCGACCAAGCACTCGATTATATGAATTTAGTAGAAATGCAAGATTCATTCCTCGATGAATTGTCGGGTGGTCAACGTCAGCGTGCTTTCATCGCTATGGTTATTGCGCAGGATACAGAGTATGTACTGTTAGATGAACCTTTAAATAATTTAGATATGAAACACTCTGTACAAATTATGCGTATACTACGCCGTCTTGTCGATGATTTAGGCAAGACTGTTGTGATTGTATTACATGATATAAACTTTGCCTCTGTCTATTCGGATCGCATTGTAGCTTTAAAAGATGGGCGCGTCGTGAAGGATGGTCCAACGAATGACATTATAAATACAGAATCTTTGAAGGATATATATGATATGAACATTCCGATTCAAGAAATCAATGACTGTCGTATTTGCGTATACTTCGACTCAAAATAGAAGGGAATTAATTTAATATGAAAAAATGGTCATTTGCAGCACTACTAATGGTAGTTGTATTAGCTTTAGCAGCATGCGGTACATCGTCAAAAGAAAAATCAGGTACAGATTCAAAAGTTGAGACAATCGAAGTGGAAAATAACTTTGGCGTAGAAGCAAAAGATGGTACGAAAACAGAAGTGAATAAAACAGTAAAAGTACCTAAAAATGCTAAAAAAGTAGTCGTTTTTGATATGGGATTCTTAGATACACTTGATGCACTCGGTCTTTCTAAAAATGTAGTAGGTGTTCCACAGGATTCAATTCCAAGCTATTTAGAAGCATATAAATCTGCAGATTACAAAAATGTTGGCGGTTTAAAAGAGCCAGACTTTGAAGCAATCGATGCGCTACAACCAGATGTTATTTTCATCTCTGGTCGTCAAGCATCATCATTTGAAGAGTTCAATAAAATTGCTCCAACAGTATACGTTGGTATAGATACGAGTAAATATATGGCTTCATTCACTGCAAATACTGAATTGGCTGGTAAAATCTTCAGTAAAGAAGATGAAGCGACAACAAAATTAGCAGAGATTCAAACGAAGATTGATGATTTGCACAAAAAAGTTACAGCTCAAAATGACAAAGCATTAATTGTTCTTGCCTCGCAAGGTAGTTTAAGCGCTTATGGCGCAGGTTCACGTTTTGGTATTTTACATGATGTTTTTGGTTTCCAACAAGCAGATGAAAAAATTGAAGTGTCTACACATGGTCAGACAGTTACATCTGAATATGTCTTAGATAAAAATCCAGATGTTATTTTCGTCGTTGATCGTGATTCAGCTATCGGCGAAAAATCATCTGTTAAAAAGACATTAGAAAATGACTTAATCAAAAAAACAAATGCATATAAAAATGATAAAATTGTTTATTTAAATGCAGAAACTTGGTATCTTGCAGGTGGCGGTTTAGAATCAGTAACCTCAATGGTTGATGATGCTGCAAAAGCACTTAAATAAAGTCGATAAAAAGCTTCGATACTTGGAAAAGTATCGAAGCTTTTGTCATGTAATAAAACGATTAATCGCAAAGCGTGGTGATAAAAATGGACTTTTTTCATCATTTGCGAGTTGACTTAATAATTCGCCAATCGCACTAGCAAATTTAAAACCATGTCCGCTGAAACCTGCAGCGATTATAATACGTTTACTTGTAGGTGCATAGTCGATGATGAAATCTTCATCTGGTGTCATGGAATACATACAAGCTTGTCCGTCTATTAGCTTACTCACTGAGGGCATATAACGTTTAAGAAAATGAACTAAATCGCCCTCATCTTCTATATAGGAGCCAAAGTCATGCCTTTTTCCACGTGGATCCATTGGTTGTCCACCATCATGGCGACCTATTTTAAGGCCAGTACCATCGATATTGGGAAAGCCATAATAAGTAGCATTTTGCTCTATAAAGCTAAAACATGGGAATTTTTCTTCTGAAAAATGCTCACTTGCTTCAAACCAAGCGAATGTTTTACGAAGCGGTGTTAGCGGTAGTTGGATAGTAGCTTCTTGCAAAAAATGATGCGCCCACGCACCAACCGTCACGATAATATGGTCTGCAGTAAAATGACCTTTTGTCGTATGGACAACAATATGCTGTGGTTGCTGTTCTATTTTTAGTACCGTGTTGTTAAAACTGAAATATGCGCCTTCAAGTTGCGCTAGGTCTTTGTAGGCAGCGATACAGTCTTCAACATGTAAATAGCCAGCTGATGGCTCGTAGCAGCCAATTTGCTGCTGTTGTAAGTGGATGGTCGGCCATTTTTTTTCAATTTCTTCTTTTGTCATCACGACTAAAGGGAGATTAAAGTCCTTGGCTGATTGGATAATGTTTTTCATAAAGATATCATCTTGACAGCCAATATTAAGAACGCCAACGGCTGAAATTAGCCGACGTTGTGTAAGCATCTCCGCTTCTTGCCACAACTCTTTGGCCCGTAATGCAAGCGGAACATAGTCGAGCCCTTCGCCATAAGCATAGCGAATAATACGCGTATTACCATGATGACTACCGTAGTGATGTGGCGGTTCATAACGATCGATTATTAATGTCTGCTTACCGTTTTTTGCAGAAAAATAACCAGCAGACATCCCCATTGAACCACCGCCAATAATAATTGTATCAAAATGCATGCGCTCACTCCTTTTTTCCTTAGTATATACAATTTTGACTTTTGTATATATCGGAATATTAAAATAATTAGTTTGATCGGAAATAAGCAATCGGTTATTTTACGTGATATTCTTCATTAGAATGAGAAGTTTTATGTAAACAGTGCGTTTGAAGACAAAAAGTGGTTAAATAGAAATACAAGAAAAAAGGAAGTGTCTATATGTTACTAACTGCGGGTGTCATTACACTTATTATATTTTTAGTTTTTGCGGTCAATTTAAATAGTCATTGGGTTCAAAAAGTGGACCAATGGGGTCAAGATACATTTGAAGGTAATCGTTTTTTAGAACCATTTCATATTATCGGTGAGCCTTTATTTGTCGTCATTGTAGCCATTATATTGTTGCTCGTTTTGTGGTTTAAAGCACAGAATTTTAGAGCCATGATCTTCGCTTTACTAACAATCGCTGGTGGGAATATGCTTAATACGATTATTAAAAAAATTGTTGAACGACCGCGTCCCGAGTTGACGAATCAGTTGACAAGTTATAGTTTTCCATCAGGACATGCTATGACAGGTATCCTCTATTTACTAACACTTGCTTACTTACTAACGGAGTTCCGCTCAACTACACAAAAAGCAATAGCATTCACTATTGCGGCAGTACTGACACTATGTATTGGCTTATCGCGTATAGCGGGAACACGCCACTATTTATCAGATGTTATAGGTGGTTGGTCGCTTGGTTTTACGGTTTTTGCTATTGCAGTTATTTGGTATGAAGCACGAAAAAGAGCTTTTAAAAAACTATGATTTCAAGAACTGTATAGGTTTTCACAGAGAAAAGATCTTGTTAATTATTGTTGTAAGTAAATGATAGAATCAATCATTTTGAGCGAGTTATGTTTCTTTTTAAGAAGCATAGCTCGCTTTTTTATATGTGAAGTGAATAAAAAAGTTTTCTGTGAAAGAATAGGGGCGCCCATTTTTAGTGGAGATAACCGGTGTATTTTATCTTTACTAATACTAATTTTGAGAGGGATCCATTAGTTGAACCTATTTACACGAAATTCTTTTTTCATGACGGAGCGCAATATGAAATTTAAGAGAACGCCTATTGACAATAAGATTATAATCATCGCAATGACACCAAACCAACCATTATGCATGAAAAAGTAGCCACCAATTGTTCCACCGATGCTAGAACCAACATAATAAAAAAATAAATATAATGACGCAGCTTGTGCCTTATCATGTGTCGCTCGATTACTAACAAGGCTACTAGCGATTGCATGCCCTCCGAAAAAACCAAAAGTAAATAATGCGATGCCCAATAATATAATGGGGATATAGGCGAATAATGTTAGCATTGCACCACCAATCATTAATAGCATGGCAATGAACAACATAGTGAATTTACCATGACGATCGCCAAGTTTACCCATCCAAGTTGCACTAAATGTACCGACTAAATAGACGATGAAAATACTGCCAACAAGTGTTTGACTCAAATTAAAAGGGGGTTCAATGAGTAAGAAACTGACATAATTATAAAGCGTTACGAAGGAACCCATTAATATAAAACCAACACCAAATAATAATAGAAGAGCAGGATCTTTTAAATGTTGCCCCATTGAATGAAGTAAAGGACGTAATGCGAGTTTTTGTTTTACAAAATTTTGAGAAATAGGGAGTAAATAATAAAAAGCAATAGAGACAATCAAACTAATAATGCCGATGACAAGCATCGCTATATGCCAGTTGAAAACATCGCTGACTGAACCCATTATGACACGCCCAGCTAACCCACCAATCGAATTGCCGCTAATATATAAACCCATTGCAATACCCAAGCTTGTTGGTTCAATTTCCTCACCTAAATATGCCATAGCGATTGCAGGCAAACCCGCAAATAAAGCGCCTTGAATGACACGTAAGGTCAGGAGAACACCAAAGCTTGGGGCAAAGGCAATAGCAATCGTTAATAGTGCAACAGCTACCATTGAAAATGTCATTATATTTTTTCGTCCCCACGCTTCAGACAACGAACTAACGAGTAACATGCATATAGCAAGCGCAAGTGTCGTTAAAGACAAAGATAAAGAGGCGGTAGCTGGTGACACATGAAATGTTTTAGCAATCATCGGTAAAACAGGTTGCGTCATATAGAGGTTGGCATATGTACTAAAAGCACCAGCAAAGAGTGCTAATGTTGTAAAATGAAATGCTTTTGTACCGCTTTTTATAGTGGCCATGTATGAATGCTCCTATCATTAATGTATGTAACATTAGTATAGATAGGTATAATTAATAATAACAATTTATACTATTTATCGAATTGATTCCAAATCATTATGAATAGGGGAGAGCAATGTGGATTTTCAACAATTAATATATTTTCATACAGTAGCAAAAATGCAGCATATGACGCAGGCCTCTGTGCTATTAAATATTTCTCAACCGGCGCTAAGTAAAGCCATTTCGCAGTTGGAGGGGGAAGTTGGAGCGCCGCTATTTGAACGTGTTGGACGGGCAATCCGCTTAAATCGCTACGGACAATTATTTTTAGAACGTACATTACCAATTACGAAAATGATGGAGGATGCAAAGCAGGAAATACGTGATTTAGTCACTCCGAATTCAGGTACCGTAAGCGTTGGTTTTACTCATTCAATTGGCACGCAATTAATCGCAAAAGTTGTCAAAGGTTTTCATGAGCAATACCCAAATATGCATTTTGAATTTATTCAAAGAGATTCATTGCATTTAATAACAGATTTGAATGATGGCGTATGTGATATTTGTTTAATCCCATACACAGAAAGCGATTTTTTAATAGAATGGCTGGAATTATGGCGAGAAGAAGTATATGTTGTCGTGCCAGAGCAGCATCGATTAGCGCATCTAAAAAGTATTTCATTACAAGAATTAGCGCATGAGTCGATTGTGACAATTAAAGGAGGCAATTCCTTGCGCCAAATTCAACAACAACTTTTTGATGATGTGGGGATTGCACCTAAAATTGTTTTTGAAGGAGAAGAATTTCATACGGTAGCGAGCTTTGTCGAGGCAGGTTTTGGTGTCGCCTTATTACCAGATATGACAAAATTAGACGGTTTTAAAGTGAAACGTCTACATGTTCATGATGTGACATGTGAACGTATTATCGGGATTGCTTCGATTGCGGGGCGCTATTTACCGGATGTTACAAAATACTTTAAACAATTTATAATAGATGAATTGAAAAAAGTATAAAACTTTCCGTTGTGAAACTTTTTTGATATAATGCAAATAGACAATTTGATAAAAAGAGGTGGATGATGGATTCAACAGTATTATACGCATTAGCATTGACGTTATTTGCCGGTTTAGCGACCGGAGTAGGTAGCCTCGTCGCGTTTTTTACATCACGTACAAACACGAAATTTTTATCTTTTGCCCTCGGTTTTTCAGCAGGGGTAATGATTTATGTGTCACTCGTTGAAATTTTCGTAAAAGCAAAGGATTCACTTGTAGCCAGTCAAGGTGAAAAACTTGGTTATACGTATACAGTATTGGGCTTTTTTGGTGGCATGCTGCTCATTGCTTTCATTGATCGCCTCATCCCTAAAAGTGGTAATCCCCATGAGGTAAAGCGCGTGGAAGATATCGATAAGGGGCCAACTGCTGATGAATTTGTTAAGCTCAAAAAAATGGGTGTTTTTACAGCATTGGCAATTGCTATTCATAATTTTCCAGAAGGTATAGCTACATTTATGTCAGCAATTGAGGACCCGCAGTTAGGATTAGCAATTGCAATTGCTGTAGCAATTCATAATATTCCAGAAGGAATTGCAGTAGCTGTGCCAATTTACTACGCAACAGGCGATCGTAAAAAAGCATTCAAACTGTCTTTTTTATCCGGATTATCAGAACCGGTTGGTGCAATTGCCGCTTACTTATTATTAATGCCATTTTTAACAGATACGATGTTTGGTATAATTTTCGCCGGTGTAGCAGGTATTATGGTGTTCATCTCATTAGATGAATTATTGCCAGCCGCTCGTGAATATGATGAAACGCATACATCTATGTATGGTGTCATTATTGGTATGGCAGTCATGGCCGCTAGCCTTGTATTATTAGTGTAAATAGAAAAGCATCACCCAGATTAGTAGCAGTGTATAACTGCCAATAAGAAGGTGATGCTCTTTTAATATCTAAAAATCACTTTGTGCCTACTGTAAAACGTTGTTTAATATGTGTAGTATTTTGTACTTCATCAATCATCGCAATGGCAAAATCAGCGTAAGAAATATAACTTGTACCAGCAGCATTTACCAATAAATTGTCTTTTCCTAAAATAAAACTACCTGTGCGTGGTCCATCGACATCAAAAAATGCGGATGGACTTATAAATGTCCAATTTATTGTAGATGCTTGTAAATCTTCAAGATTTTTAGCTTGATTTGAAGCGGTTGCGACGAATTCAGCTGGGAAATCAGGCGTATCGATTACTTTAAGCGTTTTAGCACTATCAACGAATAATGAACCTGCACCTCCAACAACGATTAAGCGTGTGGTAAGTCCATGTAATAATGAGATCAAATGTCTACCAACTACAACATGTTGTTCTTCTTGACCAAATGGTGCGCCAAATGCATTGATTACAACATCGAATGGCGCAAGATCTTGTACCGTTAAGGATAAAACATCCTTTTCTATTGTTGGTATGGCAAATGTTAATTTTTTAGCGTCACGTACGATGGCGGTTGCATCCAGCTTACGTAGTAGGGCTTCCTGTGTAATTTTTTGTCCTGCTTTGCCTGTGGCACCAATAATTGCAATTTTCATGTGATTTATTCCTCCTATTAGTTGTAACTAAAGTGATTACAGGTGTGGTGAAAAAATAGATCAACTAAATAGTTGACCTATTTTATGTCAAGATGCTGCAAAATATCTTGTAGCGTGCGACATTTCAATTCATTTTCCATTGCTGTTTGGACGTTTGAGAACACATCATCTAATGTCGATTCAATACGCTTACCTACCGGACATTCCGGATTTGGTTGTTCATGGATGGCAAATAAATTTCCCTGAGGTTGAACCGCTTTATAGACAGTCAATAAATTGATATGTTGAGGTTCTGTTGTTAGTGCATAACCTGCCACTCCAGGGGATGATTTGATTAAACCACTTTTTTTTAACATACTACTAATTCGTCGAATAACGACAGGATTTGTATTGACGCTTCCTGCGATATAGTCGGATGTTAACAAACCGGTGTCCTTTACGGTAGCAATTAATGACAAAATATGAATGGCGACTGAAAAACGACTATTCACCATAATGCTCACCACCTATTGTAACTATTATAGTTACAGGATAGTAATATGTCAACTATAAAAAATGAGGCTGGGACATACGCATAAAATATTGCCATATCTGAGCAAAAAAAACCGAAATTGCGCTGTATGGCGCGATTTCGGTTTTTTGTTGCGAACCCTAAAAACGGTAGATGATATATTTTGTTTGAGCCTTGTAACGTTATTTAGTGACAATACCATCATCATCGATGGATACCGCTTTGATTTCATAATGTGGATAATGTTTTTGTAGCTGCGCGACCAATGACGATACTTTTGCTGGGTCAACTAATGAAATCATCGTAGGGCCTGCACCACTAATGGATGTACCATAGGCACCAAATGATTTTGCAAGTTGACGGATTTTCTCGTAATCAGGAATGAGTTTTGCGCGAAAAGGTTCATGGAAGCAATCAGCCTCCATAAATTGCCCTGCAAGGGCATAGTCATGTTTTAAGAGAGCGGCAGTTAACATATTGGCATAGGCACTTGCATGAACAGCGTAACCTTTGTCATAGCTATTTGGTAAAGCGAGACGAGCCTCGGCCGTTTTTAACTCGAAATTAGGTATAATAATAGCAAATGAGGCATGCAAATTTTTTTCATTGATTATGTGGAGCTTACCATCTGGCAAGGTCGCACCAATTGTCAAGCCACCATAAACAGAAGCAGAGGCATTGTCAGGATGTCCTTCAAACTGTGAGGCCAACAGGCATTTATCATAGTCAGTTAACTGCAAATGACAAAGTAAATTAACCACTTCAATGGCAGCGACGATTGCTGAAGCACTGCTTCCAAGACCGCGGGCTAGAGGTAATTCACTGTACAGATCAATACGACAATTTGGTATAACGACATTGTAATAGTGTGCAACTTGTTGTGCAATTTTATAGATGAGATGCTCTTCTACGGTAACATCTACCGGTAAATGTTCAGAATGATGTACGAATTGCCATTGCGGCTGTAAAGTAACATCAAGCTTTAAGTAAAGACCTAATGCTAGTCCAATCGAATCAAATCCTGGCCCAAGATTTGCTGTACTTCCGGGAACGGAAATGGACCAAGTTTTTGTCATAGGACACTCTCGATATAAGCACGGATTTTATCTTCATCATTTGGTAGTGAGATGAGATCGACTGTCGAGGCATTAACTGCTGTATCTGGATCTTTTAATCCGTTACCTGTTAATACAGCAACGACACGACTACCAGCGGCGATTTTACCGTTTTGAACCGATTTAATAACACCAGCAATTGAGGCAGCAGAACCTGGTTCAGCAAATACGCCTTCTTTTGCAGCAATTTGACGATAAGCATCTAAAATTTCTTCATCTGTTACCGAGTCAATGATCCCTTGTGATTCATCGCGTGCAGCTTCAGCTAGTGCCCAACTTGCGGGGTTACCAATACGAATGGCTGTTGCAATTGTTTCTGGTTTAGCAATAGGTGCGCCTTGTACAATCGCCGCAGCCCCTTCCGCTTCAAAGCCAAACATTTTTGGTAGTTTTGTGCCTTTTTTGGCGTTATATTCTTTGAATCCTTTCCAATAGGCGCTAATATTACCAGCATTACCGACAGGAATAGCAAGAATGTCTGGTGCATCACCCAATTGATCACATACCTCAAAAGCAGCTGTTTTTTGTCCTTCTAAGCGATAAGGATTTACTGAATTTACGAGTGCAACATCCGTCGTTTCACTAATATCACGAACCGCTTGTAATGCCTCATCAAAATTACCATCAATTTCAATGATTTTAGCACCATACATATAGGCTTGTGCCAACTTGCCGGCAGCTACTTTTCCTTTTGGAATAACAACTAATGACTGAATACCCGCACGAGCGGCGTAAGCAGCAGCAGCAGCAGATGTATTACCTGTCGAAGCACAAATAACACATTTGCTACCTTCTTCAATTGCTTTAGCAACAGCCATAACCATACCTCGATCTTTAAATGAGCCAGTCGGATTTAATCCTTCATATTTTGCGAATAAGTCGATTCCAAGTTCTTGCGATAAAGTATCTAAGTGGATAAGAGGTGTGTTACCCTCATGCAAAGTTAGTGCAGGCGTGTTGTCATTTACCGGTAAAAATTCTTTATAGTGATCGATTAATCCTTTATACATATGAATGTCTCCTTTTAGTAGCGTTCGTATTTTTAAACAGTTGTTTCTTTCAAGAGGACAACTGTTTTTCTATACTGGACATTTTAACGTATTTTGACTTATATATCTATAGTTCTGCGTAAATTATCGGAACAATTTGAATTTATCTACATATTGTCACATTTCAAGAAAAGATGTATATTAGTGAGTATACTAATGACAAGACACTTGGAGGTTCTATTGTGACAACAAAAAAACAACAACAAAAAAAACCGATTACGCGCAATAAATTACTAGCAGTTGCTGGTCTCGGCTGGTTATTTGATGCATTAGATGTTGGTATATTATCTTTTGTAATTGCGGCATTAGCCATAGAGTGGCAGCTGACACCAACAGAGATGGGATGGATTGGCAGTATTAATTCTGTAGGAATGGCAGTAGGAGCACTTGTCTTCGGACTCTTTGCAGATAAATATGGTCGTAAAGCTGTCTTTATGTGGACGCTTGTGATCTTTTCAGTCGCAAGCGGTTTATCCGCATTGACGACAACGCTTGCCGCTTTTATGGTGTTACGTTTTTTCGTAGGTCTAGGTCTAGGTGGAGAGCTACCTGTTGCTTCAACGCTTGTATCTGAGAGCGTTGCACCGAAGGAAAGAGGACGCGTCGTCGTACTACTTGAAAGTTTTTGGGCGGGCGGTTGGTTGTTAGCTGCTCTTATTTCTTATTTTGTCATCCCAACGTATGGTTGGCGCGTAGCGTTACTATTAACCGCAATTCCCGCATTTTATGCCATTTATTTACGTATTAGCTTACCAGATTCACCAAAATATGAAGCAAATAAGGATAAACGACAACCTATTTGGCAAAATATGAAAGCAGTTTGGCAGAAGAAATATGCCAAGAATACATTGATGTTATGGATTGTCTGGTTTATGGTTGTCTTTTCTTATTATGGCATGTTTTTATGGTTACCAAGCGTTATGGTTATGAAAGGTTTTGATCTGATTAAATCGTTTGAATATGTTTTGATTATGACATTAGCGCAATTACCGGGTTATTTTACAGCAGCATGGATTATCGAAAAACTGGGCAGGAAGTTTGTTCTGTCGGTTTATTTGTTGGGAACAGCGATTAGTGCATTGGCTTTTGGTTTTGCAGATACACCGTCGCTACTACTGCTATCAGGCATGTTCTTATCATTCTTTAACCTTGGTGCATGGGGTGCGCTATATGCCTATACGCCAGAAAACTATCCAACGATTATTCGTGGTACCGGTGCTGGAATGGCAGCTGCTGTTGGGCGAATCGGAGGTATTTTAGGACCATTGGTTGTCGGGACCTTAACTGTTAAATCTGTCGATATTGGTGTGATTTTCTCAATCTTTACCGCTGCAATTGTCATCGCTATTTTTGCCATTATCTTTTTAGGCAAAGAAACAAAACAACTTGAATTAGATTAATCTAAAAAGCTCACTTCTACACGAAGTGAGCTTTCTTTAGCGTGATGAAATATAATAAGTTCAACTGATTTTTAAGTTAAGTTTATTATTTTTGGGGTACTGGATATTTAACAGTATTTTTCACCAATTTTTCACTGACAGCTTTTGAGAGGTCTATTGCCATCGTATCAGCAAGCGCGATTAAGTATATAAGAACATCGGCCATTTCTTCTTTTATCTCCTGCGGGTATTTGTCCACAGCCTGAGCGCCTGATGTCCATTGAAAACATTCGAGTAATTCACTTGCCTCTAAAGATACGGAGATGGCTAAACTTCGAGGATCTTGTTCTAAATGCCAATCACGTTGTTTACGAAAATCTACTACTTCATTAATGATTTTTTGCATAACCTCACACCTTCTTTCCAAATAGTTAAAATAGTATAACGCAAATAGGATGAAAGAAAAAGTAAGATTTACAAACATTAAAGGATGGGATGACTAGATGAATAGTGATGTAATGAGCGCTCTAAAAAAACAACTTGAGACAGTTTTTACACATTTGCATAATAATCCGGAACGCAGTTGGCATGAAGTAGAGACAACAAAATATATCGCTCAATTATTGGAAGAACATAATTTTGATGTCCATTTATTTGATACGATACCAGGACTTTATATTGAAATTGGTAGCGGTTCACCTGTCGTAGCATTACGTACGGATATTGATGCTTTGTGGCAGGATGTAGGTGGCGAGATGAAGGCTAATCATTCATGTGGTCATGATGGTCATATGACGATGGCTATAGGCTGTTGCTTGCTGTTAAAAAAACTGATTGAAGAACAGCAATTGGACATGTCTTCTTCTGGTACGATCCGCGTCATATTCCAACCTGCAGAAGAAAAAGGGCAGGGTGCATTAGCTATAGTTGATCGTGGTATTATGGATGATGTCGATTATTTATTCGGTGTCCATTTACGTCCGATACAAGAGTTGCAAGATGGTATGTTTAGTCCCGCATTACATCATGGTGCTTCAATGATGTTATCATGTGAAATTTATGGAGAAGAAGCGCATGCTGCAAGACCACATTTAGGAAAGAATGCTATTGAAATTGGCAGTAGTTTAGTCGATGCATTGAAGGCCATTCATGTCGATACAACGATTCCATGGTCGGTGAAGGTCACACGCTTCCAAGCTGGTGGTGAATCGGGGAATATTATTCCCGGAAAAGCTATTTTGACAATGGATGCCAGAGCGCAAACAAATGTCGCAATGAAGCAGCTAAGTGCAGGAATTGATCGTGGTATACGTGCGGTGGAAGAAATGTACAATGCCCGGATTTCGCAGAAGGTTTTAGTTGATATTGCGGCAGCTGAAGTCAGTGATGCAGCGCGTGACCTATTACGGCAAGCAATAATAGAAACAGCAGGAGCGGAGCATTTAGCTGAAGAAATTGTGACGCCTGGTGGTGAAGATTTTCACTTTTATACAAAGGAAAGACCAACGATTAAAGCAGCGATGCTTGGTTTAGGTTGTGGTCTAGTACCTGGATTGCATCATCCACATATGACATTTAATGATCAACAATTAATCGTCGGTGTGGAAATTTTAACACGCACTGTAATTGGTGCATTGCAACAAGCACGCAAAGAACAAGCAGTTGTAAATAGATAGGATTGATAGAATGAAATTGACTAAAATTATTTTGAGAAAAATGACAATGCGTATGAAAAATCCGTTTACGACAAGTTTTGGAACCGTCCAAGATAAAAAATTTATCATTGTAGAAGTATATGATGAGCAAGGTTTTGTTGGGTACGGAGAATGTGATGCTTTTGAAGCACCATGGTATACGGAAGAAACAGTGGAAACTTGTTGGTATATGCTTCAACAATTTTTCATTCCTGCATTATTAAAACAAGAGTTGAATCATCCATCGGATGTGCGACGGTTATTGATGGTCTATCGTCGGAATGCAATGGCAAAGGCGGCTATTGAAACGGCGATATGGGATGTATATGCTAAAAAGCAAAATAAACCCCTTTATCAGGTAATCGGTGGTACGCAGTCAACGATAGACATTGGCGTTAGTATCGGTTTGCAAACAACAACAGCAGCTCTATATGAAAAAATAGACCAGGCATTACTAGCCGGCTACAAGCGGGTAAAAGTGAAAATAAAACCGGGTCAGGATATCGCAGTGATTCGTAGTATCCGTAGTCGCTATAAAGAACTACCATTGATGGTCGATGCGAATTCAGCCTACACTCTGGATGATTTAGAACTTTTGCAAAGTTTAGATGAGTTTAATTTACTGATGATTGAACAGCCACTTGCTGCAGATGATATTGTGCAACACGCGACATTACAAGCGCAGTTGAAGACCCCTATTTGCTTAGATGAAAGTATCTGTAGTTTGAAAGATGCCATGACAGCTATTGAGCTACAAGCTTGTAAAATCTTTAATATTAAAATTGCGCGAGTAGGTGGTATGGAAGAGGCAAGACTAATTCATCACGCTGCACAGCAGGCGGGTATGAAAGTATGGTGCGGTGGTATGTTAGAGGCAGGTATTGGCCGCGCACATAGTATAGCACTTGCATCACTTCCTTATTTTAGTCTGCCGGGTGATACCGCTGCATCAAGCCATTATTTTGCCGAAGATATAATTAGCCCGGAAGTAATGGTTGATCAAGGTGTAATCCATCTTTCTCAGAGACCGGGAATTGGTTATGATGTTAACCAGGATGCCTATGAATATTTTACAATAGATAAACAGTTATTTGAATAATATTGAAATAGGTCTATGCCGTAGGTGAATCGGTTTAGACCTATTTTATACTAGTAGAAAATAACGACGCTACGTTAAATTACACCGATTTTTTCTATTCATCAATTTCGAACTGGCGTCATCGTCCTTTATACACGAGAGATCCAATCAAAATAATTGTCAACAAAAAAACCATTCCAATTGTAGTGTAGCGTACCCTAAGCTATTTTCATTGTTTGAAAATAGAGGAGAGAGGCTGCCATACTTCTGGAATAGCTGTAAAATGGATTAAAGTAACACTTTACCCATATAGAATTCATCTTCATAACGACCGTCAATAAATAGCGCATTCTGACGAATACCTTCGATTGAAAAACCAAATTTTTCAAAGCGCTTAATTGTCCTATTTTGTGCTTTTAGAACTGATAATTCAAGGCGATTAATCCCATTTTGCCTAGCCCATTGTTCAGCTGTCTCTAATAATGCTAAATCAATATGCTGTGTTTCATATTGCGGCAAAATGCCAATATTAATTTCTGCACGATGCGCCATTGCAGGTGACGCATTGCCAACCACTTGGATGATGCCACCAATCGAGCCATCTACAATCGCTGTGAGTAAATGACCTGATTTTGATGAATGCCATTGTGAAATTTTTTTCCTAAGGCTTTGTGTCGTATGGGGAATGGTCATATGATCGCAAAAGAAAATACTATTGTCCAAACTGAATTGGTCTTGTAAGTTCAAAATATTTCGCGCATCATCCAGTTCAGCCGGTCGGATGATAAACGTGCATTGTTTATCTTCAGTATGATACAGCTTATCTGTAATTGTATGCTGTGGCTTTTCGAAATGGATGAAGTAACCAGGTTGTACTTTTGACACGATATAACCATTACTTGTCCAAGCTAAATAATGCTGAAGTGGTGGTTTTGTTTTTTTCCACCAACTTTGATTTAAATAGGCTGCATTCGGTAACTTTTGACCGATAATTGTTTCAATTTCAGTAAAAGACAGCTTGAAAGCAGCTTCAGTAGTTGCATTAAAATAATTGGCTAAAGGAATATACTTCTTCTCAATATTAATATTCATTACTACCCCTCTTATTAGAAGTTAGGACATATCAAAATAGTATCATAGTATTTGTGAAATATTAACTAAAAAATATGAAAAAAATTATTAATATGGTGTTTTATTTATTTGGTTAGGTAAAAATAACTACTTTAAATTCATGTGTAGATAGTTTTATGATGGTGAGAGAGAACTGTGATAAACAAATAGCAATATTCTTTTTTAATGTGAAATATGGTAGAATATTTACGGATAAACGACTATATATATTTCTTTAGGAGGAATTACAAATATGAGTAAAACATATGTTTTTGGCCATAAAAACCCAGATACCGATACCATTACATCCGCGTTAGTATACGCTTATTTAAAACAGCAATTAGGCGTTGATGCAGAAGCACTTCGCTTAGGTACAATTAATAACGAAACAGCTTTCGCACTTGAGAAATTCGGTTTTGAAGCACCACGCTTAACAGATACAGTCGCCGATGCTGATGCCGTTATCTTAGTGGATCATAATGAATTCCAACAATCAGCAAACGACATTAAAGATGTTTTAATCACAGAAGTCATCGACCATCATAGAATTTCAAATTTTGAAACAGCTAACCCGCTATACTATCGTGCAGAACCAGTCGGTTGTACAGCAACCATCATCAATAAATTATTCAAGGAGCATCAAATTGATATCCCAGCAAACTATGCTGGATTAATGGTATCTGCTATTGTGTCAGATACTTTGCTTCTTAAATCACCAACTTGTACACCGCAAGATATTGTCGCTGCAAATGAATTAGCTGCTAAGGCAGGTATTGATTTAGCAGAGTATGGTTTAGCTATGCTAAAAGCAGGAGCAGATCTGTCGGATAAATCGTTAGAAGATTTGCTGTCATTGGATGCTAAAGAATTTGTAATGGGTGATGCCAAAGTTGTCATCGCACAAGTTAACGCTGTAGATGTGAATGATGTTCTTGCACGCCAAGCACAACTAGAAGAATTATTAAATAATGAAGTAGCTACCAAGGACTTAGACTTATTCTTCTTTGTCGTTACCGATATTTTAAACAATGATTCAATAGCGGTACCAGCAGGCGTGTTAGCAACAAAATCAGCACTAGCATTTGGAGTACCTTTAGTAAATAACCAAATTGTATTAAAAGATATTGTGTCGCGTAAAAAACAAATTGTACCAGCACTAACAAACGTACTATAAAAAAGAGGAACGTCGTCAAAGGATTTTAGCGTCCTTTGACGACGTTTTTTTTATGGAAACAGAATAATTGCTTTTTAATATGACCGCCCTATACAATGAATCGGAGGTGAAATAATAATGAAAATTCAAGTATGGTCGGACTATGTATGTCCATTTTGTTATATCGGCAAGAGAGAATTGGAAAACGCATTAGCAACTACAGGGTTTAAGGATCAAGTCGAAGTCGAATATATGGCTTATCAATTAGATCCAGGAACACCAGCGGACTCAGATGAAACGGTATATTCTATGTTATCGAAAAAATATGGTATGTCTGAAGAACAAGCACAAGCCCAAACGCAAGGTATTAAACAACGTGCAGCATCTGTTGGCTTAAACTATGATTTCGATAAAATGGCATCAGCCAATACATTTAAAGCGCATCGTTTAGCAAAATATGCTGCGACGATCGGCAAAGAACAACAAGTAACTGAACGTTTATTAAAAGGTTATTTTGAAGAAGGTCAAAAGATTGGTCAAGATGCAGTACTAATCGCATTAGCAGCTGAAGTTGGTATTTCAGAAGATGAAGTGAAAAATGTTTTAGCAGATGATACCTTCGCAACAGATGTTTTAGCTGACATCGCGCAAGCAAGAGAATTAGGCGTGCAAGGTGTACCATTTTTTGTCATTGATAATAAGTATGCAATCTCAGGCGCTCAACCAGCACAAGTTTTTGAAGAAACTGTTACAAAAGCTGCTGAAGAAGCAGGTATTCATCCAGCTCTTAAAATGATGGGTAACGGAAATGCTGGCGTTTGTACAGATGATTCATGTGAAATATAATTCGGCCAAAAGTTGTAGAGCATAGTTATTGACTATGCTCTTTATATTGTTTAATATAGTAACTATCTTGAATTTGAGATATTAATTATTTCATAAAAAGAAATTATTCAACCAGAGAAAATGGAGAGATTACATTGACTAAAGTATTAGTAGTAAAAGCAAATAACCGTCCTTCTACAGAAGGCGTTTCAAGTAAAATGTACGAAGTATTCATGGAAGCAGCAAAAAATGTTGCAAACCTTGAAGTAACAACTTACGACGTTTACGAAGAAAATACACCATATTTTGGCCAAGAAGTATTCAATGCCTATGGTAAATTAGCACAGGGTCAAGAGTTAAACGAAGCTGAAGCTGCTGTTATGGCTGCTCAAACGAAAGCACGTCAAGCTATTACGGATGCAGATGTTGTTGTTTATGCATTCCCATTATGGAATCTTACAATTCCTGCTAAATTACAAACATTCTTTGATTACACATACGCTGCTGGATTCTCATTCAAATATGATACAAACGGTAACTTAGTATCATTATTAACTGATAAAAAAGCAATCGTATTAAATGCACGTGGCGGTATCTACTCTACACCAGAAACTGCTGGCATGGAAATGGCTGTAAATTACGTTAAAACTGTCGTTGGTGGTGTATTCGGTATGGAAATTATCGATGAAGTAATCATCGAAGGTCATAACGCTATGCCTGCAAAAGCAGACGAAATTAAAGAAGCTGGATACGAAGCTGTTAAAGCAGTTGTAGCTAAACTAGCTAATTTAACAGTGAACGCTTAATAGCTAAACTGTACTGAACAGGTCGCATGGCTCTTTCTACAAGAGTAATGCGATCTGTTTATTTTTTTTGAGTTCATTGATTATGATCGCGCTATTCTTCCTATTTATGCATATAATAAATGATAGAAATATCAGATGAGGTGATGACGATGAAAAAAATTATAGTGATTGGTTGCCCTGGTGCAGGAAAGAGTACTTTTTCTAGAAAACTAACTGAAAAAATAAACATCCCTCTTTTTTATCTGGATTTACTTTGGCATAAAAAAGATCGTTCGCATAGAACGCCATCAGAATTTGATGCAGATTTAACAGCAATCATGGCAGATGAAAAGTGGATTATTGATGGTAATTACGACCGAACCATTCCTATGCGTTTAGAACAATGCGATACCGTTTTTTTGTTGGATTATCCTCTTGAATTATGTTTGGATGGTGCAAAATCACGTATTGGTAATGCGAGGGAAGATTTGCCGTGGACGGAAATGACATTCGATGAAGAATTTAAGCAATGGATTTTAGATTTCCCCCAAAAAAGTTTGCCACAAATTTACTCCTGGTTGAATGAAATTAAAGATAAAGATATTATTATTTTCAAATCGCGAGAGCAAGCAGCTGCTTTTTTAGAAAATTTATGACGACAAAAAGATGAGAGAAATGATAGAAATCATTTCTCTCATCTTTATTTATGTTGAAGAATAATAATTATAGTGGATTTGCTTCGATATCAACTTTAAGTTTGATTTCGTCGCCTACTAATACACCGCCTGTTTCAAGAGCATTATTCCAAGTTAGGCCGAAATCTTTGCGGTTGATTTTTGCTTCCGCTTCAAACGCGATTACTTCAAGTCCCCATGGATTCATACCTCTGCCGCCGTATTCAACATCAAAAGTAACTGGGCGAGTGACACCTTTAATCGTAAAGTCACCAGTTAATTTATATTCGCCATCAGAAACACGTTTAATATCTGTCGCTACAAATGTCATCTTCGGATAAACTTCGACATCAAAGAAATCAGCAGAACGTAGATGTGTATCACGATCTTCATTGCGTGAATCAATACTTGCAGTATCAATTGTGAATTCAATTTCAGCTGTTGTTAAATCTTCTGGATCTAAGTTCAAATGTGCCTCAAAAGTATCGAATGAACCTTTCACTTTTGCAATCATCATGTGTTTTACTTGGAATCCTAAGTTTGAGTGTGCGCCGTCTAATTTAAAAATTGATTTAGTCATTGTATATTTCCTCCTAAAATGTTTGTGTTTTTTAACTTGAAATAAGCATACCTTAATTTTATCTTGAAATCAAGAGTTTTTAATTCGAGATAAAATTATTTATTGAAATGGTTGTCGTTCACTATACATTTCCCCATATGGATTACGTGAAACATTTATCGATAGGACAGGTGAAAATCACTTGATCAAGTAGTTTAAGCATGAATAAAGATAGTAATAATAAACAATTACTTATAGTAAGTAAATTGAAATTAGTTTGTAAGTTACGTTATGTAAATAAGTTACGTGATTTTACATTTAGCACTGAAATCGTTACAATAGAAGAAATCGAGGTGAAAGAAAATGGAACAAAGAGAACTATGTCCAAGACTATCTAAAGCTATGGATTTAATAGGCAAAAGATGGGTTGGTTTGATATTATACGAGCTTCTAGATGGTCCACAGCGTTTCAATCAAATCCAAATGGATCTTCCTATTAGTGGTCGCTTATTATCAGAGCGTTTGAAAGAGCTCGAAAAAGAAGAGCTTGTAGAACGACATGTGTACACTGAAATTCCTGTTCGAGTTGAGTATTCTTTAACTGACAAAGGCCAAGATATGAAAAATGCAATCGATGAAATTGAAAAATGGTCTAAAAAGTGGCTTTAATAGAGAATTACTTGTAAAATATTTATTGGATATTCATACTAATATATGACTTGAATCTAGAAGGGAATGGCTTTTTTACTATGAAATTACAATGGCTACAGGATTTATCTAAAATTGTTAATCCACAGAATGTAAAAATAGATGAACCACTAAATAAATATACGATGACTAAACTTGGCGGTCCTGCCGATGTTTTTGTCATGGCTGAAACGGAAGAGCAAGCGGCTGCAGTAGTTAAGTACGCACGTGCAAATGATATCCCAATCTTCCTATTAGGCAACGGCTCTAATATGGTTGTACGCGATGGCGGTATGCGAGGAATCGTGTTAAATCTATCGATGCTCGATCAAATTCACATCGATGGTACAACCGTACATGCACAAGCTGGAGCCTTAATTATTGATGTGTCAAAAGCGGTTGCAGCTGAAGGGTTATCTGGATTAGAATTCGCTTGCGGTATTCCAGGATCTGTTGGTGGTGCAATGGCCATGAACGCTGGTGCTTATGGTGGTGAGATTAATGATGTTATCCATAGCTGTAAAGTACTTACTTTTGAAGGAGATATCGTCGTCCTGTCAAAACAACAACTAGAATTAGGTTATCGTAAAAGTATTATCGCTTCTAAAGGATATTACGCTTTATCATCTATTTTCGAATTAACAAAAGGTGATCAACAAACAATTGATTTAACGATTGAGGATTTTACATTTAAACGAACATCGAAACAACCACTGGAATATCCTTCAGCAGGTAGCGTTTTTAAACGCCCTCCAGGTCAATTTGCTGGGAAGCTTATACAAGATAGTGGCTTGCAGGGAATGGGTGTTGGTGGAGCAGAAGTATCTACGAAACATGCCGGTTTCATCATTAACAAAAATAATGCGACGGCAACCGATTATATTGAAACAATCCGTATGGTTCAACGCATCGTTAAAGAAAAATTTGATATTGATTTAGAGACAGAAGTTAAAATTGTTGGTGAAGATCGTATCATAATAAAATAATTAATAAATGAGCCTGAGACAAAAGTATTTTCAACAGAGAAAATCCCGTATGATTTCGAAAAATCATACGGGATTATTCATTTCAATCCATTTCCGCGGACATGGCTTCAAACGCCTCGTCACTGCGTTTCTGAGGGGGTTTCAGCTTATGCTATTCCAGCAGGCGTCGTTTTCTGCGCGTTCAATTGATTTGATGATTCGTATGGGAGACATACTATTTTTGTTCTGTCCCAGGCTCTTTTACATAATGGAGGAATTTAGATGAAAATAGTATCGTGGAATGTAAATGGTATTCGAGCTGCAGTGAAAAAAGGATTTATGGATTATTTTAATTCGGTTGATGCAGATTTTTTCTGTATTCAAGAATCAAAATGTCAGGCCGGTCAAATTGACTTGGAGATGCCGGGTTACTATCAATATTGGAATTATGCACAGAAAAAAGGTTATTCAGGTACAGCTATTTTTACAAAACATGAACCACTAGCTGTAAAGTATGGTGTCGGTGATCAGGATACAGAGGAAGAAGGACGTATTATTACGTTAGAATATCATGATTTTTTTCTTGTGACGGTTTATACACCTAATACTAAAAGAGATTTATCGCGCTTGGAATATCGGTTGCAATGGGAAGATGAATTAAAGGCTTATTTAAAGCAATTGGATAGCGAGAAACCAGTTATTTATTGTGGGGATTTAAATGTAGCACACGAAGAAATAGATTTGAAAAATCCACGTTCAAACATCGGAAATGCTGGGTTTACAGATGAAGAAAGAGGACGTATGACACGCTTGTTAAAAGCAGGATTTATCGACACATTCCGTCATATAAACCCAGATGTAGCAGAACGATATTCATGGTGGTCTTATATGAGTAAAGTTCGTGAACGTAATATTGGATGGCGTATTGACTACATCATCGTGTCACAAGCTCTTAGCGATAAAATAGTAGCTGTAGACATTCATGATCATGTCCTAGGTAGTGATCATTGTCCAGTCTATCTAGAACTTGCACAATGATTTCGACATTTGCTATTGTCTTTTTAGGTGGGTTTATCGGGACATTTTTACGTGGTATGGTCATGCTCTATACGACAACTTGGTTATCATTATGGATCGTCAACGTTATAGGTAGTTTCATGATTGGGTTACTACAAGGCTATTATAGGACAAGGCAAGATAAAAAAATGTCATTATTTTTACTAGTAGGATTGCTCGGTTCATTTACAACATTCTCTGCTTTTTGCACGCAATGGTTGCAATTACTAGAACGAACACCACTAATGGCAGCAGCCTATGCAGTAGGTATGCCATTAGTTTGTATTGCACTTACTTCATGTGGTTGGTTGCTTGCGACGAAAGGAGTTCTACATAAAAAATGATACTTCTTTTACTGATTGCCTGTGGGGGTGGAATCGGTGCAGTGTTGCGTTACTGTGTGATACGACTCGTTACAAAATATCACCGTCCATCTCTAATTGCAACGGTCATCGTCAATAGCATCGGTTCATTTTTTAGTGGTTGGGCTGTGCACCATACACTTGATGAACCTATTTTTTCAGCGATTTTTATAACAGGTGTACTTGGTGGTTTCACGACATTTTCAAGTTTTGCATTTGATGCGTTTAGATTATTGGATGCTAAACGTTATAATATATGCCTATACTACTGTCTTTGCATGATTATTTTTAGCTTTATAGCGGTGGTCCTTGGTTATACCTTATAAAATAGGGATGAACGATACTTACTTCCTAAATATTCACATGAAAAAGGAGAAACGGCTTCAAGCGCCGCTTCTCCTTTTTTATTCTTTGATAATCTAGCGGTTAGTCCTTAGTAAGAACTATTAAAATAGCGCTTTGTCAATCTGGCGTCCTTGTCGACCAATCGTTGTTTCGGCATGAATAAGTGATTGATAAACTGCTTCTTCCGTCGCTTCGACTGTTGCTGTAAAAAGGAAATTCATAAGCTTACTATCGTCACGTACAAAACGTTGTGGAGTAGAGAGTGGATCATCTTGATTGTGGGGGATAGTGTAGCCGGTAGAGAAGGCCAGTATAATATCGCCACTACCATTGTGAATATGTGTCCCTGTACGACCTAAACCGATGGCAGCACGTTTAGCTAAACGCTGCAGTTGGCGATCAGATAATGGTGCATCTGTAGCCACAATAATGATGACGGAACCATCCGGTTTATCTATATCTTTGTCGGACCAACTAGCCATCTTACATTCGCCGGCATTTCCGAAATTCGTTAAGGCCAATACGCCAACGACGAATGGTTGATCTGCCATCTCGACAATACGCGAAGATGAACCGATGCCCCCTTTTTGTTCATAGCAAATCATTCCCTTACCTGCACCAACAGCTCCTTGTTCGAAAGGACTAGACGTGGCATGATGAAGCGCAGCAAGTGCATCACTCGGCTGTATGGCGCGTAAACGCATGCTATTTAAATAGCTATCGTTACACTCACCGACGACAATATTCAATGAACTTGTCGTATCTCCAATTGTTGGGTTTTGGTCGAGCATATAGGTCATAGTGCCATCTAAGACCGCGCTAACACTAAAGGTATTCGTCAGCATAATAGGTGATTCTAGGACGCCAAGTTCAGCGATTTGTACAAGGCCCACTGATTTTCCGAAACCGTTTAGGACGAAGCTTGCAGCCGGTATTTTATTCAAAAAAAGATTGCCTCCATGTGGCAAAATTGCTGTGACACCAGTACAAATTGTGTCCGCATCATTTAACTTTTTATAGAGCGTTTGGTGACCCAACTTGATACCAGGTACATCGATTAATTGATTATGTATTCCTTTACGCATATGAACAGCTCCTTCATACCTTCACAATACGCAAATTTATGTAAAGATTCAAATGACTTCATGAATATTTTGAAAAAACAGTACATTTTAGATATACTGTAGACAATCAAATGAATATTTGAATGTGAGGGGATGATTATGACGGATTCGCCCTATTTATTGGAGTTAAAAGAAGAAATTCATCGTCATAAACTACAAGATATGGCCCAAATTTTTAAAGCGTTAGCAGATACCACTCGTTTAAAAATCATGTATGCTCTTGTGCATAAAGAAGAACTCTGTGTCAAAGATGTCGCGCAATTCATTGGTAGTTCAACTGCTACGGCTTCTCATCATCTCTTGTATTTAAAAGAACATCATATCGCTTCATCAACACGTCGTGGTAAACAAATATTTTATCGAATTGCAGATGCACATATTGAACAATTAATTCAAATAGCAGAAATTCATTCGAAGGAGCAATGACGATGAAAGAATACCGAATCGACAATTTAAGCTGTGCAAATTGTGCTCAGAAATTTGAAAATAATTTAAATAAGTTGCCAGATGTCAAGGAGGCAAAAGTGAATTTTGGTGCATCAAAGGTAATCATTGAGGGGGATGTGACAGAAGATGACATTGATCAAGCAGGCGCTTTCGACGGTATAAAGGTGCAGAGGCAACAACAAAGTAATCTGTCACCTAAAACACCTTTTTATAAAAAAAGAGAGAATATTGTCGCAGTAATTGCCTTGGTTTTTGTCGTCATCGGTTACATCGTATCGTTGACAGCTGGTGAAAAAGCTCCGTTAACGATTTTCTTCTTTGTAGTGGCAATTCTTATTGGTGGTACAGAGATATTCATTGATGGTTTTAAAAATAGTTTAAAACTAGATTTTGATATGAAAACATTAATGACGATTGCAATTATTGGTGCAGCCATTATAGGTGAATGGAAGGAAGCTGCCGTTGTCGTATTCCTTTTTGCGGTGAGTGAAGCACTTGAAGCCTATTCGATGGATAAGGCACGCCAGTCGATTCGCTCACTAATGGATATCGCACCACCAAAAGCGCTAATAAGACGTCAAAATCAACAAATGGAAGTACCAACAGAAGCCATTGAAATTGGTGATCTATTACTCGTTAAACCTGGAGAGAAGATTGCCATGGATGGGGTTGTCATAAAGGGGCAGTCAACGGTCAATCAAGCAGCAATTACAGGAGAATCTATGCCGGTGTCAAAGGGGATAGGTAATGAAGTTTTTGCAGGAACGCTAAATGATACAGGTGCACTTGAAGTAGAAGTGACAAAACATGTCGAGGATACAACCATTGCAAAAATCATTCATTTAGTGGAAGAAGCACAAGCAGAAAAAGCACCATCACAGCAATTTGTAGATCGTTTCGCAAAATATTATACACCCGCTATTATGATAATCGCATTGTTAATTGCTGTTATTCCATCACTCATTACAGGTGATTGGGCACGTTGGGTATATCAAGGGTTAGCTGTACTAGTAGTAGGTTGTCCATGTGCGCTTATTATCTCAACACCTGTTGCGATTGTGACGGCAATCGGTAATGCGGCAAAGCAGGGCGTATTGATCAAAGGTGGTATTCATTTAGAAGAGTTAGGCCATGTTGATGCGATTGCGTTTGATAAAACAGGGACCTTAACAAAGGGTGTCCCAACAGTTACTACCGCGCAATTTCAAACACTTGAAAATAGGGATGTTTTGGCGTATATTATCGCTGTAGAACGTAGTTCCCAACATCCACTTGCCAGCGCTGTAATCGATTATGCGCATATGCAAAATACAGTACAGTTAACGAGTAACAATTTTCAATCGGTAACCGGTAAGGGTGTTAGAGCACAAGTGAATGAATCGATTGTACAAATTGGCAGCGTTCGTTGGATTGCCGAAGAAACAGCTGTTTCTAAAGAGCTTGAAGACGAAATGACCGCTTTACAAAATGCGGGTAATTCTTTAATTGTCGCGGCTATAGATGGTCAGTTTGCAGGTTATATTGCAATTGCTGATCAGTTGCGTGAAGATACGGTAGATGTACTTCAAAAGTTAAAACGACTAGGAATCAAAAAGCTGCTGATGCTTACTGGCGATGCGCAATCAACTGCACAAGCAATCGGTAAAAAGTTGCCATTAGATGATATAAAAGCAGATTTAATGCCTGCAGACAAACTCGTGGTAATACGTGATCTACAGCAAGTCTATAAAGTAGCGATGGTTGGTGATGGTGTTAATGATGCACCTGCACTTGCTTCCGCATCGGTAGGAATTGCGATGGGTGGAGCCGGTACAGATACTGCTCTTGAAACAGCAGATGTCGCATTGATGGCCGATGATCTTCAAAAATTACCTTATTCTGTTGGCTTGAGTCGAAAAACACTAACGATTATCAAACAAAATATTACTTTTGCATTGGCATTGAAAATAATTGCACTACTGCTTGTTATACCAGGTTGGCTGACATTGTGGATTGCAATATTTGCAGATATGGGTGCGACATTAATTGTCGTTTTTAACTCATTAAGATTATTAAAAATACAGAAATAATGGTTGTATGGGGGGAGATTTTATGAAATTAAAAGAATGGACAATTGAAGAACAGGAACCACTTATTCACTTTTTGACGACAAGTGTGTGGCCTTACCATGTTCAATCGCATCCAGGTAGAGAAATTATTGAAAAAGCGATTGAAGAAGGTGGTTATGAGTCGGAAGAAGTAAAAACATTTTGGATAGAAGATGACGATCATCAAAAGGTTGGCGTCGTACAGCTATATGATTTACAAGATGATATTCCTGTTTTCGATTTACGAATCGCTGAACAATATCGTGAAAAAGGCTATGGTTTAATCGGTTTACATCTCGTGACGGAATATGTTTTTGGCTTACCTGAAAATAAAATAAGGTTAGAAGGTCATACACGTCAAGATAATGTGGCGATGCGTCGAACTTTTGAACGTGTTGGTTTCGTCAAAGAAGCACATTTCCGTAAAGCATGGTATGTGCCAAAAGAAAAGAAATACTATGATGCGATTACTTATGGTATGACGCGTGAGGATTATGATGCTGGTACGACAACGCCAGTCGGTTGGGACGATGTGGAAGAAAAAAGAATGCCTCCTCAAATCAATTGGGATTTTGAACCCTCTTTTGAATCGGAGCGACTACTGATTCGTATTCCAGAACTTACGGATGCAGATGCGGTGTATGATGCCATGTCTAGATCAGCAAAAGGATTGAAACCCTTTATGATATGGGCGCAACAAGAACCAGTTTATGAACAAGTAAAAGAGACCATTCGTAAAGCACATGCAGATTTTTTTGCACGCCAAGACTTACGTTTACATCTCTTCGATAAAAAAACAGGTGATTTTATTGGTAGTTCGGGTTTACACAATATCGATTGGACGATTCCTAAATTTGAAATTGGCTATTGGGTTGATGAAAAATTTGAAGGACAAGGGTATATGACAGAAGCAACGATTCGCATTGCCCAATTTGCTTTTGAAGAATTAGATGCAAAACGCATTGAAATTCGTTGTGACCGCGATAATGTTAAAAGTCGTGCAGTAGCAGAACGAGCAAGATTTGATTTTGAGGGTATATTAAGAAATGATAGATTAAACGCCAGTGGACTACAGTTGAGAGACACTTGCGTTTACTCGATGATTGACGAATCGACTACTCGTTAAAAAGTAAAAACGTTCTGATTAGTACAAATTATTGACCTTTCTTTCGAAGTAGTTACGTTTTACTTCCTCATGTAGTAAACTAGAAGGATAAGATATTGAAAGAGAGGGAATTTGGATGCCGACACCTAGTATGGAAGATCATATCGAACAGATCTATTTACTAATTGATCAAAAGGGCTATGCACGTGTCTCGGATATCGCAGAAGCTTTATCAGTACTTCCATCCTCTGTAACTAAGATGGTTCAAAAACTTGATAAGGACGATTATTTAGTTTATGAGCGATATCGTGGTTTATCTTTAACCCCTAAAGGAATGAAGCTAGGTAAAAGGCTGGTCGATCGACATAGTCTTCTAGAAAAAATGCTACGCTTAATCGGCGTGGACGAAGAACTGATCTACAATGATGTTGAAGGTATTGAACATCATTTAAGCTGGACTTCCATCGACCGCATTGCAGATTTAATACATGTTTTAGAACAAAACCCCGACATTATTCAAAAGCTTGAAAATGTTAGAAATCATCAGGCTGAATAAAAGCAGTCATATGAAAGGAGTCATTAGTATGACGCAAATTGAATCAGGCGACGTAGTAAAACTACTCGTCAAAGAAAAACTAGAATCAAAATATGTTTTAACGAACAACGAAATGGATTTCCCATTGAACGAATCAGAGGTACTTGAAGAACTAGCAGTAGGTGATGAAGTAGAGGTGTTTATCTTTGCCGATCGTCGTGGTGGTTTATCAGCAACTTTAGCTGTTCCTCATATTAAAAAAGACGAGTACGGCTGGGCGAAAGTACTTCATGTTAAAGATCGTGAAGGTGCTTATGTTGATATCGGTACTTCGCGTGAAGTATTAGTACCTGCAGAGGATTTACCAAAGTTGAAATCACTTTGGCCTCAACCGGGACATCATCTGTATTTAACATTACGTACAGACCGTGACGGTGGTCTTTTTGGTCGTTTAATAACGGAAGATCGCATGTTAGATTTGTATGAAGATGCAGATCCAGAAATTTTCAACAAAAATATCATCGCTCGTCCATATCGTTTATTACCAGTAGGAACTTTCCTAATTGGTGTCGATTCACCGGTACGTATATTTGTCCATGAATCTGAAAGAAAAGCAGAGCCACGTCTTGGTTCTGATGTATCCGTTCGTGTAATCGAAGTGAAGGAAGACGGTACAGTTAATGCATCAATGCTTCCTCGCGTATTCGAAAGACTTTCAGCTGATGCAGAACAAATTTTTGAATATCTTGAGCAAGCTGGCGGTAAAATGCCATTTGGAGATAAGTCATCGCCGGATGAAATCAAAGAAATGTTCAATATGAGTAAAGGTTCTTTCAAACGTGCACTTGGTACATTAATGAAAGCGGAGCGCATTGAACAACAAGACGGTTGGACATCAATTAAATAGTAAGTACAGAGGAATGAAGGACGATGATATTTATTTTATCGAAACCTTTATTCCTTTTTTTCGTATTATAGTAGTAGAGTATGTAGAATATAATAAAATGAGGGGAGTTACGATCATATGAAAAAACAAGCATTCGCCATTTTAGCAGCACTATGCCTAACGACAACAACTGTAGCAACACCTGTTATCGGTCACGCTAGTTCTTCTACGCAAACAACTAGTGGCGTCAATGAAAAATTAGGAGTGCCGATAGCAGTCTATGGTTCATCTTTAACAGCTGATGAAAAAGCAAGTGTTAAAGCAAGTTTAAACGTAGCTGCCGATGAAGAAACAGAAGAAATTACAATTACCGGTGAAGATATTGCAAAATATATTCAAGACGGTGATGCGCGTGCACGCTTGTATTCATCTGCAAAAATCACACCTGCAGACAAGGGTGAAGGGTTAGTAATCAATATTGTAACACCAGATAATATTACGCAGGTTACTTCAGATATGTATTCAAATGCCATGCTGACAGCGGGTATTGAAGATGCGAAAGTGGATGTGGCAGCACCCAAAAAAGTGTCAGGACACTCTGCATTAGCAGGCATTTATAAAGCATACGAAGTAACGACTGGTAAAAAATTAGATCCAGAACGTACTGACGTAGCTAATCAAGAACTAGGTGTAGCAACGGATTTAGCTAAAAATTCAGGTGTATCAGATGATAAGGTAAGCCAATTATTAACAGAGATCAAGCAATCGATAGCTGAACAAAAACCAGCAACAAAAGAAGATGTTGCGAAAATTGTTGATGATAAATTAAGTACGCTAAAAATTGAATTAAGTGATCAAGACCGTCAATTACTAATCGATTTAATGAATAAAATTAGTAAATTAGATATCGATTTTAGTAAATGGTCTTCACAATTAGATCAGTTTAATAACACATTAAAAGATAAAATAAGTAATTTGAAAAATGATATGGACAGCAATACCGGTTTTTGGGCTAGTGTCAAAGAATTCTTCCAAAACCTTGCTGATACAGTAAAAGGTTGGTTTAATTAAATAGTAGTAGAGTCATTTTAGCAGATGCTAAAATGACTTTTTTTATTTTTATATAAGAAAATATTGGATAAATAGACTATTTGCAATTCAATTTTTATCATGTTATTATAAAGACATATTAATATCTTGAATTCAAGATAAATTCAAACACATCAATAGGAGGCATTTTTTATGTCATTAACATTAGGCGGTATTCATCATGTATCATCTATCACTTCTCATATAGAACGGAACCATCATTTTTTTACAACGATTTTAGGTATGCGCTTAGTTAAAAAAACAGTCAATCAAGATAGTACATCTTCTTATCATTTATTTTATGCTGATGCTGTTGGTTCACCTGGGACAGATATGACTTATTTTGATATTCCAATCGCTGGAAGAACATATGAAGGCGTATCAAGTATTAATAATACTGCTTTCCGAGTGAAATCTTTAGATGCATTGAAGTTTTGGTTAAAACGTTTTGAAGAATTTGGTATAGAACATGGTGAAATTGAACATCGATTTGGTCGCTCAACAGTCGCATTCCGAGATGAAGATTTGGCCCGTTTTATCTTGGTTGTGGATGATGGATCAGGTATTCCTTACGGCGAGGCTTGGGCAGTTGAAGGTATTCCAACTGAGTATGCAATTGTTGGTTTAGGTGGCGTAACACTCACTCTACGAAATCCTGCAGCCACTATTAAAGTCTTAACAGAAACATTTAATTTTGAAAAAGTCGGCACCTATCCATCCTTAGTTGAAAATCAACCTGATATTATTGTCTATTCTACAGGGTTGGGAGGTCCAGCAGGTGAAATCCATATTGAGGAACGTGCTGATTTGCCGGTAGAAAGACCGGGTAGAGGTAGTGTTCATCATGTTGCACTACGTGTTCATACATTTGAAGAGTACGATCAATGGATGGCGAAATTTGATGATTTAGGCTATTCTACATCAGGTAAGGTGGATCGTTATTACTTCCGTTCTATTTATTATCGCGACCCAAATGGCATATTATTTGAACTTGCTACAGATGGGCCAGGTTTTGCATCGGATGAAGCGGTTGAATTATTAGGAGAAACATTGGCATTACCACCATTCTTGGAACCACAACGCGCAGAAATTGAAGCGAAATTAAAACCTCTAACAATTAAAAAATAAATAATTATGGTAGAATGTTAAAAAAAGGGGGCTAACCATATGGAATTTACTTTAAAACAATTAGATGGTGCTGGCGCATTTATCTATGAAAAAGACGGGAAAGTACTTGCAGAAATTTCGTGGACACAATTAGGCGATATATTGGTTGTAGAACATACTTTTGTTGATGATTCATTGCGAGGTCAAGGGATTGCTAAGCAACTAGTTAATCGTGTAAGCGATTATGCGCGTGCAGAAGG
Organism: Kurthia sibirica; assembly: GCF_003143975.1. GTDB lineage: Bacteria > Bacillota > Bacilli > Bacillales_A > Planococcaceae > Kurthia > Kurthia sibirica. The sequence goes on along the minus strand of NZ_QFVR01000014.1, from coordinate 38,369 downwards.
CTTTAAAATTGAAGCAGTATGCTCATATGTCGTGGCAGCCTTCAATCGTTCAACAGAATATGATGATATTAAAGCGTAAATAAATAATGAGAGGTTATACTGTTTTGATGATGCACGAGTTCAAAACAGTATAGCCTTTTTTTGTGGGTATATTTTGATGACAGAATAGGTAGAATAACTGCTAGATGAAGGGGATGTTCATATTGAATAGACTGATAGAAAAAATACTAATTGTCAGTGCTTCACTCGTCAATTTATTATTTATTATTGTAGGGATTATATTGATGGTAGGCATCAAATTTATCAATGAAAATACATTATTATTGGATACATTCGTTGAAGAACAAAATAAAAATACAACGGGTCAACCGTTGACAGTTGAAGAAGTGACAGAAGTCTGGGATTCTATTGTACCGTTAGCCAGTACGCTTAATTATGTCCTTATAGGTGCATTAATAGTAAGTATCATATTGGCTATTGTCACTTGGCTTCAAATGAAAAAAGGTGCAAGCTACAAAAAGATTGGCCTTCTATTAATAGTGGCGGGTGTATTTTCTGGAGTTGTCACATTAACGGCTATTTTATTTTATATTGCTGCCATTCTATTTTTTGTACGAAAAGAACCAATGGATGAGCTGCATCCTCATGATAAAGAAACATTACACAATTAAAAGGCAAGGCAATGAGCTGTTGATGTTCATTGCCTTTTTAGATTCGTCCATAATAACATGCTATTAAAAGAAATGGTGAGAACGCTAGCTTCAAAAGTAATATTTCATTTTAGTCTGTACCCAAAAGGGCGATGAAAAGCCTACGCTCTTTTAGAAGTTTTTACGATAGTAAAAAACCTCCCGAGAAAGTCGGAAGGTAAGAATTTTCGTTCATGCGAGTAAATAACCTTTTACAGCGGTGGTAGCGAATAGCTGGATAGCCATTGGCATCTCAGTAAATGTTGTTAATTGTTGATGTATATGAAGATGCTGAATCATAGCTAAAATAGCCCCGATTATACCTATTTGGAAAAACATGACATCTTGTTTTTTCAAACGACCATCTTCCATTCTTTTTAACAGTTCATTGTCACCATTTGTACGTTGGTATACTTGTTCGACGTATTGCTCAGAGATTTCTGGATGACGAACAGCTTCGGTGAATAATATTGTAAACTGTGGTCTATTTACTAAAATATTATCTAATAAATCAGCTGTCCATAAATCAACAAGCTGGTCATTAGATAATGGTTCATAATCTTTCGCAAGACGACTTTGTTTTATAGTAGGCTCAACTGCGGCAATGAGTAGCTTGCTTTTGCTTTTAAAATATTTGTACATCGCCGCCTCAGAGATATTTGCTTTTTTAGCGATTGATGCAGTAGAGGTAGAGTCGAAGCCATGTTTATAAAATAACTCTTGTGCAACAAGTAAAATACGTTGTTTTGTCAGATCGCCTTTAGACATTTTTTTTATTGTCATGTAGCCCACTCCAAACTTTAGTTGTTCATGATTATGATAGCATAATAGTATGTATAAAAAAAAGAGAGTAGCTTCCGACTACTCTCAAAGACGAAGAATATATAGTGACGAAATAGTAAAAGCGTTAAAGTCATGTATAAAAACATAATAGTACACGCTAAAATTCAGATTCTTTGTTATATATTCTGTAAAATAGTTAGTGATTACTAACTTTAGAATCTATATTTAGTATACATGGAAAATAAATGAAACGCAAGAACATTGCTTTCATTCGAAAAAAGAGAGAGAATATGAGATAATTAAATAGTAAACATATAAGTTGGATTTTCAAATTTTGATGAAGATATCTTAAAAATGACATGAAAAACACCATGGAAACGATTGAATTTGCTTCGTCTAGGGTATAAGTTATTTTAAAGAGAATCAACTGGAAGGAATGAGAAAATTATGGGAAACAAAAAAAAATCATTATTATTAGCTGGATTGGCAGCAGGAGCTTATGCATACTTACGAAAACCTGAAAACAGAGACAAAGCTTTAGAAGCATTTAATAGTACAAAAACAAAGGTGAATGATTTTATTGAAACACAAAAATCATCGCTACAAGAAAAACGCAATGGCAATTCAACGGTGGTACCACCTACGGAATTTGATGATAGTATTACCGGTGATGAAGAAAAAGATTACCAACTTGAAGAAAAAGAGATGGTATCTGAAGGTGCTCTAACAACTGTGCAATATTATAACGAAGAAACACAGGAACGCTTAGACGCTAAAAAATAAAATGCTGAGGGCAGATCATACATACAGTGTGATCTGTCCTTTCTTGTATAGTGTGCATGCTGTTGATTATAGTATGAGCTGAATGAAGAGAAAAAAGCATGGAAATCATTTGATTTCCATGCTTTTTATTGAAACAATATTATTTTTCATCCTCAGGAGCGATCATTTGACCATATTTTGAAAGATTTGTATGGAATGAGAATGCTTTTTCTAAGACGTGAGGTGTTTGACCTCCACGTGTGTTTGCTTCTTCTACATAAGCAAGAAGTGCAGGTTTGTAATCAGGGTGTACACATTTTTCGATAATTAATTCAGCGCGTTGACGAGGCGCTAAACCACGTAAATCTGCAAGACCTTGTTCGGTAACTAATACATCAACATCGTGCTCATTGTGATCAACATGTGAAACAAAAGGTACTACTGAAGAAATTTTTCCTTCTTTAGCATATGATTTTGTAATGAAGATCGAAATACGTGCTGCACGGGCAAAGTCACCAGAACCACCAATACCATTCATCATTTTGTTACCTGCAACATGCGTTGAGTTTACATTGCCATAAATATCGAATTCAAGAGCCGTATTCATCGCAATAAGACCCATGCGGCGTACTAGTTCAGGATGATTCGAAATTTCTTGTGGGCGCAAGCATAATTTATCTTTGTATTTGTCTAAGTTTCCAAAAACAGTGTCTAATTTATCAGCTGTCAGTGATGTTGCACAGCCCGAAGCAAATTTAACTTTCCCAGCATCGATCAAATCAAAAACAGAATCTTGAAGGACTTCAGAATACACTTCTAAATCCTTGAATTCAGAGTTGACCATTCCACCAAGTACAGCATTGGCTACTGAACCAACACCAGATTGAAGCGGTGCTAATGTATCAGTTAAACGACCTTCTTTTACTTCATTACGTAGGAAATCGATAATATTATCAGCAATTTGTTGTGTTTCATCATCAATAGCAGCCATCGTTGTTGGCGTATCTACTTGATCTGTTAAAACAATTGCAGCTACTTTATCAAAATCTAATGGGATACCGATAGTACCGATACGATCGGAAGCATTCATTAGTGGAATTGCACCACGTTTGCCTTGTTCTTCAGGTACATAAATATCATGAATACCTTCTAATGCTTCATATGAAGCAAGATTTAATTCGATGATGACTTGTTTTGCATATTGTACGTAGATTGGTGAGTTACCAACTGAAGTAGTTGGTATTAACTGACCATCCTCGGTAATGGCTACAGCTTCTACTACTGCAATATCAATAGGGTCAATTGCATTTTGACGTAAATATTCTGCTGTTACAGATAAATGTTGGTCAACAAAATACATATCTTGTTTATTAATATGGCCACGCATAGTGCGATCTAATTGGAATGGTAAACGTTTGTTGACGATACCAGCATCTGACATTTTAGCGTCGATGTCTGAACCAAGAGAAGCCCCAGTAAAAACATTAACTTTGAATTTTTCTCCAGCATTTGCACGATCAACTAATGCTAGTGGAATAGCTTTTGCATCTCCAGCACGAGTGAAGCCGCTTAACCCTAGTGTCATACCATCTTTGACAAGTTTAGCAGCATCTTGTGCGGACATTACCTTGTTTGAAAGCGCAGAAGCACGTAATCTTTCTTCAACTTTAGCAGTCATTTTGAATTTCTCCTTCTATATATACATATTTATAAACGAATAAATCGAGCATTTGAGTTTCTATTTGAGCTTATCACTAATTTGTCACATTTTGTCGTAGTAGTACATGAAAGAGGATAAAAAAGGATTTAAAGAGAAAATGCTTTACGGAAATAGAAAAATGTTTATCGTTTTAGTATGGTTTTAGCAGTACAAAGTGTTAGGATGAAATTTGAATGATTATTTATTTTCTACGTGGTCAGACTAAAAGAGTAATGGTTAAATAAAAAAGGTCTTAGAAATCATCGTGATTTCTAAGACCTTTTGAAAATTATATTAGAACCCTAAAGAGCGGCGGAAGTAACTAGCATAACGCTGGCTGACTGGAATACGAGTGCCGTCCTTCATAATTAGTAAGAATGTTGAATGTGAATCTGGTTGAATTTCATCGATAAAATCGATGTTGACAATGTATGAACGGTGACAACGAATAAATGTGTCTGGTGATAAGAATAATTCTAAATCACTTAAGTTCAAGCGGTGATAACCTTCTTTTGACATTGTTTTGACAAAAGTTTTACGAAGCTGTGTTTCTAGATAGATCACTTCATTGTGTTTTACAGGATACCAGCAATCATCAATTTTAATCGTAATATAATTTGTTAGGAATGGTGATGGTTTTTGTGGGAAGATGGCCGTGATAGCACCTTTAGCTTCGCCTTCTTCCATCAGCGGTATACTCATACCATAGTATGGCACGCCGAAAACATCAGGTTCAATAAATGAATTGATCTTTTGACCATAATCTAATGCTTTATGTGTTGCTGAGCCTTCAGGAATCGCATCGCCGGGTTTGATTTTTAAATCAATTTTCTTGCTTGGCTGATAGTATAAATATTCCTTCGTGTCTGAAACAACGATTGATGTATTGTCTGGGAAAAACTCCTTAATAACCTCTATCAATTCTTCGATTGATCTTGGATCCATTAATTCATACCTCGTTTCTTTCATATGTTCTCAAATTCTTATTTTACACACTGTTTAAACATTTTACTACAGATTATAACTAAAATTAAGTAAAGAAAATTATCAGATTAATAAAAAAAAAAAATAATGGCAAAAAAATGATGTGGAAAACGCTTGAAAATAACATTTTTAAGCCGAAAAAAATAATGTAAATCGAAAAAAATAAAATAAAAATGATAAAAAATTTTGATAAAGCGCTTTCCCTTTTATTGATAATATTGTATAATTTTTATAAAAAACAGGTATTTTTGCAATGAAAGAACTAAGTATAACGAACTATTTTATAAATTTTTACATTTTATCTGACAAAAGGTATAAAACTATTTTCATATTACTATTTTCGTTATATAGTAATAAGTGGGTTATTACAAAATGCGTAATATTTTAGAAAGATGGGGAGCCTATGCTACAACACCAATATTCGATTTCTGAAGCAATTTCTAAACGCTACTTTCAAGAAATAGAGACGATGAACCGTTATGAGGGCATCGAAAAGTTTTTTGATATTGAAGCGCAGTTAGTGAGAGAAATTTATCAGTTGGAAGAAGAAGCAGCGAAGGAAACACTTAGCAAACTAATTGACATTCTTTCTGAACGTTCTGGTAAGCACTTTTTTAGAGCAATACGTCATTATTTTGTAGTCTTATCGTCTGTCGTTACACGTAAATTAGTCGAAAATCAGGCGCCTTTTAAAAAGGCATTTGCATTCAATGCAGCATGTGTTGAAATGATTGATCAACGTATGAACGATGCAGAGTTTCTTCAATTTGCTGATGATCTAATTGAATTTTATATTTACGTAATTTCTGAAAGAAAGCAACCGTCGTATAAACATCAGACAGTTAATAAGGTAATTATGCATATTGATGATGAAGTTGAAACTGACTTATCCGTTGAGGATATCGCTGCACACTTCACAATTAGTACATCACATCTATCTCGTATATTCAAGGAACATGTCGGCATTACTCTAGTCGAATATTTAAATGTGCGCCGGGTAGAAGAATCTCAATATTATTTGAGACATACAAATAAGAGCATTTCAAACATCTCAGAGCAGTTCCACTTCTGTAATCAAAGCTATTACACAAGAATTTTCAAAAAGTATGTAGGACTTACTCCAAAGCATTTTCGTGATCAGTTAGATCATGAATATTTCCGCTTCCAATTACCTGAAAGAGTACTATAGTAACAAGTTGAAAATGAATATTTCTTTGATTTGATTAGTTGTACTAACATACTGTATACTTCATTGTAGTTAAAAAATTGATGTAGGTGAAAATATTGAAGAAGAAACTTGGATTAGTATCAATGCTTGGTCTTCTTATGCTCGTTCTTACCGGATGTGATTCTGTTGAGAATAAAGAAGGCTTTTTCTACAACACATTTGTTAGACCGATGGATTATTTAATTAATTTCTTCGGTGATACTGTGTTAACAGAGGAATATGGTGGCGCGATTATAATCATCACCGTATTGGTTCGTCTTGTTTTAATGCCCTTCATGATCAAGAACTACAAAAATCAACAGGGTATGAAAGTTAAAATGGATAAGTTAAAACCAGAAATGGATGCTATCCAAAAGAAACTAAAACAAACGAAATCGAAAGAAGAACAAATGGTTCTTCAGCAAGAAATGATGGGGCTGTATAAAAAGCATGGTGTCAATCCACTTAACATGGGCTGCCTACCAATGATTATACAAATGCCTATTATCATGGGTCTCTACTTTGCTATTCGTTATTCTGATGTTGTTCAAGGTCATGAGTTCCTATGGTTCACATTAGGAAAACCAGATTTAATAATGACGCTGATTGCCGGGGCAATTTATTTCTTCCAAGCACAAGTGTCATTATGGACTGTTCCAGAACAACAAAAGAAACAAATGAAAATTATGATGTATATCTCACCAATTATGATTATGTTCGTGTCATACTCTAGTATGGCCGCGCTACCATTATACTGGTCTGTGAGTGGAGCATTGTTAATCTTCCAAACATTCTTAGGTAGAAAACTATATCCACCTCCAGTTCCTGAAGGTGAAGTAGCAACGCCGAAGAAAAAGCTTTTTGGTAGCTCAGAACCTGAACAACCAGCTGAACCAGCTGAAAAGGCGAAGCTAACACCTGCAGAACGTGCAGCTAAAGCGAGTAAGAAAAAGAAAAAATAAGTACAATTAAGAGTTGTCCCTAAAGCGTAATTTCTTTCATCTCGAAATCTGAGGGTGGAAAATCTATGTTATATAGATTTTATTGCTCGAATTTTAAAAGACAATGAAGGGAAAAACCTTATGAGGCAGCTTCTTTTTTATAGGGAGCGTTTACTTTATGATGAAAATAGTATCAGGAGCAGCTGTTATTATTACGAGTGTCTTAGCCGTTGTGTTACTAATACAAAAAGAGTTCAATTGGGCTGTTTTTTGTATTACGATTATGTTCACATTAACAAATAGTTTTAGAGCAAGGGATATGGCGAAAAAAGGCTATGACAAAGAAGCTCGTTTTATGAGAAATATGTCAATATTTTTCGCAGTAGCCTCAGCAGGAATTTTAGTTGCCAACCTTTTTACGTAATAATCGTCTAATATGATGCTGTCCTATAGCAATTGCCAATTTATATGCCAGGAAATGATGTGACTGTAAACATGCTCATCATCAAGTGCGTAGAATAATAGCAGTTGAACTATAACAGGGATAGCATCATATTTTTTTGCGAATAATTCCACTCTGTTAGTCAAAAAGATAGAAGTGAGGTAGATATGTATGAACGGAAAGACCCTTTTAGCAATGCGTGTGATAGTAATAATGGGTGGGGTATTAATGATGAGCGCATGCGACGATTCAACAAAAAATCCGCCCAATACGAATGACAATCCAGCATATCAAAATAGTACAAAATCAACCAAAGAAAATGCTACTAACGAAGGAAGTGAGGGATCAAATGTGAAAAGAGATGCAGGAGGCTATATAGTTGGTAAAAAAATACCGAAAAAAGAACATTATGTGAATGGTATTTTATTGGCTAATAAGATGTATCCAATGCCTAAAAACTTTGCACCAGGAGAAAGTACTGAAGCGAGAGCAGCTTTTAATGAATTAAATAAAAAAGCAGCAAAAGCTAATTTTACATTTGATGCTTTTAGTACGTATCGCTCTTTTGAACGCCAAGAAACATTGTATAATAATTATGTAGCGCGTGATGGCGCTGAAAAAGCGGATCGCTATAGTGCAAGACCCGGTTTTTCAGAACATCAAACAGGTTTAGCTTTTGATATTGGTGAGATTGGTAATGCTGGTGATTATGCCGACGATCGCTTTGGTGATACAGCAGCCGGTAAATGGTTAGCAAAAAATGCAGCTGATTTTGGCTTCATCATGCGTTATCCAGAGGGTAAAGAGAAAATTACAGGTTATCAATTTGAATCATGGCATTTTAGATATGTTGGTCAGTCGATTGCACAAGAAATTTATAAAAATAATTCAACATTAGAAGAATATTTACATGAAAAAGGCTAATGAACATTAGCTGATATTCGTCATCTTTCTCATATACTAAAAACGCGCCACAACAATTTGTTGTGGCGCGTTTTGTCTTTATAAAATAGGTGATACTAATCGAGAAATAGATTCTTTCATTTTGATGATTGTTGAACGATTTGCGTAAAGTTCGAGTGTGAGCTCTGTGGAGTTTAGTATATCGCGTTCAAATAGTTCTGCTAGCTGATGAGCTATTTTTTCATCATAAATAAAAGCGTTCACTTCAAAATTCAACTTAAAGCTTCTTGAATCGATGTTAGCTGTACCAACAGAGGCAGCTTCATCATCGATGACGACCATTTTTGTATGCAAGAAGCCATTTTCATAAATATAGATTTTTGCTCCTGCATCGAGTAGCAATCCAACATTAAAGTATGTCGCCCAATAAACGAAAATATGATCTGGCTTATTTGGAATCATAATGCGGACGTCAATACCTGATAGGCAGGCGATACGAACGGCATTCATAAAGGCATCATCTGGTATGAAATAAGGAGTCTGTATATAGACATATTTTTTGGCCATATTGATGAGCTTGATATAACCATTTTTAATGGATTCCCATTGCGAATCTGGCCCACTCGAGACAATCTGGATAGCAGAATCACCTTTGCGTATAAATGTTGGAAAAAAAGTATCGGCATACTCTAAGTCTTGACGGTCAGAAGCTTGATTCCAATCGAGTAAAAAGCGTGTTTGTAAAGGATGGACCGAACTGCCTTCAATACGTAAATGTGTATCACGCCAATAACCGAATTTTTTATTTAGCCCTAAATATTCATCGCCGACGTTGAAACCACCAACATAACCGATGCGACCATCCAAAATCACTATTTTCCTGTGGTTTCTATAATTTAGTCGAGGATTGATGAGCGGCATAATTGATGGGAAAAATACTTCGACCTCACCACCGAGAGCGATGAGTTCTTTAAAGTCTTTTTTATGCACCCCTCTAGAACCCATTTCATCATAGAGTAAACGAACATGTACTCCTTGTTTTGCTTTGATGATCAGCGCATCTAAAATACGTGTTCCTAAGCGATCTAATTTAAAAATATAATATTGAATATGAATATGTGATTTTGCATGATGAATATCATAAAGTAGTTCATCAAATTTTTCTTGGCCATCATCAAATATTTGAATATGATTGTCCTGTGTCAGTACGGCACCATTTGATAAGAGATGCATATAAATAAGTTCTTTGTACTTTGTCGCAGTATCGGAAAGTCGATATTCAAAATTACCTTTATTAATCGATTCAATTTGGTAATCTACAAGTGTATCGATTCCAATTTTTTTTCTACCTTCCCAACGAAACAAGTGCTTTTTTCGGAGTCTTCTGCCAAATAATAAATACAAGAAGAAACCGACAATCGGTATGAAGAATAAAACGAGTATCCAAGCCCAAGTGGAGGTAGGTTCACGTCTTTCTAAAAAGATTATCGCAATTGCTAGAAGTATGTTGAAAAATAGAGTAATAGAAACACTGGTCGAAATAATATGGGTCGTGTCGCTGAGCATAGTCATTTTCCCCCCTGCTTGTCCAAATATAAGTATAGCCTATAAACAGAAGAAGTTAAAAAAATAGACAATTACGATAAAACATACTTGACCTATAGGAATTAATGTATTATTCTTTGCAATGTACTTATATTACAGTTAAAAACAATTAGGAGGAAACAGTATGAACACATTTTTGATTATTACTAATGTAGTGATCTTGTTACTACTCATTAGTTTATTAATAGTTATGCATAAAAAACATGTGTCATTTTCTAAACGTGTATTTACAGGTTTAGCACTTGGTATTTTATTTGGTTTAGTATTACATTTTAGTTATGGTGCTACGTCCGATGTCGTGACACAAACGACTGGATGGTTTGCTATTATTGGCACAGGTTATGTGAAGTTATTACAAATGATTGCCATGCCACTTGTATTCATTTCAATTATTGCCGCTTTCACAAAAATTATTGTCGGTAAAAATTTCGGGAAAATGGCCGGCTTAATTATTTTCATGTTAGTGGGTACAACAGCTGTCGCAGCAGCAGTTGGTATCGCATCTGCTTCTGGTTTTAACCTAGACGCTACTTCATTGATGAACGGTTCCGATGAGCAAGCACGTGGATCGGAAATTGTAGCTAAAACCGCTGAAATGGGCGATCGTACAATGCCACAGCAAATTATTGATCTACTACCAGCGAATCCATTTTTAGATTTAACAGGAGCTCGTGCAACTTCGACCATTGGCGTTGTTATTTTCGCGGCCTTCCTTGGTTTTGCTTATTTAGGTGTTCGTCGTAAAGATGAAAAAACAGCTGATACGATAAAAACAGGTATTGATGCAATCTATGCTTTAGTCATGAATATTGTAAAAATCGTTTTACGTTTAACACCGTTTGGTATTCTAGCGATTATGACATCGACTGTTGCCACATCGGATTTTGGAGCAATCTACAATATGGGTAAATTCGTCATCGCATCTTATGTTGCCTTGATTGCCATGTTCGTTATTCATCTAATCATTGTGGCATTGACAGGTGTCAGCCCACTGACGTATTTGAAAAAAACGGCTCCCGTATTACTATTTGCCTTTACTTCACGTTCAAGCGCCGGTGCGTTGCCATTAAATATCCAAACACAAACGAAACGATTAGGTGTACCAGACTCGATCGCCAATTTCGCAGCTTCGTTTGGTGTATCCATCGGTCAAAATGGTTGTGCCGGTGTGTATCCAGCGATGCTTGCTGTGATGATTGCACCAACAGTAAACATCAATCCATTGGAACCAACCTTCCTCTTCACATTGATTGCAGTTGTAGCGATTAGTTCATTTGGTGTGGCTGGCGTTGGTGGCGGTGCGACATTCGCAGCAATCATCGTATTATCAGCTATGGATTTACCAGTAGCATTAGCTGGTATTTTAATCTCAGTAGAGCCATTGATTGATATGGGGCGTACTGCATTAAATGTAAGTGGTTCAATGGTTTCAGGTCTTACTACTGCACGTGTAACAGGAGAAATTGATAAAGAAGTACTCGAATCAAAAGAAGATCAAGATCTAGCAGAAGTATAATGAAATATCGAAAAAGCGTTCAACAAGTCAGTAAATGACATGTTGAACGCTTTTTTTATATTGCTCGACGTAAAGATTTTTTACTCATTTTAAAAGTCAGTATGATGAAAATACTTAATAATGCGAGTGATGCTGAAATAATATAGGTAGCATTTGGTTGCATCGTCAGTACCCATGTGAAGAAGAGAGGGCCAATTATACGCCCTAGATTGTCCATAGAATAACTCAAGCCTGCTGCAGTACCATATTTACCTCCAGATTCTTTCGAAGCAAGGGAGGTCGTCAATGTGCGAGCTAACGCATTACCAGCTGTAAAGATACAAAGGGCAAAACCAGCAAAAGCTAAGCTTGTTGTGAAGGGAAATAAGACAAGGCCGCCTGCAGTAATAATTTGTGCACCAATCAGCCACTTCCATTCTTGTCCATCCTTCACTTTACGCACGACGCCACCTTGAATTAGAAAATCAACGAAACCACTAAAAAGAAATAGCGAACCAAGTTGTGCTGCAGTAATATTGATTTTTTCCATTTGGAATAATTGCAATGTTGATTCGACGCCTGCAAGTAAAAATGTCACCATAAAAGAAAAGAGGAATAAATAACGTACACGATATTTTAATAAAGTCGATGTGCCAGTAGGAATAAGCTCCCGTTTGTTCGCTTCACCTAATCTCTCTGGTTCCGTTAAGATAACAGTCGCGTATATGAAAATTAAAAAGATTAGCAACGAAGCAGTGTAAAATGGAATATCATTGCCAAAGTGACTTAAAAGACCACCAATCCCAGGACCGACAATAAAACCTAAACCGATGGACATTCCCATAAAGCCCATATATTTATTACGATTTTCCTCTGTGGACATATCACCGATGAAACCAGTAACTGCCGTATAAAGAGCGCCGGAGAACAGGCCACCGATTATTCTAGAAAGATACATCATCACTAATGAATGAGAGAAAATAGCAAAAAGTAAAAAACTGAAACTAAAACCAATCAGGCCGATTAAAATGAGCTTTTTGCGGCCCATTTTATCGGATAATGCCCCCCATGCTGGGGCGGTGAAAAAGCTTGCTAAAGCGTAGACGGTTAGCAGTCCGCCGACATGCATTGTGTTAAAACCTTGGTCTGTAATAACTACCGGTAAAACCGGAATGACTAAACCAAATCCAACATAAACAAAAAATTGTACGGATAATAAGAGAATTAGTGGTTTTTTCATAGAAACCCTTCTTTCTAAAACAGATACTTATGTAATACTATACTAGAAATAGAAAAACATTGTATGACCAAAATGGTACAATAAAAAACATCTTCCTGAAAAAGGAAGATGTTTACGTAATACTTATAATTTTTGTCTTTGAAGACGTAGTGCATTTAAGACGACTGATACCGAACTAAACGCCATAGCTGCGCCAGCAAGCCACGGTGCAAGAAAACCAGCGGCAGCAATTGGAATACCGATGGTATTGTAAGCTAAAGCCCAAAATAGATTTTGTTTAATATTACGAACGGTTGCTTTACTCATTTTAATTGCTTGTACCACTTTTAATAGATCACCTTGCATAACGGTGATATCAGCTGTTTCAATTGCGACATCCGTCCCGGTTCCCATCGCAATTCCAATGTCGGCTGTTGCCAAAGCGGGAGCATCATTAATACCATCACCAACCATTGCCACTTTGTGGCCAGCTTGTTGTAAACGAGCCACTTCTTTAGCTTTTTCGGCAGGTAATACACCAGCGATTACTTCGTCAATTCCTACTTGTTTGGCGATTGTTTGAGCGACAGCCTGTGCATCACCTGTTAGCATGACTGTTTTAATATTCAAGGCATGTAGTTGAGCGATTGCTTCTTTTGCGCTGTCTTTCACTTCATCAGCTACTGCAATGGTTGCGATATGCTGACCATCAATGGCGCCGTACATAATTGTTTTCCCTGTTTCATCAAAATTTTCTATTTGTTGAATGGTAATCAACCGATTGCCTAATAGACGTTTTGTCCCGACGATTACCGATGTCCCGTCTATTGTTGCTTCGATACCATGACCAGCAATGGCAGTGAAATTAGTTGCTGCCTTCACAGGGAATTTTTCTTCTGTGTAGTTGACGATTGCTTGAGCAAGTGGATGTTCAGATGCTTTTTCAGCACTAGCTATAAGAGCGAGTACTTTTTCTTGATCCTGTGATTTGTCGATATAATAATTTGTAACTACTGGTTTACCTTTTGTAATCGTTCCTGTTTTGTCGAAAATAACGGTGTGAATGGATTGTGTTTGTTCCAATGATTCGGCTGTTTTAAATAACACGCCAATCTCTGCTGCACGTCCTGAACCAGCCATTATGGATGTTGGTGTTGCTAAGCCTAGTGCACATGGACAGGCAATCACGAGTACAGCAATCGTATTTTCAAGTGCATGTATAAAATTACTTGCGTCGACAAAGTAGTAGGTGATTAAAAAGGTAAGAACAGCGATTCCCACTACGACAGGTACGAAGACGCTCGATATTTGATCGGCAAGGCGTTGTATGGGTGCTTTCGAACCTTGCGCATCTTCTACAATACGAATGATGCTGGAGATGACTGTATCGCGCCCAATTTTAGTTGCTTTCACATGGAGAAGACCGTTATTGTTAATTGTTGCGGCGAAAACCGTTGAACCCGGCTCTTTATCTACAGGTAAACTTTCACCAGTAAGCATCGATTCATCTACCGCTGAAGTACCTTCAACAACTTCGGCATCGACAGGAATCGAGCTACCGGGGCGAATAACTAAAATGTCATCGATTTGAACATCAGCAATAGGTATTTCTTGTATCACGCCATTTTTTTCAATAAAAGCTGTTTTGGGTTGTAAATTGATCAATTTTTTTATGGCATCAGATGAATGTCCTTTAGCACGTGCTTCAAATAATTTGCCAAGAATGATCAATGTAATGAGAACGGCACTTGTTTCGAAGTAAAGATCTAAATGTGTACCCCCCATTGAAATATGTGATAGGTTTGAGAGTACGACATAAACACTATAAAAATAAGCAGCTGAAGTACCAAGCGCTACAAGTACATCCATATTGGCGCTTTTATTGCGTAAAGATAGAAATGCGCCGCGATAAAATTGCCAACCGATTCCAAACTGAACGACTGATGCCAATGCCCATTGCATATAAGGATTCATGAAAAGTTCGGGAACATATAAAAAAGATGTAAATGAAAAGTGTGCGACCATTGTCCATAATAGTGGCAGTGAAAAAATAGCTGAAATGATAAATTGTCTTGTTTTCTTTTTAATTTCTAGTTCTTTTAAGTTAGGTCCATCTGGCTGTTCTTCTTGATGCACGACTGCATCATAACCAATCGATTGTATTTTTTTTATAATATCTTCTTCCGTTAGGTCATTGCTAATGGTTACGCGGCCTCTTTCAAGAACGAGGTTTATATTGGCATCTACGCCATCCATTTTATTTAAACCGCGTTCGATGCGCGCAGAACAAGCAGCGCAGGTCATACCTTGGATATCTAAATTGACAACTTTATGTTCTTCTTTTGCCATCATAAAACACTCCTTCCATACCCTATAGGGGTATGCGTTTTTTAAAAATGAATAGCTACCTGAGAAGTGGTAGCTATTTCTTTTTAAGCAACGGTGTAACCTTCTTCAACAATTGCATTTTTAATTGACTCAACTGAAACTTGTGAATCGTCAAAAGCAACGTCTACCAAACCAGCGTCTAATGTTACTTTTACAGATTCAACACCATTTAATTCACCAACTGAACTTTCGACTGCATTTACACAGTGACCACAAGACATACCAGAAACCTGTAATTGAATTGATTGTGTCATCTTCAAACACTCCTTATTTTTTCATTAGTTTTTGCATTGTTACAACGAGTTCATCAAGGATCTCTTCATTGCCCTCTAATAATTGATTTTTTACACAACCTTTTAAATGCCCTTCAAATAATACTTTTGCAACAGAATTTAAAGCGGATTGAGAGGCTGCTAACTGTGTAATAATATCATCACAATAGACATCTTTTTCAATCATGCCTTTAATGCCTCGTATTTGTCCCTCGATTTTATTTAATCGCGTAACGAGGTTTTTTTTCACATGGTCTGGATGGTGACTTTTTCTTTCAGTACCACATTCATGTGTTGTTGTCATAGCATCTCACTCCCTATTGTTTACTAATAGATTAAGTGTATCATACCTATAGGGGGTATGCAAAAATCAGGTTTAGAGATAAAAGAATTTCTTGATACGCCTAATTTAGCATACTGCTATGGGGTATGCAAGTGACAGCGATGATCCAAAAGAAAACGTATACATATAACCGCCTTGTATGAAGGCATGCGAATAGCTTGTTGTCGACAAAGAAATGTAACAGTAATGTAAAATTCATAAAATGTTATAAAATTGATAAACAATTCGCCAATGAAAAATGGTATGATAGGTATGAAAAAAACTAGCAATGCTGTTTTGTAGAAGCAACATATTTTTGCCAATAAACGTCCAATAAAAAGTAAAGGTGTGAAAGTATGAAGAGAGAAGTAGATGTAACAAAAATCATTTCTAATTTAGCTAAAATTGGTGTGAAGGCAACAGCGACAAAGTCTCGCTTAGAATTACTTAAAGCACTCGCACCACCAAAAAGCAGTCCGCAAACACATAACTAGCCGATGAATACTTCGGATTACCGAAGTGTTTTAAGCTAGAACCTACATAAATAGATGATATGGCCTACAGCATTTGAAATTATTCGAATGCTGTTTTTTTGTTTTTCATAGGTTATAGGTAGAGCTGTAACGTCAAGCCTCACCAAAAAAGGCTATGAAATCACTGCGTGATTTCATAGCCTTTGGTTTATAGGTAGAGGTGTTAATCGTCTTTTGTGGTAAACATATAATCGCCATTTTCGTTTTGGATAGCGCCCATAATGCCGACGAGTAGCAGATTGGATAGCAGTGAACTACCACCATAGCTGAGAAATGGTAATGTAACACCTGTAACAGGTAATAGCCCCATAGTCATACCAACATTTTGGAAAACTTGGAATGTTAGCAAGCTAATAATCCCAGCCGTAATCAATGTAGTGTACTGAGATTTGTTGGCTAAAGATATTTGGACGAAACGGAAAATCAAGAGGAATAGAATAACTAAGACAAATGATGCGCCTACAAAGCCAATTTCTTCTGCAATATTTGAAAAGATGAAATCGGTATGCTTTTCCGGAATATAAACATTGTTATTGCCGAGACCTTTACCTGTTTCTTGGCCAGAGCCGATAGCCAATATTCCTTTCATCGTTTGGTAGGCGGAGTCACCGTAGTTAAATGGATCTAACCAACCACGAATACGTGACTGTTGGTGACCTGATAATAGAGTTAGAATATTTTTTTGGAAAAAGTCATTCATAAAGATGTAGATATATGCGATGACTGCCACAATTGAAACGGGTAAAGCCAAGACAGGAAGTAATATTTTTTTTGATATTTTTGAAAAGAACAACATGGGGAAAATCATAGCGAAATAAAGCATGATCATGCCGGTATCAGGTTGTCTATAAACGATTAATGTCGGAGGTAAAACGAGTAATAAAATTTTACCGATTAATAAAAAATCCATTTTAATTGATTTTATTGGGTAGCGTTCCGTATGCTTGACGATAATATGAGCTGTCAAAATGACGAAGGCAAACTTCATAAACTCAGAAGGCTGGAATGTACCGATGCCTGGTAGTTGGAACCAAGATTTTGCTTTATTAATAGGTCGTGCGATACTTTCAGGTGCAACGATTAAAAATAGCAGTGCTGCGAAAATGAAAATATAGACGCCCCAAGCAATATTTTTAAATTTACTAATATCAATTTGTGACAACACAATCATCATAAATAAACCAAGTAAGAAAAATGCAGCTTGCTTCACGATATAACTTTTTGGATTGTCGTATTGAGTAGAACCGTCAACTGCTGTATAAATAAACGTACAACTAATAATGCAAAGTATGACTAGGATGGCAATGATTTTACCATCTACTTTTATTTTCATAACAAAACCCCTAACATTGTAAACTAAATACTACGTGATGAAATATATGTAACCCTTATGAAGTTCCACTAAATGGGTTTTTTAAACAATAAAATACTTTATTTTCAAAGGGAATTCATTATTAGTATTGCGATATTCATTGTATCACGCTTCTTAACAAAGATGTGACGAAAACGAAACACAAATGTTTCAAATTTCGGTAATTAAACATATAATAAGGTTATGAAAAGAGGTGATCGACTTGTCGAAAAAAATGCGCAATGCCGACGATTTTATTAAGCATCTATATGTTCATATGAATGAACTGAACCAATTTGTTATTTTTAGTGGATTAACATTCCAAGAATTTGTTTCTTCAGTCGATCAGCTTGAGAATTTATTGCTATTAAAAAATGATAATGAAAATGAAGACGGCTCTTTTAATATGCATACGCGACTTGCGTTTGTAGAGGAATCAGATCTGACTAAATTTTCAAAAGTAATGAGCGATAAAAAAGGCGATTTATGTTGGATTGATTTTTCAGAAGAAAAAAAATTGAACTTATTAACGCCGCAAGAGCAAGCTGAGCTGTTATATATCGGGCATAAAAATGAACCGATACGTACGCCGTTTTATCATCAACTACAAAATCGTTTTGTCTATTTAGAGAAAAAAGATGACAGGGTAACGAAGGTGTATTTTAGAGAGTTAAATGATGTCAATGAATTGGTGATGACGTATTTTAATAATATTGTACAAGCTAAGGAGCGCGCTGCCTCATTTTGGCGTCGTAAACCAACGAGTTCAACACTGGCATTTAATTTTAAAAACTATGATGAAGTACGTGAAATTTTTAATGATGGTGTTTTATTATCCGTCTACCGAGTAGAAAAACCAAAAGTATCCTATATGCTTGAATTGCGTGATGTGCCTGAAATTAATTTCCCGGAAGAAATTTGGGATGACTTGAATACGATTTTAAAACGTCAACCGAATGTACTCGTTGAAGCAACGGTGAAAAAATAAATCAAATAGTATAAAAAGATGTCCGTTCGTCTATCTTCGAGCCGACATCTTTTTGCGTTGTCATGTTGGAAATAATCTATTTTCAAGAAAAAGTAATAGAAGTTCTTTGTTTTTTACGCCAAACGTTATGTACAGTGCTATTATATATATGTTATTTTGAAAGTTTGTAAACTGGGTATAGGAAGTTAAGTGGTTTTTTGCAACCTTTTTCTAATATGAATAGTCCAAATAAATTCAAAGATTTTTTATGAAGCTCGAAGATGATGAAATTGAATATGGAGGAATGAAAATGAAGAAAAAATTAGGTTTATTATATGGTGGCCAATCGGCAGAGCATGAAGTTTCATTATCAAGCGCTAAGGCGGTAACGGAAGCATTAAATTACGACAAATATGACATCGTACCAGTCTTCATTACACGTCAAGGTGAATGGATTAAAGGGGCTGTATTAACAGAGCCAGCTAAATCGATTGAAGCGTTGCAATTTAATATCGGAAAAGATGGTCAACATCACGATATTTCCAGTTTTTTAATGGCTCAAAAAGAACAGCCATTTGATGCAGTATTCCCTCTCTTACATGGTACATATGGTGAAGATGGAACGGTACAAGGATTATTGGAAGTACTTAATATTCCGTATGTAGGTTGTGGCGTACTTGCTTCATCTGCAGGTATGGATAAGGTTGTCATGAAGCAATTATTTGAAATTGCTGGATTAAACCAAGTACCATTTGTCTATTTTATTCGCAAAGAATGGCAAGCAAATCAGCAGGAATTGCTGGACGAAATGACATCAAAACTAACGTTTCCAATGTATGTAAAACCAGCTAATCTAGGCTCAAGCGTTGGCGTTAGTAAAGCATCTACAAAGGAAGAATTAATCGAAGCAGTAACGGTCGCTTTCAAATATGATCGTAAAGTAATTGTAGAAACAGGCGTAGTAGGCGATGAAGTTGAAATGGCGGTATTAGGCAATGATGAACCAAAAGTATCTGTCCCTGGCCAAATTAAAGCGACGACAGATTTCTATGATTATGAATCTAAATATCAAGATGGTAACACCGAGTTATTGATCCCAGCACCTGTGTCTGCAGAGGTCATTTCGACGATGAGTGATATGGCTATTCGTGCGTTTAAAGTATTGGATGGTAGCGGTTTAGTACGTGCAGATTTCTTTGTGACAGCAGATGAAGAAGTATTAATCAACGAAGTGAACACGCTACCAGGTTTTACACCGATGAGCATGTACCCGATTTTATGGGGAAATACGGGTTTAGCTTATTCAGATTTAATAGAAGAACTAATCAATTTAGCGATAGAACGCTTTGAAGAAAAACAACAACTTCATTTTAAATAAGGTGGCCAACTTTTAATGAAAAAGACAGTACAAGAAATCATGACATGGTTGCAAGTGGAACAACAACTTGTAACAAACCCGCTTATTACAGGTATTTCAATCAACACGAGAACGCTGCAAAAGGGCGACTTATTCATTCCTTTTAAAGGTGAACAAACCAATGGACATCACTATATTGCCCAAGCAATTGAGGCGGGTGCAAGTGCCACACTTTGGCAACGAGGTGAGGAGGGCGCTCCAGCAGATTTTCCAGTCATTTATGTAGAAGATGCAGAGCAAGCGTTACAACAAATGGCAGCGGCTTACCGCGATGAATTACGCGCGACATTTATCGGCATAACGGGTTCAAATGGTAAAACATCAACGAAGGATTTAGTAGCGGGTACTTTATCTGCTAAGTACAAAGTGCAAAAAACAGAAGGTAATTTCAATAATCAATTGGGTCTACCTTTAACTATTTTATCATTTGATGAAGATGTTGATTTTGCAATAGTAGAGATGGGGATGGATGGTTTCGGGCAAATCGAATTATTAACGACTTTAGCGAAACCTCATTATGCCATTATTACAAATATAGGCGAAGCACATATGGAAGCGCTCGGAACAAGAGCAGGGATCGCAACCGCTAAATTCGAAATTATCAAAGGTCTTCAAAAAGATGGTGTGTTATTTTATGATGGTGACGAGCCATTGCTACAAGATTTAGTGGCACAAACGCCTAGTTTGAAAACTGTGTCATTTGGCTTTGGTGCAAGGAATGATTTATTTGCGGATACGATTATCGGAGAAACGACTGGTAGTCGCTTTGATGTACATGGTCTAGTGGATGAGACGTTTAGCATTCAAGTACTCGGCAATCATCAAGTAAAAAACACATTGGCAGCAATCGGTATTGCACATGCGGTAGGGATGTCAATACTAGAGATTAAAACAGCTCTAAAAAATGTTTCATTAACGAATATGCGTATGCAATTAGTAAATGGACAACGCAATATACTATTCATCAATGATGCATATAATGCTGCCCCTACTTCGGTAAGAGCAGCACTGGAATTTATGAAGACAACTACACTACGTCCCGAAAAATGGCTAATACTAGGTGATATGTTAGAGCTCGGAGAAGATGAAATGGCCTATCATCGTGATTTAGCGACAGCGATTACGGCTGAAGATGCTACGTATATTTGTCTGTTTGGTCCACGTATGAAAGTACTTTATGAAGAATTACAGCGACGCTATCCTCATATAGATAGTATCTGGAGTGCAGATGATTATACACCGATTATCGATAAAATAGAGACATTTGCTAGCGATCAATCTATTATTTTATTGAAGGGTTCACGTGGTATGGCATTAGAAAAAATAGCACAGCGATTTATCTAATTAAAAAACCAGCAAATTGGGTATATACCAATGAGCTGGTTTTTTAATGGAGGTGAATCAAGTGCAAATAGGTGTACTGTATATTCATGGCTTCACGGGAAACACTTTAGAAGTGATGCCCATCGTAGAGTATCTTCAAGAAAAAGAGCCGCAATGGATTGTATCAGTACCAACATTAACTGGCCACGGTACCGAGTTGAGATTGCGTGGTGTCACATCACAGCATTGGCTACGCGATGTTGAGAACGCATATCGGCAGCTGCAATCGAAGGTTGATAAAGTAATCGTCGTCGGTTTTTCTATGGGTGGTATGTTGGCCATGTATTTAGCCTTACGCTATCCAGTAGAGAAATTGGTTCTATTAAGTGCCTCGGCAAAATATATTGCACCACGGCAGTTATTATTAGCGGCAGCTGAGCTTGTACGAAAAAAGAATCGTGACGATGAAAATGTCAAATTAGTTAAAAGCTATGCATATAAGTGGCGCAGTGTTACATTGCCATCTTTATTACAATTTTTAGATATTGTACATGTAGTGACACCTTATTTACAAAAAATTGATATACCGGTGTTTATTGTACAAGGTGAAAAAGATGGGATTGTACCAAAAAAGACGGCGGATTTTTTATATAATGAGCTTGGAACGAAGAAAAAAGAAATATATTTCTCTAAAAATGGATACCATCATATATGCTATAGCGACGACAGAAGTGCGTGGTTTCAAGAGGTTCACCGATTTATTTGTAATGAGTATAAAAAAACAGAATATTATGCCTGAATGTTATTTATTGCATACGGGACTATAGCGTGTTAGAATATTGAAAGCAATGGATACATTTTATTTGAAGGCTCTCCTAGAAGATGGGGAGTACTTTTTTTTGAACATTACGGTCGATTCTATGACCCGTTATAATAAGCAAGCAGTAGAATTGAACCGCTCGGCAAAGACCGGGCTTTATTTTATCTAAAGTTACTCTGTTTCTTCAGAGATATAATAGTTAAGGATTATTCCTAACATGAGGCTCGATTTGCCCTATTTTCATTTGAATATGTAACCATTTGTCAAATTCAAACACGAAAAAGGAGAATGAATTTTTTGACAAATTTTTCAGAACTAAATATTAGCGAAACAACAATGAAATCCCTTGAAAAAATGGGTTTCGAAACAGCAACACCAATCCAAGCAGGTACTATTCCTCTTGCATTAGAAGGTAAAGATATTATTGGACAAGCACAAACTGGTACTGGTAAAACAGTAGCTTTTGGTGTTCCATTAGTAGAAAAAATCGATACAAAGAATCAATCAGTACAAGCGTTAGTAATCGCACCAACTCGCGAACTTGCTATCCAATGTTCTGAAGAAATTCAAAAAATCGGTTACAACAAACGCGCTCGCGTTCTTACAGTTTACGGTGGTCAAGATATTAGCCGCCAAATCCGTGCTCTTAAAAATGGACCACAAGTAATCGTAGGTACTCCAGGACGTATTTTAGACCATATTAAACGTCGTACGCTTAAACTAGAAAACGTTCAAACGTTAGTATTAGACGAAGCGGATGAAATGCTTAACATGGGCTTCATCGAAGATATCAACACGATTTTAGAG
This sequence comes from Kurthia sibirica, assembly GCF_003143975.1. Taxonomy (GTDB): domain Bacteria; phylum Bacillota; class Bacilli; order Bacillales_A; family Planococcaceae; genus Kurthia; species Kurthia sibirica. Next base: position 15,440 of record NZ_QFVR01000014.1, on the reverse strand, counting down.
AATGTTCCAGACGAACGTCAAACTCTATTATTCTCAGCAACTATGCCTCCTGCTATCCGTAAAATTGCGGATAAATTCATGCACAACCCTGAGAGTGTTTCAATTAAAGCAAAAGCTTTAACTGTTGACAACATCGAACAATTCTTCGTAAAAGCACAAGAACGCGAAAAATTTGATATCTTAGATCGTTTATTAAACGTTCACGCTCCAGAATTAGCTATCGTATTCGGTCGTACTAAACGCCGTGTAGATGAGCTTTCTCAAGCACTAACTGTTCGTGGATATAACGCTGAAGGTATTCATGGTGACCTTAGCCAAGCTAAACGTCTATCAGTTTTACGTCAGTTCAAAGAAAACAAAATTGACATCCTGATCGCTACTGATGTAGCTGCTCGTGGTCTTGATATCTCAGGCGTAACACATGTTTACAACTTTGATATTCCTCAAGATCCTGAAAGCTATGTTCACCGTATCGGCCGTACTGGTCGTGCCGGAAGAAAAGGTAAAGCAATCACATTTGTAACACCACGCGAAATGGGTTACTTACGTATTGTTGAAGAAACTACTAAAAAACGCATGACTCCTTTAGAGCCGCCTACAGCTAGTGAAGCTTTAGTTGGACAACAACAAGTTGCTGTTGAACAATTAGAAGCTTTAGTTGCTAAAACGACTCCAAGCGAGTACCGTGTAATGGCTGAAGAGCTATTATCTAAACTTGATGCTGTTGATTTAGTAGCAGCAGCACTTAAAACATTAACTAAAGAGCCAGATGATTCTCCAGTGAAAATTTCTGAAGAACGTCCTCTTCCATCACGTGGTGGACATGGCGGCGGCGGTGGCCGTGGTGGCAATCGTTCAGGTGGCGGCGGATACCGTGGCGGCAATCGTTCAGGCGGTGCAAGCCGTTCAGGTGGCGGAAGTCGTGATCGTCGTCCTTCTACTTCAGGCGCAAGCCGTGGTGGAGAACGTCGTGAAGGTTCATCAGATCGTCGTCCTTCATCATCAGATCGTCGTCCAGCTTCATCATCAGACCGTTCATCTAGCCAACGTCGCGAAGGTGGCGGTGGAGATCGTCGTCGTCGTGAAGGTGGCGGCGGAGAACGTCGTCGTCGTTCAAGCGAAGACTAATCTGCAACCAAATAGTAATTTCAAAACGCCCGAATGTTTATCATTCGGGCGTTTTTTTGTTGTAATCTAAGTCACTCAAAATCTATTTTGAGAATTTTTTGGACAGATGAAACTCTTTGAGGTAGTTTTCGTATAGTATTAAGAGGGAAAATAATACATCTATAGTGTGAGGAGGGAGAATATATGTATACAGAATTAAAAAATCAAATTGATCCAGCTGGTTTAAAAGTTTGGCGCATTCAAGCTATGATTAATGCATTCATATTTTTAATAGTCGTAATCGCTGTTTTTGTCTTAACTTATTTTTTTGATTTTTATAGTTGGATTCAATATACTTTATTGGGTATTTGGATTGTTAATTCATTTCTTACTATTTATTTATTCCCAAAAATTCGTTGGAATCGCTGGCGTTATGAAGTAAGAGAAGAGGAAATAGAAATTCAATCGGGCTTGTTCGTTGTTGAAAGAACACTTGTCCCCATGGTAAGAGTGCAACATGTTGAAACAGTTCAAGGTCCTATTTTAAAACGCTATAATTTAGCCATCATGTCCGTTTCGACAGCAGCTACCATCCATATGATCCCAGCTTTGCGCATAGAAGAAGCGGATGAGTTACGCGCTCGTATATCAAGGCTAGCGAGGGTGGCTGAAGATGATGTCTGAACAGCGAAATATACAAAGATTACACCCGGTATCAATCGTTGTGAATCTGATAAAAACGATTAAATCGATGATTATCCCATTGGTGATTATATTAGTAGGGCGTGGGTTTGAATATAGCTTAAATCCGACTAATGAAAACTATTACTCAACATTAATTTTTATAGGTGTCGGACTGCTCATCATAATCAGTGTTATTTCATTGGCGATCATACGTTGGCGGAAATTTGTTTATTGGTTTGAAGACGGAGAATTGCGGGTTGAGTATGGTTTAGTCATCACAAAGAAACGCTATATTCCCTTTGAAAGAATTCAAAGTCTAAATTATAAAGAAAGTATCTTTCACCGGCCATTAAAATTAGTCAGCGTAACCGTTGAAACGGCGAGTGATCAAAAGGATGCTGAAGCAGAGTTAACGGCCGTGAGTCGTCAGCAAGCGGAAGAAATCGAATACCAAATGGAAATTGCGAAACAGCAAACAATTGAAAATAATAAAGAGCCGCTTACTGAAAATCAAATAGAAAAGACAGTTATTTATAAAGTGAGCAATAAGGAGCTAATTTTATTAGCATCTACATCAAGTAGCATGGGGATATTGTTTTCTGCAATTGCAGCGATAGCTACACAATTTAATGAAATCATTCCATATGAAGAGATTTATGGTGAAATGCAAAATTTGATTAAGTTTGGTGTTTTATTTATTGTTCTCATTGTATTAGCGGTTGTTTTGGTATCCTGGTTCGTGGCAATTGCTATTTCATACTTCGCTAATTATGGTTTTCAAGTAATTGAAGAAGACAATAAACTCTTTATTTCAAAGGGGTTATTAGAGAAAAAACGCCTTACTGTTCCGATGAACCGGATTCAAGGAATTACGATTATTGAAAATCCAATTCGTCAAATCTTTGGTTATTGTCGTGTCGTATTAATAAGTGCGGGTGGTTCAGGTGAAAGCAATGAAGACAAAACAGTACTGCTACCATTCGTAAAAAAAAGCACTGCAATAAAAGTATTAGCGCAGCTATTCCCGCAATATAATTTACAACAAAATTATATCAAAGCACCGCGCAAGTCTTTGTTACGTTACTTATTAAAACCACAGTATTATTTTGCTATACCGATAGTCCTCTGTAGTATTTATTTTTATCCAATAGGTCTATTCAGTTGCGTAGTCATTCCACCCGTATTGTTGCTAACTTATTGGCAGTATAAAACAGCTGCTTTTTCAATAAATGGTTATCAACTGACAATGATTTATCGTTTGTTTAGTAAGCATACATTTATAACGGAGAAAAAAAGAATACAATCAATCACGCAAAAACAAAGTTTTTTTGCAGAGCGTAAAGATATTGCATCCGCAGTTGTGCATGTCATGTCAGGTAATTCTGGTGAACAGGCATACGCCAAACATTTTGATTTACATGAGATCGAAGAAATAATGGCATGGTATAAACCAAACCATTAAAAAACGGCCGAATCAGTAATTGATTCGTGCCGTTTTTTAAATTATGAAGATGATTTATCACGTTGTTTTTTCTGCCATCTCGCTATATTTTTAGGATGAAAGTTTAAAAATCCTAAAATCATACCAACTAGTAAGCCTGTAATATGTGCAGTGACATTTACATTTGGTTGGAGAAATGTCATGACGACTGAAATCACAACGATTGGTAAAATATATTGTCGTAATTGTGGCATGATTTTTCTCGTATAATAAACAAGTGCGACATATGCTCCAAAAATACCGAAAATTGCACCGCTGGCTCCAACTGAATTATAGTCGAGAGGTTGCGTAGCATAGGTGATGACATTGCCTAAAATACCAGAAACGATATAAATAGTGAAAAAGCGCATTTTACCTGCTATTTTTTCCAACTCTGGCCCGAAGACGTAGAGGGCAAACATATTAAACAGTAGATGCATAAAGCCCGCGTGAATAAAAACAGCGGTAATTAATCGCCAGTATTCCCCTTGGTCAATCATTAAATTTGAAGCAATACCATAATAAAAAATACGCGCTTCTATACTAGGTATAAGCCCAAGTAGATAGACGATTAAGTTAATGCCTATTAAAATAGAAATAACGGGGTAATAGCGAATATATTGCGAAAGATTTTCTTGTCGATTAAACATAAATTCACCTCATCGTGTAATATGAATATTATACATGCAACGCAGAACAGAAGGAAAGGAGAAAACAAGATGATTAAGGGTATTGGTTTAGATATCATAGAAATTTCAAGGATACGAAAAGCAAATGATATGAGCGATAAATTTAAAGAACGTATACTAACACCACGTGAGTTAGCTTTATTTAAGGAGTTAAAAACACGTCGACAATTAGAGTTTTTAGCTGGTCGTTTCTCAGCAAAGGAAGCCTATTCAAAAGCAAATGGTACAGGTTTGGGGCGTCATTGTAAACTCCAGGACATAGAAGTATTGCCAAATGAAAACGGACAACCCATTTTATATTTTAAAAAAGTAAGAGTAAACGGTTTTGTAAGTATTACACATTCAAAAGAATATGCAGCAGCACAAGTTGTTTTATTAGAAACAGGATTAATTTAGCAAAGATGGGGTAAAGATTATATACGTAGATTTTTATGCGGAATAACTTGAGATCATGTTTGCTCGCCCACTAATGAAGTTTATAATAGTAGGTAAAGACTTAGAAAAAAGAGGGACTAAACATGACAGGAATCAGTTATTTCAGACCAACACAAGCACGCATCGATTTGGATGCCATTCGAAAAAACATAGCAAAATTACGTCAACATTTGCATACAAATGTCGATATAATAGCGGTCGTGAAAGCGAATGCATACGGGCATGGCGATGTTGAAGTATCTAAAGCAGCGTTGCAAGCTGGGGCTACGACTCTTGCGGTTGCTACACCAGAAGAAGCGTTACATATTCGAGAGGCTATACAAGATGTACCAATTTTGATCTTAGGGGCAGTTCCAGTTGGATTTGTACCGTACGCAGCGAAATATCATATTACATTGACTGTATTTTCGGCGGAATGGATAGAAGAAGCACAGCGTAGCTATGAAGAATTAACTGAGCGAGTGCTCGTTCATCTTAAAGTGGATAGTGGCATGGGACGCATTGGTGTTCGGACAGAGTTGGAGCTTCAAAAACTAGCCAGTATAGTAGAACAATCAACTCTTTTTGATATTGATGGCATCTTCACCCATTTTGCTACTGCAGATGATGAAGATACAGCATATTATATCCAGCAAAAAGAGATTTTTATGCAACTCGTAGCTAGTTTACCTACGAAACCGCGAATTGTTCATGCTGCAAATACAGCCGCGTCATTGGTCAAAGAAAATGTCCAATTTGATGCTGTGCGTTTTGGCATCTCAATGTATGGATTAGCGCCGTCTCCTTATGTAGAACAACATTTACCTTTCGCACTTACACCAGCCATGACGCTAGCTACACAGCTCGTGCATGTGAAACGAATAAAGCGTGGAGAATCCGTTGGTTATGGGGCAGCGTACCATGCTGTTGAAGAGGAAGAATGGATTGGGACATTGCCGATTGGATATGCTGATGGTTTAAGAAGAGCTTTAAGTGGGCAAGATGTATTGATAGGTGGTCAAAGAGTGAAGATTATCGGTAAGGTTTGTATGGACCAAACGATGATCAAACTTCCTAAAAAGATGACAGTTGGTGAAGAGGTCATTCTCATAGGTAAACAGCAAAATGATGAAATACTTATGCAGGAATGGGCAGATAAGCTTCAGACGATTGTCTATGAAATACCATGTATGCTTACAGCAAGAATAGCAAGGGTTTATCGTCCGTAATAATCGTTTTTTCGACATGTTATAATACGTTATTTGTACTAACTTTCTGAAAAATTTATATTTAAATAGCGCAATACTTCTAAAAAATCTTCCCTTTCTAAGTTCTGAATGGTAATATGGGGTTAATTAGTGTATACGTTAGAGAAATATAGAACTTTTTTTGGAGGTGTGAGCTGTGGTGCAAAAAAACGTAAAAGAAGCCATTCTACAAATGCCAGCAAGTTTGTTCAACGACAAAATTGAACAAGCTTATCAACAAATCGTGTCTAGAAATGAAGAGAACTTATACGTTTCAACAAAGAGATTTAAGAAAATCGACCAAAAAATGATATGCGAGAAGCGATGGTTAAGGGATATGAGGAGATGTCTCAGATCAACTTAAGTATATGCAGCGAATGTTTACATTTGGAATATGAAGCTGATTATATGGTGGAGCGACTCGTTTGCGGAGGATGACAATTTGAACGTAAAACGTGGAGACGTTTTTTTGCTGACTTATCACCAGTTGTAGGGTCTGAACAGGGCGGTACTCGACCAGTTTTGGTAATCCAAAATGATATCGGCAACCGCTTTAGCCCGACGGTGATTATTGCGGCAATAACAGCGCAAATTCAAAAAGCAAAGTTACCAACTCATGTCGAAATAAATGCAAAGAAATATGGTTTTGAAAGAGATTCTGTTATTTTACTCGAGCAATTACGGACAATTGATAAGTCGAGGCTCACAGATAAAATTACACAACTGGATGCACCTTTAATGGAAAAAGTGGAAGAAGCTTTGGAAATTAGCTTAGGTCTTCTTAAATTTTAAAAAGCATACATACTTTTAAACATCAGAATTTTTATATCTGGTGTTTTTATTTTGCTAAAAAAGGTAATAGTACAGATAGTGTAATATAATGACTTTATAGTATGATTAATCCTTTTTAGTGGGGAAATGAAATAGTCCCTGTTTTTAGTGAGCTTAAAAGTGAATTTTCTGCCACTTTAATATACAATTATTAGTAGAAATGCATTAGGAGGGCTTTTATATTGGAAACTACATTAATAAAGTTCTTAAACGACAACAACAGTAAGATACATGACAGATGGACGTATTTATTACGACAAACTATTACAGAACTTTTTAGTAGTAAAATCCAACATGAGATTACAAAATCGATGTTAGTAAGATTACATGTCGTCATGCAAGGATTTTTACACAAGCATCAAAATAGAGTGCAATTAGCTACAGAGTTAGTATCGATTAATAAAAAAACAACGTTAATGATGTCTTTGGTTGAAATTTATGAAGCAAGTACATATGATATTCTACAACAAGATACACTATTAACGCCAAAAGACAAAGAGTATCTCCAACAACAAATCAAACAAGCAAAAACAGATGTATTGTTTAGTTATATTCAAATGATGGAAGATAAGCATTTAGCGACCATCCATAATCAAAGAAAAGCTTTGCAAGAACTATCCACACCGATTATGCCGGTCTTTGATCGTATTATTATCGTACCAATTATCGGAACAATTGATAGTGAACGCTCGAAACAGATGATGGAGAACGTTTTAAATGGCGTGATCGTATACAAGGCAGAAATTATTCTATTGGATATCACAGGTGTGCCGTTTGTTGATTCAAATGTTGCACAGCATATCGTGCATATGATCCGAGCGATACATATCGTAGGTGGGCAATGTATACTCGTAGGGTTTAGCCCTGAAATTGCCCAAACCTTTGTAACACTTGGTGTAGATTTGAAAAATATTAGGACGCTTGGAACACTGCAAGAAGGCGTGGAAAAATCTTTAGAACAAACGAATCGTAGAATTAGTGAGGTGCTATGATAATGGATACGGCGATACCAATTTTAAAGTTAAATGATTTTCTGATCGTGTCTATTCAACGTGATTTAGATGATCCAACAGCTTTACAATTTCAACAGGATTTATTGAGAAGGATACATGAAACATCAGCGAGAGGTGTAGTCATAGATTTAACGTCAATTGAATGTATCGATTCTTATATCGCAAGGATATTGGGTGATATTGTTCGAATGACATCTTTAATGGGTGCAAAAGTAGCAGTGACAGGTATTCAGCCGAGCATAGCGATTACATTAGTTGAGTTAGGGATTTATTTAGACAATGTTATTTCAGCCTTAGATTTAGAGAGCGGGTTGGAAAAACTCCAACGAGAATTGGGGGCGTAGCGAAATGGTAGATTCTTCAGTGAACATACTCACCGAGTGGGATATTGTTGAAGCACGCCAACTCGGACGCAATAAAGCAAAAGACATTGGTTTTGGTGCGGTCGATCAAGCGAGAATTACAACAGCAATCAGCGAACTGGCACGTAATATCTATCTATATGCTGATGGAGGTACGATTGTGATCGAAGAGTTAAAACTCAATGATCTAGTCGGTATAAAAATTACAGCAGAAGATAAGGGACCCGGTATTCAAGATATACGACTTGTTATGCAAGATGGTTATTCAACTTCACAAGGTCTTGGAGCAGGCTTGCCAGGAGTTAGAAGATTAATGGATGAATTTGATATCAATACGATCGTCAATGAAGGTACGGTCGTTAGCATAATAAAATGGCTCCGGTTGGGAAGTGATTAGGGCGTGACTAATGAAATTAAAAAACAATATTCGATGCTCCTCGGTCAATATTTAAAATATCAAACAGAACGAAATTTATATTTAGGGCAAAATTTTAGTCGCAGACTCGTACAAAAAAATATTACACCTGAGGAAGTAATCAGTATCCATAAAGATTCTTTAGAAGAAATTTATTCTTTTGGAAATGAATTTACTGATGATATGCGCAATGCGCTGGATTTTTTAACAGAATTTATGATTCAATATGGTTTAGCACTACGTGAACATAAAATTCTTTTGAAAAATCAAGAGGAAATGGATCATGAATTGGAACTAGCTGCCAATGTCCAAAAAACGATGTTGAAAACAACCATCCCAACAATTGACGGCTTAGCTATTGGTAGCATATCGATCCCTGCACGAAAAATGAATGGTGATTATGTTTATTTTCAAGGGGATGGCAAACGCTTTGTTGGTGTTGGCGTTGCAGATGTAGTCGGTAAAGGGATACCGGCAGCTCTTTGTATGTCGATGGTCAAAAATGGTTTAGATACTTTAGGGCAGCCAAGTATCAGCCCTTCGTATGCATTGGATGTGCTCAATCGCATCGTCGAAAAAACAGTGGATGACAATATGTTTATTTCGATGTTTTATGGACGCTATGATGTGGCGCAATCGATTTTTACCTATGCTTCGGCTGGGCATGAGCCTGCTTTACTCTACAAAGCAAAGGAAGAAATCTTCATCGAGTTAGAATCAGAAGGCTTGTTATTAGGTGTTTTACCAGATGTCCATAACTTAGAAAAAACATTGTATTAGAAAAAGACGATATGATTATTATTGTGACAGATGGTGTGACAGAATGTAGAGTAGATGACCGCTTCATGGAAAAATCCGAATTGACGGATCTAATTTATAAGCATAAAGAAAAAAAACCGCAGCAATTAGCAGAAGCTATTTTTCATGAAATTGAAAAATTATCTCATTTCAATAAGCTATCAGATGATTTAACGTTTGTCGTATTGAAAAAGGAAGATTGATGTTTGAAAGTCGCTGGAAAAAGGTAAATAGTAATAAAGATTGTAAAAAAATTGGGGTGCTAAATATGAACTTTAAGATAGATGTAAATTCAGATGCAAATAAAGTAGTAGGAACAGTTAGTGGGGAAGTCGATGCTTTTACTGCACCGAGCCTTAAAGAACAATTATTAGCGGTAGATATCAACAAAGGTTTATTAGTAGAGTTGAATCTGTCTGAAGTAAGTTATATGGACAGTACGGGTTTAGGTGTGATTGTAGCGTTTTATAAAAATATCACTGCAAATGAAGCGAAATTAGTATTATCTGGTTTATCTCAACGGTTACAACGACTTTTTGATATCACAGGTCTGAGTGGTGTAATCCATATAGAGAAAGAAGGAGCTGTGGGCGATCATGAAAGAATTTGACTACTTTGAAATGCGAGTACCTTCAAAAACACAATATGTTGGAATAGCTCGACTTGCTATTTCAGGATTAGCAAACCGTTTAGGATTTTCATATGATGATATTGAAGATTTAAAAATTGCTTCAAGTGAAGCGATTACAAATGCCATTCAACATGCTTATTCTGAGGGAGATCTTGGGGAAGTGGTAGTTGGCTGTGCGGTGTATTCAGATAAACTAGAAATTATGGTAGCTGATTACGGTAAAAGTTTTGATTTTGAAGAAGTGAAAGAACAGGTTGGACCTTACGATGAAAATACAAATGCTGAATTTATTCGTGAGGGAGGGCTCGGCTTATTTTTAATCGAAAGCTTAATGGATGAAGTTAAAGTTTTAAATGATAATGGTGTAACAGTTTTCATGACAAAATACGTTGCACGAGAGCAGGTGAAGGAGTATGTGGAAACGGACACCTTCTAGGTCTGCTTCAAAGGAACAGGTATTTGAATGGATTCAACAATATCAAGATACTGCCGATGATGAGGCTCAAACAAACCTAGTATTACATTATCAATATTTAGTAGAGTCAATTGCACGTAAATATTCAAATGGGCGTTCATACCACGATGATATTGTGCAAGTGGGTATGCTTGGCTTACTCGGGGCTATTCGACGTTTTGACCCTTCTTTTGGTCGTAGTTTTGAAGCGTTTGCTGTACCGACAATTATTGGTGAAATTAAACGCTTTTTACGTGATAAAACGTGGGATGTGCATGTTCCACGACGTATCAAAGAGTTGGGACCGCGTATAAAAGCGACGGTTGAACTATTAACGACAGAGCTTCAGCGCTCGCCGCTTGTAGCAGAAATAGCAGCACATTTAGAAGTAAGTGAAGAAGAAATTTTAGAAGCGATGGAAATGGGTCGTAGCTACCAAGCCTTATCAATGGACCATTCCATCGAATCTGACTCAGATGGTAGCACGGTAACATTATTTGATGTTGTCGGCCGCGATGATGAGGAGTATGAGAAAACAAATCGTCGTATGATTGTTGCGGATGCTATGAGTGTGTTATCTGAACGAGAGAAACAAATTATTCAACTCACGTATTTAGAACAACTCAGTCAAAAAGAAGCAGGGGAGAAATTAGGTATTTCTCAAATGCATGTATCAAGACTTCAGAGAAAGGCCATCAAAAAACTCCAACAAGCGATTATTTCATCTGGAGGTGTATAGAATATGAAAAAAGATGGCAGAAATGATTTCATACAATATACAACACTATTACATGCCAAAAACAATGCCGCTGTGAGCGGCGATGCATTTAGTATAGTTCTAACTGACGATAGTTTTGTTGCGGTATTAGTAGATGGTTTGGGTAGTGGCATTGAAGCCAATGTTTCCGCCAAAATTGTTACTGAAGAATTGGAACGGGACCCGACATGTGGTTTGGATGATATTCTACAAAGAAGTAATGCTCGGATGCTAGGGAAAAGAGGTGCTGTAGCAGCGGTAATACGTATTCGTTTTCAACAGCAAATAATTGAGTTTTCTAGCATCGGAAACATTACTTGTAAGATTTTTAGACAGTTGCCTAAAAAGATTATTTATCCAAGGCGTACTGTAGGTTATTTATCAGGCGTAGAGCAAGGCTTTTTTATTCAGGCGGTTGAATATTATTCAGGCGATTCATTTATACTACATACAGATGGTATAGAAATAATAGAAGCGGGTACTCTTTTCTCAGAGGAAGAATTCATTAAGTTTCAATATGGACAATCCACAAATTTAAAACTTCAAAATGACGATGCAAGTTTTATTGCTGGGCGCCTATTCTAAGCAGAATGGGCTTTTTTTATTGGTGAATGGTAAACTGGGAATAGTAGTAAAAGGGGGCATTTACATTGGAACAACAGCAGGTATTAAAAATGATTGCAACAGAATTGGCAATCAGACCTAATCAAGTGAAGCAAGTAATTGAATTATTAGATGAAGGGAACACAGTGCCTTTCATTGCACGTTATCGTAAGGAAGTAACTGGTTCGCTAGATGAAGTACAAATAAAAGATATTGAAGATCGTCATCATTATATTCAACAACTCGAGCAACGGAAAACAGAAGTGATCCGACTAATTGATGAACAAGAAAAACTCACGGAAGATTTACAAAAGGCTATTATGGCAGCAACTGTATTAAAAAAAGTTGAAGATTTATATCGCCCATACAAACAAAAACGTAAAACAAAAGCAACTGTTGCAAAAGCAAAGGGGTTAGAACCTTTAGCAGATTGGTTAACAGCTCTACATAAAGATGATCCGCTAGCAGAAGCGCAAAAATATGTAAGTGGAGAAGTAACAGGTGCTGAAGAAGCATTGCAAGGAGCAAGTGATATTATTGCAGAGCGTTATGCAGATGAACCGACAATGCGTGATCAAATCCGTAAAATCACTTGGCAACAAGCAAAGATAACGACGGTTGTCAAAAAACAGCAAGATGATGAGAAATCTGTTTTTGAAATGTACTATGATTATGAGGAACCGGTATTGAAGATTGTTCCGCACCGTATCTTGGCGATAAATCGTGGTGAAAAAGAAGATATTTTAAAAGTAACGATTACAACGCCAGTTGATCGTATTCATCAAGTGATGCGCCAAAAATGGATTGTTACTAGTCAATCACCGAGTGCAAGTTATTTAGAATCAACCATTATTGATAGTTATAAACGACTTATAGAACCATCGATTGAACGTGAAATTCGTGGTGAATTAACAGAAAAAGCCGAAAATCAGGCTATTCATATTTTCTCTGAAAATTTAAAAAATCTTCTTCTTCAGCCACCTTTAAAAGGTAAGTATGTACTTGGTCTCGATCCAGCATATAGAACAGGTTGTAAACTAGCTGTCGTGGATGATACGGGGAAATTACTTGAAATCTCAGTGATTTATCCACATCCACCAAAAGCAAAACTAGAAGCAGCGAAGGAAGTATTTTTGAAAATTTTACAAGACTATCCAATCGATATTATTGCGATAGGCAATGGTACGGCATCGCGTGAATCGGAAACCTTCGTGGCAGAAACATTAAAAGACAGTGCTAGCAAAGCAGCTTATGTCATCGTAAATGAGGCGGGGGCAAGTGTGTACTCAGCATCTGAAGTGGCACGTGATGAATTTCCCGACCTTCAAGTGGAACAACGTAGTGCTGTTTCAATTGCACGCCGCCTTCAAGATCCATTAGCAGAATTAGTGAAAATCGAACCAAAAGCTGTCGGTGTAGGACAATATCAGCATGATGTCACACAGAAAAAATTAATCGCTTCATTAGATTTTGTCGTAGAAACGGCAGTTAACCAAGTAGGTGTTGATGTAAATACAGCATCATCGTCTTTATTACAACATGTATCGGGCTTATCAAAAACAGTGGCGGAGAATATCGTCAATTTGCGTAGTGAAAATGGGCGTTTTACCGCAAGAACACAGTTGAAAAAAATTCCGAGATTGGGTGCAAAAACATATGAACAAGCAATTGGTTTTTTACGTATCACCAATGCGAAGAATCCATTAGATGGAACAGGTATTCATCCGGAAAGCTATACGTTAGCAAAAAATATTTTACAACAGGTATCTTTAAAAACAGCAGATATTGGCACGAAAAAAGCAGAAGAGGCGTTGGCATCTCTGACAATTGCAGAGCTAGCGGCTGATAATGCAGTCGGTGAAATTACCATCAAAGATGTTTTGGACATGCTGATGAAACCGATGCGTGATCCACGTGACGCATTTCCACAACCATTGCTTAAAAAAGATGTTTTGAAAATGGAAGATCTTCAAATAGGAATGGAACTACAGGGTACTGTGCGAAATGTTGTTGATTTTGGTGCATTTGTTGATATTGGCGTAAAGCAAGACGGTCTTGTTCATATTTCAAAATTAAAAAAAGGATTTGTTAAACATCCATTAGATGTAGTAGCGTTAGGTGATATTGTTACAGTGTGGGTAGATCAAATTGATGCCCAAAAAGGAAGAATTGCATTAACGATGTTAGAAAAGACAACGGAATCAACAAAATAAATGGTCTTGTAAGCCTGAGACAAACGTGTTTTCAACAGAGAAAATCCCGTATGATTTTTCGAAATCATACGGGATTATTCATTTCAATCCATTTTCGCTTCGAAAAACGCTTTCCGCGGACATAGCTTCAAACGCCTCGTGTGGGGTTTTCTGTGCGTTCAATTGATTTGATGATTCGTATGGGAGACATACTAATTTTGTTCTGTCCCAGGCTCTTTTTATTTTATAGTAAGATAGAAAGAAGTGAATAAAATAGCAGAAAGAGGGGATCTAAATGACAGATGAAGAACTTACTGATATAACAAAAGCTATATCAATAGAATACTTTTATAAACCGTTTAATCATTTGGCCTATTTTAATAGTCGATTGAAAACAACAGGTGGTCGCTATTTATTGCGCACACATAACATTGATATTAATCGGGCCCATTATAATCATTTTGGTATGGAGGAACTGATTGGCATCATCAAACATGAACTTTGTCATTATCATTTACATATAGAAGGAAAAGGTTATAGACATAGCGATAAAGATTTCAAAGAGCTGCTAAAAAGGAGCGGTTCACCTCGTCACTGTTCATCTTTACAAACAGTAACTTATTATCGCTATGAATGCGAAAAATGCCATTTGATTTATCAAAGAAAGAGAAAGGTAAATACGGAGAAATACAGTTGTGGCAAGTGTTCAGGACGTATATTGAAAAAAGATTAAAGTTTTTGTAGAAAAACTATTGACGTTTTAATAAAACCTCTCTATAATAGTAAAAGTCGACAAGGTGATCAAACATCTTAGACATCATAATTATTCCGTTGTAGCTCAGTTGGTAGCAGCATCTGACTGTTAATCAGAGGGTCACAGGTTCGAGTCCTGTCAACGGAGTTTCTGGCCCCTTGGTCAAGCGGTTAAGACACCGCCCTTTCACGGCGGTAACACGGGTTCGAATCCCGTAGGGGTCACCATTTTTATATGCTTCATACTGGTCTGGTAGTTCAGCTGGTTAGAATGCCTGCCTGTCACGCAGGAGGTCGCGGGTTCGAGTCCCGTCCAGACCGCCAGTTTTAATTTAATATTGGGGTATAGCCAAGCGGTAAGGCAACGGATTTTGATTCCGTCATGCCCTGGTTCGAATCCAGGTTCCCCAGCCATTTTTATTTCCCACGAGTCATTAGCTCAGTTGGTAGAGCATCTGACTTTTAATCAGAGGGTCGTAGGTTCGAATCCTACATGACTCACCATTTTATTTAAAAAAGTTGTTGACAAACAATTTTAAGGATGCTATACTAATAAAGTATTCGTTAAGTAAAGTGCGGCCGTGGCGGAATGGCAGACGCGCTAGGTTGAGGGCCTAGTCGAGTAAAATCGGTGGAGGTTCAAGTCCTCTCGACCGCACCAAAATATTTTTCAATTATAATATGCGCCCATAGCTCAATTGGATAGAGCATCTGACTACGAATCAGAAGGTTGGAGATTCGACTTCTTCTGGGCGCACCATAAAATCTTTTTAAACATAATAATGCGGGTGTAGTTTAGTGGTAAAACCTCAGCCTTCCAAGCTGATGATGAGGGTTCGATTCCCTTCACCCGCTCCATGAACTTTGAAAACTAAACAAGCAATGAAGTTAATCAATATAAAGTCTTACAAACTTTAATTAGTGCGTAAGCAAACGAAGACATTCTATTCGTAGAATGTCGTTATCGAAAGATAACGCTAGCAAAGCAAATGAGCTTTCAAACACTTTTA
>NZ_QFVR01000013.1 GCF_003143975.1 Kurthia sibirica | reverse complement strand
GAATATATAACTTATTATAACAATATCCGTATTCAAACGAAACTAAACAATCAGTCACCGATCCAATATCGCCAACTGGCTGTTTAGAAGGTGTTTTCTTACTGTCTCAAAAAGGGCAGTCAGTGCCCAATGGATGAGCTTTTTTTAACGTTTCTTTGCGTATACGCATATATGTATATATGTAATTTTTGTTGCTATGTAAGTGTTTAACGTTATCCTCTAATGCGTACTAATGTTTCTTTAAGTGGGTGTTCTTGTCCTAGAAACATCGCATAATACTCCCCATCTGAATAAGCTACGTGTGTATAGATCCACTCTTGACCTTCATCAGCTGCAACGAGCAATTCGATTGGTGAACCCCTTCGTAAATATTCCCCACTCGCAAATTCATAGTAACCCTCTTTGTTCATTTGTAGAAACCCTTGAACGGTTATTTCTTTTGAAAGATACGATAATTTGAAATTCAAATCGTCCACTAAATTGATAATATCTTGAAGTTGCCCGAATAAGAATTTTTCATCTAAATCACTTTCATCAATTACAATATTTTCACCATCACCTCCGACTAAGTTTAAAATGTCATTCATATCGCTTTTTAATGTATGTAGCTGCTTCAATACCTGTTTTACATTCGTCACTTGGTTCATCTCCTTTCATCTACCATCACCCTACCATATGCAACCGTAATAAGCGACAGAAGAATCAAAAAAGCTCGTATTTTATATCGTATTTATCAAACTTCTCAGGTTAAGAACAAATTAGAAATTATTTAATATTGGTTGCTAGAAATAAATAAGCGTATTATAATCTATTTATCAGTAGTCGTCCAACGCCTAGTTATTCTTTCACAAGAATAATGCGAAACATGGTCGGCCTTTTTTTTATCTAAAATGAGGTGGAAATTACCGTATTTCTTGTAGAAACGTCTTATAGAGGGTATTATGTTCTTCTAACGCTTATGGGTTAGCGAATGTCTTGCAAGAGTGAGTGACTGTTGCATGAACATACAAATTAATAGCGTGTTATAAGTAACTACAGGGCTTTATTTATGACACCACACGAACCTAACCTTTTCGGTTAGGTTATTTTTTTTTGCTTTTTACAATATACTTTTAATTCCATAATTGTTTCTTTTGTTATAATTATTAGATAGATATTTGGAGGTGCTTTGCCAATGGATAAAAAAAGAGAACCATTAAAAGCTTTTATGGACGCAGAAATTGTAGATGATACAAGTGAAAAAGAAGAAAATGTGTATAAGGAAATCAATTTAGTTGTGTTCGATAACGAGTTAGTTCTACAAATGTGGAATCTTGATGTTTTTCCAAAGGATAAAATAAAAAGTACCTCTACCTATCCTATTGATTTAATTGCTGATAATGATGGCGTTTACGAATCAAAAGAAGTTGTATCGAATCTGCTCCCTATCTTTTATCGACTAGAAGATATTGAAATTTTAAAATGCACATTTGTATATTGAGTTAATCAGAATCTACTTTCACAAGTAGGTTCTTTTTTTTAGCGAAGTTAAACCGTCGCTAAGGCGACTAGGATTAATTGTGAAATTTAAAATAATCAAAGGTGGTAATCTTATGTTAATCATTAAAACAGAGCTTTTTGAAAAATTCATGTCACGTTTTGCAGGTGTCGATATGTCAGATAAAAATTATGAAGCAGTTCAATTATCTGTTTTCGATTTAGAACGTTTGGAAAGTAGTTTACGTGACTTTTCTGGTGAGTATTCTGAACAAGAAATATTCGAGGAAGAAATCAAAACGTTTGATTTTGTTAAGAGTCCAGAGGGTGTTTGGTCGCTTGATCATTCCGATTTCCCTGATGATAGTTTTGATTCAACGGTGCTACGAAAGATTGGATATTATGAATTAGATACGTTCAAAATCACGAATTTTAGAGGGCATTATGTTTCAACTATTCATGCTTAATTGAACCAAATCAAATGATGAAGGAGCGAAAGAATCCTTCATCATTCATCATTTTTTCTGTTTCCTTGTCGCTTATGCGACCAGCTGGAACGGTGAATTAAAATATAATCGAAAACGAGGTAATGGACATGACAACTATTCAAACTCAAAATCAAGTATCACCTAAAGAAAATTTTCATTTAATCAAAGATTTTTTATCTAAATTCGCTCAAATTGAAGTGAGTGAAGGTATCTGTTCTGTTATCAATTTAGAACTATTTGACGTAGAACACGCGTATCAGTTGTCGCAATTAGACGCTTATACGAATGACATGATTGTTTCACGTTCGACTTATCGATTTGAATTTACGGCAGATGAAAACGGTATATGGTCCGAATCGGGTGAACTTATTACTGATGAATATTCACTATTCTTCAAACAAGGTGATATACGTTTAATTAGTTGCACATTCACAGGTAGCTCACCTTATAACGGTTGGTAATTTGCCTAGCCTAGAACCTACTTTCACAAGTAGGTTCTTTTTTATTTTCATTATTTGCTAACGCAATAGCTTCATTTTTGAAAACAATTCATCAAGTAAAGGTGGAACGAATATGGAACAAATTAATCAAAACTACACATCAATCATTAATCGTATTTCTCGTGATTTAGGTATCATCGCATCCTACGATAAAGACTTAAACGCTTTAAAAAATTTTCAATCGGAACATCAAAAGATTCGTAAACGTGTCACTGATTTATTTGACCTCGCTTTTAAATCGATTGATAAAAATGAAATTGAAACGGCAGATGATATTGTTTCCTTAACCAGTTACCAAAATATTTATTGCGTTTATTCATTTGAACCGACAATAAAGTATCGTCATTTTTATCGAAATGATTTACCGATTATCGAATCTTTACGTAGCTTATTTGAGCTACTTTGTGATTTGCATTTCATCGAAACGCATCGTAACTTAAATAGCAAAATACAAATTCAACTCGCTAAATCGTATGAACAAATGGCTCACTGCTTCCTTACAATCTATTATGATGGATTCGATAAGTCAGCGACCATTCGGGAACAGGTTGTTCCAGTCGTTCGCAATTTTATTCAATCTGCAAAAGCTAAATATACACTCGTTGATGAATCACCTTTTGCTTAAATTTGAACCCACTTCATTTCTTTAGAGGTGGGTTTTCTTTTTCATTTGTAGCTTTCCCTCGCCCCGAACGCTTACGCGTAAGTTTTAATTTTGAACTACAAATAAAAAAGAAAAAGGAGCATAACCGAATGACTAACACGACATCGAAATTAGAAACTTTACTAACTCGTTCAGCTGAAGATTTGAAAGCGAGAGGGGTTCTAAAGGGACGCAACACATTCGCAGAAAATATCTATTATTTCGAGGAAACGGAACTTACTAATAAACTTAGAGAAGAACCCACTTTGTATTTTCATATCAGTTACCCGACTGAAGAAATGACAAATATCGTACTCGAAGTTGCTCCAGAAATGTATCATCAAACGATTGCTTTGCTAGATCCTTTTGATGAACTATGTCGGTTCCGTTTCATCTATACAGAAGAATTACCATTCTGATTCACCGACCTACTTTAACGAGTAGGTTCTTTTTTATTACGCGTCATTTACGTGCCGCAGCACTCCATTTGACGCTCCGACTTTCACCGAAACCCATTTGTATCAAAATCGTTTCTTTGTTCCAGTTCTTCACCGTTACACAACTAGCACCTTCACCGAAAGCATGGTCGAATTGTTCCGAACTTTCACCGATTTCTGATTCACACATTGCACCGAAAACCGATTCTAACCGTCACGCACTTTCACCGATTTCCGAATTTATCGAGGGCGAACTTTCACCGTTTTGTTTCACCGTATCTGGTCGGAAGCATAACCGAATTTTCATCCGTTTCATACCTGCCTACACACACGCTCACCGAATTCATCATCGTCACATTCACCGAAAGCCCCTTCACCTTCACCGATTTGCACCGAGTTGTCCCTATCCGTTCAGTGGCTTGCTCCTTTGATTTGTCACCGTTCTGCTTTGCTTTGACCTAAATATGTAGGGGGTGTAGTTAAAGAGCATAAGGGGGTGTACCGTATCGCCCGAATTTCTGTCTAAAAATTGGTTTCATTGAATCGCTTATAAATGCTTATCTAATAAGGGGTTTCACCGATTTTGAATTTTGAAATCCCCATCACGAGCAGTAACGGGTTTGGAACTAAAATTTGCGTCCGAAAATGGTATCGAAAAGTCAAAAAATTACCTGTTTTTTTCGTGAAAGCTACATAAAGGGGCTTTGAATCGAGGAAAGCCCCTTTTTGAACCTAAAAAAGCTCCCCAATATATTTACGAAAGCCCCTCTCTATTCCAGGTTGGCACGAATCGGTTAGAAAAGCTGAAAGCCCCCTTTGGGTTGAGCTAAATGTATCTGCCGAATTAACGTGAAGAAGGGTGATTTGCAACATACCTCTACTCGTTTTTTCACAAAAAAAGAAGGCTTAACAGATTCGTTAAACCTTCATTTCTCTATTTTAAGCAACTCGTTAAAACTGTAAAATCGTCATTTAAGCAATTCGTTAAAACGTAAAAATTACTCATTTACGCTATCGAAATTTAGACTATCTTGCATCGGGTTTTCTACTTTTTCGTCTGGGTTTAGCGTTTCATTTTCAACAATTCCAGTGATTAATTGTGATAAAACATTCACATCACCATTCGCTTTTTCAAGTAAAGGTGCTAATACTAAGTCCATTTTTTCTTTATATGCAATGTCACGTTGCTCGTTTAATTTGCTGACAATACGCTTCAATGTATCTTCAAACGTGCGACGCTCTGGTTCGTATTCTAACTCCCTACCAACAATATCACCGAACTCTACTGGACGCTCGTCTACTGTTTTTTCTAAGTCGCTCGCTAACTTATTTAATCTTTCAAACGTTACTTTTTTTGAATTTCTCTTTGACATATTGTTTCCCTCTTTCGTGTGAATTTATTTTTTGTTTTGTCCCATAATCGAGAATCGATCTCCTGTACTAAGTGAACTTGTTTTGTTTTGTCGCTCAACCGAACGCTGATTTTTTAATAATTTGTTCGCTTGATTTATATAATTATCACGTTTTAACGTGTTCACTTCTTCGTACATACGCTTTGTATTTTCCCATGTATCTTGTGCATTTGTTTTACCTTCGATTTGATTTATGTCATCACTTGCCAACGAACCATCATCACGTTCGAGCGTATCTTGAATACGTTCAGTAGAACCAAATTCATTTGTAAATTCGCTCTCGCTTTCTTCTGAAGGTTTTATTTTGTCGCTTTTATTGATTAGTCCAGTTAATAAATTACCGTCTAAATTAACATTAGGAGCGTTCATAGGTTTCCAATCATCCCCCATATAAGAAGGGTGTTCTGGTATTTTATAACCAGCAATTTTTAAACGATTTTCATATTCTGCAATCTTTTCTTCTAACGTTTTAATCTTCGAGCGATTCGATTTAATCACTTCTTGAATCTTCTTCACATCATCATTTGCGAATAAAGTTGAGTATAAAATTTCGGGTGATATGTTTGAATCGTTTAGTAATTTTGAACGTGTAACATTCTTAGCAGCAGGGTTAGCAACTACATAAATTAAATCGTACATTTTAGCTGCTTCGTTTAATCCAGCTCTTGAACCATCTAAGTTTTTTGCTTGTAGATCCGATTCATTCACCAGTAATTTATCGTTTCTAAGGTATAACTGAACTGCTTCTGAATTAATTTTAGGTGAGCCATTAATCACAAAAGCTCCACGACCTGTTTCACCAAATAACACAAGCTGTAAGTTCGGTGCGTAACTAATTTTGTCACCTGTACTCCCGATAAATGTGTAATAAAGTTCAGCATCCGTTGTTAAATTCTCCATACTTGAAACCTCGAATGGAATAAAAGCTGTCTTTTCATTTTCGCTAATATAGGGTTTTGTTGTCGTTAAAGAAGCTCCTGTTTTCGAGAAACTTACAGAAGAACCGATTGGTGAAATCGCTTGTAACTTCTCGTTTTGGACTTGCACACCATGATACACACTGTAACTTCCACCGATAACAAAAATCCCGATTGCAACTAAATACGTCCGTATTAATCGCTCCATTTTCCGATGACGGAAGTTACTTTTCTGTCGTTTAAATTTTATTAAAAGCTTTTCTTTCCAGTTGTTTTGTTCTTCAAAAACCGTTTTTTTCTGATTCTTTTTGTTCCCAAGTGCTGATTTTTTCTGATTCCTTGATACGCTCAAATAGTAACCTACTCTCTTTGTTAAGAATTAAAAAAACCCTTTCGGTAAACTTGATATTAAAGCAATTATAAATAAAAAACAACCATTTATTCTACGTTTTTTTATTTAACTTCCTTTAAATAAAGGGTTATTTATGTTATTTTATTAAAGTTAAAACTATATTATTTGTTTGCAGAGTTCGGAATGTTATTTTACGCTTATGCGTCAGTTTTTGGATTGCAAAATAAAAAAATAGGCGCTGCTTATGCAACGCCCTCTAAATTTCAAAAATGAAATTTGAGAAGAAAATGAAAGGAGATTTACGATGAATAGCAAACCACAACTTAACCTATATGACGCAAAAGATTGTTTTTATGATGTCGTAATAGATGAAAATTTATTTTTAATTACACAGTATTTCCCTAAACAAAATTGCGTAATCGTATCTTATTTAGATGAACAAAAGATTTTAAAAGGTGCAAATGAATTACAAATGGTTCGCCAAAAGATTCAAGAAACGTATGCAGAAATTGAAGGGTTAATTGTTCGATTCGAGAATTTACAAAAACCGAAAACCGTCACAGACGATAAAGGTGAAATCGAAGGAACACTTATTACTTTTATTAAACGCTATCGTATGGCGACTAAAGAAAACTTCTTAAATGCAGAAGTACAATCAATGAATGGCTACTATCCAGTAAAAGACACAGACTACAATTTTCATCCAAATGATTTCGGACGAATGTTTAATTACGGTTCAAAAGATTATGCCTTAACAGTTTTAGCTTACTTTTGTAATCGCCTATCTATCAATTTGTTAAATCAAACGATTCAAGAAAATGGCAAACTCGTTTCAAATGATCTGCTCCGCAGCAAATTTGAAAGTGGTCTGATTGATATGAATGATTTAGCCTTACCTACTACAAAAGAGATAAAACAATTTAGCAATGAACTAACGAAATTAGATTATATGCCGAGTAAACTTTGGCAAACGGACGCTGATATTATTCGCAAAGGGTGGTTATTAACGAATCGTTTTATTGATGTAGCTCGCTTAAATGAAAAACAATCACGTACACCTTTGAATCGTTTAGTCGCTCAATTAGGACTAAATATCAATGCAAATACTATCTTTGTTGGCACATCGTTAGAAAACATTAACGATGTGGCCAACGTAATCCTCGCAAGTATTGAAAACAATTTACACACACTTACTTTGTTCCAACACCCCGTCTATCAAAGTAATTATAAAATTAAAATGAATCTATTGAAGAACTATCCAGTAACGATTTATGAACCAAAAGAGGGTTCAAGTATTGAAGCAAACGTGCAACCGAACTCTGTAAAATCAGACCGTTTAACAGTCGATAGTACATCGTCTAAGCTCGTTTCTGCTATCATCGCCCCTTATAAGAAATTAACAGATAAACCCGCAGTATCGCTTATGTATCCATCAGAAAAGGTAGCAAATGAATTAGGTATCGAACCTTTTGATGTACTCGAAGATTCAATGGCGTGGGCGATTGAGAATATCCCAAACGGTCAACAAGCGTTCCAACCGATTTACGATTTTTATTCAGCTATACGCGGTTGTAACGTCAATGATGAACTTGTAAATGACTATCCGAAAATTAATCTAAAGGCTCACCAATTACAACATAATACAAACTGGTTCTATCGTTTAAATGAAGTTGATCCACAAACAAATGAAGCGAAAATGTCCTCTTGTATGGTTTCTTTTTCAGTTGGTGGCATACATGGACAAGAGATTAACATGGACGTATTAGAATCAACTTTGCAAAAACACGAGTCTATTAATAACGTCATTCACCAACTCAATAGTATGAATCAGCAGCAAATTGCTTTAATCTATCGTGAAAATCCAACGGTCAACATATTTACAAATAAAGAAATTCGTAAGCTAATACTTGCTGATGTGACCTATAAAGAAGCTCCGATGGCAATTCGTACATTTATCAATAGTGACGCAGATATACGCAATCCCGCTTCCGTACAATGGTTAAAACTAGATGAACCGAGTGAAGAATTACCATATGAAGAATATCGTGTACAGAAAGCCTTTTACGATAAACTCCAAGAGCTTGCTTACGAAAGTGCTTATGAAAAATATCGTGAAAATGGAACGGTGCTGGTACTTCAACGTGTAGAACAAGCTGAACGCTATCAAATTGAGTTACTTCCACACGCTTTTGAATATAAAGACGTAAGTGTAGCATCGTTTGTTAAAAAGGTAGCGGAGCAGTATATTGTCACTCCCCTATTAACAACTAATATAGAAGAAATTTTATTTACAAAGGATAAAACAGGCTACAAATTACGGAAAGAATTTCGTTTTGTATCGGATAGTTCCGTTCAACATCAAGATTTTAAAAGCTATTATGCCACTTTAATGTCACGATTAAGCACATTTGATACAGACGCTTATCATCCGTATCAAGACATTATTCAAAATAAGCTAAATGCTGAACGATCTATCGAAGTAGCCATCGAACAAGGCAATATTTCTATCTTGGAAGAATTAAATTTAGAGCGTGAATCATACAAATTATTATTGAACGCTGCTTCTGGTGAAGCAGATACAAAAAATGCGTCCAATATCCGTAAAAACAATGAAATTTTATCTATGCGAATCATCGGACAATTGCTTTCGTGGAGAATCGGACAGGCTTTAACGCTACATGGAGCTAAAGTCGTTTCGACGAATACAGATGGTCTGTACACATCGAATATCAGTGAGGACTTGAATCGAAGTGTTTTAGAGCAAGTGCTGAAATCACTTCATATTGATATTGAACCTGAAACGATTGACCGTTTTATCTCGAAAGACTCGAATAATCGATTAGAAATTCAGAGTGGCGATATTGTTGAAGCGAAAGGTAGCGATTTATCAAGCTATCAAGGTGCGTCTGTTACCCGAAATACGAGCCTACCAACGGTAATTGACACAGTAGTCGCTAAATACTTAGCTGAACAACCGAACGCGTCTAATGAAGCGTTTGATGAAGAATACGCTCGTACTTTATTTGAGCGTATTTTAGCTGAAAATGATGAATCTACAATACTTCATATGTTCCAATGGATAGTCAATGGCAATCCTAAATTAGAGCGCTATCCCTATACTTATAAGGTTCAGAGATTAGGTAGCTCATGGCATATTGTCGAAGGTTCAGAGAAATTGCTACAACAAACGAATCGTGTGTATCTTGTAAAATCGGGTTCAACTTCCGATGTTATCGCACTTGCGACACTTAAATATAAGAAACAACCACAAAGTCAAAGTAGTCGAGCCGTTGAATCACTTTTGAAAAATGCGGGTTATCCTGTAGAAACAAGAGGTCAACAAGAAGTTAGCTCATTAAAAATAGATCGTATGCCAGAAAATCAGTCCGTAATGATTGATAATCAATCAGTTTTCCATACGAATAAAGCACAACAAATCATTAAAAGTTTAGATATTAACAGTTATTTAGAGCTGGTTCGACAAAGAATTGAAAAATCTTGGTTAAACCACTCGTAGCTGGTTTAAGGAGTTTGTTATATGAATTCAGTAATCGAAATGGAACTAATTAATCCCGATGTATCAAACGAACGAAATAAATTATTATGCTTTGAAAAGAATCAAAATGAATCAAATCGCTTCAAAAATAACATTAAGCGTGGTTCAGCAAATCTTGTGAAATGCACTGTTACCAAAGACTTTATCCGTTTAGGTACAAATTTTGAATGGACGTATTATCACGTACACAAAATGATAAAACCTTCACCGAAATTCTTGTTAATCGAATATACGAATTTTGAATACGATGAACCAGCAGCCAAAATGTTGAGCGAAACCGAATTAGTTGAATTTCTCGAAACAAAGCGTTGCGGAATGGATATAAAGCGAATTAAACGACTAAATTAAAATAGAAAGGCGTGGTGTATATGCTAAGGAAATATTTTAAAGGTGTAAAAAATTACAGACTTTCCGAACAAGAAAGCCCTCTCTCTTTTTATTTTATTGTTGCAGTTTTCGTTGTTAAGTGATACAACAAATACATGAATGAATACAGAAAAACAAACACAACCGTTTCATTATTAAATTATCATTTTGTGTTCTGTCCTCGGTACAGAAGAAAGATTTTTCTACAAGCCGAAGTAGAACAACGCTTCAAAGCGTTAGTACATGAAGTGTGTGAAGAACTACAAATACAAATTGTTGCTCTTGAATGCGATAAAGACCATACGCACATGTTTCTCAACGCACTCCCATCATTAAGCCCTGCGGATATGATGGCAAAAATAAAAGGAGTGACATCTAAAAAAATGCGTGAAGAGTTTCCACACCTTCGACATTTATCAAGTTTGTGGACACGCTCATACTTCGTTTCTACCGCAGGAAATGTATCAAGCGAAACGATCAAGCGTTATGTTGAACAACAAAAAACAAGGGGGTGAATCCTATGCGAAAAACAACACCAAGCTATATAGTCACGTTGCGTTTAAAAACAGAAGTTTTTCAAGAAGATACATTAAATAAACGTTTCGAATTATCTCGCAAATTGTATAATGCGTGCGTTAATGAACTGTACAAACGTTATCGAACGCTTCAACAATCGAAGTCCTACAAAAAAGCACGAAAAATGAAAAAAGGGAAGGCGAAAAATGATGCTTTTTCAGCGTTATATAAGCAGTTTGGGTTGTTTGAGTATTCGATTCACGCTTTCTTAAAGCCAATGACACAAAAATTCAAACAAAATATAGACGCCCAATCTGGGCAAAAAATCGGCACTAGAGCCTTTTTAGCTTTTAAAAAAGTGATGTTCGGTGACGCGAAAAAAGTGTATTTTAAACGGTATGGCGAAATGGAATCAGTTGAGGGGAAATCGAATAAAGCAGGTATTCGATTCATTGACCATACGATTGTTTGGAAAGGTCTTTCGATTCCTGTTATCGTAAAAAAACAAGATGCCTATGTACACTTAGCTCTCCGAGATAAAGTAAAGTACGTCCGAATTAAACGAGAGTTTCTAAAAGGGAAATATATATATTATGCACAACTTGTATTAGAAGGAATACCACCACACGCTTATAATTCAGATGGTTTAAAGCAACAAGTTGGAGTAGGGCGTGTAGGAATAGACATTGGTACGTCTACTATCGCAACTTGTTCGGAAAAGAAAGTCCTTTTAACAGAGTTAGCCCCTCGTGTCGTGAATTATGAAGCGGAAATCCAACGGATTCAGCGGAAAATGGATAGAAGTAAACGGACGCAAAACCCGTCTAAATATAATGACGATGGTACAATTAATCGTCATTATCGAGAAAGGTGGGTGTATTCTAAACGGTATATCCAACTTAGGAATAGATATCGAGAACTACACCGTAAAAATCGAATGGTACGAAAACAAGACCATGAAACCTTGTCGAATGAATTATTAGCAATGGGTGATTTGTTTTTTGTGGAAACAATGTCCTTTAAAGGGCTTCAAAAACGAAGTAAAAAGACCGAGAAAAATAAGCATGGACGATTTAAAAAGAAGAAAAGGTTCGGCAGAACCCTTTCTAATCGTGCCCCTTCTATGTTGTTGAATTATTTAGAGCGTAAATTAAAATATAATGGTTTGGAATTAAATAAAGTAGATACAGCAAAAGTAAAAGCAAGTCAGTACAATCATTTCGATGATACGTATACGAAAAAAACGTTAAGTACCCGTTGGAACGATTTCAACGGAATACGTATTCAGCGTGACTTATACTCCGCGTTCCTGTTAATGTCTATCGTAAAAGACGATGAATTAGATAAAATAGACCGAGATTTCTGTTTCAAAACCTTCGGTTCATTCCGAAAATTGCATGATCGTGTCATGCAAACACTAAAAACCAAAACCCGTACACTTCAAAGTATGGGTGTTTAAATAGTTAAAAACGGTTTAGGCATGAGCCGATACGAACGCTAATGATGGCAATGGTCGTCTTGTTCGTCAAAGTCTAAAGGAAATAAGATAGTGCTTTTATGATGTACCCACCCTGTCTTTTAGGGTGACGGGAGAGTAAAGGAGAAATCTTTTGTACTTTAGAACCCCACTCATTTATGGGTGGGAGTGTCAGACTGCTTCCTTCGTTATTTTTGCTATCTATCTACTAAGGAGATTGTGGAAATCTAATAAGCACTATAAAGATTGTTCTAATTATTATACGAAAAAAATGCGTATTCGTTTGGCATATGGAATAGAAATCTTCTTTTATTTCATTATTCCGTTAGGCATCACATTTAAGTTTCTAATTTATAACATTTGGATTAGATAATTACAATTCAAATAGCCGATAAGGTAGCTGATTCACAGGCACCTTATCGGCTATTTTTTTATCGGAAGTTCATTTTAAACGTAATCTTTGCAAACAATATGTTTGCAGAGTTTCCTTTTTGTTAATAAAAATGATAACTATTCATTCTAATGAAATGATGATACAATTCATTTTATAGATAAAAACACACATTTATTCTATGTTTTTTATTTTAAATATTTTAAATAATTAATAGAAAGGGTTTTTTGCGTGGAGAATAATCCAAATGCTGAAAAAAGAAGTCTAACCCCAATTAATAATGACGCTTTTAATGAATCGCCTATTATTCGTTTTATGGCGGAGATTCCTCGTTGGACGATTTCTACTAAAGACAAAGTTCCAGTTAGTGTGCCAGCGTTAAAAGAACAACGTGTTGAATCATGGAAACCCGCCTTTCCAGGTGATATTAGTAGCTTAACTACATTAAGTGACATCAACGAAATGAAAGAGCTTGAAAATGCGAATCGTACATTTCGTTTTGACGGTAATCGTGATGAAAAACATCCGATTATTTGCATTGATGTTGAGAAAACTGCTGAAGAACATATCGTACAAGAGTTTATGAAACTACCCGTTCATTATCGGGAGTATTCAAAATCGGGTGGTTTTCACCTGTTACTACAAGTACCGAAGTTTTGTATTAATGAAGAACATCGCTACTTATTTGATTTAACTGTATTGCAATCAGAGGACCGAAGTTTTGAGGTTATTTTTAATCGTCACTTCTGTACGTTCACCAAAAAAGTGATTGATACAAGAATTCCGAATCTACTTAATCCAAAATCGAATGATTGTCAGATGATTCGTGACTTCTTAACATACCTTGTCGAGATTGATAAAGAATCAGCAGTTAAGCGTGAATTGAAAAATAAAGCGAAAGCTGAATTAGGTGATTTATCTGAATCGACATTAGATGAATCGCAACTGAACACACTTTTAGCGTTAATACCAAAGCCCGCTATTAAACGTGCAAAAGATTTAACGTTAGAGCAATATCATCATAATCATAGCCAGTATGAATATAACGTGGCTTTCCAACTAGCAGGTGGCTTAATGTATGGCATTGGACGAGCGAAGAATAAAGACATTGAACCGAAAATCGGGAAACCGTTAGAGGAAATTACGCTTATGGATATGTCATCTGTTCTCTATAGTTATATGGATCAATTGATTACTTATCGTGCCAAACATGAAGAACATCGAAACGGTTTGAAGTGGCTTCACTATATTGCATTAGAAGCGATGATGTATGTAAAGCAAACGTATAAACAAAAGGAAAAAAAGGCAGTTCCGTTAAATCTGTAACAGAGGGAGTGCGGCAAGGCATATGCCTTGCGAGTTTCCTTTTTGCAACAAAATAAAAAGCAATAGGAGTGTTTGAAATGAATCAAAACAACAATCAAATGAATAAACCAATCGGTGTGAAAAACGCTGGATTTACAGGTGGCGAAACAGCCATTATTACGGGTGAATTAGTATTTTCATCTATTATTACACCAACTAAGAAATTTACAGAGGGTTCTAAATTTGAATCATACGATTCATACGGCTTAATTTTAAGTAATCCTTCATTCCAGTCAGATTCACAAGCAATGTTAAGTTTCTTAAATAGCAATATGTATCAATCAAAATACAATACAAATGCGATTACACTTAGCCAATCTACTCAAACTGGTGTCATTAAAGTTTATGACAAAAACATCCGTAGAGCGTCTGGTATCGAATTAGAGCATGAATTAGGTCGTCAACAAGTATCTGTATTCATTGAAATTTACTACTCAACTAAATTTGCTACACCTGCATTAGCAGTTCGTGGTGTGTTAATTGAAGATGAAATGAATATCAACTACTTAATGCAACATAATTATCTAGCAGCCTTTGGCTTAGAGGCGAACCCGAACCCACCAGAATTACCGAATCGCTCGCAAGCTGTTGAAACATTTAACCAAAATAACGGACAAAATAATTCGTTTAATATGCAACAAAATATGAATCAGCAGAACAATCAAGGGTTAGATTTTGGAGCGAATAATCAACAAAACAATATGCAACAGAATAATATGCAACAAAATAATCAAGGGTTAGATTTTGGAACGAATAATCAACAAAATTTGAACCAACAAGCTCAAAATAATGAACCGTTTCATAATCAAAACCCACAAGATTCAGTAGATGAAAACCCATTTGCATAACTTTAAAAGACTGAGCTTTATATGGCCCAGTCTTTTTTTATAAAGAGAGAGAGGAAAATTAAAATGAACACACATAAATGGAAAGGTGAACTATCAGCATTTATTAATACAAGACAACGATTTATCGGTTTGATTCAATCGGTTAAATCAAAAGGCAGCCAAATGTCTGAAATCACATTTGTATCAGTATTACTTCCTTATAAAGAGGTTGAATTAGAAGAAATTAAGGTACGTCTGAAAACAAATATCTTGAATGGTCGTAACCTACAAGTCGGTCAAGTATGTAACTTCACCGCAGATATTTTAATAAATAACAATTTAAAGCGCTCGGTTTGGGACGATGATTATAAACCCGAAATGTATATTGATGGTATCAAATTTCATTCAATCCAAGTTGATCCTTACGCGTATAAAGAATTCCGTATCGAAAACTTATCGAAATACTGTATAAAATCACTGAAAGAATTTGTAGCTGCTTCAAGACAAGAAGCGTTACTCGATAATTATATTTACGAAGCAGAGTGCTTCCCTAATATCGGTGGAAAAAGAGAGCGTTACATTAATTCATTGTATATAGCTAAATAAAGACTTACAATTTGAATGAATGGTAATTAGAAGAATATTTAAGGGGGTAATCCACATATCAAACTATAAAGAATATGAAAATTTACTATTAAAAAAATATGATGAAGTTATAGAATTTTTACTTAGAAAATACGGATCAGTTAAAGATGATTATTTTCGAGAGAAATCATATCAAAGGTTTATGAATGGCGAAATTAAAAACATTACAAAAGGTAAATATTCAAGAACAGAAGATGGATTATACTGTCACCACATAGAGGAGATTAAAGAACTTAATATAGGAAATTCTGAATTTATTAAAGAAAATAAAATTCCATATGAGTATCAAAAAAGAGACAACCTTGTTTATTGTGATTTAATCGAACATACTATTTTACACGTTCTGATTGCAAAAGAATCTTCTAGTGAGTATGGATACATTGGATATGAAGTGTTTTTAAAGCCAATACTTGAAGAATGGTATATCGAGGAACAAATACCACAGCCTAATTGGATGAAACTTTGTTATACAAAAGCTTTTCTAACACCTGAAGAAACTGTAAGTATTATAAAGGGTATGGAAAATCTTTTAGGTAATAGCTATTACGATACACGTTGTGCTTATTTTGAAGCAAAACAGAAAAGATTAGACGATGAAAAAGAACGTAAACTAAAAATCAAACAAGAAAGAGAAGCATATACTAAAGAATATGCAGAAAAACAAAGGAAACAGTTTGAAAAAAGTGAACGAGAAAAACACATACTTTTTAATCAGAAATATCCAAAATTCAAAAATTTAGGAATAACGGTATATACTCCAAGAGCAAAAATAATTAATCATTTATATGATTATAAATATAACGAACAATATAAAAATAAAAAGCAATTTGATTCAGCTATGAAATCATTTATAAAAGAAGAACTAATGGACGAATTACATGAAAACATGGGTTTTAAAGATTAGTTTTGCTACTGCTTGATTTGTATGGGTACTTATATTTCAATTAAAAACCAGTTTCTATTTCAGTTCTCTATAAAAGATGCCAACTAACGTTGGAGTTTTGTATATGCAGTTCAGTTCTTTGAACTTTATGAAAAAATAGCGGAAACGCAATACAAAACAGAAAGTAGGAAACAAACATGACACAACGTTTAACATTCAATCAATTAACACCTTTCGTAACAGCCGATTTAGAAAGTGGCTTAACACCAGCGTTGTTAGGACCCCCTGGTATCGGTAAATCTGAATTTTTAAAAGCAATTGCAACGGAATTAGGAACGAAAGTGTTTATTCTAGCCGTCAATCAGTTAGCAGACGCATCCGATTTAACAGGTGTACGTCCAGTTAAGAATGACGATGGCACATTTAAACAAGTGACATTCCCTCATGCGACACTTCAATCAGCTATCGCATATGCTGAAGCCAATCCCGATGAAAACCCAATTATTTTCCTCGATGAGTTCAATCGTGCTCCAGTAGACGTTACAAGTGCGTGTTTCACATTTATTACTGACCGTACAATCGGTACTGATAAATTCCCTAGTAATATTCGATTTGTTGTAGCGGGTAACGATCAAGGTAACGTAACAACAATTGACGGTGCTTCAATCACTCGTATCATTGCATATCGTGCAACACCCGATATTGAAACATTCTTAAACGTACAGAATGAATTGAACCCTTACATCAAAGACGTTTTAACTGCTTATCCAGAATACCTTTGCGAAGAAGGTCTGGAATCAAGTGAAGTTCTCGAATCAGATGATGATGATGATTCTGATGACGATGATTTTGAAGTATCATTCGGAAACGAAGATGAAGAACAATTTAAGCAAGCAACTGTACCACGTACCATTTCAAATCTTAGCAAATGGTTAAACATTGTTGGTTTAACAGGTACATTAGATGATAAAGAATTGAATTTCTTAAAAATGAATATTAATCTAATGCAAGCAACAAGTGATGATTCTCCCCTACTATCAGCATTAATTGCACATACTGGTCGTACACGCTTCACAAACGAATTGTATATTGCAATTGAAAAGAAATATCGTGATTCATTTGCGAATGTAGGTAGTGTCAATCCGAATACCTTACCAAGTTTCACGAAACATCGTCCAGACCAAGCTCTTATCGATCAGTTAAATGATGTGCATACGGCAGACGAAATCGAAGATGTTTTGAAAGCAGCGAATGTAAACGAATCTATATTACTTTGGGCTTTAACAAGTGATTTCAAGAAAGCAATTAATGGTTCGGGTAAACGTAACGTAATCGCGACAACACTATTCTCATTAAATCCAACGATGGCTCAAACAACGAAACAAGCTATGTTATTAGAAATTGGTGGTTCGACATTAGATAAACCAATGTTAGAGCATTTGAAAACAGTTGGAACCGATTCAAGTAATCACATTGTCGATGTTTTAAAATTAGTCGGCACGATTAATTAATAAGTAAATACAAAAAGAGTGGCTATAGGAATTTTTCCTACGGCCACTCTTTTTTATGCTAAAACCGATTAATAAACACCTAAAAATAAAGGGTTAAATAATCAGAATATTGAAACGAAGTGACGTTTTAATTAGGTAACAAGGTATTTATGTGATTGAATCGGTTCGTCTAAGGACGTAGTTAAATAAATGTAACTACAAATAAAAATGAAAGAGGGTTTTAGTATGACTTTACGCATTACGAATCAGAAAACCATCACTTATCCAGAAAAAGAAAATTTAATTGATTTCCCTTTCGACAAAAACGGTAGCGAATATATCGAAGCCGTACAAGAGCATTTTCAATCTCGTTTTGTGAATCCTTTATTTGAATCAATTAATCAACGCGAAGTGAAAATTGAATCAGTAGATGACAAAGGAAAAGCAACGCCAATTGAACGAGATGAAATTATTAAAGCCATTGATTTTGAAAGTGCTGCATCGACTTTCCATTTTGAACTCCAAGAGGAACTAAATGAAATTTATTTAGAATCATCAGCTCACCATATACGTTCAGAAGTGGCTTACTCGCAACAAGGATTGGTTCAATTATTCGCTAGACACAATTTACCGCTACCATCGAGTACAATCGTCTATCGCCCTTATATGGACGTTATCCCTCATGCACAGAAAAGTTTAGTCGATTGGCAACCAAACATCGAATTATTTAGTACAGGAATCGCTTCAGTTATTGGCTTTTCACGATTACATGATAATCATTTATTTGTACATTGTCGTGATTCTGATGTGTACGAAAAAATGGTAGACCAAATATTAGCTGAATCGGTAAATGCTCCAGCTAATAAAATGGCATCCATTCAAAAAGTAAAAGAAATCAAAATGAATAACGATTTAACAACTACTTGGGTACTACCTACAAGTGGAGTCAATACGAATGTAGCTGATTATAGCGACTATAGTTTATGGCGATTAGCTGAAAAATTCATACTTGAAGCAGAATCAAAAGAGGAACTATATGTACCGAATTTTAATTTTAACGCGTATAAGACACCGAACTATATTACATTTGTTAATGTAGACGCTCACGCTTCAACGAACGACCAATACATTACAAAAGAATATGAAAAGTTAATTCAAATCATTTATAAATTGAAAGCGATGAAAGGTGTACCAATTAAAAAATTAATTCGTGCCGAAAAAATGGATTTTGATAGCCAATCGAATTCATTAGATCAAGAATTACAGGCTCGTAATGAAAATAAAGATATTACGCGTAGAAGTTTCCGAAAGTTAAACGGTAAAGCCTACTCGCATAAGCAACAAATTAAAATGATTCAACGCATTATTAAAAGGCAGCATCAAGTTACGTTGAGTAAAAATACTTATGTAACCAAACGAGCGACATTTAATCGTGCCAATCGTAGAGAGCCATTTAACTTGAATAAGAAAGGAATTAAAAAGCATACGTCTTATCGTCCAGACATTCATATCTACACAGATACGTCTGGTTCGATTAGCGAGAAACACTATAAGACAAGTGTTTTTAACATTATTCAAATCGCAAAATTAGCGAAAGTGAATATTTATTTCTCTAGTTTTTCGCATATTATTTCTGAACCTGTATTTATCCAAACGAAAGGGCGTAGTGCGGGTGCGATTTATAAAGAAATTATGCAGATCCCGAAAGTTTCGGGCGGAACCGACTTTGAAAATGTATGGAAATCTATCGAAGTGATTAATAAAAAAGAACAGTCACCTCGTACCAACTTCATTATTTCGGATATGGAGTATTACATCCGAAAAGGTCGTATTATGCAACCTGGTACACCACAGGTAGATAACACGTACTACATTCCGATTAATGTTGCCCCAAATGAATATTCATTTGTAAAACGATGTGCCGAACGCTTAATTAAAGGATTAATCCATAACGGACACAAAAATGCTCGAAACTATTTCGTTATGTAAAAGTGTCATAGTAATACAACGGGTTTGCGTATAGACGCAAGCCTTCTTTTTGCTTTAAAGAGATATGATACCCAATACAAAAATAGAGAGAGTGATAATTTATGGTGAATATTAAAGATTTTACTGATGATAAGTTAAAAGAAAATAACGATAGCAACAACAATGGCAATGGTGGTTCACGCGTTACAAGTGGTAACGGTGGTCTACAATTCAACGGTATGAATGTACAAACAGGACCAGAGCCATCCGACTTCATTATCGACCATACTGCTTCCAATAAACATGATAAAATCCTTTATCGTGATGAAGATATTGAGCGTATTGTCACGATTTTAAGTAATACTCGCCAATCCAATGTGTTGCTATTAGGTGAAGCTGGTGTCGGTAAAACCGCCATTATCCGAGAAATCGGACGTTTACTAAAAGGTAAAACGTATGTCACGCAAATGCTAGGTGACGGTATTAAACTGTACGAATTAGACTTACATCGTATCGTAGCAGGAGCGAAATATGCTGGTGATGTAGAAGAACGTATCAAGCAACTTATCGAGTTCATTGATGATTGTGGCAAAAACGCTATTTTCTATTTAGATGAAGCTCATCGTTTATATGGTGACAACGATCCGATTCTGTCGAAAGTAGCAGAGGGATTAAAGCCGATATTAGGTCAGAACCAAACTCGATTTATCCTTAGTACGACTACGCAAGAGGCACGTTTAAGTATCGAAAAAGACCGAGCAATTAAGCGACGTTTTATGAAATACGCGCTAAAATCTTTAACAAATAGCCAAACGTGTGAAGTGCTAGAGGGTTTCGCAAAAGACTTGGAGCAGAAACTAAAAGTCGTCATTCCCGAATCGCTTTACCCTCAAATCGTAGCACAAGCGAATCAACACTTTATTTATATGGCTCGACCAAATAATGCTTTGTCTTTATTAGACACATCGGTGAGTCAATTGCGCTCGAATTGGATTAAATTAAGCATTGCCAATCCGACTGCATTTGCGACAATTAACGGTCAATCCCCTATGATATTAAACATTGATTTAATAAAACAGGTGGCTCGTAATATCGCATCAAATGGCTCAAATACCAACGGAACAGTCGATATTGCTCGTATTGAACCCGAAATTAAGCAACACATTAAAGGGCAGCATAAAGCGATTGAAAGTATTGTTCCTAAGTTAAAACGTAAAGTTCTCGCATTTAGAGAAGCGAAACGCCCAATGACCTTACTATTTACGGGACCAACTGGTACGGGTAAAACCGAAATGGCGAAAACAATTGCTAAAGTATTATTCCAGAATGAAAACCAATTTATTCATATTAATCTGAATGAATATCAAGATGGAACGTCATTGACGCGTTTATTAGGTGCTGGTGAGGGTTATATCGGCTCGAATTCCAAACGACCACTACCATTAGATAAACTGGAAGAAAATCCGTATCAAGTGGTGCTCCTTGATGAATTTGAAAAGGCACATCAAACGGTACAATTGGCTTTCATGCAAGCTCTTGACGAGGGAGAACTACAAACGAATCGTGGAAATACAATTCTGTTTAACCAAGCGATTGTCATTGCGACAACTAATGCGGGTGTAGAGGTATTGACGAAAAATCGTATTGGTTTTGGTGGCGATAATTTAATGTCCGAGTCCAATACAGACGAATTGATTCAAGCCTTATCGAATGATATTCGTCCTGAACTATTGAACCGTTTCACAGACATTATTCCATTCTTACCTTTAACATTAGATGAATATAAAGTGATACTGAAATTGAAATATCAAAAAGTAACGAAAGAAATTACGGAAACACAGGATATTTATGACTTCCCTATCGCTGAATTAGATACGGATTATGAAGAAATAGATGCACTTGCTAAAGAAACGTATGATCCGTTACTAAATGGTAGACCTGCTGAACGCAGCATCGAAGAATGGATTGAAAATCTGTTAGTCGAGGAATTGCCAATTGAATTAACAAAGGTATAACCAAAAGGGCTATCTAGTTGAAAACAACTAGATAGCCCTTCTTTTTTTGTTTAAAAAGTGTCGGCTCTCTTTTAGAAAGAGCCAACACCAGTCAGTTGTTTGTAATTAAATTAAAACGTCACTGACGTAATAAACAATGGAAGGTGTTAATTGATATGCCAATCGACTTAAACGAAACAACAAATGTTGGAACAAACGATGATTTAATGGAGAACCTATTCGGGACACGAATGGATAAACCACGCGTAACACCAGCTTTATTTGATTTAAAATTAACTGGGAATGGTTACGGTAAAGTAGGTTACTTAAACCATTTGTTCGCTAATGTTAAAGACAATTCTTCTTTAACACCGCACTTACATGGTGATAAAACAGGGTTTAAATTCGGTTTCAAGAAATTTGTACCGAAGAAAGGTGACTTCATCCAATATCCAGGCGATATTTTAAAAGCAGAACTGAAGAAACCGAACACGTATATTGAACGCTTAAATTCGACACGCACAGAATTTAATGGAAATGGTTGTGTGACTGAAGAAATGTCAGTAATTGCTCCAAGTCTTTATACATCGCATTTTGACGAGTTTTTCGTGAAACACAATAATTCAAATAATCCTGTAGAAGTATCGGCTACAAGTGATTTATTTAACCTAAAAGAATTGAAAAATATCGCTGAAAATGCAGTTGAATTAGAAGATATTATGAAACAAAATGGAAAATTAACAAATAAAGAAGAAATGACATTGAAAGATACATGGAACACTTTATTTGTGCCGAATGTACAGAGAACACACCAAGTCTTTACGAAAACGGAAGTAACGTACATTTCAAAGAATCGTACAGTTATCGTCAAAGATGAATTAGATAAAAAGAACCCAACTGCTCCACCGAAACCGAAGAAAACGGAGAAATTCGATTACTTCTTTGCACCAACAACAAATATCGCTTTTTATCCAAATGAATTAGCGATGAATCAATTAACTCCAGATAAGGCTTACGTTATTCATTTCAATCAATTAACGGCTAATCTGAACGCAGTTATCAATCTGATGAAGAACCAAAAAGATAAAGTCTTTATTATTCGTATTCCAACGAAAGGCTTTGAACAAAATTCAAAAGCGAAAGCGCTCATTCTTGATAATTTAACTAAACTGGTGGAATTAAGTATCTTGAACGATCCAACAGATAGTCCAAACATTATGCTACGATTTGTCGAGCTAATGGAGAATGAAAATTTACGTGACGCTTTAGAACATCAAGCTATAAATGTTCGTGACCACTCAACGGATATGTTAATTCAATTAATGGATTTAGTTGCTAGAAATCGCGTGGCGTATCGAATTGATACAGATAAATCGGCTCAACTTGTTCATATCGCTTTACTGACGTTTAGCCGTATCGAAGCATTAGAAGAATCATGGGTTACCGTTGAAGATTATAACCGTATCTACAAGAAACTGAAGGAGCTTCAAGCCATATTCGATTGGTCTGATGTTAAACTACGTCAGCTATCGTCTACTCAACTACGTTTAATGTTATCGGAAAATCTGTACCTACTTGATGTGGAACGTAAAAACGGTCAGTTGTATCAATTTAAAGCTGGAAATCAACAAGTCCATGATGATTTCATGCAAGATCCAAAATATTCAACGCAACAAAAAGCGATTATTACAACAACAGAACCACTTGCTACCGTATCAGCTGGTGCGGGTTCGGGTAAATCTTATACACTGATTGGACGACTTGAATATTTAAAAGCACAAGGCGAAGATTTATCACGTACTATGGTGCTTAGTTTTACCAATGCTGCCGCACAAAATATCACAAGTCGTTATCCGAATATCAAGTCGCTTACGCTAGGTGACTTATTTAATAAAATTTATTCGCTAACTTTCCCCAACCAAGTCTTATCGCATCCGACTACATTTAAAAATGCTTTAAGTTGCGTCAATGTTGAAGCGAATGTATTTAAACGCTTTAATCTGAAACGTATGATGGAGGCAAAACAGTTATTTATCGGATTAATGGACCAATTATCTCCGTCTGGTTTCGTAAAACCCGATGTAGCAGCCGTATTATCGGTACTATCGAATTTCATTGCTGAATACTACGAAGAAGCGATGGCATTAATGAATTCGATTCATCAGACAACATTAGAGCTTCAACCAATTGTTATCTATAATATGTTGCTGAATAGCCCACACCTTCTACAAATTCCTGTAGAATACGATGAAATTGACTTCATCATTACAGATGAAAGCCAAGATATAAGCACATTTGAATACATTTTACTGTTATCACTCGTAACGATTCGTAAAATGAATATGATGATTATTGGTGACGGAAGTCAAACATTGTATGAATTCCGAAATTCCAACCCTCGATTCTTAACTGCAATTGAAGCGTCTGGTGTGTTCGAGTCGTTCCGATTAACAACGAATTATCGTTCAAAACAAGCCATCTTAAACTATGCGAATCAGTTCTTACAAGTAATTGACGCGAATAAAATCGCTAAAATTCAATTACAATCGAATAGTTTAGCACCCGTTACACAACAAGATATTGATAAAGCTATCAAAATTAAATATGTAATGCATGGTGATCATAAAAATGAACGCAAACAAAATGAAACGTTAGGTAGATTCATTCAAGAAAATGCTGATTTTAGCGATTGGTTTTTATCGCGTGTTCGTAATGGCGAGCAAGTTGCCTTTATGTCACATACACGAAAAGAACTGGACATATTAGAAGAAAGTATTGGTGAATTACTATCGCTACATGGCTTACACAACACGCAAATGGAGCGTATTGTAACAACTCGTGAAAAACCGAAATGCCAATTGAGTGACATCATTAATAAAAAGTATGAAGAATTAATCGACTTTGATGTAACGCAAAACTATGAAAATGAACTGAAAGATTACTTTTGCGACCAAATCTTAGAAAGTTTCAAAAATAAAGCGAAAGCATTTGTTCCATCATATGTTGAACGTGTATTGAATAAGATTTTATCATTAGGTGGTGTAGCAGCTACTAAGCATGAAATTTTAGTCGGTAATTCAGATAAACGTATGCTAAATGGCTTTGTTATCCAAGCATTGATTGATGAAGAAATTCGTTTAAATGCAATGGCTAACTTTTTAAATAAACAAACAAATGCAACTAAAGATTATTCGAGTGTACCTATCATTTTAACTACGATTCATAGTGCAAAAGGATTGGAATTTCCTCATACAGTCGTAATTTACAATAGTATGCGTAAAACTGCGAAAAAACAGGAAACACTTCGTTTATATGGTGTAGCTCTAACACGAGCAAAAGAATCTGAATTCATCATTGAGCTAAATGACGCTATCGGATTAAGTAAAGTAGCGACTTCGGACTTAGTAGGTATGTATGGAACACCGATTAAGACGGCTAAGTTACGAATTGATCGTGAAGCACAAGGTTTATCAGCTGGTGTTACAACTTATGATGACGGTGAAGAAGAAGAATAGCAAAAAACCTGTATCTATTTTAGATACAGGTTTTTTTACTTGCTATGAAGTTACATCGGGATAAAACCTTCAGGTAATACTTCAGCTTTTTTAAACATCGCTTCTTCTTCTTCAACGCACATTGGAATCAATTTGATATACCCTGCTCCTAGCTCAATAACTTCGTTAAAACGGTCTGCATAAGATTCATTGATATAGCGTTCATTTGGAATAGATACCGAGAAATCAACACGACTAAAGCCGTCTAATTCACGTTTGATTGTCGTCCATGAATTGGAATCAAATACGATGTAACTAGATCCACCAGACATTAGTACCGAACGTAATGTTTTAAGCTCCGCAGCAGTTATCGTTTCCAGCGGTTTTTTAATTAAGAACGATACAAAAGCACCTCTAAATGAACCATTAATTGTGCCAGCTACATCATCTATAAGTAAGAACCCTTTTTCTGCTTCCCATTCTTTTCTGATTGCGTCGATTGTTTGATTGTTTGTCATTTCGCCCACTCCTTTGTATAAAATACGAACTTTTGTTCTTGTTAAATATGATTATACAGTAACGAAATGATAAAAACAAGGTAAAAATGATAATTTTTTACTTTTTAGTTCTGCATTAGTGCAGAGTTTTAAAAGTGTATTTAAAACTAAATAAAAGTTCTTATATTTATTGATTTAAAAGAGTTTAAATAAATAAATATAGAACTATTCTAGTT
Organism: Kurthia sibirica; assembly: GCF_003143975.1. GTDB lineage: Bacteria > Bacillota > Bacilli > Bacillales_A > Planococcaceae > Kurthia > Kurthia sibirica. Next base: position 66,005 of record NZ_QFVR01000013.1, on the reverse strand, counting down.
TTTATTTAGTTTATGCGATATTTTTGTTATAATAACCGAGCGAGGTGACAATCTAAAGTGAAAAATAATGAAATGTTTTTAGAGCAAATCCCTATCGTATATGACCGTTTCAGAAGTCAAAAACATGACAGATTACTTCCTGTTCATATTTTTGGTACGTCCAGCAAAGGAAATTCGGTCTATATTAAAAATTTGCATCTCTTAATTGATTTAGGATTACCTTTTAAACGCTATACAGAGTACAATTTAGAGTTTTTCAACGATGTTGACTACATTATCTTGACGCACGAACATGGCGACCATTTGAACCCTTCTACGCTTTTAAAGATTTTAAAAATCTATCCGCATATTAAGGTTCTGATTACAAAACGTATGGCTCATGCAATCATGTCTGAAAGTTTTAGTCATCGCATAAAGCAAGATATTCTCCGTCTTTATACAACCAATGATAATTTACGATTTATGAACGTTTGTCATACCCATTTAAAGACAAGAGATTTAGTTGATGTTGAATTTATTCCACACATTACGAAACATGGCGACATCACAAACATTGCGATTGAACTGAACGTTCCACAATTGTCACTTCACCTTCTCTACGCATCCGATTTAGATAATTTGTATCGTGATGTCACTGGTGAAACCGATGGATTACCGCACTATAAAGACAATCCATTTAATTTAATCTTCCTCGAAGCAAATTACGATGAAGAATTATTGCATGAAGCGTTACGCCTTGATCCGAATGATATTCGAGCAAAGGGTAACTTGCGACACATTAGCGAACAAGCTGCATGGCAATATGTACAAAAATATTTATCTGATGATGGTTACTTTATTCCACTACATTCAAGTGGCACATACGGAACGTTGAATCAGTTTATAAAATAAGGAGTTTTTTGATGAATAAAATTGATAAGATGAACACGAAAAGTAAGGCAGCTAAGATTAGTTTAATCGCTCGTATGAAAGATACGAAGGTGAAGGAGGATAAAAAGGAGAAGGTCTGGACGCGTAAAATTCGATTCTATGCCCTGCAATTCTTAAAAGCTATTGGTATCCTATTTCTCGCGTCACTTCCACTCAATATCGTGGACGGCATGATTACTAATTTAGCTCTAACTTTAACGGACAAAACAAATGTGAGTTACTTTGCAGATAGTGCAAGACTAAACTACATGACGACTGTTGCATCAGGTATTTTCCTATTAGGTATCTATGCTATTTTCTTTAAATTGAATTGGTCTTTCGCTAAAAAACAGTCTAAAACAAAAGAAAATGGAATGTAACGCGTATGAATACTCTAATTGATGTTAGTGAAAATCGAACACGCACCGAGAATATTTTTCGTTATATTATCGTTTTACTGTCATTAGGTTTCCTTTATTCTGCTTGGCAAATGTTTCAGCAGTTTACCTTTATGCAATTATTAGAGGAACACTATATCACATTACTTGTAACAGGTGTTGCCTTAGTGATTGGTGTACTGTTTCTTTTCGCTCTTATTAAAGACCGTACCAAGAAACCTAATTTAGACGGAACGATTGAATTACACTCATGGTTTGGGGCTAAGGGACATCTCTGTAAAATCAATCGCAACATTAACCAATTCTTTTTATATGTACTTATCCCTTACCTCGTTATTCGTATGTTTGCCCTACTGAATGGTCTATTTACAAGTTGGATCATCACCACTTTTCATATAAAAGTAGAAAAAGTCACACAAAATCAAGAAAACTTGAATCAATTAGCTAATGTTAATACAGACTTTTTAATCTATATGTTCATCTTAACCGTTTTATTTGCTCCAATTGTAGAAGAAGTGCTTTTTCGCTATCTAGCAATTGGCACTAAACTACAACCCAAACGATGGTTTTATTTACGCGCTGTTTACTCAGCGAGCTTGTTCACTGGATTACACGTTACTGGAGAATTTAGTGATTTTCTAAGTGCAATGGATTGGAAATCATTTTCAATTTTAGCTCTTAGTTTTATACGTTATCTGATACCCGCAGTCGTATTTACTTTTGTTTATGTAAAAACAGGTAAATTACGCTACAGTATCGGTATTCATATACTAAATAATGCGATAGCAGCACTTGTCAGTTACTTGTAACTGACAGTGGCCGCTATCGTTTTTTCTATGTAACAAATTTAAAAAAAATGGAGTGATAAAATGCCAAACATATTACCAGTTACCATTTCTGTACAAAACACTTTAATCATTCGGAGCAATTATGTGAACGAACTGAAGAATCTATATCGTGATGTATTTTTAACGAAAGCTCAAAATGGTTTAACTCGATTTGAAAATAAAACCTACTGCTTCTATTCAAAGTTTGAATTTGATACAGATGATGGCTTCGCTCAACTCAATGCTTCATTCAAAACGAAAGACTCGCATATTGCGACATTAATTGACGAATTGGTGATGACCTATCCTCAATTCGATTACGAGTATTGTTATCGTAATAATGAATTGTTGTTAGCTGGTAGAAGAATCTATCAAGAACGCGAGTTAATTTCAGAAGATACCTTTGAAGGTGAAAATGAACTTGAATATCCTAGCTTTTTATCTACCATTTGGTGAAAGGGAGTAATCGAAATGAAGTTTAAATACAATAATGCCTTAGTTATTGCTGGATATTCGCTTGAATTAGTCAGCGAATTGAAAGATTTGCACAAGGAATTACAATTGAAAAACGAACCGTTTAAAACGGCTACTGGTAGCAAATACGACCTTTCAATTGTTCAAGAAAAGTACGGTATTCTTACCATTGAAGGCATCACAGACGCACCTATTGTCGATGATATAACGACCTTAGCCAAAACCTATCCTCAACTGGAATTTGAATATTTTTTCGATAATAATGTCGAATCGAATAAACCAACAGACGGTGATTTCCAAGCTGGTATTTACTCGTATGAATTAGGTGTAGCGATTTATGAAGAAGAAATCGAAAATGCAGATGAAAATGACGTAGAACTACTATTCGATCAATATTAATGAACTTATAAGATAATCGCTCATGCTATTTTGCTTGCGGTTATCTTATTTTAATCCAAAGAAAGAAAGGTGATTTTATGAATACAAATGAAACGAATCCAATCAATAATAATCAACTCACCTTCCCTGAAGTTGAAAATGTTGTTATCGAAGCCCAATTGAATGAACAGAATGAAACGGTTGCTTTACAACCCGTACTCGTTCAGCACGAGTTGAATGAATTAATGTCCGTATCACTTATGAAAGGTAACGCCATTCAAGTTACGGACGAATTTTCACTTGCACTCAATCAAATTTCTGAAATGGTCCAATCCGTTGAACGTTTAACGAATATGGATATTGCGACAATTCAAGAAGATGAACTCGATACCAACATGAAAGAGTTAGCTGAAGCACAAAAGTTGCGTAAGTTAGTCGCAGAGGCTCGTAAAAGCGTCCGTAAGGAATTTGACGCTATGCGTGACACAAATATTAGCCAACTTGATTCAAAACTCGCAGAAGCAGGTTTTGAAGCCTTAGAGAAGATTGATAAAGATACCAAAAAGTTAAAAGAAGATATTCGAGCACACCGTATCAACCAACACTGGGAAGATTTACGCCCTGTATTTGATGCAACGATCCAAACGTTTGACGCCATTTCACGTATCGCTCCATCACTTGCTGATTTCAGTACCTTCCGTATTCGTAATCCTAAGCTCGTAACGGGTGCTAAGAGCTTTAAAGTAACTGACAAGCATCGTACCGAAGTAAATAATGAAATGAATATGATTAACCAGAATTTACTCCAAATTGAAGAAAATCGTCATGGTCTTGCTATGCAGAATCAACAAAATCTATTGAACGACTTCCTTCACAATCCAACAAATGAAAATTTCCTTGCTCGTCAGTCCTACTATATCGACTTAGATAAAGCACAGAAACAAGCTGAAATTCAACGACAAGAGCAAGAACGCTTGAAACAGGAGCAGTTAGAACAACAACGACTACTTCAGCAACAACAACAGGCTCAACCGTCACAATCCGAACAGGAGCAGTTGAATCAGATGAATCAGATGAATCAGCAGCCACCCGTTCAGCAACAGTGGAATCAACAACAACCACCTCAAAACGTGACAATGTTTAATCAACAAGAAGCCTTTGCTCGCCCACAAGCAACAAATGAATTTGCATGGTTAGCCGAATTATCGACTTTAAACCCCGAATATCGAAATCTCGCAACGAATGAACGCACGAAAATGGCAGTCCTTTATGATTTATTCCACAAATTAACCGATAGCAATACGGTATTCGGACAAAATGTGGGAACAGACGTTGATAAAGTGATGAAAACCGTTCGTTATATCATTGATTTATAGCGGTTTACTAAGACATACCTTCATTGGTGTGTCTTTTTTTTAGCGTGTACTCGCTTGATAATTTGCCACCAGTTCATCAATATTCATTTTTTTTGGCTTTTCAGTCGTCACAGCTAATTCCGTATGGCTTGTTGCTTTACTTTTTTTGTACAAACGCTCCATTTCTTCAACAGAATTAGTAGGTTTTTCGCTCGTTCCGATATAACTTGGAATTGCACGTTGCTGATTTATTTTTTTAGGTGAATTATTGTTACCAGTAAGATTAAAACCTTCGAGTGCATTTTCAACAGCTTCGCTTGTTAATCGCTCATTAAATTTTTTAGCAGCACCGAATACATAGCCCATGATATTCCCTATCGAACCTCTTTTAAAGCCTTCTAAGGCTTTTGTAAACGTTGATTTAATCCACTTAATGCCGATTAAAGGAAATTGATTTTGAAGGTCTTGAACTTCATTTTCATAACTTGAAAGAGAAAGGTTATCACGTAAAACGGGTGTAACCGATTTTTGTTCTTTCGTTTCTTTCTCTTTAGGTTCCTGTTCTACTGTTTTAATCTTTTCATCTTTTTTGTTTAATTCTTTTTTGTTTAAAGAATTGTTTAAAGATTGTTTGTTTAATGTCACCTCATTGGGTAACGGTTGGGTTACGAGATTTTTGCTTTTAGTGACCTCGCAAAATGACGTTGTAAAAGTAATTCCTTCTTTAACAAACGAGTTCAATTTCTCCGTAATTGTTGTCTTTGTCGCCACTTCATTTTTAGCAGATGATGGGTTCTCCAAAAATTCGATAAAGGCTTTCGTATTTTCAGTATCGTATTTTTGCCAAACAATGATATTCGCACTCTTTAAATTTGTTCTCGAATTCTTCGTTTCATACATTTTAATAATGCCGAATTTTTCAAGTAGTGGCATTAAATTCGTTACCGTTGTTTTAGACGTAACTTTTTTCTTTGTATTTGCTTGATCAATGACTGTTTTGTAAGTAGCGTTCGCTAGACCAGGCACTTTACACATATATTTCTTCAACATATGTAAAAACTCGTATCGTGCTCCTACTAAATATTTTTTTAAATCGCCCATCGTCATTTCATAATGCTTATTAAATTCGGCTACTGATTCAAATACCCCTAATTCCTTGAATTTTAAAGGGTTGATGTCATATGTTAAGTATTCTTTTTTCATTGAAGTTGCTCCTTTTGAAACGAAAAAAAGACAAATTCGTATCGATTACGATACAAACCTGTCTTTTAAAGTCACCAAAAAGAAATTTGATACTTGAAAAATAGCCAAATACTTAGTAAAATAAGGCTATAAAGCTAATCAATTCGATTGATTGGCAGCATCAAACTTAAATTAAAGTAACTAGAAATGAAAAAGTTGTAGCGTATGTTCAGGATACGTGAAGCGATTTTAGAAGGACTGCAATCCGACTTAAATCTCGTTATTAGTTGCTTTTTTTTACGTTCATTTATGTATTTGTTACATATTATTATACTATTCTTCACTGCATAACGCAACTTAAAAATATCCGGAAACGTTGATATAACAAGGTTTGAGAGCTTTCTCACACTTCGTTGTATCGACGTTTTTTTAGTGTTTTTACTATAGGAGTAAAATTTAAAATAAAACTAATTCTTCATTATTCCACCCTCCACTGTTTGCAGGGTGTATTGGATAACTTAATTCAGAAGGGTATTTATGAATTTTCTCTGTATAACATTTTATAATTTCCAACACCTCATCAATTCTTTGGTCGTAATCAACTTTTGAACCTTTAATTTTATTTTTCATCCCCCAACCAACTGCGACTGTATCGATTTCTGGTCTGAATCGGCTAAGTTGCTTACGAAGTTCTTGATTATTTTCTCGAACATTTACCAAGTCCCGAATAGAAGCATGTGAATACGTGCCAAGATCCGTAGCATAGACACTCGCTAAATTCAAAATAACCAATTTCGAATATCCTCTTTCATAGAAATATTTAGATAATTTATTCGCAGTCTTATCGGACTTTACTCTATTATTCTCTATTAATCCCGCTTTACTAGGGTTTTTGCAAACCACATAAGCAACTGGATTATCACTACTTCTATTTATAAATGGAATTTCTATAGAATATCTGTGATTCAATTCATTCGCATCACTAGGACAAATATTTAAACTTCTACTATCTACATACTCTTTGAAATAATAATTCATGCAATTAACAACCTTCCGTTCCTATATTTATTAATCATTATCTTAAACTCGAAAACATAGATAAATTTTAACATCAAAAATGGGAAATTGTTACTTTTATTCAAAAGAAGGAAAGTGTCCTTCTTTTTCTATAATTAAAACCAATCAAAACAATTTACATTGTTTTGAGGTGGCAGTCTTATGTCTGCCACTGAAAAAAGAAATATTCCCTTCGGGACTTTTCGAAAAATGGCTCATTTATTCCAAATGGGCCTTTTTTCTTTTCAAAACTTCTTTTTTGAGTAGGTCTTGTGGAGATTATAGAGCTTTTTATCAATTATAAATCGTTCTATCAATTGAAAAGAATGTAAAAAAACTAAAAAATGAAAGAAGGAATTGAATTATGAAGAACAAATTAGTTATGGCAACAGCATTAACAGGAGCGTTGTTTGTATCATCTTTTGGAGCGAACGCAATCCAACCAATCGAAGCAAAAGCAGCTACTACGATTGAGTCATATAAAACCGAGTACCAAACAACTCAAAACTTAATGTTACGCCAAAAAGCTGATTTTAAAGAATCAACGAAGAAGATCACCAAAGTTCCGAAGGGTTCTAAAGTAAAACGTACAAAAGTTTATAATATCGGTAAAAATTCATTTGCTTATATTACTTACAAAACATCAGCTGGTAAAACATACAAAGGCTTCATCAGTAACAAGTATTTCAAAAAGGTGAAAACGTCTAACTATGTAGATATGAAGAAAGCTGATTATAAATTAACTGCTGGTATGATTTTACGAGCAGAGGCGGGTACGTCAACAAATATTAAACAAATCAAACACGTTAAAAAGGGTACAAAAATCAAATTTAAAGGTTATCGTACATTTAACGGTCAGAAATTCTTATATATGAACGACGGAAAAGTTCGTGGCTATTTAAACGCGAAATATCTAAAGAAAGTTGCTGAAAGCCCATTCGGGAAATATGTTGAAATCGAATATGATACAAAGAACTATTTCTATCAATCAAATAAAATTTCTCATATCTATCCAACGTTAGGTGATTTTGATAACTGGAGATGGAATGTTGATTACGATGCTGGAACTGAACGTGTTTATGGTTCACAAACATACAATGGTGTGAATTATTACGATACACAAGTAACGAAAGACATACGTGGTTGGGTTGAAGCTTCGGCACTTAAATTAGTGAAATATAAGAACCCACCGAAAGACTAATTAAAAATACACCACAATTCTTTGGATTGTGGTGTATTTTTTTACCAAACCTTAAAATCACATTTGTATATATCACACAAAAATCAACTATGTTATAATGATGAAAAATATCATTTGAATGGAGGTTTTAAAGGTTTTATGAATAAAAAGCTAGGACTATTCATAGTTTTTATATTTTCTTGCCTTATTTTATCGGTTGGAGCAATGTTATTCCTCTATTTCGATGAACAGAAAGCACAAGCAACGATTAAAGATACTGGAGCTGAATTAGTCGATTCATACGATCCCGAAAGAAGTCAGCTTATCTTTGATTCACAATCAACTAACGAAAACGGCGCATCATCTATTAGTTATGACGCTGAATTGAAAAACTTAACGAATCAAGAAATACACGACGCTTCTTCTAATTTAGAAGCCATTAAAAAGCAAGTAGTCGGTACAATCCAAGCACCTTCTATTGAATTAAATTTACCGATATTAGAAGGGTTTTCAACTGAAAAGTTAGCCGTTGGAGTTGGTACGTTAAAACCGAACCAACATTTAAACAAAGTCGGTAACTTTGCACTTGCAGGACATAACATGAATACGAAAAATCCTGTTCTCTTTTCTCGAATCACACAATTAAAGGGGCATGATGTAACGGTTCAGTACAAAGGTAAGAAACAAACATACACGATTAACAGTATTAAAATTATCAAACCGACCAATATTCAATCCATTCAAGATGATGACGCAATTCAGAAAAACGAAAAAATGTTATCGCTTATCACTTGTACATTAGACGGTCAAAATCGATACCTTGTTCAAGGTGTCGCTAAATAAGAAAGAGGTGGACGAATTGAGTAAAAGTAACAAAATTATCGGTGCAACTGTTTTAGTATCAGTCATAGCGTCCTTTTCCATGTTTCAATCAGCAAAAGCAGATGAAGCAGCCATTGAAACGATGAGTAAAAAAGCAGTCGCACAACAAATTGAAATGAAACAAATTGAAGAAAATCATAAAGGTGACATCAGTAAGATTCCTGATCAATACAATGAAATGGAAAAACGATTAAAAAGCCTAATCAAGAAAGAGAAAGAATTACTGGATATGACGTTTGTAGATGGCGTATATCAAACTGAAAAGGTTCAATCGGTTGCTTATGCAGAACTAAATGAATCTATCGCTAATTTTTTCAAGAACCCCGAAAATGAATCATTTTTAGATGGACCATTCGTTAATAACCCTCGATGGACCGCAGAAATCTTTAAAAATTCAGCAACATCCGTAGGTGAGCTTCCCGTAATGATTGCTTATTACAATAAAAACGGTGATTTAACTCGAACTTTTGAATTGATTTACTACACAGATATAAAGAAATTTTCAATCGAGCGTAAGAATGTAACGAAAATTGGTTCTGAAACTGAAAATGAAGATTTCTTTAAAAATTCAGCTAATCACCACGACCAAGACCAATAACAAGAGATGAGGTTTCACTGATGAAAATTAAAGTCATTCTATTAGCAGTTTGTATCATTGTTGTTGGGTTTGCAGTGAATCATAAAGTGCAATCAAATGAACGATACAATCAAGCAGTCAAAGAATATACCGAAAACAAAGAGAATGTTGCGAGTTTAGATAAAAAGCTACAAAACAAAGAACTCGCTATCGACAATAGCGGTGCTCCTAGCCTTATCGTACAAGGTGACAACAAGCTAATCGAAAGTGTATTTGTAAAAGCAACTACATTTAAAAATGGTTCTGAATATCAAGCAACACGAAAAGAAATGGAATCTATCGTAAAAGCGAAATATTTCTTCAATACTTATATGCCTGAAGATAAAGACGTAACAGGTAACAGTTTCATTGATGGATCTAGCAAGAAAAGTTTATTTGATTCCATTAGTATTTATCAAATGAAAGAAAAGCGTCGCTACTTAACAACTGTAAAAGTCATACCTTATACAAAAGATGACACGATTGAAATTAAAGATAAAGACCGATTAAGAAAACGTACTGATTCCTTCTATATCACTGTTTCCAACGATGGTAAAACGATTGAAAAAATGGAACGAATCAAAGATTACAAGCCTTATAACTAATCAGTACCGAAAGGATTTAGAGGAATGAACCCGTTAAAAAAAGAACAATTAAACTACCCAGTCCATGACGTTGTATTACAGTCCATTGATAATTTTATTCAGAACGGAAATGGTATGAACATACTCCACCGTAATAAGAGTGATTATAAAAAAAAAGGTATAAATTATGTTGATATTGAGCGAGCTACATTTGTTCGATTTTTAGTATCGTCATACGGTTCAATTGAAACGAATATTTCCAATAAACTTTATCAGCAATTGATTGAAAATGATGAAAAAACATCCTATGTAACGATTCGCACGAAAAACCCTGGTCTAATTAGACAAAATGCAACACGTAGAAAAAGAATAGTAAACGCTATGGTCTATATGCAAATTCCCATTGAAGGTTACTTCAACGGAAAGTCTATTTTGAATCCTAACTAAAAAGAGTGTGGCCGATCTAAAGTCGGCAGCACTCTTTTTTTCGAAAGGAAGAACCGATGAAACTTAAACAAAATCAAGCAGTACGGAATTTCCCCTATCTATTCGTTCTGCTCCTAATACTCGCCTACACATTAGCAAATTATTTTAATGCCCTATCTTTCGTATCATTTAATGTGCATTTCACCGAACTTGGTTATTTTCATGTATTTCTAAGTTTGTTTTACTTTTTGTTTCATGCGAACACCTTGCATTTGATTAATAATCTAATCTTATTGAGCGCTGCTTCACTTATGCTGAATCTAGCCCCTTTCAAAACGTATGTATCATCTGAAATACAAGTACGAGTAATTGGCATATCTGCAATTATTGGAGCGATTATTTTCAAAATAACGTACACACTTGGTTTCCATGAACAGACCGTTTATCTAATAGGGGCTTCTGGGGGCGTATATGCTCTTGTAAGTTTCGCCTTAACACGAGTTCTATTATCGTTAAAAACCTTCTTACAACTTAAATACGTGCTTTTCATCGCTATCTTCATTATCTATTTGAGCGACCAAATAAAAATGGACGTAGCAACTGCTGGAAATGGTTCGATATTTGTTCATGGCACTGGTTATCTAATCGGTTGTATGTACGGTATTTGGGATTTTCATCAGAAAAACGTGAATTTACAACATTAAGCATGGAAAAGACGGAAAAGCACACGTGGACAATATATTTACTTTTGGAAATACAAAACGACCTTTCCATTGAGGAAAGGTCGTTAGGGACATTTAGCAAGCTGCAATAGCTTGACACGCCGTCTTGGCTACATGTTATTTTATGTACTAATCATAGCATAGATACCCAACAAAATCAAGTCCATTCATATATATTAGGATTCCCCATTCGATTGAATAATTTTGTTGCTAATGGCAATCGATCACTCTTACTAAGGAAATCATAATAATCCGAAACATATTTTTGAATGTCATCCATATCAACGAATTGTTTTAAAAGCTTTAATGTGTCAAATAATCGAATCTCATATTGGCTTCTCATAGGCTTTAAATTTAATTCTGCTGTCAAGCGAGCATTAATGGCCGTCTTACTAGATGTTCTAAATCGATTAACCAACTCAAAATGAGCACATGTATTTCGAAGTTCCTTTAAAATAGCGATTGAATTTAAGAATTTTTCTTTATCATTCGGCTTCATATCAAAGCTTTTTAAGATTTCGTTAAATATTCTTTTATCCAAGCCATACATTAACACTAAAATATCATTCAACATTAATGTCTTTATCGTTACCCAAAAAGGCGGATTATTATATTCATTCACATAATTAAAACGAATCTTACAATCGTCGATAAAATTCAGTCCATATATACGCTCTTTTGAAATATCCAGTTTTATTGAAATAGTCGTATTTGAAACTGTTGTCGATGCATGAATGTTTGATAAAAGACGCGCTTGTCGATTATTAAAAAACGTTAACGTCCCATCTTTTACTTCTCGAATTGAGGTTGAACCAAATCGCCCAGTAAAACGGCCTTTCAAAATTGTTTTGTTTTTAGACGTATTAAAAATAACGATTCCATCAAATGTCCCTCTAAATTTCCCATCAAAGTAATTATCTTTTCTGAACAATTTATGCTTTTTAAAATAAGAAACATATTCAGCTGGGCCATCGGTTTCATTAGGAATTCTATAATTTTCTATATCAATATAGTTATTGTTATCTTTCAACGTAGCACAATGACTTTTAGTAAAATAATAAGCAATTGCTGTTTTTAATTTCGTTTCAAACTCTGAAATTTTCGAAAAAATCATTGTGGAGAGTTGTGAATCAAATTCATATAACTCTACAAAATCATTAAAATGTTGATCTGTATAAGTTTTTGGAGGATTTTTAGGCTTGTCTAATAATAATGTTTCGAAACCATTAATCAAATCAAAATAACCTTTAGACAGGAGTTGCTGCTTTGATTCTTTATAAGAAGAGAATTGTAATCCCCTTGCTTTCAATAAACGCAGTTGGTCATAGACACTTTGAAATTCTTTATCTGCTGGCATTCCAGTCCCTCCTTTTTATCTTATTATAACAAATATTTTTGTTTCCTTCTTTGAAATATTGTTTAAATTAATATATTACAGGACGTTGTATTAAATCCTTTTCCTTATCGTCCGCGTTCTTCTTTCAACGATGTAATCTCCTCATAAATCCACTGTTGCATCAACTTTCCCTGCTCTAAAAGACGGTGCACCTACCTTTACATTATCTATTTTCAGCCCAACGGATACGGTGCAATTTTCCAAATCCATTCAATAGGATGAAAACGGTTTACGTTATTGTATTATGTTAGAAGATGAGAAACTTACATTTGACGAGATATTTGCAAAAGCTGAACAAATGGAAGTGATTCTGTAAAGAGTAAAGGTTAATATATATACTTTTGTTAACAATGGGTTCAATGTTGTAAATCCACATTTTTCTGACGCTAGACCATTTCGGTTCACATTAGATACAAATGAAAAAGAACCTGGGACAGAAGTATAGAAATTAATCAATCCACTGAGAATAAGAAAGGCATGAATCGCTATTTAATGCGATTCATGCCTCTTGTTTAGAACTTTTAAAAAGAAGAGGAAGCTATTCTGTCCCAAGCTCTTTTTAAACTATCTTATAAAAATTCATCTTCTTGTTCTTCATCTTTACGTTTCTTGCGTAGGTAAGCATATAAGCCACCTAAGACAAGTGTCGATGCACCTGCGACCATTCCGAGCATTTGGAATAACCATTTTTTCGAATCACGCCCTGTTTGAGCGAGCGTTCCTTCTTTTTGCTCCTGTTTCTCTTTTTCAATTTTCTCAATTGTCACTTCAACTGGATCTTTCTCTTTTTCTGTATTTTTAGGAGGAATGACTTCAGCTGGTGGCGTTACTTCTGTTGGAATCGGCTCTGGTGCTTCATCTGTTGTAATTTCAACCGTATTTGAAGCAATCGGCTCGTTATCATTCACTGAAATATAAGCCGTATTCGGAATGATATTGTCTTTGTAATTGCTTAAATCAGCGTCTTTTTTAACTGTAGAACCGACTTCTACTTTCAATACCTGTCCTACATATTTATTTGGCTCTTTCGCTTTCCAAACAAATGACTCTGCTTCTTTATCAATTGTTAATTCACCCGCTTTAGTGATTTCTCTTTCTTTATCACCATTTTTCACGAATACTTTCACATCATTAATATCTAAAACGTCCTCTAAATCATCCGAAAGCTCTAAGCTATCTAAATCATCTGCATTTGAAACGCTATAAATCAACGTGTATTTATGTTTATCACCACGTTTTACTTGCATTGTCGATTCCGTTAATTCATCTTTATTTTCGCCTTCATCAATGTTATTGAATTTTTGAACACTTGTTTCAAGTGGCGTAGTTGTAATACCAACTGTATTTGAGTCAGTTTGCTTATCATTTACAGTGATATTAGCCGTATTCGGAATCAACACAAGCCCATCTTCATTCGTGTACGATTGAAGGCTCTTATTCGTTTTTAAAGACGATTGAACGCGTACATGAATCTCTTTACCCACATACTCTTTTGGTTTCTTAGGAGTCCATGTAAAGGCTTCTGTTGCATCGTCCATTTCAAGTGTACCTTCTTCGGTAACGTCCTTATCATCTACAAAGATTTTCACATCCTCTAAATTCAGAACGTCCTCTAAATCATCTGCTACAGAAAGTGAATCGATATTCTCTTTATTCGTAACTTTATAAACGACTTCATATTCATGTTTCCCACCGTTTGGTACTTTTACGACATTGTTAATACCTTCAAATTCTTTATCGCCATCGCCATCACTCGGTTCAGTTGGTTCAGTCACTTCTTCATCAGCTTTTGTTTGACGAGGATTTTTTTCAACTTCCCCATCACCTTCATTTGGTTCAGTTGGTTCAGTCACTTCACCGTCACCTTCGTTTGGATCGGTTACTTCTTCATCACCGTCAGTTGGTTCAGTGAATAAATCTTTTGATAATAAATCGGTTACTTCATTTTCACCAGCAATGTTGAATTTTTCAACCGTTGTTTCTAAACCGGGAGTCGTAATATCAACTGGTGGTGTTGGAATATCTTCTTCACCATCATTAATGATTAAATGACCTGTATTTGGAATTTTAATCGAACCATCTTCTTGAAGGTACGGTGTTAAATCTGCATTATGCTTCAAATCTGCTTCAATCATTAGTGATAATTTTTTAGCAGCGTATTTTTGTGGCTCATTCGCTTCCCATGTAACGTGTGATGTTTCTTCGTCAATGCTTAACTTACCATCTTCGGTAATATCTTTGCCGTCCATCATCACTGTCGCTTTTGTTGGTGTCAGAACGTCCTCTAAATCATCATCTAATACTAATTTCGTTAATTCTTTGGCATTAGTAATCTCGAAATCTAATTGATATGCGTGACTTCCACCATCTTCAACGTTTCCTTCTTCATGCGTTGGTTTACCATCAATAACATTGAATTTATCAGCTTTTGAATCAGTAATCGGTGTATTAATATCTACTCGATTTGATTTTAGTAACTCATTCTTACCAGTACCTTCATTTAGAATCATTTCCCCTACGTTCGGGATAGCAATATCACCACCATCATTTAAGTAACCTGTGAAGTCCACGTTTTCTTTCAATGTCGCACCGATAATCGCAGTTAATTCTTCACCCGCATATTTGCTAGGGTTTGTAGCCGTCCAAGTGAATGATTCTTCTTTTTTATCTAATACTAACTTACCTTCTTTTGTAATATCTTTATCACCATTGAAGATTTTAACGCTCTCTAAATCTAAGACATTTTCTAAATCATCTTTTAAAATGATTTTTTCTAATTTTTTTGAATTGGCGATATTAAATTTCAATTCATAATCATGGTGTTCCTTCGGTTTTACTTCAACTGATTCTTTTGTCAGCTCATCATTCACCAAGTTAAATTTCTCGATAGATGAATCTAAAAGCGGCACATTTACATTGACGTTATTCGTTACGGTTGTCACTGTATCGGTTTCGCTTTTTTCTTTTCCTGCTGTTTTCGTAATCATTTCACCTTTATTCGGTACAATGATTTTCCCGTCTTGTAAGTAGCCATCAAATGACACGTTTTTTTGCATATCTGCTTTAATATGTGCATTTAATTTTTTACCAACCCAATCCATCGGCTCGTTCGCTTCCCAAGTGAATTTTTGAGTTTTTTCATCGAGTTTTAACGTCCCTTGATCCGTAACGTCTTTGTCACCATTTTTAATCGTTACTTCTTTTAGGTTATAGACGTTTTCTAAATCATCTTGTAAAACCAGTGAAGTTAATTCAGCCGTATTACGAACTGTATAAATTAATTCATATTCATGTGACGTACCTTGTTCAACTAATTGCATGGCTTTTGTCAGTACATTATCTTTTTTACGGACATTATATTTTTCAGCTGCATCTTCTGTTGGTGGAGTTGTAATTGTTACCTTATTCGACACTATTTTTTTATCGTTATTTATCGCTAAATTTGCCGTATTTGGAATCGAAACCTTTTTCGGTGTTTCCGATGGTTCTTCAGTTGAACCATTTTCGTCTTTTAGAGTCGGCTTATCATCTACTACATAAGGGGCAAGGTTTTGTTCAGATTTCATTTGAGCTTCTACCATTACTTTTAATGTTTTACCAATAAAGTCACTCGGTTTATTAGCCGTCCATGTAAATGATTCTTTTTCCTCGTCAATAACAAGCTTGCCACTTTTAGTAACGTCTGTTTTTCCGTCCATCACTTTGATTGATTTTAAATCTAATACGTCCTCTAGGTCATCTGAAATAACTAATTTATCAAGAGCTTTATCATTACCAATAGAAACATCTAATTCATAGGTATGTAAGCCTTTCTCTTGAACTAATACCTCATCTTTTGTTTTTTTATTATCTTCATCAATATTGAATTTCTCAATTTTGGTATCTACTAATTTAGGGACAAATGTTAGCGTGTTATTTGTTTGCAGTTCTTTGTCATTCACAATCGCTTTAGCTGTATTCGGTAACTCAAAACCAGTACCGATTTCATAGCCAGCTTCCTTTAAATCAGCTGGTGTCTTACCTTCTTTAATACTCGCTTCAAACACTACTCGATAAACCGTACCATAAAAATCTGCCTTTTTTAAAGACGTAGGACGTGCAATCATTGAAACTTTCTGACCGCTTGATTTATTTGTGAACATATCAGTTACATCATCATTTTCATCATTCAATACGCGAATAGTTTTTTCATCAAATTGAAGTTCTGGAATGACATCATCTTCGATAGAAAATGAATCGTAATAAAATTTATTTTTTTCATTTGGCACAGATTGAGAAATTATATATTTGTACTCTTGGTCCCATGTGTCGAGCTTATTATCAAGCGATGGTGTTTCATCATCATCTTCAACAGCTTTAGTCGGTGTCGGAATACCTGTACGTGCTGGCTTCACATCCGTATAACCAAAGTATTGTGTACCTGTAAGCTTTTGTGGATATAGTTGCGTTACTGGAATACCAGATGATTCATAATCACGTTTCCAATCGAACGTAAATTTATTTGAATTAATTAATAACGTAGCCCAAGCGTCAGGATCATCTGTTTCAAAATTATCACTCGCGAAATAACCTAATTCATAGAATTTACCTTTCGTTTCATAAAATTGAACAGATGTACTTTTAGTTACCCAAATCGAATCAACTTTTTTCATCATATTTTCAGACATACGAACCGATTGATATGAGTCAATATCTGTAATCGTATAATAAATACCCTTCATTGGAGCAGCCTTTCCTGTTTCATGGTCAACTAGCTCCCACGTTTGATTCAAGCTGCTATACCCACCTGTTTTATGTCCGATAGAACGATTTGTATATGAAAATTTCAATTCTTCGGGTGTTGTTAAATATGGTTCCCAATCATTTACCGTAATTTTTAAGTCAATTTGTCTACCTTTAAAGTAACCTACATTTTCGTAAATCACACCGATTTTCCCTTTATCTGAATCGGGAGGATTAACCCAAACCGTACTGTAATTAATGACTTCGCTACCTTCACCGAATGGTTTTATTTTCGTGTTTTTCGTGAATTTTGCGATGAATTCAAATTTAGGATCGATTACAGAATCATCTTCAGCCACTTCCACTCTGTCTGATTCTAAAATTGAAGGTTCGTCTGTTTTGGTTTTCGCTTCAGCTTGTGTATTAGGGGTAGTTGTTAATCCTAATGCCATTGCACCAAGAAAACCAACTGATAATAGGGATTGTTTTGAGTAGAGAGGGAATTTATTAAAACCTTTTTTTGTCTTTTCGTTTTGTTTAATCATTTTAACACTCCGTTTCTAAAATAGTCTTACACCACGAAACTATTATATAAAACGAAATCACTATATACAAGCTGTTTTAAAGCATTTAAAAACAAGAAACCTAGAATAATTCTAAGTTTCTTGTTATTTAACCTTTTAAATAAAAGAACAAACGTTGTTATATAGAGTTCCTACAACCTTTTAATCTATTTATTTTTTTTATAATAAAACACTAAATTATTTTATTGTTTTCCCCATATCTAAGTCATATTTTTTCGGATTAGGATTTAAAAACTCGAATTTATACTCCTGATACATCGACTTTTCAAGTATTTGATAATGCCAACTGTTTGTCATTCCCGCACCTTCACCCGATTTGCCAGGGTAATTTTGTTCAATTACTAAAATGTCGCCATTTTTATAAACGTGTTGAACAATATTTGTGTGACCGTATGGAGCAGTCGCCACGCCTGGTACGTTACCTGTAATACTCACAAGTGCTCCTTTTTTCGGTGTATTTGAAATTTCTCCGTCAATTACTTTGCTCCAATTTTGTGCCAATTCATGCCCGTTTCCACGAGCTTGTTCCGTCATTCCCCAAATCTTTTGGAAGTAACTCGAAGCTAAATTGACACATTGATTTCCGGGATTCCACCAACCGACAGGACTTTCAAACATCATTCCAATTGATTCTGGACTGTAAGCAAATTTTTGAACATCAGCTGGAACATCAGCTGGTCGCCATGCAGTTAAAACAGTCGAATCGTGTACTCCTGTTCCATCTACTTCTCCACTTCCACCACTTGATGATGTATCGCAGTTGTCATTTTCTTGATCTTCTTTATGTTTCTCATCATCATTATCGCCATCTGTATCTTCAAAATTTGTATCATCACTCGGTATGTCAGCTCCACCAAATTCTTCATAAGCCCATTCTGCTCCAGCATACGTTACAGTTGGATTAAATTGAGGATCACCCGAACCCCCTGCTAATCCTTCATAGTATTGAGCGAAATGTCCCGCCGCTTCACGAAAATCCATTGCCTTTCCCGCATTTTCGTTTACGGGCTTGTAATATGCCATACGAAGCTCTTTGTTAATCAATCCAATTTGATTAATTACCGAATCGTCCTTACCGTTTGGTGCTTCTCCCCAACGATTTCCGTTAATTTGACTCGACCAACCACTCCATTGAAACAGTCCATGTACGCCACCACTCGGATTGTCAGCTTTCGGGTTTAATCCCGATTCTCGTATCGCATTTCCGACACCACCCGATGCACCCGCACCACTCCAACCATTCTTTTTCACGAAATTATTAAATAGTTGTTCAGCAATTTTATATTTTTCACTGTTTGGATCTTTGTAATCGCCACCGACTACGCCACCACCAGTTGAACCATTTTCAGTATCATCATCATCTTTTATGTCATCTGGCTTATCACACGATTCACCTTCTTCTACAACAACTACTGCTGAACCTGTTGTCGCAATTATCGTAGTTCCACCAACGACTGTTACTAAGACTGAAGAAATAATCGTAGGTAACGAACCACTAACTGTTGTAGCAATATTCAGCGCACCTAATACACCGTTTACTGCACCATTCACCACATTTATTACCGTAGAGATTGCACTTGTCGCCATATTTGCTAATTGTTGAATCATCACTGCTGGAGCACTTGAACCAATTGCTTTAATCCCTTTTACAACTGCAAGGTAAACACCTAATCCAGCCGCAGCAACACCGCCCACTTTCGCAGACGGTACGGCCGCAGCTTTACTAGCTTGTGCGACACCCTTCATGGCTTGTGATTTTATTTTTTTCTTCGCTTGATTCTTCACTTCATCTTTAATCGCTTGCCCTTTATTTTCAGAACTCGCTACTTTTTTAATCGAATCTTGATTGTTTTTATCCCCTAAAAAAGAACTCGCTTTATCCTTCAAACCACCACTTTTTTCTGTAGAATCTTTTTTTGATTTCGAATCAGTTGCTCCACCACTATCTGTTTTTTTAGATTCGCTATTACTCTTTGAATCTGGATTATTTGAAGTCGATTCATCCGTATTACTTATAGCTTTAGGGGTTTCTGATTTAGTTGCATTTTGATTTTTACTTTGGTTCATTTGATTGATATTTTCAGAACTCGGACGTTCATTTTTAGCATTTTCATTTGAAGCTCCGTTTGCTCCCCCTGTTTTTCCTTGTTGCTCTGTATCTTTTTTAGTGTCATCATTTGTAGAATTTCGGTTAGCTGAACTACCATTATTCGTAGTTTTTCTTTCTCCAAACGATGTACGTCTTTCATTTTCTTCCGACAATTTTAAACAGCCCCTCCCTTTTGGGTAAATTATAACATAAATAAATTCAGAATAATTCTATGTTTTTAAATAAAAAACAAGGATATTAACTAATTAAAGTCATACCCTTGTACAATAATTTATTTTTTAAAACAGAAGGACATCATCTTCTAATGTTGTGAAACCTTCATTTTCTTTTAATTCATTTTGTGCTTCAGCTGATAAATCTTGTTCTTTACTTTGCTTCACTTCTAAAATACGTTCTTCTAGTTTTTCAGCTTCAACCGTCTTAGCTGGTTTGAATGTTTTTTGTTTTTCAGCAGTCGCTTCTTTGTTCAATGTGCCTTTTTTAGCAATAATCGTATATTCATCTGCTTCTAAAATTTTCTTCGGTACGATTAATGCTGATTTTTCACCTTCAGCTAATGAACGCCCTTGTTCTGCTAATGAACTAATCGCTTTAAGACCACCATTGTATGTGATTTGATCCATTGGTGAAGCTAGTTTTGTCGCGATTTTATCGACACCAGCAATCGTTAAGCCATCTTCACTTAATAGGTTAGATAATTCTTCTAATGATTCCTCTTTAATATCTACATTTAGTCGGTTGTTATAAACGTGACGCATACCCTCTTTAAAATCTTCTTTTGTCAGTGGTGATTCTTCATCGTGTCTGTTCACACCATTTAATAAATCTTTTAATTCAACTAATAAAATTTGCGGTAATTCACGACCAAGCTCGGCATCATGTTTAATCTGTAACGTACCTTGTGTAATCACGTAAGTTGACTCTAAAGCGATTGTCGGGTTCGTATCACGCAATGTTTTCATTAATTTCTGACTGAAATTCCCCGCAACTCCTGTAAGGTCTGATTTAGCACCTGTCGCTCCTTGTACATCGAGAATGTCTTGTAGTGTCGCTTTATCATCGTAGTATCGCATAAACGCTTCAACACCCTTTTTAGAACCTTTCGCACCGTCATTCACCATCGCCATTAGTGATGATTTCATTTCTTTTTTAGTCGAAATCATTACTTTTGCTGAACCAAACCCACCTTCACGTAAACACATGTTCACTAATTTATCCGTTTCTTCAACGGCTTGTTCTGGTGGTAATTTAGCAGCCTTCAAGAATAAGTCGTTTACTTGTGCTTTCGGTGAATTTTCTTTCTTTTGACGCGGTTTATACGGTTGAACGATACCCGATTTAACTACTCCTGAAATGACATCCATACTAACGTTTAAATACGACGTTTCGACCTCTGAATTTTTATCAATCAAGTTATGTTTAATTGCTAACTTGAACTCTAAATCTTCAATCGCACCTTTTGTTTGTGGCTTCATTATCCCCATTGTGTCACCGTCAAAATCGGCATCGAATGACTTTGTAACAACTGGATTCATAGAAATACCCGAAATATCTTTATCGACAATTACTTTAAATGCACGAGCAGCACCTTCACGTAAGCAAGGATCACGATGAATCATTACTTTTTCATCACCACGAATATTCAACGTTTTATAAATCTCTGGTGAAACGCAAATCGTATCAATTGATAAGCGAGGATCAGACGTAATAACTGCTGTCGCAGTATTTGGTAAACGTTTCGACATCAAATTGTTTTTGAAGAATGAATTTTTTGAGGTTTCTCCAGACATTCCACCTAATTTATCTGTTGCTATTGAGTTTTGTAAAACATTTAATTTGTTTTGAGCTTTTAAAAAGTGCTTTTTCATATCTTTTTGATTATTAGACGCTTGCGCTTCTTTATAGAGCAACGCTTCTTCATAAACATCCGCATACATAAGCGTGTAACGGTGGTCTTTCTTTTGTTCATCAATCAATAATGTTGTTGAACGAGTTGACGCATCTAAAATCGGTAATTGATTCGTTTTTTCACCCGAAGCCATTTTCAATTTAAACGGTAGATTCAACATTCCACCTTTTACATTGATTTCTTTTAAGAAATCTTCTCTTTGTACCTCTTGTTTGACTTCAAATTCATTTCGTACTTCTGCTCCATGTGGTTTATAACCTTTTCTTAATGTACCGTTTGCCTCCATATCAAAGCCCGTAGCAATTAAATACTCACGTAATATTTCCCATGAATTATCATTGTGACTGAATACTTCTTTCACAATATTGTCGGCTCCATGTTCATTCATCGTCCAAATCAATTGTGACGAGAATTTACGACCTTTACCTTCGGCTAAATCATCAGCTGAATACGTTTGTGATTTCTTATCAGCTTGCATATCCGTAACAATCATATTTAACGTGCCACTTTCGGCAATGATTTCTCCATTTTCGTCATAGACTGGCTTCACTTCGCCATCTTGCATTTCTTTAATAACCCCCGCGTTATGTCGGCTAATCATCGCATACGGTGAGCCTACAACGTCTAAATCGGGGTTTGCTTTCATAATGCCGACTTCACGAACTAAATCTTGTTTCTTCGCTTCTTCTGGACTCATATTACGGTCAACGATTAAAGCAATCGTCCCTTTATTTCCTCCGAAATCGGATAGCTTATCGCCACGTTTTAACGGACGCATTTCACCTGTTTCGGCATCTGGAACTAAATTACGGTCTGCAAATTCTTTACTAACAACGAACCCATCTTCCATGTTCCAACCACCGAATGTCATTAAAGCAGTTCGGGCATTATCAACCGAGAACGCAGTTGTCAGCTGATTCGCTGCCATTTGGTTTCTATCCCAGGGATTATGTTTCGAGTATTTAAAGTAGTCTAATTCTCGTAAAGAAGTAGCTGGAGCGTTTTTAAATGCGTCTTTTTGAGTTGCGTCATAAGGTGCAGGTGTGATTTTACCTGTTTCGGCATCAATTTTCGCATCTTTTGCTAAATAAAGAGCTAACCCTTGAATTGTATTCGTTCCTGTCATAACTGGATCGTAATATCCGTAGGCATCTTCTGTAATTTGACGAATGTTTTTATCACCATTTAACTGTAAAACCGTTCGTTCCATATTACTTAACGTATTTGGACTATTTTCAAGTTTACTTACAGCAATTGTTGAAGCGTGGTCTGAATAAAGTGAGCTAAAACGAACGCGTCTTTTAGCTGTTTCAATGATTACTTTCTTTTCCTCTAAACTTAATTGTGCATTTTCAAACCATTTATCATTTACACGTTCACCAGCTAAATCTGTTTGATATAAACGATTGACGCTTGTTGCGTCTTTACTTAATAAAATCGCATTTGAGATTTCACTCACTGGACGTACTGCTTGCTCTCGCACCGTTGTACGAATTTTACGTTTTACTAATGTGTCTAATCCATACAATCGATTACGTTCCATTCGGCTTTTATCAATATCTGCAAATTGGAAATGTCCTCGATAACCTGGTATGATTCCGTAATTTTCACCCGAATTGTATTTTGTTTGAATAATACCGTTTGAATCAGGTTCAAAAAATTGCCCGATGTCTGATGAAACAAATTCTAATTCTGGCTCATTTGTACTGCTACCTTTCACACGATAACCGCCCCAACGAACGATTCCGTTTGCGTCAATTCGTACAGATGGAGCTTCATTCCCCTTCACTTCACGCGTTTTACTGTCATAACCTAAAATTCCTTGTGCTTTTAATTCTGCTTCTACTTCTTTCACAATCTCTTTATAGTATGGACTTAATTTTTCATCATCTTTTGCTAATGAAGTAGCTGGATTAAATCGAATCATACGATCTACTAATGTTTGTGTTGCGAAATCTGTTCCACGCACTTTATTTTCAACGTCATAACGTACAATTTTCATTGCTGATAATAAGCGTTCTGTTTGACTATAAGAGTTTATTTTACGATTTAACTCATTCACTCGTCCTAAGTGGAAACCGTCCTCATAGTTGCCGATTTCAGCGTCTAACAAGCGACCAATTAAATTCTCTCTTGTTTCTTCTAATTTCATCTCGTAATCAATTGATGGGTTCTTTTTCACTTCTTCAAGTAATGATTCATCTAATTTAGCGAGAACTGTTTTATATTCGTTTTGAAGTTTCGCAATATCTTCATCGTACAAATCTTCATCTTCATTGAGTAACTGCTCTCTGAATAAAGCACGAGCCATATCAATATCTTCTTTCATCGCCATTTCAGCAGCAGCTACAGATTTAAACGATGTCGCATCCATTTTATTTGCGATTGGAATGAATAAAATCGGAACCGATGAATCTTTTAAGTGAATAAATGATGATTTTCGTTTTGATTTTGTTGGCTCTGAATAAAATACATTATCCTTAGATGAACCAGTTACATAATCAATGATTGCAAAAGGATTTTCGGGTTGTTTATTAAGCGAACCACCCTTATTTGAAAAGTAAAATGAACCTTCGTTTGTGTGTACACGACCTACTAAATTTTCATTTTCATCTGAATCAAGTAATCGAACTTTCGCTCCACTGCCATCTTGTAATTCAGCAATTAATTGTTCTGGATATTCTGGGTTCATCGTTAATTTATATTCAATACCTTCGTTCATTAAATGCTCTAAAATTCCTCGACCTTTCGTTAAAATACTATCTTTATAGACACTTCGATTCTCTTTCATAATCGGTAAGATTGTTTTTAAATCACTTTTACTGATAAATGGACCTAAGAAGCCTGTCACTTGATCAGTTGCTCTAAATTTATTTCCTTTTTCTTTTTGTTCTTGTGCTACATTTGATTTTTCATATTTGTTTTTGAATTCAATTATCGGAGGATTTACTTTAGGTAATTTACGAGAAAAAGCTAGGGCTTTTGTTTTTTCATTTGTTGTAGCGTTACTTAACTTCCCTTTTGCTTTTTCCGATTTCTGTTTCCTCAAATTCTCCATGTAGTCGATACAATTTGTAAGAATTTCATTCGTTTCAACGACTACACCCTTATTATTTACTTTCACCATATTAGGGTTTTCTTTATAAGGAGCAATAACGAAATTCGTCTTTTT
The DNA here is from genome assembly GCF_003143975.1 of Kurthia sibirica. Lineage (GTDB taxonomy): Bacteria > Bacillota > Bacilli > Bacillales_A > Planococcaceae > Kurthia > Kurthia sibirica. The sequence continues at coordinate 41,123 of NZ_QFVR01000013.1, read as the reverse complement.
CTCACTTGTCGCTTTTCTTAAAGCTGAATAATGTTTATTAATTTCTTTAAGGTCTGCTACAACTAATTGTTTTTGTGCACCTTTAATATCTTTTACAATTTTTGAACCATCATATAAAGAACGAGCGTCACCTACAAGGAACGGTACGTTATTTACAGGCTTTGTATAACCACCCGCTTCAATGTGCATTAGATAAACGAATGAGCTATCTGATTTCGTCATTTCAAATAGACTTTCAAATCGACTATCTGTTGGTGACAACGTTTGATACCCCGCGTTAAGCCACATATCAAAATTTTTGCTCGTTTTTGTTGAAATCGCTTGATACGATTGATCGCTTATTCCGTTTTTAAATTCACTCGAAACTTTATCTGAATAATCTCGATTTAATACAGTAGCAATACGACTCGCATCTTTTTTTGAAATAGCGAACGTATTATTTAATCCTGTTTTTCCGAATAATTCTTCAGCCACTTCGATTTTTTCTTCTCTCGTTAAATGATTATTTTCATTCACCATCGAATCTACAAATCGGTCAAAATAGAAATGACCTTTACCTAATTTTATTCTAATTTCATCTGAATTATTAACAAATAATTTACCTTTAGACAATTGATTTCCCCCTCATATTTTAAACTCGAAAATACTAATAAAACGACATTCATATTAAAAAACTATGATTTATACAGTGATTTTAACACCTATAGTTTTTTATATGTGGGGTTTAGAGCCTGTTTTAGTCTAGTAGACTATGACGTTTCATCATTTGAATTAGAAATATAAAAAAGGCTGCGTTCCCTTTCGGAAACGCGGCCTTTATTCTTCACTTATTGAATTCAATCCCCATTAATCTATCAAATTCTCCGTTAAGTAAATCGTTCCAATCATCGACACTTACTAATAACTTGTAAAATTCGGGTGTCGCTTCATAAATTAAAACACTCGTTAAATCTGCGTCTTTATCTGAATCGGGTGTCATGCGTACATCACCTGTATTATCTGTTTCTCTTAATTTTTCTGCTTCTTTGGAAATGTTTTTAATCATTAATCGGTTATTATGATACAACTCCGTATCTGCATTGACCGAAAATGTACCATTAGCAAATTCTTGTCCGTCAAACTGACCGATTAGTTGTCGATATACTTCCGAGATCTTAGCACTTAACGATTCGTTCGCTTTGCCTTTGAATATATCTTCCTTCCCTAGTGAATAATTCGCATATATTTTCTTCGTTGCTTTCTCTTTCGCTACTTTGCCAGACTCTATAGCTTGAACGAAATCGGTATTCACTTCTAAATTTTGATTAAATCCACTACCACCATAAATTTCATTTTCAACGGCTTCATAGTCACCGTCACCTGCTCCTGGTTCTTCCTGTTCATCAGCTACTTCTTTTTTCAAGTTAAGTTCTTCTAAAATAACCTCATTGATACCACGCATTAGTTCTTCTGATAGCATTTCTGGATTGATTTTACTAAGCTCATACTCACTTAAATTATGAACCTTCATGTAGCGTTCTTTGATTTCTTCAGCCCTTCTCGCTTGGTCTACACGCTTTTCAACCATTCGGAAAAAGTCGGGTTTATTCGCTAGAATATCGAAATCATCGGTGTTAGAGGTCGTTGGCACATTCGCTAACGCATATTTCCCTGTTTCGGGATCAACCAGTTGGTTTTCATGTAATTGGTACGACATCGGCAACGCCATTTCATTTCTCGCCCATATCGGATGTCCTTTACCGAATACCATCGCATTTGCTTTCGGGATATTTAACATATCCTTTTTAGAAATGGTTGGTTTTTCTTGCATAGTCGTTGTATAGGTTACTTTTCCGTCAACGCTACCGACCATAGCAGCCACATCATTTGTAACGGCTTTTGAATCTTTAAAGGCTTCATGTAATGTACCAGCCATACTCTCTAATGTTTCCAACATACTATCATCTGTCGATTTCAAATACAGAATGTTCCCAGTATTCCCCTGAAGAATTTTATCGACTGAATCGCCATATACGTCCTTTAATTGTTGTAACGTTTGTAGAATCAGCGTATATTGTTGCTCTTGTCCTAAACCGATTGACGCTTTCGTATTTAGGTAGGGAATACCGTTCCCTTCGGACTGTAAATTACCGACTTCATCCAACATATAACGCGTTTTATACAACGGTTTTTGATTCGCTTTTGTTAAATACGCTTTGTCTACTTGCATATTAAACATTTGATTCATTAGGATTAAAATGATTTTTGCGTACTCCATCAAGTGAGGTGGTGTAATAAAGAAAATCGCTTTCGGCTTCTCTTTGTAACGTACTTCATTTTGAATAAATACTGGTGATTTTTTCGGTTTCACATCACGATTTTTTTCTTCTACTGATTTTTTCGTTAGTGGAATACGTTTTTTCGCCACCATCGTTTTCCCTTTTTTGTACTCGTATTTAATCGTCTGATTTCCTTCATCATCTCGAATCGAAACTTTCGTTTTAATCAGCTCTTGTAACGTTCCGTTATGAATAATCATCTTTTTATGAACTGGATCGTACACATAAGTACGTCCATTTAACGATTTTTGATAATCTTTTTCAAATACAAAATAATATTGTTTTGCTCGTAAATTTGAAACCACATCGAATACTTCTAATTTTAAATACGTTTTATTTTCTTCAAAAATACCTTTGAAGTAATAAAAGCTCCAACCGTTTGAATCGATTTTACTTTCATGTGCAAAATCGGAACCTTTGTATTGGTCAGTAAAATCTGCATTTCTATAAGCCGTCCATTTCGTGCGTTGACCTAACAAATTATTTTTATCCATGTAGCTTTTATCGAAACGTACACCGATTCGTCTTGGGAAACCTAAGCCGACCATATCAAAATTTTGGCTCGGTCTACCCGAAGTTAATCTCGAAATTTTTTCACCCGCAAAGAATAACATGGCAGTAAGCGATATACCGTACACTGAAGCGATTGTTTTATCACTTCCCGCCATTGCTCTAAGTGAATTATCTTGGTTCATTGTAGATGTTCTAAGGGCGTTACGTGGCAGTTTTGCAGTTGCATCGAAAAAGAGTGTTAAAAAATCCTTTTCTTTGCTTATATCATCTGCTCCTACATGAATTTTATTTGGATCACTCGATTTTTTAGACGCTAATTCAGTCATCATCTGATACACATTGTATAACGTCACTCGTCCCCACATTTCATCTAAATATTGGTCTACAACACCAACGGGAGTCTTATTTTCTGTAGCGATAATTCGGTACTGTCTATCTTCTTCTTGGTAATAATCAATTAAGCCCAATGCAGACCGTTTAAACGCTGCATTTGCAGCATTCGGCCACATTGGATCATCGGCATTTTCGGTTGGAAAGAATACATCACCAATTGACGATACAAATTCCTCAACTTTTTGGTTATCCCCCTGTCTTGCTGCATCAACTGCATAGCCAAGTGGATTATAAATATTGGTACTACTCGGATTAATTAAGTTAAATGCAACAACATCATATCCTCGTTTCGTAGCGGGGTAATAAAATTTAACGTAGAGTTCCCCTTTTGGATCGTTTGCCGCGAAATTATTCAGTTCCTTTTCACGCGTCCACATATCCAAAGTAGGCTCAATAATCGTCTGACCTTTACCCGCCCTCGTCATGGCTAATACCATCGTATTATTCGGCTCTGTATCAACAACATACGCACCAGCTGGTCGTTGTGTTTCGTATTCGGGAAACTCCCAATCGTCTTTAATATGCTCGGCTATTGTATCTACCTCATTTTTATCCCGTACCTTTTTAGGGTTATATAAGAGCTTGGTTGTATCGAAAAAGTGACGCACACTTTCGGGAATTAGCGAGGACTTGAATAATTTATGACCGAATTCTTCATCAATTAAGGGTTTATTTTCATACTCTAAATCTTCATTTTCATCTAACACATAATCGCCTTTTTTCATTACCACAATTTCTTCTGTTTCACTGTTTTCATCAATAAAAACAACTTCCGTATCTTCTTCATAACGCTTAGGTACACTAATTTTCGGTAGTCCTTTTTCAGAAAACATCATATGCGACAATATCGCAGTCGGTGAAACGCTTGAATGTGCTCCTGCATCGGGAAAAATATCGTAACTGTACGGTAATTGTTCGGGCAATTGAATATATGAATCACTTTCATATGTATCAATATCCGTATGAATGATGTTCAAGTTTTGTTGTTTCCAGTAACGTAAAAGTTTCGCATACGCTAAAGCACCGACACCAAATGAAAGAGCATATAAAAACGGACTACCGATTGAACCATATAATAACGTTTTAAATGCACCCCAATATTCAGGTTGTTTTCCACTAACTAAGTCGAAATTCAATAATAATGAATAGCCTTTCGTATAAAGTGCTGGCAAACCTAAAAATAAGAGTCCCGCACTTAATCCACCAGCTACACCCGCACCAACTGGAACGTAAATTCTCGAAGTTACTTCCTGTTTGTTCCCTCGAACCTTACGCATATTTTCGTATATGTCACGATAGATACTATCCTGTGTACGTGTTTCGCCCTCTTTATAAACAGTTTGTTCTCCAGTTGTCATACCAGGTAATCGCTTTTTTGAACGATTAAATATATTGAATCGCTTATCTTTTTTCGTCATAAAACCCCTTCTTTCATCAAATGTTTAAAAAGAAAAGGCACTCCATTTGAGCGCCTTTGTAGTTTTTATTATTCAGTTACAGTAAATGTGTAAGTATCGCCATCGGATGACGCGACTGTAACAACATCGTCCTCAACTGATTTCACTTTCAACGTTTCATTCACTGTTCCACCATCAATTGAACCAATCGCTTTCACTTTATCTCCTGTTTTGTAGCTCTCTTTATATTCGATAATTAGTGAAGCATTATTTTTATCTTTTGCAGTAGCGATATAAGCATCAATATTTCCATTTTCATCACTATCCTTTGAAGCAGCCGCTTCACTATTTAATAGCGGACTATCTGATTTCAACGTAACCTCTGATTTTGTAACTGCATTAGCATTTGAATTATCTTTTGAATATTGATTTGTAAATAAGACCAAGAAAACGATAATCAATGTTGTAACAAGTGCTGCTGAACCAATCAATACATTCGTTAGGCGTTTATCACTTTTTGATTTGTATGTGTCGATAACCTGTTTTTGTGATTCTAAGCTATCACGTAATACTTTCAACTTATCTTCATATTGGAATTTCGCTTCATCTAGTAATGATTGGTTATCTTCTCGTTGCTCGTTATAGCGACGTTTCACTTCTTCTTCTTTGTCACGTAGAGCCGTTTCACGTTCATTAATCAATTTATTTTTAGCGTCTAATTCACGCGTAAAGTCACTTTGTAATTTTTCGATTAATAGACGGTGATCACGTTGTAAAACTTCTACATTCGCGTCTGCTTTTACTTGCATATCTTTCACGTAATTTTGATTAGCGATGATTTGTGCTTCCATCTCTTTACGCACACGAGCTGCTTCATCATCTTGTCGTGCCTTTTCAGCAATCGCTTCAGTTCGCAATACATCATCAGTGAAGTGTTTTTTCATATAATTCGACAATTCTTTTTCCATCTTATTTCGAGTTTCAGACTCTTGTCGCATCATTTTTTGGTATAACCCTTGTAATTCAGATAGCACTTCTCGGTTCGCTTCAGATAAGAAACGATTCGCTATTAACTGGCGATTCATATTGAATTCTTTTAGCTTTTCAGCTCGTTCTCGAATGAATTGACTTACATAAGAATCACGAATCATTCCTTTTTCTTTTTCAAAGGATTGCTGGTGCATTTGGTTATAATCTAAATACGCTTTTTGCTTCATTTGTTCTGCAAATTCTTCACGTTTTTGGTTATACGCTAATGTCATTTCCTTTGTTTTTTCTTTGTTCAAATCATCAATGCTATTGAGTTTATTCGTATAATCCTCAATTATTCGCTGATATTCAAGCGTGATGTTATTAACAGCACCTTCAACTGTATCGTCAATGTTCAATATTTCTCGAACCGAGCCAACGGCACCATCCATACGCATTGTAAAAACGTGTGTGATATTCTGTATATGTTCTTCATGCAATCGAGCCAATTCGTTATTATATTGCTTTCGTTTCTCGTTCAATACGCTATTTAAAAGGCTACCATTTTCGTTATCCGTTAGTTCAAAGTAAAACGGGTTTCTTCGAGCGAATGAACGGTTAAAATCTTCTGTTTCAACGACATATGCGATTTCTGGATCTTCCACTTTACGTTCGGTCAACTCGAAAATTTCTTGTTTAAAATCTTCTGCTGGTACGACTTCTCGTAACGCTTTCTCTTGTCCTTTAAAACCTTCTGTTTCTTCATCTTCATCAATTATTTCTAATTCGTTATCATCGAAACTTAATGGTGATTCATCATAGGTTTCATCATCATCGTTATTTCCGTCAAAAAGTGTTTCATCATCATCATCGAAATTTAATGGCGATTCATCAAGGTACGAAATATCTTCTTCTTTTTCTAATTCAGCTGAAATTTCATCATCATCATCAGCTGATGAATCGTTAGGTATCACGCTATCAACCATCGCCCAACTTGGCATTGAATCTGTATCATCTGTTTCTTCTTCATCAAATTCATGTAGCTCATCTGATTCATCGTCTACCACTTCATTTTCAGTAGCGACATTTTGCGTGTCTACCGCACTATGATGACGAGTCATTTCAGCGTTTCCGTTTAAGTAGTCATCTGTAATCTTATCTCTAAAATCATCGTTTTTTAATGAATTAAACAAGACACCTAATTTAATCGTCTGCCCTTTAATTTCAGTGTGAAGTTCTTCAAGATTTTCTGATTCAGAGGGGTATATCCCCCAATTAAAGACGGCTTCATTGAAACTGTTGTACTCCATTAATTTCTCGATTGTTTCATTTGTCGGTACTAGAATAACTCGCCCTTCGTTCAAATCTTCAAATCGTGTAGCTGAACGTATGCCGTCACCTCGAAGATCCGAACTGAACTGTCCGAAATCATCTGTTCCATTTTCGTGCATCTGAATTTTTTCTAATTCAGCATGGTTCAAAACCAATACCGTATAACCATCTGTAACTTCAACAACTGCTCCATTTCCATCACTTGCGAACTTTTTCAATTCATTTTGAACGCTGGTAGGTACGGTACTCGCAATTTTTAAGTCCTCGAACAATGGAAATTCCTCATGGCGTTTCTTCTTTTTAATTCGTTTTATCTGCTTTTCTTTTTTATCTATTGGCTTCTTTTTGCTTTTATTAAAAATTTTTAATACCAGTTTCATACACTCCTTTGAACAACTATTGTTTCGTTAATCATGTGTACAATTATTGCACAAAAAATACCTTTGAACAATAGAAATAGCAATTAATAATAAAAGAATCATAGAATAATTCTAAGTTTTTATATAAAGACATAATAAAAGAGAGTGTTGAATTAGTTCAACACTCTCTTTTAGGTTTAAATTAAAATAAAAATTGAGCTGATTTTTCAATCCACTCCATACTTTTTTCTTCAAAATCTTGATTATTATTAACTGGGGCATGAAAAGAATAGTTTATCGGATTTGGCAAATACACGCTAACTTTTCTATTTCTATTTCTTCTAACATTTGTAATGAACGAATGAATTTTATCTGTACTCCACTCTAAATGTTTTTGAAGCAAAACGTTATAAACATAAGAATCAAATGACTTTAAGTTATAGCAATCGAAAAATACACTGTCATCAGTTGCACCGATAACCTCTATAAGCCTATCTTGACGACCTATAGTATAACGTTGTGTATATACAGCAGCTTCATCTGTAAGTACATCGACTTTTCTAAAATCTGATAAGAATAACATTGCGAAAAATACAATTACTCTTTCACCAGCATTTTTTGATTCTTCAGTTAAAACGGCTTCAATATCATCAAATGAAGTGGTATCTTTTAGTTTCGATTGAATTAGGGGGAATAGTTCTTCGAGGATAACTTTTGCAAGGCTTAATGATAAAGCTTTGTTATTCCCATTGTTTCCAAGTAGGATTTTTTCCATATCTCTGAAACTAACTACATACATTTCTGTATGTTCACTCAAGAGTTGGAAAACAGATTTATAGATTCCTTCATATTTCTCCACACCATCTTCATACCTTAAAAAATTCCGTTCACACTCTACTAAAATCATCTCTGGTATAACAACAACAGAATTTTCATCAAACATTTGTTTCAATAAATCAGAATATGATTCTTCCTTACTTTCAATACCTTTTCTTAATAAGGTAAAACTATTCGCATCCATTATATTGATTTTTTTATCGTAAGGTAGTGTATCAATTCCAGTTGTGACATAATCCCTTAATATCGAAGCCTCGAAAATAGCTAAATCCATAAATTAATATCTCCCCTTATCTGTCGGTTCCCCCTAGTTGTTTCATTCGTGTGGTGTAATTGGACTCTATTTTTTCCAAATCACTCGAACTTAAATTCTCTTTTACCACATCATCGTTTAATAACCTAGCCACACTATCAAATGAAACACTTCTACTTGAAGTTAATAACGAATGATCGAAGTCGCCAGGTAAATTATTACGGTAATCATAATCAATTATTTCTTCTGCTTCATCTAAAGAAATAAGCCCATCTTGCACCAATTTGATGACGATACATTTATAGGGTAACTTAAAACTTTCTATTAAACGTACAACCCTGTTACTAAGTGTATCTTCTTTAAATGTATTACTAATATCATTAAATGTTTCTTGTAATACGTGCTTATTTATAAGTAATTCCGCAGAAAACAGGTTAGCACACCTTTCTTCCTCACTCGGAAAACTACCATCTGCAAACGTTTTAACTTCTGAATTCATTATTTCTTTAGATTCAAAATAAAAGTGATAAAACTCATGTGCCCATATAAAATTCTCATAAGTTTTCGGTTGATTTGTGTTTATATGGATATAAAAACGACCATGTTTATAAGTAACTAGCCCACCATATTCTAAATCATCACTCGGAAACATAATTAAATTCGCTTTATTTTCTAAATATCTTTTAATCGCTTCAATTGGTGTTAATTTAAAACTCAATCCCAACGATTCAACTTCTTCAACCTTTTTAGAAACGCTCAATATTAAAGACTTATTTCTTTCTATTATATCTCTTAAATTTGTTCTATTTATCAATTACACTCACATCCTTTTTAAATAACTATTTGCTAAAATCACCCTAATTCCTTAGCTGATTTTAATATATGAATCATGTTAATTGCATCATCTAAGATAGACATTGTTTCTTTGAAATTTTCATTGTCAGTACCGTTGAAACTTGCAGCTGAAAAGTTTTTTATAGAATCGTTTTCTATATCCACTAAATTTCTTGGTAATTTAATATCTTCTCTATAAAAATAGAATGGATCATTAATTCTAAATAACTTGTTTAACTTAGGAATACTTTTATTAATATCCCCTTTTCCCTGCAACAAGTTAAAGAATGTAGCTTTAGGTATGCCACTCCTTTCATACGTCCATTTCTTGGACTTATTAAGAGCGTTAATGTAATTATTCACATTTTTCGCCACTAAATCATTAATTTCGTTAGGTTGTGAGTCATGTTCTGAATTAACATTTTTTAAATCACTCATGTGGAAACCTCCTTTAGTACAATTCTAATTATAACTAGATATTCACTCTAAGTAAAGTTAGGAGAACAGATTCCTATACTTTAAATGTATATAAATGATTTCGTAACTAATATTAATTGGAAAATAAACGAATTTCAAAATAAAAGTCTACAAAAATGGACTTTCGGTAGAGTGTTTCAAAAATTAATTCCCCTTACTTAAACGTAGAAAGAGATTCAGGTTTTACCCCAAATCTCTCTCTAAAATATGACTTTCTTCTATTATAATGTTGTTTTTAGAATCGCTTCAGTTAGTAATAATTCAGTCGCTTTTTTAATCGACATATTGCGCTCATCTGCAAATTGGACCAATCGCTCATGTATAGAATTATCTAAACGGCAACTCACATAAGAAGTAGACGGTACGAGCTTCAACTCATGTTCAGAGATTCGCATTTCACCTGTAACCCCACGCTTATTAATCGTTTCAGCTATCCACTTTTTGCGTGTAAAATCATGTTCGTTCATCACTTCAATAGCAGCAGCCTTCACCGAAACTTTGTAGTAGCCTTTTTCATCATCATAATCTACGTGCATATTTTCGATTCCTCGATATTCATAAAAGAAATCAAGTGCCACATTTAACTCGAATGAACCTTTATATAAAGCGAAATCAATATAGTGCTTATCACGTTCCGTTTCCCGATGAATCGTATAAGCCGATTTCAAATTATACTTCTCCATCGCTTCATCAATTGAATAAAATGTATCACGCTTATCTGTTATGCCCCATTCGTTTTCGGCATTTAAAACCACACGAAATTCCTCTTTCGTTCCTTCATCAATAAATAACTGGAATAAAGCAACGTCATAGCGACTATTATAAAAATCAGTTTTCACCGAGTTCCCTTTTAAGCGAGCTACCTCTTGTATAATCGCTTGTTGCTGGTCTTGATTCACATGGTAAATATCACGTTCCCCAATTCGTATCGCATCTAATTCCAATTGCAACTGTTCAACTAATTTATAAACACGTTGTAACGATAAATTCTCCCTTTTCGCAAAATCACTTATACGAATATAGCCATCTGGAATTGTCGGTTGATATTTTTCTTTATAGGCTTCAACAGATTCCTTCGTGTACATTTTTGCTCGTTTTAAATCAGCTGGTAAATATTCATATGCTAATATGCCTTTGCCAACCAAATTATAAACAGTGGATCTAGCCACACCTAAATAATTCATTACTTCTTTTTGCGTGTAAAATTGCTCGTCGCTCGTTTCCATTAAAAATCACTTCACTTTCTCCAATTTCCCGATTTAATGACCTATTCACATTATACTATTTTATATTATACGAAACAAACTATATAAAAATAAGTATCTATTTTTGAGTGAAATCTCATTTTTTTAAAACATAAACAAATATAGTATTTTTTTATGTTTAGCTTATCATTTTAAATAAAACGAATTAAAAGATATAAGAGTAAGTAATTTAATCGTTTACGAAAAACTACAAGCATTTCAAAAGCGACTTCATTTATCAGAATATTCAAATGAAGTTACGTAGAAAATAATTCATCGTCACTTTATACGTTAAATGTTCTATTTAATTCACTTCCCCCCCCCGAACAAAAGGAATGTTTTTTCAAACTATTATAAATATGATAAACAACCACTTTTTGAGAGTTTTTTTAAACCTCTATTTTAAATAGAAGAAACTCCAATTATTCACTAGAAACATTCCTTTGTAGTTTATCGTTCTGTTTAACAAGCTTGCCGTTCAGTCGGCAGTTTTTTGCTTGAAGAATTTGAATATACTACGTTACAAAATGAAAGGAGTTTTTCAAATGGCACAACAGAATAATCACTATAAAGGTAAATACTATACAAGACGACAACGAGCATCCATTGAAGAAATGAAACGAGGTATCATTCAAGGTTTCCCTGGTGACTATAACGAATCAATTTCGCTTGAAACGATTTTCGATATAGCAGCAGCGAATGATTTTAAAATGACTCGAAATGGTTTCGTTCAAAAGAAACCTCTATTCCAAAGAAGGCAAAGTGCTATTGAACGCATGAACGCAGATGAATCTTATCCTTACACGCTCGATGATGTTAAGGATCGCGTTCGAGCTTCCCCTTACTTTTACGATTGTATGTGTGATAACGATTTTCGCTATTACGGTGAAAAGTATGGGTTCGTCACAAAAGATGGTATCCATTTCAAACGAATATTATAAACAAAAAAGGAGTAGCCTATTTCATGGCCACTCCTTTTTTATCTAGTTAGATTAATCCACTTTAATCCCTTTAGTATCTGGTTGATCTAATTTAGTTACATATTTACCGACTTCTTTTTCATCCGAAAGTGTAATAAGTGCGTCTGTTTGTGAACCACCAATAAGATAACCCGCATAATATTTATCGTGAATTTGTGAAACAACCATCGGTGTGAATTCTTTGTATTTACCTTCAGTTATTTTTAATTCTGATTTAGAACTACCTACATTCGTTTCAGCAAAAAGAACGTGATTTTTAAAAGTTAGCATTTCACTTTCAGTTACATTTCCTGTGCCATCTGTATCTATACTCACATTTATCTTTTGTGGTTTCGGTGATTGATACTTCATATTTTTCAGAATTTCGATTTGTTCTTTAAAATCACCATTTTCTTTATCTAAACTAGCAATTTCTTCAGTGAATTCTTTTTCTCTTTGTAGATAACCTTGTTTTTCAAACTCATAGATTCCCTTCTTTTGACTATTTTCAATTTGTTTTTGTTTATACCCTTCATTTTCCTCAATTTTTTTCTTGTTATACTTTATATTATCTTCAATAATTCCGATTGAACTTTTTATTCTATCTTCAAAATATTCTTTATCACGTTGTACCCCTAATTTTTCTAATTCTTCAGGTGATTTATCGCCAATTGAACCTAATTTAATTGAATCTAAATTCTCCGAATTAAAGTGGGTATTATAAGCCGTTAGTTCCCCATCTTTTACAACTATAATTCGATTAACGTGTTCGTCTTTTCCGACAATCCCATCAGTTGCGGTAGTTTCAAGCCAAACGCGGTCATTTTTTTGTGAATCTTCATAAAAACCAATCGGCTCTTTACTCGATAGCGAACTACTATTTCCGCACCCTGCTAACAAGCTCATTGCCACAACGCTACCTATAATTAATTTATTTAGTTTCAAGATAATTCCTCCCAAAAATGAAAAAATTTATAAAATTTATAATAAAAATATAGCATAAACAGCAGAAATTTATCGACCTAAATATATACTGTTTTGATTTTGAAAAACTCCTACTGATTACTCAGTAGTTTTTTTTTTGGAAAAAAATAAAAAACAGGAGTGAGTCCAATGCTTTCAAATGAAGAAATGGAACAAGCATTAAAAGATATTGGTATCTATGTATATGACATGGAACGATCCAAAATGATTGAAGTCGCTTCAACTTATGGTTATGAATTTGAAAATAACGTATTTGTTATTAGTCCCAATTTTGAAATTCACACGTTACGAGGGATTAAAAATACACTAAATCATTACGGTTATCCAATCGACACTATGGATAATGATGAAATTTATGAAGCAGCAGCGCATCATAATTTCGATACAAAAGATAACTTATTATGGCAACGATAAACCTCAAATAGAATGGAGCAAACAAACAATGGCAAATATCTGTACAAACTACTTAACGGTCTATGCTGAAAATGATAATGAATCACTTAAAAAGTTCCACCACACATTAAAAACTGAACACGCTTCACGATTTAATTTCGATGATTCAATAACATATGATTCATCGCGTCTTATCGGAATGAATCAAATGAGTTACGTGTTCTATACGAAACGGGAACCAGCTATTGAATGGTTCACTGATTTAGTGAAAGATTTCTCGCACCTAACATTTGAATATGAATATGAAGAACCTGGTTTAAGATTAGCGGGGTGTTTAGAAGGTATAGGTGGTGATATTACTGATGAAACTACCTATGAAGGGAATACAACGCTCGGATATATCGAATTTCTTGCAGATAATTTAAAGTATGAAATTTGTGAATTAGAAAGAGAGTATTCTAGTGATTTAGCTTCTGAATTTGAAGCTGATAACCGAATCACTTTCACACCTTGTCGCACAGATGAACTTGGTAACGTCCCTGTCACCCTTCGCTCGACTATATCAGAACTAGAGAAAACAATTCTTTTAGAACCTGTTGACGCTCGATATATGGACTTCGAGGAAGATCCATATAGTTTCTATTATTATTTAAAAGAAGAAAAACAGGACGTACTTGCAGAATTCCAACAATATTTAACTGCTTAAAAATAGAAGGAGGTATTTATAATATATGAATGAATATAACAATTTACTAAATCAAAATGAAAAAGACCTACTTACCTATTTGGTAGAATCACTAAGTAAGACAACAAAAGGAGATAAAGTTGTCACTGAACACGATTCTAAACTAAATTCAATTATTATTAGTCAAAGTTGTTTAGCCAATGAATTAAATTTAACTAGACAAACAATCGCTAAAATCACTAGTCGATTAATTACGTATCGTTTTATTGCGATTGCGAAAAGCGGTCAAACAAACGTCTATATAATACTTCCTCATGTTGCTTTAAAAGGAGCAAAAGTAGAAAATGGTATCTTACGTTTAAAAGCCAAAATGATTATGTCTAAAATTGAAAATCCCAAATTAGAAAAGGAATTCGTCTATAAAAATGGTGCTGTTTTGTTAAGCGAAAGTGAAAATAAACGACTATTCGATTTGTATAAAATTCAATAACTGTTGGTTTGAAATAAAGTTTGATCAAAATGAAGCTACAATAACCAAACTATTTAAAGAGTAACCGTAAAGGTTGCTCTTTTTTTGCTTACGCAACAGTTCTTCATTTGAAAATAAATAAAAAACAGAAAGTTGGAACTCGAATGCTAACAAAATTAGACTATGCACAGGTAAAATTAGAAACATTAGAAGAAGAATATACTCGCACAATGGACGAAGCAACTAAAGAATCTAAAGCGATTCCTTTCGGTCAACCGAATATTATCAGACGTAGAAATATTTACTCTGGTGTTATGCGTAAACATGAAAAAGCACGAAAATTGCATGAACAAATTGAAGAACAAAAAGGTGCAATTGCTAAATTAGAAAAAGTCGAAAAAGTGAAGGAAAATAACTCGCTACTAAAAGATATGCACGTTATTGGCAAGAGTGAATATGCGAATATCGGAGCAAAAACGTCTGTTAATAATCTCGCTTATTTTAAAGATAAATTAGAAAAACTTATCGAAAAAAATGAGTTTAATAAGCAAGAAAATAAGCGAAACAAAGAGGTGAAGTTACGCACATACGGAGCTGATATCACCAAATTAAGAAAGAAAATCGCTTATTTAGAAAAGATTGAGGAACAATCGAAGGACCAAGTTTTATCGGCTAAATCGGAAGAACTTCTAAAGGACGGTTTAGTCCAACAGTGGGACAAAAAGCCGATTTTCTTCTTTGTTAAAGGCTTGCGAAAAGTCGCTTTCGAAGTCGATTCAAACGGTGAATTCTTTGTTTCTCCACACTATCCAACAAAAAATACAAGCGAAGAAAAATTCATCGAAAAGCTATTAGCTTAAAAATTAAGGCGGTCATTTGACCGCCTTAATTTTTGAGAATGTCGTATACTAAATATAACAACTTCACCAATATATATATATAAAATAGGAGTGAATAGAATGAAAGAAATCGTATCAAATGAAACTACTTATGAAGTAGCACTCTTTAACCAAGAAAATTACGATAAGCTACAAGAAATCCAAGACGAAAATGAACGTTTGAATCAGTCTAAGTTCGATGGATTCACCGATTTAGATATGATTTACTGGTACATTCATCAGCGTAAAAATGTTGATACAACAAAAGAAAAGAATGACCGAACTAAATACGAATACGAACGGGAACTAAAGCAGTTCATCTCGAATTTATTAACCTATGCAGATGACATTCAATTTGATATTCAAGCAGCACCCGATAATTCGCTACTGAAATTAATCGAACCGCGTCACCTTAGACGTTACCAAGATTGGCTCGTTACGAAAAGTCCGTATGTACAAACAGGTAAGCAGTATTCCCCTGCTACGCTATCACGAAAGACGACAATTATTAAATCTTTCTTCACCTTCTTATTTGAATCGGGTTATAGTCCCTATAATGCGTCCACTGGATTGCGTGTAGCCAGCGTTCGTTCCGATGATCGCCCGAATCGAGATTTAGGCAGTATTGAAACAACTCGTATCTTAGATACACTTAGAAAAGTAGATTTACGCTATTACACCATCGTATTAACCCTCGTAACAACAGGGTTACGAAATGAAGAACTTTGTAAGCTCACTGTCAACTCTGTAAAAGAAGATTGGATTAATGGTGGCTACTATTTAGAAGTTGTCGGTAAAGGGAATAAAAGACGCGATATACCGATTAAAGAAGGTGTCTTAAATAAGATACGTCATTATCGAAAATCATATAAACTTTCACCGATTCATCCAGATAATAAGTTAGAACCACTTTTTGTTACACGTAATAACCGAGCTTTTTCACCTTCGTATTTGTCACAGGCTTTAAAGAAAATCATCACCGAAAACGTCACATTGGAATCTGATGTGCAAGTAACGGCTCACAGTTTTCGTCATGCGTTCGCTATCATTTCGCACATGAATAAAGTCGATATTTACGATATTATGCGCTCACTCGGTCACGAAAAAATTGATACGACCATGATTTATTTAGAGAAGGTACAGGCAAGAACCAACAATGCAATTAATTCATGGAGCAGTTCAACATTAGGTGAACACTTAGATTAGTGCATATATGCGTATATGTATATATGTATGGTTTTAAAACCGCTTTATATTAATAAACGTTTATATTGTTAGTCAATTGAATTTTAAAACCAAAAAGGACACCTAAAATCAGGTGTCCTTAAAGTATAGGTTTAGAAACAGAAAGTTCTTACACTTATCAAGCCACCTAAAGTTAATCATATTTTTGGTGATTTTCTGTAAAATTAGACGTATGATTATAAGTGTATATTCATATTCAAAATAACAAAGAAAACGAGGTTTTAACATGACTCTACAAACTGAAATTGATGAAAAATCCAAAGAGATACATACCGATGGTTATCCAATGTCTTTAGGGGAATTGATTAATATGTACAAAGATAAGGAACTACACCTCCAACCTGATTTCCAACGTTTTTTTAGATGGACTGATGCTCAAAAATCTAGTTTTATTGAATCCATTTTATTAGGCATACCAGTTCCTTCTATTTTCGTTGCACGAAGTGATAAGGGAATATGGGATGTCATCGATGGTTTACAACGTCTATCAACTATCTTTGAATTCATTGGAATATTAGAAGATTCAAATGATGAAATAAAAACTCCTTCATCATTACAAGGAACTAAATTTTTACCCTCACTACAAGGGAAGAAATGGGATGATGAAACTGATTTAGAAAATTCATTCACTTCCGAACAAAGAATAGATTTTAAACGTTCGAAAATGGATGTTAAAATTATTAAAAAAGGTAGCGATGAAGATGCCAAATATGAATTGTTTCAAAGATTAAATACTGGTGGTTCTGCACTTTCTGATCAAGAAATTCGAAATTGTCTAATGATTATGACAAATAAAGATTTTTATACTTGGATATCTGAGTTAAGTACTGATCCTAACTTCCTAGCAACTTTACCTTTAACAACTAGACAACTAAATGAACGTGATGACATGGAAATAGCCCTAAGATTCTTTGTATATAGAAATATTAATCTTAGTACAGTTAAGGGTTCTGACGATATGAGGGAATTCCTTACAGATTCAATGATTGAGTTGATGAAATTAGAAAATTTTAATTATGAGGAAGAAGGAAGAATTTTCAGAGAAACCTTTAATTTACTTAATACTACTTTAGACGAAAATAGCTTTAAAAAATTTGATACCTCTAAAGATAAATTTACTGGCGGATTTTCTGTTTCTTCATTTGAATTATTAACAATAGGTTTAAGTGAAAATTTAAACGCATATAATGCATTAGATAAAGAAGAACTAATTAAATTCATAAAAAACATTTATAATCTAGACGTGTATAAAGACACTACTAGTCAATTAGGAATTCGTTCTCTTTCCCGCCTTAAAATATTTGCCCAACTTAGTCAGGAGTATTTTCTAGATGAGCTCTGAAAATACTAAAAATCCCCTTGAAAAATTACAAAAAAGATTAGATAAAGATTTTACTTGGCGTAAGAAAGAATTAACGATTGCTAGGTCAAATATTGATGGTTCTACTGGAGAAACATTAAACTTTAATTTAAAGGTAGCAACTACTACTTTATATTCACATTGGGAGGGTTTTATCAAAACTTCTTCTATCAGTTATTTGGATTATTTAAACAAAAAAAAATATATTTTGTCCGATTTTAAAAATTGTTTTAAGATTTTACATTTTACTAAAAACATATTAGAAATAAAGCATTCTACAAAAAAAAGTAAATTCTTAGAGCTTTATGAAACTTTTTCAAAAGAAAATGAAGAAATTTTCCTTGTAAACACTAAAGGTAATCACCTTATTAATACTCAAAGTAATTTGAACTATGAAGTATTAGAAGAAATATTATTAAGTCTTAGTCTTGATATTACACAGTTTCAAACAAAAGATAATCTTATAGATGCAAACTTACTTAATATTCGAAATAAAATAGCTCATGGTGAATATTATAGCTATTTAGATACAACTAACTATAATTTAGATATGGAAAAACAAACTAAATCTAATTTTTTAATATTATATGATGATATACTCACACTAATGGAAACTTTCAAAGATATGATTATTGACGCAGCACTTGATGAAAGCTATTTAGCAAACTGAAAAGGTAACAGTAAATGTTTAAGCATTTACCGTTACCTTTTCATCTATTAAATTTCATCTTCAGTTACTTCATAAAGTTTCCAGACTATTGCTTGGATTTTTTTTATTTTTGAGAATTTATCACCTTCCAAAATCTTTTTAGTTTTACTATCTAATTTATTTGATAATTTATTATTTAAAGTATAAATTTCTCTACTTAAATTCACTATATTAGTATACTTTTCTAAATCATCTTTATTCTCAAAATCAATCTTCACTATTGGTAAATTCCTCAACAACGCTGTACCTCTAGCGTAAAAACCGTTATCAAACTCACTTGCTGTCATAGAAATAACCCATTCTATTAAAGGATGACTAAGAACTGCTTGTAAAAATTCAATTGCATAATCAGAATTTTCCTTTTGAGAAATGGCACAGTAACCTGCTGTACCTCCAGAGGCAATTAACATATCTTCATTGTCTAAATAGTAAAAAGGCTTGCTTGATAGTACCCCTACTATCAGTTTAGGTCTATCAATAAATCTTGTAAGAGCTTGAATACGCCCATAATGATACCAGCTTTCGCTAGTAGCATGAGGTACATCTCTTTTACCGTTTGGAGATACTTGCTTAGGAACTAGCTTTTCATAATTAGATTCAAGATATTCCCATGTCCCATTAAAATCGGACTGCATCTTCTCTTGAGAATAAATTTTTCCACTTATATCGTAAGGAAAGATCATATGTTTATTGGTTTCAACTACATCATATGACCCTAAATTTTTTTCACTTTTCTTTGTAGGTTTATAAAAAGGACGTACTATATTTTTCTCAATTTCAAATATTTTATCCATTTTACTTATTGAATAGTGTGTTGGAGTCTCTTTAACTATCTCATTATCAGCAAACCAATATACTGGTGGTCTTTCTGCACTTGTTTGGATACCGTTAAATATATCAGCTACTTCATTTAATGCTAGGGATTTTTTTAAGATTTTTTCAAGTAAAACTTGTTCTGATTCACTTGTGGGGAGAACCCATGGCTTTTCTCCTAAACTATCTAATGCAATTTTATAGGAATTATCTATTACTTTTTCAAAATATTCATTAAGCCAGTTTTGTTTATTACTTACTTTCTCATAGTTAAAATGACTTTCACTGTCTTTTTTTAAATGGATAATAGAGCTATACGTAGTAAGATGCTTTGTATTTTTACTAGTTCCTCTAAATAACTGTAATGAACCGAAGTCAATATACTCTTTTAATAACTTTTTATTTGTTATAAGTTCACGTAATTTCTTCCCAGATTCAATCTTCGTAAATTTATTTGGAATAATATAAACTAATGAACCGTCTTCTTTTAGATGCTCAATCGCACGTTCAATAAAAATGAAATATTTATCAAATTGTTTGTATGCAGAACTATAATAAGACTTATAAAGCTCGTATTCTTCTTTTAATAATTGTCCTTTCATATCTTCTGTTGTTACATAAGGTGGATTTCCTATAATTAGATCAAATTCTTCCACATCACTATTACTAAAATTCCAATCAAAAGGGTAAATATTCAAGCGTTTTTCCATTTCTTCGTCAGTTCCATACATATCTGAATCAATTAAAGCATTTCCTACTTTAATATTTTCATCTAAAACTGGCAATATATAATTACGATTTTCTAAAGAATGTACATCTTCACCATCCAATAATTTTAACATTAAACTGAATTTAGAAACTTCTACTGCATAAGCATCTATATCTATTCCATAAATACACTCATTTAATACATTAATCTTTAAGTCTATACTTAAGACCTTTTCTCCATTTGCTGCCTCTACTAACTGATTGGGATTATGTTCTATATACCATTGTTGTACTTTGATTAATAGATAATCAAATACTTCAATCAAAAATATTCCCGACCCACAAGAAATATCTGCAATTTTTAAGTTTAATATTTCCTCTGCACTTTTATTTTCACAATAAGGTGACAGCGCTTTATCAACCATTAATTTTACAATTTCATACGGTGTAGTAACTATATCACGATTTATACTTGAATGTTTTTTAGTCAAACAAATACTATTTTCTTTAATTGTTATTTTTTCTGTTAAAAATAACTCATAAATTTCTCCTAAGATATTTGGTTCCAATATTGAAAAAGCATATGGACTAACAGGGTAATACAAACTTTTGATAATCTCTGTTAAAGTATCACCTTCTATTAACTCCAATATTTCACTATCTTCAAAAATACCTGAATTGTATTTTTTATCCGCATCTTTAATAATATCCATCAATTTACTTTTAACATTCTTATCCAAACTGCCCTCTAAACTATGATATAATGGTAGGTTTTTATCCTCACAAATTCTTAAGAAAATCATTTGATTTATAAAGCGTTGAATAATTTCGTTAAGATATGTTTCGCTTAAACTTTTATCTTTAGCATAAATATCATTAGCAATACTGATTCGCCAACTATTAATTAAGTGTAAAAAATGTTCATCAATCGGAGAAGCCGATGCCTGTTCAATTAAATGTGAAAACTCATTTTCAATATTTCCATTCCTTACATTTTCATAAGATAGTAACTCTTTAATTTCATCCCACTTTGAAATATATTCTTCATAATGATAGACTTTCAACAAACCTGTCTTTTCATTATCAGAAACCGTAGGCGCTACAGTAGCATCAAAAATCAATAAATATTCGAAATTTGTTAAAACTGATATATAATGTTTTTTGGACCAACCATAACTTCTTGTTTGGAAAATTGCATTTAAATCGGTTGTAATGTTCACTGATGGTTTCTTAGCCTCTAAGAAAAATTTAGAAATTCCATTAACTGAAAATTTATAATCAGGTCTAAGCGTCGCAGTTGTATAACTTTCTGGAATTACATCTCTTAATGAAGGTTGTTTTCCGTTTGTATTAGATACATCCCAACCTAGTAATTGAAAAAAAGGATCTATATATTCAACTCGTGTAGAATGTTCATTATATTTTTTTTTATTATCTTTCATAAAAAGATAATTTTTTTTGAAATTCCTTACCAACTGCTCTAATTCCATTTTATCTCTCTCCTAAATACATTTTTCACTAATTTTACATCTAAATGGGGAAGAATTGTTAATTTAAAACAAAAAACCCCTTTCAAATGTATAAAACAAATGAAAGAGATAAAATACTAATTACCTGTAATACCACGATTTATTCTTCTATTTTTTAATTTATGCCAAATTTTTCTACACTGACTAACAACATCAGCTGACATATTTAGTCTTCCTACAAGTAGTGTTCTGTCAATCAAATCTAATACTTCTTCTATGTCATTATTTTCTCGAATTGCTGTATTCAAACTGTCAAACAACTCATCCACGATTTCTTCTTCTATTACTAAATCATTTATATTTGGGATAGTTACATTTTCTAACTCCCTAGGCAAGATTTCTAATACGCCTCCACCATAACTTCTAGCTTCTAATTCTGTAAATGCAAAAGCAATACTATTATAATAAGAAATTATAGCTTTTTTTCTGTCTGTTCCCACTAGAAATGACACTCTATGCATAGTATCTGTACTTACTGCATGATAATTATTTAAAACAAACTTAGGATATTGATAATTTCTTCTTAAAAAGAACGCATCCGGTTCCCAAATTGATGGAATTGCATACCATCTTTCTCTAATACGACATTTATAACCCGTATTTTCTTCATTTTGTTCGCCAATTTCTATATAAGATCTTTGTCTTTCAGTTAATTGTGTATCTGTTAATTGATTAAAGTCTAATAAAAATGTTTTTGCTCCTTGTTCAACATTCCATTGCCAATCTGTTTCTTCAAATGTAACACCCGGAATATTTACACTTCTAGCAATTAACGGTCTTGAAATAGTTAATAAATCATAGCTCGTAGCCGTTTCCTTGTCCACACAAAAATAGCTGTTATTCCCAGTTGTAATACCTACATCTACTTGCGCTATATCCCCAAAGCTAATACAACTCTCTGATTCTCTAAGTAGACTAATAACATTATTCTCATGAGGGTTTAAAAAATATTTTGTCCATTTCACGTTCGTTGTATCTATATCCTGAAAACCCTGCTGATCATTACGTTCATCAAAGTTTTGATTTAAATCATTTATATTTACAAACTCTAATATTTTCATTTGATGGGTTCCAACAAAATCCGTATTTTTACGTCCTAATAATACAACAACTTCTTGGTCAATACCTTCAAATATTAATTCATCAAAAGTTAGAATAGTAATTTCATTTAAGTTTTGCATTAAATAACTGCGTAATTGTTCAGCATATTTTACTTGAAATAATTCTGCTGGAATTACAAAAGCTATTTTAGAATTATTTTTTAATAAACTAACAGCTGCAGTAGTAAAGGCAACCCAAGCATTAATTAATTTATTTGATTTCATTTGATTTTCTATCAATAAATTACTCTGTATATCTCGTTGCTCTTCTGTTAAATACTGATACCTTATATAAGGAGGATTTCCTACAACGAAATCGTATTTTTTTTCACGATTATGATTACCATTATAATATTTATAGAAGTCGGACACCAAAATATTAAAGCGTTCATCAAGTAATAATCGTTCAGAAGCAAGTGCAGCCTCTTCGGAAGAAATTTCAATGCCTAAACATTCAAAATCACCATCGTACTGTCGTAAAGCTTCTAAAAATACACCATCTCCACAACTTGGCTCAAGGATTGTATTTACTGTCCCATCCATCCCCCATCTAACAATAAAATTCGCCAAATCTATTGGGGTATAATACCTACCTGCTAATTTTTGTTCGGTAGCGTTTTCTCTTAATCTCATTTAATATCACCTCATCCATCATACCATACTAACTTTATATTAATATGCTAAAAACATTAAATAACACAGAACTTACGTTCTTGTAAATTATATCATTTTTTTGTGAATTAATCTTTTTTATAACTTATATCTTATCAATTTAAATTTTGTTTCAAAATGCAAGTAATATCCAAAAAAATAAATTGGTAAATGAAATATCGCATAATAGAATGGAGTTAGATAATACTTTCATTCAAAGTAAATGTATAATAGTTGAATTTAATAGAACCCATCACGCTAGACCAACAATTTATAAATCCGAAAAATAAGTTAACCCAGACCAAGAAAACATATCAAATATAAAAATAATGATGAATAACCGCTTAACTTTCTTCAAAGTTTACAGCGTCGATCCAATTCCAAATCACTGAAATACGGTCCAAAAATGAAACGTTCATGGCGCACAACATTAGATGAACAAAGTAACCCCTTTAGCTTTCGCATGAACAAAGGTCCCCTTTTTAATAGCCTTTACTTCTGATTTAGTAAACGCTGATGAAGCTTGTACATTCATTTGAGGACTAATTATTGCTGAAAAGTAACTTCCTATAAAAATTAATAGTATTAGTAACACCCATTTCTTCATACCTAACTTCTCCATAAAAATGCCTATTTTAAACGCTACCAACCTTTACTTACTCCATATTCATAAAATAATGTATTATTATATAATTTCAAATTCGGCAAATCATACGCATGCGGACTTCCAATACTAAAACTAACTGTGTTTTTACCCACTTTATAAGTAATGAAATATTCCCCTGAAGCATACGAAAGGGATTTTTTCGTGCCGAATACCTTTTTGATATGTTTATAGTCAATAAGATAGTTCATCGTAATACTATAGACAGGATCTTTTTTAATACGGGTTACATCCCAATTTTTATACTTTCCATTTGTATAAATCTGTATTCCATTCGTAAAATGATCTCTAAAAGCAGCTCCCTGTGGTGTAAATGTATAAATGGGCTTTCCAAATTTCTTAAAGAACTTTTCATAAGGATCATTTAATTTTAGTGAGCCACTATTTAATGTTTTTCCTTCCTTTGCTAATGCTTTAATTTTCTTCAGTTCCTTTATCGCATAAGTATTCGTTGAAGCTGCTTGAGATTCTAAAGTTACTATGCCTCCAAAACTCATCATAAAGACGAATAGGATTATTACTTTCTTCATCCGTTCCCTTCCCCCTTTTAATAACACATATCACTAATTTACCCATTAAAAGAAGATTTAATTAACCCTTAAATCAGATTTATTCAGATACTTTACCAAACTTTCATTTGGGAAATTACTATCACTTTAAAACGGCTAATAAATAATCTCTTTTCCAAAGTCACACTATTAAAAAACGCCTAAAATATGTAAGATACCCCACTAAAATTTCAAAGAATATTGAACTGAAACTAAAAGCATATCAGATGTCCAAAATATCGCTAGAGGAGTTAATAAATACCGAAAACTTTGTTGATTCTTTTATGTATGTAGAGCTTTCAAAAAATGCTAGAAATAAAAATATACTCAATGCCTTTAATTGAATATGATTAACAACAAGTAAAAGGCACTGACATTTGTCAGTGCCTTTTACTTAACTATTTATCTTTCAAATCAACTTTATAAGGATCAAGCTGATAATCGTGAATATGTTTAATCGTACTATGGTCGATTAAAGCTGAACCAGTACCTAAGTCGTTAATTGTTTCTTGACCGCCTTTAGCGATTTTTTCGATTAACGCCCAACCACCGAATGTAATTGCTCCGCCTAAGAAGATACCAATAATTGCTTTAACCCAATGCCCCCCAGAACCTTGTTGAGCTGTTACAGCTTTAAATAATTGGAATACTCCGAAGAACATCATAGCGATACCAATGAAAAGAATCGCAACTGACACCCATTGCTGGAACTTGTTCTTACCATTTTCTAAGAAATCGTCTACAGACCACATGACATCGAAGTTCATATGTGGAAGTGTCTGGTGTAATAAATCAATCACATGAAAAACTCCTTCCCTTTTTAGATTTCGGCATGACTCAAATATCAGAACCGATAACGTATCTAAACGATAACATATAAAAACAACCTATTCAATAGCTTAACGCTATATTTAGAAGTAAAATAAAAAATAAATGTAGAATAGTTCTACATTTATTTTATTATAGGTTATTAAATCAGCTTAATACTAACTTTCCTTACCTGTTCCTCTAACATATTCTGTTTGTGAACGATTTAATGTTTCTAAACTTTGTTTGATTGCACTCGGATTTTCATAAGTACGTTCGTCTAATCCATCACGATATGCTTCAAATTTTACTGAACCTAATTCTTTTTTCGCTTTTAATAAAGCGTTTGGAGAAGGGTTCTTCATTTGTGCGACATTACGATAATTCACTTCTGCGTCACGAATCGCTACTAAATGTTTACGAGCAGCACCGTTTGTAAGGTTGCTCGGATTGTTTAAGTTTTGATTCGGATTGTTTTTGTCGTATGCGACATTATACTGCTTCGCCACTTTACTAACATTTGCACGAGCATTTGACGAACGAGCCATTTGTTTAGCTGGTTGCGAATTGTATAAGTTACTCGCACCCGCTTGAACTTGTTTCAATTGTCTGCTCGCTTGTTGAATTTTTTTATCGTATTGAGCTTTTTCACCGACTGGAGCGACACTTGCAAGTTGTTTCAGTTGATTTAATCTAGCGGAAGATTGTTTGACTGCATTATTTGAGTAGCCAACACTTGCAAATTTCGGTATCGAATTCTTCGCTTGTTGCTTGCTTTGAACATTCCCCTTACCAGTTGAGCTTGAAGTTGTTCCAGACTTACTTGTTGAACTTGTTCCACTCGCTTTTGGTACTGATTTAGAACGAGCAATCAATCCATTCGCTTGTTGTAAGTTCGCTTTTGCTGATTTCGTTGCTTGTTGCTTGTTTGTAACGTCTTGTTTCAACGCGTCTAACTGTTCAGGTGTTGTTGTATTCGGATTGGCTAAAGCGTGTTGTAGCTTATCTGTAGCCGTTTTTTCATCTGCTTTTGCAGTTGCATATTTTTCTTTTGCTTTATTTGCAAATTCCTTACTTGCGCTCGCACTCGCTTTCCCTGTTTGAGCCACACGTTGTTTCGCACTATCAACTCTTTGTTGAGCCGACTCGATAGCTTGTGGATCACCACTTTGTTTCGCTTTCGCTAAATCTTTTTCAGCAGTAGCGAGTGATTTCTTCGCTTGTTCATGCTCTTTCGCTTTACTTACAACACTCGCACCTTCATTGTCATGGTTTTTATCACCTGTTGGTTTAAATGCTGGAATTACAGCGTTATTACTACTTTGAACGTTACCTGTAGACGTATCATTTACATCACCGTCACGTTGAGCTGAATCAATTGCTGATGTATGTTCTCCGTTCTCTGCTTCAATACCTGTCACATCACTAGATTCAGTATTCATTCCACTTGAATCAACGACTGACGCGTTCTCGTTATTTTCAGCAGCACCTACATGGTTTATTGAATCACTTTCAACTTCCGAACCATTTCCATGTAGATTCGATTCTGCATTTGAGTAATCTTCAAGGTCTTGTAGCTCTTTTGTTTTACCAGAGTCACCGTTAATCGCACCTTTTGATAAATCATTTGCATCGGCATTGTGTTTCGCTTCAAGGTCTAATCCTTCATTGATTTTATCTTGTCGCTTACTTTCGATACCTTTGCCCGCATTTCTAAGTGTTTCTGAATCAGCTAATGCTCCAACCATACCAAGTGCTTTCGCTCCTTGTTTAGCAGCTTGTTGTTTGGCTAATTCTTTACGCTTTTCTGCATTGGTTAATGGACGACCAAGTTCAGCTTCTTTTGCCCTTATTGCATTTTGCAAATCAGCTTTCGATTTTTTCGCTCGTCCGTTGGAACGAGGTCCATTTGGTGACGGGTTTCGTGACCCAATCGCACCTCTTGTACCATCTTCACCCTCACCTTCACCTAATTGAGCTTTCTGTTTAGAAAAATCAGAAGTTGGACCGTTATCATTTGATGTACGAGCCAATCCTGTACCCCCATTTGGTGAATTTCCTAATAAGTTCGATGATTTATTCCCCATGCCCCCTGCCATTGCAGGTTGTTTGCTACTATCTAAAATTCCAAATAAATTTGATAATACACCTTCAAATGCTGAACCCATTCCTTTGAAAATCGAAGCTCGAATTGAAATTAAACGGATTGATAAAAACAGTAATAATACCGCGATCACGATATTAATTGTTCCGTAAGCCGTATTTCCTAAAGAACCCGCTAAAGCAACATTATCTGTAACCAGTGAAAAGATAGTTTGTTCCTTTCCAGCTAATTTATCACCTAATTGTGTTACACCCACGATTAACTTTTGGAAAATCATATAAAATACGGCTCCACCAATTAATTCAAGCCCAACTGTAAACACAATCACTAGCATTTTGACGAAGTATTTAATTGAACCGAATGAAGCAGCTCCCATTGAAGCGATTGCTTGTGGAATTGATGTAAATACACATACCACAGCTCTATATGCGAAAATGAACCCTAAAATCGCAATCGAAGCTACGGTAGATAGCATAAGTAAGAAGTTCCCGAAAGCGATAAACCCTCGTCCCGCTAACCCTACTGACGCATGATACGGTGTAAATGCTTTACCAATCATCAAATCAGTTCGTGTAAAAGTGAAAGCATCCGAACCGAATGTTGTTGATAAGAAGTTATACATACCTAATGAACTTAATCCACCAGAGTTTTTAGCTCCTGTTTGTGCGTTATTACTCGTATTCCCTTCAGCTGGTTGTGGCTTCATTGTCGTGAATTTGCCGTTTGGCTTCACCGACAAACTACCATCTGTCGAAATTAACTCCGAATAGGTTTTATTGTCTAACTTGCCACCAGAGTTTATATAATTATTTTTCGCAAAAGATTCATAAGAAGCAGAGGTAACTTCATCTAATGTCATCCATTTCGATAAAATCGCCATTGCGTAGTTATTAATTAACCCATTTTTTGCTTCGTCTAAATCTACGTCTTGCGTACCACTTATTGTTGTTTCTTTATGATTTTCATAAGCAGTTCGTGTATCTCTTGCGTTTTTAAGACCAGCACCGTCCGCGTTAATATCTAAAATTTCTTTATGTGATACATACGATACTTCGCCACTACTTAATGTTTTCTCTAAATTATTTGATTCACCACCAGGTAATGCTAGACGTGAATGTTTCGCCCATTTATCGAAATCAATTAAGTTAGAATAAATCGCATAATCTGAAGCTGATGTCCCTTTATAGGCTTCTTTTGTTTCGGTCAAAATGAATGAAAAAATCACACTAATGAATAATGGACCGACTAAGATAATAAATACGCGTAAAAAGAATTTCATCAACGCTTGCGTCATTCCAGAAGCAGCGCTCGTTCGAGGGTTCTTCCCACTCGCTTTCCAACCAAGAAACGCTAAACCTAAAGAAAATACAAAGATGATACTAAGTACAATAATCCCTAAATCTTTAATCGGGTTTAAAACGCCCCCTACAATCTCTTGTACAGAAGAAAACGGTGAAGTTGGATCTATTGCTTCACTACTGAACCATCTGAACACATTTATATAATCTGCCACTGTAATTAAGAATGAAAATAAATAATTCACTGCTGATTGTGTAAAAAAAGCAACGAACATTATAGCACCCGCAACGATTCGCCCTAATTTGGCAAATACGGCAGAGGGATCGCCTTCTACAAACGAATGGTCTAATCCAGACGAGTGTAAAACGAATCCATATGCACCCGCAGTTGATAATGCACTATCTTTTCCTTCTGATTTCAAATCACTATAACTCACTTTTTTAGTGGCTTTTGTAAACTCTGCAAAGAATGATGAATCTGAACCTAACGCAGACCATTGATTCCCCGCAATTTTTCCATCTTCTGTATCTTCACTTAATCCATCTTTCGAAACTTCTTTCGATATATCTTGCATGGAATCAAGTTTATTTTCATCTTCACTGTCTTTTGCATTTGCAATCGAAGTAAAATCGCCTGGTAAATATTCAGTCGCTTTTGGCGTGAATAAAAATGACAATGTAAACACGATAATAAACACTAAAAAGAGAAGGAGAAACTTAGAGTGAACTCGTAAATTTAGCTCACTTCTTTCTTGAAAAAAGTTAGTCAAAAATGATACCACCTTTCTTGTTATTTTATTATCAAAGAACGCTTGATTGCCGAAAAAACTCAACGCTATCAATGAATAAATGATAACACATACGATTCATAACCTAAAGAGAAAAAACAAAAATAAATTAACTTTAAATAAAAAGAAACCCAAAAATAGATTATGTTTATTTTTAAAAACATAGAATAAATGTAGGTTTTTATATTTAATTCATATTAATCGAATAATAAATCTGAATCGAAAATGATGTTATCTAACCCTCGACGAAGGTAATATTGTGTATCATTTTTAGATAGAATTGCCGAGCGTAATGTTTCTGGAATTCGAGCTGATAAGGCTTCTTGATACGATTGAACAGCTGGCACTGACATATAGCCTGTTAAAATCCAGTCCGCTTTCGCCATACTGTTTAATTTCGTGTTCTCCAACATTTTATCTGTATCGTCATATAAGTATGCTACACGCACCTTCTTGGCTCTTAAATCGTCCATCGCTCGTTTCGTGTATTGTAAAATGCCCTCGTCAATTCTATCTGCTCCATGAATAATAACGACATCCCCTTCTTTTAAACTCGATGTAGCGAAACCAAGTGCATTGATAAATTGAGCCATTACAACACCTGTCCCACGCATCATTAACGATGAAAAATCATAAATGACACGCGGTTTAATCGAAGCTGAATCAACGTTATTTGAAGTAATTGTATCGAATAAATCACCATTCGACTCTAGCATTGATTTGAATAATCCTGACAAACCAGCTAATGACCTTGTTACGTTGGGGTCGACATTTTTCATACTTAAATATGAAGAATACGCATTATCTAAGTAACCAGAAAACTTACGTAACCTCGGAACATTATTATGTGGAATTCCAACGATACGAATTTTTTCTCGGTTCTCCATCGCATTACGCACCCACATTTTATGCCCGATATAAAACAAATTTAATTGCTCGACTAGAATGTTCAATGCTATATCATCAATATCTCGGCTCATTTGTTGTGTCATTAGTCGAATCTTCTCTAAATGTGCCGCGTATATACCTAACTCGTCTTTTGAATCACCAAACATTTCAAACGGGTTAATATCACCATTCGACATCGAAACCATCGAAGTAAGTGAGCTTAGGTTTACACCGATTTTGGTTACGTCCGCACCATTCAGTACAAAGTGTACGACTCGTTTATTATTTAACAAGGCACTTTGCGACAATTTCACGCCCCATAAAGTCGAAGCCTTTGTTGATGAACCAAAATACGATTCATTATGACCTAGCGTAACAGCTTTGTTATCAGCAGCTACAATTACGTGTGAATCATAATCATTCATATCCCACAGCACTGCAGCATTATTTACGTCAGCTCGCATTTGCCCCACATATTCACCTCGTACATCCTCGATACCATGTGTCACAATATTATAAAAGCCCGCAAATTCCGTAGCCGTAAACATATAGTTTCGTCCGATTTGATCTTCAGCACGTTTTGTTAGATTCTTAAAATCTTCCTGTTGTCGTCCCTCGAATGGTGCTAAATAAACACCACCGAAATTTGTATCAAATTCACGCGTGATTCGGTCAACGGCTTCCTCTAAATTTTTCAGTTTAGTTGCTTTGATTAATAGCTTGAAAGACACATATAAATACGAATCGCCACTCGCTAAATCTTCTGCAATTATTGTTAAATCTCTTGATTTCTTCTCGGTTAGCAGTTTTGTTTTCGATTGATTTGAGCTTTGTGAATCGCCTACTTCTGATTTCACATTATCGTCAGCCTTACCTTGATATTTCTCCACCCATTTTTGTTCCGCTTGATTCACATACGTTAATTGGCGTGTCACAACACCTTCACCAAGATTACGAGGAATCATATTAATTCCCCACATTGCTCCTAGATTATCGTCCGAACCTTCTGTGTTAAAAACGGTTAAAATCGTTGCGTAATTGTCATCAATCATAAAATAATCACTCGAAAAATGATAACCGACTTCGGGTGTGATTTTCTTTAAGAAATGATTACTCATTAAAATATCTTTTAATTTGTCCTTCTTTGTTTTTGTATCTTTTTTCTTCTTCATTGACCGTCTTGTGTTCATACTTACGTTTGCCATCTATATCACAATCCTTTATTTAAAATGTTGGCGATACCGATGTATCATAATTAGCCACGCAGCCTAACGTTTCGTTGGCCACGCGGGGGAATATCATCTATTCCGCTTTATCTTCTTTTGTTTTTAAGGCTTCCACTCGTTCAGCAGATAGCAATTCTTTATAGTATTGACACGTTTCTTCATAATCTAATACTCTGAAATCCGTTAAGAACCCACTGCTCTTATCCATTTGTAGGTTCAACCAATTTTCGAAATCTCGTAAAGCAACTGGATTTTTTGCTCTTACAATCATGTACTGATGTAGTGACTTAAATTCGCTCCCCACATAATTCATCAATACGTCTATTTGCGTGTCCATCAATTGCATTAGACCAGGGTGTTTATTGATTAGATTCTCTTGCTTATCTAATAAATTCACTACTTGCGTTTCTGTTTTTTGTGGCTCGGTTGCTGAATCATAATAAATACTCACGTTTGGCGTTAATTTACGGTGGAAGTTTCGTGAAGCTCCTAATACATGAGCTTGATCTTCTTCAAACATTAGAATAGACGCATTACCGATTAGCTCGTAAATGTACCCCACATCACCGTTACTAAATATCACCATGCTATCCGCTTCGGAAATTTCGTGAATATCAATCATCTTTTCAATTGGCTCATAAAAGCCATCATCTGTTGTATTAAATTCTCGGTTACTTTTAGCGACATAGTTGTACATCGCTTTTAAATTGGACGCTCCTATCAATTTTGTTTTCGTTGGAGCAGCTAATAAGTAAATTAACCAGAAGTAACCTATCGACCAAGTGATAATACCGATGAACCCACCACCTGCGAGAGGTGTTTGTGTCACTAATAAGAAGTACAAGAGGACACCAACCATAACTAAAACCAATGTACGAACAGTAATTTGTCGTTTGAAAAGTGTATTTCCGCCTTGCGTAACGAATGTTACGGGTAAATCAAAGGTACTTACATTCAAACTAAACGGTAATTTAAAACGGCTACGCATATGTGCCACCACCCTTTTCTGAACCGATTGTTTTCTTCGTTTCATACGCACCGACCACAATCACCGATTTACTTTCTAGTCGGAATTTATCTTCAGAACGTTTTTCGCCCTCTGATTTAATCGCGATTTTTTTAATTTCAGGATATTCATTGATGAATC
Organism: Kurthia sibirica; assembly: GCF_003143975.1. Taxonomy (GTDB): domain Bacteria; phylum Bacillota; class Bacilli; order Bacillales_A; family Planococcaceae; genus Kurthia; species Kurthia sibirica. The sequence goes on along the minus strand of NZ_QFVR01000013.1, from coordinate 8,244 downwards.
GTGCCACTTTTGTGATGATGTCATTTTCCACATTACGTTTCATTCCACGACCACCACCGCCACGCGTATTTTCATCGTATTTCTCATCGACCAAATGCTGAATGACGTTTTTGTGATAAAACAAATCAACGTTATGTTTCTTTTTCGCCATCTTCACTACCCGTTGCAACTGAATTTTGGCGATTTCACGAATTGCATCCTCTTTTAACGAGTTGAACGGTACAAGAGCGTCAAAACGGTTCACCAGCTCCGATGGAAAATTATCCGAAGCGATTAATGCGTTTAATAGCAAATCCATGTAGTCACTTAAATCTTCTTTTTCATTGTAGTTAGCCGCATTTGCATAAGCAGCTTCACCGACATTCGTTGTAGCGATTATATAAGCGTTATTAAAGACGACTTCTCGCCCATGACGACTTGATAAGCGAGCGTCATCTAAGACTTGTAAGAGTAGTCTTGTAATCGTTCTGTCGGCTTTCTCGATTTCATCTAGTAAAATAATCGAATACGGGTTTTCCCACACTCTGTCAGTTAATTGATTTCTAAATAAGTCCAAACTTTCCTCTAAAGCATATTCAGACATATCAAAACGGATTAATGAACGTTCCGAACCAAACAAATTCATTGCCATCGCCTTTGCTAGTTCCGTTTTACCTACCCCAGTAGGCCCCATAAATAAGAATGAACCTTGTGGTTTTGAATCATCTGTCATATCTGCTAAAGAGATATTTAAACGATTCACAACGCTATCTACGGCAAGTTTTTGATTAATGACACGCTTGTTTAAATTGGTTGTAATTTGATGCACATTCGCTTCAAAATTGGCGTTAATCCCCGTACTTTCGTACACGACTTTATTTAGCAATTTACGGTCTATTGTGTCACCAAACGCTAAGTGCCACCCAATCATTGCGTCCAACATAAAAATAGATTTTCGTGGTTGACTTTGTGAGGGGATATAACGCTCTGAATAGTCGATAATGTGTTCAAAAATCGTTTTATCGAACATAAAGCTATTCGGTATAGACCGTTCCAATAGTGAATTTAATATACTTAGAATCGTATCTCGGTTGGGTGGAGCGATATTAATTCGTTGCAGACGTTGATTCAACGCTTCATTCGACTGTACAAACTGTTGATATTCTTCAAACGTAGTTGCTGTTATGATTCGAATATTTCTCGCACCCGACATAGCTAGTAATGGCTTAATGGATTCGACTGCTGGAGCCGATAGTTGAATCAACTGGTGAAACTCGTCCATAAATAATACGAGTCCTTTCGATTGATCCGAACTTTCACTTGCAATCATTTGATACGTTGCGACTTCATCGGCTAATCCTTTTAATCTTGCAGCCATTTTATTAGCTCCATCAGACCCCATTCGTGCTAAGTCGATTTCTAAATAAATATTTTTATTATCATCTCGTGACATTTCAGCTACGATTGACGTTTTACCAATCCCTGCTGGACCTAATAAAATGACATTAGATATTTCTGGTCGCATTAAATTTGCTTTTATTGAACGTATCTCTCGTTCTCTATTTAAAATCGGACGTTTTGAAGGGAACATTTGAACCGCATAATTCGCTAAATTCGGATATTCACTTTCATCAAAAACTATTTTATCCATCTCTAATCGCCCTTTCGTTACTGGTCTTTTCGCATATACGCATATATGTATATACGCATATATGCGAATCGTTATTATTGTTGGTGCTCCTTTTCGGAACAGAAAAGGCGACAAACGTCGCCACGTATTTATCATACGATTTAAAATTGAATTTTCGGCTCTGGTGCGCCGACCATACCTTCTGTATCTGGATGCACATATTCGTCATCGTTATCTGCATCAACCGAATTTTCATCAAAAGTTTCGTGCGATTCTCTTTCTGTTTCGTCTGCTACTTCTTCGTTTTCTTGTATTCCTTCCATTACCTCTGTTGTAAATGGGTTCATCGCAAGTGAATTACTTGAAAAGTCAATTTTCTTATTCGCCATATCATTCACATCATCTGTAAATTCTTCTGTTTCAAATTCTTTTTCATCTTCAAATTCTTCTAGCTCATTTTCTACTTCTTCTAATGGTTCGTCTGCTACTTCTTCATCTGTGACAACATTAATAAATTCTTCTGTACCTTCAAATTCACCCGTTTCAAATGTATCTTCATGGTTTTCAACGATTACTTCAGCTGCTTCCTCTAAATTAGGCTCACGATGTTCAGCTTCAATTTGTTCAGCTTTTATCACTTCTTCAGTCGTTAGTGTTTCCACGTTAATCTTAGATGGATCGAATTCCTTTAAAAAATTAACTTTTAATTCCTCATTCGCTGAAGTTTTTATTTCTTTTGTTGTTTCAAGCATTTGTCGTGCTGGACTCATTGGAAATGGTGATTTTTTCGGTGCTAAGTAACCCACGATTTTTTCCTCTGGTTTCGAGAAACCATTCACCAAGTCAAGTTTTTCAGTGATTGTACTTACTTCTTTTTTTAAGTTTGCGATACAGATTTCCAAGCCTTTTGTTTGGCTTTCTGAATGACCTCCGTAACGTTGTACTTCCGTTAAAATCTCGATTTGTGCAATAACCTTATTCATGTTTTCAAATAAATCACGCGAATTTATTAATGTCATTGTTTTATCTCCTTTTTTAAACAGCTTTTCACCCAATTACTGATTTCTGTTTTAATAATAACAGTATGCACCATTTAAACCCTTATATCAATGAAATTAAAAAGAAAAAACATAGAATAATTCTATGTTTTTATTTAATCATCTATATAATTGTGAATTTGATTCATCTTTTTCTACTTCATTTTCAACAGTAACAGGGGCTATATTCGTCTTAATTTCAATTAGCGTTTCTTCACGAATTTTGCGAATATCCATCAAATTCTTTTCAGTCAGTTCACGACTATAATCCAAATGAATTGAAGCGTTCAATTTATCTTCAATTACTGCTTCATCTATAGATATAGGTAATTTTTTATCTTCTTCCAACTTCCTTGCGAACCGTTGCTTTTGCTGAATTTGTTGTTGAATTTGTAACAAAGGGGCTACTGGTTGATTCGTTTTTTGGATATATTCCAATGCGTCTATTAATGATTCTTCACGCTCATTCAACCGTTCCTTGTACACACCTCTCGCTTTTGAACCTACTGAACGAACCGTTAGTGGGTTAAAATCATTTACAACTTCATCTATATCCAATGCGTTAATCCGTTTTTGATATGCCGTATTACTTTTCATTAAATTATCGACCGGTTTTTCTTCTGGTAACGGAAGCAGTTCACCAGTATTTTGCTGATGTACGAACTGCTTTTGAATCGGTTGTATATCCGTAGCATGAAATTTACCCAATAAAAAGCCTTTCAACGTATAGGTATCGACTTCTTTCATGTGCGAATTCAAATCTTTTTGAAATTTTGGAGGTAGCTCTTTATCGCCATTCAGATTGTTTTGCCAAATCTCTATATTCGCCCCCAAATCAGCATATTTTGTCTGCTTCAGTTTATTTAGAACCAGTTGCGTGTTAAGTGGTATCGGCATTGTCCCATCTTTCTTCAAATCATCTAAAACTTCGCTCACTGTTCGGCAATGCCCTTCACTATCTTTCGTTTCTCCAGCAGCCATCAATAAGGTCTGAACGTTTGCATCGTTTTGGAATTCTTCAATTGCTTTATTTAACGATAATTGAGGCGTTTCCGACTTTTTCATTAAGATTTCATTTAGATTCTTTTGTTGAATCTCCAAATGCTCGCGTAATCCACTTAATTCATGTGTTTCTTCTCCACTCGATTCCGTTCTTACGGGTAAATAGGCTCTATATTTATCAACTAATTCAAAATGCGTCACCATTTCATTCTTGTAAAATCGCCCGATTGGTAACGATTCTTCTGCTACTTGCTTATTTAACAAGGCTTCACCGAACTCTCGATAAGCTCCATGAAACTTTAATCCTTCACTTAAATGCTTCATCTTTCGCTCCGAAAACATTTGAAATCGCAATTGCACCAACGTTAGATCGTCTGGATTCTTTTTAGCCAATCCGATTAACTCGCTGGTATCTTTTGCTCCGATTTCAAGTAACGGTGTTTTAACTGGTGTTGGATTGCGTTTTTTTCGCCTTTCTTTCATAAAATGCTCTTTAATCTCTGTATATACACCGTTCCCCATTCGCTCCATCGCTATTTGTCGTCCAAATTCAACGAATTGTACTTTGGTGGTTTCCGTTCCTTCTTCTGCTCCAAGTGAATCTTCTGCAAACTTTTCAAGTTCTGCTTCTAATTTCTTCACCCCTGTAATATCCCCATGCTCGGTATCTAATGATGTTAAGTACGTGTTCATTAAATGATTTGCCCTTGTCATAGATTTTGAGTCGGAATTATATACCCATTCTTCTTCATCGACAGGTAAAGCAGCGATTAATTGTTGTAACTGTACACTCGTATTCATCTGCTGAACCGTTAAACTTCGTACATTCGCTACCGATTCTTGTTTCGCATTTTCTATACCTGAATGGTAATGTGCGAACCCTTTATCACTTTGTAAACTTCGATGAATTCCTCTCCGCATCCCTTCACGCTCATGTTTTGTGATTTTCCCTTTTTCTGTACCATCTATGAACTTTCTCGCCTTACTAAACACTTTGTCAGCTATCGTTAAATGTGCATGAACATGATGTGTGTCTGTTTGAATCGTACCTACCCATATTGGCTTTGCGAACTTCGCAAGCTCGGTAAATTTGTTTACACCCTTTATAATGGCTCGTCTTAGTTTCAATTGATCTAACTTTCCTGCAAAATCACCTTTTTCTTTATGCTTAAAATCAGCTGGTAATACTTTCAGCTTGATTAAATAATCGGTAGTAAACGAAATTATCGTTTTTTGAATCGTATGCCCCTTATCGAAACAATCTTGAATTTGCTCGGCTTCTTCTTCTAATTCTTCATATCGGTACGATAAACCCAGTGAACCGAACCCTCGACCATCACGACCGTCTAGCAAAAACAGTGCCTTTTTCAATTCATTTTTACCAGTAAATTCAGACTTTGCTTGATTCGTTAATTTGTGGCGTGTTGAATAGAACGCTATATATTGATCAAGTGACGCATTATTTACTCCAACAGGAGCTAATTTTTCAGCAGCGTCATCACGAGCCGTATAATTCACGATGTAATTACCTGGTGAAGCACCGCGACTCGCATTTTGTGTATTTGTAAATTCATTTCTTATCACGATTTGACTCGATAACCCCATCTATATCACTCCTATAAAAAAAGCTACAGTTGAGATTCAACAGTAGCTCGCATATTATCTATCTAATCCACCATCATCCACTTGTTCATGTACCGTATTCATCTCGTTAGGTGGCACGAATTGGACTGGATTAACGGCTTGTTCAATCGACTGGAACGTTTCTTTCCTTCTACGTTCACGCTCACGTTCTTCTCGATACGCTTGCTTACGTTCAGCAGCTAATTTACTTTCTCGTTCCAACTCTTGCTCGGCTTCTCTTTCTAATCGTGCTCGTTCACGCTCAATCGCCATCATTTCTTCTTCAGCTGATTGATTAGCAAGTTCCAACTGTTCATCTGCTTCAATTTCAAAAACAGCTAATTCACTAATCGGTTCCAATTCAACTGTTTCTATTTGTTGCGATTTATCTGTTTGTAATAAATCATGTTCGTTGATTTCAATTTCTTGATTTGCTTCACGTTCGATAGGGTTCGTTGCAACTATCGGCTCTGGAGCTTTCATGTGTGTTTCATCTAATGATTTATCTTTTACCGACAGGAACCCATTTTGAAGTAAGTTTTTCAATTCACTTTCTCGAACATTACTTATTGGCGTTGAAAAAGATTGTTCATTTACAACACGAATCGAATTTACATCATCTAACTTATAAACAGATACATTGATTGGACTGGTTTCATCCGAAAATACACTTGAACGTAATTCTTCGTTTAACTTGCGCTCATAGTTCGCACCATCACGATAAAAGCCACCACTTATGACTTCCTTTAAATCATTATCATTTAATTCGTATCGAAATTGGCTTGTTGTTTCTCGATTTACGTCTACGACTATTTCGCCAGCTGAATCCATTGTGACGATTTTAAATTCCGAATCAGTTCGATTGTCGTTGTATGCTAATAAAGATACGTCTACGGTCATATAAACCTTTGGTAGCCCTCTTAAAAAATTCGTATTATTCATTGTTGCGAACTTCACATCACGCACACTATAAATTCCTTCACTTACATTTAGGTATTCTTCAATCGGTTCATCTTTCACATGAATTGATTCAATTTGATTCGCAAATACTTTATTTGAACTATGCCCTGCATATAAACGACTTCCTATCACGAAAACACTTCCTTTTATATTATTAGTCACACTATCTATTCCCCAACACTAGATATTTTAACATAAAAAATAAAAAACATAGAATAATTCTATGTTTTTTAAAATAAACCTTATTTATTCTTTGTACCGAGAACACTCGCGACTTTAGTCGTGTAGATGAATCGGCATTTTCTTTTGTTTTGCTGTTTTAATAACAAATAATTGATATTTTGTAAGAAAATATGATATAATTATATTAAAATAATTAATTGAAAAGTGAGGTGAATACAATGCTACGCCACAAAGCCTATAAATTTAGAATTTACCCAAATAAAGAACAACAGGTATTAATTGCGAAAACCATTGGTTGTTCTCGTTTCATCTATAATCATTTTCTAGGGTTATGGAACGAAACCTACGCTCAAACAGGTAAAGGATTATCCTATAACAGTTGCTCTGCTATGCTACCGAAAATGAAAAAAGAAGAATCGACAATATGGCTAAAAGAAGTGGATAGCATTGCGATTCAATCTTCTTTAAAACATTTAGCTGATGCTTATACTCGTTTCTTTAAGAAACAAAATGCGAAACCAACATTCAAAAGTAAAAAGAGTCCTGTTCAAAGTTATACAACACAATTCACAAACAATAATATTGCGATTGTTGATAAAAAATTAAAGTTACCTAAATTGGGACTTGTTTCGTTCGCACAAAGTAGAGTGTTGAAAGGACGCATTATCAATGCAACGATTTTATTTAGACCAAGTGGCAAATACTTTGTTTCATTATTGTGTGAAGAAGAAATCTATGAACACGCTAAAACGAATGTTTCCATCGGTATTGACTTAGGTATTACTGATTTTGCGATTCTTTCTAATGGACAGAAAATAAGTAATAACCGCTTTACCTCTAAAATGGAGAAGAAGTTGAAACGTGAACAGCGTAAGTTATCCAAACGTGCATTAAACGCTAAAAAGAATAATGTACGTCTGTTTGAGGCGAACAACTACCAAAAACAAAAGCGTAAAGTCACAAGACTTCACGAAAAAGTAATGAACCAACGGACTGATTTCTTAAATAAACTAAGTACAGAAATCATCAAAAACCACGATGTGATCTGTATTGAAAACTTGAACGTAAAAGGTCTGTTGAAAAATCATACATTAGCGAAAAACATTTCCGATGTTTCTTGGTCTGAATTTGTCGCTAAATTAACATATAAAGCGAATTGGTATGGCAAAGAAATCGTCAAAGTCGATAGATGGTTTCCATCTAGTCAAATCTGTTCTGAATGTGGCAAGCGTGACGGTAAAAAAGGACTGCATATTCGGACGTGGACATGCCCTCATTGCCATGCAAATCTCGATAGAGATATAAATGCAAGCAGAAACATTTTAACCGAAGGTTTACGACTTTTAACCGTAGGGACTACGGAGTTAGCTTAGTTAATAAGAGAAACCGCTGTGAGTAAAGACATACGCTCATAAGTATGCTCTGTTCCTAAGAATCTCCTAACTTTAGTCAGGAGAAGTTCAAATGCGACTGTCCGAATGTAAGAACCCGCATATGGAGCGTCTGGGTTAATATCTCTACGCTTACGTGGAATCACATTCACACCTAACGTACCATTCGCTTTTACCCTTGTATAAGCTCCTTCTAAATACACCTCTACACCTTTTCCACTTAACGTTGAACGCTTGTTTTCAGTTGTCATTTCATCTACCCCCATTATTCTCTCTCTACTGTAACTTTAGCAACGAATGGTTTTTATATATCTTAGATTTACACTTTAAGTGCAACACAAAAAGAGACTCATCACTTCAAACCTTGTAAAATAGTGTTTACGAAGACAACTATTGAAAGGAATGAGGCAATGAATCTCTATACACATCTTACCATAAA
>NZ_QFVR01000012.1 GCF_003143975.1 Kurthia sibirica | reverse complement strand
ATACTGGGCAAAATGTAGGAACACCAACGGATGCGACAGTAAAAGATGCACCGTATGATGCGGATGCACATAAACCAACGATCAAAGAACCAACTGCAGGCGACAATAAAGTAGATGGTACAGGTGTGCCAGGCGATACAATCATCTTAAAAGATAAAGATGGCAATAAAATTGGTGAAGGCACGGTCGATAAAGATGGCAACTACACGATCCCAACGGATCGCCCACTTGAAAAAGGTGAAGTGATTACAGCTACACCAAATACTGGGCAAAATGTAGGAACACCAACGGATACGACAGTAAAAGATGCACCGTATGATGAAAAAGCGCATAAGCCAACGATCAAAGAACTAACTGAAGGCGATAATAAAGTAGATGGCACAGGTGTACCAGGCGATACAATCATCTTAAAAGATAAAGATGGCAATAAAATCGGTGAAGGCACAGTGGGAGAAGATGGAACATTCATCACATCTACTACACGTCCATTGAAAAAAGATGAAGTGATTACGGCTACACCAAATACTGGGCAAAATGTAGGAACACCAACAGATGCGACAGTAAAAGAAGCACCATATGATAAAAAAGCGCATAAACCAACGATCAAAGAACCAACTGAAGGCGATAATAAAGTAGATGGCACAGGTGTACCAGGCGATACAGTCATCTTAAAAGATAAAGATGGTAATAAAATCGGTGAAGGCACCGTCGACAAAGATGGCAACTATAGCATCAAAACCGACCGTCCATTGAAAAAAGATGAAGTGATTACGGCTACACCAAATACTGGGCAAAATGTAGGAACACCAACGGATGCGACAGTAAAAGAAGCACCATATGATAAAAAAGCGCATAAACCAACGATCAAAGAACCAACTGAAGGTGACAATAAAGTAGAAGGTACAGGTGTACCAGGCGATACAATCATCTTAAAAGATAAAGATGGTAATAAAATCGGTGAAGGCACCGTCGATAAAGATGGCAACTATAGCATCAAAACCGACCGTCCACTGAAAAAAGATGAAGTGATTACGGCTACACCAAATACTGGGCAAAATGTAGGAACACCAACGGATGCGACGGTAAAAGAAGCACCATATGATGAAAAAGCGCATAAACCAACGATCAAAAAACCAAACGAAGGTGACAATAAAGTAGAAGGTACAGGTGTACCAGGCGATACAATCATCTTAAAAGATAAAGATGGTAATAAAATCGGTGAAGGCACGGTCGATAAAGATGGCAACTATAGTATTCCGATTAATCGTCCTTTAGAAAAAGGTGAAGTGATTACAGCAACGCCAATTACTGGTGATCATATGGGAACACCAACGGAAGCTACTGTTTCTGATGCACCAAAAACGGGTGGAGTACCAACAGAAAAGAATCCTATAGAATCAATTACACCAACACCAATACCAAATAATGGTTTGGGTTCGTTAAATGATACGATTAAGAAAGATTTACCGAATAATTTAGCAACTAATAATGGAACAACACCATTAGCAACACCAAATTTACTAAATAGTACAGTTCCAAAAACTAATGGGCAAGGTAATCTTTCTACATTACCTCAAACGGGTACTGAAAATACATTTACTAAATTATTACTTGGTTTAGGTACAATGTTTGTAGCACTTTCAGCATTTATGTTTAAAGGGTTGAGAAGAAAGAATAAAATGAACTAAAAAAAATCCTGCAAGCAATGATGTCTCATTTTTTAACAGAGGAATCTTATATGAGCTACTTCGAAAGAAGTAGACTTATATAAGGTTTTTTTTATTTTTAGTAGGAGAAGGGGGTATGGTGAAATAATAGGCACCAAATAATGAAAAATAGTATACTTATAATAGGAAGAAACTCAAATTATAAAAGGTGGTTTTAATCGATGGATGAGCAAATAACGCTGTGGATTACACAATTTCAAAAAAATAAGGATGCCGATGCACTAGGAAGTTTAAAGGCGCATTGTGCGAGCATGCTTGAACCTTTATTTTTAGAATTTACAGAGAAATATGGAGAGGAAGCAGGAGAACTCTTACGTTTGAAATGGGATAAACGATTTTTCTTTATTTTTTCAAAATATCAACTGAATGTTGGTTTACCCTTAGAAAGCTTCGTTGAAAATACATATCGCTTTTATTTTATACAAGTATTACGTAAAGCAGGTTACACGAAGTAATACACAAAAAAATCCCCCTCACTTGATGATTACAATCAAGGAGGGGGATTTTTTTAACTAAAGGCGATGTCTTCTGCTAGATGTGTAAATACTTCACCTACGGTAGAGTCTTCATCATAAATAGATGAACCGGTATTTTCTTCTGGTTTTGCGAAAGGTACACGAGCGAGCACACTACAATTTAATGAGCGTGCTAGGTTATCGCCGCCACCTTGTCCGAGTATATAATTTTTCTTACCATCTGGCGTTTCAAAATAGGCCATGTTTTCTACAACCCCTAATACTTCATGCTTCGTATGAAGTGCCATCATGCCTGCACGTGAGGCTACGTAGGAAGCTGCATTATGAGGTGTTGTTACAATAATTTCTTTGGCTTGTGGAATCATCGCTGCAACATCAATTGCTACATCGCCTGTACCAGGAGGCAAGTCTAGCAGTAAATAGTCGAGCTCACCCCAATGTGTATTCACTAGGAAATTACGAATCCATTTATTTAGCATGGGACCACGCCACATAACGGGTTGATTGTCCTTCGTATAAAAGCCCATCGACATAATTTTTACACCATCGATTTCAACGGGAATCGCTATTTTATCAATCATCGTTGGTTTTTGCTGTGCGCGCATCATTGCTGGAATACTGAAACCATAAATATCTGCATCAACAATTCCGACTTTTTTACCAAGACGTGCAAGAGCAGTTGCTAGATTAATCGTAATCGTAGATTTACCAACGCCTCCCTTGCCACTTGTGATTGCGATAAATTGCACGCCAGAATCAGGTGCAAGCATTTTTGGCATACCTTGACCATCCACATTCTGCGTTTTTAAAGACGCTGTTAAAATCATGCGCTCCTCATCTGTCATCGTACCAAATTGTACGGAAACTTTTGTCGCACCAAGCGCCATAATGGCTTCTTCAACATCTTGTTGGATTTTCGCTTTTAATGGACAGCCTTTAATAGTGAGAATAATTTCTAGTGATACATGCGAATCGGAAATTTGTACATTCCTTACCATATTCAGCTCAACAACACTTTTATGGAGCTCCGGATCATGGACATCTTTTAATGCATTTACAATGTTTTCGTTCGTTAACATTCGGTATACCACCTTACTATTTTAAATTGCTGCCGAGTCCTTTTAAGAAATGAATGCCGAAATTCATCGCACGATTTACATCCGGATCATTCATCATTTTGATTAGTTTGAGTTTGCTGATTTTATCGGTCGTTTCAATCGCTTTATTGGCCTCATCGACACCACTCATCAAACCAGCCACAAGTTTTGTTGTAACAGCGGGATCTAATTCAGCAAGAGCACCAGCAGCACCCATCATATTATTAATCATATTCGTCACGGGTTTGCTTGTCAGCTGACCTAATGCGATATTTGCTACTTCTTCTTTCGCTTCAAGCATTTTATTGGCGGCTTCTAGTGCGCCAATTGAATCCAATTCACCGATGAGCGTCAAAATTTGTGTAACAGCGCGATCATTGTCAGTGACAAGTTTTTTCAAACTCGCTAATTTTTGAGTCGTTATTTGTTCTTCAGATAACACTTCTTTTTTAATCGTTTTTATTGGTGCAGCCATTGCTTACTCCCCCTTATCAGTTGTTAAGTGAACATAATCTGGGCGATTCCATTTACGTTGCACTTCGACTCCATTTTGTGGATGACGTTTTTTATAACGTGGGTTTGTACGAGGAAGTGGATTTTTCCCTCTTGGTTTTAATACTTCCACTTTGACCTTCGTTTGTTTATAAGCTGGAGTAGAAGTACGAATATCAGCACCAGGGCCTGTCAAGAAGTTAATTGCCGAATCCTTACTTGTCGAATTCATCGGTAAGAATAATTCATTGCCAGATACACGGTCTGTGACAAGAGCGCTCAATTTTAATGCACCAAACGGTGACACAAGACGTATGAGGGCACCTGTTTCAATCTGACGTTCTTTGGCAAGTTCAGGAGATACTTCAACGAAAATTTCTGGTACTTTTTCTTGAATTCCTTTTGATTTATTCGTCATATTCCCCTCATGAAAATGCTCCAGCATACGGCCGTTATTAATATGACAATCATATTGATCTTCGAATTCATATGGCGTTACCCAGTCATATAAAGCAAAGCGTGCTTTTTTATCTGGAAAGTGGAAACCATTTTCATAGAGTAATGGTGTATCTGTACCATTTTCTGCATCTCCCCAACAGAAGCTACCCCAATCAGCTAACACATCATAATTGGCTTCTTTGAATAGCGGAACAAGGCTGACAATTTCATCGAAAATATCGCTTGGATGGCTATAATTCCAGTCAGCACCTAAACGGTTAGCAATCAACTGCATAATTTCCCAATCAGCTTTCGAGTCACCAAGTGTTGGTAAAGCTTTGTATAGACGTTGGACGCGGCGCTCTGTATTTGTAAATGTACCGTCTTTTTCTAAAGAAGGGGCAGCTGGTAATATAACATCGGCATATTGTGCTGTACGTGACATGAAAATATCTTGTACGACAAAGAAGTCCAATTCAGATAATACTTTATCAACATGGTTAGCGTTGCAGTCTACAAGTGCCATATCTTCGCCAACTAAATACATGGCTTTCATCGTTCCTGCTTCAATAGCATCGAGCATTTGCATATTGGTTTTTCCTAATTCAGGGCGGATAGTTACGCCATATGCTTCACCAAATTTAGTACGAGATTCTTCATCTAATACTTTTTGATACCCAGGTAGTAGATTTGGTAATGTACCCATATCACAAGCACCTTGCACATTATTATGTCCACGAAGTGGATAGGCACCTGCACCAGGGCGGCGATAATTACCGGTAGCTAATAATAAATTAGAAATTGCAGCGGATGTATCTGAACCGCCAGTGTTTTGTGTTACACCCATACCCCAGAGGATACACGTACCATCCGCATCGCGAATCATTTTTGCTACATTAATCAATGTTTCAGGTGAAAGACCTGTGTGTTTCTCAGCATATTGTAAGGTGTATTTTTCTAAGACATCGTTAAAATCATCGAAAAAATTAACATTCTCTGTGATGAATGCTTCATCATGCCATCCTTGATCAATCATATATTTTGTCACAGCCATTAACCACACTTGATCCGTACCTTGTTTTGGATGAAGATGGATATCGGAGCGTTCGGCCATTTCATTTTTACGAACATCAGCCACAATCAGCTTTTGGCCGTGTAATTTATGTGCACGTTTCACGCGAGTCGCCAATACAGGATGACCTTCTGCAGGATTTGCGCCGATGATGATGACAAGCCCAGCTTGTGCGATATCTTTAATCGTGCCAGCATCGCCCCCCATACCTACTGTACGGAATAAGCCATCTGTTGCTGGAGATTGACAATAACGTGAACAGTTATCAACGTCATTTGTTTCAAATAATTGACGTGCCATTTTTTGCATGAGGTAGTTTTCTTCATTCGTAATTTTGGATGAAGAAATAAAGCCGACAGAACCGTGACCAAATTCTTTTTTATAGCCACCTAATTTAGTTGCGACTAAATCCAAAGCCTCATCCCAAGATGCCTCAACAAATTCGCCATCTTTACGAATTAATGGTGTTGTAATACGTTCTTCCGAGTTAACAAAGTCCCAACCGAATTTTCCTTTGACACATGTTGAAATAGCATTGACAGGACCTTCTGATGGTTGTATTTTAAGGATTTTCCGATCTTTCGTCCACACTTCGAATGAGCAACCAACACCACAGAATGTACAAACGGTTTTTGTTTTTTTCGTACGTTTACTACGCATAGCAGCCTCTACTTCAGAGATAGCGAAAATACCGCTATAACCAGGTTCAACCTCTTTGATTAAGTCAATCATTGGTTCTAATGTTTCTGGTTTGATGCTCGTCATAAAGCCAGCCTCACCTAGCATTGATTTTTCCATTAATGCATTACATGGACAAACTGTGACACATTGACCGCAACTGACGCATGACGAATCATTGATATCAACACCTTCATCCCAGATGACACGTGGTTTTTCAGCTTCCCAATCAAGCGATAATGTTTCGTTTACTTGTAGGTTTTGACATACTTCAACACATTGACCACACGCGATACATTGGTTAGCATCGTAGCGATAAAAAGGGTGTGATGAATCGATAGGGTTTTCTTCAACCTTAGGTGTATAGGGGTATTTTTGATGTTCGATGCCCATCATTTCAGTCGTATTATGCAGTGTACAGTTACCATTGTTATTATCACAAACTGTACAATACAACATATGATTTTCTAGTAGGCGATCCATCGCTTCCGTTTGTGCTGCTTTAGCGCTTATTGATGCGAGTTGGATATCCATGCCGTTGACAGCTTTTGTCGAGCAAGAACGGACAAGTTTGCCATCTACTTCTACAATACAAGTATCACAAGTTTGGATAGGGTCAACTGTTGGTACATAACAAACCTGGGGATGTTCAAGCTTATGAGCATTAATTGTTTCTAAAATGGTAGCATCATCTGCTACATCATAGGGTGTACCATTAATTTTGATTTGGGTCATGGCTATTTCCTCCGTTTTCATATTCTGATACTTATGAACAGCAAGTTAGCTTTGAAAGTAAGTAGGGAATAGTGAATCGAGCTATCTATTTTAATTGTCTTGTTATATTAGCTATTCCCTATTTGCTACAAATATATGATTAAAATGTAATAATGCTGAAAAATTAACGAGTGTACATCTGCGTATCAGAACTTTCTAAAAAAAAATCCACCATGAATCAACATACGCAAAAAAGTATGTTGACTATACATGGTGGATAAAATTATTAACATGACTTGCTAATAATCCAATCTACTTTTTAATTGAAAAAAATTGAATAAAAGATATCACTCATTCCAATCATTTAAAGTATTCGCTCAGTGCTACTGAATAAGAAAATACCAAAAATAATAACAAGAAGAAAAACCCATTATTAACTGAAATAATTATAGTACTTTTAGCAAAGTTACACAATAACAAATAAGAAATATTGTTTGGTGATAATTATTCTCATTAAAATTAATACTTTAAATTTCCTGTAAGTTGCTATATCATTAACGAATTGTAAGGGTATCCTCACAGTCGAAATAGAAAAATAAAGTAAAAAAACGTTGGGGGAATCTTTAATATGTCTCAGAAAATCCATGAATTTAACGATATCATTCGTAAACTACGAAAGGATTTGTTTGGCAAGGGTCCAGAACGTATCCATACAGTTTTTGTAGAAAACATGGCAATATCAACTTTGACAGGCAATGTGACACCAACGGAAAAATTCATCGCAAGTACGGCAGATGGATTGAAGATGGTGCATGCTGCGCGTACAACAATGATTCAAGACCTCTATGCGCAACAGACACCAGAAGGTATGGAGGAATTAGTTGGCTCGAAGCTACTCCATCTTTTTTCAGATATTAAAATTGAAGAAGATATCGCCATATCCGTATTTGTTTTTGAAGATCCGATTAGTCAATAAAGGAGGTGCCTGATGGAAAACACAGTGACAAGGCAGGTGCTACGTATTGTTGGTGACGATGTCCAGAAAGTGAAAGATACAGTCGTTACAGAATATGCAGTGACTGTAAAAATTAATCAAGAAGAATTTGTAACGATGGTTTGTACACCGGAATACGTAGAAGATATGGTGATTGGGTATTTGGCATCTGAACGGGTGATTCGTAATTTTGATGAAATCGAAAGTATTTGGCATCAGGAAAAAGAAGGCTTTGTTCATGTGAAAACCAAAAAAGTAAATCCTTATTTTCAACAAATGCAAAATAAGCGTTATATAACTTCTTGCTGTGGCGCTAGTCGTCAAGGTTTTGTATTCGCAAATGACGCCCTTGTAGCCAAAAAAATGACAGACGTACATGTGCGTGTCACACCTAAAGATTGCTACCGCTTGATGCGTGCGTTACAAAATTCAGCGGATGTTTTTCAACAAACAGGTGGTGTTCATAATGCGGCACTCTGTGATAAATCAGGTATTGTCTTAGGTCGTATGGATATTGGACGCCATAATGCACTCGATAAAATATATGGCTATTGCTTAAGAAATAATATAGTGATGCACGATAAAATTATTGTATTTAGTGGGCGAATCTCTTCAGAAATCTTGTTAAAAGTTTCTAAAATTGGTTGTGAGATTGTCCTATCGAAATCTGCACCAACCGAACTTGCTCTTGAATTGGCAGAGGGTTTAGGGATTACGACTGTTGGCTTTATCAGAAAAGACGCGATGAATGTATATACGCATGAAAAACGCATTCAATTACAAAATGACAGTTCATTGAACTCGTGATAGAAGGAGGAATTGCATATGAAACATGTAGTAGACCAACTTCAAAGACCGCTTAGGGATTTACGTATATCCGTAACAGATCGTTGTAATTTTCGTTGTAGCTATTGTATGCCAGCAGAAGTATTTGGACCAGACTATGCATTTTTACCACATGAAAAAATCTTAAGTTTTGAAGAAATTGAAAGACTGGTAAAAGTTTTTGTAGGATTTGGTGTACAAAAAATTCGCATTACAGGTGGAGAACCTTTACTACGCAAAGATTTACCGCAATTAATCAAGAGGATTCATGGGGTTGAGGGTGTAGAAGATATTGCTATGACAACAAATGGAACCTTGCTTAAAAAATATGCACAAGCTTTAAAGGATGCGGGTTTGGCACGTGTATCAGTCAGTTTAGATTCATTGGATGAGGATCGTTTCTTAGAAATGAATGGTCGAAGAGGTAAAGTAAAGACGGTTCTTGAAGGAATTGAAAAAGCGGCACAAGTAGGGCTGCAAGTAAAAATTAATATGGTTGTAAAAAAAGGGAAAAATGAACAAGATATTGTTCAAATGGCCGAATTTTTCAAAGGTAAACAACATATTCTTCGATACATCGAATATATGGATGTCGGCAATTCAAACGGTTGGCGATTAGATGATGTTGTAGCAAAAAAAGACATTATTGAACAGGTGAATACTTTTTCACCGCTTGAAGCAATTGCTCCAAATTATAAAGGAGAAGTGGCATCACGTTTTGAGTATCAGGATAAAAAGACAGAGATCGGAGTAATCTCCTCCGTGACAGAATCTTTTTGTTCAACATGCTCACGTGCACGCATTTCTGCTGAAGGTAAGCTCTATACATGTTTATTTGCCACTAAAGGGACAGATTTACGTGAATTATTGCGAGTTGATGAGGACGATACAGCCATCAAGAACTGTATTTCGACTGTATGGAAGGAACGCAAAGATCGTTATTCCGATGAACGTAATGAGCAGACAATGGCCGAGAGAAAAAAATCGAAAATTGAAATGTCTCATATTGGTGGGTAACGAGCGTAAATTTGATACTTAGACACTTGAGGAGATGTAATTTTTAATGGCTTTTAATAAACCTGCAGAAATCGCTGATATAGCAATTAATATCGGTGTAGAAAAAGTAGATTCAACAGTAAAAAAAATGCTTGTGTTAGGATTTTTAGGTGGCGCGTTTATCGCATTAGGCTTTTTATTAGATATTCGTGTGATGGCGGCAATGCCTGCTGAATGGGGAAGTTTTGTCACATTTTTAGGTGCAGCTGTCTTCCCACTTGGCTTAATTTTAGTATTATTGGCTGGAGCAGATTTAATTACAGGGAATATGATGACTGTACCAATGGCTTTTTTTGCAAAAAAAATAAATATTTCGCAATTATTATATAACTGGTTTTGGGTGACGGTAGCTAATTTACTTGGGGCACTATTTGTAGCCTTTGCATTTGGGCATTTTTTAGGCTTAACAGAAACAGGTGTTTTTTTAGATAAAACAATCGCAATTGCAGATGCTAAAATCGGTGACTCATTTTTACATACGTTTGTATCAGCAATTGGCTGTAACTGGCTAGTATGTTTAGCCTGTTGGTTATGTTTTGGTGCCAATGATTTCGTCGGTAAAATACTGGGGATTTGGTTCCCGGTAATGGCTTTTGTTACATTAGGATTCCAACATGTTGTCGCAAATATGTTCGTGATTCCAGCAGCAATCTTTGCTGGTCATGCAACATGGATGCAATTAATTGATAATGTAATTCCAGCATTTTTGGGTAATGCAGTGGGTGGCGCATTATTTGTAGGCGCTATATACTTTGTTGCTTATAACAAAAAGAAAGCAGTAAATATATAAAAAAAGAGCCTGAGACAAACGTATTTTCAACAGAGAAAATCCCGTATGATTTTTCGAAATCATATGGGATTATTCATTTCAATCAATTTCCACTGCGAAAAACGCTTTCCGCGGACATGGCTGAAAACGCCTCGTCACTACGTTCCATTGATTTGATTATTCGTATTGGAGGCATGTTATTTTTGTTCTGTCCCAGCCCCAATAGTTTGTTTACTCGTAATTAAAAGTTCCACTTTTACCGCCTGTTTTTTGTACAAGATACGTATTTTTGATGACCATTGTTTTATCGACGGCTTTACACATATCATAAAATGTTAGTGCAGCAACAGACACGGCCGTTAATGCCTCCATTTCGACACCGGTCTTTCCGCTACATGTAACAGCTACCTCTATATGAAGTTCATAGCCTTCTGCCGTTTTTTTATAATCAAACGTAAAATCTGTACCTTGTAACATAATAGGGTGGCACATCGGAATAATATCCGCTGTTTTTTTGGCACCCATGATGCCAGCAATTTGCGCGACCTGTGTGGGATCTCCTTTTTTAATCTGTCCATTTTGAATAGCATCATAAACGGCATTTGATAATGTAATGATACTTCGGGCGATCGCTGTACGTTTAGAAGGATTTTTATCAGAAATATCGACCATTTTGGGTCTACCTTCTTCATTCCAATGTGTAAAGTTTGTCATCATTTATCTCCTTTGGGCCAATCTGTTTCATAATTTATATTTGTAAAAACATTGTCGTTAACTGAGAAATCTACATAATGCACACGAATTTCAGCAAGTAAAGCTTTCATGCTCCGGTGATTATTTGCCACTAGTTTCGTTGTAGTTGCTAGCGCGCTCCGGCGATAGAGTGCAGCTAATGGCTGTATACGTGCAGACTGTTGTGGTATAACTGCATCATAGCAACTATCGATTTTTTGCAGTAATAATTTTACGAAGTCTGCAGACATATAGGGCATATCACTTGCGATGACGAAAAACCATTCGATATCAGGGTTCTCAATAAAGAGCTGATGCAATGCAAAAAGCGGGCCTTGATGACTTGGTGTTTCAATGAGCCAAGTGACATCGCTATGCGGTGGAAAAGATGGGAATAGTGCATCATTCGTTGCGATAATAATGGGGCAAAGATTGTTTTGTCTAAGCGCATTAAGGCTATGGTGGTACAATGGCAAACCCTGAAAAACTTCAAACATTTTATGGCGACCAAAACGTGAAGACTGACCACCCGCTAAGATGACACCTGCAATGATCATGGGCGATTCAATTCCCCAACAAAATGTTGGACGGTTGGTATAATCAATTGTTTCATCGCCAAAGTAACGGCATTTTTAGAACCAGGGATGAGATAAATAGCAGTTTGTTGACGACAACCAGCTGTTGCACGACTGAACATCGCCTTTGGACCAATGGCATCATAACTTAAAGAGCGAAAGAGTTCGCCAAAGCCTGTCATTTCTTTTTCAAATAACGGTGTCAGTGCTTCAAAACTTTGATCTCGTGGTGAAAATCCACTACCGCCAGTGACGATAATCGTATTGATTGAGGGATTTTGGCACCATTTTTTTATATGTTCGATTAACCGAAGTGGTTCATCCTTTTCAATCAGATAAGCTTGAATTGAAAAAGAGGCAGCAGATAAAGCTTCATGAATGTACAGACCACTGCTATCTGTTTTTTCGGTTCGCGTATCACTAACCGTTAAAATGGCAGCAGAAATTGCATGCTCATTATGTGTCGGGTGCATCATTAATAGCCTCCTTACTAGTATAGTGAGTTTTATTATAAAGCTATAAATCCAAACGTCAAATTAAAATAACAAAAAGAAGGGTGGAGAACATCAATGGAGGATCGTTATTCGAGACAGCAACTATTTCGTCCAATTGGCATGAATGGACAACAATTATTGCAACAAAAACATGTCCTCATTATTGGTGTTGGCGCGCTAGGCAGTGCTAGCGCAGAAGCACTAGTAAGAGCAGGTATCGGTCGATTAACAATTGTTGATCGCGATTATGTAGAGTGGAGTAATTTACAGAGGCAACAACTCTATACAGAAGCAGATGCACATGAAAAACTACCAAAAGTGATTGCAGCAAAAGCACGTCTACAAGCTATTAACTCACAAGTAATAATTGATGCTCATATTTTAGATGCATCGAGCCCCGAGTTGCTACTACTTCTAGAGACAGTGGATGTTATGATTGATGCTACGGATAATTTTGATATTCGTTTTATCATCAACGATATAAGTACAAAATATAAAATCCCATGGGTGTATGGTTCATGTGTGAGTAGTTATGGTGCAGTGTATACAATTATTCCCGGAGAGACACCTTGTTTCCATTGCTTACTTGATGTTATACCAACTTCAACGTTAACTTGCGATACAGCGGGCATTATTAGTCCAGCTGTTCAAATTGTTGCAGCTTACCAAGTAGCAGAAGCCTTGAAATTAGTAACGAATAATAAAGAAGCTGTAAATCGGAAATATAAAACTTTTGATGTTTGGCAAAATCAGAATATGGACATCGATGTTGGAAAGATGCGAAAAATGCAGTGCCCATGCTGCGGTGAGCAGGCGATACATCCTTATTTAGCATACGAAAACCAAACAAAACTTGATGTATTATGCGGTAGAGATGCTGTGCAAATTAGACCACCGAAAGCAATTCAGTACAATTTTTCTGAATTGGTCCAACAGCTTCAGCAACATGGTCATGTTCAAAGTAATGCTTATTTATTGTCTTATGAAGTGCCGGAGTACCGTTTTGTTCTTTTCCAAGATGGACGTGTTGTTATACATGGTATACGAGACGAGCAACAAGCAAAAAAAATCTATTATCAGTTATTAGGATAGGAGTGTTGAATATGGTAGAAAAAAGAATCCCTCTGGCTGTTTCACAGGCAGTGCAACATATTATGAATTATGCTAGTGAAGGACCGGAAGAATATGTTAGTTTAGAATCAGCTTATACAAGGTTTTTAGCACAGGATATCGCAGCAGATCAAGATGTTCCACCATTTAATCGTTCTCCATACGATGGTTTTGCCATTCGTGCGATGGATAGTCAGTCAGCAAGTGCCGAACAGGCTGTGCGATTTAAAGTTGTTGGTACAATTGGTGCAGGTTTTGTCTTTGAAGAAAGAGTCCAAGCATTTGAAGCGGTGCGAATTATGACAGGTGCCCCAATTCCATTGGGCTGTGATGCAGTAGTTATGTTGGAATTGACGATGAATGAAGAAGTTGATGGACAAGCATTCATGTCTATTAAACGACCATATACAACCGGAACGAATATATCCTATCAAGGTGAAGATGTAAAAAAAGGTGACATACTTATTGAGAAGGGGCAGTCTATTAACCCAGGAATAGTCGCTTTACTTGCCACATTTGGTTATGCAGAGGTACCGGTATTTCGTAAGCCAATCGTCGGCATCATCGCGACAGGAAGTGAATTGTTAGAACCTAATGAAGCCCTAGTTCCAGGGAAAATTCGCAATAGTAATGCCTATATGACAATGGCACAAATCGAACGTGCAGGTGCTACGGTAAAATATTTTGGTAAATTTAGTGATGATTTAGCTGTTTGTATCGATGTGGTAAAGGAAGCATTGTCAGAAGTAGATTTACTGATTACAACAGGGGGCGTATCTGTTGGAGATTTCGACCACCTACCAGCAATTTATGCAGCGCTTGAAGCGGAAGTATTATTCAATAAAGTGGCGATGAGACCTGGCAGCGTAACGACGGTTGCAGCACTAAATGGTCAACTATTATTTGGATTATCGGGTAATCCATCAGCTTGTTATGTAGGATTTGAATTATTTGTAAAACCAATTATTCGTCGTATATTGGGCAGTGCAAAGCCACATTTACGAAAAGAAAAAGCGCTACTAGGTGAAGATTTTACGAAAGCTAATCCATTTACGCGCTTCGTACGTGCGACTATTCATTTTGCTAATGGTCAACTTATTGCGACGCCATCCGGTTTTAATAAATCGAGTGCTGTATCTTCTTTGGCAACAGCAGATGCTTTCATTGTTTTACCAGGTGGTTCAAGAGGTTACGAAAAAGAGATGTTAGTTGATGTATTATTACTAGATGATTTACAAGGAAGTGAGTGGCCATGGGACAATATCACAAAGTACTCCAAGTTGTAGGTTATCAAAATAGCGGTAAAACGACATTGATGGAGCAGTTAATTATACAAGCTGAAAAAGACGGCTATCGCGTCGCAGCAATCAAACATCATGGGCATGGTGGGATGCCAAATAATGATCAATCAAAGGATAGTGCGCGTCATGAAAAAGCGGGTGCGATAATCACAGCGGTTGAGGGCGACGGTATGCTAAGGATGAGTATTCACCAGCAGGAATGGTCGCTTGCTACTATATTAGCTATTTATGAAAATTTTGATATCGATCTTGTCTTAGTAGAGGGATATAAAAAAGAAAAATTCCCTAAAATTGTAATTTTACAATTAGAGGAAGATTTCTCTTTATTAAAGAGTTTAGAAAATATTATATGTGTTTTGTATTGGCCAACCTACACTGGACCAGCTTGTACGCAATTCCCCGCTTTTTCAATCGATGATTCACAACAATATATGGCGTTTTTACGTAAGGAAATGGGGCAGAATCATGCAGCACAATAAATTTGAAATTGTCGATGAGGCAATTGATGTAGAGCAAATGCGTCAAAAAGTGATGAGTCGTAATGCCGGTGCGCTCACGTTATTTATCGGTACGGTACGCGAAATGACAAAGAGCAAAAAAACATTATCCTTACAATATGAAGCCTATGCACCAATGGCAGTGAAAATGTTCGAACAGATTGAACAAGAAATTCTCGTGAAATGGCCGGATGTTTTACTAGCTATTACACATCGCGTTGGTCATCTGGCCATTTCAGATATTGCGGTGGTGATCGCTGTTTCTTCGCCACATCGAAAAGTAGCCTATGAAGCAAATGAGTTTGCTATTGAAAGAATTAAACAAATTGTTCCTATTTGGAAAAAGGAATATTGGGAAGATGGAACTGCTTGGATTGGCGATCAGTTGGAGAATATTCCCTATCCACAAGGTAAACCAAAGAGAGAGGAGGAATAAGCAATGATTGAAATTTTCTTTTTCGCTCATCTTCAAGAAGTGATGGGGAAACAAAAATTATCTGCACCACTTGCAAATCAATGTGTGGCTGATGTGAAAAAGTGGTTGATGATAGAATATCCATTGATGTCATTAGCGCAGGTCATGTCTGCAGTCAATGAGGAATTTGCAACCGATGATACAATTGTTAAAGAAGGAGATACGATTGCCTTCATTCCACCTATTAGCGGTGGTTAATAGTATTAAAACTCCTGCCAAATAGACAGGAGTTTTTTTGTTTTATCTCAAATTTAGATGATTGCTTGTTTTTGGACAGGTAACTTTTTCTTGTCACATTTTTATAAGATGGACGAGTAATAACATAATGAAGGAAATGGCAATCATACTAATGACCAACGACCAAGCGAGCGTCATATTACCGGAGTCAATAGCCATGTAAATAGCGAGGGGCGCAGTTTGTGTTTTCCCTGGTAAATTTCCTGCAAACATGAGCGTTGCACCGAATTCACCAAGTGCACGGGTGAAGCTCAAAATGGCACCGGATATAATCGCTTTTGATGCTAGGGGAATGGAGATGAAGAAAAAGACCTGCCACTCTTTTGCGCCGTCAATGCGCGCAGCGTTTTCGATATCTTCATCAACACCTTCGAACCCTGTTTTGGTTGATTGATACATAAGTGGGAAGGCGACAACAATCGATGCGATAACAGCTGCCCACCATGTGAACATGATGGGGGCATGGAATAACCACACGATGAAATCGCCAGCAAAGCTGTTTTTCCCAAAGAGTATAATGAGTAAAAATCCTACGACAGTGGGCGGTAATACGAGCGGTAATAAAAGTACTGTTTCGAATAAAAGCTTCCCTTTGAACTGTCTTTTTGCCATCCATTTGCCTAATAGAATGCCGACAACTAAGACGATGATTCCTGCTACAAATGCGGTTTCGATCGATAGTTTAAGAGGAGTCCAAAATTCGGTACTCATAGATTAATTTGCTCCTTTAAAACCGTATTTTTCAAATACTTTCATCGCTTTTTCACTCTGTAAAAACGCATAAAATGCTTGCGCTTCTTCCATATGCTTACTATCTTTAATAATGCCTACTGGATAAATAATAGGCGTGTGCCACTCACTTTTTGCTGTAGCTATAATCGTCGCTTTGTTGGTTGTTAGGGCATCTGTTTTATAAACAATTCCTGCATCAACATTACCTGTTTCAACATATGTTAAAACTTGTCGAACGTCTTTAGCGTAGACAGTTTTTGCTTCAAGCGTGGTCCATAACTTCAATTTTTTTAATGTTTCAAGACCATATTGACCTGCTGGTACTACTTCAGGTGTGCCAAGTGCAATTTTTGAAGCTTTTGTTACATCTTTAAATGCATGTATTTTTTTTTCATTGTCTTTTGGAACGACTAATACAAGCTCATTTGATAAAAGATCAATGCCATGTTTTTTTTCAATCAACTCATCTTTGATTAGGGCGTCGAACTGATTTTGAGCAGCAGAGAAAAATAAATCTACTGGTGCACCCTGTGAAATCTGTTGTTGTAATGCACCTGACCCGCCGAAATTGAATTGTAATGTAACATCTGCGTGTTCCTTTTTATAAATCGTTTGAAGGTCCACTAAAGAATCCTGCAAGCTTGCAGCTGCTGAAATCGTTAATTCAGTCGTGTGCTTTTTTGAAGATTCTTTCGAAGCATCATTACTTGTACATCCTGTAAGGATCATCATAAATAAGAAGCTCATTCCTAATAAACTATAAATCTTTTTCAATGAAATTCGAACTCCTTTTATAGCTCGTTATAACAAGACATAACCAATTATAATTAGTTATAACAAAAAAGGAAAGAAAAAATATAAAAAAGATTTCTTTTTGCCATATTTTTTATAAATACGGTAGAATTATAAAGAGCAGCATGGGAGGAGAGTTAGACATGCCACAGGATTATTCATATACGATTGAAGAGGTTGCGCAGCGATTAAAAGTGTCAAAACTTACTATATATGATTTAGTGAAAAAAAAGGAATTAGCTGTTTTTAGGGTAGGACGTCAAATGCGTGTAAATGAAGAGGATTTACATGCGTATATTAACCGCAATAAAACAGGCAGTCATGAAAAAATAAGTATAGAAACATCGAAAATACTTCCTTCACCTGCCCCTTCAAAACTAATTATTAGCGGGCAAGACGTCGTTTTAGATGTTTTAGGTAAATATCTTGAAAAAGAGACGGAAGCTAAAATATTACGTTCACATGAAGGTAGTTATAATGGTGTGTTAGCGATGTATAATGGTGACTGCGATATTGCGAGTATGCATATGTACGATGGAGATACGGGTGAATACAATACTTCCTATTTGAAAAAAATATTCGTTAGTCATCCATATATTCTAATCAATTTATTAACACGACGTGCTGGTTTTTATGTTGAAAAAGGTAACCCTCTCGGCATTGAAAAATTTGAAGACATTACTCGACCTCATTTACGTATAATCAACCGAGAAAAGGGTTCGGGTGCACGCGCTTTACTGGATGAAAAACTGCGTATTCATCAAATTCCTCGTACGACTATTATGGGGTATGAGGATGAAGAGAGGAGTCATTTAGACGTAGCATCTATAGTAGCGCGCGGCTATGCTCAAATTGCTGTAGGAATCGAGCAAACGGCTAAACTCGTCAATGTTGATTTTATACCACTTGTTGAAGAACGTTATGATATTGTCTTGTTTAAAACAGCAGCTAACGAAGTATTAATAAATAAGGTCAAATCGATCTTAACGTCACGATTATTTCAAGAAGAAGTGAAGGCACTTGGAGGCTATAATATTAGTCAGATGGGTGAGGTAATCTATGAAACCTTATAAAAAAGAGCCTGAGACAAACGTGTTTTCAACAGAGAAAATCCCGTATGATTTTTCGAAATCATACGGGATTATTCATTTCAATCCATTTCTGCTGCGGACATGGCTTCCAACGCCTCATCATTACGTTCCTGTGGAGTTTTCAGCTCATGCTATTCCCGCAGGCGTCGTTTTCTGTGCGTTCCATTGATTTGATGATTCGTATGGGAGACATACTATTTTTGTTCTGTCCCAGGCTCTTTTTTATCGAATGAAGTTTGTTGTATGAGCATCAAAAAAAAGAATAGTTGTAGCTGTGAGGGATAAGGACTCACCAACCTGATAATGATGTTGACCTTGTAAAGTAAGCGTCCAACTTTGCTCTTTCATTTGTAACGTAATATGCGTTTCATGACCAAGCTGTTCCAGCGCAACAATAGGTAATTCAAAGTCACAACCAATTGTTAGTTGTTCCGGACGAATACCGATGATCAGTGCTGTATCTTGAGGCAATGCAGCATATTGCTGTTCAGTCACCGTTAGTGAATAACAGCCTGCAATAATTAATGTATGGTCATTCAAAATAGCATGCGCGCTATTAATGGTAGGCGAACCGATGAACTGTGCGACAAAAAGATTGGTTGGTTGATTATACAATTCAAGTGGTGTACCAATCTGTTGAATGTCACCTTGATGTAATACCATGATACGATCGCCCATAGTCATTGCCTCTGTTTGATCATGAGTGACATAGATTGTTGTTAATCCCAAAGTCTGTTGTAATTGTTTGATTTCTATACGCATTTGCGCACGTAACTTAGCGTCAAGATTGGATAAAGGTTCATCCATTAAGCAAAGAGGGGCATGACTGACGATTGATCTAGCTAAGGCTACACGCTGCCGTTGTCCTCCTGAGAGCTCTTTTGGTTTTCGTTTACTATAAGGTGCAAGCCCAAGTAGTGTGATACATTCTTGCAGTCGTTTTTGCTGTTGCTCTTGATCGAGTCCCTTGCATTTTAGACCAAAAAGAATATTATCTTCTACGGTTAGGTGAGGATAGAGTGCATAATTTTGAAAAACCATTGAGAGATTTCTTTCTCTTGGTGAACGTGTATCCATACGCTCACCATTCAAAAGAATTTGCCCACCATCCATTTTTTCTAAACCAGCTATTATTTTGAGTAAGGTGCTTTTTCCAGAACCGGAAGGACCGACAAGAACAAAAAATTCACCTTCTTCTATCGTTAAGCTGATATTATGTAATACCTTTGCTTCACGATGAAAGGATTTGTGTATGGCATTTAATTGTAAGAAGCCCAAGCTTATCACCTCATTTTCTAGAATCATTGTCATTCTAACATATAGTATGTATTGATGTAGCAATATATCGTACTTTTCCGTTGAGTGTTACGCATAATGTGACTATACTAAAGTAGTAGTATTGTGACAATTTTTTCTAATTCAAAAGGGGATGAATAGATGAAAGCAGCGTTAATATACAATGCCAAAGATGTTCGAATTGAAGAGGTAGAGGTAGCACAAGTAACAACGGGTTTAGCAAAAGTCGCAGTGGAATAGACAGGTATTTGCGGCTCTGATTTACATGCATATCATCATGGTGCAGGTATTCCTATCGAAGCAGCTCATGCTTTTACAGGCGATCAAGCACCTTTGGTATTGGGCCATGAATTTGCAGGCACTGTCGTGGAAATTGGTGAAGATGTGACAAATGTGATGGTGGGAGATCGCGTAACGATAGAACCTATTTTATATTGTGGTAAATGCATTCATTGTAGAAAAGGTAGCTATAATTTATGTACAGTATCTCAAGGAGCATTTCTCGGTCTTGCTAAAGATGGAGGTTTCGCAGAATTTGCGGTGACGGAAGCATCAAGAATGCATAAAATTCCAGATAATATGTCGTTGGAAGAAGCCGCATTAGTCGAACCAACTGCAGTAGCTTTCCATGCAGTGCGT
Organism: Kurthia sibirica; assembly: GCF_003143975.1. Lineage (GTDB taxonomy): Bacteria > Bacillota > Bacilli > Bacillales_A > Planococcaceae > Kurthia > Kurthia sibirica. Next base: position 80,706 of record NZ_QFVR01000012.1, on the reverse strand, counting down.
AAAAGTGGCTTGAAAGTAGGGCAAACTGTAGCTGTTTTTGGTGCAGGACCAATTGGTTTATTAACATTGTTAGCGGCACAGGCTGCTGGTGCTACAACGACATTTGTCGTCGATCTCTCTAAAGAGCGACTTGAGAAGGCGCGAGAGCTTGGTGCAACATATACGATTAACCCGTTAGAAGAAAATGCGGTTGAAAAAATAATGCGTATAACAGGTAGTGGAGTGGATATTGCTTTTGAAGCTGCGGGCGCACAACCAACATTTACGAGTGCGATGAATGCTATCGATGCAGGTGGTACAGTAACGGTTGTAGCGGTCATTCCAATTGATGTAACGATGAATGCTATCATGCCATTAATTAAAGAAACAACATTGAATTTTAGCTGTGCCTATGCCAATGAATTTCCACAAGTAATTGACTTAATTGCATCTGGGAGATTGGATGTTAAAAAAGTAATTACCAAGAAAATTACTTTGGCTCATTTAGTGGAACAAGGCTTGGAACTACTTTTAGTAGATAAAAGTCAGGCGAAAATAATAGTTAGTCCCAAGTAAGTATTTGAAACCATATACCAAAAGCATTTAATCGCTTTTGGTATATGGTTTTTACTAAATAAAAAGTGGTTTATTTATTTGAATTACAACCTACAGTTGCGTATCATACTAGTCAAGATCATAAAACGACAGCAAAAGGAGAGAGGCCAATTAAATGAGAGGACAAAGATTAATATGCCGAACATTTGGGCAGCCAGAAAAAGTGCTGCAGTTAGAGGACATTTCCATCTCTCCACCACAACAAGATGAACTAGTAGTACGCATGATTGCTCGACCGATTAATCCTTCTGATCTAATACCGATTCGTGGTTCATATAGTCATCGTATCGATCTGCCCTATATACCGGGTTATGAAGGTGTTGGTATAGTAGAACAAGTGGGCAGTAGCGATTATAAGCATTTAATTGGTCAGCGTGTCTTACCGCTTCTTGGGCAAGGCACATGGCAGCAATATGTGACTTCACCGGCCCGTTTTGCAATCCCGATTCCTAGTAGTATTGATAATATAACTGCTGCCCAATTATATATAAATCCATTGACTGCTTTTGTCACAAGTAGGGAAGTGCTACAGTTGAAAATGGGAGACGTTTTGCTCGTCAATGCCTGTAATTCAGCTATTGGTAAACTCTATATTCAACTATCAAAAATCTACGGTTTTCGCGTCATTGCAGTGACAAGAAATAATCATCATACAGAGGAGTTACTGCGTCTTGGAGCGGAGGTAGTTATTGATACAACGACGATGTCATTATTTGAAACAGTCATGGCATTAACAAATGGTTGTGGAGCGGATGCCGCTATTGACTCAATAGGAGGAAGACAGGGCAATAACTTAGCTTTTGCTGTGCGTCCCAATGGCCAATTTTTGACGATTGGATTACTTTCGGGTGAGCAAGTAAATTGGTCAGCAATTGTCAATAAAGCATATGTAGAGGCAAATATTTTTCATTTGCGTCATTGGAATCATCAAGTAACTGTTGAGCAATGGCAATCGACCTTCAAACAATTAATTCAGCTCATAGAGGCCGGAAAGTTGGAGCTAATGAAGCCGAGTGCGCAATTTAGTTTACAGCAATATAAAACAGCAATTTCAGCAGTAGAAGACCAGATTGGCAAGGTGTTTTTAGTGTAGTGGTATTTTGGGCACGTTATTTTCCGCTTTTTACAATGGATAAAAAAACAGAATTGCTAGCTATGTAAACCATTAAGAGCAGCAATAGGATAAAAGAATAGCCTATTTTCACCGCCGCGATCTCCTGTAATTGTCGCAGTGAATAGCGAGGGAAAACAATACGATTACTCGAATTTTAAAGGCTATCATTTGTAAAAATGATGAAATATCCCGTACTATTCAAATTATAAAAAAAGAAGGAGAATGATCATATGACAGAAAAATTTAATGCGCTCATTGTAGACGATACAAATGATTTTGTAGTTGAGGTTCGTCAATTAACTTTGGCTGATTTACCAGCTGGAGACGTCTTGATTAAGGTAGCCTATTCATCTATTAACTATAAGGATAGCCTTGCTTCTATCCCAAATGGCAATATAGTAACTTCTTATCCATTTGTTCCAGGCATTGATTTGGCGGGTGTTGTCGTATCATCAGAGGATCCTCGTTATAAAGAAGGCGATGAAGTAATCGCAACAAGCTATGCAATCGGCGTATCTCATTTTGGTGGTTTTAGTGAATATGCACGAATTTCTGCTGAATGGATTGTACCGTTGCCAGCAGGTCTATCGATGAAAGAAGCGATGACGATTGGAACAGCGGGTTTTACAGCAGCATTATCTGTCATGCGTTTAGAAGAAAATGGCTTGACGCTGCATAAGGGAAAGGTATTAGTCACTGGTGCTACTGGTGGAGTAGGTAGCTTCGCTGTCTCCATTTTATCAAAATTAGGATATGATGTGGAAGCAAGTTCAGGTAAAGAGCAAGAGCATGCTTATTTAACGCAACTAGGGGCTAAAACTATTATTTCGCGAGAAGCTGTATATGATGGTAAAATTCGTGCACTAGGACAACAAAACTGGGTAGCAGCAGTTGATTCGGTTGGCGGTGAACCTTTAGCAGCATTATTAAGTCAAATTACGTATGGTGGATCGGTAGCCAGCAGTGGTTTAACAGCAGGAACCAATTTACCAACTAGTGTATTTCCATTTATATTGCGCGGCGTGAATTTACTGGGTATTGATTCTGTATTTTGTCCGATGGAAAAACGACGCCAAGTTTGGCAACGACTCGCAACCAATTTTAAACCAACCAATTTACAGGATTTTATCTTAGAAGAAATTTCATTACAGCAACTACCAGAAAAGTTGCCTATGCTCCTAAAAGGACAGGCACGTGGAAGAATGCTTGTGAAATTATAAACATGGGAAGGCATCTCCTTAACAAGGGAGATGTCTTTTTTATGGACACCACACTTCAAATGGCATACAACAAGAAGTGATTTTATGATGGGTGAAGATAATTGCTCATCATGTCTAGCTTTTTACGACATGATCACAGTTGTTGGTGTATTTTGTATAATGATGTCAAAAAGCTAGTTATATTAATCGAATAAGCTGTTGTGCAGTGAATTTCGCAAGCTCATTTACGGACGTATTTTTTTCTACTAGCGATTGTGCATAAGCGGCATACATCGCCCAACTAATCATTGTAGCAGTCGTTGTTTGATAGCTGTTAGAAGGCAGTAAAGCAGCGATGAAATCTGTCATCATACGCTTGATGGTTTCCTCGACAAGTCTGTGAATGGACTGATAGCCTGTGTGGCATTGAGAAGCCATCTGATTATGGACATCAAAGATAGCAAGCATCATTTTTTCAAGTGTTTCTTCAGTTAATGCTTGATGACAAGAAAAGTGAGTCTGCATAATCATTTTTAATTGTGAGCCTAAAACAGTATCGAGCATCTCATATTTATCTAGGTAATGCGCGTAAAATGTTGCACGATTTACGCCAGCATTTTCCGTAATATCTTTGACGGTAATTTGCTCAAAACTCTTTTTACGAATCAATGTATTAAATGCACCATCGAGTAATTCTCGTGTTCGAATGGCTCGTGGATCAGTAATCTCTGACATATAGTGGACCTCCTTCACAACAATTCACATAGCGTGTTGCCTAAGCAACAAACGATGCATATTGTTCGTTGTTGTTTTCTTCATTAGCGTTTATACTTCAACTATACAACAACTGTTGTCTAGATGAAAGGGGCCAATTATCATGTTAAAACCAAATGAAATTCACACGATTCCACTACAACAAAGCGAGGGACGTGCAGTACGTTTAGTTTTAGATACAAGGGATTTACAAGCGAATGATCCGTTTGTTATTTTGGCAGATGATACATTTGCTCATAATACATTTGCAGATCATCCCCATAAGGGAATTCAAACGGTGACGTATGTGCTTGATGGTAGCTTGACACATTATGATAGTAAAACGGGGACAGGTGGCCGTTTATCAGAAGGTGATTTTCAAATAATGACAGCTGGACGAGGTATTATTCACAATGAAAACCCGGATCATGGTGAGGAAGCGCGTGTTATGCAATTATGGGTTAATTTATCAAGTGAGCATAAAAAAGTAGATGGCCAATACGAAGATTTAGCATTTAAAGATGTGCCTACAGCTAAGATAGAAGGCGGTTTACTAGAAGTATATGCTGGTAAAGTTGGAGAGTTGATCTCGCCTCTAAAACAATTTACGCCATTCACTTTTGCGGTCGTGACATTACAAGCAGGTGCGAGCTATCACTTGCCAGTACAAGCTGATTTTAGCAATAATGTCTACGTCTTAGAAGGTGATCTCAAAATTAGTGGAGAAAACGCTAGTAAATTTCAAGCAGCAACATTTGCTGTCAATGACGAAGCTACTACTATTAGTTTCGAAGCAAAAACGCCAGCGAAAATTGCCTATTTTGGAGGGCAGCCAATCCGTCAACCAATTGCTGCAAGAGGTCCATTTGTTATGAATACCAATGAAGAATTAAAAGAAGCATTTGCTGACTATCGTAATGGTCAATTTTTAGATGGTGCACCTTATTAATTTACCGTAACATGTAGCGTGATTATACGCTGCATGTTTTTTTGTCCTATTATAAATCACAGAAAGGGTGAGCAAATGATGTGTTCAATGGATATAGATTAATAGCGGGGGTAAAATATGCTCCGATGGCATAATGAAAAGATCATTGAATGAATTTCTTAAAAAAACTATACGAAAATGACAGCATCAAAATGAACAAAAAATAAAAATAATAGACGATTAGAAATTAGAATACGGCAATAAAATGACATCAACTAGCAAAATAATGATCAGGCGATTTGTTTGTTATGTTAGAATAATTAGAACAAAAAGAATATTCAGAAATAATACCCTATTACTCCGATATGTATGATATAGTGTATTAAATAATTCAATAACGTATAAGAAATGGTGCTTTTTTGAAAGCTTAAAAGGGAAGTTCGGTGAAACTCCGACGCTGTCCCGCAACTGTAAATCAATTGTAGTCGATTGATTAGCCAGATTACCTGCCAACTTCTAGTACAGCCAAAACCTACGTGGAAATAGGTGGTGATGCGTACGATGAATGTCTATAAAAAGAGATTGAATGATCTTTTTTGTATTCAACGAACCTCCCAGTCGTTTCCTTTAAAGGAAACGACTTTTTTGTTTTTGGATTATAAAAATATAATGGGGGTACGTTGTATGAATTTAGTAAAAACAGTCGTTGGTTATCCGTATATTGGAGATAATCGTCAGTGGAAACGTGTCGTAGAATCATTTTGGAAAGATGCTATTAGCGAAGAGGAATTTAGACAGCAAATGCATGATTTGCGCATAGCGTACTTAAAACGTCAGCAAGCTTTAGGCGTAGATTTGTTGACGGTTGGTGATTTTACATTATACGATCGCATATTAGATTTATCAGTGATGTTTGGTCTCGTGCCGGCACGTTATCATACACAGGGAAATCAGCCATCATTAGATACATATTATGCGATGGCTAGAGGTGCAAAAGATGTAGTAGCATGCGAAATGACCAAATGGTTCAATACAAATTATCACTATATTGTACCTGAATATGAAGAGGATGCTCTATCTTTTCAACATAACTACCTACTTGAGTACTTTGAAGAAGCAAAAAATGAGTTGGGTGTCATTACGAAGCCAACTTTAATCGGACCATATACTTTTTTAACATTAACAAAAGGATATAGCAAACAACAACGAGCGGCATATATTTTAGCGTTAATTCCACTATATGCACGAGTAATCAATGAGTTAACTGCAGCGGGCGCTACATGGATTCAGTTAGAGGAACCCGCATTAACAAAAACGTTAGCAGACGACGAAGTGAAGCTTGTCGAAGAAATATATCAACAATTAGCAGCTGAAACAACGGGTGCTCAATTGCTTATAGAAACATATTTTGAAGCATTGACGGCCTATGATCGACTTATTAAATTACCTGTTGCAGGTATTGGACTTGATTTTGTTCATGGAAAAAAAGAAAATATGGAAGCTATACGCAAATTTGGTTTCCCAACAGAAAAATTAATAGCGATTGGTTGTGTAAATGGGCGTGATATTTGGTCAGCAAATTTGGCGCAAGTAACTTCAGATGTCAAAACAGTATTGGCGTTAAGTGGTGTAGAGAATGCATGGATTCAATCTTCATGTAGTTTACAACATGTTCCGGTTACGACAGCTTCAGAACAAAAAATTGCAGTGGTTTTAAAAGAAGCCTTATCATTTGCTGATGAAAAAATCCAAGAAATTATTCAGATTGCCGATCATCTTGTAACAACTGATGAGGGTGCTAAACAGACTGTATCTCATAGTACGAACGCAATTGAGGCATTAGCAGCGGATGCTTCACGTCAAAATCAAAAAGTTAAACAATTAATTGAAGCGGTAACAGAACAACAATTTTCTCGTGAAACATCGTATGAAAACCGCCAAATAGCGCAACAAGAAGCTTTACAATTACCAGATTTTCCAACAACGACAATCGGAAGTTTCCCTCAATCAGCTGACGTGAAAAAAATGCGTGCACAATGGCGTAAAAAGGAAATAACAGATGAGCAATATGCTGATTTTGTAAAAAAAGAAACAGCGCGCTGGATTCACATTCAAGAAGAAATTGGTCTAGATGTTTTTGTCCACGGTGAATTTGAAAGAACGGATATGGTTGAATATTTTGGCGAAAAATTGACTGGTTTTGCTTTCACAGATAAAGCATGGGTTGTATCATATGGTTCACGTTGTGTGAAGCCGCCTATTATCTATGGTGATGTAGAGTGGACTGAAGCCATGACTGTCAAAGAAATCGTAAATGCCCAAAGCTTGACTAATAAGTATGTAAAGGGAATGTTGACAGGGCCGGTGACAATTTTGAATTGGTCCTTTGTGCGCGATGATATTCCACGCGAGCTAGTGGCCAATCAGATTGCCTTAGCGCTACGTCAAGAAATCGCTGCACTAGAAGAAGCGGGTATTGTTGTCATTCAAGTGGATGAACCGGCTTTACGTGAAGGCTTACCTTTGCGTCAAGAAAACAAAGATGATTATTTAAATTGGGCAGTGCGTGCATTTAAACTAGCTACATCATCTGTCTTACCAACGACACAAATTCATACACATATGTGCTATTGTGAATTTAATGATTTCATTGGACCAATTCGGGCATTGGATGCGGATGTTATTTCCTTAGAAACATCGCGTAGTCATGGTGAATTAATCGATTCATTACAAGAAAACCACTATGAACTAGGTATTGGTTTAGGCGTCTATGACATCCATAGTCCACGTATCCCAAAAATAGAAGAAATCACTGCTATATTAACAGATAGTTTACAAGTGATCGATCGCAAACAGTTTTGGGTCAATCCAGATTGTGGTTTAAAAACACGACAACAGTATGAAACGGTTGAGGCGTTGAAGAATATGGTGGCTGCTACACAAAAATTAAGACAACAAGTAAAAACGGTGAACTAATCGAGTGTTTTAGATGAGGGGCAAATAACAGAGAAATAACTCAAACCCGTAGGATGTTAAAAAATCATACGGGTTTTGTAGTGTTCAAGCTATTTTGATATAGATATTGTATACTAATAGACAGTAAAGGGTGATGGATATGATGCAATTAATCACAATGACAAAACAAGCTTTTGCTGATTATTTACCATTAGCAATTAGTCAATTTGCAGAAGAAAAAGTATTAGCAGGTAATTGGACTGCAAATGAATCAGTGCAGTTATCACAAGAGACATTTGCCAATTTATTGCCGAATGATGAGAATACAAAGGATCATCATCTATTTTCGATTCAACAAGATCTGTTGCTTGTTGGGATGATTTGGTTACATCAATCTTCGACGACAGCCAGCTTTATTTATGATTTCATCATTTTCGATGAATTTCAACGTAAGGGGTATGGAGAACAAGCGATGAAATTATTAGAGATAGAAGCAAGGAAGTTGGGAATTGAAGAAATTGGATTGCATGTCTTTGGACACAATAATGGAGCAATCAAACTCTATAACAAGCTTGGTTACATAACGACAAATATATCAATGACCAAAAAAATTTAAAATAGCATACAAGTTATCATCAATTAGAGTCTGAGACAAACGTATTTTCAACAGAGAAAATCCCGTATGATTTTTCGAAATCATATGGGATTATTCATTTCAATCTATTTCCGCTGTGAAAAAAGCTTTCCGCGGACATGGCTTCAAACGCCTTGTCACTGCATCCTGTGGTTTTCAACTCATGCTATTCCCACAGGAGTCATTTTCTGCGCGTTCGATTGATTTGATTATTCGTATTGAAGACATACGATTTTTGTTCTGTCCCAGGCTCTTCTTTTTTTTTGGGAAAATAGTGGTTGTTGTTCCTTGAAAAAGTTGTTAATATACTTAAAATACTATTTGAAATAAAAAATTAATATCATAAGGAGCAATAATGAAGAAAAAAATCTCATTTTCTACCTACGCAATTATTGGAACAATGTTATTTGGCATGTTTTTTGGTGCTGGAAATTTAATTTTCCCTATTCAGCTTGGTCAATTATCGGGAACAAATTTTTGGATGGCTTTAACCGGTTTTCTTGTAACAGCAATCGGTTTGCCATTCATGGGAATATTGGCTATTGGTTTATCGGGTAGCAATGGACTACGCGATTTAGGTAATCGTGTTCATCCAAAGTTTGGCCTTCTATTTTCATTTGCCCTCTATTTAACAATAGGTCCCTTTTTCGCCATCCCAAGAACGGCAACCGTCCCATTTACTGTGGGTATTGAGCCATTTATAGCGCCAGAAAATATGACGTTTGTATTAGCATTATTTAGTTTTATATTCTTTTTAATCGTTTATTATTTTTCTTTAAATCCTGCAAAAATTATGGATTATATCGGTAAATATTTAACACCTGCATTTTTATTATTTCTTTTTGTATTGATTATTACAAGCATAGTAAAGCCGATGGGGAATTTTCAAAATCCGATGGGGGATTATGTCAATCAAGCTTTTATGACAGGTTTTAAAGAAGGGTATAACACGATGGATGCGCTTGCCTCTTTGGCATTTGGGATTGTCGTGATCAATGCTATTAAGCGTCAGGGTATTACTTCGACTAAAGACATTGCCAACGCCACTTGGAAGGCTGGTATATTCGCTATGGCTCTCATGACCGTTATTTATACATGCATAACATATATGGGCGCATCGAGTCTATCTGCTGTCGGCAGTTTTGAAAACGGTGGCTTAATATTTGCTGCAGTCGCGAAGCACTTCTTTGGTCCATTGGGTGGTCTATTATTAGCAATAATTATTATATTAGCCTGTCTGAAAACAAGCATTGGTTTAATCACTTCATGTAGTGAATTTTTCCACGAAATCTATCCTAAGATTAGCTATAAGTGGTTTGTCTTTTTATTGAGCTTTGTTTCTTTTGCAATCGCGAATGTGGGTTTGAGTAATATGATTAAATTTGCTGTGCCTGTTTTAATGTTCTTATATCCACTAGCGATTGTATTAATTTTATTAACATTGCTATCACCACTTTTCAAAGGGCGACAAAGAATTTATAGTGGTGCGATATTCTTCACATTTTTCGTAAGTATAATTGATGGATACAATGCTTTAGTACTCAGTGTTCCCCAAGCAAGTATGGCATTCTTAACGAATATATCAACTTTTTATGAAACGATTCTTCCATTCTATTCAATTGGTTTAGGATGGATTGTACCAGCAGTTATTGGTGGGATTATGGGTGCTATTTTCAAATGAAGTAAATTAATTATATTTGAGAGATACCTTTATTTTTCAATATTTATTTGCATGATCAGAGTAAAAATCCATTCCAGTAAACTGTATAATCTGATAGGATGAGAGGACAAAACCAGTGAAAGAGGTCCTGTATGTCATGCGGATTTTTAATTTATTTTTACAAAAATGGATGCCGATTCTAACACCGTTGAGTCTTATATTAGGTGTATTATTGAAGGATATCGGTCATCAATTATTATTTCTAATACCATTGATTTTTGCTTTTATGACGTTTGCTAGTAGCCTAAACATGACATTCGGAGATGTGAAAGGTGTCCGAAAACATCCTAAATTAATCCTAATGAGCATTGCTTTTTTACATATACTGATGCCAATATGGGCATATTTTTTATCCGTTGTTATTTTTGATGATCATTTATTGACAATTGGTTTTATGCTGTCTGTTGCGGTACCAACAGGTGTTACGAGTGTTATTTGGGTGAATATTAGCAAAGGTAACTTACCTCTATGTTTGTCAATTATACTGATTGACACGTTGTTAGCACCATTTATAATGCCGTTTTTATTGAAAATAATTGCAGGTCAGTCGATTCATTTTGATACGACATCACTTATTTTCGATTTATTATGGATGATTGTTGTACCATCTATTTTAGGAATCCTGTTAAATGAGTTGTCAAAAGGGAAAATTCAAAAGCGTTGGGGCCCATTATTAGCACCTTTTTCAAAACTGAGTATTTTTGCCATCGTTATGATTAATAGTAGTGTCATCGCACCGTATTTATTAACGGTCAATGGTGAGTTATTTATCGTCATAATCGTTGTGTTTTGTCTCGCTTTTTCAGGTTATGCATTCGCTTTGTTAATGGGTCACTTTTTATGGAAAAATACAACAGATATCGCCACTTTTCTTTTTACTGGGGGTATGAGAAATATTGCTGTGGGTGTTGTTATTGCCACTACTTATTTTCCAGCTAAAGTAGCTATGCCCATCGTATTTGGCATGTTATTTCAGCAAGTATTAGCTGCTATTTTTTATAGAATTTTTGAGAAATATCAAAAAAATAAATCAATAAAAGTCGCAACAATGTAATACTTTCAGCGTCCTATTAATTACTCATTATATTCTTGAAAAAAGAGTTGTCTCAAAAGGGCAACTCTTTTCATTGCGTCAAAGTGCGCTTAACGTATAAACTTGCATATAGAAGGTAATAATCATAAAGGTGGAAAAAATAGTGAAGGCTTTGTTCATATTGTTTCAGCAGAATCGTTTGTATAACATTATTTTGGCTTTAGTAGCAGTATTATTTTTCTCGACGTTCTATTTAGTCATTTTACATTCGACTTATTCTACGAATGAAGCGAAGGGTGGTACATCATTTAATGGCATGAATCGCTATAGTTTGTCCGTTTTAAAAAACGATGCGACAATCGAGCAATTACACAATTTTGACGAGCAGCTGAAAAGTTCCAATAAAGCTACGCCGTATGTAGCCAAGAATGTAGATATGTACATTAGTCAGTTTTCTGGGGGAGAAGATTTTACACCACTGAAGAAAAAAGAAAAGGCAGGAGCTTCCCCTGTGCTTGGCATACAAGTTAATGAATATGCCCAAAAATTAAATTCGTTTGAATTAGATTCTGGTCGATTTTTTACGGCGAAGGAATTTCAAGATTATTCACCAGATCAACCATTGCCAGTGGTTTTAGGTAGTAGCTTTTTTAATTTATATGATGTAGGTCAATCTTTAACAATCGAGGTATTCGATACGAAGGTGAAAGCGAAAATCATTGGGTTTTTAGCTTCAAGTCAAACAATCGTAACGGCTGAACTAGCACAGCAAGGTTTGAGTCATGCCGTCTTATTCCCTACACAACATTATGCACAAACACCTGCTGAAACGGATACATTCGCTCATGCATCGCTTATGAATTCAGCTAACTCTATGTTATTATCAACAGCTTCGAAAATTGGTATTCGGGATGTTATGACAGAGATTTCAACAAAAGCGAACTTTTGGTCGGTTGCAATTGTTGGAGCAGGTGGAAATGTGGTTAATATTTTTAATAGTATTGTGAAGGCAAATTCAACATTTATTTGGGGACTATTTCTCGCGATATCAATAGGTAGTGCCATTGCTTTATTCGTCTTACAACCACTGCGTAATAAACGACAACAAACCATTTTTACGATACTCGTCCTTTCGGGAATGAGGAAACGTGAACTATTTAAATATGTGCGTATCGAATGGCTAATCATGATTACACTTGGTTGGTTAATACCACTTATACCATTCTTTATCGTGTCACAAATGGCAATCCTACAGCTGGTGTTTTACGTATTTGGTAGCCTCGTTCTAGTGCTGTTATTGATGATTATCTTAAAAAATAGAACGACTATACAAGAGGTGGTGGGCCGATGACAAAAATCAATTTAAATAATGTTCAGGTAACACCATATAAAAATAAAGTAACATTGGTCGTTGAAAAAGGTGAGTTTTTAGCTATTTCTGGCGAGCATAAAAAAGTATTATTAGAAATTATTGTTGGATTAAGGGAGATAGAGTCTGGCACCTATCATCTGGACTACCATCGTAATGAAACGAAGGATTTAGATGATTTATCGGCAATGAGACAAGAAAAAATTGGTTATGTACCATATGAAATGTATTTGTTGCCAAGTATGACTTTTATACAAAATATTGAAATGCCCTATTATTTTCAATCATCTGCAAGTCGTATGGATGCGACAAAACATCAACGTTTAGAGCAGCAGTGCAGATTATTTGGCGTACAGTCATTATTGGCTAACAAGGCATCTACCCTTACGTATGCACAACAAAGGTATATGGTTATTTTACGAGCCTTATTAAATTCACCGGCCATTCTTGTTTTAGACGAGCCTTTTAAAGGGCTTAATGATGAAGAAATCACCTCGATTATACGCTTTTTACGTCTGTTGAAAAATGATGGAGTCACTATTATTATAGGCTTGTCTGATGAACATCTGATGACACAATGTGATCGTCACTATACAATTGATTTTATTGAAAAAAACGCTGAAGCTAACTAAAGCTAACTTTTTTTGGGTAGTAATAGTTAAAGAGGTGATGATATGGAACGTGATTTGTTAATGAATGCGATCATCAATTATTCAGATTGGTGTGAGGCAATCAGTAAAACACATAGAATTCCCACGCAAAAAGATGACATGATTTGGTTTGCCAACACCTCCATGCCAAGTTATTTTCCAGATATTATTTCATTGGTAAAAGAAGCAACTTTACCTGATTTAATCGCTACGGCAAATACAATATTTGATAGTTTTAATCAGTTTTCCGTACCCGATTTTTCAACTATTTTTCATGCGCAATGGATTACTTCATCCTCCGTTGTGCCATATAGTGGCGACTGGCGGTGGATTCATGATGAAGAAGGACTAGAGAATTGGTCGCAAAAAGCGGCTTTACAAAGTATTGTTTTGCCAACCATCTTAGAAGATCAACATGCGCTGTTTTTTTATAAAGACGATTTTGGTGGTTTCGCAGCCTATCATAGTCATGATGTCATGGGCATTACAGCGGTTTTTGGTGACAAGTTAGTACGCCAAGAAATCCCCGCAGTATTGGCTAATTTTTTCCCTGATTTTCCAGTTGTCGGTTTTGATGCAGGTGAAGGTTTAAACAATGCACTGCATAGTGGATGGACAGCGTTAGGACCATTAAATGTTTGGACGAGAAACCGCTGAATTTTCATAGCGGTTTTTTTAATAAAATAAATATTTAAAAAATTCAGTTTTGTGGTATAATCATAGTTATTTTAAAAAAGGACAGGAGAGACGACAATGAAATCAAAAAATGTAAAAATAGTAGACTGTACGATTAGAGACGGTGGATTAGTAAATAATTGGGATTTTAGCGTTGATTTCGTACGTGATACTTATGAGGCACTAAACGCTGCTGGCGTCGACTATATGGAAATCGGCTATAAGAACTCACCGAAGCTAGTCGACGCTGAAAATTGTGGTCCATGGCGCTTTTGTGAGGATGACTTCATCAAAGAAGTTATCCCAGAAATCAAAGGAACTAAATTATCAGCAATCGTAGATATCGGTCGCGTCGATCCTACAGATTTCCTTCATAGTGATGATAGTCCTTTTTCAATGATTCGCGTAGCTTGCTATTTAAAAGATGTCGACAAAGCGATTGATTTAGTTACGAGCTTCAACGAACTTGGCTATAAAACGGCTATCAATATTATGGCCGTATCAAACTCTATTAATTCACATTTGATCGATGCATTGCAAAAAATCAATGAAAGTCCTGCGGATATCGCATACATCGTTGATTCGTTTGGTAGCTTGTTCAACCGTGATATCGAACATTTAACATCATTATTTAAAGAGCATGCACCATCTAAAAAATTAGGTATTCATACACATAATAATTTGCAGATGGCATTTTCAAATACCTTACATGGAATTGAGCTAGGTATTGAATATTTAGATACCTCTGTCTTTGGTATGGGGCGTGGTGCAGGAAACTGTCAAACAGAGTTAATACTCGGCCACTTAACAGCATCAAAATATGATATGAAACCTATCTTAAAACTCATTGATGAACGTTTCGTACCTCTACGTAAAGAAGTAGAATGGGGTTACAATACAGCCTACGCACTAACTGGGCTGTTCAATGAACACCCGCGCAGTGCAATTGCCATGCGTAAAACAGAGGATAAAGATAATTTTTTGGGTTTTTACAACAAATTAACGAGCGTCGAATCACATCTAGACATTAAATAAGACCTTCAAGTAGTTGTCTCACTATAAATCAAGCGTTCTATAACAAATAACAAGATAGAAATCTACTTAGTTGAATGATTTCTTATCGCGCCAATTTGTTGGAAAACGCTTGATTTATTGCGGAGACAATTTTTTATTTTCTGTAATAAGATGTTAATAATATCTAGTTTAGGGAATAGATACATCATGTTATTTGTCAGAAAGAATGGAGTGAAGTGAATGTATGATTGGTTGGAAAGGCAGCAATTATTTCCTCTCGAAGCAAACTTAGAAATTGAAGAATTTAGAGCGAAAAAACTCAAGTTACCACTAGATGTAAAACGAAAATATTCGGTATTAACCCAGTTTTATTGTTTGGCAGCATTCGATAGTGAGCAAAGTACGGTTTTACATTTATCAATTCAAGACAATCCATCCTCTGCACTGATTGAAGAATTATTATTACATTTCAAAGAAGTGAGGATTTTTCATCATGAAGATCAGCCGTTTGAGTTAATGTTACAATATGTGCGCCCCTCATCCATCACAGAAATACTGAGCAGACCATTGAATCCAATAATTGAAGATTTATTTGGTAGAAAATCACGTGAAATAGATCGCTCTTGGTTTCCACAACGGGGTGTTTTTGAGGTGAAATCAGAACTATTAGAAAATTATTATGATGAAGAATTTGAACGTTTATTGTCTCAATTACGTCAATTTAATACGACGAGTATTGTTATGAACACCTTGTTAAATGATAAACGCAAAAATTCCATTGCTTTTCGTTGTTTGAGTCATGCTAGCCAAAAACTTGAACTGACAGTTAATGAAAATAATCATATTACATTATTAACATTTAAATAATAAAAGCTGGAAATCCCTGTTGATTTCCAGCTTTTTACTGTAAGCGATTGAAGACCTTATTCGGCATAGCCCTTTGTTCCACCACGACCGAGGATACGATATAATTGCCCTTTAAAACGAGTTTCAAATAGACGTCCTTCGTCATTTTTTGTGGACTCTTGAACGTCACTAAACGCTTTTTTCCTTGTGGTGTGACCCCGTTTGTTTCGTAATAGTAGTGATTCGTAGTAGCCTGTTGAATCCCATCGTCGGCATGGATGCCTATATAGACGATTTCTTTTTTGACCCATGGTAGATAGCGATCTCCAAAAATTACATATGTACTGCCAAAAATAACGGCTATGACACAGCTAGACATGAATAAAAATTTGAATAGACGTTTCAATTTACTGACATCCTTTCTTGATAGAATCATCATATCGAAAAAAGAATGAAAGAAAAAAGGTCTCGGTCTGTAGTTTTACCTCAGACCTGAGACCTAGACAATCTGTAGTTGGCTACAGACATCATGAATAGCAGCTTGTTCTTCCGCAGAATATAATGATGAAAATTCTAATGGGAACTGGGCTTGCTGTTGTTCTAATTCTTCAAATGATATCGTCTGTAATAGCACGGTACCTTCTATAGTTAATGCTGCGTTTTTTGCTCGGTTTTCACATATATAAGCAGTTGCTTCGTCTATGTTCTCAACAAAACCTTGTGGAGCAAAATATCCTGCAGATGTAGAAATGACAAAGAAATGCAACGAGTCATCCACAATATTCACCCTCTTTTCTAAAAAACTGACGAAACTTAGTCTATAAAAAAAACGTATTATTTGCAAACTTTTAAACTCGACAAATGATTGTTTTTTTTGAAAAAAGACTATATAAACTGGTATAACAAGGTTTATAGTAGAAAATTTTTTTCTCTAGATCATAGGAGCGATAAGTTTTATCATATCGTAAAGAGCATCATATAGCTATACTATTTATATAAAACAAGCGGAGGTTAAACTTGATGAAATTTTTAGCACCGAGACCATTTCAAATTACAGCAGGAAAAAAAGCGGTCTTATTATTACATTCATTTACAGGTTCAACGATTGATCTACGTAAACTGGGGAAATTTTTAGCAAAAAACAGTTATAGTGTCTATGCACCTATGTATAGTGGTCATGGTCAAGCAGCAGAAGAATTACTACGATATGGACCAGCGCAGTGGTGGGCAGATGTGCAAGCTGCATATGAACATTTAGAGGATGAAGGATTTGAAGAAATTGCCGTTGTAGGAATTTCTCTAGGTGCTATTTTAGCATTGAAAACAGCCTATGAACTTTCACCAGTTGGTCTGGTTACAATGTCTATTCCGTTAGCGCGGGATGAAGTAATATTACGTAAGCGTGTCGTTCATTATGCGAAAAATCATATGCAATATGAGGACAAAACACCGTTAGAAAGGCAGCAAGCACTTATGGATTTAAAGGCTGCTAAAATGGAAATCATTCCGCAATTTACAAGATTTATCGATGAACAGTTAGCAAATTTAGCAGAAATTAATATACCAATTCTAACGATGTATGGTGAGCAAGATGATATTCTTTATAAGGAAAGTGCACACTATATCATCAATAATAGTTCATCACAACGAACGATACTACGTCATTATAAAGAGGCAGGTCATCTTCTGACAATGAGCGCAGATCAGGATGCAGTTAATGAAGATATTTTACAATTTTTAAATAGTTTGCAATGGAAAAATAATAGGTGACAAACAATTGTTTAGAAAAAAAGAATTTTGTTATTGTAATGTAATCCTTTTATTTGTTAAAATTAAATATGATTACCATAAATGTTATTATTTAAAAACGGGGTGTAAAAATGACAACAACAGTCAGAATTATGACAAAAGATGATATATCGATCGTGCGTAAGATTGCGATTGAAAGCTGGCATTCTGCATATGAAAATATAATACCCATACAAGTACAAGATGACTTTTTAGCGATGGCTTATAGCAAAGATGTTCTCGAAAAAAGAGTAGAATCAACACCATTCTATGTCGTAGAAACAGTAGAGGAAGTCATCGGTTTTGCAAATTTTTCACAACCTAAAGCCAATGGTGCATTGGAGTTATCAGCTATTTATATTTTGCCGTCTGAACAAAATAGTGGGGCAGGTACACAGTTGTTAGAATATGGCATAAAAAATCTTCAACCACAAAAAATATATATTAGTGTAGAAACAGATAATGAGAGTGCAATAAATTTTTATAAAGCAAAAAAATTTATGATGATTGACGAGTACGATGAACTATTTCATACTCATGTGTTAAAGACAACTCGTATGTGTTTAACTCTTTAAAAATAACTGAAAGAAGTGATTATGACTAGATGCAAGCTATGTTATTATTCATTATTGCTGGTTTAGCTGAAATTGGTGGTGGCTATTTAATTTGGCAATGGTTAAGAGAAGGGAAAGGCCTGTCTCTTGGCGTCTTTGGAGGGATTTTACTCATTGCATATGGAATTATTGCGACCTATCAATCATTTCCGACATTTGGTCGTGTATATGCAGCATATGGTGGGGTATTCATCGTGATGTCGGTATTATGGGGATGGGGCATCGACCGAAAAATGCCAGATCTTTATGATTTTATTGGTGCAGGTGTTTGTATAATTGGTGTTGTGATTATTTTATTTGCACCAAGACACTAAAAAGAGCTCAGATCGAGCGGATGTTTAATCCCCTGCGATCTGAGCTCCTTTTTTAATGTGGAAACGCACTTCAAAAGTGGTTGCTACATGTGGTGTAGAGGTTACATGAATGACGCCATCATGTAACTCAATAATTTTTTTAGCGATGGATAAACCAAGACCGTTACCACCTAATGTATGATTTCTTGACGCATCGGCTTTATAAAAACGTTCAAAAACATAAGGAAGTTCGCTTGAGGAAATACCAGAGCCATTATCGGTAATGTGGATAACTATTTCTTCGTTTGCATTTCTAAAGTTGTGGATAACTATTTTTCCGTTATTTGGCGTGAATTTCGTCGCATTGTGGATAATATTAATGAAAACTTGACTCATAAGATCCTTATCTGCATAAATAGTCATTTTTTCAAGCTGTAAATCAAGTTCAATTTCTTTGTTAGACCATGCGGGTTCCGTTGCAAGTAAACAATCTTGTAATTGCTGATCCAAGCGGTAGGTTGTTTTTTCAAAAGGATGTTGCTCAGATTCTAAAGACGTTAATTTTAATAAATTATCACTTAATTTTGATAGACGATGGCTTTCTACTTCAATTATATTTAAATAATGTAGTCGGCTTTCTTCTGATAAATCAGCAGCTCTTAAAACCTGTGCAAAACCTTTAATGGATGTTAAAGGTGTTTGGATTTCATGGGAAACATTGGAGATGAATTCCTGTCGCATGGTCTCCATCTGTTGTAAATTAGATGTCATATCGTTAAATTGTTCAATAATGGACCTAAATTCAGAACGTGTAGTATCTGGGGTCGCTAGTTTGACGGAAAAATCTCCATTCGAAATTTTCCTGAGTGCAGCGATTATTTCTAAATAGACATGTAATTGTTTTTTCTTTGAGAAGAAATGAATAATCATAGCGGTCGTGAACATAATGCTTAAGCCTAAAAAAAGAGTTAGTAAAAATATAATGAATGGTGCGGCCTTTACATGTAATAAAGAAATAAGCCAATAGGACAGTGACATAGAGGCGACAAAGAAAAAAAGCATTTGTAGAAAACCAAAAAGCATTTTAAGCTTATTTTTCATTAGGTGTAAACTCCAATCGATAACCTAGACGCCAAATGGTCGCGATTTTAAAACCGACTTGTGCTTCTGAAAAACGTTCACGTAAACGTTTAATATGCACATCAATCGTTCGTTCATCACCTTCATAGTCGTATCCCCAAATATCTTCTATTAGTTGGGCACGTGAAAATGTTTTATTTGGATAACTAGCAAACTTGAACAGTAATTCAAATTCCTTTTGAGGAATTTGAATCGTATTATTGCCAAGTTGAATGCTATTGGAATGATGATCAAGCGTTAAATAGCCAACAGTTACTTGCTGAGAACTAGCAATTTTATAGCGTTTCAATAATGCTTTGATCCGCATAACAACTTCGATAGGTTCGAAAGGTTTTGTTAAATAATCATCTATACCAAGCGAGAAACCACGTACTTTTTGCGCAGTTTCACCTTTAGCAGTCAGCATGAGTAAAGGAATATCACTATAGCTTCGAATGGCTTCAACAAGTTCCCAACCATCCATTTCTGGCATCATGACATCTATGATAGCAGCGTCAATTTTTTGTATATCCAGTTTTTCAAGGGCGACTACACCATTTTCTGCCTGTATAATTTGATACCCCTCTGCCGATAAAAAAAGCTGTAAAAGTTCTCTAATATTATCATCATCATCAACAATCAATAATGTTGTCATAGATTCCACTCCCTTTTAAGACATCTCTATGCGACTATGCAGTTGTTGATCGGTGAATTCTTTGTAGAGTGCATGGGTATGGTATAGTTCTTCATGTACACCAGAACCAGTTATTTCACCGTGTTCTAGGAAAATGATTTTATCTGAATTAATAATAGTCGAAAGTCGATGAGCGATGACAATTGTTGTACGACCAGACATTAATTGTTCGAGCGCTAATTGGACAACTTTTTCAGATTTACTATCTAAACTTGATGTCGCTTCATCAAGCATGAGAATTTTCGGATTACGTAAAAATGCTCGAGCAATCGCTAGACGTTGGCGTTGACCACCCGAAAGCTTCATACCCCGTTCGCCTACTTCCGTATAGATACCATTTTCAAGATTAGTAATAAACTGATCAGCGTAAGCCATTTTAATAACCGTATCAATTTCCTGATCCGTTACTTCATATTCTAAACCATAAACAATATTGTCACGAATCGTACCTGCTATAATGGGACTTTCCTGTGATACATAGCCAATTTTGCTACGCCAAGATAATAATGAGAAGTCTTGAATCGATTGATTACCCAATAAAATATCGCCAGATTGTGGCGTATAGAAGCGTTCAAATAATGAAAATAACGTTGTTTTACCACTTCCACTTGGCCCGACAATAGCTGTTACTTTACCAGGTTCAATTTCAAAGTTAATATTTTTCAATATGGGTGTATCTTCTTTATAAGCGTAATGTACATTTTTTACTGTAATTACTTGTTCCATATTGTGTACTTCTTGTGTACCATCTAATTCTGAATCGGCATCCATGATTTCAATAATGCGTTCTGTTGCACCTGACGCTTTTTGAAATTGAGTGAAGAAATCAGCAATTTGAGCAATCGGCATAATAATTTGAAATAAATACATGATGAATGCAACTAAAGAACCAGCAGATAATGCTCCAGAAGAAACACGCATCCCACCATAACCAAGTAGGACAACCAATAAAACCATCATAACAAGATTCATTATAGGTCCTACTAATGAATTGATTTTCGCTTCACGCAAACCAAAGATAAAAAGGTTATGAATGCCTTTGCGACCATTTTCTTCTTCTATTTTTTCAGAATTCGATGATTTTACTAAACGAATTTCTGATAAAACCTGCGTTAATAATGCGGTGAATTTACCAGTTTCAGTTTGTGTTTCTTTTGAAATCGAGAACATTCTTCTACCAAGTGGTACGAGTACAAGTGCCGCCAATGGAAATGCGACAAACATCGCAGCCGTCATGCGCCAATCTAGCATGAATAACACGATTACTGCACCAATGATTGAAATAATACCAGCGATAAAATTGGCTGTATGGTCAGAAATTAGTGTTTTTACAATAGTCGTATCATTGGTCATACGGCTAACTGTTTCACCTGACGGATGTTCGTCAAAATAATCAATCGGTAATACTAATAGTTTTTTCCATAATTTTTGTCGGATACCGGCTACAATTGTTTGGCCGATACGATTGAGTAAATAGATGGAAAAACCAGAAGCAAGTGCTTGGAGTAAAATAGCGCCTACTAAAATGCTGATCGTTGAGGCGGTAATCGAGTTGACAGTAAAATCATTGATTAGATTTTTTGTAAATAACGGAACCATTAATGCTACGGCGGTTGAACCTAAAGTGAGGAGCAAGGCAATACCAATTAATAGTTTCGGTGGCTTTGTTTCTTTTAAGAGTCGTAGGAATCGCTTCCAACCTTTTTCTTTTTTCAAATTAATTCTTCCTTTCAAAGCAATCTTCAGTACATGAAATGAGTATATAGACTACTTATGAATTAATTATGAACTAACAAATACTAAAAAAGCGAATAAAAAAAGCAAAGCTCATTACAGCTTTGCTTAGAAAATATTATTTTAAAAAGTTAGGATCTAAAAATGCAGGGTTTGGATATTTGTAGAAACCTTCACCTGTAGCAACACCCATTTTACCTTTATCAATAAAATCTTCTTTTAATTTTTTAGCAATTTTTGCAGCACCGGGATCTTTTGCAGCAGCATTAGATACAATATTATATGCTGTTTGCAGACCAACGACATCTAGAATGCCAAATGGTCCTTGAGGAGCTCCTGTGGCAATCATCCATGTTTTATCGATTGTTTCAGGGTCGGCAATATCATTGGCATATAAATATTGGCCGGCATTTAATAATGGGACTAATAATGTGTTTAAAATATAACCCGGTTGTTCTTTTTTAATATGCAAGGCTACCATGCCAATTGCTTTAGCAAACGCGATAACATCTTCTTCTACCGCTGGATTTGTACCATCATGACCCATTATTTCAGCCGTATTATTTTTCCAAATCTCATTGGCAAAATGAAGGGCAAGAAATTTCTCTGGGCGTCCTGTATATTGACGGAATTGACTAGGGACCATCGTAGAAGAGTTTGTAGCGAAAATTGTTTTTTCAGGTGCAACTTTAGCTAATCCTTCATAAAAGCTCGCTTTAATTTCCATTTTTTCTGGAACTGCTTCTATCACTAAATCTGCATCTGCAACAGCTAAACGAAGATCAGTGAAAAAGCTTAATCTCTCTAAAGTTGCTTGAATATCTGAGTCAGTTGCGGATACAGCGACTTTATATGTTTCAGCAAGCTGTGCCACACGATCTTTTGCAGCATCAATTGCTTGATCATTAATATCATAAATACTTACATTAAAACCTTTAAAAGCAGTTTGAAAAGCAATTTGACTACCGAGTACACCGCTACCAGCGACAGTTACATTTTTAAAATTCATTAAAAAACACTCCTTCAAATTATAGTTAATTACTATATTCCATTCCCATAATAGGTGAAAAATAATCAGGTAATAAAAGTAATCTGAAGTGAGTATAGCGTATTTTCATTAAAAAAGATAGTGAGTACTCACTTTAAAAGGATTTTTTTGATGATCACTTAAAGGGGAATATAACCATTTAATATGGTATAATTAACTAGATAAAGTAATTAGTGGATTGTTTCTATAGCAAGGTTTCAAGGTGTTTTTTGTCATAAAATATAATTGAAAATTTTTGACATAAATACGATTGACGTTGAAATACCTCACTTTCTCATGCAGATTTTTAGACAAATTATTGGGAATAGTATATACTAATGTTAATAATGAAATTGGCTCAGCGTATACAATACATTCATCTGTTCAAGAGACTTGTATAAATACGGTCTCAGTGATCAGGTGTTTTTTTTATTCCGGTTGAACAATACTATTATTGAATTCATTAATAGGAGGTCATTTAAAATGACACAAGGTACAGTAAAATGGTTTAACGCAGAAAAAGGTTTTGGCTTCATCGAAGTTGAAGGCGGAAACGACGTATTCGTACATTTCTCAGCTATCCAAGGCGAAGGATTCAAAACTTTAGACGAAGGTCAAAAAGTTGAATTTGAAGTTGAAGAAGGTAACCGCGGACCACAAGCTACTAACGTAACTAAACTTTAATCATAAGGTTTAAAACAATAGGAGTCGTCTTTACGACATTTGTGGTAAAAAGGGTAAGGTCTATATGACCTTACCCTTTTTCGAATGTAAAAATGTATTTATATACATTTTTTAGAATTATAATTCATTTTATAGTAACTAGAATTGGAAAAAAAGACATTGAAATTTGGAAATGTATTGAACGTATCAGATTATTGGATTTTGCAACTAGGCATTTATATAAGCTTTCAAATAAAAAAGAAGTGTCTACGACTTTTCACTAGGCGGTGAACTCAAAAAACTACTGAGAATAGCAGTATAAAATTCTTTGTTGAGCATAATAGTGACTATACCTATTTATAGCTTTGTAACAGAACCAAAAAACGTCTCTTATTATAAATAAGTTACTTTTGAGGTGCGCACTGTATTTTATTTATATGTTGATTATAAAATCCGAATAGTATTATAGTACACCTCAATTTTGTGTAATAATCAATTATATAGTAAAATGATGGCAATATTGTATAAAGGTGGGGTAACGTGAAAAAAACATTATTGTTGTCTTATATTGCATTGTTTTTAAGTGTGATAATCGCCGTTACATTTTTTTGGCAACCAGCTATTGTTGATGCAGCAAAATCATCAGTATATAAAGTTACAAATGGCCAATTGTATAAAAATAACAAACTATTTTCAGGTAATTATAAAGGATATTTATATACCACTGGACTAAAAGCACAAGGCAGTTTTCCGGCATTAAAATCAAACGGTAGTGCTTTAACTAAGGGGCTGTCTAAGGAAGATCAAGCAAACGCCATTTTTTCTATGGCATTTCGTTATTATAAAAATGGTAAAGTTGCCAAAGCAGATCAATGGCTACAACTTTCACTAAAGCAACGTATTGGTAATTCACCTTTGGCCAAAAAGTATTATGAAAATAAAGTTAATAAAGCATATTTGGATGCTTATTATGGTGATTCTTCTAATAAAGCCTATTATTATATTGCCACAGACAGTAATGTCTGGGGTCTTACGAATTTACTTTATAAAACAACGGGCAAAAAATACAATGCAGCCAAAGCACCCGATGCTATGACCTATGATATCTATGGCGTTAAAGCGAGAGGCAGTTTTAAGATGCCCTCACTTGTGAAAAGTACAGCAACATCAAATTTATTACCTCAGGACAATGATTTGCGTTTATATAATGAGGGGAAATTAGTGAAAAGTGGTTGGTTAACTGTAGTAGATCAGCAAAACAACTATCATTTTTATGCAGATAAAAATGGGCGTGTGATCGCAAAAAAATATACGGATGGCAAAATTTATTTTGATGGAGTATTAGCAGATGGTCGTGTCAATAATCGTGTGATCTATAAAAAAGGACAACTCGTAAAAAAAGCGTGGTATAAAAAAGGAAGCCAATTATGGTATGCAAATGCTGCAGGACAAGATACATTAAAGACAGATATAAAAGGCGTGTTATGGATTAATGGGAAGAAAGCACATGGTGTTTTCAATGGAAAAGCCTATTATTACGGTAAACTCTTGAAAAATGCTAGTTCTGCCGTTTATGATTTCGATCAATATGGTGATAGCGTTGTTATTTTAAATTATATGGGTGATAAAAATGGTCGGGGTAAGATACTTAAATAGTAAAGTGATTGTTCATTCGTTATACTAAAGCTATTATAGTTTGGAGTCGAGTGCATGATAAATAGTATGTTAAACAAGTTAAAATGTATGGGCAAAAGCCTCATTTTTTATATTGTGGCAATAATTATACCGTTGTATTTAATTTGGCTTATATTTCCGTGGTGAGAGTTCGCAAACTCTCACCTTTTTTGTGTATAATAATGGGGAATAAGGGGTGGGAACATGAGAAAACTAATATTGATGCTAAGTATTTTAACTTTGTTAATGATCGTAATTTTTTTAAACAAATTAATTACATATAAAACCTTTGATTTTCCAAGCTTTTTTTGTGCGATGGCACTGTCGATTGGTTTATTGTCTCTACAATCGTATCGAAAGCAGGATCGTAAAACAGGAGGGACTGAATGAAGAATATTTATATTGTCCGCCACTGCTCAGCAGATGGTCAAATGCCAAATGCCCAACTAACTTCAGAAGGGGTGAAGCAAGCAGAAGAGCTGGTTTCTTTTTTTGAACATATTAAAATTGAGCGTATTATTAGTAGCACTTATGACCGTGCACTCCAAACAATCGAACCCTTAGCACAAGCACGCAATTTACCAATTGATAAAGAACCACGTCTAACCGAACGTATTTTTAGTACAGTGGCAATAGATGATTGGCAAGAAAAATTAAAAATCTCCTTTCAAAATCCAGATATTTCCTATGAAGGTGGTGAGTCTTCGCGTGAAGCACAAGCGCGTATCATCGCCGTGATGGAAGATATATTTGCAGGAGAAGATGACCATATAGTAATCGTCAGTCATGGTAATCTGATCATCAATTTCCTTTTGACAATTAACGCAAACTTACACTATAAAGATTGGCAAGCACTATCTAATCCAGATGTCTTTCTCGTGACTCAAATGACAGATCGTATTAGTTATGAACGTCTATGGGGAAAATAATTTTACCAAAAATAGAGCATTTTTTCATGTAACGATCGTTATATAGCAACAGTGAAAGCAAAAAAGGTCTTAAATCAAGGACATTCAAGGCGATAGAGTGGTGTATTACATCTAGTTTTTTGTCCGCATATTTAGTAAAATAGAAGATGGAAACGAAAAGGTATGCCGCTTTTCTCCAAAAAATTGCTTACACTTTTTGAACCAAAAAACGCTAAGGATAATTATCCTTAGCGTTTTTTTAGTTATTTTTAAGTTTTTCAATGAGTGATGGTAACCAATCATCTAATGTAGAAAAAGAGAATCCCAGTGAAGCTGCGTAATCTGTATTCATATACCATGATTGAGGGATGGCGAAGGGTGACAGGTTTTTTTCATCATCGGCATTGGTAATCATCGCTTGCATAGTTGTTTTATGTTCTATTAAAGAAATGAGTGACTGCATCGAAATCTGCCCGTGTGAAGCGGCATGGATTGGTCCAGTGAAGGTTTCACGACCAGCCCAAAATAAAAAATCAGCGGCCTCATCAGAATGGATAAAGCCCATTTCCGCATCGAGATTTACGAAAGCAATCGTTTTTTGTTGCTCAATGCGCTCGATATGAAATAGTAGACGTTGTGTATAATCATCTTCCCCTAACACCATGGGAAAACGCACTGCTACAACCGGGAAAGCTGCTTTTTGAAAATAAGCCGCTTCTGCCTGTCGCTTTCCTTCACCATAGTCGAATTGTGAAGAATCACCAGCAATCAAAGGGTATGTAGTAGGGTCAAAATCATTTTCAACTTTTGCACGCCCATCCATATCGTGAACAGACAATGTAGAAGTGAAAATATAACGAGGATTTGATTGTGCAAAGACTTCGATTGTTTGAGTGGCCTCCTGCGGTGAATAATTGATATTATCATAAATAATATCAAAGGTTTTTGCACCGATTGTTGTTTTAAAGTCTTCAAAATTTGTACGATCACATTGTAGGTGGTTTACGTATCCCTGAAATTCAGGTGGTAATGAAGTGCGTGTCATGACAGTAACTGTATCCCCATGGTCGATTAGCCTTTTTACCAATTTTTTGCCGAAAAAACGTGTACCACCAATTACTAGAATAGATGCCATATAAATCCTCCTATAAAGTTCTTTTTTTTAAGTATACGATAAAGAGTTGATGACAACGACCAAAAACAGTTAACAATGGCAGATGATGTAGTCATATAGTATATTTACTAAAAGAGGAGGCTGAGTCTATGAGAATGTCCGAATTGACAAGTGCGGAAGCATCCGCCTATCGCACCCTAAGATTAAAAGCATTGCAAGAAGAAGCATCAGCATTTGGTGCATCATTTGAAGATGAGGTGACGTACCCATTATCAGTCTTTGAAGAAAAATTGAATGCACAAAATAACTATACAATTGGTGCATTCGAGGGACATCAGCTTATCGGTATCATTACATTAAAAAAACAATTATTTCTAAAAAGAGCTCATATTTCAGAAATTGGTGGCATGTATGTGCATCCAGATTTTAGAGGGCAGGGTGTTAGTAAATCAATCATGGCTTCAGCAATTATGCGTGCGAAAGAATTAAAATGTGAACAAATTCATTTGAATGTAAACATTGAAAATAAAACAGCAAAAAATGTATACACATCTTTTGGTTTTGAAATTATTGGTATGGAAAAAAAGATTATTAAGCTTCATGATGGCAGCTATATTGATGAATATCGAATGGCCTTATATTTTGCCGAGTGGACAGATAGTAGTGAAGCAAATTAAACGAAGAGATATGAGGAGTAATAAACATGATGTGGAAAGATTTTTTACCGACGACGGTGGTTGCCTTATGCCTAATTGTTCTCGGTTTCTATATTTTAAAAACAAAAAATTTGCATGTATTAATTGGTTATAATGCCGATTTCATTAAAGGGGATCGTCGAAAAATAGCCAATAAATCGACCCTTTTTATTTTTAGTGCAGCGTTATTAACACTGGCTTTACCATTGTTAGAATCAGTAGCAATCATGGCAGTTTTTATCGTATTAGCAGTAATTTTTGGTTTGCTACTTGGTCTGATGTGGTACTTAAAAAAACAGCAATAATAAAATAGCACTAAAACAAACCTAATCTCCATTTTTAAAGTGAGAAACAATATTGTTTCTCATTTTTTCTTATAAATATACTATAAAATGTCAGTGAAATGACGAAATAATAGTTAATAGTATAATTAAGATTTCAGATCACAATAGACTGAAAAAGACTTCTACCAGCGCTGTGGATTTTGATGAGGCGTTGCACTGAAGATAGGAGGGTTTTTATGAAAATAGGTTACCCGAATACCACAGAGAACACCATGAGTAGCGATTCAAAAATCTTCAAAAGTTCACATCAAAATCTTAAGAGCTTTCCAAGTCAATTAAAAAATAATAAAACGGTACGCACCATTGACTTATCGTTTAATCAACTTGATTCAATCCCACAACATATTCAGTATTTTAATAGTTTAAAAGAACTGAGTTTACATGATAATTATATAAAAATTATTCCAGCAGAAATTGGGATATTAGAGAATTTAGAAAATCATTTATATTTACATAATAATAAAATTAATGAATTACCTATTACTATAGGGAATCTACGCAAGCTCAAAACATTGGATGTTAGTAATAATTTCCTTGTTGCTCTACCCGAAGAAATCGGTATGTTATCACAACTTTCTCGTTTTATATCTAACAATAATATGATTACGACGATTCCACAATCCTTCCGAGCATTACAAAACTTAGAGGATTTTGAAATGGACGGCAATCAGCTGATGCTATTACCAGAAATCTTTAAGGAAATGCATGCATTAACTGCTGTATCATTGAAACATAATCAATTAAATACATTACCAAGTAGCATGAGTGCTTGTAAATGTTTGAAATCCCTCAATTTAAATAATAATAATTTTAGAGAGTTACCAGCTATTATTAAAAATCTTAGAGAACTCGAAATAGTAGAGCTAAAAAATAATCAGTTATTAAGATTACCCGATTTTATTTTAGCACTACCAAATTTAAAAAAACTTGATGTCTCGGGAAACCCTTTATTAGAACAACCAAAATGGCTTTTTGAGCTTCGAATAACTGGCTGTGAAGTTATTTTGTAAAACATAATACTCAGAATTTAGGGTATAGAATAACAAAGTTATAGTCAAAAAATACTTAGTAAAGGGTGCTGTTTATGACGCAAAATCAACTGTATCAAGATCGTCTTTTGGAGGGTGAAGTGATTTTGGCAGAAATACGTGGTGAATTACGATCACCAGCGGCAGCAAAAGGGCAATGTAACGGGCGACTAGTAGCTACGACAAATCGCCTCCTGTTCTTTTGTGAACGAGATCGTCAGCATAGATTTGATGAATTTGCTTACCATAAAATTGAGGCTATTTCATTAAAGCGAAATTTCAAAAATGAATTGCGTATTATTTTTGATACAGATGATGAACTTCAAATGGTTGAAAAGCTTGAAAATGATGAGTTAGCTCAATATTTTGTTGAACTCATCCAATCTAAAATCCTTGAAAACTTCTAGAACCTCTAGAAGTTTTTTTATATCTAAAATCATTTTTTATGAGAATAATTCTTTCCTAGTATGAGGATAAAGAAGGTAATAGTGGCACAAGATTTCTTTCGTAGAATATCCTCGCTTTTTTGTATAGAGGAGCAAATTGGTAATGAATATTTTTTATTTTATCGGGTAAAGTAGGTTGAAAGTAGATAATAAGAAATAATCGACGGGGTGTTTTTACCATAATGCTCAGTCGATTATTGCATGGATTTTTTTAATTGGATATCAATTAATGGATGGAATAGTTTAAAGGAGGAGTTTTACATGATCGGGCAGAAAAAAAACATCGTTCAAAAATTATTATTTTCAACGTCATTATTAGCAGGTCTTGGTTTCTTTGCAGTGAGCGATGCACAAGCATCAACTGAAACTGTGCATGATAGTGCAGAATTAAAAAGTTTTGTAGAAAATAGTACGGAAGATATGACGTTAATTTTAGCATCTGAATATGATCAAACGGCAGCGCTTACGCTCAGTAAAACATCTTCATTTAATATTGAGATTGATGGCTCTAAATCGGAAATTGGACAGCGTATTACACTCGCTTCGAATCCAGCTGGGACATTTACATTTAATAATATGGACTTTAATGGGGGCGCGGTGACCAGAAATGCAGGAATTACGATTAATGGTTCAGAGGGAGAAGTCTTCATTAATAATTCCAAATTTGAAAATGCTAGCGGGACAGCGATTATTTCAAGTGGAGCGGGTGCAAAAGTTACTGTCGATAATACGTTAATTAGAGGCAATAAATCTGCGTCAGGTGGTGCTATTAAACTCAATGATAATAGTACGCGTAACTTCACAATCAAAAATTCTTCGGTTGTAAATAATTTAAACGACAGCTCCGGTTACTATGGTGGGGCTATGTCGAGTAAGCAGTATAATGGTGTGTTTACGATTGAAAATACACACTTTAAAGGGAATAAGGCGACAGGTGCAGGTGCAGTATCTGCAGGTGGTGGCGCAATTTATATGTATTCAAATGGTGCAAATTCAAAACTAGCTATTAAAAATAGTTATTTTGAGAGCAATGAGACAAATTTAGACGTTTTTGATGTTCAAACTATTGATGGTGGTGCAATTGTAGTCCGCAATCATGTGAGCGATGCGACAATTAGTATTGATGGCACGACATTTTATGATAATAAAGCGGGCGATGATGGTGGGGCAATTTTATTTGAGTCACTCGGTATTAATAAAAATACGTCGATTACGAATTCAACATTCTATAAAAACATAGCAAAAGGACAAGGGAATGATGAGGGTACTAGTGGCGGTGCTATTCAAATGTACGGTAATCGTGTTGGATTTTCTGGTGGAACAGAACTACAATCATTAAATAATACGTTTTATGGTAACGGTGCACTCGCTAAACGTCCTAATCAAATACAAAAAGGTGGGGCTTTGACGACGAGTGGTTTCACCCGTCTAGGTAATTATACGAATAATCTACTATTAGGTAATTTTGTTGAAAAAGATGGAGTGATTGACCTTAAATCTCTCTCGAAAAATACCAGTGTTAACAGTTCCTCGAAACGTTTGGATACGCTTGGTTTTGATAACGGTATGACGGGCGTCAGTGAAATGTTAAACACGCCTCAACAAGCCTATGGTACTGTACCTGTTGTATTTGGAGCCAACAAAGGGAAAATTAAAGCAGGTTATTCTGGTGATGAAGTTGTCATCCCAACATTGCCAATCATTCCTAAATTTGTCGATGCAGATGACGAAGTGATTGCAGGCATTGCCAATGAAACAGGTGGTGATGGACAAGAATTTGATCAACGAGGATATGCACGACTAGGTAAAAAAGATGTTGGTGCTGTTGAAATTGCTTCCACTATTTATGATGCAAATGGCGGTCAATTTAATCTACCGAAGTTAGAAGAGTATACTGGTACGACATACTATGAGGGGACTACACCAACACAATATGCTTCAGTAGGTACACCGGGTTATATGTCTACAATTATCAATGGTAAAACGGAGTTAAATCCGAGTTATGAGCGTCATACTTTCTTGGGCTGGTCAAAAGATAAAAAAGCGAAACTGCCGGATGCAGCTCTAAAAACAGGTGCAAAAATGATCGTTGATGATCAAGAGAAAGTTTACGCAGTATGGAAAGAAGAGAAAATGGTTGTAAAATACTATGGTAATGGGAATACAACCGGTATTGAACCAGTGCAAGCAGCTGTTAGTTATGACAAAGAAATCACGATAAAAGATAAAGCTACATTAAAGAAAAAAGGCTATACATTTATAGGCTGGTCTACAAAAGCAACGACAATCAAACCAGATGAAAAATTAGCACCGGGTAAAAAAGTGAAAATTACGAAGAAAACTGGTTATTATGCAGTGTGGAAACGGAATTAAATTTGGTAAAGAAGCATTCGATAAAGAAGAGGGCACTGAAAAACTTACGTTTTTTATGACGAGTTGATTTTTTAGATAAAAATAAGGCACTTTCTGTTCGATTTGAACAGAAAGTGCCTTATTTCATTGTCTATTTCTTACTCTTTTTCATTTAGCAGTTTTAATATCCGCTTAAGATTGACAGCGAATATCGTTGTGGCACCTTGTATTTCCATGCGTGTCTCTTTACTTTTCTCTACAAGCTCTTGAAGATATTGACCATCACTTTTTTCACCCGTTGTCACAATTGCAGCTGTAATAATACGTTCATCACTCATCGCAATATGTGTTTTAAATCCAAAGAAAGCTGAGTCCGCAGATTTATGTCCTACGCGTGCGTCTGGATCACTTGAGTAACTCAGTTGTACTTCATAATCATCAATCACTTCTTTTAAAACATTTAACTTTTCTTTTACAGCCGGGATATGCGCTATCTTTGATTGAGTTTCCACAACTTCTACAACTTGACGACAGTAGTCCAATTCTTCACCAACTTCATTTGACGTTGGTTTCGTAGGGAATTTCCCTTTCATACTTTCATCGAGTTGGTAGACGGCTTTGCGCACATTTTTTGATTTTTCCTGTAAAAATTCTTTCGGTGATTTTTGATTATAACGAGCTTTCGTATGTGTGGCATCGACAATAATTGTTTTACTTGTGATAAGACCTTTTTCTAAAGCAATTTCTACTGTCTTACCAATGAGTAAATCTAATAAATTCATGTCTTGAAGACGAAGTCGACGAAATTTTGTCAGTGAACTTGAATTGATGACATCCTCTTCAGGTGCCATGTCTAGACCACATTTTAACCCATGAATAGTACAATTTGATGGAGTGCAGGCGGCGACTTCTGCGGGAACAAGCACGAGCGGAAGCACCCGGACTGAGCGAAGCGAAGGAGAAGGCTGGAGCCGTGCCCGCGAAAAGCGCCCGCCGGAACGGAATCAACGGCTACTAGGAAAAGCGAGGACAGGAACGAATTTCGTTCCTGTCCTCGCTTATCTGTGCATAAGTGGACTTTTTCAGTGCCCTCGATAAAGAATGCTTCTTTTTTTTGAGCGTGATACCATTCGTTTTTCAGTAGCTATGCTACAATTATAGAAGTATAAATAACTAAGAGAATGGTATAGAAGGGTCGTTAGAAAAATGGACGCAGCTAATAGTAATATGTTAATGGATGCAGCAGACAGTGTTTTAACAAATGCAGAGGCGATGCAAAAAGGAGCTTCAATCGGTAAAAAAGCGATGGATCATTTTACACGTTATAGTGCATCGGTACACTCATTTTCAGTGTATACATATATGGATGCTGATTTTGAAAAGGTTAAACAGTTAAGTGAATTTCAGCAAGCCATTGATGCTTACACAGAACATTATGTTGCATTGCGCAATTTAATAGACGTAAAAGTTAATCAAAAAGAAGCCATGGCTGATTTTCAACATTTACAACAAGCATTAGCAGAGTTGAAAAAAGGGATTGCGAATTTTTAAAGTGTAGAAAAGGGGAGATCGTATTGGTAGAGCAACTTACGAATAATTTGCCGGTCATCGTTCAGTTGAATACGAAGGTCATGATCCTCGGCTCGATGCCAAGTACATTGTCATTAGAAAAACAACAGTACTATGGTAATAAACGCAATCATTTCTGGCCCATTATGAGTGAAATTTTAGCTTGTCCACTTCCAGAAAAATACATGGATCGAACTACGATGTTATTGGAAAATGGTATTGGATTATGGGATTCAATTGCAAGTTGTGAACGACAAGGTAGTCTGGACGCAACGATTACTGAAGAAATACCCCATGATTTCGCACAATTTTTTTCTAGTTATCCAGCGATTCAAGCTGTATTTTTCAATGGTGCGAAAGCAGAAACCATATTCAAAAAATATAGTTCTATGCAACAATTTTCACATATTACATTTTATAAAATGCCATCGACAAGTCCTATTCCAGGCAAAAATATAAAATCTTTTGACGAAAAAGTAGTCTGTTGGAAAAAAATAATACAGTATTTGTAATGGAAGCGTATATTTACTTTTTCAGCTCTATAACAAAAAAGAGCCTGAGACAAACGTATTTTCAACAGAGAAAATCCCGTATGATTTTTCGAAATCATACGGGATTATTTATTGGTTCTATTATATATGTTGAGGTATCGAAACAATTCATGTTTTAGACAATTAGAAATAGCGAGAGCTTTCCGCCGACAAGTAACGCACTATTTATTTTCACCGTAGGTGAAAATAAAGGATTGCTTACTACTTGTTTTTCGGCAGGAGTCCTCGCTATTTCTTTTAATCCCAAAAGTTGAAGAAATTGAGGTAAGTATGCTCTTTTTATAGAAATACCGAAGCGTTCACCTATTTGTCCAGCTTGTCAGTCCATTACTTCGAAAGTACATGATGATCGCATACAAAAAATGAACCATTTAAAATGGTTTGATTGGGCCAAAAATTCGAATGGCTTTTTAGAAGGTATTAATAACAAAATGAAAGTAATGAAACGACATGCATATGGTTATAAACGATTTGAGCGAAGATCTTACTAACATTAAAGTATAAAGAAGTTGGTTTACATCTGAGTTAAATGGAAAAGGTGAATGAAATTGAAAATCCAATTTCATTCACCCCAACATTTGACACAGAGCCTATCCATTTCAATCCATTTCCGCTTCGAAAAACGCGTTTAATTGATTTGATTATTCGTATGGGAGACAGACTATTTTTGTTCTGTCCCAGGCTCATTTTTTGATGGTCCGTTACTTTATTTATTTTTAATAATCGTTGGTTTCAATGATTTGAAAGGCAATGACCATTTATAGATATATGAAATAATACGCAATGCAGTTATAACGACAAATAATGTGTATAGTAACAAATCCGATTCAATCCATCGCATACCGATAATCACTCCTGCAATAGCAGCCCATACGGCATACACTTCATGCTTCAATACGAGTGGGCGACGACCAGCGAGTAAGTCACGAACGATCCCACCACCTGAACCAGTCAAGATTGCCGCAACTACAGCCGCAGATACAGGTAAGCCAAGTTTGACCGCAAAAAGTGCCCCTTGAATAGCGAATGCCGAAAGACCAACAGCATCAAAATAATTTCCCCATCTATTCCAATGGGTAAGGCTTTTATGAGGGAATAGAAAAACTAAAGTAATCGACACGAGTGCAATTTGAAACATCACAGTTTGACCCCATAATGCGGAAACAGGTACACCTATTAAGGAATTACGAATGGCCCCGCCGCCGAAAGCTGTGACAATACCTAATAAATAGACACCAAAAATATCGTATTCTTCTTCCATAGCAACAATAGCACCTGATATTGCAAAGGCAATCGTACCGATAATACTAAATACTTCCCACGTCATAAAGACACCTCCAATTTACGTCACAGATTGTATTGTAACAAATTGCAATGGAAAAACAAATATAATATCTTAAATAGCATTTTTAAAACGTAATAAAGTGATTTGTAGTTTGATTAAAAAAAACGAGTAAACCAAGCAATATAATAAGCTGCTGGTAGAAAAATGAGCTGAGCGAGTAAGGTACCACATAAGCGAGACATCACCATCATGAAGCTGGCAGTTTTTAATTGTTGGTAACTCCCTTTTCCTTTAATAACTTTATCCGCCATAACAGAAATTTTAGGATCAATGAAAATAATGAGCAAAATTGTGGCGATGCCATTGACCAAACCGGATGCCATAACGGCTGTCGCACTATGTGCAGGTACTAAAAAAGCTGCAAAGAGAGCGGATAAAACGCCAATTGTATAAATAGCTGTGATAAAAATATTGACGAAGAATAATCGTACGGGAACATCTTTGAAT
The DNA here is from genome assembly GCF_003143975.1 of Kurthia sibirica. Taxonomy (GTDB): domain Bacteria; phylum Bacillota; class Bacilli; order Bacillales_A; family Planococcaceae; genus Kurthia; species Kurthia sibirica. The sequence continues at coordinate 44,817 of NZ_QFVR01000012.1, read as the reverse complement.
TGAATATTTTTCACAGTCGAAATTTTGGGTAAATGGATATGTTTAAGCGCACGCTTAATATAGCTTGGTGACAGCCCCTTTTTGAAGAGGGCAGGAATGGAGCCATCTACTTCTGCTAAATGGATGATGGCACGTGAAAAAAGAGCAATAAATGTTGGGAAAAGAATAATTCCGACGATTGTACCGATTGTGGATGCACCGATTATAAAACGAAATTGTAGTGCTAAAAACTCAAACGTATTATCTTTTGGTGCATTGTCGAGAAGGCTACCCGTAAATGGCTGCTGCATCATATTAGACATACGAGATACCATGACTAATATATTAAAAAGTGATAGGGCAGAAGCCAATAAACCAACGCGTGCGCCTGAAAGGCGGACAGCGTATGCTAGTGTTTCAATTGAATGGATAATTAAAATAAAAACTGCAATTAAAATTAATTGTGTCGTCAATAATGCCATATGAAACCTCCCTCAGTCCTGTCATAATCGTTGCTAACTTATGAAGACATATCGTCATTATAAAGGTTTGGTAAAAAAAAGTAAATGTATTTTATTCATATGGAAAAGGTGGCTAACTTACGTTTATGAAGCGTTTTGACAGGGGATTTATTTAGAAAGGGTAAAGGGGTGTAATGGATGAAGAAAATAATGATTGCTATTATGACTGTAACCATGTTCTTGCTGCCTACTTTTTGTGTAGAAGCGCTCTCTAAAAGTACGATTATGCCAGCAGAGGTGCTACAAAAATCGATTAAAAAATCAATAGCTACACCAATCGCAATTGTATTGCCACAACGAATACCAGTAGCTAAAAATCCATATATTACTGCGAAAACAACATCGACAGCAACGAGTTATAAAGTAGTGTATTATGCACTGAAAAAACCGACCACTGTCAATTCACCACAGGCTCTTCATGCAAGTAAAAAAGATGCTATTTTAAGAATAACTGCGAAAAAATATCATTCACAAGCTATGGCTATGAAAAAAATAGAAAGTGTTAATCATTTTACTGCTGCTGGTAAAGTAATTGCTATTATGCCTACTGTCAAAGGTTATCAAGATGCAGGGGCTGGCTCACAGTGGACTTCTTGGAAAATGGGACGCTGGTCGTTGACGAGTCATACGACAACGAATCGACCAACCGCCGATGTAACAAGAGCACAACAGATTATACGTTATTTACAAAAACATCAATTGCCCATACCACGACAAAATGGTGTCGTGATTATAGGGGAAGATGGCCAAAAAAATGCTGTCATATGGCAAAATGGGGCCGTTGTGTATACGCTCGATTATACAGCTAAAGCACTCGATGTAATTCAAGCAGCAACTTCTTTAAATTAATCAGAGGGTAGTTCACTAGAGCTACCCTTTGATTAGTCGTGTGAAATAGTATTTGGTATGATAGCAGTAGTTTATACACATAGGGAGAACGACATGAAGAAAAAATATTATTTTATTTTACTAGGTATTATTTTAGTGACGGCAACATTTTATATTTTATTGGGCAAAGGGGGTATGGATCCACGAGTAGTTGTGGAAGCATATGATAAAGAGTGGGGTATTGTGATTCCAAATCCTACAGAAGAGAAGGCAGTATTTGCCTCAGAGGCAAATGATGACGGGCATGGTCAATGGTTAACAGTGTATTCTTATGAGGAGCAAGCAGATTTTTCTAACAGTAATATGGAGTTAGTGACAGAAGAAAAACGTGTCTTTTATAACAAGAAAATCCAAAAATTTGAGCAAGATACTTTTTCAGCCTATTCTAAAAAGGCACAAAAAGATATGGAATTGGCATTTGAAGACCATCATTTGAAAGTGAAAAAAGGTGATTATGCTTTTTACAAGAAAAAAGAAGATGGTCAAAGTTATTTTATTGCAATTTATTCAAATAAAGAGTTATACACATATAATTGGCATGAATAATAATAGAGCAGTTCAAAAAGTAAATAATGTCTAATACCAGTTTTAAACATACTGGTTGTCAGATATTGCGATACTTTAGGGACAGCTCTATTTTTATATAGAAAAATAGGTTCTATTATAAAATTAAAATAGCATAGAAATTTGTCGAATTATTTACAGTTATCTTTGAATGTGAAAACTGTTTGTAGTATTTGTGTATGAAAAAGGAATTCATTGAAAAATAGGGTAATTAAGAAGGAAGGATCACTATTTATCTTTTATAGTGAGATGTATAGGAGGTGACGTCATATGTTATGGCTACAACAAAATATACTGAAGAATAAAGGATTATTAATTGCGTTCATAGTAGTGTCTATATTGGTTGGTGGTGCAATTATTTTTCAATCTTTTTACATCGTCAAAATTGTGAATGCAGTATTCATTGAGAATAGCTCTTTTGCTAGTTTACTACCGACTATATGGTTATTAATAGCCGTCGTGATCGCGCGCGTCCTATTGACGACTAGCAACAGCTATTTAGGTGTACTACTATCCTCTAAAGTGAAGCAAACTATTCGTGAACAACTGTTGTTAAAATGGCAAAGTAATCCACTTCAAAGTACATTACAAGGTCAATCAGGTAGCAAGGTAACGATGCTAATCGATTTGATTGATGAACTAGAAAGTTTTTATCGCGATTATATTCCTCAAGTAATAAAATCAATCATCGTGCCGCTAATGATTATAAGTGTTATTTTTTACACACATTTTTATAGTGGGTTAATTTTGCTTATTACAGCACCGTTTATTCCATTATCTTATGTGATTGTCGGTTTACAAACACGTAAAAAAGCTGAGCGCCAACTCGTTGAACTTTCCACGTTTTCTGGAAAGTTTTTAGATTTACTCCAAGGACTTCAAACATTAAAACTTTTTGGTCAAGGGAAAAAACAAAGGATTCATTTAGAAGAGAGTAATAAACAATTCCAAAAATCGACGATGACGTTATTAAAAACCGCATTTGCTTCGACTTTTTTCATTGAGATCGTAGTGACGTTGGGCATCGGTTTAGTCGCAATTGAGATTGCGTTTCAAATGATTACGTTTGAAGCAATGACCTTTGCACAGGCCTTTTTCATATTAGCGTTAGCACCAGAATTCTTTAATGCTATAAAAGATTTAGGTGGTGCTTTTCATACAGGAAGATCGTCTCTTGCTGCTGCTGAATTAGTACAAAAAGAACTAAATCATGAGGAAGCGTCGGTACAATGGGGTACAGAAGAAATACCGAAAAATATAACATTACGTCTAATAGATGGTGGTTTTTCATATGGTGGGAAATTTAAGATGAAGCAGTTAAATATAACCATTGAAAAAGGAGAGCAGGTTGCAATTATCGGACCAACTGGACAAGGAAAAACAACACTTTTGAACATTCTAGCCGGTGTCTATGACTTACAAGAAGGCGAAGTCATAATTGGTGATAAAAGACGTGCGCTAGTAGATCAGCAACAGTGGTTTCAGCGTATTGCGTATATTTCTCAAAATCCTTATTTATTTGCGGGGACAATTGCTGAAAATATTCAGATGGCCAAGGGGCAATGCGACGAAAAAGCATTGAAAGAGGCACTAGAAAAAGCGCAGCTAGACGAGTGGCTTCAAGAACTACCAGATGGTTTTAATACATCGGTAGGAGAGGCAGGTCGTGGTTTGTCAGGCGGAGAAAAACAGCGTATTGCGCTTGCACGTGCTTTTTATAAAAAACCACAAATTGTATTTTTTGATGAGCCGACGATGGGTTTAGATCTGAAGACGGAGCGAGCTATTCAGATTGCGATAGAGCGTTTGGCACAGCAAACAACAATGGTTACGGTTGCGCATCGTATGCATACAATTTATAATGCCGATAAAATTATTCTGTTAGATCAAGGTGTTATTCAAATAATGGGTACACATGAGGAATTGAAAAATACGAATGATCAATATCAGCAGATGATTGGAGGTCAGTCATCATGAACGAGTTAATCGATACTGTATTAAAAGAAAAGCGAGCGGTATTAATCGCAATTATTCTAGGCTCGATTGGTGGTATAACATCGGTTGCATTATTTTCACTTAGTGGCTTTATTATTTCCAAAGCGGCATTGCTACCACCGTTGTATATTATTTTGTTTTTAGCGGCATGTTTAAAGCTTTTTGGCTTTTTAAAATCACTTAGTCGCTATGGTGAGCGCCTTATTTCGCATGAAGCGACATTAACTATTTTAAATGATTTACGCATGACTTTTTATGATCAATTAGAAAAAATAACGCCACGTGTTTTTACAAAATATCGTAGTGGCGATTTATTATCACGCGTTGTAGGCGATGTGGAGACTTTACAAAATTTTTTCCTACGTGTCTTTTATCCCCCGATCGTCACAGCGATTGTTTTTATATGTACGATGTTTTTTACATGGTTTTTCTCGGCTTGGATTGCCGCCATTATTTTACTAAGTTTGCTAGTAACGACAGTGGTGTTACCAGCGCTTATCCTGATGCACCAACGTAAAAAAACAGTAAAAATTTTATTGGAACGCAGTGCGCTATCAACGGAAATGACAGAATTTTTATTTGGTTTTCGTGATTTGGTGATCAGTGATCAATTGAGTAACAAAACAAATGATTTACTGCATTTGGCAAAGCGTTACGCACAGCAACAACAAAAACGCAGCACAGAAATTATTCGTCATCAAGCATATAATACGCTACTAGCGATGTTGACGGTTGTAGCTGTACTCACTATCGGTGCTTATTTTGTAACGACTCAGCAATTGGATGGCTTATATTTAGCGATGCTTGTCCTGTTGACGTTAACAGTATTTGAACTGGCGATTCCAATGGCGTTAGTGCCGAGTTATATGGAAGAATCCAAACAGGCGATGGAGCGGCTACAAAGCGTCATGATCGATCATGATGAAAAAATAGATGCTGTCGGAACGACGATTAAAAAACAACCGTTTTCTGTCAGTTTTCATACGGTGAATTTTCGGTATGACGAAGCCCATCAAATGACATTGAAAAATATTAATTTTGTCATTCCACAAGGTACACGAGCAACGATTGTTGGTGCGAGTGGTTCTGGGAAATCCACTATATTTCAACTACTTCTGGACTATTACAGCCCATCTTCTGGTGTAGTTTGTGTGGCAGGTCAGCCTTTAGAGAGTGTGTGTTCAGAAGATCTTTGGTCAAAGACAACGGTCATGTTACAACAAAATCATTTCTTTTATGGTACAGTGCGAGATAACTTGGTTCTGGCAAAAGATGATGCAAGTGACGCGGAATTATTGTCAGTATTACAAGAAATGGAATTAGATTTTGAATTGGATGAAATTATCTATGAAAAAGGTGAAAATTTATCTGGTGGAGAAAAGCAACGCTTAGCCTTAGCGCGAGTTTGGTTGAAAAATACACCAGTTTGGTTGTTAGATGAACCATTTTCAGCACTGGATCCGCAAACAGAGCGTCGAATTTATGAACGTATGATGCAAAAAACAATGGGTAAAACAGTCGTGATGATCAGTCATCGTTTAATGGCTCTACAACGTATGGACCAAGTTTTAGTTATGGATAATGGTGAACTTGTCGAAGTGGGTCACTACGATGATTTAATGCAGAAAAAAGGCTATTTGTATGATTTGAAGCAGTTGGAAAATAACAGGTTACCATCTTGAATAAAAAAAGAGCCCGGGACAGAACAAAAATAGTCTGTCTCCCATACGAATCATCCAATCAATTGAACGCGCAGAAAACGACTCCTGCGGAAATAGCTTGATAATGAATAATCCCGTATGATTTCGAAAAATCATACGGGATTTTCTCTGTTGAAAATACGTTTGTCTCAGGCTCTTTTTAGAGTGTATTAGATGGTGAATGTTTACGTAAACGAAGCCCACCTTCAAACATTTCATATACTTTATCACAATAGCATAGAACCGATTCATCATGTGTTACCATGACAGCAGCTTTATTTTTATCATGGACTTCTTTAGCGATCAGCTCGACAATTTCTTTACTACGTGAAATATCAAGTGCTGCTGTTGGCTCATCTGCTAAAATTAGCTCCGGTTCGTTCATAAAAGCACGTGCAATGGCAACACGTTGTTTTTCACCACCAGATAAAGTTTGTACATTCTTCGTCATTTTTTTTTCGAGTCCGACTGATATTAATAGGTCAGTTGCACGTTTCTTCGCAGCAGCATTCCATTCACCTGCTAATTCTGCAACGAGTTTTAACTGATCGAATACCGAAAGAAACGGCACGAGATTGGATGCTTGGAAAATGTAACCAATTGAGCGTAAGCGAACATTCGCTTTATCGTGATCATTGTATGTTGTAATATCTTCACCATTGATTAAAATTTCACCAGAATCGGCTGACTGTAATGCGCCAGCGATTGACAGTACAGTACTTTTACCAGAACCAGATGGCCCAACAACGGCGACAAATTCACCACGTGCAACATGTAAATTCAAGTTTTGTAAAATCGTTAATTGGCGATCACCATCCTGGAATTGTTTGTTAATAGACGTTAATTTTAAAGGTGTATTTGTAGTCATTATTCAGCTCTCCCCATCGCTTGTAGTGGATCCGCTTTGACAATGCTTATTGTAGAGAATAGCGCTCCTAATAGTGATACAGCTAACAAAGCACCACCAAATTGGAAAATTAGCGCAAAATCAAAGACGAACGGAATCCCTGCAGGCATAATTTTTTGAAGTACAAAGGCGAAACCAATAGCCAAGCCAATACTCACTATAGATAAAATGAACACTTGCAGCATTGTAGAGCCAATTAAGAAACTATTTTTAGCGCCTATTGCCTTTAAAATACCGAATTGATTTACTTTTTGAATAGTCATAATGTAGAAGAATGCACCGAGTACAAAGACAGCAATCACAATTAGGAAAGCGAGCATCATATACAATGAGCTTTGTTCTGCTTCATATCCCGGAATTGTTTTGACTAAATCATCTTTTTCGACCCATTTACCATCAGCAACGACTTTAGAAACGGCGGCTTTCGTTGCTGCAGAATCACTATTAATTGCAATAGCATTAAAGGCAGAGTGATCCTTGCCACCAAAAATTGTATACCAAGTATCATTGTTAACGATGACAGTAGGCGTATGACTATATGTTTGATTTTCGGTGAAACCAACTATTTTGATTTTTGATTTTGTATTTTCGTCATAAAGAAAATCACCGATTTTAGCGCCTTCTTTTTCTAATTTATTATCAACTACTGCTTCATTTTTCGAGCTGTTTGTAATCGTATCACCAGCAATGACAGCAGGCATTAAAAATTGTTTTGGGTTGACAGTCATTAAAGTAACATCCACTTTTTTATCGGTTGTTTGATTTTTTAAAGATAACATTTGGATACCGAGTGGTTGTGCGTTTGAATTGTCAATTTTTTCAACATCTGTTGCCGTTAATCTTGAGCGATCCATGCGATTTTCGGAATCCTTCGTTACATAATAAGATGTGGCATTCATATTTTTCATAGCAGATGCGTTATCGTTTGCTAAGCCATTTGCAAGGCCACTAATAATGAAAACTAACGCAGCAACAAAAAATAAAATGAAGCCGATTAGTACATATCTAAGTTTGAAAAAGCGTATTTCCTTAAGGGATAGAGAAAACATTGTACATCATCCTCCTAGTTAGTCTGTTTTGTTGATACCCTAACTATACGAAGTCAATGTGAATGGAGTATGAATAAAAAATGTAAAAAAAACCCAAGTACATAAAGTACTTAGGTTTTCTGCTCTTTAGGAAATGTAATGGTGAAGACGGAACCTTCGCCTAATTGACTGTCAATCGAGATGGAACCATTATGCAACTCAACCATTGATTTGACGATGGATAAGCCAAGTCCTGTTCCAATAACTGTATGGGTTCGAGAAGAATCAGCACGGTAGAAGCGCTCAAAAATTTGTTGTTGTTGTTCCATGGTCATGCCGATCCCGCTATCTTTAAATTGTATGATGACGCGTGAAGTATGTTCCCGCATATCGATGTCAATACGTCCACCATCTTTATTGTATTTAATCGCATTTGTAATGAGGTTATCAAATACTGTCGTAAGAAATGTCGCATCACCTTCGATTACACAGTTTGCTGGTAGCGAGTAGCTGAGCATAATATTTTTGTCACCTATGGACCAATGATGTTGTTTGACGAGTTCGCGTAATAACTCTGCGATATCAATTTTTTCAATCGTCATCATGCTGCTTCCTTGATCAAGTGAGGTTAAGAGTAGCAGTTGTTTTGTTAAATCTGATAAACGCTGGATTTCAGCGTTGATAATCGTAATATATTGTTCTTTTTGTGTATGGTCTAAATGAGCGTTCCCCAATAAATTTGTGTATCCTTTAATATTCGATAAAGGTGATTGGATATCATGTGACACATTAGAGATAAATTCTTTACGCGTCGCTTCTGTTTTTTCAAGTTGTGTTGCCATATACGTAAAGCTTTGCGCAAGTTTACCAATCTCATCTTTATGACTCACATCTAATTTAACGTCAAAATGGCCACTTGCGAGTTTTTGAGTAGCTGAAGTTAATGTGCGAATCGGTTTCACTAAATATTTTGTACTGATTAAAACGAAGATAATACTTAACAGCACACCAAGAGCAAACAAAATACCAAAAAGAATATGCATTTCATTAAATAATAATTTAATATCGGGGCGCATAAATAGCGCATAATTTTCACCACTATGTTGTAAGGGGACACCGATTGAATTACGTTGTTCATTAGCAAAAAAACCGGTGACAAATGTTTTTTGTGGGAAGTTTTGAATGCCATGGAAAACATGGCCGGCTAATACCGTATCAATATCTTTTGCTGTAAGGTTATTTTCACGAAAATCTGCACCAAATGACCAATTTTTGCCATCTTGTCGTTGTAAGTAGAATTGATAGCCAGTAGAAGCGGTATTTTGTAAATACTCATCCAAGTCAATGGAGGGATGCGAATCCGCAAAATCCGCAATATCCAATGCAATTCGCGTGTTTTTTGCATCATTTACAGGTTTGAGTTTTTGTTGATAATATTCGTTTGCAAGAAGAAATGATAGCAGGCCACTTCCCAACATAATCGCAATCGTATAAACAACAAATTTTGTATAAAGTGATTTCATAGCTGTTCCTCTAACATATAACCAACGCCACGAATCGTTTTAATATGGACATTGTCTACGAGGTCTTTAAAATGTTCGCGTAAGCGTTTAATATGAACGTCTACAGTACGCTCATCTCCAGAAAAATCCATTCCCCACACATGCTCAATTAACTGCTCGCGACTTAATATTTGTTTTTTATGCTGTGCTAAATAGACAAGCAGTTCAAATTCCTTTGGCGGTAAAAACATAGAACGCTGTTGTACGATGATTTCATAGGTTTGAACATTAATCATGAGATCACCAACTGTGATGATGTCACGAACTTCATCGATGGCATAGCGGCGTAGTAGTGCTTTTATGCGAAATAATAACTCCTTTGGTTCAAAGGGTTTGACAAGATAGTCATCTGTACCTGCTTCATAACCGGTTTCTTTATCGGTTATTTGATCTTTAGCCGTGAGCAAAATAATTGGAATATCATATTTTTTACGAATTTCCTTCGTCAGTTCAAAGCCATTCATAAAGGGCATCATCACATCTATAACCGCTAAATTACATGGCTGTTTTTTTAGCTTTGTTAATGCGTCTGAGCCATCCATAGCTTTTACAACATGGTAGTTGTGTTGGAGTAGATGGGTTTCGACAAGTTCTAGTATTCTTATGTCATCATCAACGAGCAATATTGTAGTCATAATCAAAACTCCTTTTTCATCCTTAGTGCCACTATAATACGTCTTGAATAAAAAAGGCAATTTTTTAATAGGTATTCATTACTAATGACCCTTTACATCATTCAATCGTCTGATAATATTATTTATTACGAATATCGAAATAAAAAAGGAGTGTTTTCATGCCGCAGTCGCCGATTGAGATAAAGGCTAATCGTAATCTCATCACATTTTTCGTTAGTAAAATGCTAACATCATTAGGTTTTACCGTTTTTAGTTTTGGAATCAGTTTATATATTTTAGCCCTAACAGGTTCGGCTCTATCATTCGCTACTAATATTGTTTTTAATGTTCTCCCACGTGCATTAGCTGCACCGTTTGCAGGTTATGTAGCAGATCGTTTTTCCAAAAAGAAAATTGTGATTTTAAGTATGACAGGTATTACATTATCTGTAGTTAGTCTAATCGTTTATACAGCGCTCTATGGTATGTCGGTCTATGCTATTTATACGATCACTGCTATTTTTTCAACAATTGGTGCATTTAATGGCGTTGCCTTTTCGAGTGCAATTCCGAGTTTAGTGGGAAAAAATCGCATTCAAAAAGCCATGTCATTCAATCAAATTTCGTATTCAATTGGTGGTATTGGTGGACCAGTAATTGGTGGGATGTTGTATGGTTTTGTATCGATGCAAGTGTTTTTAATCATAATGGCGAGTGCCTATTTTATTGCATTGCTGTTAGAGGCTTCAATGAATTTCACATTATTTGAGGTACCGCTCACAAAGAAAAAAGAAAGTATGTCGGAAAGTATGAAACAAGGCTGGGCTTATTTACAAACGCAACCGATTGTAAAGTCCTTGTTATGGATGAATTTATCGTTAAATTTCTTTGCATCTGCCATCAGTGTTGGTGTGGTATTCATTCTCGTTGAAAAACTCGATATTGCCTCAAATTACATCGGTATGATTCAAGGATGTGGTGCAGTAGGCATGTTGATTGCTTCCATTTACTTATCGATGAAACGTCAAATGGATCATGCGATTCCTTTTATCAAAAAATCGGCATTAGGCGTCTGCTTTTTCATGGCATTACTGGCATTACCTTTGTTTTTTGATTTTACACAATCCATGTATTTTCTTTACTATAGCGCACTATTATTGTGCTTATCCGCTATGACTATTTGTACAAATACGCCAATTGGTGTCATGATTCAAAAATATGTCGATGATGAATACCGCGGTAGGGTTTTCGGTATTATTGAAACAATTTCTATTGGTTCAGGTCCTATCGGTGCCTTATTATTTGGTCTATTGTTTGATTTTGTTGATGCACGCATTCTCTTGATTATCGTAGCTGTAAGCTTAGCATCCTTATTGTTACTATTTATGTCTAAGATAGAAAAACGTCTGGTCTGAATCGTTTGAAATTGATTCTTTATTATTGTTTACAAAAGAATTGGCAAGGAGTATTATAACTACACAATTTAAAAAAGTTTCATTTTTTAAATCGCTGAAGTAAAAACGCGGGGAACCCAATATTTTTGAAATCGATGTATTTCTAGGGGTGAATCCATTTCTATGGTAGGGTAACTCTTTATCCGAATCCGACAGCTAACCTCGTAAGCGTTACAGAGAAGAATATGAAGCTTGTAGGACAAAAAATACATTGTCTACAGGTGTCTTTCGTGATGCCTGTAGCTTTTTTATTCTCTTTTTCATTAAAAAATTGAAGTTTGAGGAGACGATGTAGTGATGTCTGGTTTAATAAAACGATTTTTATTGGGGCGACCATTGAAATCAAGTGATTTAGGACAACAAAAATTAAATAAAACGAAAGCGCTCGCTATTTTATCATCGGATGCATTATCTTCAGTTGCCTATGGACCGGAACAAATATTGATTGTCTTAATGGCTGTCGGAGCAGCTGCATATTGGTATTCTATTCCGATTGCTCTGGCGGTGATTGTGTTATTGGCGGCATTGATTTTATCATATAGACAAGTGATTTATGCCTATCCACATGGCGGTGGGGCGTATATTGTATCAAAGGAAAATATCGGACAAAAAGCGGGGTTAGTAGCGGGGGGTTCACTACTAGTCGACTATATATTAACGGTAGCAGTAAGTGTGTCAGCTGGAACGGATGCCATTACATCGGCATTTCCAGCGCTTCATTCTTATAATGTTGAAATGGCCATTCTGTTTATTATTTTATTGACGATTTTAAATTTACGGGGTGTGACAGAATCTGCAACGATTTTAGCCTATCCAGTTTATTTATTTGTACTGTCACTTATTATTTTAATCGCTGTTGGATTGTATCGTGTCATGATGGGAGATGTGCCAGCAGATTTGCACACGCCTATTGGAACACCAGTTGCCGGTATAAGCCTTTTTATTTTATTAAAAGCTTTTGCATCAGGTAGCTCGGCTTTAACTGGAGTCGAAGCAATTTCTAATGCCATTCCTAATTTTCGTAAGCCTGCGCCGGTAAATGCCACACGTACATTATTGGCAATGGGTGGTATTTTAGCGATCTTATTCATTGGTATTGTTTTTCTCGCTTATTTTTATGGTATCTCACCAAATGGTCAGCAAACCGTCGTATCACAAATTGCAGAAGAAAGTTTTGGACGTACGATTATGTATTTTGTCATTCAAGCAATGACAGCGTTGATTCTTGTCTTGGCAGCGAATACTGGATTTTCAGCATTTCCACTATTAGCAGTAAATTTATCGAAGGATGGTTATATTCCAAGAATGTTTCAAATTCGTGGTGATCGCCTTGGCTATTCGAATGGCATTATTATGTTAGGTTTAGCAGCTATTTTATTAATTATCATTTTCCGCGGGAAAACAGAAAGTTTAATCCCTATGTATGCAACAGGTGTGTTTATCCCTTTTACACTCGCTCAAACAGGCATGATGATTAAATGGTTGCGTCAGCGCCCAGCGGGGTGGGGATGGAAATTTGCAATTAATACTATTGGTGCAACCATATCTTGCACTGTGGCTATGGTATTTTTACTAACAAAATTTTCACATGTTTGGCCAATACTTGTGTTTATCCCGTTGATTTTACTCTTCTTTTTACGTATAAAAGCACATTATGACATGATTGGTCCACAGCTTGAATTACAAGTTGAAAAGCGTCTTGAATCATTAAATGGCAATGTTTTTATCGTACCAGTATCTGCTATGACAACATTAGTCGAAAAATCATTAAATTATGCAAAATCTTTACAGCCAGATGTTATTTTAGCGGTATATATTGCATTTGATAAAGAGGATATGAAAAAATTTGAAGAACAGTGGAAAATATGGCAGCCGAATGTACGTCTTGTGACTTTGTATTCGCCCTATCGTAGTTTACTAAATCCGCTGACAAAATTTATCGATAAGGTGGAGAAACGAGCGTTGGATGGGAATTTCCAATTATCGGTGATTATACCTCAATTCATCCCCAAAAAGGGTTGGCAAAATATATTGCATAACCAATCAAGCTTATTAATTCGCACCTATTTATTGTACAAAAGAGATGTGGTTTTAATAACTGTACCGTATCATTTACGTCGATAAAGTTTATTTTTAAGTCATTTAGGGTATTATTTTTGTTTATAAGGTTGTTTTCGAAATAAACAAAATCAAGGCGTAAGGGGTGCTAATCAATGAATTATCGTATATTATTAACAATAGGAATTCTTTTTTTATTAATTGGGTTATTATATCCATTAGGCATTGTGGAGTCAGTAGTGTTAAAATATAGTATATATGCTGGCGTCGTATTATTAGGTATTGGTATTTTAGCTTTACCAGGTAAAGACAATTCATAATGAAGTCTATTTGCTATCTTTTGAAAAGAGGCGAGAATATGTACGTGCGGATCGAAAATCATCATGGCTTCATTATTAAAGGATTTCGTAGTCAAATCGTAGGTCTGGAAGACTTTTCTCGTGCAAGAAAGAAGCTTTTAAACTCTTTAGATAAAATAAATATTAACCCAAGAGTGACATATGGTGTCATTTTGTCTCCACAAAGTGATATGCTTACAGTAGAGGCATATATTGCAGGTATTATTGGCAATTCATCCATGACGCTTAACGGCATGCAAGAAGTGCTGATTTCATCAGGACGTTATGTCATCGCTTCAATGGGAAACGAAACATATGATGTATTTGAATTACTTACCTCACTTCGAGATGCTGCTTTTTTTCGTTTCAGACAAGCACCAATCGTTGAGAAATATATACGAAACACTGAGACAGGCGAATGCGATATCGAGCTTTGGGTACCGATTGAATGACAGCTATCTTCTTTAGTGAAGGTAGCTTTTTTCAGTGGATATGTGGGCATATGTAATACAGTATTAAATTGTAAAGAAAAGGAGCGTAATAACAGATGAATTTTGAATTATGTAAAGCGCAAAGAAAAATGATTAGTATGCATTCAATTTTTTCACCAGATGACACTAAATTTTTCACAATAATGAGTTCTAAGGTAGTAGTAAGGGACAGTAAAACATTAGAAAGAATAGTGGAAATTCCAATTAAAAATGCGGCGTTCATTCATTTTTCTAAAGATGGCAAAAAAATCTTCATTAATAACACATCAGGTTCAGTTTATATTTATGAAACAGAATTATTTAAATGTGAAAAAGTTCTTCGTTCGACAAAAGCGAGAAGCTTAATGGATAGTGATTTCTTTGTTGACGATGCTGGCGTAAACTTATTCGTCGAAATGTCTTCAGAGATTGCTTTGATGACATATATTATGGATGAAGATGATTGGCAAACGCGAGAAAATTTTGCAGGATCATCGGTTAGCTTCCAAACTTTAAACGAAGATACCGTATTATTTATCGTATGCCAAGGTGAAGAAGGTTGTTATGTGGTAGAGAATAAAGTAAATTCCGGTGAATTTAAAAAACATCGATTATCAGATGCCATCGAACATAAATCATTCTTCCTACATGAAGATAAATATTACAGCTATTATAATACGCTGACGCAACTGAAAGAAGTAAATGACGAGCTAGTATTAGGTAACGACTCTGTAATTGATTCAATTAACTTAGTAGAAGATGAAACGATTAAAGATGTTCTCGTTGCTTCTACAATTGATTTAATCGTCATTACTACTTCGAATCGTACGATACTAACATCTAAAGACTTTACTGTGTTACAAGATATTGATGTGCCAAATTGCATGGCAGCAACGATTAACCATGCAGAGGATTTAATCATTATCAATAGCGAAGATGATAGCTTGGCTATTAAAATTACACACTAATTTTACCGAAGCCATTCCTTTAAAGGAATGGCTATTTTTTTGTCAGTGTACCTCAAATACAATAATAACGCTACAATAAAGTAGCATTATTGTTGTATTTTTTTTGATAATAAAAGAGGCGGAATAAAGAGCGCTTTTGAAGTACCTAGACTTTCCAAAAATCGCCTAGTATACTGAACAGAATAATTGTCACATACTAAAATAGACAAAATTCCTTTAGAAGTAGGCGTGCATGAATGAATATGACAGCAGTAATCCAATTAACAATTTCAATGGCTATCTTTGGTTCGGTTGGTTTTTTCACAATTAATACAGGCATACCCGCAGAGGAGCTTGTCTTCGTCCGTTGTATTTGTGCAACGCTATTTTTAGGTGGTCTATGGCTGATAACAAAAGGTTATAAAACAGAGAAATGGTCGAAGAAAGAACTTCTTCAAACGTTGATTTGTGGCGTGTTTCTTGTTTTAAATTGGGTATTTTTATTTAAAGCATTTTATGCAATGGAGATTTCAATTGCCATTTCAATTTACAATCTAGCGCCCATATTTGTCTTGTTATTGGGCCATGTTTTTTTGAAAGAAAAAGTAACCATTCCAGGAGTAATCGCAATTTCAATCTGTTTTTTAGGTAGCCTATTAATCGTAGGAATCGAACAATTGCAGTCTTGGTCGCTAGTACTAAATTCCGGTTTGATTTGGGCATTATTGTCGGCAATCTGTTATGCACTGACCATGCTTTTTGGTAGAGGTGTTACGCAGCTATCAACCTATGCGCTAACATGGATACAAACAGGACTCGGCATTATTATTCTCTTACCATTTATTCATCTCGATGTATTTAGAGGGCTATCCCCGACAAATTGGCTGTATATTTTAGGTACGGGCTTGATTCATACAGGTTTTGTCTATTATTTATTTTTTAATAGCATACGTCTGTTACCAACTTTAATTGTTTCAGCACTTCTGTTTGTAGACCCACTTGTCGCTATTTTATTAGATGTAGCCATTTTAGATTTTCGTCCAGCAGCACTACAAACTTTAGGCATGCTGTTTATTTTTGGAGGAATTATTTATACAATTGTTAATCCTCCCAAAACAACGAACTCTCTAAAAGAGGGCGGCTAGGACAAAATATTAGCCAAAATTAAAAGGAATGAGTCTGAGACAAATGTATTTTTAACAGAGAAAATCCCGTATGATTTCGAAAAATCATACGGGATTATTCATTTGAAGCCATTTCCGCTGCGAAAAACGCTTTCCGCGGATATGGCTTCAAATGCCTCGTCACTGCGTTCTTGTGGGGTTTTCTGCGCGTTCAATTGATTTGATTATTCGTATGTGAGACATACTATTTTTGTTCTGTCCTAGGCTCGATTCTTTTCACAGGCATGGCCATAGTCGAAAATCATGTTAAAGATTATTTTATGTGTTCAATCGGCACTTTAAAAAACAAACAACAAGGGGAATTGCCGAAGTTAATTCCTTTTTTGCATGAATGGAGACCACATGATGTTCCAGTCTCATTATTTTTCTATAATGATTTCACCATTAATACATGATCGATCCCGGCATCTTGAAAAACGTCTGATTGCACTTCATAACCAAGTTTTTCATAGAAGCCAATTGCATGTACTTGAGCATCTAATTTCACTTTTGTTGCACCAAGTTCACTTGCCAATTCTTCCAACTTTAAAATAATTACTTTGCCAAAACCATGTTTTCGATACGATTGTAAAATGGCTACACGTTGTAATTTACCGTAATGTTCCACAAGACGAACACGGCCTGTACCAACAGCCTCTTGGTCCACAGTTAATAATACATGGCTACAAGCGCCATTCAAGATATCAAATTCATCAACTTCAATGTCTTCGGGTACTTTCTGTTCCTTCACAAATACTTCCTTTCGAATCTTCAAAGCTCGTTGTAGGTCATCGTTATTCGTTATTTTAATGCTATTCATCTGATTCATCCCCTCTATAATCCAGCAATTGTACTGCGACGATCTAATAATAAAACATCGCGCCAAACTCCGTTTAGTTTACCGATTTTTTGGCGTACACCAACTTCATAAAAGCCGAATTTTTTATGCAAATAAATACTACTTTCATTTTCAACAAAAATTTGAGACTGCATTAACCAAATATTTTCTTTTTCACTTTCTTCAATACATGTTTTAAGCAGTAAAGAGCCAATACCTAAACCCTGTGCTTTATGTGAAATATAAATGCTATCTTCCACCACTCCGCGGTGACAATCTTTACTTGAAAAAGGGGATAATGCAATCCAACCCATTACTTCATCGTTTAGTGTGGCAACGAAACGGCAACTTTGCAAATGCCCTTCATCCCATTGTTGCCAAGAAGGGGCAGTCGTTGTAAATGTAGCGTTGCCACCAGTGATGCCCTCTTTAAAAATTTCCAGCACCGCTGGCCAATGAGCCGTGTGCATTTTTTCGATTTTGATGTCATTTGTCATTTTACAAACACCCCATGCGATTTTTAAAATTATTATAACGTAAATGGCGAGCGATTATGAAAATAATTTTAAACCAATAGCAGAGCATAAAATGAGCATGATAAAAATTAATCTTCTCCAGTCCTTAGATTCTTTAAAGAACAACATTCCGATTAGTGCGCCACCAGCGGCACCAATACCTGTCCATATTGCGTAGGCAGTACCCATTGGTATAGTTTCCATGGAATAAGATAACAGCATGAGACTGATACCAAAGCCAATAATAAGCGCAACAATGGTTTGCCAATTTTTATAAAGTTGCCAACGATTCATCATAGCAACACCAAATACTTCACATAATCCTGCGGCAATCAAAGCAATCCAAGCCATTATGAAGAAACCTCCTTGTCAGGTGTTACGAGTTTAAGACCGATGACACCTATTAATAGTACAGCGATTAAAATAATTTTTACTGCCTCGATCGGGGCATCAAATAAAATAATGTCACTGATGACTGTACCAGCTGTACCTAAACCAACAAAAACAGCATAAAGTGTACCAACTGGTAGATGGTTTCCGGCATCCAATAATAATTTAAATGTGTAGACAACTGCAGCTAAAGTAATCAGCCATTGCCACCAGACATCTGAATGTTTTAAACCAATTACCCATACTACCTCTAACAAGGCTGCAAATAGAACAATTCCCCAGTATTTCATCGAACTCCTCCTTATTTTTGCATAAAAAAATAGCCGCAAGCATGCTGTTGTAAAAAAACAGTCATCTCCCAGGCTTTTATCCTTCCGTGACATATCCAAATAAGCTAGATATGGAATTTCTCTTGGACCAGACAAAAACAAGCATGTTTTTCGGAACCCTAGAAATTCTCGTATGCAATTAATTAACTATATCCTATCAAATAAAATAATGAAATTCAACTTTTAGCTTTCAACAACCTTTTCATGTACTATAATATAGTTAGAGTAAAGTACGAAAGGAAGTTTATTATGTCTCAACAACAAGGGCAGGTTATAGAAGATATTAGCACGGCAAAATTGATGTGGCAATTGACGCGTCCTCATACTTTAACGGCAACATTTGTCCCTGTTATTTTAGGTACAGTGTTAGCGTTAAATGACGTGGCGATTAATTGGCTGCTATTTACGGCTATGCTTGTATGCTGCTTGTTTTTACAAATTGCTACAAATCTTTTCAATGAATATTATGATTTTAAACGAGGATTAGATACAGCTGATTCAGTCGGTATAGGTGGTGCGTTAGTCCGTCACGGGACGAATCCTTCTACGGTTCTTCGTTTTGCACTAATTCTTTATGCTTTAGCAATCGTTATCGGCGTGTATATTTGTATGAGTTCTAGCTGGTGGTTAGTCGTAATCGGCATCATCGGCATGTTGATTGGTTATTTATATACAGGGGGACCTTATCCAATCGCTTATACACCTTTAGGTGAATTATTTGCAGGTTTAAGCATGGGAATTGGTTTTATCTTGATTGCTTATTTCATCCAAACAGGTGAGGTGAGTATGATCAGTTTCCTTGTTTCATTACCTTTAGGTGTCTTAGTTGGCGCAATTAATATGTCGAATAATATTCGTGATATTAAAGAAGATACAATCGGTGGTCGTAAAACATTAGCCATTTTATTAGGTAGAAAAAAATCGATTACTGTGTTAGCTATATCGTTCATCGTGTCGTATCTGTGGATTATAGGTCTGGTGATTTTTTCAGTAGTTAGCCCATGGTTACTGCTCGTATTATTAAGTATTCCAAAACCAGTAGCAGCGATTAAAAATTTCCAAGCTGGTGAACAATTCCCGATGAAACAAGGTTTGGCGATGAAATCTACTGCATTGACAAATACCTTCTTCGGATTTCTTTTATCGGTTGGTCTTGTCATTGCGTACTTGGTCGCATAAATTTTTTAAAGGATATGCTAAGACTTAGCATATCCTTTTTTCATGTATACTAGAATTATGAAAAAGTGAGAACGGAGTGTTTGTATGGCCTTATCAAAAAAAGAAATGAGCGCAGTGTTAATTGGTGATAATATAAAAATCTTTGCTTGTCCCCATTGTGGAGAATCAGTTATTTTACATCAAAGTAAATCGCTTGTTTGTACGAATAACCATAGTTTTGATTTAGCAAAACAAGGCTATGTAAACATGTTGACACATAGTGTTACGTCCATGTATGATCAATCGCTTTTTGAAGCGCGTAAAACAGTTATTGATGCGATGTTATACCATCAGATGTACGAGGTCATTGTCGAGAAATTACAAGCATTAGGAGACATAATACATGTTCTTGATACAGGTTGTGGTGAAGGAACACATCTTTATAAAATCCAACAACAATTTGATGGAGAGTTAATTGCTTCAGGTATCGATATTGCCAAGGAAGGGATTCAAGCGGCTGCTAAAAATTATAGCAGTGCTATATGGATTGTTGGGGACCTTGCGAAAAGTCCATATGCATCACAGTCTTTTGATGCGATTCTCAATATTTTATCACCTGCAAACTATGGAGAATTTAAACGTATTTCCAAAGACGGGGGCAAAATTATTAAAGTTGTTCCTCAAAGTGGTTATTTGAAAGAATTGCGTGAACTCTACTACGCTAATTCAGATAAAGAAGATTATTCGAATGATAAAACGGTTGCCCGCTTCCAAGAAAATTTTGATGATGTTGTCATTGAACGTGTAACATTGACGCAAAAATTAGCTCCAGAGCTTGTACCATTGCTCGTTCATATGACACCAATGGGTTGGCATCAAGAGCAGCAAATTGATGCCAAACAATTACCACAGATCACGATTGATCTAGATATTTTAATCGGTACGGTAAAAAAATAGAATATAATCACTGAGCGTTGTAGCGTAGAATTTTTTAGTGAAATAGCCTATTTGTTTAGGGGATGGAGGTATTTTATGACGGTATCAACAAGCCTATTTTGGCAAAGTTATATACGAGAAAATAATATGCCGGAAATTGCAGTGCCAGAAGCATGGCAATTTGGTGATGGTACGAAAGCGATGGGGGATGAATTATCGGCGTTAGTAGTAGCAGGAAGAAAAACAGCTACTTGCTCTGCATATGAATTATACGCATTGGAAGGTGAGCGTTTGCCAGTGGTCGGTCAGTTCGATATTGTTTTAAATGGTGATGACGAACCAGTTGCAATTATTGAAACGACGAAGGTTGAAGTGAAAAAAATGAGCGATGTTACACCGGAATTTTCCTATGCTGAAGGAGAAGGCGATTTGACGCATGGTTATTGGTATAGAGTACATGAACAATTTTTCACGATACTTTTACATCACTATAATCGTCCATTTTCAGCAGATATACTATTGATTTGTCAATATTTCAAAGTAGTGAAAATAGCATAAAAAAACATCTTGGCTAGCGGTGAATGACCGTCAGTCAAGATGTTTTTTTGTTTATACTAACTCAAATTTCGGGTAAAGAATAGGAGAGGTGATCAAGATGAAATATGTCATTATTGGTGGAGATGCAGCAGGTATGTCAGCAGCGATGGAAATATATCGACATGATGAGTCAGCGGATATTACAACTTTAGAGAGCGGTCATAATTATTCTTATGGTCAATGTGGTCTACCGTATGTCATTGATGGTCGTGTCGGGTCGACAGAGGAAGTAATCTCTCGAACACCCCAAGTATTTCGCGATAAGTACAATATAGATGCACGAACAAAACACACGGTAACACATATTGATACGGCTAGACAAATTGTTTATGGTGAAATGACAGATACACGAGAAGCTTTTTCTGTACAATATGATCGTTTACTTATCGCTACAGGAGCGAATGCACGCCGACAAAAAATTGATGGTCGTCTGTTGAAGGGGATTCGTTCCCTAAAGACAATACCTGATGCAGAATCCATTATTGGTGAAGTGAAGAATGTTAAACATGTTACGCTTATTGGCGGTGGTTATATTAGTTTGGAACTTGTAGAAGCACTAACCTTACTTGGGAAAAAAGTACGGATTATTTTGCGCAGTGGTCAAGTTGCAAGCTTTCTGGATTTTGAATTGGCAAAAAAAATACATGAAGAAGCATATAAACATAAGGTTGAAATTATTTTTAATGAAGAAATTATTCGCTATGTAGGTGAAGAGTGGGTACAGGCAGTGCAAACATCAAAAGATCGATATGCTACGGATTTTGTGATAGAGGCTATTGGTGTAAAACCTAATACAGATTTCCTTCAAGATAGTGGCATTGAATTAGCAGATAATGGTGCGATTCGTGTCGATCCCCATATGGCAACAACGATTAAATACGTCTATGCAGCAGGTGATTGTGCGATGCATTTTAATCGGATGAAACAACAAGCTGATTATATCCCACTCGGTACAACAGCAAATAAGCAAGGGCGTATTGCTGGTTTAAATATGGCAGGAATCAATGAAACTTTTGCAGGTATTGTTGGTACTTCTATTTTGAAGTTTTTTGATGTAACGATTGGTAAAACAGGTCTTAATGAAAAGGAAGTGAAGAGTCTTCATTTTGACTACGACCTTGTGATTAAAGAGGTAACCAATATTTCGAGTTATTATCCGGGTGGTGAAGATATGCTCGTAAAACTTATTTGGAAAAAAGATAGCAAACGATTACTCGGTATGCAAATTATTGGTGGAGCAGGTGTTGATAAACGTATCGACGTTGGTGCAGTAGCGTTGTTCCATCGTATGACACTACGCGATATGCTCGATTTGGATTTATCTTACGCGCCGCCTTTTAATAGCGTATGGGATCCACTTCAAAAAATAGTGAAACAGCAGCTTTAATGGAGGGTAAAACTATGTTAGAAATTCGTAAATTACAAGAAGATGATGCACAAGCTTATTGGACATTACGAAAAGAAGCATTAATAGAAGTCCCAGATGCCTTTGGAATGTCCTATGAAGAAGCAATGGCTATTGAAAACCCAATCGATGCTGTGAAAGAAGTAACCAATGCAGATCGAGAAGATATCTATGGAGCATTTTTAGAAGATGAATTAGTAGGTGTAGCCACATTAACACAAGAAGCGGCTATGAAAATGTCACATCGCGCAAATATTGGTGGTGTATATGTATCTTCAAAAGCTAGAGGTACTGGTGCTGGTGCAGCACTACTGCAAAAAATAATTGATGATGCACATGAAGATCCAGTGCTTGAAAAATTAAATTTAAGTGTAGTGACGACGAATAAAGCAGCAGTCAAACTATATGAAAAGTTAGGTTTTAAAATAATTGGTACGGAACATCGTTCGATGAAAAAGGATGGTACGTATTTTGATGAATATTTAATGACATTATTATTATAATGATGTGACAGGATGTGTCATGTTAGCCCCTTTTTAATTAAATATGTTTCTTCTCTAATTAGTATAGTAGGTTTTGTGTGGCTGGAGTTTGAATAAAATAAAACCCGTATGATGGGAAAATCATACGGGTTTTATTTTATTCAAACTGCTTTTCCTTAGTCTTCTTTTTTTTGAATAGGCGTAAGATGACTGTAAATAAAGTAAGACAGATGAGACCGCCTACGGTATCTAACCAAACATCGGACATTGTAGCTGTTCTTCCTATGGTAAATGACTGATGAAGTTCATCTGCACATGCTAAGGCAAATGTAATAACTAGCGCATATAGATAACGTCTTTTACGTGGGTAAAGAGCGATATATAGAGCGATTGCTATTGCGCCAAAAGAGAGCATATGGGCTGCTTTACGAATGAGGAATTCGAGAAAATAATAATAGCCTCTTTCTTGTATAGATACGTCAATGCCCCAATATGGAATATGAAAGAGGGAAAGGAAATCAAATAATGGCTGATTAGGTAAAAGCTTTTGTAAAGTAGGTACGATGGATTGTTGCTCATAGCTTTGACTGGAAGAGATGAAAATAATAACGATTAATAAAGCCAATGGGATATATTTTTTCATATTTAAAAAATAGCATACTTCGAAAGGAATTTCATTAAATAACGTCTGTTTTATAAATTGTAGGAAAAATGGTATGCTATATCAGCAATAATGTAAATAAGGAAGTGTAAAGATGATAGGAAGAAATGACCCGTGTCCATGTGGCAGCGGCAAAAAATATAAAAAATGCTGTGCCAATAAAGAGGCAATGACAGTAGAAGCAGTTTATGAGGAAGAGGTGGAACGTGTATTACAGACGTTCTATGATAAATTCCCATTAGAAAAAGATTATGATAGCTATAACGAGGTAATCGAAAAATGGCATGCCGTATTGAGCAAGTATTTAGATTTAGATATGGTTGAAGGAATCGCTATGGATTATTTCTTTTTCCATGAACGAGAGGATATTTGGCAAGATTATTTAGGCAAGGTGATCAAGGAAACGATTCGTCCAACAACAGCGAAAATTTTAGCGCAATGGCAATCACCAGAAATGGTCTTTGCTAAAGTCATATCTTCGGATGAACGCTATTTACAAGTGGAAGATATTTTCTCACATGCACTCTTTAATATTCGTCGTGAAGGCGACAAACCAGTACCTGAAAATGTTCATGTATTTTGTTTCATCTTACCGGATGATTCAATGACGGAAGGGAATATGTTAGCAGTATCAAGCATGATTTTCTTCCCGACAGATCATCAGCAGGTTTTCAAAGACTTTATGAAGACAGCTAAGGGTGATGAAAAAGAATTTTGGCTGGAAAATGCGATGACACTGTGGACAAAACTTGGTGAAAATGGTTTTGTAGGGAATGAATATACGGATTTTGAAGCAGAAGTCTTTGATAAAGTAATCGCGTATTTAGTAGAGAATGATCGCGTATCACAAGAACTTGTAAATTTAGTTGAAGATTTTGTCGTAGAACGTCAGCCAAAAGCTAGAAAACCAGTAGCGATTGCTGCCGGTGCCATTCGCTTTGGGAATGAAAATGATTATTTTGCACCAATTGATACAACGATTAAAGCATTAGCAGAGGCATTTGATGTTTCCGCTTCTTCAATGAATAAGTATTATAATGAAATTACAGCGTACGCAAAAACGAAATAATCGCAACTTTTTATTGTTAGCAAAAAAAGGGTATGATAACTTCAAAATGATGAAGGAGTTGAGTGTAATGGGGCAACAGCCTTTTTCAGATCAACAATTTGATGATATATTTGCTGAAAAATCAGCCGAAATAAATAAGCAGTTAGAACAAGAGATACTCATTGCGATGATTGGCGATGTCAATGCTGGGAAATCTTCCACTATCAATCGATTGATGGATGGCGAAGTAGCAAAAGTGGGAGCGAAACCGGGTGAAACGACAGCTATTGAAAAATACAGTCTGCACGATAAAATCACCTTCGTCGATACGCCGGGATTGGATGATATAAAATCGGAGAATTCGCAACAGACACTAGCCTATTTCAAGGAAGCCGATATTATATTATTCTTTTTAAATGCAGCTGGTTCAGTACTATCTGAAACGGAACTAAAAACCTTGAAGACGCTTCATGAGGTAAACTCAAATATTTTAATTGTACTCAATAAAATCGACGCAGCAGATGATATTCCAACTTTAGTGAAATATGTGCAAGATCATACGATGTATAATTATCCAGTCATTCCCATCTCTTCTCGTACGGGTGAAAATATGGCTATGTTACAAGAAAAAATATTAGCGATTTTAGAAACCGAAAAAAAGGACGTACTGATGGCTTCCTATATGGCAGATAAGTCGACAACTGCCAACAGATGGATACTCGCTTCAGGTGCATCTGCGGCAGCTATCGGTGCTATACCTATTCCTGGTGCGGATTTTGGCCCCTTAACGGCATTGCAAGTGGGTATGATGATAAAACTATCGAAACTTTATGATAAACCAATAACAAAGGATCGTGCGAAGGAAATGATTATCGCAACAATTGTCGGTAATATTGGTAGAACCGTATTTCGACAAATTGTCAAAATTGTGCCCGGTGCAGGTTCAGTTGCAGGAGCAAGCGTTGCAGGAGCAATGACTGTATCACTTGGCTATGCCATAAAATATGCCTATGAGCGCAATATTAATTTGGATCCAAATGAGCTAAAACCGCTCTACGATATGTTTTTAAAGGAACAAAAAAATAAGAAAAAATAAGAATGAAAAAGCCTGAAACAAACGTATTTTCAACAGAGAAAATCCCGTATGATTTTTCGAAATCATACGGGATTATTCATTTCAATCCACTTCCGCTGCGAAAAACGCTTTCCGCGGATATGGCTTCAAACTACTCGTGTGGGGGTTGAAGCTTATGTGATTCTCGCAGGAGTCGTTTTCTGCGCGTTCAATTGATTTGATTATTCGTATGGGAGACAGACTATTTTTGTTTTGTCCCAGGCTCTTTTATACACATTATTTTTAGAATATTTAATTTATTTATGTTAAAATGAGACAATGATTTTAACGAAAGGAAGTCCGATGATGACTAGACGTAAATTTTCAAGGAAATATTATCCGTTATTTGATTATTTATCGAAACAGGTAGAAGATCAAATTATCTTGAGTTTTGATCAAGTTGAGCAAATAATCAATAATAAGCTTCCAAAGTCTGCTTATACTTATCAAGCATGGTGGGGGAATACGCGTAGCGGCACGTATGTGCAGTCAGCTGCATGGTTAGAGGCTGGCTTTCGTGTGGAGACGATTCAATTTGGGCATAGCGTCGAATTTAATCGTGTATCAGAATTATTATTAACGAAAAAAAGACATAAATCAGCTGTTCGTATACCACCAATTTTACGCAATAAAAATTCTTTGCAATAGAATAATCAATTTGAACATGCTACTATACATAAAAAGACTAAGGGATGTGTTGTTATGTTAAAAAAATTCACATCAATCGTCCTCTTAATTGCAAGTGGTTCTATTGCCATAACCTTTGCTATAACACATAGTCTACAGCCAACTGTTTTTTGGACGCTTTTTATAGGTGGCACAGTATTGAATATAGGCGGTGTACTATTACTCAATAGTAAATTCCGACAACTCAATAAAATAGAAGAAAAAATAAAAAAAATAAATAAAGCATAATTACCCCAAGTATTGATTAGAATCTTTCAAATAGGGAATATGTATATGTGATTTATGTTTTAGGGGGAGACTTTAGTATGCTCGAAACGATTGCCCTAATCATTGTAATAAACGTAGCATATATGACCATGACAACCTTGCGTTTAATACTAGTGATAAAAGGATATCCTCGTGCAGCATCCTTGCTATCGATGTTTGAGGTATTCATTTATTTAATCGGTTTGACGATGGTATTAGATGATTTAAGCAATCCGTGGAATATGGCAGCCTACTGTCTAGGTTGGGGATTAGGTGTGTTTATTGGTAGTTTGATCGAAGGAAAGCTCGCTCTTGGTTACGTCCTCTTTGAAATTATTATTAATTTGGAAGATGCGGACATAGTGAATGAACTTCGCTCTAAAGGTTACGGTGTTACATCGTGGTTAGCGGATGGAAAAGACGGTAAGAAAATTTGTATGCGCGTAATTGCTAAACGTAAAAATGAGAAAAAATTACGTAAAACCGTTTTAGAAATGTGGCCAAAAGCATTTATTATTTCATATGAGCCAAGTAAATTAGACGGTGGCTTTTTAGTCAAACAAATGAAAGCAGCTAGAAAATAAAAATAGTAACAGCCGTCGTTTTCTCTATAATAATCGACGGCTAGCCTATTTTTAATACATAAGTTAGTCGAGCGTAAAATGAATTATGGCTATAAAGTTATCGTCAATCCATCATTTAGACAATTGGGAATAAAAGCATCTTTTTGAGGAGTACAATCATTCTTTTAAAAGATTCAATTATGAAATGGGCATGCTACTTTTTTCTTTGTTGTAAAAGGCTTTTTTCACCTATTTCTATATGATGTTTAATTTTTTTGAAAAAACTAAATATTTTATTTTTTTTTTGTACATTGGCTACACATTTTTCCAGTTTTCTTTTACAATAAGAATATGGATATTAATTTAGTATATTCAGTTATGAAAAGACATGAACTGTCGTATCGTTTATAATCAATATAACGTTAATTTTTTTCGAAACGTTGAGTATAAATGATAAAACTACGCCTCTGTGAAAGCAACTATTGTAGTTTATTGTGTAAGGGAGTAAGAAATTGTATCGAATCGTCGCTTATTTAGTGAAAATATTTTTAGGTTTATTCAATAAAGTCAAAGTATATGATAAGGATAATCTACCAAAGGATGAGGGCTATATTATCGCCTGTACACATACTGGCTGGATTGATATGTTGAACTTAGGGATATCGCTTTACCCAAAGCCAATCCATTTCATGGCAAAGAAACAACTGTATGATCGCAAAGCGTTAGGATGGTTTATCACAAAGATGAATGCATTTCCCGTGGATCGTGAAAATCCGGGACCGAGTGTTATTAAGGTACCAAGACAGCTGATTAAAGAGAAAAAAGTTGTTGGTATTTTCCCGAGCGGTACACGTAACGCAGAAGGTACTTCTTTGAAGCAAGGAGCGATTACTATTGCTCAGCTATCAAAAGCGCCTATTATTCCTGCTGCATATATTGGCCCAAACAACCCAAAAGATGTATTTAAAAAGACAAAGGGATACATTATTTACGGTACACCGATTTATGTGACAGCCAAAGGCAAAGAAGGACGAGAAGAGTTCACGAAACAGCTCGAGGATCAACTCGTCAACCTTCAACAAGAATTACAAAAAAAGATAGACCTAGAATAGTTTAGATATTCGAATTCAGGGGAGTTCGCAATATGTAGTCGAGATTGTAAAGTTGGATGGGAATAAGAATCGCAAAAAACTATATTATAGGGGTGTCGTAAAATGGTATCAGTAGATTCATACGGTCAGGAACAAAATATTGCAGTAGTAGAAAAATCTGCTTTAGAATTAATGGCTGAAAAACGTAGTCAAATTATTTTTAAACAGAGAATGACAGTTGGTCTTACGCAATCACAGCTTGCAGAGCGTGCAAACGTAACACAGAAAACAGTTAGTCGAATCGAACGTGGGGATACGAAGGTTCGTGAAACTACATTGCAAAAGGTTTATGAAGTGCTAGGTATTACTGAGAATCATTTACAAGAGCTACATTAACTACATAATGCAGACATCAATTAGATTACGGCAAAATAAAAGGCTATCCTACACAAAAAAAGTGTTTGCGATAGTCTTTTTTTTGCGAAACTAGGGTATAGATTGATTATGGAATAGTAGAAATGTCATAATTGACTAGAAATATAACTTAAGTAAAAGGTGATGAATAACATGGAACATACGGAAAAAAAGCCTTCAAAAGGTAAAGAACTGATGTCTTGGGTATGGCCAATCATTATTGCAGTAGCAATTGCATTTTTATGTAGACAATTTTTATTTGCGCCAGTAACCGTAAAAGGTGAATCGATGGAGAATACGTATCACAATAATGATCGTGTCATTATTAGTAAAATAAGTAAGGTCGAACGCTTTGATGTCATCGTATTTTTAGCACCAGATGTTGAAGATCATTATATCAAACGCGTGATTGGTATGCCGGGAGATACGGTGAAAATGGTTGATGATACGCTGTATGTTAATGATAAAAAATATGAGGAAACCTATGAAGCTGACCACGTAAAAGAATATAAAGCGGATGGTGTAAACTTCACAGAAGATTTCACCATGCAAGATATTACGGGAGAAAAAGTTGTGCCAGATGGCCAATACTTTGTTCTTGGAGACAATCGTCAAAATAGTGCAGACAGTCGTGAATATGGCTTTATTAGTAAAGATTCAGTTGACGGTGTCGTCGTCTTTAAATTTTGGCCTTGGACGAGTAAATAATAGCTAGCATGAACGGAATCCACTCATTGGATTCTGTTTTTTTATATGAATATATATGATTTGGAAGGGGTATACAGTAAAAAAATAAGGAGGACGTTCTATGGAGTGGAAAGGGCGAAGAAAGAGTGAAAATGTCGAAGATCGTCGCGGTAAAAGTCCAGCAGTAATTGGTGGAGGACTTGGAGGCATCGGTATTATAATCGTTATTATTTATACCCTTCTGGGTGGTAATCCGAGTGATATTTTAGGAGGAACAGACCCGACACAAGTAAAAACAGAAACAGCTTCCAATTATAAACCAACAGCTGAAGAAGAAGAAATTGCAGATTTTGTCCAAGTGATTTTGGCAGATACTGAAGATGTTTGGGCATCTGTTTTTACAGAAAATAATCTTGAGTATAAAAATCCAACATTGGTTTTATATACTAACTCAGTTTCTTCGGCCTGTGGTAACGCAACAGCAGCTGTAGGTCCATTCTACTGCCCAGGCGATCAAAAATTGTATATAGATCTAAGTTTTTATGATGAATTGCGCACGCAGTATAAGGCACCAGGTGATTTTGCTATGGCATATGTGGTAGCACATGAAGTAGGGCATCATGTGCAAACATTGCTCGGAACATCACAAAAAGTAAATAATCAACGTAATAAAATTTCACAAAAAGCGTATAATGATCTATCAGTACGTTTAGAATTACAGGCGGATTACTATGCGGGAGTATTTGCAAAACATGTTCAAGGAGAGGGTTATTTAGATCGTGGTGATTTCCAAGAAGCACTCACAGCCGCTCAAGCAATCGGCGATGATACTTTACAGAAAAAGGCACAAGGATATGCTGTACCAGATTCTTTTACACATGGTACATCTAAGCAACGAATGACCTGGCTTGAAAAGGGATATGAATACGGCGATATTCAACATGGCGATACATTCAAAGCAAGTAACCTATAATTCATTTTCAATTCGGAATATAGGTTTTTATCACTTTTTGGTGTATAATGTGACAGTAAATAATTAGGCAATAAACTGGTTGAATTACTGTGATTTGAACACTGATTTATACTAAGTGACCTAATATCGAAAGAGAGTGAACTCACATGGGACGTAAGTGGAATAATATTAAAGAGAAAAAAGCTTCAAAAGATTCAGCAGCAAGTCGTATCAACGCAAAATTTGGTCGCGAAATTTATGTAGCGGCAAAATCTGGCGATCCTAGTCCGGAATCAAATGGTGCACTTAAAATCGTATTAGAGCGTGCTAAAACATATAGTGTTCCAAAACACATCGTAGATCGTGCAATAGAAAAAGCAAAAGGTAATACGGATGAAGTATTTGAAGAGTTACGCTATGAAGGCTTTGGTCCAAATGGTTCTATGGTGATTGTAGATGCTCTAACAAATAATGTAAACCGTACAGCTGCAGAGGTTCGTTCTGCATTCGGGAAAAATGGTGGGAATATGGGCGTAAGTGGATCGGTAGCCTATATGTTCGATCGTACTGCAGTTTTTGGTATCGAAGGAAAATCAGCTGAGGATGTCTTAGAGTTACTAATTATGGCTGATGTAGATGTTCGTGATGTTTTCGAGGAAGAAGAAACGACGATGATTTATGCAGAGCCAACTGAATTTTCAGCAGTTCAAGAAGCATTAAAAGCAGAAGGAATTGAAGAATTTACAGTAGCAGAAATTGCTATGCTTGCTCAAAATGAGTTACCTTTAGATACAGAATCTCAAGAGCAATTCGAAAAAATGATTGATGCACTTGAGGAACTAGAAGATGTTCAGCAAGTATATCACAATGTAGAATTGGCTTAATTGTCAACAAATCAAAGGCGTACAGGCGAAGTGATTTCGTATTGTACGCCTTTTTTATAACACTATAATAAAGCGGATTAATGGAACGTAAACATCTCCTTATCGTTCTAGTTAGTAACGATAAGGAGGTTCATATATATGAGGTGGTTAATAAAAATGATACTAGTACTCATGATTATTTTTGGTGGTTTTTGGTTTGGTATGGGGTATCTAATTGATAGAGGCCAAAAGCCGGTAGCGGATGGTAGCGCAAAATACGCTATCGTATTAGGTGCAAAAATTAAAGCAAATGGCGTACCATCACAAGCCTTAAAAAATCGTTTGGATGCAGCCTATAATTACGCAAAAAAATATCCACAAGTGCAACTCATTTTATCTGGAGGACAAGGTGCCGATGAAAATGAAAGCGAAGCGGTAGCAATGCGCAATTATTTGCTGGCTAGAGGGATGGATGAACAGCGTTTAATACTGGAGGATCAATCTACATCGACCTATGAAAATATAAAATTTTCTATGGCGAAAATGTTGGAACCTCAACAAAAAACAACGATTATTTCTAATGACTTTCATTTAGCGAGAGGCAAAATGATCGCAAATTATTTTGGTATGGATGCAGATGTTGTTTCTGCAAAAACACCAACAACAATTGCCTTTAAAGCAGGAGTACGTGAACGCTTAGGGCTTATCGCCCAAAAAATCACATTGTGGAAATGACAAAAAAAGACAGGGCCAATCGATGAATAATCTATCATCAAGGCATCTGTCTTTTTAGGGTGCTGCGGCTTATTTTTCTAGATATTCGGTAATTTGTTTACGGTATTTAGCTAAAGTAGATGATGATACTTCATAGTATTCAGCCACATCTTTTACTTTAGATAAGCCACCTTCAGGAATAGTTGCAGTTGCTTGACCCGCAAGGATCGCACTGGCAGCTACAGTTTCAGGTTTTTTGGCTTTCACTGTTTCTTCCGCTAGGAATGCAGCAAGTTTTGTCGTGAAAGTAGATGCTTCTAAATTATATTCTTTGATATATTTAGCCGTAAGTTCGATTACTAAATCTTCAAAAGTAGATGCTTCATCTTGCATAGCAACGGCTACGATTTGTTCATCAGTAGTTGACGCTACTTCAACTGTTGGAGCATCTTCCACAACGATTGCTGAATCATGATTCGCTAAAGAAAACTCTTTGTAAAGTTCAAATGTATCTGTTACACCAGCTTGTAACTTAGCAAGTAATGCATCTTTCACTTTTACATCAGCTTTAGGGATGAATAGTGAAGAACTCTTCACAATCATGCCGTGATCGCCTAAACGTGAATCGGGCATCGCGATACCGAATAACCATTCACCAGGTACAGAACCTTCGGTGTTATGGATTGTGAATAGTTCACCCGACACTTCATCTTTTAATGTAATCGATGTGTCATCAGTACTTTCAACATGTGCAAGTAAGTAGCGTGGGTTTGCCCAGTGAGAAATAATATCCTGCACCTGTTGACGCATTGTCGTTTCACTTTGTTCAGTGATAAAAGTATGCCAGTGTTCTGGTTCAGCAATATAAACATTTGCCTCAATATTAATTGCATTTATTAAAAAGTCAGGGAACACTGACGATAATTCTGTGCGCAATTGTTGATAACTTTGAGTTAATTTGTAATTTGCTGCTGGGTTTACTTCTTGGATGAATTTACGCTCAATACGATTTAATTCAGCATTTACTAGTTGGATAATGTCGGTGTTAGCAGTGTTACCATGGCATTTTTTGTACTTTTTGCCACTACCGCACGGACATGGATCATTACGACCTATCATTTGTATTGCACCTCGCTTAAAAAATTAGACATAAAAATAGATTAGCATAAAACGCGACAAATTATAAGCTCTGACGTTCGGTTTTTCATATTTAGGCATAATATTAGTATAGATAATTGCAATTTTTATCGAAATATTCAATAATAAAGAAAACTATTTCGAATTTCGAAAAATTAGAATTGAGGGAAAATATATGATAACTTTTGAAGAATATCAATATTCAAGACCAGATATTGCAGAAATAAAGGAAGATATGAATGCCCTGCTTGAAAAATTCACTACTGCGGACACAGTAGAACAACAAAGTGAATGCATCGATGATATTAATGCTATTCGTAATCGTTATTCTACGATGGAGAATTTAGTTTATATACGCGCATCAGTTGATACGAATGATACATATTACCAAGAAGAACGTGACTTTTTAGATGAACAAGGTCCGATTATGCAAGAACTAGTAACAGAATATTATAAAGTATTAAATGCTTCTGTATTCCGTCAAGCACATGAAGAAAAGTATGGTAGTCAATTGTTCAGTCTTGCTGAATATCAAGTGAAAGGTTTTTCTTCTGACACAATTGAATTGTTACAAAAAGAAAATAAACGATCATCTGAGTATTCGAAATTAGTAGCATCAGCAGAAATTAATTTCCGAGGTGACGTATATACTTTGGCACAATTAGGGCCATTCACGGAGTCTAAGGATCGTGCGATACGTAAAGAAGCAACTGAAGCACGTTCAAATTTCTTTGCAGAACATGAAGATGAATTTGACCGCATATATGATGAACTTGTAAAAATTCGTCATGAAATTGCTGTGACAATGGGCTATAAAAATTATGTGGAGCTAGGGTATATCCATATGAACCGTGTAGATTATAATGCGGAAATGGTGAAAGGTTATCGCGATCAAATTAAAAAGTATGTCGTACCATATGCCAATGAATTACGTCAACGCCAAGCGAAGCGCATCGGTGTTGACAAGTTGAAGTTTTATGATGAAGGCTTCACATATGCTACGGGCAATCCTGTACCAAAAGGAGATGCCGAGTGGATTGTGGCTCAAGGCGCGCAAATGTATAAAGAATTGTCACCTCAAACAAATGAATTTTTCCAATTCATGCAAGACCGTAATTTGATGGACTTGGTCGCGAAAAAAGGCAAAGAGGGTGGCGGGTACTGTACGTTTATTGAAGATTATAACTCACCGTTCATCTTTTCGAACTTCAATGGCACATCAGGTGATATCGATGTTTTAACGCATGAAGCAGGGCACGCATTCCAAGTATATTCTAGCCGTAATTTAGGAATCCCAGAATATTTATGGCCAACATATGAGTCTGCAGAAATTCATTCAATGAGTATGGAGTTTTTCACATGGCCTTGGATGGAATTATTTTTCAAAGAAGATACTGAAAAATATAAATTCTCACATTTAGAAAGTGGTCTATTATTTTTACCATATGGCGTGGCTGTTGATGAATTCCAACATATTGTCTATGAAAACCCAAATTTTACTCCAGCAGAGCGTAAAGCAGCATGGAAATCAATCGAAGAAAAATATTTGCCACACCGTGATTATGATGGTCATGAATATTTGGAAGCGGGTGGTTTTTGGCAACGTCAGGCGCATATTTATGCGAGTCCATTCTATTATATTGACTATACATTAGCGCAGGTTTGTGCGTTCCAATTTTGGAAGCGTTCAAGAGAAAATCATGAAGCTGCTTGGAAAGATTACGTCCACCTTTGTTCACTAGGCGGTTCCATGTCATTTACAAAATTAGTATCAGAAGCCCATTTAATCTCACCATTTGAGGAAGGTTGCTTAGATGAAGTAATCGTATCCATTCGTGAGTACTTAGATTCGGTTGAAGACGATCAATTATAAAACAGAAGAGCCTGGGACAGAACAAAAATAGCCTGTCTCCCATACGAATAATCAAATCAATTAAACGCGCAGTGACGAGGCGTTTGAAGCCATGTCCGCGGAAAGCATTTTTCGCAGCGAAAATGGATTGAAATGAATAATCCCATATGATTTCGAAAAATCATATGGGATTTTCTCTGTTGAAAATACGTTTGTCTCAGGCTTTTTTTTTTGGAAATAAGAATCAGAAGCCCAGTTCATATTTTCTTATTGAAAGCCGATGTCGTATACTTTTATATATGAAAAGAAAGGAAGTGAGTGTTCTTGACGAAAAAGGTATGGTTCCAATCTGCAGTAGGTATACTCTTGCTCTTATTAATCATTAAATACTTTTTGGAAATTAAACATATATTCTATCCAATAGTCGTTTTACTAAGTGCGATATTCACCCCCCTATTAATTGGCGGTGTCTTGTTTTATATAACAGAACCCTTACAAAAATTTTTAGAAAAACGAAAATTTCCTCGTTGGGCAAGTATATTAACAATTTTAGTGTTACTAATTGGTATTGTAGCAGGATTTGTGTCTTTTATTTGGCCAATGATATCCACACAGTTAAATAATTTTATTCAAGCTTTACCCTCTTTAATGAATGAATTATCAAAAGGAACAAGATATATTATTGAACAACGTGAAAACTTACCATCCCAGGTTCAAGATGCAATTGAAACGGCGATCAATTCGATTAAAGATTATGCCATACTGACAAGTAAATTCCTTGTAGATGTTATTGCGACCATTGTATCATGGGCATTCGTTTTAATATTAATACCATTTTTCTTTATCTATATGTTAAAAGATCATGAGAAATTTGCTCCTCGTATTTATGGCTTATTTAGTGGTCAACGTAAAGAATGGGTAGCTAAAACTTTAAAAGAAGTAAATGATGTGTTAAAAAACTATATTCAAGGTCAGATGCTGATCAGTTTAATTTTGGCAACAATTATGTACATCGGTTACCTTATCATCGGATTAGAGTTTGCACTCCTCCTCGTGATTTTTGCATTCTTTATGAATATTATTCCGTTTATCGGTCCATGGATTGCCTTCATTCCAGCTCTAATCATCGGTTTATTAAATGATCCAATACAGGCTTTTTGGGTCTGTGTAGTCACATTAGTTGCGCAACAAACAGATAGTAATTTCATCACACCAAATGTGATGGGTAAAACATTAGATATTCATCCACTGACAGTGATTACAATTATTTTAGCGGGTGGTAATATAGCTGGGTTCCTTGGTATCTTGCTAGGAGTACCATTCTATGCAGTTGTAAAAGTGATTGTGAAAAATATTTATGAACGTCGCATAGAAATTAGGCAAGCGGCGACAAAAGAGATATAATAATCTCTTGCTAACATCGAACCTTATATAAAATTTGTACAATTGTTGCAAACAAAATATCGGGAAATGTTATACTAAAATGAACCGATAAGAAGGAGTCTATTATGCTAACATTTGAACAAAAGAAAGAAATTATAGGTCGTTTTTCTGAGCTAACTGAAAAATCGATTTCAATGAACCGCCTAAACTATCATTTTGAAGGTAGTAAATATGACAAAAAAATTGTTGTAGAAAAATTACATCCGAATGGAAATGGCTTTGTCTATGTAGGCGATTTACTTGCTTATAAATCAGATGAACGTGGATTATTTAATATTCGTGACGTAACCGAACAACAATTGTTAGAAGTTATTGAGGATTCAATCATGTATTTAACAGAAGTAGATGAACCTAAAGAAGAAGTGAAAATTGAAGAAAGCTGGAGAAATGCGAGCCATGATCAATTGCTATTAGTGCAAGAAGATGAATATTGGAACGTTTATCACGGCTTCAATTTAGAAGAGAGCTTTGGCACAAAAGAAGATGCTGAACAATACTTGATTGATGAAGGTTTCAAAGAAGCTAAATAGTATAGAAGAACAAGAGGTGCAATGCGAATGTCTGGTAAAAAAGTTGCCGTAATAATTGTTGCTCTAACTTTCATTGCAGTCGGGTGCGTGTATATTGCACTTCAACTGTTCCTGTCCTCTATTAGTTAAAATAGTATGCCGCCAACTGATGTCTAGTTGTCGGTATTTTTTTATTGCACGCATCAATTAGTACAAGGGTCTTTCATTGACCTTATGTATATATTCTATTATAATTATCTTGAATTCGAGATAAAATCGGGGGTAGATACGAATGGAAAGTGTTTTTATAAAAGGTTTAGATGAACATGTCCCAACTTTATTATTATTACATGGTACGGGTGGTAACGAAAAAGATTTATTGGGTCTCGGAAGACAATTAGATGCACAAGCTAATTTACTTGGTGTACGTGGTAGTGAAACCGAAAATGGAATGCCTCGTTTCTTCAAACGATTAGGGATGGGTGTTTTCGATTTAGATAATTTATCAATGCGTACGAAAGAGCTAGCAGCCTTCATCGATGAGGCAGCGCGTGAGTATGACTTTGATCGCGATAATATAATCGTGGTTGGTTATTCGAATGGTGCAAATATTGCAGCGAATTTATTCTTTGAAATAGGTAAGATTGTCAAAGGAGCTATTTTACACCATCCGATGATCCCAAGAACAGATGTCGACATGCCTGATTTAAATGGTCTACAAGTGTGGATTGGTGCTGGTCAAAATGATCAAATGTGTCCGATTGAACAATCGACAGGTTTAAAAGACTATTTAGAGCAAGCAGGTGCAGAGGTTGATATGTACTGGCATGACCATGGTCATCAATTGACGGCCGATGAAGTAAATGCTGCTAAAAAATGGTATGACACAACAATGAAATAATTAGGGAACGAGCAACGAATTCTTGTTGCTTGTTTTTTTGTCTACATATTTGAGTATTCACGTCGAACTAATACTAAGGAAGAGGTGACAATCATGCATGAAATAAATCATGTACAGACGCAATTTACAATGCTCAATCACCAGGTGAACAAGCAATCGGCTGATGCACAGAAATGCTCAAAGGATGTAGAAAAAAAGTATATGCCTAAAAAAACAATATCACCTTTGAATTATTCACAAGCTGATATCAAAAATAGCGAAGCACCTAAAACAAAGGCAGATCAGCATAAGCTGAAGATGCAAGAAGTATTAGACGGTGTTGAGAAGAAACAAACGGCAAAAAATAATGCAACAAACTATCGCTTTATGTTAGCGAAATCAAGCTATTGGTAACTATGAAAATAAATAAGCCTACAAAGCGATTAGGTTTCAATCGTTTGTAGGCTTATTTTTATTTATTCTTTTTAGAGAATGGTAACCACCAGTTCCAGTCACCAAAAAGTTTCATAAGGCTTGGTACGAGTAATAGACGAATGATTGTCGCATCAATCGCTATAGCAATCGCTATACCGACACCTATCTGTTTAACAGGTAAAACATCCGTAAAGGCGAAAGAACCCGTTAAAACGATCATGATGAGCGCTGCGGATGTAATAATCTTACTCGTCTGCGTCAGACCGTCAATTGTTGCTTTTGTATTGTTATGTTCTTTTAAATATTCTTCTTGAATACGAGAGATGAGGAATACTTCGTAATCCATACTTAATCCAAATACGAGACAGAATGTAATAACAGGAATAATTAAGACAATGGTACCTGCTTCTAGACCAAAATGTCCGTATTGGAAAATATAGACGAGCAAACCAAATGCAGCAGATAGACCAAGAATATTCATTAAGATGGCCTTAATTGGGATGACAATAGATTTGAAAGCAATCATTAAAATAATGAATGTTGATAGGATGATAATGGTTAAAGCAAGGACGATATTATCCGATATTTCATCGAAAATCTCTTGGTTGAATTTTGGAGCGCCCGCAAGTTGGAAATCATCTGATGACCAATCACGTGCCCATTGTTGAGCTGCAGAGGAATCACCTTCTACATTTAAAGTAATTGGGATGAAAAGTTGCTCATCTTTAATGAATGCATCCTGTGTTTTCGTCAATGCAGGTTTGAGCTGTGGAACGGTCATCGCTTGTTGCCAATCAGCAACGCTATCGATATCGCTTGCTGTAAAGATTGTCGCTACATCTTTGACGAGCGAATCATCTTGTAATTTTTTTTGCAGTTTACTAATTTCTTTCAAAGCGGCTGTAGAATGCCATCCATCTGGTCGTTCAACAAGAGCATAAACAGAGGAAGTTTTACCTAAATCAAATTCTTGATCAAGCTTCTCATAGGCACTGCGAGCATCAAAAGATTTTGGCAACGCATCAATTTGAGGGATTGTTAATTTAATATCCTTAATAGGAATCATCATCGCCCCTAAAATAATCAAAGCAGTAATGACAATCAATACAGGACGTTTCATAACAGCTGTAGCAAAAGCATGCCAACGAGATGTCGCAGTCGGTTTTACACGAATGATTGTCCACTTGTTCAAACCATCACCAAGAACCATTAGAACGGCTGGTGATAGCGTTAGACCAGTCAAGACAGCTATGAAGACCACAATTGAACCGCCTAGCGCGATATTTTGGAATAATTCAACGCCAATTACACTCATTGCACCAAGACCAATCATGACGCAAACTGCCGAGAAAATTATTGATTTGCCGGCTGTTTTAATTGCGATATGAATGGCATTTTCAATGCTATTTGTTAGACGTTCTTCACGATAACGATTAATAAACAGCAATGAAAAATCAATGCTTAATGCGAGTCCAAGCATCGGGATAATATTTAAGACATAAATAGACAACGAAACATAATCACCGATGAGAACCATGATGAAAAAGGTAGTGATAATCGTTGCAACACCAATAAGTATCGGTAAAATAGCAGCCACTACTGTGCCAAATGCTAGCAATAGTACGATGATGGCAATTGGTAAACCAATCATCTCCGCTTGGACAAGATCGGATTGACTTGCGACATTCATATCTTTTGAAATAACAGGTTGTCCTGTATAGCTAACGGATGGATCTTTTTTTGTTAATGCGCGTAAATTATCAACAATTGGATTTAAATCTTCATCAGTATCATTAAAATTAAGTACGGCATACGATAATTTTTTACTATGTTGCTGAGGTAATTCAATAGGTGATTGAATTGTATCAATTTCAGTTATATTCTTTTTAATTGATTGCAAGGTCTTTTTAATTGCATCATCCGATTTATTCTCGAAGACGACAAGTATAGAATGAGCGGGTACATCGAAGTTTTTATTCACTTCTTTCATAACAGCAGCATGTTGTCCATCTACTTCAAAACCATCACCTTGTAGTTGGGAAGGGAGTTTAAGTGCGAAAAACGAACCGATTACGATGATGATTAACCAGAGAGCAATAATGATTTTT
Organism: Kurthia sibirica; assembly: GCF_003143975.1. Lineage (GTDB taxonomy): Bacteria > Bacillota > Bacilli > Bacillales_A > Planococcaceae > Kurthia > Kurthia sibirica. Next base: position 4,575 of record NZ_QFVR01000012.1, on the reverse strand, counting down.
GCATGTTTCGTAATGAATTGTGCATAGCGAGTCATGGTGGAGCCACCTTTCCTTTATCTTACTTCTATAAGTGTACGCAAATAGCTCACTAATTACTATTATTTCTGTGAAAAAGCACAAAAAATCTCCTCAAATTAAAATGTTTCGCACAGCAAGCTGTAGATCTAAAACATTTTAGTTGGAGGAGATCAGTGCGTTCTATTTTATAAATAGTTTGAAAATTGTAAAGATGAGTGCGCCCATTGCTGCGGAAATCGGTAATGTAATAATCCAAGTAATTACGATACTACGAGCAACGCCCCATTTCACACCTTTCACATTTTGTGCTGCACCTACACCCATGATAGAGGATGAGATGACATGTGTTGTTGAGACAGGTAAGTGTATTTGAGTAGCACCAAAAATGATAATAGCAGAAGAAAGATCGGCTGCTACGCCATTAACAGGTCTGATTTTCATAATCTTACCGCCGACTGTTTTAATAATTTTATAGCCACCAATTGAAGTACCAAGACCCATAGCAGTTGCTGCTGCAATACGAACCCACATTGGGATGCCAGCATCAGCAGTTAAATAACCGCCAGCAATCATGGCCATAGCAATAATACCCATTGATTTTTGTGCATCATTTGTCCCGTGCGCAAAAGATTGCACAGCAGCTGTCACGATTTGCACACGTCTAAACCCTTTGTTTGAACGATATAAATTCATGTTCTTAAATAAAACTTTAAATAGTGACATCATGAGGAATCCAAGGATTATAGCCATGAATGGTGACATGATTAACGCTTTTAAAATTTTACCGAACCCTTCGCCATTTATAGCGCTAAATCCACTTGCGACAAGGGCAGCACCCACTAGGGAACCAATCAATGCATGCGATGAACTAGATGGTATACCAAAATACCAGGTAGCTAAATTCCATATAATAGCTGAAACTAATGCGGCTAAGATAATGATTACACCATAGCTACCATCAAGAGCGATCGGATTAACAATATCTCTTGCAATAGCGGTTGCGACACCTGTGAAGGTAATCGCACCGATAAAGTTCATGATAGCAGCCATCGTAACGGCTACCTTAGGTGGTAAGGCTCTAGTGGATACAGCGGTTGCAATTGCGTTGGCTGTATCATGGAAGCCATTTATAAAATCAAAAGTTAACGCAGTAATTACGACTAATATCGTTAATAATAATACAGTATCCATCTTTACTTACAGCTCCTATGCATTTCGCATGATTATTGTGTCCATTGTATTCGCGACGTTTTGACAGTAATCAGCAACTTCTTCAAGTTGCTCGTATATATCCTTAAATTGGATAATGCGAATGGGATCTTTTTCATGTAAGAATAACTGCTTGATTGATGTGCGTAGTACTTCGTCACATTTACGTTCATAATCTTTGATTAGAATCGCATGATCGCGCATATCAAGTAGCTTTTTATTCAATAAATGCTTCATAGCGGCAACGATTTCATCTGTACTAAGTGTAATGAATTTTAAGAAATCACGCATATAGTCATCTACTTCAGTAAGAGAGAACATTTCGAAATGAGCGATACAACCTTCGATCCCATCAATAATATCATCCATACGAACAGCTAACTCTAAAATATCTTCACGTTCGATTGGCGTCATGAATGATTTGTTTAACATTTGAATCAATTCATGAATTAATTTGTCACCATCTGTTTCATATTTTTTCAATGTTACGCTAAGCTCTTTTAAGTCAGCGATGCTTGTAATTTTAAAATCCTGTGCATAATGTGCGGACTTGTTAATATTTTCAGCAATCTTGTGTAGTGCTGCAAAGAACGGGTCTTCTTTTTTTGAGCTAAACATGTGAATCCTCCTATTTATATACATCGATCTGTTATTTCAAACGCACCATTAATAATAGCAAATTCATGTCAAATACAGTACAAAAAGAATGCTCAAATAAATGAAAATTTACAATGCTGTAATATAAGAAAATAGGTGATTCTCAATTAAAGAGAAAAATGACTTTTATAATAGGAAATAATCAGGGCGTTCTTATGGAGTGGAATTTCTGTGTAAAGTTTGTTATACCAGTGGTTTATCGCTGTTTTTAAGCAAGAAAAGCAAGACTCATTTTTCTAGTTTAAAAGGTCTACTAAATAGTACGGAATTATGTCGAAAAATAATATTTATTCATTAAAAATAAAGATACGTGGACGTTTTCGTTCATCTATATTTAGTATGTGGAATACGGTTTTTTATGCTGAAAGAACTAGTTAATGGGTGTAGTTTCCATATTTATTAATTTCCAAATAAATGAAGGTAATTGAGAATAGAAAAGCTGTCACAAAATTTTAAAAATCTGTCGAAAAAACCTTTTCGATGAGGTGTTTTGTCTGATTTGAAGCACAATGAAAGACAAGTTATTCAGAAAACGATATGATAGAGCCGTAAGAAATGAAAAACTTTTTTAAATAATGAAACGGAGATGACTGTCTTGGAATACCGTATTGAACATGATTCTATGGGTGAAATAAAAGTACCAGCAACTAGTAAATGGGGAGCTCAAACACAACGTAGTACGCAAAATTTCCGCATTGGTTCGGATGTGATGCCAATCGATTTTATTCATGCTTATGCAATCTTGAAAAAATCTGTCGCAACTGTCTGTGTTGAGCTGGGTACATTATCATCAATAAAGGCTGATGCAATCGCTCACGCTGCAGATCAAATCGTAGCAGGCGAGTGGGATGATCAATTTCCTCTAGTCATTTATCAAACAGGTTCAGGTACGCAAACAAACATGAATGTTAACGAAGTAATTGCTCATCTTGGTAACGAATACCTTGAAGCACAAGGTTCTGAAGAGCGCCTTCATCCAAATGATGACGTTAACAAATCTCAATCTTCAAATGACTCATTCCCCACAGCAATGCATATTGCAACTTCAATTGCTGTAGAGAGAAATCTGCTGCCAGCTTTGGAGCAAATTAAAGCAACTTTACAAGCAAAATCGCAAGAATTTATGCACTTAATTAAAATTGGCCGTACACATCTACAAGATGCAACACCAATTACGCTTGGCCAAGAAATTAGTGGCTGGTTATACATGATTGAAGCTTCTGAAAAAATGATTAAAGAAGCAGCGTTAAATATGCGAGAATTAGCTATTGGTGGTACAGCTGTAGGTACTGGTTTAAATACACCAGATGGTTTTGATGCTAAAGTTGTAGCTGAAATTTCAAAAGAGACTGGATTAGCATTTATTCCTTCTCCAAATAAATTTCATGCTCTAACTTCTCATGATCAAATCACAACAACACATGGCGCAATGAAAGCTTTAGCAGCCGATTTAATGAAAATCGCTAACGATGTTCGCTGGTTGGCTTCAGGTCCTCGCTCTGGTTTTGGTGAGATTTCTATTCCAGAAAATGAGCCAGGTTCTTCTATCATGCCAGGTAAAGTAAATCCAACACAATGTGAAGCGGTGACTATGGTTGCTGTACAAGTGATGGGAAATGACGTGACAATTGGTTTTGCAGCATCACAAGGTAATTTTGAACTGAATGTTTTCAAACCCGTTATTTTACACAATTTTATGCAATCGACAACATTATTAGCGGATGTAATTCGTAGCTTTGATGAACATTGTCTAGTGGGGATTACCGCAAATGAAGACAAACTAGAACATTTCTTAAATAACTCATTAATGCTTGTGACAGCATTAAACCCACATATTGGTTATGAAAATGCAGCATCAATTGCAAAAAATGCCCATAAAAAAGGATTAACGCTTAAGCAATCAGCACTTGAATCAGGTCTTCTTACAGAAGAACAATTCAATGAATGGGTTGTTCCAAGTAAAATGATCAAATAGTAATAAAATACGAAGAGCCTGAGACAAACGTATTTTTAACAGAGAAAATCCCGTATGATTTTTTGAAATCATATGGGATTTTTTATTTCAATCCATGTCCGCTGCGAAAAACGCTTTCCGCGGATATGGCTTCAAACGCCTCGTCACTGCGCTTCTGTGGGGTTTTCAGCTCATGCTATTCCCGCAGGAGTCGTTTCCTGCGCGTTCAATTGATTGGATGATTCGTATGGGAGACAGACTATTTTTGTTCTGTCTCAGGCTCTTTTCGTGTTACATATTAAAAACGTTCGTGAAGAAAAAACAGGCATCTGAAAAAGGGGATGTGCTGAAACTTCATGAACGTTTTTAACAACGAAATCAAGTACGTACCTATCAATTTTTGAAAAAAGTTATACACATTATAGAAAAAGGGTAGGGGAATTTACAGTATAAACACTACGTGGACATGAAAGTAGCCGCTTTTTTTTCGAATGAAGAATACGGACTGTGGATAACTATTATCTCGAAAAGTTGTGGATAACTAATTTTTAACAATCAAAAAAAGAGCTATCTTTGTGGGAGGGCACTGAAAAAGTCCACTTATGCACAGATAAGCGAGGACAGGAACGAAATTCGTTCCTGTCCTCGCTTTTCCTCGTAGCCGTTGATTCCGTTCCGGCGGACGCTTTTCGCGGGCACGGCTCCAGCCTTCTCCCTCGCTTCGCTCAGTCCGGGTG
>NZ_QFVR01000011.1 GCF_003143975.1 Kurthia sibirica | reverse complement strand
AATTTTTTACCGTCTTTGTAGACAAGTTTATTGTATGTTACAAAACCTTTAGCTACTTTACCTGTTTTAGCTACTACTAATTTACCGCTTTTGATCTTGTATTTGCTTGCTGCAGAAGCATCAGTTGGTACGACCACCGCTGATGTAATTACTGAAGCACCAAGTGCTAAAGCTGCTGCTGATTTAACTAGTTTGAAATTTGTCATGTTTTGAAAATCCTCCCTTATTGGATAATGATTAGCATATGCTGTTTTTTTGAACTCGTCAGCTAACCATGCTTAGCCTAATTATCGTCTAACGGCATAAGAATTTCCACTCTTTTTTGTTCCAAAATATTCAACTTTTAAAGGACTATATCATTATATTATCAATAAAATCATTTTTATATTATAGGTAGATACTAGTTAAACATTAATATTATTATGAATGACGGAATATTAATATTATAAATGTGAATTAATTACTATTGATTCATTTTAATGTTTTACCATTTATTTCTAAGTAATTTTCTTTTATAATTCTACACTGTAATATTTGTCATGTTTCTCACCCTGTCCTCATAACCATCCTCTTTAGTTTCTTCCTATTATATAGATCACTTTGATATGACCTATATGCTCGATTATTCACAGTACTGTAATATACAGTGAGCATATATCATAAAAAAAAGAATCTCTCACAAATAGGAGAAATTCTTTTTTTTTATTGAATTTTTATAATTGTGGCACTAATCCAGCCTGTTTTTTTTGTTTTTGGTAGTTGAATTGAGTACCAAATTTGATTGTTGGCATCGATTTTTGTGATGAATTTACCCTGTTGATCGGTCAAAATTTTGATATACGTATTAATTGCTACTGTTTTTAATACTTTTGAACCAACAGTTGTCGCCTGATCTCGTATATTCGCCTCAGTTGTTGTTATAGCCAAATTATCAATTTTCAAACTGTCGCGACTCACCCATGCTTCTTGTCCATTAACGACGACACGCATCCATTTTGAAGCGACATCATTATGCGTACCACTAAGTGTAAGCGTCTGACCGCTCGTATATTTTACTAATTCCTTGCCATATATATAGGGCAGTGCTTTTGCTGCTGTTAATACGGTCGTTTTCGCTGTAATCCCTGCATCAAAATCATGATAAGATGCTGGTTTTAACTGATTAGCTGGAATCGTATTCGTGTAGTTAAAGTTTGGTAATAGCGGATCGATGGTCGATGGTGCCACTTTATCATAGATATTTGCATCATAGGGTTTCATCTCTTGCATAATACGCGCGATTTTTAAAGACCATGTTTGATCCGTAGCATATTTAACATTCATACCGTCTGCTGTCGTACCATTATTGTAAATCGCTCCGACGCGCAAATATTTGCGATAAATCGCATCTGCATAATATTGAATACCATCGGTTCCAGTAGGGAAATACATTGCGCAAGTCATCGCGCAGCTATCATATGCTTGGTAACCAAAGAAATTATTTTTGTATTGCGAAATTTGCGAGCCACCCCAACCGGTTTCCACAATCGCATGCGCCAGCATAAACTGTGCATTGATGCCGTATTTTTTTTGCATATCCAAAAATACTGGAATCGTTTTATACAAATTATTTGTCATAATAATCGATGTTTTTTTTCGTACTAAATACGTTTCCATTTCTTGTTGCGTAATGGGTGATGCTTTTCTCAAATTGACATATTGAAATGGTTCACCGAATTGGTCGGCTCTTAACCAAACGTATTTCGAAGCTAATCGACCATAATAATAGGTGACACCAGCAATCTGCTGTACAGCTGTTGCCGAAAATTGTGCTGCACCATAGTTTGTCAAACTACTATATACGGTATTCGTCGCGCTCGTCGCACTTGGCAAATTCGTCGCGCTCCCTTTACCTGTCAAATAAAGCGTTGTTTTTGTGGTTGAAGCAGGTTTTACTATTGTCGAATTGACAGCCGTAGCTAATACCCAACCGACGACAGTCGTTTTGCCAGCAGTCGATGTACGCGTCAACTCATAGTATTCTTTGCCATTACTTGTCGCAGAACGTGCCATCGAAAATTTTTCTGTCAATTCTGCAGTTGTCGGTACTTTTGTTTGGAGAGTCGTTATATTCGTATACCATAATGTGCTCGCTTTGAGCGTAGCTTGGCGATTATTCGTCGTATAGTTTGGTGTCGTTGGTGCTTCTGGTAACGTTGTCAATGTACGACTTGAAGATACCCATAGTTGTTGACCTGTTGTCGTCGTACCAAAATACCAAGGTGTTTTCCCCACTATTGCCATTTGCGTTACGGTAAATGCTGTATGTTCAAATGCTGTCAGTGGTTTTTGTGTAATATCTTGTGTGCCACCCCATGGAATCGAGTAGCCATAACCACCACCGGTTAAATAGAGATTGCTTTTTTTGGCAGAAGGCGCTTGATAACTATAACTTGTGACATCTTGCTCCGCTATCCAACCCACCTCTTTTATGCCATCCATCAATAAATAATAGTTCTTTTGCTGATAAAATGCTTGTTTTGTCACCGTCAATGAGCGATCAACGAGGGTTTTCGTATCGATGAGTGATTCCGGCTGTTGTATATCACGGAAAATAGCGACCTGTGCCGATGCGATACGTGCAATTTTTGATGTTGCACTTATGACGGGTGCTGCAATTTCTGGTGCTGTCGGTTTATTAGCAGTCGTACGACTTGAAGATACCCACAGTTGCTGTCCTGTCTCTGCTCTACCAAAATACCAGGGCGTTTTCCCTACTGTCGCCATTTGCGTGACAGTAAAAGTAGTATTCTCAAGTGCTGTTAGCGGTTTTAGCGTAATATCCTGTGTACCACCCCATGGTATAGAATAACCATAGCCCTCACCTGTTAAAGTTAAGTTAAGCTTTTTCACAGAAGGCGCTTTATAGCTATAACTCGTGACATCCTCAACCGCTACCCAGCCTATTTCCTGTTTGCCGTCCATCAATAAATAATAGTTCTTTTTATTATAAAGTGCTTGTTTAGTAATGGTAAACGAGCGATTAACTAACGTTGTCGTATTGACCACTGAGTCATTCTGTTGAAGATTCTTTACTAAGCGAACCTTCGTCGATGCAATGCGTGCAATTTTTGATGTCGTTGTTAGCACTGGATCTGGAATCGCTTCAACTGATTGTCGATCAACGAGTGCTGTCGCTGGTAACCAGACAATCTTATTTTTGAATGTTGCTCGATACCAATAGATGGTACCGACCTTCACTGTCATCGTATTGATGAAAGTCTGTTCTTTGTATGCAGCCATATTAGCTAGCAGTATATTACGCGATAAACCACCCGGGCGACTATACCCCGCGCCGGTTCCTTTAATATAACGTGTTTTCTTCGTATTTTTTTGCACTGTATAACTTTGGCGCGTAATGGATTTGGCTTTAATCCAGCCAATAACCGATTGATTGGGGTTCGTTTGGCGACTAATTTGATAGTATGTATCTCCTGTTGGTGCGATAGCTTTCTTCATTATATAAAAGATTTCATGCGTATATTTTGTTGTTGCCGCTATGCTACTTTTTGAGCCCGGTGCTGTATAGATTCTTGAGTTTCCAGATTTTAATTGGCCGAGCTGACTTGTTGCTGATTGTTTATATAGTGTCGTCGCTGCGGTAGCACTGGTTGGTATTGTCTTGTTTATTGGCATAGGTACGACTACACTACTTGTCAATAACGTCAACGATAATGCACCCATGACAAAGCTTTTCTTATTCAAGTTCATCTCTCCTTTTCATTATATGTCGTAATGATAACATAATACGACAGTTTAATAGGTCTTTTGATATTATTTTTTCACATTTATCAGTATTTTTTCAATACTTTAATAGAGTAGGAAGATTATCTAGCAGCACTAGTCGATTTAGTTGAGGTGATTAGACAAGTAGACGTTTGGTCCAACTAGTAAAAGAACTTATAGCTTGGGTAGCGAAATGAGCTATTCTCCTCATCCGTTGTGTAACGCTCATGTTAGACGACTACACTGGTTGAATTTATGTTCAGCAAACGGATCAAATGCACAAATTTGCTTGTATAACAGCTGGTCTTTTTTCACAGTTTCATCGAATATGTCATAACACCATCATTTGACACCCTCCCTATCTTACTACCCATTTAAATAGATGACTAAAAACGCATTAAAATTCTATTTAATGGATTTTTACCTATTTTTCGTTATTTCATTGTATACTAACTAGACAAACAATACTTTTGGAGGTATTATATGATCCGTTATAGGCATTTCAAGCTACGTAAAATGATAGTGATTCCTATTTTAATTATGACAGTGTTTACCTCGGCATCAATTGCTGAGGCAAAAAAAGATACCCCTATCAAAAAATATGATCATCATGTAAAACTCAATGCTAAAAAACAATTGGTTGTTACAAGTAAAAATACCGTCGTAAAAGGTTTTGCACTCTATAAAAAAACACTCTATTATAACGGCACTATTTTCACAGGCACCCTCAACAAAAAGAAATATCATAGGGGTTTCCCTTTCACGGGCCTATCAAAAAAGAAATACTATAAATCCGGTTTTTTAGGTACTGGTCTTTTTAATAAAAAGTACTATAAATCTGGTCTTTTAGGCACTGGTCTTTTTAATAAAAAGTACTATAAATCCGGTCTTTTAGGTACTGGTCTTTTTAATAAAAAGTACTATAAATCTGGTCTTTTAGGCACTGGCCTTTTTAATAAAAAGTACTATAAATCCGGTCTTTTAGGTACTGGCCTTTTTAATAAGAAGTACTATAAATCCGGTCTTTTAGGTACTGGTTTTTTTAATAACTTATTTTATAATCAAGGTCAATTAGTACATGGTTTTCACGATCATACACTGTATATACATGGTGTTGTAGCTACAGGTCTTGTGTCCTTTCATGATTATTGGTACAGTAATTCGCAATTGGCATCTGGTTTTCTTTTATATGGACCACATGACGAGCGTTACTATATAGACGGTTTACACATTACGGATTCCCTTATTATTTTAGACGCACAATTGGCACGTGCACATAAAAAAGCACAGCAATCATTGACGGATTTTGACGTAATCACCAAACAATTGGCTGCTCTAAAAGTAATTAATGAAGAAAGTAATGCCGATAAAAAAGCAGCATTGCTCTCTCTTTTCAATGAGCAATTCCATTTAAATATTACAGATGCCACAGAGATGATTACACAGTTACACATGACCGCACCTCATAGTGCCGATGCTGCTATGCGTGATGTAGTAGCCACATTACAACTGGTCATAGAAAGAAAAAAACAAATTCCTATTTTCTCTAACCAGCAGGAGTTCATTACTTTTTATAGCACGGCCATGCGTGATTTCTTTACACAAATCGGAAAAATAACATACCCTATTGAGCGTAAAGATTTTGATTCCTTAAGTGCCGAACTGGGTCTGACATTAAGCGATCCCTCTTCAGGTGGTGGTTCACCTATTCTTCCATCCACCCCACCTGCTATAAAAAAGAGTTGGGCCGCCATTTTAAATGCTCAAGGTACTTTTGCAGATTTCCAACAAGTTGGCTTAACTAAAGTTCGCGCAATCGACGTTCCACTACTCAATATCCATTTACAAAAAAATCAAGCCAATACCGAAGCTTTAGTCAAAGAACACAGTAAAGTGTTTACATTTGTTCATACGCTCTCTACTATCATCAATTCTTCGACACCCATCACATCAGCGACGGACGTTTCTTCTACTAAAGACTTTCGTTCAGCTGCAATTACTGATGATTTTATGCGTGCATTATTAATCGATATGCGTCTGACAAACACACAAAGTTTTACAGGTCCTTATACAATAGATGCTTTTAAAAAATATTTAGATACACGCTTAACAAAACTTTTAAGCGATACGGAAGCTATGAATACTGTTATATCGTACTATCTTATTAATAATACTAATTTTTTCAATTCTCAAACCAGTATATTGGCTACAGCCGAAGTAATACTCCGTTCACATTACACTGGTTTGTCTCCTATAGAACAGCGCAGCAAGTATTTATCGCTACTGCTCAATTTACAAAACAAGCATTATGACATACGCTTTGATCAGGTAAATAAACATAGCTTGCAAGATTTACCACCGACCGCAAGTCTTTATGCCCTTGCGCAAGAAGCTGCAGTGACAGAACCTATAGACAACACTATTTCGTCACTACTCATTTTAGCCGATGATCAATTAGTATTAGATGCTTATACTGATTTTTCTGTTACAGAAAAAGAAACTTTTTTTAAGGATTTGTTACAATACCACAATCATTTTCAGTATCTACTGGAACAAGTTACAAAAGACCACTTTTACCCTATTAGCGATCTTGCAGCTTATTATGCACAATTTAATGTCGACTCGTTTCACTCTTTTACGGAGGGATTACTACTACAGCAAAATAAATCTATACTCGAATCACAGAAAAATACAATAGAAGAAAATATTATACAAAATAAACTATTTTTTAAAAATTATTCATTGAAGAAAAAACAACATTTATTATTTTATTACAAACATATTAATCCTTTAGAAACAGAAATTAGTAAAATAAATTCTATTTATACTAGAAGCGAAAAGCCCGTACAGATCATTGAAAGATACGGTTATTTTAATAGCGATTATTCATTCAGTATTGACATGCTCGATCAATATAATCCAAAAGCTATTTATATTTCTGATGATCTTTACTGGGTCAATGGTGATATAAACTCTAAACTAACATATGATAAAAAAAATACGCAATTATTCATTCCACCACAATATATTGCTAACGGTACTCTTTTTACAATTATTGATGAAAATGATTATTTCCATACACTCAAGTTAAAGATAATTAATACCACCGAGTCAGCAACACTTTCTTCAGAGATTCGAGCATTTATAAAAAATGTTGAAACATTATCTGCTACTGATTTCTTAACTAAACAAACTTGGGCAGATCATGACTATGTCTATAACTACTCTAACAAGAAAGCATTTAATTTCTTATTTGATGCGAATCCATACGAAAAATCCATACTTGATTCTCTTTTGCAAACGAGTAGAACTGCTTTGCTTAATAAAATAAATACGGTGCCTTCGACTTTAACAATCGAAAATTTTCTTAATGAATTTTCTACTATAACAACGATGTCACCCGCAGATTTCGAGACATTTAAAACAAAGATAGCTCTAGAACAATTTACTACGTACGATGAACTAAAGGATTTTATAAATAATTATTCATAATAAAAACCGTTGAAGACTAGTCTTCAACGGTTTTTATTATTTAAATATAGTGACAAGGTCTGAGCGAATCCAAATCTTTGTTTTAGTAGAACCTGGTTTGTACGCTTGATACCAGATTTTTTTCACCTGATCTTTTTTCGTTACAGGTTTGTCATTTTTTAGAATAAGCTTTATTGCTGTATTTTTCACCGCATTGCCTACCTGTTGATATTTTGTTCCTGCATCGTCACGTAATGTCGCATCAATATTCGTAAAAGCCAGATTGGCAGTCGTTACTTGGTCACTGCGAATCCAACCTTGCCTACCATCAAATGCAATGCGATACCATCTCGATTTACCACCTGTAGCATTGGTAAATTCACGAACATCATGATGATAGGCTTTAATCGTTATTTTTTTGCCTTTTGGATAAGAACCATAACGTGCGCCATATATATAGGGGATGGAATGAACTGTTGCAGCGGAAGCTGTTACTGTTCCAGTCACTGCAGATGGTAACGTGACCATACTGGATGGCTGTGGTTTATTGGCAGGTATTTCACTGCCATAATCAGTCGCCTTGCCCACTTTTTTTATAGAAGATTTTAATTTACTATAGTATTTCGCATCATATGATTTTGTCGATTGCATAATAAAGGCAATTTTTTGTCCCCACTCTTGATCCATTGCATAGCGAACATTCATATCTAATACATTCATACCATTATAATAAGCACCTGTTTTTGTCAAATAGTTATTAACAATTTTTTCAGCATATAATTTTAGACCAGCTTCACCTGTTGGAAAGTATTTTGAACAAGTAATCGGACAAGTGTCATATGCTTGATAACCAAATAAATTATTTTTGTACTGGGCAATTGTTGAGTTACCCCAACCGGTTTCTAAAGCCGCATGTGCAAACATAAATTGTGCATTCACGCCCGTCGATGCCTGTGCTTTTATAAACTCTGGGGCTAAACGATATAAAATATTATCCGGTGATTTTCCTTTTGACAGTAGCAATGCTTGTAAATCTTTTGTTGTCACATTTGACGGTTTCCGAAGATCTAAGCCTACAAAGCCATTATTGGTCAGATTATTATCACGAATCCATCGTGCTTTCGTCGTGCCTGAAATGATTCCTTTATACCAATACGCATTGCCAATTTTTTCATAGCGATTTAATACAACCGTTTTCCCTCTACGAATCTGTAAATTATACGATTGATTGGATGCCGTAGTTGCTGGCATTGTTGATGCAAAATTTGTGCCTAATAAGTACATGGTCTTTTTTTGTGTTGAAACCAGGGTTCTCGAAGTTCGTTTTATATCCTTCGTTGCTACCCAGCCAAGTGATGTTGTCCCTTTTTCAATACGATAATAAGTTGTTTGATCCGCCTTTTTTGATTCTCTCACATAAAATGAACGTTTCAAATCATTGGTAGAAACGGACGTTGCCTGTGATTTTTTAGAAGCTGTTTTATATATTTTTGCTGTTTTCGTTGTAATTGTACCAATTTGATTTACTTTTGCTGCTTTCGCTTCTAACGTATTTGTAGCCACCAAACTTATACCTACGCCCAATATAATTGGTAAAAGCCATTTGAGTTTCATTTTAACAGTCCTCTCTCTTGTACCCTTACCTCATGTATCGGTCAATAGTTCTATACTTTCACATTCGGAATAGGTTTTTTATCATATATTAATGAAATTAACTAACAATCTCTCTTTATAATAATCCCCTATAATTCCTTCTTAAAACTTTTTTTCAGTAATTATCCATCATTTCCATTCATTTAAATCCTTTTATTACTATTTTTAGTGATTATTCAACATGTTCTATAATCACTCGTTCACCTTGTAGCTCCATAGCAACTCGTTCATTTTTTTTCAGATAAATATACATATTGCCCTGTGAATAATCTAAATTCCAACCTTCTTTTTTCAAGATCAGTTTGTACGCGGGATCGATTTTTTTATCTTTCAAATCTTCAATTGTAAAAATTAACTTTTGTTGCTCGACCGAAATCATCTTAGAATTTTTCGGAATTGGAAAATCATCTAACTTTGTTAACTTTGTATATTTTCCATTTAGCTGACTAAACCAAATGAGTGCAGATGCCATTATAATGACGATTAAAACAATTATCGTTTTCATTGATTTTTTCAAAAAAACGCCCCCTCAAATATCCTATTTTTCCATTATATATAATTTCTATGTATATAGCTTGCACTGCGATACTTTCCTAAAGGAATAATTTCTGGTTGCTTCAACAAATGAATCAATTCATTTCTACTTGCATTCACTAGCCATTCTCCAACCTGTTTTTTTGTACAGGCTTTAGGAAAATATAAAAATAATTCATCAATTGCTTCTTTAGCAGCTTCCGAATTTTTCTGTTGGCATACTGTGCAGCGCCATACTCTTTTAATCGGGATCATTGCATTACTATAGCAATAATTGCAAATAACACCATTGGCTAAATCATTTTTCACAAAGGGAAACCTCTTTTGTACATGCACTTTAAAATCATGAATCATTTCATTTTTTAACTGATTTTTCACATATTCAATATGATCGCTATTTTTCAATTCTTCGTGTTTTTTCTCAATAAATTCTTGAATTTCTACTAAGTCGATGATGAACCCTTCGGCATGGTCACCACTAACAATTGAAGAAAGAGCCGGAAAAATAACGATACCATATACGGGCAGCGAGAAATTATTTTGTACAGACCACTTTTCCATCAGTTTAATATATTTATTTATTTGAATGATGGGACTTCTAAATTTATCAACTTTACCATTTACTTGTTTGCGAATCAGTTGCTGTGGGTTTTTAGTTAGCGTAATATGACCAATAATGTTTTTAACTTCTACAATCAATAACATTTTATTCGTTACAATTAAAAAGTCCATTTGAAACAAACCATTCGAGTTCATCATAACGTTATGAAAACAGTGTAAGGTGATTTTTTGAGCAACTTTTTGAATTTGATTAGCGACAATTTTTTCACCTGCATCACCCGCTTCTAAGCGGATAATTTCATTTTGCACCTTGTTTTTCAAAGTCGTATTTCGTAATCTAGCATGAAATTTTTTCAACCTATGTATTTCAGGATTCGGAGTAAAAAGTATATTCTTCATTATCAATTCCCCCTTCTATTCCATGATAGGACGTTTTCAAATTTTTGTAAAATTATCTTTTTTTCACTGAACTTTACTGTCTATCGATTTTTCGATAACTGCTCTGAAATTTACCTTGTCCAGTAGATTTTACAAAAACACCCCTCTATTTATTTTTTTGCGCGTGATCTCAACTTAATAATATATGTCAAAAAATCCTTAATGCCTCCCTTACTCGCGACATCAGTCTTCGTGATCATGCGATTTTTTGCGCGCGGACCATGACGGATACTTTATTTAAAAGTTGTATTTTTAACTTATACAGGTGTTACTTACCGGTTGTGTCGATTTACTTACCGGTTGACCCGCTTTACTTACCGGTTGACCCACTTTACTTACCGGTTAGCCTCTTTTACTTACCGGTTGACCCACTTTACTTACCGGTTGACCCGCTTTACTTACCGGTTGACCCGCTTTACTTACCGGTTAGCCTAACTAGCTTGAATTACTCCCTTACTCGCGGCGACAGTCTTCGTGATCATGCAATTTTTTGCGCGCGGACCATGACGGATACTTTATTTAAAAGTTGTATTTTTAACTTATACAGGTGTTACTTACCGGTTGTGTCGATTTACTTACCGGTTAGCCTCTTTTACTTACCGGTTGACCCGCTTTACTTACCGGTTAGCCTCTTTTACTTACCGGTTAGCCTCTTTTACTTACCGGTTGACCCGCTTTACTTACCGCTTGACCCGCTTTACTTACCGCTTGATCCGCTTTACTTACCGCTTGACCCCATTTACTTACCGCTTGACTCGCTTTACTTACCGGTTAGCCTCTTTTACTTACCGGTTGACCCGCTTTACTTACCGGTTAGCCTCTTTTACTTACCGCTTGACCCCATTTACTTACCGCTTGACTCGCTTTACTTACTGGTTGGCCCCATTTACTTACCGCTTGACCCGCTTTACTTACTGGTTGGCTCGTCTCTAGCTCCGTTGGCATAGAAAAACCCGATCTGGCGTGCAGATCGGGTTGGGTTAAATAATCGTTAGTTTTGGACCTTTGCTTGCTGCGAAGTTCAGTACGTCTTCCCAACGTTTGATATAGGTTTGTTCGTCGAATTGTTCTTCGGCTAATTTTTGAGCTGCTGCACCTAATTTGCTAGCATGTTGTGGATCTAAAATTATCTTTTTCATCGCCTCGGCAAGAGCGTCAATTTGCCCGTTTTCCACGAGGTAACCATTGACATCATTGACGATGTATTGTGCAGGTCCGTAGTTAATATCATATGAAATAACAGGTGTACCATTTAAAAATGACTCTTGCATACAAAGGCTTAAACCTTCTGCTTCAGATGTCATCACTAATGCGGCAGAACTTCGATATATTTCATCTGTTTTATTCGTATAGCCCATTAATTTAACGGCTGCTTCTAGCTGACAATCGGCAATTAATTTTTGAAGATTTTCTTCTTCATCACCAATTCCATAAATAGTCAACTGAATTTCAGGAATGTCCTCAATTAAACTATGAATGGCTTTAATCGCATGTTCAACACGTTTTGCTGGTACTAAACGACAAACCATCGCTAATTGGAATGGATTTTTATCTACCTGCGGTTCGTTTGAATATACAGTATTTGGAATAACATGGATATTACCACGATTCCCGACCTCACTATGAAGATCCTGGCGTTGCGCATCAGTTAGAACAACTGTTGCATATCCCTTTGGAATAGCATCAATAATTGGTTGAATCGCTTTGCGGAAACCGCTACCTTTTGTATAGGGTGCAACGAGATGATTCCCATGAAGGACAAATACTTTGTCGACCAGTTCGTCATCAACTGCTGCTACCCGATCTGCTGTCACAGCCCCATCTACGATAATGATTGGCTTAACTGCTTCTAAGCGACAGAGTTCTGTCAACCAATAACTTTGGAATTCTTGACGATTTTTAAAGTCGAGTGCTTTTGAAAACTTGGGGTCAAATAAGAAAATACGTTGTAAAGCCCCCGTCGTATAGTTAAACCAAAATGTGATAAAACAAAAACCATTTGGTGTAAAATAACGTTCTTGATTTTTTTTGTTATTTGCAGGGTGGAATAAGGTTTCCTTGATTTTGTAACCTGCTATATGAAATTCTTCACGGCTGATACGTACGCGGTTTTCATCAAAATAATCAACAACACGTAAGCTACCATCTTCGTTCCAACGCTTGTATTTTACGTAGCGACCATTGAAGAAATAACGTGCATGGTCCCCAGCATCTTCTACCCAATAGTCGTCTTCAAACTTTTGTCTGCTTTTTTCGAAATGCTGACGCTCTACTTCTGAAATTACGTCCGTGGCAAATTTTTCTCGATAATAATCGAAAATATTGAGAATTTTTACATCAAGATGTAATTGCCCAGTTGCGCGCAATTCATTTTGAATTTCTTTATAGTTTGGTTTATAGTCCATCGTTAGTAAGACTGGTTGATATTTTTTGTTTTTTAGTAAATAGGAACGACGAAGCATTACTTTATTGACGCCACCCTTTTCTACATCCATATCCCACGCAGACATAAATAATGTCTTTTTCATAGAAAATCACGTCCCAACCGTTTTATTGATTCTTACGTTGTGTTGCAAGCTGATCTCTAAATTCTTTTTGCTGATTTGGCGTCAGCTTATTGTAATCTTTCAGAAATGCACTATAGTTGCGCATCACCACATTGGTTGGACCGAATTCACGTAATTTACCGCCTTCTATCCAAGCAATTTTAGTACAGAAATTGCGTACCTGTGATAAATTATGACTGACGAAAAATATGGTTTTTCCTTGTTTTTTGTATTCTAACATCTTGGCTAAGGATTTATCTGTAAATGTTTGATCTCCTACAGATAATGCTTCATCAATGATGAGAATATCGGGGTTAGCGGTTACGCTAATAGCAAAACCCAGTTTTGATTTCATGCCGCTTGAATACTGCTTAACAGGTTGATAGATGAAATCACCTAACTCCGAAAACTCGATAATATCTGGCATAACTTTAGCTATTTTTTCTTTTGAATAGCCCATTAATAAACATTTAAATTCGATATTTTCTGCGCCCGTTAACGCATTATTCAAACCGGATTTAATGGCGATGACATTCACTTCACCATTGACTTCCATTTCACCAGATGTAGCTGGGATGAGACCGCCAATAATATTAGATAATGTGGATTTTCCTGAGCCATTTATACCAACAAGACCTACGACATCGCCTTCCTCCACCGCAAATGAAATGTTTTCGATTGCATGGAAGGAAGAGCCTTTTTTACCTGGGAATATTAAATCAGCAAGTTGCTGTCCCTTTGATTGATACATACGATATGTTTTTGATATGTTTTTTAATACAACTGATTCCGCCATTTTCAGCATCCTCCATAATCTTAAATAAAGTCAGAGAAACGATCTCTAAATTTATAATGAGCTTTTGCTCCAATATATAATAGTACAATAATTAAACCGACATTATACAATGCCAATTGCCAATGATCGACAATATACCATTTTTGCTCTAATAACGCGGCGCGATAACCGTTTGCTAAAAAATAAAAAGGATTAAGTACTAATACTGCTTGTAACCATTCTGGCATGCTACCAGAACGATCCCATAGTATAGGTGAAATAAAAAACATCGCTTGCAAAACAGATTGGATGAGCATTTGTAAATCTCGCACAACGACTGTTAAGGTTGATGTTAATAATGTGATAGAAAAGGCTAATAAATAGGCCATTACTAAGAAGACCAGTAATTCAATATAGTGGATGGATGGATAGTATCCTCCAAAACAAAATAATACAATAAGTGCAGCTAGTAAAACGAGATGTCCATAATATTTCCCCATAATAATATAGCTTGGAATGACCGATAATGGGAAATTCATCTTGGCGACCATCGAATATTTCTGATAAATTGCTTTCGAACCTTGTAGGATTGCTTTGTTAATAAAGAACCAAAAAGAAATACCTGCGAGCATCCAATATACATATGGTATGTCGCCAACTTCCTCATTCCTTCGCATAATATAACCAAATACAAACCAATACATTGCCATTTGGATTGCTGGGTTAATAACTTCCCATAAAAAGCCCAAATAATTGCTTTGGTTGTCGATTCGAAGCTGGAATTTAGCAAGTCGTTGTATGAGATAAAACGAGCTAATTTGCTCCTTCACGATATTAAACATTGCTTTCATTTATAATTCCTCAATTCCGTGTATTTCAATTACTAGTAACGATACATGCAAGAAATAGTTGCATATGTGTCTGAAGCACAAATATATCGTTTATTATATCATATTCGTCACCATCAATAGGTCAAATAAACATGGCTTTCTACTATAATAATGGCGACCTTTTTTATGTGGTATTCACGCGTAAAAAAAGCTCGAGGCATGAAAGTCCTCGAGCTAAAATAATAGTATTATACGACTTCAGATATTTCTTTTTCTGCCATTACGGGCAAGACGGGTGCTGTTTTTGAATAGAGCATACGGTTCACTACACGTTCCGATGAACGGCCATCTTCCCATTCACAGAAGCGGTCTTGGAAACGTTTGAATTGTTCTTCATCAGCATGTCCCTCTTTTAGCGAACGCGTGATTTCGGCGAATAATTCATCTTGCTCTTTCAAAATTTTACCTGGTGCTTCTGCTTCGATATCAAAATAGAAACCGCGTAGGCGATCGCGATAATCTTCTAAATCATACATATAAAATATGATTGGACGATTTAATACAGCATAATCAAAGAATACGCTTGAATAATCGGTAATGAGTACATCACTAATTAAATATAAATCTGCAATATCATAATAGTTAGATACATCTAAAATGAAGTCACCGTATTGTTTGAAGTCAAAGCTTTCGGATACTAAATAATGCATACGCGCTAAAACAACAATATCTTCACCATGTTCTTTTTTCAATTTTTCAATATCAAATTGGAATTCAAAACGATATTTTCCTTTTTCAAAAAATTGATCGTCGCGCCATGTTGGAGCGTATAATACAACTTTTTTCTTGGGATCAATATTCAAGTTTTGACGTATTTTAGCGATTTTTGATGGCTCTGGATTGTTTAACGCATCGTTACGCGGATAACCTGATTCAATAACCGGGCCTTTAAAATGGAAGGCGCGCGCTAAAATTTCTGTTGAGTAAGCATTTGGTCCCACTAAATAACTCCAGTTTTTTGATTCGGTAATAATATTTTTTTTGTATTTAGATGTTTTTGTGCCTGGCATATAGACTTCTTCAATGTCAGTACCTAGTTTTTTCAATGGTGTCCCGTGCCATGTTTGTAAATATGTCGTACCTTTTGGTTTTTTCATCCATTTTGGTAGACGAACATTATTTACCCAATATTGCGCTCGTGGAAATGTTCTCAACCATTTAAATGTAAAACGACGTATATATGGTACGCCCATCTCTTTAAACATCGGTATGCTTCCTTTGTCTACTGACCAAATCAAGTCATATTCCGGACAGTTTTCTTTCATATATTCATAAATTGCCCGTGGATTATCACTGTAACGCTTGCCATGGAAACTTTCAAAAACAACAAGATTTTTAATACGGGGTTTACGTGCCATATAATTGTATCCCTTACGCAGCACTCTTTCTAACTGTTTTTTTATAGACAAAACTCGCTCACTCTTTCATTTATATAATTGGGGTTTTTCAACCTGTTAGTTTAAATTCTCTATTCTTTATAATACCATATTCCTAATGTAACGCTAGATTATTTTTGTGAATTAATGTTGTCAAAAGTCACAATAATTTTTAATCTTATCGAGTCTATTGTCCAGTATGGTATAATATTTAATTATGAATGAAATTTTTCAAAAAATTAGGTGAATATATGACAAAAGAATGGTCTATTAAACTCTTTCTACAAATAAATAAATTACTGTTTTTGACATTTAAATTGCTCCCCATTCGCAAAAAAATGACCTTTATTTGTGACTTTGGTGATAACGCACGTTATACGATAAAAGCATTAAATGACAAGGGCTTCAAAAATATTATTGTTTTGAAAACAACTAAATGCCAGGAAGATTTTAGTGATCTTGATGTGCATGAAGTATTATCTTTTGATTATCAAGATTCGTATGCTTACATAAAAGGAATTTATCATTTAGCTACTTCTTCAAAAGTAATAGTTGACAATTATTTTCCAATATTAAGTACATTACCAAACAATCCAAGAACTGAATGTATCCAACTATGGCATGCAGCAGGCGCTATCAAAAAGTTTGCCTTATCTGATCCAAGTATCGCCTACCGCTCACCATCAGCCATTAATCGTTTTCGTGATGTCTACGAGCGTATGGATAAAATTGTTGTCGGCTCTGAAGCAATGAGTAAAGTCTTCCGTCTTGCTTTTCATAAAGCACCGGACGCTTTTCTGCGCACTGGTATTCCTCGCACTGATTTTTATTTTGACGAAGAAACAATCGCCGCTACAAAACGTCAATTTCTCGAAAGCTATCCGATAATTGACGGTAAAAAAGTTGTGCTTTATGCACCCACTTTCCGAGATTTTGAGTTGCAACAACAAAAGATTCCGCTTAATTTTAAACGAATTGTTCAAGAACTAGGAGCAGATTATCATATTTTGATTAAATTACACCCAGCAGTTGCACAATCGTTCACGCTGATTGACGATGAGCGAATTACAATATTGGAGAATACAGTAGCCATTCATGAAGTTCTGACAGTTACTGATTTCCTAATTAGTGATTATTCTTCGATTCCATATGAGTTTGCTTTCTTCAACAAGCCGCAAATTTTCTATCCCTATGACATCGAGCAATATGCGATGAGCCGTGGTTTTTGGTCAGATTATGCTTCAATGGTACCTGGTCCTGTTGTCGATAGTGATGATGAATTAATTCATACAATTCTACATTTAGACTTTGATTTGCGTATCATTGAAGACTTCTCTGAAAAATGGAATACGTATTCACACGGAACATCTTCTCAAAATTTAGCATCTTATTTATTGCAAAAATCTTAATTATCTTTATTTTTCACTATAGATGTACTATAATTACCGAAAGTATAATACAAAGCTACTTGGAGGCAAATCTAATGAAAACTGTTATTACCTATGGTACGTTTGACCTTCTACATGTTGGTCATATCAACATTCTTCGCCGCGCTAAAGCAATGGGTGACTATCTAATTGTTGCTATTTCATCTGATGAATTTAATGCATTAAAAGGCAAAAAAGCATATTATAGCTTTGCAGACCGCAAAGAAATTCTTGAAGCGATTAAATATGTCGACAAAGTAATTCCTGAAGATAATTGGGAACAAAAAGTGCAGGATGTTCAAAAATACAATGTAGATCAATTTGTGATGGGTCATGATTGGGAAGGTAAGTTTGACTTTTTAGCAGAACATTGCGAAGTTACATACTTACCGCGTACAGAAGGTATTTCAACTACAAAAATCAAAGAAGATTTAATGACACAAGCTCAAAAATAAGGTTCTACGTCAAATGTTGGGGTGGCGTGATTTGGATTTTTCAAATCATGCCACTTTTTGTATTTGTTCATTTCGAACGAATCGGTGGCGTTGTACTTTTTGCGTTACATACCACAAGCACGCGGAAAGTGTCGAACAGAGATGGTATTATTTGAAAACCCCAACAAATCGTATAGAACCAAAAATAATTACTAAAAAACGTCCAATCGGCATATAACCGATTGGACGTTTTTTTAATAACTTAGCTTATTGTAATGTTTGAATCAAATGATGCCACTCATTGTATTGTTTATCGAGCGTATAATTTTCTCGAATAATATTATACGCTTGTTCACCATATTGTTTTACTTTTTCAGGATTATATAACCAATCCGTCATATAAGCAGCCAATTCATCTACATTATTATTCTCAACTAATGCACCGGTTACGCCTTCTTGGTACATTTCTCGAACAAGGTAATTAATTTTAAATGACAGCGCCGCTGTTTTCATCGAAAACGCTTCTAGGCAAGTTAAACTTTGCCCTTCATAGGCTGAAGTATTCACAGTAAATAATGCCTGCGCCAACTTCACTTTTGGTTCAGTCGTATAGCCAATTAAACGTACTTTTTTCGTTAATTTTAATTCTTTTATTTGAGCTAGAAGAGCTGCTTTTTCAACACCTGAGCCGTAAATATGCAATTTTGCGTCTGGTACTTCTTCCGATGTTTTTTTGAAAGCCTCAATGAGTAAATTCAATCGTTTTGCTTTACTCAATCTACTGACAACAACAATCAGATTGTCTTTTTTCTCCACTTCTACTGTTTCTATCGGCATAGCATGTGAAATGACATGAATATTCCATTTCATCTCGGGGAATTGCGCTTCGATATCGATTTTTTGCCTATTTGTCAAAACCACAATTGGCGCTTCTCGATCTTCATTCATTAATACGAGCTCATCATCCGCTTTTAGCTTGCTCCCTAAAGTAAAAGGTTCTTGTAAATGATTGCGATGAATCGTATAAATTTTAGATGCACTTTCTTTTTTCATACGCTGCACTTTTGCACTCGAACCCGGGCCATCGCAAATAACAACCGGTTTCGTATCTTCTGTCGAACAAAGCTCATCTAAAAAATACGAATGAAACTCCAAATTAGTAGAAAATACTCGCGCATTTTGCTTATCTGGACTAAATAACACGACGCGCTGTTGCTTACCGGTTACATGATTAAACCAACGTGATAAGTAACAGAATCCTTCCTTCGTAAAGTAATGCTCCTGGTTAACATTATTATCTGCTGGATGATACGTCATCTTTCTCAACAAATAACCATCTGGATGATATTCTTCTCTTGTTTCACGCACACGCATATCTGAAAAATAATCGACAACAGATAATTTACCATCTTCTGTCCACCGCTTATATTTCACATAACGCCCATTATCAAAATAACGTGCACTCGTACCATCAAAATAAAAGTGATAGCCCGGTTCTTCTTTTTGCATATTTTTATTATAATGTGCGACAATATCCTCATTTATGCCTCCACTCGTAAATTTATTACGATAGAAATCATAAATATTAATAATGGACGATTGCTCATTTAAACGACCGTCATCATGCAATTCACTGACGATTTCAGGGTAATTTAATTTGTCATCCAATGTCACAATATCACTTGAGTAACTGTCGTTATTAAAAAGATGCGTGCGGGAAAACATCACGCTATTAATGCCTCCCTTGTTTACATCAATATCATAAACGACCATAAAAATCTTACGCTTCATTTTACAATCCCCCTATTTACGTTCATGCATGCAAGAGACGATGAGGTCTGCAACTCTTTCAGTCGATTTACCATCAAGATCATCAAAAAATCTCGTGGTGAACTCACTATAATCAACAGAATGATCAATCGTTTTTTTCTGCATCACATCTATTAGCTCCTCCGTATTATACACGATTTCGCCTGGTGTGAACTGTTCATAAGGTATATAGAAATCACGTGAAGAAACATACTCCTCAAGATCAAAGCAATAAAAAATCATCGGTTTATTGAGCAATGCATATTCAAAACATACCGAAGAATAATCAGTAATTAAGATATCGCTAATAAATAACAAATCGTTAACACTTGGATATTTTGTCATATCGATTATTTTATCTTTATATTGCGCAGGTATTTTAAATTTCTTCGACACAAATGGGTGCATTTTGATTAGGAAGAGATCTTGCTCCCCTAAACTATCATAAATTTTAGCTAGTTCTAATTTTTTTTGTGGAAATACTGCACTACTTTGACCATGTCCACGGAATGTCGGTGCATATAATGTAATATGCTTGCCTTCGAATTCTGGGAATTTCGTCATCATTTCTGCATATTTATTTTCCTTATATTGCTCGTCAAAGAAAATATCGGTACGTGGGATTCCCGTTGCCACCACTTTATCTTCCGTAATGCCAAAACCTTCTGCATAAAAAGGCGCGACATACTTAGAACTAACGATGGCTTTCGTATAGTTTTTATGCGCAATAGAAGTTGGTTTTGGGCCACCTGGTTTACCCGAGCGACTAAAGCCAAATGTTTTAAATGCGCCTACTGCATGCCAAATTTGAATAAGGTCCGCATTTTTACGGATTTTTAACGGATAAACCATTGGATAATAATCATCGACTAAAATCACTTTTGCTGTGGCAATATGATAAGCCAGTTTGATTATTTCTATATAACGTTTTCTCGTTTTCACAGATGGTTTTAGTAAAAAGAAATAATCGTAGTTGTCTCTCTTTTGTAATTCCTCATAAACAAAGCGGAAATTATCACTTAGAGAGGCGCGACTGTCGGACAAAATAGCAATTTTCTTTTTCTTTATAGGCATGATTGAAAAGATTTTATAAAGAAGTTGAAAAACCTCTCTCTTGAATTTTTTATCGACGCGTTGTTTGAATGTTAGTTTTTTTACCATTATTAAGAAACCTCACTTTGTTGCAAATATATGCTGAACAATTTTTTGGGATACATCTTCTGTGTTGCCGATATTTTCTTGAACCATATGTGACGTATCCATTTTCTCACCTTTTTTACGTTCAGAGAGCCAAGCAACTAATTGCTGACGATTGGTCAAAATGGCGCCATCTGAAATGTCTTCAATCGGGCGATAAAGACCTCTGTTAGCCATATATTGCTGTAAATCCGGGACATAATTAGCAAGCGGTTTTTCAAATAGGGCATATTCAAAAATGGCTGAGGAATAGTCGGTAACAAAGCAATCTGCATATGGCATCCAATCATTCACATTATGATTGAAATCAATGATAATTTTATCATTTTCCATCAACTTTTCCCATTCCTCTTTTTTAGAATATGGATGTGGAATAATAATCAGTAATAAATGATCGGGAATCTCATCAATTATCGCATTTATTTCTGTCGCCCATTTTAAATCAGATTCACTATGACCTTTTTCAGCACGATACGTAGGGGCAAAAAGCACACTCTGCTTTTGCCTTTGTTGTGTGGTTAGAGGCATTGGTGGTTCTGTTGAGGCTTCCTTTAATTGCTCAATTCTTGGAATACCTAATCCATAAATATCTTCCACTTTCATATTAAATGCTTCCGCAAAATAAATAGCACTTTGTGGAGTTGAGACATATACCTTGGAATAATT
Organism: Kurthia sibirica; assembly: GCF_003143975.1. Classification (GTDB taxonomy): domain Bacteria; phylum Bacillota; class Bacilli; order Bacillales_A; family Planococcaceae; genus Kurthia; species Kurthia sibirica. The sequence continues at coordinate 79,632 of NZ_QFVR01000011.1, read as the reverse complement.
ACTATGAATTGGAATGATGCTTAAATAGTCATCTGACGGACCAAAATGTGTGTTTTTAGTACTATGGCCAAATTTTTTAAATGCTCCTGCTGCATGCCAAAGTTGAATAATCTCACTTTGTCTACGTGGTTTTATTAAATAACCAGTTAAAAAATAATCATCAATTATTATTTTAGAGGCATCTCGAATCATCCATAATTCTTTAAAAAGACCAAAGCCCATTTTTCTAGATGATTGCCGAACATAATAGTCATTCATTGGCATAGTTGTCGTCATTTCTTTATAAATTTGCAGAAGATTCCCTTCTAATTCGTCCTTTCTATAATGATAAAAAACAATTTTCTGTGGCTTCACTGTTGAAAATATGGTCAAAACTTTATAGAGCGTAGCGACAGTCGCTTTATATATTTTTTGGACGATTCGTTGGATTTTCATACACTATATTTTCCATTCCATCACACTTTTACCCCAAGAGCGCGATAGGTCTTCCTCGAAAGCTGCAATGATATCTTTAACGGTTGTTACCGTTGTAATATTACCGACTAATGTTGATAAATAGTTTGGTATTTCAGGATGTTTTTCATATAAATCCATCGTGTTTTGGAAATCCAAGCTGCCGCTACGGCTACTGCCGAATAAAGTAAGACCTTTTTCCAATACCATACGTGTATTAATTTCGACTGGAAATTCACTGACACCTAGTAAGCCTAATGTACCTTCAGGTTTACAAATGTCGATCATTTGATCAATGGCATATTGACTCCCTTTACCACCTGCACATTCAATTGCATGATCAATTTCATAATCTTGTGGAATATCATTTATAAAAATCGCTTCATCAACAAATGAAAAATGATCCAGCTTATACTGTGTCTTCCCGAAAATAGTAACTTTACACTTTGGATACATGTATTTTAAAAGTAAACATGTAATATAACCTAAATTCCCGTCACCCCAAACGCCAAAACTGCCTCTGCGAGCGATTGCTTTTTTCTCAAAGCGTGAAATAGCATGTGTGGCAATTGTCACCAATTCAGTGAATGCCGCTACCGGCGATGAAATATTATCTGGCACAAATACTAATCGATCACGATTTAAAAAGACATAATCTTGCATAAAGCCGTCATAGCCACTTGAACGAAATTGACTTCCTACACGGTAGTTTTCTGCGACAAACTCATCCTCTTGTGTCGGCATATTTGGTACCATTACTACACGTGTACCTACTGGAATAATATTCTTCGGATCGTAGGATACTTCCCCGATGCCTTCATGAATTAAAGCCATCGGTAGTTTTTTCTTCATAGCTTCTTCTCCACGCTTACCTGTATAATATCGTTGGTCAGCAGCACAGATTGAGAGGTGCGTAGGGCGAACAACTACTTGTTGATCTGTAATTGATCTCTCCTTATAGCTAATCTCAAACTGTCGTGCTGAGACAAGTCTATATATTTGATTGATCATTTTTTATCTAAACTTCCTTTCAATATAGAGTTCGCTACATTTAAATCATAAGGTGTCGTCACTTTAATATTGTAGGTTTCGCCTCTCACTAATCCGACTTTTTCTCCTTTAATAACAAATATTTTTGCTGCATCTGTTAAAATCTCTTTTTCTTCCGAAGTTAAGCCGTCATATAATGATTTTAGTTTCTTAATATTGAATGTTTGAGGTGTTTGTCCTTGATACATTGCACTTCTCACAGGGATATTCGTAATATATTGTCCATCTGTCGATTCTACAATTGTATCGATTGCTTCAATTACAGTATCTACTGCGCCGTTTAACAAACCTTTTTCTATATTTTCTTCAATGATGCGATGTGTTAAAAATGGTCGCACCGCATCATGTGTAATCAAAATATCTTCTTCTGTCGTCTGGAATTCACCTTCGATTGCTTCTATTACTTTCATAATTGTATCATTGCGATCTGTACCACCACTCACAACTGACACACGCGGTATATTTAATTGATGTTTTTTCAATAAATCATTCGTATATTGCACCCAATCTTTTGGCACAGCACAAATAATTTTATCGATTTTACTGTTTAAAATAAATTTTTCAACAGTATGTATGATAATCGCCTTATTTTGTAAAGTTAAAAATTGTTTTGGCATCGGTACATTCCCCATTCTTGTACCTTTTCCACCAGCTAAAATTCCTGCATATATCATACAAAACAACTCCCTTTTAATTTACATTATGACTTCTATTTTCTCATTTTTAGTCATGCAACTGATATTATCATTTTATTAATTTTCCATGAGTATTCGATGAGTTTCGTTACAATCTTCATATTCCCGAAACATTACCGACACTAAACCTTTCCAATATTAATAGAATATATACTTTATGTTACAAAATTAGTGAAATAGTAAAAAACCCACAGTATAAAACTGTGAGGTTTAATCTATTTATATTATTTTTTTCAAAAAAGTTGCCATACGATCCATCGCAACAATCAATGTATCCATTGCATAAGCATACGTTATGCGAATATAACCTTCACCTATTTTTGAAAAAGCCGAACCTGGCACTACACCTACACCGCCCTCTTCCATTAAGCGTGTGGCAAATTCTTCTGAAGTCATACCAAACTTAGTAATCGAAGGGAAAATATAAAAGGCTCCCTGTGGTTTTTGCACGTCAAATCCCATCTCAATAAGACGACCATAAACATAGTCGCGGCGATCAATATAGTCTTTATTCATATCTGCTGGTGTATCTTTTGCAACCGTTAATGCTGCGATTGCCCCATATTGACTTGGGACAGAAGCACATAAAATATTGAAAGCTGATACTTTCACTGTGTGAGCAATCAGGCGCTCATGACCCATCAAGAAACCAATGCGATACCCTGTCATAGCATGTGATTTTGAAAGACCATGGATTAAAAACAAGCGATCTTTTATTTCAGGATAATAACCAAACGAACGATGCTCATGTTCAAATGTATTTTCACTATAAATTTCATCTGAAATAATATATACATCCTGATCTTTTAGAAATTCAACAATTTCATCCATCACGTCATGCGCAATAATTGCACCTGTCGGATTTGTCGGGTAATTAAACATAACCGCTTTCGTATTTGGTGTAATCAACTCTTTTAATCGTTCAACTGATGGTTGAAACTGTGTATCTGTCGTATCCAGATACACGGCTTTTGCACCAAGGCTATCAATTACCGGGACATAACCTGCATACATTGGCGCTGGAATAATCAACTCATCTCCTGGAAGTAGTATCGTCCGTAACACAGCATCCAATGCTTGGCTTGCTCCATTCGTAACCATAATTTCCGTTTGTGGATTATAATGACATTGATATTTATCCTCAAAGAATGTTGCTACCGCTTCACGAAGCTCTAATAATCCCGCATTGCTCGAGTACCCTGTTTGATCGTTGAGTATCGATTGTGCAGCTGCTTCTTTAACCGCCTGTGGTGCAGCAAAATCTGGTTGACCAATTGTTAAATTTAGCGCGTCCGGATAATTCACTAACTTGTTAGAAAATACACGAATACCCGAAATCCCTAAATCTGTTATGCGTTGGTTCATTTGTAATGACATGTACTAGTCCCTCTTTCAATTTTATTGCTTTATAGTTCCTTCATTATACGTCAACCATCGCTAAAAAACATTCATTACTTATCGATTTTCTTGGCAATAGCTACCGTATTCCCTGTAAAGTCAATCTATTCAATCAATCCCAGTCCTTTATCTACTCCCTTGATCGCGACAATATCCTTCGCTATCATGTGATTTGTTGGCGCGGGTGATGGTGATGGTGATGGTTTGATTTAAAAGTAATATTTTTAACTTATACAGGTGTTACTTACCGGTTAGCTCGATTTACTTACCGGTTAGCTCGATTTACTTACCGGTTGGATCGATTTACTTACCGGTTGGATCGATTTACTTACCGGTTGGATCGATTTACTTACCGGTTAGCTCGATTTACTTACCGGTTAGCTCGATTTACTTACCGGTTAGCTCGATTTACTTACCGGTTAGCTCGATTTACTTACCGGTTAGCTCGATTTACTTACCGGTTAGCTCGATTTACTTACTGCTTAGCCTAGATACTTTTTTGATGATAGGAAAAAGCAGCCATTATTGTGGCTGCTTTAGGTGATTATTAATGATTGAGAATTGCTTTGAGGAATTCTTGTGCACGCTCGGATTGAGGGTTCGAGAAAAATTGTGCGGGTGGCGCGACTTCAACAATTTTACCATCAGCCATAAAGACAATATTGTCACAAATTTCTTTTGCGAAACCCATCTCATGTGTTACAACGACCATCGTCATGCCATCATGTGCTAATTTACGAATCGCATCTAAAACTTCTTTTACCATTTCAGGATCTAATGCAGATGTTGGTTCATCAAACAACATCACTTCTGGCTCCATTGCCAATGCACGGGCAATTGCCACACGCTGTTGCTGCCCACCAGAAAGTCGATTGGGAAAAGCATCAAATTTATCTTCAAGACCTAAAGATGTTAATAATTCTTTCCCTCGTTTTTCAGCTTGTTCTTTTGATAGACCCTTCACTTTCATTGGTGCAATCGTCACGTTATCTAATGCGTTCAAAAATGGGTAAAGATTAAAATTTTGAAATACAAAGCCAATATTCGTTCGTGCTATATTAATATTTGTTTGCTTATCATGGATGGAAACACCGTTGACGGAAATTTGCCCGCTATCGATTGTTTCGAGAGCATTAATTGTACGTATTAACGTTGATTTGCCGGCACCTGAAGGACCAATCAACGCAATAACATTTGATTTTGGTACTTCGAGCGTGACATCTGTAAGAACATGATGCTCTCCAAAACTTTTATTGACATTGTTAATTGAAATCATTGTGATTGTCCTCCTCTATTCATTTTTCAACATACGTTTTTCCATAAATCTAATTAACAGCGATAGGCTAAACGTTATGATGAAATAAAGTGTTGCCACAGCAGTCCAAATCTCCATCGGTAAAAACGTACTTGAAACAAGATTTTTTGCTTTTAATGTTAGATCTACACCAGCAATCGTTGACACAAGTGAAGTATCTTTTATTAAGATAATAAATTGTGATGCTACTGGAGGTAATATACGACGAATTGCTTGCGGTAATATAATATAGCGCATTGCTTGGAACTGCGACATGCCAGCTGAACGTGCCGCTTCTAATTGTCCTTTTGGTACACCCTGAACACCCGCACGGAAAATCTCAGCTAAAAATGCACCTTCAAATAGTGCTAAACTGATAATTGACCCCCAGAATGAGCCAACATCAAACATTCTACCTAAACCTAAATAAATCCACATTAGTAAGACTAGAAGTGGTACACCACGCATAATTTCTATGTAGGCGCTTGATAAGAATAATATTACTTTGTTTTTGGAAATTCTTCCGAAACCGAAGATGAGACCGATTGGCAAACTTAGCAACAGGGAAATTGCCGATATTTCTAAAGTCAGTAAGGCACCTTCGAGAAGTATGTCATAGTTGTCCCATATGACACGCCAGTTAAAATTGAAATCAAAATTCATAATAAACCTCCTAAACCTCTGTAACTATTAGTTTTATAAAAGCGAAAAAGAAAGGATAAAATTATCCCTTCTCCTCTGCTAATTAGCAATAATTATTCTGGTTTTTTAACTGTTTTTAACCAGTCACTATCTTCGAACCATTTTTTCTTAGTTGCTATTTCTTCATCAGAGCCAATATATTCTTTTAAGAATTTATTTAATGCATCTAGCATTTTTTTATCATCTTTTTTAATAGCGATACCTAAGCTATCTGTAGCAAGTAAATCTTTTAGCGCTTTGACTTTACCTTCGTTTTGTAAGGCATACACTTTAATTGCTGGTTCATCATAAATGACTGCATCTACTTGGCCTTGTTGTGAAGCGATTGCAGCTGTTGGGAAATCATCAAATTCTTTTACTTCAGCATTTTTGATTACTTTTTTAGCTACGATTGAACCTGTTGTACCAATTTGCACTGCGATTTTAACACCTTTTTTATCGATATCTTCGATTGTTTTGGCATCACTATCTGCTTTTACCATCACTGATTGTCCTGTTTTGTAATACGATTCACCGAAATCCACTGCATTTTCACGCTCTGGTGTAATTGTCATACCCGCAAAAACTGCATCGACTTTACCTGCTTGTAAAGCGGCTATTAGTGAATCAAAGCCATATTGTTTTACTTCTACTTCAGCACCTAATGTTTTTGCGAATGCTTTAGCAACGTCCATATCATAACCGACCATTTCACCTTTTTTATCGATCATTTCAAATGGATAATAACCTGCATTTGTACCGATGACTAATTTTTTCTTTTCTTTTACTTGTTCAACTGTGGAAGTATCTTTACTCGAACCTTTATCTCCCGAGCCACATGCTGTTAACACAACCATCGTTAACATCAAGATAACCGCTAACCATTTTTTCATAACAAAAACCCCTTTTTACTTATTCTCTTACCCTCTATTGTAAGTTGATTATAATTTATTTTTATGCAATTGTCTACATAAAAATAAGGTTTTTCTTATTTTTATACATTATAAAGTCAACATATACCTTAATTTGTATAAAAAAGTACCTTTATATGCATATCCATGTATAAGGAATCTTTTTCTATTCATTGCACCCCTTTCTATAAAAATCGCTTACATACATATTATGTTAAACAACCCAATCATTGCAAAGTTTAAGATGTTTTAAGTTAGTGAAATATATAGATACACGAACAGGAGCTGATAATATGCCTGATAGCAAGGATGATAAACAACGTAAACTCGTTGTTTTTGACAAGGCGATTCTATACTTTGGTATTGTCGTATTAATCGTCACATTGCTAACGTTTTTATTGAAATGGTGGCTCGCTAACTAATGCGCGGTAGTGGACGTTGTATTTCCACGTCTACTCCTGTTCTTACATAGCTATTAACTTCTAAAAAACGACAAAAAAAAGCAGAAGATTGGATGTTGTTAAATCCGATTTTCTGCTCATGGGAATAATGCCATTTGTTATTAACTCCCTCCTATGTTTGAGTAAGTAATTCAAACATTTTTTTGTCGCGATGCTCCAATGCATAATCAATCATGCGCTCACGATTTTCAAGTTCGAGTTCTGCAAATAATTGATTCACTTCTTCATTTACGGCACTATAGGCACTCTCTGTTTCTTTTTCAAGCTCTAAATCGCTTAAAATAATTTGTAAATGATCATGTATATTCGATACGAGCAATAATTGATAAAGTGGTAGGCGAATAAAACGACTGCTCTTTTGGAAAACAAAAACATCAGAAAGATTTTCAATTTGGAGCGTCTTTAAATTTATAATGATTTCTTTACCCTCAACAGGAATAAAGTGAAAAAGTTCATCGTCCTTAAGAATTGAGAAATATTGATATGCAAAGACCAATTTCAGGCGATCACCATCTCTTTTTGTGTAGAATGGCTCAATGCGGCGGATTTTCAACATGATAACCCCTCCTTTTAGGATATAAATTAACTGACTATTAACATCTTCTATCTACTACTATGTTTACCACACCTTAAAAATAACAAACACCCAATATCTCGCAATTTATATAAAAGCGTCTATATAACTCCATTTGTTCACATAAAAAAATATTTTTAGACGAACTATTTCCGTATCTGAGGAAATAGCGATATAATAGAAGGAACGATTTTTTTCGGGAGCGGATGATTTTATGAACATTAATATTGCAGAGATTGCACGAAATCAAGAAGAATATATTCGACACCAAATGGCTCAGTTTTATTCGAGCTTAGACGCTGCTGATTCGAAGACGGATGAGCTTATTCGTCGAGCAGCTTTCCTTGTGCGCCATAACTATGTAAAAGCGCAAGACTATCATTCAGCTAGCGGGCATTTCACACTATCTGTACAAGATGCTAGCTTAGCAAGAGTCACTTTATCTTTCCATGATGATGAACTTATTTGTTCATGTTCCACAACATTCCCATGCCGCCATCAACTGGCTGCTATTTTTTACTTATATCAATATATTGATTCATTATCCTCTTGGTTAGAATCTTTCCGTACACGTGCTACGGCTCAACTGTCATTATTGAAACAGGAACGAACGCCGGAAGCATGGTTACGTTTCGTACAGGACGTCTATAAACGCAATCTTTATCAACAGCAAAATTTAAATCCATATTTACTCGATAGTATCTATTCCGATATGATGGAGCAAATTCATGCGCAAATGCCTTTGGAACGTGAATGGCAACATTTTTATGTTCTCTTTACTCATTTTGCCCTATTATCGCATACTTGGAAACATTTTTCGGCGAATTCATCAGAAGCAGCAACAACATTTTATCGCCATTTTATCGAGGATGAACTTGAGACATTACAGGTTGAAATTACAGCAAATAAACCAAAATCACGTTTATTCGCATTGGATCCTTTTTATAAAGTTTTACGCGAGTTAGCTCATTTCTTCCTATTAAATCAAAATGGTTACGTTGATCAACGTCTCGAAATATATGTTGCATTGTGGAATCTTGTTTTCACTACAAAAAAAGAGCGTGAAGATGAATTGGAGCGTTTAAATACGGCTAGACACTATTCTGAAGATTTATCTTTGGATAGTATTAAAGCTATTTTCCTTGTGATGCTTGAGCGTACGGATGAACTCAATGACTATTTAGTTGATTTACAACCAAAAGATGTTCTATCGTGGATGGATTTAGCTAAAACAGCTGCTTTAAACAATCAACAGACTGTACGTGCTACAATTATTCATCGTATCATACCACTCTTGGAGGAATTCATCACACAATGGTTAGCACCTCAGTTCCGTATGTCCTTTGTCAAACGCTTTGATTTAGAGCGTCAGGGGATTGAACTATCAGAAGAGCAGGAAGAGATGCTCTTTTCTGCGTATGGTAAATATGGTGTACAACCCTATTCCGAATACTTGATTAAGACAGGGCAATATCCAAAATGGGCTGCGTTACATCAACTGTATCCGACATCATTAGCCTTTTTAGAATTATGCGGCTTGAAGACCGTTTTTGAGGACAAGCCAGCTGTATTACTACCACTCTATCATTCCCTTGTTTTAGAAGAAATTAACCAAAAATCACGTCAACATTATAAATCTGCTGTTCGCTTATTAAAAAAAATGAAAGCCGCTGCTAAAAAAAGTGGTAAAAATGAATTTTGGAATGATTATGTTTTAACAATTCGTAAAAATTATAAACGCATGCGTGCGCTACAAGAGGAAATTGAGAAAGGAAATCTGATGCTATGAAGACACCTACTGCTTTCACGAAAAATATTGGTCTGACGATTACTCAAAATCCAAAAGGTTTAATTGAGCTTACTGGTTTCGATGTTCAGGTTGGCCGCCCACTGCGTCTTGATGAATGGACACAACAGCTCTTTTTCGCACACGAACAAAGTTTTTATGGTTTGACGATTAATGCTAAAGACGAAAAAGTTTTTTTAACACCCTTAGAATTTGTTGAAATATTCTCTGAACAATATGCTCATCCCTATGTGAAGTTTAACGGACGCGATGAAGAGGGATCTGCTTGGATTGATGCCGCAAGCATAGCAGCTCGTCACTGGTTTGATAAGGATCTTTGGTCTAAAATTTCCATCGCAGATGACATTGTTTTCAATTTTGAAACCACCTCACAGGTCGAACATTTATTGAAGCTCGCTATCGCTGAAAAACTGCAGGAAGCTGGATTAGGCTTTGAAGATATCCATTCACTCCTACCATTTTTCCGCAACGGCGGTTGGCCCATCACGAAGAAAAATGTGGCGGACGAAGTAATTGTTGGTTTACGTCTACGTGAGCCGGAAGAAGGTTTTGATCATTGGATTTTAGAAACTGTACTACGCAGTACAACAAAAGCAACTTACTGGGCACCACCTCTTCGTAAACGCCCATTACGCATCGAGCATGTACTCCCAACAAAGTGGGTAGAATATGCTGATGGTATTCAAACATTGCAAGAACAAATGATTCACCTACTGGATGCCCATGACTACATGAAAAATGCTGATGAAACTGTGTTATTATATCGCGAACTTGCCGATGCCGATATACGCCAATTTTTACGTAGCGACTTCATGTTACTCCAAGCTTTAGGTTTTGAAATTGTCTTGCCTGCTTGGTTAAAAGAAGTGAAGGAGTCACGTATGAAAGTACGTGCAAGTGCTAGTACTGCTTCCAACTATAAATCTGCAGCCGGCCTTCAAGAAATCCTTACATTTGACTGGAAATTATCGCTTAATGGACAAGAAGTTAGCGTAGAGGATTTTCAACAAATGGTTTCGGATAATCGTGAATTTATCCGTGCTGGGACAGAGTGGGTACGTGTAGATGCTGCATGGATGCATGAAATTCAAAAATTGATGGATAAAGCGGAAAATGAAGACTGGACAGTCAAAGATATTCTATTCCAAGAATTGCCTGCTGAGTTGGAACTCCCGCTCGATGTTGATGATGATGATGATCGTGATGATCCCATTTTACAAATGGAATTACAATCTTCATTACGTGACTATATTCAAAAAATTGTCGATAAAAAAGGATTGCCTGAAGTTCCTATTTCCCCATCATTACAAGCCGATTTACGTCCTTATCAACAAGAGGGCTTTGAATGGTTAGCCTTTATGCGCGAGCAAAACTTTGGGGCTGTACTAGCTGATGATATGGGTCTCGGCAAAACAATTCAGCTCATTTCTTATTTGTTACATGTATACGAAAATAGCGAACCAAACGAACCAACAATCATTATTTGTCCAACTTCGGTACTTGGAAACTGGCAGAAAGAAATTGAACGCTTTGCTCCTTCATTGACGACCCATCTTTTATATGGTCCTAAACGCTTAAAAGGCGCTGCACTAGAAGATTTTATAACAAATACTAATACACAAATTATTTTGACGACCTATGGAACAATTACGCAAGATATTGAAAGTTTAGAATTACTTCATTTTGCGAATATTACATTGGACGAAGCTCAAAATATTAAAAATATGAATACCAAGCAATCGAAGGCAATTCGTCGCTTGCAAGGCTCGCATAATATCGCCTTAACTGGTACACCCGTTGAAAATCGCCTGTCGGAACTTTGGGCAATTTTTGATTTTATTTATCGTGGCTACCTTGGGAGTTTCTCCCGTTTTCAAGAAGAGTATATTGCACCAATCGAGCGCGATGATTCGGAAGTTGTCAAAGAACGTTTACGAAAGAAAATACAACCGTTCTTACTGCGCCGTACAAAACAAGATCCGGCATTACAATTGAATCTACCTGAAAAACTCGAACAAAAAGAATACTGTGCATTAACGGAAGAACAAGCGGTACTTTATGAAAGTTTTATCCAAGAAACCATGCATAAACTCGAAACATTAACCGGCTTTGAACGCAAAGGTCTTATTTTGAAAATGCTCAATAAACTAAAACAACTTTGCAATCATCCAGCTCTCTATTTGAAAGAACCATTTGAAGATGCTTCATCGATGGTGAAACGCTCTGAAAAAATCAAAAATATCGTTTCAATGGGCGCTGAAATTGTGGAAAATGGGGAACAATGTCTCATATTTACTCAATATATCGGTATGGGTCATCTATTGCAGCATTGCTTCTCCGAACTATATGATGTAGACGTGCCATTCTTGACTGGTAGTATGCCTAAACAACAGCGTGATCATTTTGTGGAATCCTTCCAAAAAGGGGAATTCCCCATTTTTATTCTGTCACTAAAAGCTGGGGGTACTGGCCTCAACTTAACTGCCGCTAACCATGTATTACATGCCGATCGTTGGTGGAATCCTGCCGTGGAAAACCAAGCAACTGACCGTGCCTACCGCATCGGTCAAACGCAATTTGTTCACGTGCATAAATTCATTACGACAGGTACTGTAGAAGAAAAAATCGATACTTTGCTAACAGAAAAACAATCGCTTTCCGAAGACCTAATCCAATCTAGTCAATGGATTACAGAGTTAAAGGACGAAGAAATACGCGATTTATTGAGCTTCAACTTTTAACTATACACAACCTACCTCTTTTTATGAGGTAGGTTTTTTTATATAAAATTATCTATCCTATTACTTCTTTTAAAATAATTTTATGGGTTCATTGAAACTATCTGTAGCAAAAGAGGACCGACACCACAATAATCCTTTCTCCTGTCTTCTCTAATAGGATAGAAAAACGAGTATAAAGTAGCCGTATGAGTAAAAAATCAAATACCTCTGTTTATTTCTCATTAGTCCAAAGGCTTTTTTGTGTTTAAAAAGAGGGCTAATCCATAAAAAACCTTGTACTTTACATGCTTTTTTATGGATAGAGGATGAACTAATCATCCTCTAGATCAACAGCATTCCCCCTCAAGATTGCTGTGATTAATCCAATTTCACTTGTTCTGTTAATAATACTGGTAACTCGAAATCAGTCTTTTCAAGCGCTGTAATCTGTTGTGGACTTTTTAAAGAATAAAACTTTACCTCTTCTGCGACGACATCCGTTACATAGACTCTTTTACCCTCGCTGTTATTGTATGACCTCGCATATAAGCGACCGCTCACTCCTATTAATGATCCTTTGCCACAATAGCGCACAATATTTTCCGCAAAACTACCCCAAATTGTACAATAGATAAAATCTGCTTCGACGCCGCCTAATTGATTTTTGAATTTCCTACTAACAGCCAATGTAAAGCTTGTAAGTTTTTTATCGCCTGCTACATATTTCAACTCAGGGTCCTTTGTCACTCGACCAACTAGCGACACATTATTCATGCAATCACCTCCTGTTATTTGATGATATGAGCATATATTTTTTCTGTTTTTTGTGCAAAACCTATTTTTCCAAAAACGGACCCTTATGAGCTTATCATTTTATCAAAACCTACTGTTTCCTATCAAATAGCATAGTCATTATAGAAAAACAGGAAATAAAAATTTCATGGAAATACTTTTTGTAAAAACACAAATAACCCTTATGTTATACTTATCTTAACAACTTCATTTAAGGTAGGTGGACTTTCTGAAAACTTTTAAAATGCTCACTTTAGAACGCTTTGTAGATGACCGTTTTATCTCTTACCCACTCGTTGACGGCATAATTATTAATCAAGAAAATAGCCATCATACATGGATTTTAGAAATGTATGCTGAAGAACAGTACGCTGAAGATTTCAAATCATTCATCGGTACTGACGAGGTAATCGAAGTTCGCGCAATCATTTCATATCCAGACAATGAGCCTGCTGCTTTTCGCGTCGTCGTTAAAGAAATGAAAGTTTTAAACGGTCAAGTTTCCATTTTATTTAAAGGCACATTGAAAACACAACGTCGTCAGTATGCTGAACTACTATTAGAAAAATTAGTTGTCGATGGTTATAGCGGTGAAGATTTAGTAAAACAATTCCGCTCCGACATGATGACTCGCCCACGTATCAAACCATAAAAAAGAACGCTAGCACTAGCGTTCTTTTTTATGGTTTAAAATAAATTCGCTCATATAGATTTATTCTATGTATCTTTTGGTACTACGCATTTTTTAGGATCGGCGATGACGATGATAGGGATTGCTTCATCGAAGTTCGATTACTCCCTTGATCGCGACAATATCCTTCGTTATCATGCGATTTTTTCGGCGTTGGTGATGCTAATTATTTTATTTAAAAGTAATAATTTTAACTTATACAGGTGTTACTTACCGGTTGGGTTGATTTACTTACCGGTTGACCTCTTTTACTTACCAGTTGACCTGATTTACTTACCAGTTGGCCTCTTTTACTTACCGGTTGGCCCAGCTAGCTTGAATTACTCCCTTGATCGCGGCGACATCCTTCGTTATCATGTGATTTGTTGGCGCGAATGATGGCGATGGTTTGATTTAAAAGTAATAACTTTAACTTATACAGGTGTTACTTACCGCTTGGCCTCTTTTACTTACCGGTTAACCTGATTTACTTACCGCTTGGCTCACTAATGCGTCTTAATGGGGGGAGGAGGTGTACTCTTTGGTTGTTGTGGGGTGGACAAAAAGGACAAAAAAAGCTGTTCCGTTGGTGAACGGAACAGCTTGGGTATTATTCTGCTTTGGGTCCGATTGCGAATAAAATATCTGCTTCACATACGAGCTCGTCTCCAACGGTTACTTTACCGTGACCTTTGCCCATGCCTCCACGAATTTTAAGGAATTCTACTTCCATCGTTAAGACGTCACCAGGGATTACTTGGCGTTTGAAGCGGGCATTGTCGATTCCTGTTAGGAAAACGATACGTCCTTTGTAATCATCTGAGCTAAGTAGTGCGATTCCGCCAACTTGGGCCATTGCTTCGATTATTAGAACTCCTGGCATTACTGGATATCCTGGGAAATGTCCCTGGAAAAATTCCTCGTTAATCGTTACATTTTTAAAGCCTTTTGCGCGTTTACCGACCTCTAACTCCGTGATACGATCCACTAATAGAAATGGGTAGCGATGCGGTAAAATTTGTTGAATTTGATCTGCAGTTAACATCTATTTATATCCCCCTTATTACTTATCTTGCGTGCCGTCCATCATATCAAAAACATGTGTCCATGTAGCTGGCTTCAATACATCCATTGCATCGCCATCTCCAATTACACCGTAGCCAATCATCGAGCCAACAATCATCGCGACAAGAACTAGCAAGATTATAGCCACTAGACGTAACAATACCATTTTAATCGATGATTTACTCATCGAAGCTGCAGAGAGTTCCTGTATAACCTCTTTCTGCTCCTTATGTTCTTGTCTCGTTACCGTTGCCTTTTTGTTTTTAGCTTGTCGTCTTTCTGTCATCGATTGGTCTCCTTTAATATGTTATTAGCGTACGCTATTAATTAGTCCGAGCATTTGATCTGCCATCGTAATCGTACGAGCATTAAACTGATACGAACGTTGCGCATTTATCAATTCAGACATTTCCTTAGATAAGTCTACATTAGAAGACTCCAATACGCCACTTTCAACTGCAATATTTGTACGTTCATTATTTGTCATAATATGGGCAATATCATTTTCGTTTGGAAAACCTTGAGCGATATCATCAGCATAACGTAAATATTGGCCGTTATCATTTTTTAGTAGTTGTGGTTTATCAACCTGTACAACTGCTAATTGGCGCTGTGCTGTCGTATTATCTGCATAGGTAACATTCATGATGCCCTCTTGGGTTGTCGTAATCGAAGACACTGCTTTATTGAATGTAATATCATTTCCATTAACATCTGATACTTTATACCCTTCTGCATTTACCAGTTCCGTATTATTGCCTGTCGTTGGTGATAAATAGAAGTTGCCTTGACGCGTCAATAGTAGCTGCCCCTCATTATTCACTGCAAAATACTGATTTTCTTTCGTTAGCGCAAAATCAAGAGCACGTTTTGTTTGTTGCATGCTACCAACCTTGGTATTTAATTGGGTTTGAGCGATTTGTGCCCCTACACCGATACGGATACCAGCTGGTGATTGACGTGGTGCTTTGTCTTTCACATCGTTGTCGAATTGTTGATATAGTAATTCGCCAAACGTGGCATTACGTGCCTGAAAACCTGTCGTGTTGCTGTTGGCAATATTATTGCTGATTGTATCTAATTTATTTTGTAGCTGCGACATCGTATTCGTTGCCGATAACATTGTTCGTAACATTATGTAACGCCTCCTTATACTCTGCCGATTTCATTAACTGCTTTTTCCATGCTACGATCATAAGCTTGCAATACTTTTTGGTTGGCTTCAAAAGCTCTATACGCTGTCATCATATCTGTCATTGTTTGAGCTGAATCTACATTGGATCCTTCCGTATAGCCCTGTTCTGTGCTGAATGAAATATTCGGAACAGTATAAGCGTTTGGTAGATTCGTATTATTTGGTGTGAAAAACAAGCCATTATTTTTTTTCGCTAGTTCATATGGTGTCTCAGAATAGGCGATACCGATGCGTGCCACTCTTTGATTCTCAACGATGATATCCCCATTTTTAGTTACTTTAAAATCATCATTTTGTAATTGAATTCTAGCATTTTCGTCATCTAAAACATAGTTGCCATTAGGCGTCGTCAAAAAACCTTCGCCGTCCAATGTAAAGTTACCGTTACGCGTATATGCTTGGCCACCATCTTCTGCTTGAACTGTGAAAAAGACTGACGCTTGTTCGCCCGTTTCTGCATTCGTTGGAAGATCACCATTTAATAAAGCCAAATCTGTGTTATTTGATGTTTCAACGATAGAACCTTGCATAAAATTAGGTAATGTTTCTTGAAGATAAACACCTGTATTTAGGCCACCAATAGTCTGTATACTACTTGGATTGAAGCCATTTTCTAAAGATGCATTTCCTTTTTTTTGAACGGCTGACATCAGCATATCTGGAAAAGATCGAACGGTGGATTGATCAGCTTTAAAACCGGGTGTATTGGCATTGGAAATATTATTTGATAGCATTTCTGTACGTCTTTGTTGCGCGATCATGCCGCTTGATGCTGTGTAAAAACCTCTAAACATGCATTTCATCCTCTCATTTTTCAATCACTACTATTATTTTCGGCTAAAAGTTATTTATTTGAAATGATATATGCATTATTTAATAGTAATTCCGTACCCTTAATGACACATTCCAACGGGAATTCTGCTCTATGTATGGGCAGTTGTAATTCTTCGGTGAGCAATTCACGAAGACCTGGCATATAAGCGCCACCACCGGTTAGGATGATACCGTGTTCGATGAGGTCTGCTGACAGCTCAGGAGGCGTTATCTCCAGGACACTTTTAATCGCTTGAAGTATGTAGCCAACCTTCTCTTTACAAGCCATATAGACGTCTTGTGATGTGATTTCTGTGCTACGTGGTAATCCACTGACGATATCTCTACCTGTAATTTTTATTGTATCATTTTTTATCCCTAAATAAACCGTTCCTACTTCAATTTTCACTCGTTCAGCTGTTTGTTGTCCAATGATTAAATTCCGCTTCTTTTTGATGTAATTCAGTACATCATTATCAAAATCTGTACCGCCAATTTTCAAGGAAACCGATGAAACAATATCACCAAGCGACAAAATGGCAATATCTGTTGTTCCTCCACCGATATCGATCATCATATTGCCAGCAGACTGACTAATATCAAGTCCTGCTCCGATTGCCGCTACCTTTGATTCACGCTCTACGATGACATCGTTCCGTGCTAGTTTTGCTCCGATATCTTGAATTGTCTTAAATTCTATATTGGTATTATTCGTTGGGCAACAAATTAATACGCGTTTAATTTTACGTTTTTTTATCATGGGTACTTTTGCAAGTAGGGCACTAATGAGTTTTTCCATCATATCTAAATCAGTAATCGCTCCTGACTTTAGCGGACGATATGTTGAGATATTACTAGGAGTTCTCCCTTCCATTAATTTTGCAGCTTCACCGACGGCAATAACTGCTCTCGTCTTGGTGTCAATTGCGATTATGGATGGTTCATTTATGACGATTCCACTCCCCTCTAAATAAACTAAAATATTCGATGTACCGAGATCAATGCCAATATCTTTTACAAACATATTTTTCCCCTTCCTACCTAATAGATTTACTCGAAAACAGAATTTTTTCCGTTTACATTTTTTGATGCACGCTATATTTTAAAGATAGTCGCTTAAAAGCAGTTATTTGCCGCTGTGAGCGCTTTTAATCAATTGATTGAAATAAGGTCGATTCACTATTACAAACTGATTTAAATGCTATTTATGAATGAATTCCGGCTATTTATTCTGTTATCCGGAGGAACAAAGCATTTCCATCAGGTATTGTTTCTTTTCCTATGTCTTTACTATAATCGGCATAGCCTATCAATTATTGATATAAAAAAAGGCAGTAAAGGTTGAAAATCAACCTTTACTGCCTTTTGTATAAGCGAATGAGATAAGTTCATAAGCGTTTTTTAATTAGTTTACTTGAAATTCTTCGACAACTACGTCCTCAGTAGAAACACGTTCGATATCTGCGCCTAATGAAGCAAGTTTTTTGTGGAAGTTTACATAACCACGATCTAAATGTTTCAGTTCAGAAACGCGCGTGATGCCATCAGCTACTAAGCCAGCAAGGATTAATGCTGCTGCTGCACGTAAATCAGTTGCTGCTACTTCTGCACCTTGAATTTCTGATGGACCATCAATAATGACAGAGCGACCATCAATTTTAGCATTAGCATTCATGCGACGGAATTCTTCAACATGCATAAAGCGATTTTCGAATACAGTCTCAGTGATGACACCAGTACCTTTAGCAACTAACATTAATGCCATCATTTGAGATTGCATATCCGTTGGGAAGCCTGGGTGTGGGATTGTTTTAATGTCCACTGCTTTTAATGGATGCGTAGCACGAACGCGTAAACCTTCGCCCTCTTCTGTAATTTCAACACCCATTTCGATCATTTTAGCAATCAATGCTGTCATATGTTCAGCTTCAGCATTTTCTACAAGCACATCTCCACCTGTAATTGCTGCTGCTACCATAAATGTACCAGCCTCAATACGATCGGCAATAATATAATGTGTTGTGCCATGTAATTTTTCAACGCCTTCTATACGAATTTTATCCGTACCAGCGCCAACTACACGTCCGCCCATTTCGTTGATAAAGTTTGCAAGATCAACAATTTCTGGTTCTTTTGCTGCGTTTTCAATGACAGTTGTACCTTCTGCCAGTGCTGCTGCTGTTAAAATATTTTCAGTTGCACCTACACTTGGGAAGTCCAAATAAATTTTTGCGCCTTTTAGACGTCCTTCTGTTCTTGCTTCAACATAGCCATGGCCATTTGAAATTTCAGCACCCATTAATTCAAAACCTTTAAGATGTTGATCGATTGGACGAGATCCAATTGCACAACCACCTGGCATTGCTACGCGAGCATAACCATTGCGTGCTAATAGTGGACCCATAACTAAAATTGATGCACGCATTTTACGTACATACTCAAACTGTGCCTCTGAAGACAATTGTTTTGTTGCATCGATCTCAACCATATTATCTTCGGGAGAGAAAGTTAACTCTACATTCAAGCTTTTTAGTACTTCGTCGATCGTATATACATCTGCCAGGTTCGGAACATTTTTTATAATATTCTTACCTTCTGACGCTAATAAAGTGGCTGCTAAAACTGGTAATACCGCATTTTTCGCACCTTCAACGCGAACATTACCTTTTAAAACGTTGCCGCCTTTGACTATGATTTTATCCATTTTAATATGTCCCTCCAAACTCATATTGTTATCATTTCAGCATTTTTATCTATTTTTAGTAATCCATAAGATTTCTATATTGTATGATGTCATTTTTTAGTAACAAAACAAGTTCAATATTAACCTTTTTTCATTACTTTTACAAGCACCGAATAAACTATTTTCCAAATCTTATTATTGTTACTATAGCCGCTGAAAGGACACCTGAGCACAGCCTCAATTCCCCAATTTAACGCAATACGTATACAGTAAAAATAATACCCATGAAGTAATGACATAAAACTTCTTGCAATTATAGAAAATTTAAATTATTGCCCAGGAAATATCTTATTCGATATGGAAAAATAACAACCTTATTATGACCTAAATTAAGCAATATTACAATTCATTTTATGGTAAATATACATTCATACGTTTTCATATGTCTTATTTAGGTCATATATTATTTACCAAATTACTATATTATTATCTTTTCATATAGAATAAAGTAGCTCTAAAATAAATATTGCAATTGTTGCGACCAGTTAATAAATTGTAAAAAGAAGTTTGATACTGCTGTGCCTAACGCAATACTAACAAAAATCAGTATAATTTGAATATGAAATGTTTTACCCTTTTTAAAGATTTGTTCATAGCGTAAACTTTGTAATGCATAAAAAGATACACCGACAAAAAAGATATGAGAAACTAAACTTAACACTGCATTTGTACCCACCATCGTCGAAATAGAATCCATTGTCATACCCTCCTTATTTAAAAAATGCATATAATCTTATTATCTCAATAAATAGCAAAAAATGCTATTAAAAAAAGCGAGTAGCTAATAGCTACTCGCTTAATTTTGTAATTAGATGTTACCCTCTTTAACGTTGATACGATTCATTGCGCGGTTAAGCGATAGCTTAGCGCGTTGAACATCTGTATTCTCAGAACCTGAAAGGCGTTGTTCGGCACGTTGAAGCGCTTCTTTCGCACGATCAAGATCAATTGAATCAGCAAGTTCTGCAGAAGGACATAAAATTGTAACTTTATCAGGACGGATTTCAACGAAACCGCCTGAAATTGCTACGAATTCAGTTGTCTTATCTTTTTTCAGACGTACAACTCCGATGTTTAACGGTGCTACTGTTGGAATATGTCCAGGTAAAATACCCATTTCACCCGCAGTAGTACGAACGCTAACCATAGAAACTTCTGAATCATATACTGGGCCGTCGGGAGTGACAATGTTGACTACAGTTGTCTTCATATTTTTTCCTCCTCGTCCCTATTATTAAAGCGTTACGCCTAGGCTCTTCGCTTTTTCAATAACGTCATCGATGCTTCCCACTAGGTGGAATGCTGATTCTGGGAATTTATCATATTTACCTTCAAGGATTTCTTTGAAACCAATGATTGTATCTTTCACGTGTACGTAAGAACCTTTTTGACCAGTGAACTGTTCAGCAACGTGGAAGTTTTGTGATAAGAAGAATTGGATACGACGAGCACGCGCAACAGTTTGCTTGTCATCGTCATTTAATTCATCCATACCTAGAATAGCGATGATATCTTGTAACTCGTTGTAGCGTTGTAATGTAGATTGTACTTTACGAGCGATGTCGTAATGTTCTTGACCTACGATTTCAGGCGCTAATGCACGAGAAGTTGAAGCTAAAGGATCTACAGCTGGGTAAATACCCATCTCAGATAATTTACGCTCAAGGTTAGTTGTTGAATCTAAGTGGGCGAAAGTTGTAGCCGGAGCCGGGTCAGTATAATCATCGGCTGGTACGTATACCGCTTGAATAGAAGTAACAGAACCTTTTTTAGTTGAAGTGATACGTTCTTGTAAACGACCCATTTCAGTTGCAAGAGTTGGTTGGTAACCAACAGCAGAAGGCATACGACCTAATAATGCTGATACCTCAGAACCTGCTTGAGTGAAGCGGAAGATGTTATCTACGAATAGTAATACATCTTGTCCCATTTCATCACGGAAATATTCAGCCATTGTAAGACCAGAAAGTGCTACACGCATACGTGCACCTGGTGGCTCATTCATTTGTCCGAAGACCATAGCTGTTTTTGTAATAACGCCTGCGTCAGTCATTTCGTAGTAAAGGTCATTACCTTCACGAGTACGTTCACCAACACCAGCGAATACAGAGATACCGCCGTGGCCTTTTGCGATGTTGTTGATTAATTCTTGGATTAGTACAGTTTTACCTACACCAGCACCACCGAATAATCCAACTTTACCACCTTTAATATAAGGTGCTAATAAATCTACTACTTTGATACCTGTTTCAAGAACTTCAATTGAAGTTGAAAGGTCCTCGAATAAAGGTGCTTCACGGTGGATTGAGTCACGACGTTCAGTAGCAGCAATTTCTGGCTTACCTACTTCTAAATCGATTGGCTCTCCAAGAACGTTGAATACACGACCAAGAGTGATTTCACCAACTGGTACTGTAATTGAAGTACCTTTGTCAGTTACAGCTGCGCCACGTTGTAAGCCATCTGTTGATGACATAGCAATTGTGCGGACAGCATTATCGCCTAAATGAAGTGCAACTTCAAGTGTAAGAACTACTGGTTCTTGGTTAGGCTTTTTAATTTCTACAGTTAAAGCGTTATAAATGTCAGGTAATGTTGAATTGTCGAATTGAACATCGACAACAGCACCCATTACTTGAAGAACGTGTCCTGTTTGCATATACTTTGTCCCCTCCTATCAAAACTTTACAGACGTAATGAAGCAAGCATCCCTATTCTAGGGCTGCTGCTCCACCAACGATTTCTGTAATTTCTTGTGTAATCGCCGCTTGACGCGCACGGTTATACAATACTGTTAAATCGCTAATTAAATCTTTAGCGTTATCTGTAGCGCTTTTCATTGCTGTCATACGAGCAGCATGTTCACTAGCTTTGGCATCTAGTAACGCACCGTATACTAAGCTTTCTGCGTATTGTGGTAACAATACTTGTAAGATTTCTTCGCCTGAAGGCTCGAATTCATACGATGCAGAGTTAGTAGCAGGAGCGATATCAGTGATTGGAAGTAGTTTCTTCTCAACTAAATCACTAGACATAGCACTTACGAAGTGGCTATAGCACACGAATATTTCATCATATATGCCATCTGTGAACATACCAACAGCTTTACGAGCAATCGCTTTAATATCTGAAAATGCAGGTTGATCTGGAAGACCAATCTCCGAATCTACAACTGTATAGCCTGTCTTCTTGAAGAAGTCAGCTACAACGCGTCCTACTGCAAAGATCACTACGTCATCTTTTGTTTGGCCGCGTTTTTCCATACCTTCAAGAGCCTTACGAATAACATTCGTATTGTATGCACCTGCTAAACCACGATCAGAAGTCATTACTAAGTAAGCAGACTTTTTGACTGGACGCTCAACTAACATCGGGTGTGAACCCGCTGGAGTTCCTTGAGCAATAGCAGCTACTACGTCTTGGATCTTCGTCATATATGGAACATATTTTTTAGCATTTTGCTCTGCACGTGCCATCTTAGAAGATGATACTAAATGCATAGCTGATGTAATTTTACTTGTAGATTTTGTAGAGTTAATACGTTGTTTTACCTCGCGTAATGTTGCCACTGGTATTTCACCACCTTACCGTTTATTTTATGTTCAATCGAATACTAAAAATTAAGCTTCAGTTACTGCGAAAGTTTTCTTGAATCCTTCAAGAGTTGCTTTCATATCTTCATCAGCTGGAAGACCTTTAGTATCGCGAATTGTAGCTAAAACGTTTTTGTGGTTTGCATCATTAGCATCTAACCATAGGTTTAATTCTTTTTCAAAACGAACGATATCTTGTACCGGAACGTCATCTAAGAAACCTTTAGTAAGCGCGTAGATAATTGTAACTTGTTTTTCAACTTTAACTGGTTTGTTAAGATCTTGTTTAAGAACTTCAACTGTACGTTTACCGCGCTCAAGTTTAGCTGTAGTAACAGCGTCAAGGTCAGAACCAAATTGAGAGAATGATTCAAGTTCACGGAATGATGCTAAGTCAAGACGTAGCGTACCGGCAACTTTTTTCATTGCTTTAATTTGTGCAGAACCACCAACACGTGATACAGATAAACCTGGGTTGATCGCTGGACGAACACCAGAGTTAAATAAGTTAGCTTGTAAGAAAATTTGTCCATCGGTAATCGAAATTACGTTTGTTGGGATGTAAGCACCGATATCACCAGCTTGTGTTTCAACGAATGGTAAAGCAGTGATTGAACCACCACCGTAGTTTTCGTTAAGACGAGCTGCACGTTCTAATAAACGACTGTGTAGGTAGAATACGTCACCTGGGTAAGCTTCGCGACCTGGAGGACGGCGTAATAGTAATGACAGTTCACGGTAAGCTGCTGCTTGCTTAGAAAGATCATCATATACGATTAGTACATCTTTACCTTGTAGCATTAATTCTTCGGCCATTGATACACCTGCATAAGGAGCTAGGTATAACATTGGTGATGGAGAAGATGCTGCTGCAGTAACAACGATTGTGTATTTTAATGCGTCATGAGCACGAAGAGTTTCTACAACGTTACGTACTGTAGATTCTTTTTGTCCAATAGCAACATAAATACAAACCATGTTTTGATCTGCTTGGTTAAGAATAGTATCGATAGCGATAGATGTTTTACCAACTTGACGGTCACCGATAATTAATTCACGTTGTCCACGACCGATTGGCACAAGTGCATCGATTGCTTTAATACCTGTTTGTAAAGGTTGATCTACTGATTTACGAGCCATTACACCAAAAGCTGGGCTTTCGATAGGACGAGTTTTAGTAGTGTTGATCGGGCCTTCGCCATCAACTGGTAAACCTAAAGTATTTACAACACGGCCAATTAGTTCTTCACCAACTGGAACTTCCATAATACGACCTGTACGACGAACTTCATCGCCCTCTTTGATGCCGGCTGCTGGCCCTAGAATAACAATACCAACATTGTTTTCTTCTAAGTTTTGCGCCATACCAAGAACACCAGTTGAGAATTCTAATAATTCTCCAGACATAACGTTGTCAAGGCCATGAGCACGAGCGATACCATCACCAACAGTGATAATCGTACCGACTTCGCTAACTTGCATCTCAGATTGGAAATTTTCCATCTGCTGTTTAATAAGTACACTGATTTCTTCAGCTTTGATGCCCACGTTTGTCACCTCTTCAAATAAATTTGTGTTTAATTAAGCTAATAATTGACGACGTAAATCGTTCACTTTGCTAACGATTGTGTTATCAAAAATTAGGTTTCCGATAATAACTTTAATGCCACCAATTAATGATGCATCAATTTCGTTCGTAATATTTAAAGAATTCTTGTTTACTTTTGAAGCAAAAGTAGTAGAAATTCTTTGGATTTCTTCGTCAGTAAGTGCTTCCGTTGAGTATACAATTGCATCTTCAACGCCTAATTCATCATTCGCAATACGGATAAATGAATCAATTACACTTACAACTTCATGAATGCGTTTTTTATTCAAAAGAACTTTGAACGCATTAATAATGATTGGCTGTTCTGAGGCAAAAATAGTCGCAATAAGCTCCTCTTTTTTGCTTTGTGAGAACTTAGGATTTTCTAAAAGATTGAATAAATCTTTAGATTGTGTAAAAACAATCTTTGCTTCACGTAGGTCTGCTACTGTTTCTGCAACGACGTTTTTATCCTTTGCCAAGTCGTATAAAGCTTTAGCATAGCGGTTTGCTGCAATGGATTGACTCATCGAGTTTCCCCTGCCTTCGCAATCGTTTCTTCAATAAGAGCACGATTATCTTCTGCTGATACTTCTTTGTTAAGAACTTTTGTTGCTGCCAATACAGAAAGTGAAACCACTTCTTCACGCACAGCTGCGATAGCTTTTTCTTTTTCAGTCTCGATGTCGCGTTTAGCAGATTCTTGTAAACGAACAGCTTCAGCTTTCGCTGATGAAACGATATCTTCTTTTTGAAGATCTGCTTGTTTCTTAGCGTTCTCAACAATCGCTTGTGCTTCAGTACGAGCTTCTTTAAGAAGGCTACGTTGTTCTTCTAATAGTTTACCTGCTTCAACACGATTCTTTTCAGCTGTGTCGATTTCGCTTGCTACTAGTTCTTCACGTTCTTGCATAATACCCATTAACGGACCCCATGCGAACTTCTTAAGAAGAAGCATAAGTACGATGAATACTACTAAAGTTGCGATAATATCACCATAGTTCAAACCTTTTGCGCCGGCTGAACCTAGTGTTAAATATTCAAAAAACACGATTGTTTCACTCCCTTCAAGAGCTTAGAGTCAATATTGATTTGTATAATTGAATCTTAGTTAAGATTTGTAGTCTAAAGGAATTTACGTTAGTCGCCTAACATAAAGGAAGGCGAAGTTTCTCATTCAATAAGTCTCCGCCGTTAAAACAATTAAGACACTATTAGTTTTTGTTCATTACGATGAAAGCGATAACTACTGCGATGATTGGTAATGCTTCTACTAAAGCGACACCGATGAACATTGTTGTTTGTAATACTCCACGTAATTCTGGTTGACGAGCGATACCTTCTACTGTTCTACCTACGATAAGACCGTTACCAATACCTGCGCCTAGTGCTCCTAGACCAACTGCGATTGCTGCTGCGATTAAACCCATTGTAAATTTTCCTCCTTGGAAATGTTGCTATATTTTTTTTGTGGTTGTTGCTACTTAACCGAAGTTAAGCAATGTTTATACTTAATGGTCTTTAGTCACTTTATGCGACATATAAACCATTGTTAACATAACGAAAATGAATGATTGGATTGCTCCGATAAAGATTGAGAATGCTTGCCATACCATCATTGGTACTACTGCTGCGATAAAACCTGCGCCCGACCACATAGTAGCCATACCAGCTAATAACCCTAGTAATACTTCTCCGGCAAAAATGTTACCGTATAGACGTAAACCAAGCGTTAATGTATTGGCAACCTCTTCAATGAGTTTAATTGGTAATAAGAATGCCATTGGAGACACGAATGTCTTCAAGTAACCTTTCATACCAAGCTCTTTCGCACCGTAATAGTTCGAAAGTAATAAAATCATTACTGCCAATGTTAGTGTGATAATTGGATCTGCTGTTGGTGATTTCCACCATAGGTACCCATCCCAAGAAATTGAGAACGGAAGCCCTAACATGTTTGCCACGAAGATAAACATGATTAAAGTGATTCCCAACACGTGGAATTTACCACCAGTTTTCCAATCCATGTTGTTGCCGATAATTCCTTTAACGAAATCCATAATCCATTCCATAAAGTTTTGCATACCAGTAGGTTTAAGTTTCAGACTGCGTGTTGCAATCATCGCTATTGCGAAAACGATAACGGCTGTGATGACAAGCATCATTACGTTTGCTGGATTATAAGTGATTCCGAACAATTCCCATTGAGGATTTAAATGATCCACTTTTTAGTTCACCTCTCTTTCAAATGCACTTTGCTTATTTAGTTTTCGAATGAACTATGATCCTATCTACAAAAAGTAGAATGTACGGAATCATTAATCCAATGACAGTACTAGCTACATTAAAGTATTCCGTCCAAGTGATAGCAATTGCTGCCGCAAGGATGGCTGAAGCGTAGCGTATCAGGGTGCCTAAAGATTTAACCTTTTGGCCCTCTCGTGTCTTACGATCAAAGCTTTCCATTCTTCGGATCAGGTTCCAAAAATTAAATAGACCGCAAAGAGCACCTAATGCGAGACCGGCAAACACCACTTGATATGGCGAAAAGCTCCAACCGATTGCACAAACTAATAGCAAGAACAGAATCAACGCGATTTGTCTTTTAAAAATTCGATGCATTTCTACCATTGGTCTTTAATCTCCTGAATCTTTATTTCGAATGATGGATAAAAAAGCTGACCATCGGTTTGGACTTTTCATATATCGTTATTCCTATAACAATATATAAAATGGACACTTTAACTAAGTTAAAAATTGCTTAACTTTTTCAGAATCCTAAATGCGATAATAGCTTGTAAATATGAAGAACCACTGCTTCATGTGTGAACCTTTTAACATAAACACTGTCAAAAGAGTTAAAAGCCATGGGAACGTCCTGTTTTAGACCAAAATCCATAAAAAAATAGGTATGGCTTGATATTCGGACATTAAACCCCTATCATTCTTACCCTTTGTTAGCATACAATAGTGAATATTTCATGTCAATTGGTTATACGGAAAAACTTCACATAGCGTTCACTTTTGTCAAATAGTCGACAAATTTGAGAGAAATGCCGATAAACTTCTGAAATTATATCGATAATCTTTAAATAAACAGACTCTTTCATAACAATTATTCGTAAATAGCTATTTAGCAGAGTTGGTTTTTACTTTTTAAGAAAATCGAGTAATGCATCGACAATTCTTTCAGATGCGTGCCCATCTCCATAAGGATTGGAAGCTTGCGACATATTCGTATAAAGAGTCGCATCATCCAATAATTGCTTTGTTAAAGTATAAATGCTCTCTTCATCTGTACCAGCAAGTTTTAATGTTCCTGCCTCGATGCCCTCTGGTCGTTCCGTTGTATCTCGCAAAACGAGTACTGGCTTCCCAAGTGAAGGTGCTTCTTCTTGCACGCCACCTGAATCGGTTAAAATCATATAGGCACGTGAAGCGAAGTTATGGAAATCGAACACTTCGAGTGGTTCTATTAAATGCACACGAGGGTCAGCACCTAAAATAGCATGTGCGATTTCACGTACTGCTGGATTTAGATGCATCGGATACACGACTTGCACATCTTTATATTCCGCTAAAATACGTTCGATTGCATTGAACATATTACGCATAGGATCGCCTAAATTTTCTCTGCGGTGTGCAGTTAATAAAATCATACGGTCATCGCCAATTTTATCGATAACATCATGTGAATAGTGGTCTGCAACGGTTGTCTTCAATGCATCAATCGCTGTATTCCCCGTCACATATATACTATTTACGTCTTTATTTTCTTTCAAAAGATTCTGCTTAGATTGTTCGGTCGGTGCGAAATGAATATCTGCGATGACACCTGTCAACATGCGATTCATTTCCTCTGGATAGGGAGAATATTTATCGCCAGTTCGTAAACCTGCCTCCACATGACCTACTGCAATTTGATTGTAAAACGCTGCGAGGCTCGCTACAAAAGTGGTTGATGTATCGCCATGTACAAGAACGATATCCGGTTGTGCTTCCTTCATAATACGATCCAAACCTTCCAAACCACGCGTAGTCACATCGATTAATGTTTGACGATTCTTCATGATATTCAAATCATAATCTGGAACGATTTTAAAAGTTTCTAACACCTGATCCAACATTTGACGGTGCTGTGCGGTAACGGCCACAATCGTCTCTATTTGATCCGATCTTTGTTGTAATTCTTTTACTAGTGGAGCCATTTTTATCGCTTCTGGTCTCGTACCAAATACTGTCATTACCTTCAACTTTTTCATCTCTATCCACACCGCCCTGTTAAATTATTTTGTACCGAATAAACGGTCACCCGCATCGCCAAGGCCCGGAACAATATAGCCGTGGTCATTTAATTTTTCGTCTAGAGCAGCGATGTAGATATCGATGTCTGGGTGCATTTCTTGAATTGCTTGAACGCCTTCTGGAGCAGCGATTAAGCACATGAAACGAATGTTTTTAGCGCCGCGTTTTTTAAGTGAATTAATTGCTTCGATAGCTGAACCACCTGTAGCCAGCATCGGATCGACAATAATAAATTCACGCTCTTCGATATCAGCAGGGAATTTTGCATAATACTCTACTGGTTTTAAAGTTTCAGGGTCGCGATATAAACCAATATGAGCTACTTTTGCAGCCGGAATTAGTTTTAACATACCATCTACCATACCCAAGCCTGCACGTAAAATTGGTACGATCGCCATTTTTTTACCTGATAAAACTTTTGTTTTTGTCATCTGAACTGGCGTTTGAATTTCCACTTCTTCTGTTTGTAAATCACGTGTAATTTCGAATGCCATAAGCGTTGCCACTTCGTCAACTAACTCACGGAATTCCTTCGTACCTGTTTTCACATCACGAATAAATGATAGTTTGTGCTGAATTAATGGATGGTCGAATACGTATACTTTGCCCATTTTGAATCTCTCCCTACATTTGTTTATCTAAACTATTATAACAGATATCAATACATTCACCATGTCAATATTTTCATACAAATTCTTTTCTTTCTTTTTTTCACGTCTATTCTTTCTTTTTTTAAACCATCACAAAATATTCATTTAAATAGAAGAAAGTCGTATTAAAAAGAAAAAAGTATACGTAAACAGAATATTTTTTCTTTTAGAAAACATGAATATTGACGATTTTTAAAACTTTTTTAATGACATGATGAACAGGTTGCTACGCTTAACTTTTCTTCTACATAGTAAAAAACACTCCGCCCTTTAATATGCAGAGTGTTGGTCATGCACTTATATCATTACGTTTCTTGATGATCCTTGGCATGCATGAATAGATTCACCGTTACTAAAAGAATACCAATAATAAAAACAGTACCTCCACCATCTACAAAAATCCTCATATATGGACGCAATGGTTTGGAGTAAATTGAATACATACCTAGCAATAAGAATGGTAAACCGATGTGATAAAACCAAAAAGATAATCGTGCGAGTAAATGAGTCGCAGCTTCTTCATAGCGCGCATAGATCAGCCCAATAACCACTGTCGTCAACCATCCGACTACTAAAATATGCGCATGTGTAGCCTTCCATTGAAGCTGAATTGTTAAATGCATATAAACACCAAAAGTTAAACCAACCAGGAAATAAATCATTGAAATCTTAACCCATAATGCTGAGAAATTTTTCATAATTCTTCTCCCCCTCTTTTAAATGTATAATATTTCCATACAATTCGATTATAGATGTATTACCACTTAATGGAAAGTATTTCGCACTATAATCCTCCATTCATTAAAATAGTGTACGGTCACTCGTTTTTTAACAAGCCTTGCCTTGCTTTCTATTTCCTTAAAATACTGAAACAATTTATTTCCCAGGCAATAAAAAACGAATGCTCCTAAAAAAGCCTATGTCATTCGTATATTTTATACAGCTGACTTGATTCTAAGTGCAATGATACATCATAGTATTATTACGGATTATAGAGCGTATGAACTGCACACTCAACTTGCATCAATATTATGTAGAGAATCCAAACAAAAAAGTAGCAGCACAATTGCTTGTGCCGCTACTTTTTGTTTATTTATTCATTAATCAACATAAATTGGATGCGCTGCAGTCAATGCTTTAACGCGTTGACGAGCTTCCACTTTAGCTGCTTCGTCTTCTGGATTCTTAAGAACTAATGCCATGATTGAAGCAATCTCTTTCATGTCTTGTTCTTTAAAGCCACGAGAAGTAATCGCTGGTGTACCAATTCTTACACCCGATGTTACGAATGGTTTTTCAGGATCGAAAGGAATCGCATTTTTATTTGCTGTAATTTGCACTTCATCAAGAAGAGCTTCAGCAACTTTACCCGTTAAGTTTAGCGAGCGAACATCCACTAGTAGTAAGTGGTTGTCAGTACCGCCGGAAACTGTGCGGATACCTTCTGCTTCGAGTGATTCACCTAACACTTTTGCATTGGTGATTACTTGTGCTGCATACTCTTTGAACTCCGGTTGTAAAGCTTCGCCAAATGCTATTGCTTTAGCAGCGATTACATGCATTAATGGACCACCTTGAATGCCTGGGAAAATTGATTTGTCGATTTTCTTAGCCCATTCTTCTTTACACATAATCATACCGCCACGAGGGCCGCGTAATGTTTTATGTGTCGTTGTCGTTACGAAATCCGCATACTGTACTGGATTTTGGTGAAGACCCGCTGCTACAAGACCAGCGATATGAGCCATATCAACCATAAATAATGCGCCTACTTCGTCAGCGATTTCGCGGAATTTAGCGAAGTCGATTGCACGAGGATAAGCCGATGCTCCCGCTACGATTAGTTTAGGTTTGTGCGCCAATGCTTTTTCGCGAACATCAGCATAGTCGATAACATTTGTATCTTCTGTCACACCGTATTCAACAAAATTGTATTGCACGCCTGAGAAGTTTACTGGACTACCATGCGTTAAGTGTCCACCGTGAGAAAGGTTCATACCTAGTACAGTATCCCCTTGTTCAAGAACAGTGAAATAAACTGCCATATTCGCTTGTGCACCTGAGTGAGGTTGTACATTGACATGTTCTGCGCCGAAAATTTCTTTTGCACGATCGCGCGCGATATCTTCGATTACATCAACATGCTCACAGCCACCATAATAACGTTTCCCTGGATATCCTTCAGCATATTTGTTTGTTAAAACTGAACCCTGTGCTTTCATTACCGCTTTTGACACGATGTTTTCTGAAGCGATTAACTCGATATTTTCTTGTTGACGAGTAAATTCTAGTTCGATTGCGTCAAATACTGCTTTATCTAGATCTAATGATGCAAGTTTTTCCATTTCTCTTTCCCCCTAAATTCTACTAGTCTATCGTATATACAGCTCGTTCTCCGCCTATACGCTTCGGACGAGTGCTTGCAACTGTAACGATCGCTTCACCAATTTGTTTGATAGAAGTTCGTACAGGAACTGCCACTTTTTTTAAATGCATACCAATTAATGTCTGCCCAATATCCACCCCGGCATGACCTTGTGCTTCTTCAACAACGATGGGATCATCCAGCTGATTATACGCATATGTGGACATAGAACCACCCGCTGTTACTACTGGAATCACGGCTACTTCCTCCAAATCATAACGCGCTGCTGTCGCTCTCTCCATCGTTAGTGCTCTATTTATATGTTCGCAACCTTGAAAGGCCAAAGCAAGATCATATTCCTTGGCAAATACTGATAGCGGTTTATACAGTGCCTCTGCAATCTCCAGACCACCCGCTGTACCAATTTTTTTGCCCTTCACTTCAGATGTTGAACAACCAACGATAAACAGCTGACCTTTTTTAAGCGGAGTTTGCTGTGCAAATTCGGACAATAAAGTCGTTAAGTCACGCGTAACTTGCTGTAAATTCTCCATAGCTATTCGCTCCTTCGTTATTCTTCTAAAGCTGAAATTTTTTCGATTCGACGTTCATGACGACCGCCTTCAAAATCCGTTTGTAACCACGCTGAAACAATTTCACGTGCAAGGCCAGCGCCAATAACGCGTTCGCCCATCGCAATAATATTGGAGTCATTATGACAACGAGTTGCTTTAGCCGAAAAGACATCATGTACTAAAGCACAACGAATACCTTTTACTTTGTTTGCTGCGATTGACATACCAATACCTGTTCCACAAATTAAAATCCCTTTATCAAATTCCCCTGTTGCCACACCTTGTGCTACTGGTAAGGCATAATCAGGATAATCTACTGAGCGATCGTCTTTTGGACCAAAGTCTTCATACGTAAAGCCTAGTTCTTCTAAAAGCTCCATAATTTCTTTGCGTAGGTTATTACCACCGTGATCGGATGAAATTGCGATTTTCAACGTAAATCCCTCTTTTCAATTGTTTAAATTCATCATTAGTGTACCATTAATAAGCCTATAAAGACATAATTATTAGCTCAAAAATACGTTTAAATAGCTGAAAGACGAACTTTAATAACGTTTAATATGTATATAGTTAAGAAGTAAATCGCTTTCAGTAATTTGAATCGTGTTATACGATTCACAATTGCTATTTTACCGAACTTTACACTGTATTACAACAATATAATTTTTATATTAAGAGGAATTCATTGCATTGTATTGAGAAATAACACTAAAAAATGCCATACACAACGAGGATTCGTGGCATGGCATTTTTTAGCATTAGTTAAATTGTTGAATTGTTTTATGCAACTCTTTAGATTGTTGTTGCAAATGACGTGATAACTCTTCCATTTGTGAAATAGAGCGCACTTGCTCATCTGTTGAACTGCGTACTTCTTCTGCCCCTGCAGATGTTTCTTCCGCAATGGCTGCAACTTCTTGTGATTCATGTGCTGTTCTCTCAATATTATTGAATTGTTTTTCGACGAATTGTGAAATTTCATCTACTGAAGCCGCCATCTGTTTCACCGTTGAATTCATGCCATCAACAGCTTTCGTCGTATCGGATACCCGCAACATCTCATGTTCGGCAATTTTCACTTGTGTTGTCATCTGATCGACAACCCGTACGACATCTGCCTGCATCACTTGAATTAACTGGGCAACTCCTTTTGCAGCATCTGCACTGCCATCGGCTAACTTGCGCACTTCTTCTGCTACGACTGCAAAACCCTTGCCATGTTCGCCTGCACGCGCTGCCTCGATTGAAGCATTTAATGCCAATAAATTGGTTTGCTCTGCAATTGAACCAACTAATTGGATAATATTTTCTACTTCATTGGCATTATGCTCTAGTTGATGGATGTCTTTTAAAGCTTTTTTATTACCACTCGCTATTTCTTCAATACCGTTTACTAACTCACCAATCACGGTCGTTGTTTTTGTCAATTCAGTAATCATTTGATTAGAGTAAGTCGACGATTTTACCGCATGCTTATTGACCTCTACAGCTAATTCTCGTACATCTTCCATCGATTCTGCCGTATTTTGAATTGCTTCTGCTGAACCAATAGCTCCTTCAGAGATTTGTGCGATTGTCTGCGCAATTGCATCGGATTGTTGAAGTGCTTCCTTTGATTCCTTGGACAATGATTGTACGGTGCTATTCGTCTGTTGAAAATTATCATCAATGCTGCTGACCATCTGACGAAGATTAGCTAACATTGACTCAAAAGCTACAGCCAAAGATCGAATTTCATCATGTGATTTAGGTAGATTAATGGTTTGATGAATATTACCTTTTGCAGCTTCTAAAGCAACCTTCTCTAATTGTTGAAGGGGCTTAACAATAAAGAACGCTAACACGCCTGCAAGAATCCCCGACCATAATATACCTAAGCTAAATGTAATCACAGCAAATGTTAATGTACTAAAATGCGGGAAAAATTGTGGCTGGATGTATTCGATAAAAACTAAACTTGTGCCATATGTTATGACTGCCAATACGACAACAAAAAGAATAAGTTTTTTTCTAAGACTAAAAGAATGTGTGTTTTTCATAGATTACTCCTCCAAAATTTTCAATTGGAGTGCGTCAATAAGTTGCTGAAGCTCCTTAAAGGTTTGTCGATACACTTCTACACTGCCGCCATATGGATCTGACACATCATAGTTTGATGCATCGACGTATTCTTTCAATGTAAATGTTTTGTCAGCTACTGCTGGATATGCTTGCAAAACAGCCTGTCTATGCCCGAGCGTCATCGTTAAAATCAAATCGGCTTTTGCCAATTTTTCTGCATCGATTGCGGACGTCGTATGATCAACTTCTATATCATTTTGCATTAAAACTGTTTGTGCATTGCGAGAAAGCTCGCCCCCATCTTGAGCAAAAACACCGGCTGAAGAGACTTCAACATTTTGAAGATTTTTATTTTTAAGGATGGCCTCCGCCATAGGACTTCTGCATGTATTACCTGTACAAATAAAATAAATATTCATTGTGCACCCCTCTATAGTTAAATTATACTTCAACATACAGTATAAATGATACATTTTTTAAACATAAATAATCATTTTTCTATATCTAAAGAATTACTAACGACATAATTATCAAGATATTACTATTAATAATAGGCGTGATTTCTAACTTTAGCATGGTCATACAAATACTTGGCGAACGGTAAATGACCACAGCTCTTTAGAATCCATCCCCAAACCTAATGTATGATAAGACTGGATATTATCTAACATTAAAGCCATTGTTTGTGCGCGTAAAATAATATGTTCTTCTTTTATTAAATCGAATTCCTCCGCTTGTTGCAAGATTTGTGCAAAGCCTGTGATAAACGATTGATGTGATTGTTTAATTTTTTCCATATAGGTCTCATCTTTTTCTTCCATACGTTTAGCATACAAAGTAAATTCATTTAATAAATTTAATATAATATTTTGTTCTTCTATTTCTTCTATAAATTGATGGCCTCCACCAATTAAATAAGCTTCAATTGTCGTTTGTGTTAATTTTTCTTTTTCAAAATAAGCATCAAATGAATAATCATCAAAAATATAATCGAACACTTTATGCACAAGTTCTTCCTTCGATTTAACATAGTAGTAAAGCGATGGCTTCGTCATTTTAAGCGCATCTGCAATTTTAGAAAAACTTGTTTTATGAATACCGTCTTTCGCGAAAAAATAAATGGAAACATCGAGTATTTTTTGATAGGTTTCCTCACCCTTTGACATTGTCATCACTCCTTTTTTACCTAGCGTTAAGTAATTTAAACATGTTTTTCACTTTTTTGTCAATATAACTTGCCCGCCCAGCACAAAGTAAAAAACTCAAGTACAACGCACTATATGCGCTACACTTGAGCTGTTCATCTGCTAATTAATCTATCGCATGAAACCATTGATTGCCTGCTGCTTTTTCAAGTCGATTCATAATTGCTGAACCCATACCATCTAAAGAAGTAACTGTCGCGAGAACGAGATCGACTGTCGTCGCATCGCAAGCACGTAATGCTTGAAATAAATGTGCTGCCATATCCGCTTGCGTATCTTCGCCAAAAGAAAAGAAATAGTCAGCCTGTTCATTTGCATATAATTCTGGGGCTAATAGCGCTACCGTTTTATGTTGCGCATGAATTTTATCAATTGCCTCTTTAATGGCTGCCTCATTTTTTTCAATTAAATAAACAGGTGCATCTGGTGAATAATGTTTGTATTTCATACCAGGTGCTTTTGGCGCGCCCTCTTGTTGCTCTATATGATTTGGTTCATTTACTGGACCAATCACAGCTTCAATCATATCCTTTGTCACGCCTCCCGGACGTAAAATTGTCGGTATTTGTAACGTCAGATCAATCACCGTTGATTCTACACCAATGCCCGTTGCACCACCATCTAGTATGAGTGGTATGCGCCCGCGAAGATCCTCTTCTACATGAATACCTTCAGTCGGACTCGGTTTGCCACTCCGATTGGCAGATGGCGCTGCAATGGGTTCACCAAGTGCACGTAATAAGCCTAAAGCTACTGGATGATTTGGCATACGTAATCCAACAGTTTTTAGTCCAGCTGTTACTTTTGTCGATAAAACATTCTCTTTCACTTCACAAATAATTGTTAATGGACCTGGCCAAAAAGCTGCCATACATTGTTTCGCCTGATCACTAATATTCGTCACATAATGTTCTACTTCTTCAATGGTACCAATATGGACGATTAATGGATTATCTGATGGACGTCCTTTTGCTTCATAGATTTTTAGTACAGCTGCATCACTCGTCGCTATACCACCTAAGCCATAAACCGTTTCTGTTGGAAAAGCGACAACTTCACCCGATTTTAACAAATCCACAGCCTGTTGATAATTTTTTACATTATTCACATCTTTATCCATATTTTTTCGTATCGTGTCCATTGTTTTACCTC
Organism: Kurthia sibirica; assembly: GCF_003143975.1. Taxonomy (GTDB): domain Bacteria; phylum Bacillota; class Bacilli; order Bacillales_A; family Planococcaceae; genus Kurthia; species Kurthia sibirica. The sequence goes on along the minus strand of NZ_QFVR01000011.1, from coordinate 42,816 downwards.
CCTAGCAGAGCAAGTTTTCAGAAAGTTATACACAACTGTATATGTTCTAACCATTTTTGTGGATAATTCAAGAAATTTTGTGCATAACTTTTTATTTTTCACTCTTTATATTTCATTATTTATATTTTTTATTCTAAAATGAGTCCTTTGAACCCTTTACAAAGCTTGTCAATACGCCATTTTTAGCAATATAGAGCGTTTACCCCTCAAATAATTATGGTATTATTTTTCGTAAAGGAAATCTCCTTTACAGCTGTGGATAACTATTGCAATTCACAGAAAACCATTCGATTATTCCCATTTAAATCGGCTAAAATCTCTACTTTACCTGTTGGGAAATGACTTTTCAACAGGTTTTCCACAGCCGGACCTTGTAAATAGCCAATCTCAAAACCTATTAGTGCTTTATCGTTTAAAATTGTAGCAAGTTGTTCACAAAGTTGGCGGTACAACTGCAATCCATCTTCCTCCGCAAATAAAGCACCATGTGGTTCATGCTCCAAAACAACATCATCCATTAATTTTGCTTCATCAAATGCAATATACGGTGGATTAGACAGTACAATATCAAATTTCTGTCCTTGAAGAGGTGCTGTTAGATCACCTTGCAAAAAATGTACCTTAGCCTCTAACTGTGTTGCATTTTCACGTGCAACAACAAGTGCCTCTGCACTTAAATCCGTTGCCGTGACATCGAGCTGCGGTAATTCTTTTTTCATCGACACAGCAATCGCACCACTACCTGTCCCGATATCAGCTAAAGCCAAGTTCTCTTCATTACCAAAGAGTAACGGTATACGACGTAATGTTTCTTCGACAAGTTCTTCTGTTTCAGGACGTGGAATAAGTACCGACTCTGTGACATAAAACTTACGACCATAGAATTCCTCATACCCCATGATGTATTGCGCTGGTTTTCCCGCTGCATGTTCTGCAATATAATGCTGAAACCTGCTAAAATCCTCTTTACTAATCGGTTCCTGCATCTTGAATACAAGACCTGTATAATCGACATTTAGCACATGCTGAAGTAGTAAGCGTGCAGCATTTGCCTCACGATTTTGTTCCTCTAAATAAGAAGAAGCCCATTTAAGGGCCTCAAAGACAGTATTACATTCTTGGTTCATTTAATTGATCCAGCTTCTCTGCTTGTTCTTCCATGATTAATGCATTGATAATTTCATCGAGCTTACCTTCGATAATTTGATCCAATTTTTGAATTGTTAAACCAATGCGGTGATCCGTCACGCGGTTTTGTGGGTAATTATATGTGCGAATACGTTCAGAACGATCACCTGTACCAATAATTGATTTACGCTCAGCATCGATTTCACTTTGTGCTTCTTGACGTAATTTATCAAATACACGTGTACGTAAAACTTTCATCGCTTTATCGCGGTTTTTCAATTGCGAACGTTCATCTTGCATAGCTACCACTACACCCGTTGGAATATGTGTCATACGTACGGCAGATGCTGTTTTATTGACGTGTTGACCACCAGCGCCTGATGCGTGATAAATATCTACACGAATATCTTTATCTGCTAATACTAATTCTACTTCTTCTGCTTCTGGCATAACAACAACTGTAGAAGTTGATGTATGCACACGACCTTGTGATTCTGTTTCGGGTACGCGTTGTACACGATGAGCGCCACTTTCATATTTAAAACGGGAATATGCACCCTGTCCTGAAATCTGGAAGACAATCTCTTTATAGCCGCCAAGCTCTGTCGGGTTGGCATTCATAATTTCAATTTTCCAGCCCTGCGTTTCCGCATACTTGCTATACATACGGAATAATGAGTTAGCGAATAATGCTGCTTCGTCGCCACCAGCAGCGCCACGAATTTCCATAATCACGTTTTTACTATCATTAGGGTCTTTGGGAATAAGCAGAACTTTTAATCTTTCTTCAAATGCCGGAATTAATGCTTCAAGTTCTTTTAATTCTTCTTTTACCATATCCTTCATATCAGGATCTAATTTTTCATTTAGCATTTCTTTGGCTTCGGCAATTTGCTCTTTTGTTGATTTGTATTCACGATACACTTCTACTGTATCAGAAATATCCGATTGCTCTTTCGAATACTGTGCTAATTTTTTATTATCCGATACAACATCCGGGTCACTTAATAATTCATTTAATCTTTCATATCGATCTTCAACTGCTTGCAGGCGATCAAACATGTAATTCACCTTAACCTTTCTTATTTCGCTATCTATTTTATCTTGTCTTTACGAGTTTATATATGTTCCTATAATAGTATAAAGAAAAAGAGAGCCTCTTGCTACTCTAATGAAAAAATTCTTTTAGAAATGAGACATTTCCTACAAATAAAGCATATGCTTTTTTCATAGCGATGTCTTTTATAGTCGCTCAACCAAACCTCCGATTGATTCGCTTTATTTATTTCAAGTTGTTCTATGATACACAAAAATAGTAGCTATCTTCTAAAGATAACTACTACTGCTCTTTATGCTAATTAAGTTGCCACTATCCTTTTACTTCTGTCACACCAAGAGGTACAGAATGATGATGACGGCATCTCGGCTCATAGGCTTCCGATGCACCAACTAAAATAATTGGATCGTCAGATTTTGCAGGTTCGCCATTGATCAATCTTTGCGTACGACTAGCAGGTGAGCCACATTCGCTACAGACAGCTTGTAACTTCGTCACTTGTTCGGCAATTGCCATTAATAAAGGCATTGGCCCAAATGGCATCCCTTTGAAATCTTGATCAAGACCAGCCAAAATTACGCGAAAACCATGATTCGCTAATTTTTGTACCGTATCGATAATATCTTCTCCGAAAAATTGGGCCTCATCGATTGCAATGACATCATATTCATCTGAAATATATTCCCACATTTCTTCTGTTCGTTCAATCGGATGCGCAATCACCGTTGTCCCATTATGGGATACGACCGCTTCCTCGCTATAGCGATTATCTATTTGTGGTTTAAATACAGCAATACGTTGTTTTGCAAACTGCGCACGTCTAACTCTACGAATAAGTTCCTCTGATTTACCTGAGAACATACTACCGCAAATGACTTCAATCCAACCGTTTTGGTGAGTGTAGTACATCGTGACTGACCCCTTTCAACTTCTCTATATTATATTAACGAATTATACAGCAATTCGCCTAATTTTAGGAAAAAATACGTCCTCATTAAGTAATTCCTCACTTAAACAACGTGATTTATACTACACGAAATTCGGTTTTTAGGCAAGAAAAATACCTGCTAAGCAACGAATCGCTTAGCAGGCATTTTAACAATTCTATTCGAATTATTTAAGACCGTATTTTTTGTTGAAACGATCAACACGTCCGTCAGCAGACGCGAATTTTTGGCGACCAGTGTAGAATGGGTGGCACTCGTTACAAAATTCGATAACGATAGTTTCTTTTACTGAACCAGTTTTGAACGTATTACCACATGAGCATGATACTGTTGCTTCTTTGTAGTCTGGGTGAATTCCTTGTTTCATAGTATATTTCTCCTCTCGCCCTGAACCATCTGGAACAGAGTACTTTGTATCAACCTATTGCCTTACACAACCCAATTAAGTTGTCGCATATGCAATACGTATTGATAGCATTATAATACAGAGTATAACAAATTCCTTATGTCTTCGCAATGTTTTTTTACTCTTTTGCCTGTAAATCATCGTCTTTTAATGCTAGTAGTAGTGCAAAGACTGTCCACAATAAGACAATATTCATCGCGGTATCTTTCCCGTTCCATGATTCCGATTGCCACATCGCAAACCACTCGTTACCAATAACGATGAAACCTAGGAACCAAATGATGAAACCTAAGAAAAAAGCATAGTAACCATAACGTTTTGCTTCATTAAATTTCAAACCTGATTGCTTACTATTTAACAACATATGATAGGCGCCAAATAATGCTGTTAATGTGAAAATCACTTCTAATAAGATTAAAATCCAATACGCTACCATGTGAGCATTTGGTGAGGTGATGGCACGCCACATGAGCTTATTTCCTTCAAAGGTCGTATCCATGCTTAAGACGTGCTTGACGAATTGATAGTTAGAATCGTAATCAAGTAAATTGCCTAATACGACGAAAAAACCGAATAAACCCGCCAATAAAACAACGAATATTTTTAGATAACGCAATGCTAACATGGATTTTCTCCTCTCGTCAATTCTTTTGTTTTTCAAATACTAATTCACAAAATGTATTATTATATTGAATAAATTGAATGAAACGATAGCCATCTAATGCATACTTTTGAATTATTTCTTGATAATTACGGCTTGGTTCAATACCCTCTCGGTAGTTATGAAATAACACCCGTTCAAAATGGTATTCAAACATATATGGATCACTCTCCTCTACCATTCAATTCACTAATGAACGAAAAACAGTCTTTAAGTAATTCAATACCCTACCGCTTTATATACAAACGTGGTTTTACAAATCTATTGTCATGAAGGAATCATATGGTTCTCTTTTCACCACAAAAAAAGCATGAACAATAAAAATGTCCATGCTGTGTCATCAATCTATTAAACCTTTACCGTTACGTGCTGATTTCATACCCGTATCTAGTTTTTCAAAAAATTCTTCATTTGATTTTGTCGTACGTAATTTTCGAAGGAATTTATCCGTGAAATCATGCGCATCTGCAAATGTTTTGCGAATACCCCAAAGTTTTGTCAGTTGTGCAGTTGGTATAAGTAGTTCTTCTTTACGTGTACCCGAGCGACGAATATCAATAGCAGGGAAAATACGGCGTTCTGCCAAATTGCGGTCTAAATGAAGTTCCAAATTACCGGTACCTTTGAATTCTTCATAAATTACTTCATCCATACGTGAGCCGGTGTCGATTAAAGCAGTCGCTAAAATCGTCAAGCTACCGCCTTCCTCAATATTGCGTGCGGCACCAAAGAAACGTTTTGGACGATGGAAGGCTGCGGGATCAATCCCGCCCGATAAAGTTCGACCACTCGGTGGAATAACTAAGTTATAAGCACGCGCCAATCGCGTAATGGAATCCATCAAAATAATCACGTCACGCTTATGTTCTACTAAACGCATCGCACGCTCCAATACCAATTCGGCAACTTTGACATGATTTTCTGGTAACTCATCAAATGTCGAACTGACAACATCTGCTTTTACTGATCGTTCAATATCCGTTACCTCTTCTGGTCTTTCATCTATTAATAATACGATTAATTCAGAATCTGGATATTTCTCCGTAATGGCATTTGCAATTTCTTTGAGCAATGATGTCTTCCCTGCTTTAGGTGGCGCAACAATTAGTCCACGTTGGCCAAAACCAACTGGTGCGACTAAATCCATAATACGTGTTGAAAGTCGGTCAGGCGTCGTCTCTAGCTTAATATGACGATCTGGATAAAGGGGTGTCAGTGCAGGGAAATGAACACGTTCCTTCGCTGTTTCTGGATTTTCACCATTCACTGCTTCAACATGTAATAAACCATAATAGCGTTCATTTTCTTTAGGTGGACGCACTTTCCCCGTTACTTTATCGCCATTTCTTAAACTAAAGCGACGAATTTGTGATGCAGAAATATAAATATCTTCGGAACTAGGTGAGTAGTTGATTGGACGTAAGAAACCAAAACCCTCTTGTGAGATAATTTCAAGAACACCTTCCATAAAGAAAAAGCCCTCTAATTCTGCACGAGATTTTAAAATTGCAAAAATAAGCTCTTTTTTTGTTAACTTTCCATAATAGGAAATTTTATATTCGCGAGCTAGCGTATATAAGTCTTTGAGTGTCATTTCCTCAAGCTGAGAAATGGTAATTGAAGGCATAAATAAACACCACTTTTTAAATTATTTTGTTGTAACTTTTTGTACTATTTTTTGTTTCAAGGGATATTTAATGGGTTGTTAAAAAAGAAGAAGACGCCCGACAAACTGGTTGCCGAGCGTATATATATAGTAGAGTGTGAAGATTAATCTTGCATATAAAGATTTGGTTTTTTCGCAAGACTATGACGACCTTCAACGAAACGTACAGTACCTGATTTAGCACGCATTACCACCGATTCAGTTGTACAGTGACCACCTTTAAATTGGACACCTTTTAGTAATTCGCCATCTGTTACACCTGTTGCTGCAAAGATTGCGTCATCACCTTTTACTAAATCATCCATGTGTAAAACAGTGTTCACTTTAATACCCATTTTTTCACAACGAGCAATTTCTTCGTCGTTAGATGGGATTAAGCGTCCTTGGAAATCTCCGCCTAGACATTTAAGCGCTACTGCTGCGATAACACCCTCTGGTGCACCACCTGTACCGAATAAAATATCTACACCTGTTTCATCAAATGCTGTGTTAATAGCTGCTGCTACGTCGCCGTCACTAATGAATTTAATACGAGCGCCTGCTGCGCGGATTTCGTCTACGATTGCTTGGTGTCGATCACGTTGTAATAAAGTCGCTACGACATCTTCAATATTTTTACCTTTAGCTTTTGCTACTGCTTCTAAATTCTCAGTAACTGTTGCATCAATACTGACTTTACCAGCTGCTTCTGGTCCAACTGCAATTTTCTCCATATACATATCTGGTGCATGGAGTAGATTTCCTCTATCAGCAATTGCCAGTACAGTTAGCGCATTACCACTACCTGCTGCTACGATATTCGTACCCTCAAGTGGGTCAACTGCGATATCAACTTGGGGACCATTTTTATCTGATCCTAGTTTTTCGCCGATGTAAAGCATTGGAGCTTCGTCCATTTCGCCTTCACCGATTACTACTACTGCGTCCATAGGAATTGAATCGAAAACTTGGCGCATAGCTGTTGTAGCTGCGTCATCTGCTTCCATTTTTAATCCTCGGCCCATCCATCTTGCTGATGCAATTGCCGCTGCTTCTGTTACACGTACTACTTCCATTGATAAACTGCGTTTCATCGTTTACTGTTCCTCCCGTTTGCCACCTATTTTGTAGTGGAATGGTTTAAACCAAATCTATTGTAGCACAGTGAAAAAATTATAGGGCGTTTCCAGCGAATTTTATAACTATTTTCCGTCCCTCGATAGTGGGTTAGAAATTGTCTTGCGCTCAATATTTGCTCCTAATAATTTTAATTTGTCAATTAGATCACTGTAGCCTCTTTCAATATGATAAACGTCATGAATTTCTGTTTCACCTTGCGCTACTAATCCTGCAATGACAAGAGCGGCTCCTGCGCGTAAATCAGTTGCCACAACAGATGCTGCCGTTAATGGTGTCGCCCCATTAATAATAGACGTGCGCCCCTCAACCTTCCCTTTTGCACCCATGCTATTTAACTCAGCGATATGTTTGAAACGTGCCGAGTAAATTGTATCTGTCACAACAGACATACCCTCTGCTTGTGTTTGCAAGACAGAAAAAGGCTGTTGTAGATCAGTTGGGAAGCCGGGATAGACAAGTGTTTTAATGTCAACTGCCTTCAGTTTTTCAACTTTTGGAATATGAATTTTCTCTTCAAACTCTTGTACTTCAACGCCCATTTCACGCAACTTCGCAGTAATCGGTTCTAGATGCAATGGAATAACATTATCAACTGTGATACCGTCGCCAATTGCGGCAGCCATAATCATGTATGTACCTGCTTCGATACGGTCTGGAATAATCGTATGTTGGGTACCATGAAGTTTATCAACACCATCGATGCGGATAACATTTGTTCCTGCACCTTTAATGACTGCACCCATACTTGTTAATAAGGTCGCAACATCAATAATCTCTGGTTCTTTAGCAGCATTTTCAATAATTGTTTGGCCTGTTGCAAGAACGGCAGCCAACATAATATTAATCGTTGCTCCTACACTGCTGACATCTAAATAAATTTTTGCACCTTTTAGTTCGTCTGCACGTAAATAAATAGCTCCATGCTCATTTGTCACTTTTGCTCCTAGTGCTTCAAACCCTTTAATATGCTGATCAATTGGGCGTGGACCTAAATAACAGCCTCCTGGAAGACCAATAACTGCTTGTTTGAATCGACCAAGCATTGCACCCATTAAATAATACGATGCGCGTAGCTTTTTGACATTCCCATTTGGTAACGGCATATCAATCATCGCTGTAGGGTCAATCGACATTTTGCCATCTTCAAATGTCACTTGTCCGCCAATTTCTTCTAATAAAGATTTTAACGTCCACACATCAAGAATTTCTGGTAACCCTTCAATTGTAACTGGAGAAGATGCCAAAATTGATGCAGGTATGAGTGCAACGGCGCTGTTTTTAGCTCCGCTGACTTTGATCGTACCTTGCAGACGTTTGTGACCATTAATTTTATAAACGTCCATTATTAAATTGCTCCTTGCTTATTGATCTTTTTTTGCCCAATCTGACATGAAACCTTCAATCCCTTTATCAGTAAGTGGATGTTTGAACAATTGTGCCAATACTTTATATGGTGTTGTTGAAATATGTGCACCAGCTAATGCAGCTTGAGTGACATGTTGTGGATGACGGATTGATGCAGCAATAATTTGCGCAGGAATTTCATGAATAGCGAAGATTTCAGCAATTTCACGGATTAATTCAACACCATCTTGACCTAAATCATCTAAGCGACCGATGAATGGTGATACGTAAGTTGCGCCAGCACGTGCAGCTAATAAAGCTTGGTTTGCTGAGAAAATCAATGTTACATTCGTTTTAATATTTTGTTTTGATAATGTAGAACAAGCTGTCAGTCCTGCAGGTGTCATCGGTAATTTAACTGTGATGTTTGGAGCAATTTTAGCAAGCTCTAAACCCTCTTTAATCATACCTTCTGCATCTAGTGAAATCACTTCGCCACTTACTGAACCATCGACTAATGTTGCAATTTCTTTCAAACGTTCGTGGAAAGAGATATTTTTTTCTTTTGCTACTAGTGATGGGTTTGTTGTTACGCCTGAGATAATACCCCATGCATGTGCTTCTTTAATTTCGTCAAAATTTGCTGTGTCTATGAAAAATTTCATTGTGTTTTCCTCCTGAATTATGAAAAGAGAAGTACGAAATTATAAATAATTCATACTTCTCCATTAATTATTTATTGTTCATTTTAAATTAAATTAAGCTTTTTGATTACTACCGAATTCGATAATTTTACCAGTGACAGTCGCTTTGATTGCTTCGCGTGCTGGTCCTAGGAATTTACGTGGATCATACACTTCTTTATCATTTGCTAAAATATCACGAATTGCTTTTGTAGCAACGATTTGATTTTCAGTGTTAACGTTGATCTTCGCAGTTCCTAATGAAATAGAACGTTTAATATCATTCGTTGGGATACCTGTACCACCATGTAATACTAAAGGTAAATCAGCTAATTTTGAAATAGCTTCCATTTCAGCAAAACCTAAGTTTGGTTCGCCTTGGTATGGTCCATGAACAGAGCCAAGAGCTGGTGCTAAGCAATCGATATCCGTTGCTTCTACCATCTTACGGCATTCTTCTGGATCGGCATACATAATACCGCCAATTACGCCATCTTCATCTCCGCCGACAGTTCCTAATTCAGCTTCAACAGATACGCCATTAGCGTGAGCATATTCAACTACCTTATGCGTAATTTCAATGTTTTCTTCGAATGGATGATGAGAAGCATCAATCATGACAGAAGTAAATCCTGCATCAACCGCTTCTTTACATTTATCAAAGCTTGAACCGTGGTCTAGGTGGATCGCTACGGGTACCGTTGTACCGTAAGAAGCCATTAAACCTTTAACCATGTGAACAACAGAAATGAATCCGCCCATGTATTTTGCTGCGCCTTCAGACACACCTAAAATTACTGGAGATTTTTGTTCCTCTGCTGCTTGAAGAATTGCTTGTGTCCACTCAAGATTATTAATATTGAACTGACCTACTGCATACTTTTCTTCTTTTGCCTTGATTAACATTTCTTTCATTGAAACTAAAGCCATAATATAATATCCTCCTTCAGGAATTATGCCCGTTGAACAGGCATGCTCTATTGTTATTTTATCAAAAATTAGCCGTTTTTACTACTATCCCCACTTAATCTTTAAACAAATTATTGACGGTGTTTCGAACCTCAAAAATATCGAATGGTTTCGTGAAATAGTGAATAACACCAAGGCTTTTCGCTTGTTCAACAAGCGCCACCTCACCATACGCAGTCATCATAATGATGGGCATCTTTTGTCCCATTTCATGCATATGTTGTAATATTTCAATACCATTCATCCCTGGGATTTTCATATCTAGTAGCATGCAATCAATCATAATGTTTTCGATGAAGTGAATCGCTTCTAAACCATTTGCAGCCAAATACGTTTCATACCCTTCTTTTTTAAATACTTCATTTAGCAGTAAACGTATTCCTTGCTGGTCATCTACGATTAATATTTTTTTCATAATTTTGCCCCTTACAGCTACTCATATTAGTATTCCCCAAATTCGATCATTCAGTCGTTCAATTTCGATTATTCACTTATTTATTTCATCGCTTCTCTAGTTTATCGTATTTATGAATAAAAAGGTCCGAAACAACGTAAAAAATGGTTTTATTTTCTAGTTCATTTGTAAAAAGACATATTCTTAGCTGTTAACACATCACTATAAAATGGATCTTTGCCGATCACTGCAATTTGATCGGCGACGGATTCTAGTTCATCAATATGATGCGTTGTCATAATAATCGTATGTGACTGCTTCAAATGCCGTAACAGTTGGTGAATTTCATAGCGTGATTTTAAATCAATTCCTACAGTTGGTTCATCTAAAATCAAGAAGTGGGGCGCCGCAAGTAAACCGACAATAATATTCGCCTTGCGTTTCGTCCCTCCTGAAAGTTGACTAACGGGCTGATGAAGATCAACTAAATGAAGTTGCTCATAATAATCATTAATTTGTTGTTGAGAGATTGGTTGCTTAATCAGACTACGGAAAAACTGTATATTATCCTCTATCGATAAATGCTCCCAAAGGGCGATATCTTGGGGGACATAACCAACAAAATCTTTTAAATCCTTTGCTGTTTTACGCTCCTCAAAGTAGAGGATTTCACCACTATCCGCTCGTTCAAGACCAGCTAATATTTGTAATAACGTTGACTTTCCTGCACCATTTTCTCCGAGTAACACTGTAATTTGATAGGCAGCAATAGGAAGCGATAGCTGTTCAAAAAGACTTTTCTTGCCAAAACGTTTTGATATATTATTTAGTAGAATCATAAAATCCCTCCTTGCAATTGGCTAAATAGATAAAATAATGTATAAGCAAGTGACCAAACAATGACCATAAATAGAGCATGACTTGTCGTTGTCACTTTGAAAAAAATCAGTGCTACAACGACTTCAAAAACAAAAAACCATATGAAGATGCTTAGTAAATCAAGTGCTTCATGCCCTACTAAAGAGAGGAGACTATGGACAAAAACAAAACAGAGCGTTACAAAAAGTGTATAGCTCCAATATAGCCACGCATAGGAAGAACCAAATAGTTTTAAGCGTTGTAATGCAAGTGGTTGGCGTAAATTTCGGAAAAATAATAACTGAGATGTTGCCAAGACAAATAACAGTGCTGTCGCTAAAAGCATTCGCGGCGTTCGATTATGCTCGGCTGTTTTCAACGCCGTTTTTTTCAGTTGATTCACGGGCATATTTTTTATATAGTGTGCCGCCACTTTGTCATACGTTACTTTATCGTCAAGATGCTTCGCGACAATCAAAGGAATTTGTTGTTCATATAAGGATTGACTGACCGTTTCCAATGCTATATCAGCCATAAAACTCGATGATTTATAGACAGTAATCGATTTTCTCGTTTTACCATCGCTAACGTTTTCTTGAAAATCCTTTGGAATAATGACACTGATTGTCGCTCTTTGAGCAGCCACTTGCTCTTCAGCAGAAAGAGTCGTTTCTAACAAATCTAACACTTCAATATATTTCGAGTGTTCAAGTGATGCGATCAGTTGATGAGATGCTGCACTATTATTCAAGTCTGTTACTGCAATAGGTATTTTCAGCAAGCTATTATTACGCTCAACAAGACCTAACAATACGGCTATAACTGCATATAAGACAATAATTAGTAGCAGGAAGGGCTTCTTATTTTTAGTCAGTAAAAATAACCAAATAGACTTCATCGACGATACCTCCAAACGATTAACAGTATAGTCACAACTAATACACTTACGATTTGCCAATAAAAGGATGGTGTAAAGTCACTTATATAATTAGCCGTTACAAGCTCCAGTAACGCATGGTAAAGCTGTGTGAAAAATAATTCATCAATAGGGTTTCCTAATAAGTGACGTAAATAAATTATCGGAATCAACGCCCCAGAAAAAAGCAAAACAGCACCCGCAATTATTAATTTCACAAACCTTACAGCGATTATTTCGCTCATAATATGCACCGTATAGATCAATGCTAAATAGTAACCTGTAGCACGAATAATATAGGGAATATTATAATTTTCAAATGGCATATCCGTCGCTACCAATATAGTAGAAAAACTCAAAATAGCAAATAATAATGTATAAAACAACGCCAAACTATGGCGTACAATCATTAATTTTTCTAGAGCAAAATGATAGCTTTGTAAGCGTTGCTTCATCGCCCGATCCTCGTTCATACGTAACAAAGTTACCAGGGATATAAAAAACAAATAAAGTGCGATCCAATACAAACTTACAACGATGTAATCGCTTGTTTGTATCGTTTTAACCTCTTGTATATCAAAAGCTGCCATTCGATCCAAACCAGTAAATAGCAATTCCGTCATCATGACAATTAGCTCGTCTTGCGTTGCCGTTTGATGAAGCTGACCATATGTTAAAATCCCGGCCTCCGATAACATCAGTCGACTGTAAACAGAATCCGTTAATTGGTTGATGACAATACTAGATAAAGAAGTTTGATCATATGTGTGAACGGTAATTGGTAACTGACCATTCCGATAAAATGCTTGTGTCATTCCTTTTTCAAAAGAGATAAATCCAGCTATTTTACGATTTTTCAGCTCTTTTTCTGCTTGTGGCCCAGTCATTTTTACAAGGCTAATTTTTTCCGATAATGAATCATTGTCTTGAACTGCCGATAAAATCAGTTTTGTTTCTGTCGTTTGGTCACGATCAACAACGGCAATTTCAATACCATCTTCCCGCTGTGAAAAATGAGAGATTGTCGCTGCAGCAATGATGACTGCACTAAATAATAAAACAATATAGACGAATAAATACCACTTTTTAATTAAAAAAGAGTGGTAAATGTTAAACAACTTTAGCGTTGGCATTTACTCACTCTCCCATTTTTTATGTATAAAAAGAACGGTATAGGTATTTAACCATATACCGTTCTTTTTTCTGCTAAAATCCGCCGGCAATACCCATAAATAACTCTGTAACTTTTTCCGTCACATTTGATTGTAATTTATTTATTTCTGCTTTAGACATTTTATTAACATCTTGTGCGTCTTTCACATCCACTTTTACATCTGCTTTAATCTTTGTTTCTGTATCAAGTAGTAACTTCACTTCTTGACCTTCCACTTCAAAAACAACAGTACCAGTAGATTTTTGCATATTATTTTTCGCATCTGTCAACAGATCTTGTGTATAGTTCGCTTTGAACATCGTATCGCTTCCATCACCGATATCAAATGTCATATTATCTGTACGTGTTTTATCTTTTATTGTTTCCTTGTTATCAAACTTCACGACAATTTTTTCAATATCGTCATTAAATGTAGCTGTATAGTTATCGACTACATCTTTAGTTCCCTTAGAGCTACCCTCGATTACTAAAGCTTCTTTATTTTCTTTGTTATCACCGAAAGCTGCTTTAATTTGCATATCTTTATCAATCATTGTATCCAATGTAACGATAAATACTTCATCTTCTGAAGACGTAATAGTAAGATCACGTTTTTGAATATCTTTACCATCTACGTGAATAACGGATTTGAAACTTGGGAAATCATTTGAGTCTTTTAATGTCTTAATCAAATCATCGAGTTCTTTTTTATAATCTAGGCCTGGAGATGATTTTACTACTAAATTTTCAACATCTTTATCTTGTTTTGCTTCCTCTGCAACTGCAATCACGAGTTTTTTAACATCTGATTTACTTAAAGTAAGCGTCACATTATCAAGCTTTTTCTTATCGCCTAAAATCGTTACTTGCCCACTACCTTTTTTAAACTTATCTTCATCGATATGATCGATGATAAATTTCAAGTAATGATCCATTATTTTATCCATATCTGTTTTTGATACTGCTGAACTTAAAATCGTATTTAAATTCAATGTATCATTTGTTATTTCTGAAGTAAATTGACTATCCATTTTTTCGTCACTTAATTTTTCAAGACCAGCAATAATTTCATCATTTTTGAATAATAATGGTTTAGGTAAAATTGGTGCTGTAATATACTGATTATTTTTATCTGCGCTCCATGACATTTCGCCGATTTCAGAATCTGCTATTGTTGGATTCATATAAATAGTTGAAACTTGCGCCTTGGGATCATGTTTCGCACCAAAAATAATTTTCGACGCATTAATCATACTTGCAGGAATTCCTAAGTTTTCTGCCATTTCCTCAGAAACATCTGCACCTAATGTTACTTTAGTGTCATATGAATTATCGACAAGTGCATTTTGCATGTCCATTTCAGACTCAAAGCGATTTGTAAAATAATTATCAATCGCATCAATTGATTGTTGTTCGCTCAATAGATATTTGTTTTTAGGCGTGTTTGTAACTAAGAAATAGGCTGCTGCTCCGCCACCTCCTAAAACGACAACGATTGCTATAATTGCTATAAGAACTTTTTTCGACAAAATTTCCACCTCATTTTTTTAATAATTAAATCATACCGAACATTATCTTAATAGGAAAACACATTTTAAGTATTACAACGAAATAAATGACATATCCTAGCAAATAACATTTAAAATAGAGTTGAAATAGTCATTTATTACTTTTCATTAAATCTCTATTTATTCCAAATAATCACATTTTTTCATCTTATTTTACTAAAACAATGCCATTAGAGCTAACTACACACCATTCACTTATTTTCTCCAGCTTTGTGATGATTACATCTTTAAATCCGATGAATGTTCTATTAAAATCCATGGCGTTTAAACGCAGAGAATTAGTTGAGACGAGGCTCGCGGAAAGCGTCAAGCAGAGGAGGTATTGTTTGAAACCCCCACCAAATAGTATAGAACAAAAAAAACTAGCAGAACCCTTCAAGTGAAGAGGTTTCGCTAGTTTTTTAATCAGATTATTTTACTGCTGCGCCTATAAAGTCGCGGAAAAGTGGTTGTGGACGATTTGGACGTGACACAAACTCCGGATGGAACTGGGCTGCAATATAGAATTTTTTCTCTGGTAGTTCAATAATTTCTGCAAGACGACCATCTGGTGATGTACCAGAAAATACAAGACCTTCTGCCTCCATTGCTTCACGGAATTCATTGTTGAACTCATAGCGATGACGGTGACGTTCGTAAACTAACTCATCGCCATACGTTTGTGCTGCACGAGAACCTGGTGTTAATTTACATGGGTATAAACCAAGACGTAAAGTGCCACCCAAATCTTCTACTGATTCTTGATCTGGTAGTAAATCAATAATTGGATATATGGTTGTTGCATCTAATTCTGTTGAATGAGCGCCTTTTAAATTTAATACATTACGTGCAAATTCCACTGTAGCTAATTGCATACCTAAACAAATCCCTAAGAAAGGTACATCATTTTCACGGGCATATTGTGTAGCAAGAATTTTACCTTCCACTCCACGATCACCAAATCCACCCGGTACAAGAATTCCATCCGCATTTGATAGTAATTCTTTGACGTTTGATTCATTTACATGCTCGGCATTGATCCAATCAATCTCAATTTGTGAGTCATGCGCATATCCTGCATGTTTAAGTGCTTCTGCAACAGAAATATAAGCATCTTGTAATTCAACATACTTACCAACAAGAGCAATTCTCGTTGTTTTAGATAGATTATTTACGACGGATACAAGTTGTTGCCATTCTGTCATATCAGCAGCAGGTGCTGTGATACCAAAATGATCTATTACAATATCATCTAAATTTTGTTGTTGTAACGCTAAAGGAATATCATATAAACTATCCGCATCTACACATTCGATTACTTCATGTGCATCCACATCACAGAAGAGAGCAATTTTTTCTTTCATATCCTGTGGTACTGGACGATCCGAACGAACAACTAAAATATTTGGCTGAATACCTAATGAACGCAATTCTTTTACTGAGTGTTGTGTTGGTTTAGTTTTCAATTCACCAGAAGCCGCGATATAAGGTACTAAAGTACAGTGTAGGTATAAGACATGATCACTTCCCAAATCACGTTTTAATTGACGAATTGCTTCAAGAAATGGCAACGATTCAATGTCTCCTACTGTACCACCAATTTCAGTGATGACAATATCAGCATTTGTTTCACGACCTGCACGTTGAATCCGTTCTTTAATTTCGTTTGTAATATGGGGAATTACTTGCACTGTGCCACCATTATAATCACCACGACGTTCTTTTTGAAGAACAGTTGAGTAAATACGACCCGATGTGACAGTTGAATGTTTTCCTAGATTAATATCGATGAAACGTTCATAATGGCCTAAATCTAAATCTGCCTCTGCACCATCATCCGTTACAAAAACCTCACCATGTTGATAAGGACTCATTGTACCTGGATCAATATTAATATAAGGATCGAATTTTTGAGTTGTAATTTCTAAACCGCGATTTTTTAATAAACGACCTAATGATGCCGCTGTAATCCCTTTACCCAATGATGATACAACGCCGCCTGTAACGAAAATATATTTAGTCAAGTTGACTACCTCCTGTTATGATCAATTATTTTTTAAAACATAAAAAAGCGCTCCTCCTGCAGTTATGCAGAGGGAGCGCATTGTTATATACGGTCATTCTCCTTTTTAAGGGAGCCCAAGTAAAAGATTATATCTTTTGACTAGGTAAGTCAAGATTTATTCGAATGATAAAAGAACATTTATCATTAAAAACTGTTGAGACGGCAAGCGCCTCAACACTTTTTACTCATAAATTATTTAAAATCTTTGTCGTCCTCTTCTTCATCTTCATCTTCATCATCAAGATCGATTTCGATTTCGATTTCTAAATCTTCATCTTCATCGATGTCATCTACAACGTCTAGTCCAGCTAGCTCATCATCTTCTTCATCGTCACCGTTTTTAACGATTGGTTCATACGTATCAAAGTCTTCAACAAGTTCTAATTCAACTTCATCAATTTCTTCTTCTTCATCGTCAACTTTAGCTTTTTTCTTACGTGCTTTAACTGTAGGAGCAGTTTCTTCTTCTACTTGGTCAATTGCGTACCATTCACGTAGACCCCAACGATTTTCAGCTAAAATAATAAAACGTCCATCGATGTTTACATCCGTATAAAACTGATTTAAACTCCCTTGGATTTCTGCATCCGTACGAGCTTTTAATTTCTCGATTTTTGTAATAATATCGCGGAAAGCAAGTGGTTTGCGTTGCTCAACCAAAATACCATACGCTAGGTTAATAAGCGATTCTTCTGTTAGTTGTTCTTGAGTTAATTCACGAAGATTCAAGTTCGTGCACGTCCTTTCTTAAGTACATAAGCATTGTTACTATTATATACACAGTATACTCTATTGTGCCACAATCATTTGCTCTTGTCATTCACTTTCATACGAGAATAAACAACATAAAATAAATAGATTGCAAGTAGTAAGATAGGTATTGCGCCCAATTGCTCATTATACATGACATACGTTGTGCAGAGTAAAGCGACAATAACTACTAAATGAATAATTTTTTTCATATTTTCTGAGCTCCTTGCAAAATTGCTCTTTAGAAAGTATTATACAAAAAAATCGCCAAAGAGCCTAATTATTTAAATTGGACTCTTTAGCGACTTGAAATGTTGCAGCCTTTTACATATTACGTCTGTACTGTCCGCCCACTTCATATAAAGCATTCGTAATTTGACCTAAACTCGCGTATTTAACGGTTTCCATCAACTGTTCAAAAATATTGCCGCCTGATTTTGCCACATCTTTTAAGCGTTGCAGTTGATCTTCACAATACGCATGATTATTTTTTTGGAACTGACGTAAATTTGTTAGTTGATGTTCTTTTTCTTCTTTGGTTGCCCGTGCTACTTCCATCGTGTCAAAAGAATTTAGATTTAGTTCATTGGGATTCAAATACGTATTCACGCCAATTATCGGTAACTCACCAGAGTGTTTTAGGTGTTCATAATGCATCGATTCTTCTTGTATTTTACCTCGTTGGTACTGTGTCTCCATTGCACCAAGTACACCACCACGATCGTCAATACGATCAAATTCTTGCAGTACGGCTTCCTCGACTAAATTCGTTAATTCTTCCACGATATAGGCCCCTTGGAGTGGGTTTTCATTTTTAGATAAACCATGTTCCTTTGTAATGATCATTTGAATAGCCATCGCTCGACGTACGGAACCTTCAGTCGGCGTTGTAATTGCTTCATCGTAGGCATTCGTATGCAAGGAATTACAATTATCTTGCAAAGCCATTAACGCTTGTAATGATGTTCGAATATCATTGAAGTCAATTTCTTGTGCATGTAAACTACGTCCAGATGTTTGGATATGATATTTCAATTTCTGACTGCGTTCATTTGCGCCATATTTGTCGCGCATCGCCATCGCCCAAATACGGCGTGCTACACGACCAATAACTGTATATTCTGCATCTAAACCGTTGGAGAAAAAGAATGATAAATTGGGTGCAAAATCATCAATATTCATACCACGGCTCAAATAATATTCAACATAGGTAAAGCCGTTAGCTAAAGTGAATGCTAGCTGCGAAATCGGATTGGCACCCGCTTCAGCGATATGATAGCCAGAAATTGATACCGAGTAATAATTTCGCACTTGATGATCGATAAAATATTGTTGAATATCCCCCATCATACGCAGTGCAAATTCCGTAGAAAAAATGCAGGTATTCTGCCCTTGATCTTCCTTCAGTATATCGGCTTGTACAGTACCACGCACGACATTCATCGTCGCAGCAGATGTATCATTGAACTCTTCTACAGTTAAATTACGCCCTAATTCTTTTTCACGTAATGTCACTTGCTGATCAATTGCGGTATTCATAAACATCGCTAAAATTATGGGCGCAGGTCCGTTAATCGTCATTGATACAGATGTGGTAGGTGCACAGAGATCAAAGCCGGCATATAGTTTTTTCATATCGTCCAATGTACTAATGCTGACACCTGATTCCCCAATTTTACCGTAAATATCTGGTCGTTCTGCTGGGTCTTCTCCATATAAGGTTACCGAGTCAAATGCTGTCGATAATCGCTTAGCATCATCATCTTTTGATACATAGTGAAAACGACGATTCGTACGCTCTGGTGTCCCTTCCCCTGCAAATTGACGCTTTGGATCTTCCCCTTCACGTTTGAACGGAAATACACCCGCTGTATAGGGGAAGCTACCTGGAACGTTTTCACGATAGACAAAATTCAAAATTTCACCATAATCTTTAAAATTCGGCAAGGCAACCTTTGGAATTTTCGAACCGGATAATGTTGTTGTCGTCAACACTGTTCGCAATTCTTGATCACGCACTTTAGTAACAAGTAGGTCCCCTGCATAGTCGTCTTTTAATTGCTGCCAATTTTCAAGGATTTTTAATGAGTGATTTGATAATTGTTGTTGTGTATCGCGCGCTAAATCTTGCAATGTTGCAATGGCTTGTTCGTGATCAGCTGTTTCTTGCAAGGCAGCAATTGCACCCTCTAGATTAAAGAGCTTACGTGCATAATCAGCTTGTCGTGCACTATTGCGATGATAGCTACGCACACTCTCTGAAATTTCGCGTAAATAATAACGGCGTTCATTTGGAATGATAATATTTTGTTTTTGTGTTTTCACAAATTCTTCATAGGATGTTTGCCAAGTCAAATCGAGCTTGTCGTTTAATACATGAACGAGTGCAGCGAATAATGAATTCGTCCCTTTGTCATTGAATTGACTAGCGATGGTCCCATATACGGGCATTTTATCAATCGGCTCATTAAAGCGTTCATGGCTCCTTTGGAATTGTTTTTGCACTTGGCGTAGCGCATCTTCAGAACCTTTGCGCTCAAATTTATTGATGACGATCAAATCAGCATAATCGATCATATCAATTTTTTCTAATTGTGTTGGCGCACCAAATTCACTCGTCATCACATACATTGCGACATCTGAAATCGTCGTAATTTCATTGTCTCCCTGTCCAATGCCCGATGTTTCAATAATAATCAAATCGAAGCCAGCAACCTTTACAACATCCAACACATCGCTAATAGCATGTGACAATTCGGTGCGTGATTCACGTGTAGCAAGTGAACGCATATAGATTCTGTCATCGAAAATAGCGTTCATTCGAATACGGTCACCGAGTAACGCGCCGCCTGTTTTTTGTTTTGTTGGGTCGATTGATAAAATAGCAATTTTTTTATCGGGAAACTCTGTTAGGAAGCGGCGGATCAGCTCATCTGTTAGCGAACTTTTCCCGGCACCTCCAGTACCCGTGATACCGAGTACGGGTGTATGCTGTGTTTTTTCTTGCGCCCTTTGTAAAAATGATTCCGTTGCACCATTTTCAGCATACGTAATAAGTTTCGCTAGTATTTCTGGCGTATCGGTTGTGATGCAATCCAGTAAACTATTCACATCTTCTGTAGTTGGTGGATAGCTACTGCCTTCAATCATTTGCTGAATCATGCCGACCAACCCTAGTTTACGCCCATCTTCAGGTGAGAATAATCCAGCGATACCGTAATCCTGTAATTCTTTGATTTCGGCAGGCAAGATCACCCCACCACCACCACCCCATATTTTAATAGCAGGTGCTCCTTTATCCTGTAATAAATCATGCATATATTTAAAATATTCTACATGACCTCCTTGATAGGACGATAAGGCGATGCCATTTGCATCCTCTTGGATCGCTGCATTCACCACTTCTTCAACCGAGCGATTATGCCCAAGGTGAATGACCTCTACTCCCTGTGCTTGCAAAATACGCCGCATAATATTTACCGAAGCATCATGCCCATCAAAAAGACTGGATGCTGTGACAAAGCGTACAGGACTTGTTGTTTTACTGTTTGTGACCATTCGAAGACCCCCTTTAAATTAAATAGAAATAGTGAAAATTTTGCTCCCCCAAAATTATTCGTTCCATTAAATTTTTAGCTGCTTACTTCGTTAACATTCTTGAAATGACCATACGTTGAATTTCTTGTGTACCTTCATAAATTTGTGTGATTTTTGCATCACGCATAAAACGTTCAACAGGATAGTCTTTTGTATAGCCGTAGCCCCCAAAAATCTGAACTGCCTCTGTCGACACGTTCATCGCCGTATCTCCCGCTAATAGTTTTGCCATCGCAGATGCTTTACCATATGGTAATCCTTCGCCTTCTAACCATGCTGCTTGATAGGTTAATAAACGTGACGCCTCAATACCTGTTGCCATATCTGCTAATTTGAAACCGACACCCTGATTCTCGGCAATTGGTTTACCAAATTGCACGCGTCCACTCGCATATTTTACCGCTTCATCCAAAGCACCTTGAGCAATACCAACAGCCTGTGCAGCAATACCATTGCGACCGCCATCAAGCGTCGTCATAGCAATTTTAAAGCCCTGTCCTTCTTCACCTAAGAGATTGGCTTTTGGAATCACACAGTTCTCAAAAATCAATTCAGTCGTTGGTGATGAACGAATGCCCATTTTGTCTTCTTTTTTACCGACAGAAAAGCCTTCAAAGCCGGATTCCACGATAAATGCTGATGTACTGCGACGATCATTTGGATCTGTTAACGCAAAGACGATGTATGTATCTGCTACACCACCATTTGTAATGAAAATCTTTGAACCATTCATAATATAGTTTTCACCTTGCAAAATGGCTGTTGTTTTCATTCCACCAGCATCCGAACCAGATGCTGGTTCTGTTAAACCATATGCACCAATTGTTTTTCCTTCAGCTAACGGGCGTAAGTATTGCTGTTTTTGTGCTTCTGATCCATATTTATATAATGGCCAACCAGCTAAAGAGGTATGGGCAGAAATTGTCACACCTGCCGAAGCGTCAACTCGTGATAATTCTTCTACTACAATGCAATAAGCTAAAAAGTCCATACCTGCACCGCCATACTCTTCAGGCCATGGAATTCCTGTTAGTCCTAGCTCTGCCATTTTATCAAAATGACTGCGGTCAAAACGTGCCTCTTCATCGCGAATTGCTGCTGTTGGTGCAATAACTTCTTCAGCAAAATCACGTACCATTTTTCTTAACATGTCATGTTCTTCCGATAGTTTAAAGTGCATTTTCATTTCCCCCTAGGTTGTTTTTACTTACAGTTCCTTTGAAATCACAAGTTTTTGAATTTCACTAGTACCCTCATAAATTTCTGTAACTTTAGCATCTCTAAAATAACGCTCCACTGGATATTCTTTTGAATAACCATAACCTCCGTAAACTTGTACCGCTTCAATTGCTACTTGTACAGCCGTTTTTGATGCGAATAATTTTGCCATTGAAGCTTCTTTTCGACAAGGTTGGCCATCGCCATGTAATGCAGCTGCATGATACACAAGATGTTTTGCTGCTTCAACAGAAGTCGCCATGTCCGCTAATTTGAAGGAAATTCCTTGATTATGCATAATCGGTTGGTTGAATTGTTGTCTTTCTTTAGCATAGTCTACAGATGCCTCTAAAGCGGCCTCAGCAATTCCTAGAGCTTGTGCGGCAATACCGATACGACCGACGTTTAAATTTGCCATAGCGATTGTAAAGCCGCCTCCTATTTCACCTAAAACATGATCAGTTGGTACTATCATATTTTCAAAAGTCAACTGTACTGTACTCGAGCCATGTAAGCCCATCTTCTCTTCGTTTTTACCAATGATTAATCCTGGTGTATCGCGTTCGACAATAAATGCACTAATGCCCTTTGTCTTATGTTGTGGATCAGTGACAGCAAAAATGATGAAAATAGATGCATGACCACCATTTGTAATGAATAATTTAGAACCGTTTAATGCATAGCCACCTTCTACGGCTTTTGCTGATGTACGAATAGAACCTGCATCCGAACCTGCTGAGGGCTCCGTCAAACAAAATGCGCCTAAATGTTCACCACTTGCTAACTTTGGTACAAATGTTTCTTTTTGTTGCTGCGTTCCAAATTTTAAAATTGGATTCGTCGCTACTGATGTATGGACAGATAGGATGACCCCTAATGTTGCACTGATTTTGGATAGCTCATGAATCGTCATAATATACGATTGGAAATCCATATCGGAACCACCATATTGCTCAGGAGTTGTCATGCCCATCAATCCTAAATCGCCCATTTTCTTCAGTAATTCCGTTGGAAATTCACCATTCTCCATATTTGGTACAAAAGCAGCTACCTCCGTATTCGCAAAATCTTTCACCATTTTTTTCAGCATCATTTGTTCTTCTGTAAGTTCATTCAACATCCTGGTAATCCCCCATTTGAAAGTCGATTTTTTCATCCATAATCTAAGTTGTACAAGCTGTCATCCATTATTCGTAGACGTAAAACCCTCGACCGCTCTTTTTCCCTAACCAACCAGCAGCTACATATTTTCGTAATAGTGGGCATGGGCGGTATTTACTATCACCAAAACCTTCATGTAAGGTTTCCATAATATATAAGCAAGTATCCAAACCAATGAAATCAGCTAAGGTCAAGGGCCCCATCGGATGATTCATTCCTAACTTCATCACATCATCAATCGCTTCAACCGTCGCAACGCCCTCGTACAATGTATAAATGGCTTCATTGATCATCGGCATTAAAATACGGTTGGCGACAAAACCTGGAAAGTCATTTACTTCAACAGGTGTTTTTTTCAATACATGCGTTAAATTTTCAATCGCTTGATATACTTCATCTGTTGTTGCTAAACCACGAATAATCTCCACAAGTTTCATAACTGGTACAGGATTCATAAAATGCATGCCAATTACTTGCTCGGGACGCTGCGTCACTGCCGCTAACTCTGTAATCGGTAATGACGATGTATTCGTTGCTAAAATAGCGTGTGCTGGCGCTAATGTATCCAATGATTTAAAAATGGACTGCTTTACCGCCATATTTTCAGTCGCTGCTTCAATAATTAAATCAACCGAAGCTGCAGATGATACGTCTGTTACTAAAGTGAATTTTGCAAGTGCCGCTTCTTTTGCTTCTTCTGTCATACGTTCCTTCGCTACATTTTTCGTAAGATTCGCCGTTATTTTAGCAAAACCGTTCGTTAATGCTTCTTGTGATAAATCACATAAAACAACATCAAAACCAGCTGTTGCACAAACTTCTGCAATACCGCCACCCATTTGACCAGCACCAATTACCATTATTTTTTCAATCATCAATTGAATACCCTCCTTATACTTCAATCATGATGGCATCGCCTTGACCGCCACCAGAACAAATCGCTGCAATACCAATACCGCCACCACGACGTTTCAGCTCATGCGCTAATGTTAAAACAATGCGACAACCAGATGCTCCGATTGGATGTCCAAGCGCAACCGCGCCGCCATTCACATTGATCTTGTCTGCATCCAGACCAGCTATTTGCTTCGATGCTAACGCTACGACTGCAAAAGCTTCGTTAATTTCAAAAAGTGTAATATCTTCTACTTTTTTCTGTGTTTTTTCCAATAATTTACGAATGACTAAACCGGGTGTTTGTGGGAATTTGGCTGGTTCGATTGCTACTTCCGCATGGCCAATAATTGTTGCTAATGGCTGTAAACCACGCGCTTGCGCCTCATGCTGCCCCATAACTACCACAGCTGCCGCTCCATCATTTACACCAGGTGCATTACCTGCTGTAATCGTACCGTCCTTACCAAATGCTGGTTTCAAAGCTGCTAGCACTTCTTCCGTCGTGCCAACACGCGGCGCTTCATCCTGTGATACGACTACTGTAGGTCCTTTTCTTTGTGGAATTTCCACAGCGATTATTTCATCTGCAAAAATACCATTTTCGATTGAAGTTATCGCTTTTTGCTGACTTGCTGCAGCCCATTGATCTTGTTGTTGTCGTGAAATATTCAGTTCATCTGCCGTCGCATTACCATACGTCCCCATATGTACATGCTGTGCATCAAAAGCACATGATAGACCATCGTAAACCATGCCATCTACTAATGTTGCATCCCCCATTCTTAACCCCCATCGTCCATTAGGTAAATAATAGGGTGCATTGGACATCGACTCCATACCACCTGCAACGATTATTTTTTCATCACCTAGTCGAATAAGTTGATCAGCCAATGTAATACTGCGCAATCCAGATGCACAAACCTTATTAATCGTTTCAGTTTTCACAGACCATGGTAATCCTGCTTTATTTGCAGCCTGTCTTGATGGAATTTGTCCTTGACCGCCTTGTAAAACAGTGCCCATAATCACTTCATCAACATCCGTTACTGCAACGCCGGCTTTATCCAACGCGCCCTTTATTGCTGCGCCACCTAAATCACTCGCTGTTAGCGAACTAAATGCGCCACCAAATTTACCAAAAGCTGTTCGTGCACCTGCAATAATCACCGCTTTTTCCATTGTGAATTCCTCCTTTTAAATATAAGAATACGCTTTCATTTTATTAAAAAAGAAAGAGAGTGGGTCACCCGCACTCTCCTCTAAAACGATATGATTAATACATACCATTGCTGTCAAAATCATTGCTTGGTAATGCTCTATATTGATAATTATAGTATAAATGTATTTTTAAGGAAAGTATTTTATTGTGTAACTTCCTCAACTACTGGCGGTGTATATGATTCGCCAAAGATTGAACGCTCTAAAAGCTCTGCTACATCATACGTACCTACTTGATCTTCCACTTCAATCGCCTTCGTTCCATCGGATAACATCGTTAAGCAATATGGACAACCCGATGAAATAATATCCGGTTTAACAGCCAATGCTTGCTCCGTACGGGCAACATTGACACGATTACCGACATGTTCTTCCATCCACATTAAACCACCACCTGCTCCACAGCACATTGCATTTTCACGATTGCGCTCCATCTCAACAAGTTTCACGCCAGGAATCGCTCGCAACAGCTCGCGTGGTGCGTCATACACTTCATTGTAACGTCCTAAATAACAAGAGTCATGGAATGTAATCGTTTCATTGATTTCATGTTGTGGTTTCAGTTTTTTGTGCATAACAAGCTGATATAGTAACTCTGTATGATGATATACTTCGCCCTGCCAGCCAAAATCAGGATATTCATTTTTAAAAATATTATAAGCATGTGGATCGATTGTTACAATTTTTGTCACGCCTGCTTTTTCAAATTCTTTACTATTTGCCTCTGCTAATTCTTGGAATAAAAATTCATTGCCTAAACGGCGTGGTGTATCACCTGAGTTCTTCTCCTTATTGCCAAGAATCGCAAATTTCACACCCGCTTCATTCATTAAGTGCGCAAATGATAGTGCAATTTTTTGAGAGCGACTATCAAATGATCCCATCGAGCCGACCCATAATAGATAATCAAATTCTTCGCCTGCTTTTGCTACTTCTTTCACCGTTGGAATCTTGATATCTGGACGTTGATCTCGCCAAGCTTCTTTTTCCTTGCGGTTAATGCCCCACGGATTACCTTGACGTTCAATATTAGACATTGCACGCTGTGCATCCGGGTTTACTTTACCTTCTGTCATCGTTAAGTAACGACGAAGGTCGATGATTTTTTCAACATGTTCATTCATAACTGGACACTGATCTTCACAGTTACGACAAGTTGTACAAGCCCAAATTTCTTCCTCTGTAATAACATCTCCGATTAATGAAGGGCTATAAATATCTTCAATAACAGCTCCTTCTGCACCGGCAGCCATTACGAGTTGATTGCCCTTTGATTTATTGAATAAAAATCCTGGTACCCAAGGTTTTTGACTTGTTTGCACGCTACCTTTATACGTCAAATGGTCTCGTAATTTTGTCATAAGATCCATCGGAGATAACATTTTACCTGTGCCGCTTGCTGGACACATATTCGTACAACGTCCACATTCCACACAAGCATATAAGTCGATTAATTGTAGTTGTGTGAAATCTTCAATTTTACCAACACCAAAAGATGGTATTTCTTCTTCTGCACCTTCTTCATCTGCCTCTTCCATCGCATCAAAATTAATAGGCGTTAGCTTGCCCACTTGCCCGATACGGTTGAAGTATACATTGATTGGTCCCGCGATTAAATGCGCATGCTTTGATTGTGGCACATAGATTAAGAAAGTTAAAAGAATCAATAAATGAATCCACCACATCGTATAAAACACGACCGCAGCTGCTGTAACTGGTAGGAAACTGAATAATGCAGCAATTCCAGATGCAATTGGTTCTGTCCATACTCCAGCTTCGCCGTGCCAGATAAGACCCATACCATTCCCCATTAATACCGTTACCATTAGACCACCAATAAAAATTAATACGAGGCCCGATTTAAAATTCCGTTTTAACCGTACAAGCTTCTCTACATATCTTCTATAAAATGCCCATACGACAGCTATTAAAATAACAACTGTGACAATTTCTTGGAAAAACGTAAAATAAGGATAAACAGGACCAAATGGAAGATGTGAACCTGGTTTTAACCCCTTCCAAATAAAATCAATCGCCCCAAACTGTACGAGAATAAATCCGTAGAAGAACATCATATGCATGATGCCACTTTTCTTATCCTTCAATAATTTTTTTTGTCCAAAAACCATCACCCATATTTTCTTCAATCGCGCTTTCACATTATGATCAAAATCAGTTTTTTTACCTAATTTAATAAAGTCATAACGCGTTTTAAGCAAATAAAGAAATAGATAACCGGCATAAAGAACAACTGCAAAAAACAGCACCCAGTTGACCACTAGTAACCCATTCATTTGTTCTTCCCCCTTTATGGCATTAAGAAAAATAATTTTTATTGCCATATTTATGTGTATTTAAAACGCCTTCAATACTAGTATTGTAGTTTATGAATAGCTATTCAGTCAATGAATTTCCATTATATGCTCATTAATCTTTTATTTATGCTCGAAGTTATCAATTTTCCTTTTAAATCAAATAAAAAAAGACATTAGTTTTCTTTTTCCTAATGTCTTTCATTTTTTCAATATTATATCAATCTGTGTAAATACGCTGGAAATTGTTGCTCGATTAAAGTTGCTGATTGCTTTTTTAAACCTAAAATAACAACGGTTGATGGCCCAGCAGAGGCATCGATATTAAATGGTAAATCACCTTGCTCTAGGTTCACATCAAGCAATTGCTTGATTTCATATTTTATGCCTTTGGAACCAACAGGAATTATTTGTTCAATTATATCATCTTGTAATGCTGCAATAATTGTTTTGATACTTGCACTAGCATCCACATGCTCTAAAAGTTGTTGCCCAACAAGCGGTATACCATAGCTATACCACTGTAAGTCTACGAAATCGTATGCGGTTTTTTTAAAGACTCGTCGACCAATCATCGTCAAACCAATAGCGGATTGTAACGTAGGAATATTCGATTCCGTACTCCCTTGAATAGTAGGTAATGGCAGGGACAACTCACTAAATAAGCGTTCAATACCTACTATATAACGAGGCCACGCTTCCACACTTGAAAAATTCAACATAATAATAGTATGAGGTAGCGCTCCTGCTGCTAATTGTTCGAGCAGTGTGACACGAGCAGAATAGTAACTCGTCACATCATCAGGTACCTGCACCACATCCAAGTCCTTTTGACCAATAGCACCGGCATTATCAGATGTTATGACAAGCTCGTCGATGACAATCGCATTTCTCATAATATATTTGCTCCTCTGCGTTGAAAAACTTTCTGCAGCATCGGCATTGCAAGGACCGCTACTCCAACATTGATGAGTGTGGCCATCAAAATACCTGGCGCGATGGCACTATAGATTGCCTTTGATAAAATAAAATAAAAAGGCAGGGGCGATAAAATACCATTTGCAATAATAATCCACAACCAAGCTATTTTTTTCATACCCGCACGATATAATAATGCCGCGCCAAGTACGACGATCCCCATTTCAGCTGCAATTAAAAGATGCAACGGCAATGTTAATGGAAATCCTGATGTTAGCGCTGTTGCTAAATGCCCAATAATGCCTGCTGCTGCTGCAAAGGGTGCTGGTAAAAAGGCGATACTCAAAAAGGCAGGGGCCGCATCTAATGCGGGTGTCCCCGGTGGAACAGGTATCTTAATAAAGGAACCAACGACACATAAGGCCGCAATCAAAGCAGTTGTCGTCAATAATTTTGTTTTAGCCATGCCTTTATTTGTCTTCCTGTGATTTTTTAGAACGTCCACCGTCCTTAAATACGTTGGCACTTCTTGCATATTCAATATCAGCAACATCGACACGTGAATTCGCGACGCGCGCTGCGGCAAATAAATAATCTGATAGACGATTTAAATAACGTTGCACGACCATCGGTACTTCGCCTTCTTCATGCTGTTTAAAAAGAGTCACCATTTGACGTTCTGCGCGACGTGTAATCGTACGAGCAATATGCAGTGTTGCTGCAGCTGGCGTTCCTCCGGGTAAAATGAATTTTTCCAACATTGGTGGCTCATCCATCAAAATATCAATACGCCCCTCCATTACTTCAATCGGTGCATCGGTCATTTTGTACTGGCGTTCCTTCATAACATTTGCTAAATCACCACCACAATCAAACAACTCATTTTGAATAGCCTCTAAATCGACGAGCATATCCTCAAAAACTTGTGGATCCAATTCTGTTATTGCTTTACCGATGAAAGAGTTTAACTCATCAATCGTACCGTAAGCCTCAATGCGAGCATCATCCTTATCCACTCGCCCTCCGATTAAACTTGTCTTTCCTTTGTCACCCGTACGTGTATATAAATTCATTTTTATCCTTCTCTCTACTATTTTATTTGTTGTGGAATGCCATACCATAGACGTGTAATGTGTTGTGCATATTGAAATAACATTTGGTTTAATCGTCCTTGCACATCGCGTAGTTGACGCTGTTTTATATCAATGGGCACAATACCACGACCGATATCTTCTAAAATAATATAGACCGTTGGTAACACATGATCTATCGCTACTAACTTCTCAAAAATCTGTTGGGCAAGTACTAACTCATCACTAGATGTTGTCAGTTGATTCTCTACATAGCTCTCAATCTCGCTAATAACAAGTACATCATAATGAATCTGGCAGCTTCCCAACTGCTGTAAGTTTATATAATGCACCAAATCTTCACTAAGTACAGTCCTTATATATCGTCCTTTACCATTAAAGGCTCCACCGATAATGATATGCATCGCTGTCCCTCCTTAAATGCCTGAAAGCTTGACCAACGTAACTTATATTGCTCATCATGCTCAATTTGCCATTGCCAAAAGTCTGATAATTGCGGTGAAAATTGTATAAGCACTGCACGCAACGAGCCGCCATGTAACAGAATGGTGGCATGTGATGATTCCGTGATATTGCGTAATCCTCGCCGTACACGTGCGATTAACTGCACTAATGTCTCCCCATTGGGTGGCGCTCTATACATTGGTGCATCAATCCAATTTCTGTATTGTGGTCTAAACTGTAAATCTTCATATGTACAACCTTCGAAATCCCCAAAATTCGATTCACGAAAATCAGTGATGGCACGGTAGGTTGCGTGTGGAAAGTAAGCAGCTGCTGTTTGTTGGCAACGTTTCAAATCGCTGCCATATACAAGGGGCAACTCCTGATCTATAAGGGGTAAACACTGTTGTAAAATCGCTTCATCTGTCCATCCTAAATAACGTCGTTCCACATTACTTTTTGTTTTAGCATGACGTATTAGAGTAAGCATAAAAGGCTTAGCCATAATACTACCTCCATCCCTTCAATAAAAGCACCAAATAAATCGCCAGAGCTACCATTAAAATTTTTCTTTGTCCAATACCGAAAAAAATAACTTGCAGCAAGTGTAAGGCCTACTAAGATAAGGGGAATCACACTATTTTCACTCCACCCTATTAGGCTAATTGTACCGATTGCGAGCGATAATAGCGTCATACTTATAAATGGCGATCTAGCAATCTTTCCTTTAAAAAATGCGCCCAGACCATCCGAACGTGCAGCTGGCGTTTGTATTAAATAGAGCGCCATGCCACTGCGAGCAAGAAACGGAATAAAGAGCAGCCAATACCATGTTAACTGCTGCTGTTGCAATAGTTCAATGATGATAATGATTTTGGCTAAGACAATAAATAATAGCGCCATGGCACCAAAAGCACCGATGCGTGGATCCGCTAATATTTGCTGTCTTTTTTCCATACTACGATACGAAAAATAAGAATCACTCATATCTACAAAACCATCTAAATGAAGTCCTCCCGTCATAATGACGAAGAAAAAAACGATTAAAAAGCCCGTTAAGAGTGGAGAAAAATCCAAATAATTTTCTGTCAGCCACCATAATACTGCCGCTAGACAACCAATCAAAGCACCAATATAGGGTAATAGACAGAACATCGTAGTAATATGTCGCTTCGTCATCGGTAATTCCTTATGAATTGGTATAATGGTAAAAAATTGTAATGCCAGTAACAAGCCCTTCATAAAACGTCACCATCCTTTTTCCAATAATAAGGAAGGGAATAATCCATTTCAATTGCTTGTGTACTTAGCGCAACAAGCCACTGATGAAATTGGCCCAGTTGCTGTTGAAAAAACA
Source organism: Kurthia sibirica (assembly GCF_003143975.1). Taxonomy (GTDB): domain Bacteria; phylum Bacillota; class Bacilli; order Bacillales_A; family Planococcaceae; genus Kurthia; species Kurthia sibirica. Next base: position 10,940 of record NZ_QFVR01000011.1, on the reverse strand, counting down.
AGACTTCTCGTGACCGACTTATCCGCTCATCTAGCACTTCATTGGATACGATAACCAATGGAATTTGTCGCGATTGGAGCAGCATAATAAAGTGCTTCGTGCGTTCAATCATCCCTGCAAAATGATGCGGGTTCTGCCAAGCGACGGAAGCAGAGTCACTGGCTCTCACATAGAGTTCATTCGTCAACCAGGTCGTCACGCAATCCCATAAAACAAGATCACAATCTTGCAATTTTTTAGCAAGTGTTGGTAGCTGGCTCGATTGTTCGATTGTTCGCCACCCATCATCCTTTCGCTCCAATTTGTGACGCTCGATTCTTGCTGTCATTTCAACATCAAATGATACCGCTGTCGCCAAATAGACGAGATTACGTCCCTGCTTTTTGGCAATAGTATGTGCTTGCTGTTCTGCAAAATGACTTTTACCACTGCGCACACCACCTGTTATAAAAATGATTGGTGAGTGAGCCATTGCGTCATCTCCATTTCAAGTAAGGCCATTTGTTCGCTCGTTTTCATACCAATTCTAAACCATTGACCATCAAGACCACGAAAATTTTCAGTATGACGTACGATGATGCCCTTTAGTAACATATCCAAGTAGAAAGTTTGTGATTTTTCTGGTTGAGGTAACTGAAAACAAATAAAATTTGTGCAGCTATTTGTCGTTATACATCCATTTTTCTGTAAAAATTCTGTAAAATAGCGACGTTGCTTCGTACATTGTTCAATCGTCGCCGCAACATACTCTTGCTCACCCAAGCATTGCACCCCGATTACAGCTGATAATGCGTTAACATGCCACTGACTAGCATATTTCCCCATCTCTGTAACAAGTGCTTGTGACGTCACTGCATAACCTAGGCGAAGACCCGCTATACTATACATTTTTGTCATCGAGCGTGTAATACATAAATAGTCATTGTTTGCTACTTGTACAATAAGTGATTGCTTTTCATCAACCCAATCGATGAATGCTTCATCCAAAATAACAAGACATTGTTGTTGTTGACCCCATGCCAGTAATTCAAGTAATTGTTGACGCGGTGGTAAAACACCTGTTGGGTTATTTGGCGTACATAAAAAGAGTGCATCTGCCTTGATCATCTGACGTTTCAAACGTTCTATTGGCAATTGCCATTCAACGATATTTTCCACTGTTATATGAATTATTTCAGCATGATGAGCTTTCAGTGCTTGCTCATATTCCGAAAATGTTGGATGAACGATGATTACTTTTTTATGTGCTAATACATTGGCGAGTAAAGTGAAAATTTCAGCCGCACCATTTCCAACGAAGACATTCTTTTTTTCAATGGCATGATAATCAGCAATCGCTGATCGAAATGGTTCACCATCTGGATGTGGATACTTTTCAATTAGAGGTAACAGCTCATTCCATCCTTGTTGGATTGTTTGAGGTATACCTGCAAAATTAATATTTTCACTAAAATCATTTATATGAGTTGGTAGCGGTATTTTCAATTTTTCGAAAATTAATTGTGGATTAGCTCCATGGTTGGGTAACATAAATAATGATGCCTCCTACACTTGTTAATACGCACCAAAAAGCAAAAACCACTTGATGCATTTGTTGAATAACTGCTTTAATATGTCGATGAGACAAGATGCTCACAGGTTGCCCCATCGTCGCACGATGTGATGCAATTCCTTCATAGTAGTTGATGCCACCTAGCTGAATACCCAATTGATAGGCTGTCGCTGCTTCTAAATAACCGCTGTTTGGACTTGGGTGTTTTGACGCATCGATGGCCCAATTTTTCAAACGCTCCTTCAATGAATATTCAGATGTATGCCGCGTACATAAAATAATGAGAAAACCGGTCAAACGACTTGGAATATAGTTTACGATATCATCTAATTTTGCAGAACATTTACCAAAGTACTGAAAACGTTCATTTCTATACCCGACCATGGAATCCAATGTGTTGATTGCTTTATAGACCCATAAACCTGTCGCTCCAAAAATAAATGCCCAAAATAATGGAGCTGTTACACCATCGCTTGTGTTTTCCGACACCGTTTCAACGACACCTCGTGTAATATCGGCTTCATTTAATTGCGCTGTATCGCGTCCAACAATCCATGATAACTTGTCGCGCGCTTCGACAATATGCTTGTCGAGTAATGGTTCATACACTGCTAGTGCAGCTTCGGCTAATGATTTTTGCGCGAGACCAATCATGATAAAAATAGTTTGGACGACTAGATAGAGCAACCAATGAATACGATATGTTATGACACTGATGACAAGCACGATGATGAGCACCGACCCTACGACAATCGTCGTTAATAATACACCTTTGAAAAAACGTCGTGTACCATTGTTTAAACAGTGTGTTAATGCTTGAATCGCCGTGCCAATCCAACGCACGGGATGTGGTAACTTTGGTGGATCGCCAATTACTCGATCCAGTAGTAAACCAAGCGTGCTAGCAATCAAATGATAGATGATAATCACTCAATCATTCCTTTCGCTCGTTTATAATCGCGTAACGCTTCTACGGTTGCCTCGTAAACACCACGCCCAATAAGGCGTCCAACCTTCGTCACAGTACCAGCATATTGCTGCATTTCACCTTGTTGTGTCGCGGCGATGAGCAAACTATCGGTTGATGTACCTGTCGCAATCGTTTGCGCGATTGTATCCATAATTTTTTCGTCAGCCATTGCCTTCACCTTAGCTTCCGTAGCTGTCATCATCGCTTGTAACAAAGATTCATCTGTCAGTATTGCATTGATAAACACCCAAATATTGATTGTACCAATATGCCAAAGGGGCTGACGTAAGTATGATTTTGACGCATCAACGGCGTTGCCCACTCCTGCCGTTACGACAACGACAATCGACAATCCATCTTCTTCATATTCCTTAATAATAGCGTGTTTCACAGCAACTGCCGTCATCATTGCCACTGTTTTCGATGGTATAAATCCAGCTAATTGAATATATCGCTCCATTTCTTCATGCGCATCCGCACACATATAATATTCGTCGACTGTACGATTCATAAACGTATCGTACCAACCAATACCAGCATTATGTAATGACGAGGATACGACTTTTAATGGCTCAGGTGTTTGTACTAATACATAGTCACTCAATATGTTGATATGCTGTGCTGACACTACTGTCGCTTTTTGACTGTAGGAGCTAGGTAATAAAGAAATTTGTGGCTTTGGAATAACTGGATGTGAAATTCGAGCTATTTTCGTATGATATACTTTCTCGACTTGTTTTTCTTTCAGCACTTCATGTGGCTCACCCTGCGCAACAATGTGACCAGCTTCCAACAAAATTAGCTCATCGCAATAAAGTGCAGCTAAGTTCATATCATGGAATACCGATAAAACAGTCAGACCATGTGTTTTCACTTCAAATTGAATCAAATCCATCAACTGTTTTTGATGTTCAATATCAAGATGATTTGTTGGTTCATCTAATAACAATAATGCTGATTTTTGTGCTAATGCTTGTGCAACAAATGTTCTTTGTTGCTCGCCACCCGATAAATAGGTAATATCTTCTGTCGCATATTTTTCGATGCCTGTTTGACGCATCGATTCAACGACAGCATTTTCGTCTTCTTGACTCCAACTTGAGAAAATACCTTGTTGATAAGGATAGCGACCAAGCGCTACTGTTTCACGTACCGTATGTGAAAATGAATGATTATGTAATTGCGGTAATACGGCCATTTTCCGCGCTAATTCTCGCGATGAATAACTTTGCGCTACTTTATGATCAATACGAACTGAACCATTTTGCAAAGGTAATATACCGCTGATTAATTTTAATAGCGTCGATTTTCCACAACCATTTGGACCTAAAATGCCGATCATTTTCCCTTTATCAATTGTGAACGTCACATTTTTGATAACTGGATGTGCGTCATCATAGCCACCAACTACATCATTTAACTGTAGCATAGTTTCTATCATCCTTTCTTTCTTCGTTGTTTAAAGAAAATATATGCAAATACTGGTGCGCCAATAAATGATGTGATGACACCAATGGGTAATTCAGTCGGCGCGATGATCGTGCGAGAAATAATGTCACAAATGATGAGCAGTGTTGCACCGTTTAATACGGATAACAGCAGTAAATGACGATGATCTGTCGTAAATAACATGCGTGTCATATGGGGTACAACTAAACCAACAAAGGCAATCGTGCCTGAGACAGATACTGCAGCACCAGTCAACATAGCACCACCAATTAGAATCATCCACTTACTTTTTTTAACGTTGACACCTAAATATTTCGCACGTTCTTCACCAAATAACATGGCATTCAATTCGCGCCGATTAAGCCAGATCAGAATACCCCCAAGTGTTATAAATGGCCAAATCATTTTGACATATGGCCACCCACGCATAGATACACTTCCCATTAACCATGTAATAATCTGGCGAATTTCATCACCGGATAATGCAATCATTAAAGAAATCATCGAACCCAAAAATGAACTAACGATAATACCAGTTAATATTAATGTTTCCATTTTCATTGAACGATCGACGAGTTTCGCAAATGCGAGGACAATAATTAATGAGACTCCTGCACCTATCATACCAAAAAATGGCAGTGTAAATAGTCCGAAAATTGAACTGCTAAAACCAAAGTAAATTGTCGCAACAGCTGCTAATGATGCACCAGAAGATACACCTAAAGTATAAGGATCTGCTAATGGATTTTTTAATAACCCTTGAAATGCCGCTCCAGCAAGCGCCAACGCTGCTCCAACTAAACCTGCCAATAAAACACGTGGAATTCGTATGGACCATAATATATTCGTTGAGCTTTCGTTTGACGCATCCCATAATGCAGAAATTGGAATCATTACTGCACCGATTGATACACCAAGCGCAATGCTTATAAGGAGTGCGACAAGCGATAGTATATAATTCCGTGTCATTGTCATTTTTTAAATGCCTCTGGATAGACCGCTTTCGCTATTTCTTCTAAACCATCTACTAGCCGAGGGGATGTTCGACTAATGGTATCAGCATTTATTTGCACGACGCGATTATTTTTAACAGCTGAAATTGTTTGGAAACCATGGCGTTTCTTCACCTGTTCAATGATTCCCGGAACAGAATCATGCATAATTAAAATAACATCAGGGTCACTTTTTATAATAGCCTCTGAACTAATTTGATACCAACCTGATTTTGTAGCACTATTTTTAATCGATAATAGGTCAAACATTTCTTGGACAAACGTATCATGTCCTGCCGTGTAAATCTCTGGTTCATCTGAAGTTTCTATAAATGCTGAACGTTGACTATTCACGCTCTCTACTTTTTTTTGGATATCTTCCACTTTTGCTGTCATCTCATCAACAATTGCTTTTGCTTTTGTCGTACGATTCATAATTACGCCCATTTCCATAATGGTATCGTAAGTTTCTATGAAATTTCTTGCTTCTTGAACGACAAAAATTGGAATACCTAAATCACGCAACTGTTGCATACCCGTTTGTGATGATTTTGCCATCGTTTCATGGGCAAACACTAGATCAGGCTTCATACTAATAATTTTTTCAATATTAAATTCCATGCCACCGATTTTATCAATTGTTTTGACGCTTGCAGGATAATCATCTAGGTCAGAAACACCAATTAATTTTTTCTCAACACCTAATGCTGCCAATGTTTCTGTATTACTTGGAATAAGTGACACAATTTTTTGAGGTTCTTCTTTAATTTCCACAGTATGACCTGTTGCATCTTTAATTTTTAGTGGATAATGCTTCGTTTGTTCTGCTGTTTGTGGTGATTCATTTTTATTGTCGGTCGTTTGTGATGTATTGCATGCCGTTAACATCAATAAAGCGACGATGAAGAGCGCGCTCATAGTAATGATTCTTTTCAATGAAAACCCTCCCATTGCTGTAATAACTCTATTTTGCCCTATTTTCACTATACCCTAAAGCGACAAGTCATAAAAGACGAGCAATAGGTATAAAAAAAGCTACTTTGATACGAATTGACGTATCAAAGTAGCTTTTATTTTGATCTTACATTTTTTCAGGTGATGAAACACCGATTAAATGTAGTGCGTTTGCTAACGTTTGTTTCACTGTTGAAATCATGGCAATACGCGCTTCTGATCGTTCACGATTATCCAAATCTAATACTTTTTCAGCATTGTAGAAACTATGGAATGTAGCAGCAAGTTCTTGGATATAATTTGTAATACGGTGTGGTGCGCGTGCTTTTGCAGCATCTGCAACAACTTTAGGGAAATCCCCAACTTTTTTCAGAACACTAATATCTTTATCAGTCACTAATAGTGACATATTTTCTGTTGAAAGTGTAAAGCCTTTTTCTTCACCTTGACGTAGAATTGAGCAAATACGTGCGTGCGCATACTGTGCATAGTAAACTGGATTTTCATTTGATTGTTTAACTGCTAAATCCAGATCGAAGTCCATGTGAGAATCGCCGGCGCGCATAGCAAAATTGTAACGCACTGCGTCTAGACCAACTTCTTCTACTAATTCACGAAGTGTAACCGCATTACCTGTACGTTTGGACATTTTCACTTTTTCGCCATCACGTAATAAGTTAACCATTTGAATTACTTCTACTTCCAGTGTATCGCGATCATACCCCAATGCCTGAATTGCCGCTTTCATACGTGGGATATAGCCGTGGTGATCTGCACCCCAAATATTGATTAGTTTATTGAAACCACGACGAAGTTTATCTTCATGGTACGCAATATCTGGTGTTAGATACGTGTAAGTACCATCTGATTTAATGAGTACACGGTCTTTGTCATCACCAAAAGTAGTTGAGCGGAACCATGTTGCACCGTCTTCTTCGAAAACATGACCATTTTCTTTTAATTTATCGATTGCAACTTGTACCTTACCTTCTTTATATAGTGAAGTTTCAGAGAACCATACATCAAAATGAACACGGAAATCCGCTAAGTCTTTTTGTAATTTACCAAACTCATGTTTTAAACCATGTGTGCGGAAAAATTCGAAACGTTCTTCATCTGATTGGGCAAGAATTGCTTCGCCATATTCAGCTGAAAGTTCAGTAGCAATAGTAATAATATCTTTACCGTGGTAACCGTCTTCCGGTACCGCTGCTTCTTGTCCCAATGACTGACGGTAGCGTGCTTCAAGTGATTTAGCTAATTTTGTAATTTGGTTCCCAGCATCATTAATATAGTATTCGCGTGAAACATCATGTCCTGCAAATGCTAAAACATTACATAATGAATCACCAACAGAAGCACCACGTGCATGACCTAAATGTAAATCGCCAGTAGGATTAGCTGAAACGAATTCAACCTGCACTTTTTGTCCTTCTCCAAAATTTGAGCGACCATAATCAGCACCTTGTGTCAGAACAGTAGGTACAACTTGTGCTAAATAATCTTTTGCTAATGTAATATTCATAAAACCTGGACCCGCAATTTCTACTTTTTCAATATTTGCTGAAGCGGTATCTAAATTTTCTAAAATTGCTTCTGCAATAACACGTGGTGGTTTTTTTGCCAATTTCGTTAATTGCATAGCTATATTTGTTGCATAGTCACCATTCGCCTTACTTTTTGATGCTTCTAAATGGATCTTTAATGCACTTGTATCTTCGATTAATTGTGCTTTTGTAATAGCCTCTAGAAATGCTGCTTTGACCGCCTGTTGAGCTTGTTCGATTGCGTTCATTATATTCCCTCCGAATAAGTAAATTCTAATTGATAATCGCCAACTATTTTATCATCGATAATCATGTCGTATTGAATGAAAAATTCACCGTTGTTTGAGCCATCAGCTGCTTCTTTAAACGTCATTTTTTTCGTATGTGTCAGAAGTGGGATCGTGCCAAATGCCGCTTCATAATGACCACGTTGAAGTGCATCTAAAACGAATGGTAAACGCATTTTGATATCACCGTTGCGCATAATAATTGCATCCGTATGACCAAAACGCAAAGTTGTTTTCATTTTATGCTCTTCCAACACTTCTTCATATTGTATATACACCTGATCACGTTTTCTCATAATTGTCCCTGTCGACCATAGTTCAATTACCTCAGGTTTTTCATCTGGTTGCGTGATTGTTGTAATCAACTTTAGCTTAATTGGTGCAGTTGGTAGTTGTGTCATTCATCCGCACCTCCGCTTCTTTTTTATATAACCTTCTTATTATAGGATATATAGGGGCTATTTTTCAAGACAGTAATTGCCATTGCCAAACTGCTAGCAAGCTTTTCGACAAAGGAATACCTATTTCATCGTTTTATAGTCCAAAATATTTTTTCTTTTAGCCATGCGTACAAATGTTATAATACAAACAGTAAAAAATCTATAGGAGTTATTATATGATTATTGGCATACTTATCAATTTTTCCATTCTCTTTACATGTATCATTTTAACGTACTATATTTTCGAATTAACACAAGTACATCGTCTGTATCACAAAGAATACCAACCGTATGTAATTGGTGTAATTGCCACTGCTATTTCAATCATACTCATGAAAACATCCGTACCTTTTGACAACGGCATTATCGGCGACTCTAGAAATATTTGCATTTTATTTTCTGGTCTTTTAGGTGGTCCAATTGCTATTCTGATTTCTTCCACATTAGTTGGCCTGTTCCGTATATTCGCCTTCGATCTTTCAATGACAAGTTTCATTTCTGGTATAAACTTGATTGCTATCGGTCTCGTTATGGCTTTTTTCACAGCAAAAAAACCGATGACTCAACGTAATATTCATTTTTATTTACTATTCATTGCCATTGAAATTATGATTGTGTTATTTATTCTTCAGCCAAATACAATTCCAGCCATTCGTCTTACTATTATTTTCTTATTTACGATTATTTCTGGATTTTATATAACATTTGCTGTTATGAAATTATTTCACGCTCAATTTGAACGCATTCGTACGATTGAAAAACTAGCAGAAACAGATTATGTGACAAATTTACCTAATGGTCGTAAATTTCAAGAAATTTTCCAACTTGCTCTCATCGAACAGCAACCTTTTTCCATACTTATTATTGATATCGATCAATTTAAACGCTTTAATCGTATTTATGGCCATTCTTTTGGCGACGAAATATTGTTAAACTTAGCGAATCATTTAAAAATCTTTGCCGCAGCAAATAATGGCTATGCTGCACGAGCGAGTGGCGAAGAATTTTATTTACTTTGCTATGATGCACCACCAGCAATCGGACTCCACTATGCAACAATCTTTACACATGAAATTTCAGACATGCCGTTCACGCTATCCAATAACACCATCGTTGATGTCACCATATCCATCGGCATCTCTTCTTTCCCAGATAACGGAAAATCAATTCCTGAGCTGACTCAGGCGGCTAACCGTGCAACAGAATTTGCTTCGCGCAATGGTATAGCTCAAATTAGCCATGCCAATCAAATTAAATAATAACCATGAAGCGAAAGAGAGATAGTTGACCAGTATAAAACCCCGTATGATTTTTCCATCATACAGGGTTTTATATCATTCAAATTCCAACTCATATGACGCCATGAAAAGGTCATTCCTTCCCTTTCAATGAAAGCTTATTCGTCTGTGATCATCAACTATTTTACTCTATGTACTTATGCGAGCGAACAATAAAAAAACCTTCGCCGCAACTGGAGTCCGTTAAAATCCAGTATGGCGAAAGCTTATTTTAGTGTACAAACGATTAAATATCGCATCATGTATGGCTTGGGTTGTAAGGTTCATACACTTTGCGACACTCCTTGTTATACGAGTGTACAATTTGTCCTAGCTTACATTTGTAAGCTTTAACACAAGTGTACTTCCTTTCAACGTCAGTTTCAACCATGTTCTTTTGCATAAAACTATTATTCACAGAGAATTCATTTAATCGACTTTATTTAAGGCATCATGAAGCTCTTTTTCTGATAAATTCCACATATCTTCATTAAAGTTTTGCAAGTAATTGCGTAATACTTCTTTTGAAGATGCATCCATTTCATCAACTATTATTTTACGCTTCATTGATTTATCCATTTTATTGACGTGATCTGCTAACACTTTATAGCCACGACGTTTTTCTTTATTGACGACCATTTCACAAGCCGTTACACCTGCATAGTAAGCGCCTTCTGCTTTTTGATCAATCGTAATCCAGACTAACCAAAATGCTTTACCGCCCTCAGAATCTTCGCGATTTGTTGTGAACTTCACGCCACGTTCAAATGAACTTCGTGCGTGCATCCCACCGATATCGACCTCAGCTGATTTTTCTGCTACATCTATAAAAAGGGGCGACACATTTTCTAAGGAGATTGAACCAATGCCGTATCCTTTATGTCCATCAGTTGGTGCATTTTTTATAATGGTGAATTCCATTTTTTTTGGTGCTTTATTGTCGTTTTCCATTCGCTATTTCACTCCGTTCTGTTATCATTACGAATATACACTATATTATAGCTGAGGAGGAATAATTATGCCTATCGTAACGATTAAATTGATTGAAGGACGCACAGATGAGCAATTACGCAACCTAGTAGAAGAAGTCACTACTGCCGTGTCTCATACTGTTGCTGCCCCTAAAGAAGCTGTTTCTATCATTATTGAAGAAATGAAAAAAGAACACTATGCAACTGGTGGCGTTCGTAAATCTGATCAATAATCTTTTCTTCAAAAAGCTGTCCTGTAAAATGGGAGGGCACTGAAAAACTTACGTTTTTTATGACGAGTTGATTTGTTAGATAAAAATAAGGCACTTTCTGTTCGATTTGAACAGAAAGTGCCTTATTTCATTGTCTATTTTTTACTCTTTTTCATTTAGCAGTTTTAATATCCGCTTAAGATTGACAGCGAAAATTGGTGGAATCGCATTTCGACCATTATCCAAACAGTATTTTGATTTTAATTCGTCTATAATAAATGAAAAATCA
>NZ_QFVR01000010.1 GCF_003143975.1 Kurthia sibirica | reverse complement strand
TTCGATAACGACATTCTACGAATAGAATGTCTTCGTTTGCTTACGCACTAATTAAAGTTTGTAAGACTTTATATTGATTAACTTCACTGCTTGTTTAGTTTTCAAGGTTCATGTTTTGTTGTTGTCGTTTTGTTTCAGCGACATTTAATATCTTAACATTTTACTTTTTCTTTGTCAACAACTTTTTTGAAAAAGTTTTTAACGTTGTTTGAGTAAGCTGTTTCGTTATTTCTTGTTGTTGTCCTAACGACAATTACTATAATACAATAATATCATATCAATTGTCAACTATGTTTTAAAAGTTTTTTTAAAAACATTTAAAACGACTGTTCATCCATGCACTACATAGTATCGATGATAGACATTTGGCGTTTTTGTCTCCAAACGTTCTATATCAATATACCCTTTATCTACTAAGTATTCAATGAATACTTCTAGGTTTATTGAATAATTTTTAAGTTCTTCTTGTTCATGTAATTGTTGAATAGACCAATTCGTTTGTTCTTCCATAACACGTAGTATATGGACGCTACATTCTTCCATTTTAGAATTCAACATAAACTCAGTTGCTAGAAATACAAGTTCCAATCTTTGTTCGATGGATTCTGAACTCATAATAAATTCTTCATTTAATCGATATACTTCTGCATTAAAGTAGCGTACTTGATTCCAGACCATTAGTTCTGGATAGTTCCCTTCTTCTATTATAGATAGTCTGGCTAAATGTAATAGCGACTCACTCATATGATGATATGCATCAAAGAAGTTCTTTTGTTCAAAGCTAACACGTCCTTCTTGATAGCGGCGTAATAGCTTTGAAAATTCGATACCCATCTTAATAGAGCGACCGTAATAAGGATTATCTTTTAATTCTTTACGTAATGTGCTAACAAATTCATTGCGATCAAAAACAACGCGTCCGTTATATAACCAATCTACAAGTTTTTTATTCGTTGCTAATAATAACCATTTCCTAAGCTGTGCCTCTGTAATTATATGCATAGCAGTAATTCGATTATTATAAGTATAATGCTTTGTAAAGATCGGTAACTCTGCTTCTTTTACTAATAGAAGCAACACAGAATCAAAATTATCCGTCGTCGGACTTAATTCATCAACTTTTTCTACAAGAATTGCGCCTAATGTGTTTGGATCGCCCGCTCTTTCTTGATAAATAGGTCTCAATATATGTTCCATTCTACTCCTCCTCATAATTATTCTTCAAATAAAAAAATAGTATCTTTGTTTATTTTTTACAATTTTATATGATATAGTAAATTATAGATTAGGAGGTCTACATATGAAACCCTATAAAAACAAAATAAACAAAATACGTTCATTTGCTTTATCCTTAATCTTTATTGGATTTGTCATCATGTATGGCGCTATTTTCTTTAAAGAGAATGCTGTGTTAGTCATCATCTTTATGACGCTTGGTTTATTATGCATTATCGGTAGTACCGCTACATATGCTTGGATTGGATTATTATCAACGCGCGCTATTGTGGTCGCATGCCCAAGCTGTCAAAAGCATACAAAAGTCTTAGGACGTGTTGATATGTGCATGTATTGTAATGAACCTTTGACATTGGATCCAAATCTAATCGGTAAAGAGTTTGACCAATCTTATAATAATAAAACAAAATCAAAGACGCAAGAAATAGATTCAAAGTAAGAGGGGCTGCTGCTGCTCTTTTTTTTTGCATAAAAAAGGCTTGAGAAATCTCATCAATTTCCCAAGCCTTTAAATCATTTTTACGATTTAGTCTGACAAGCTGGACATAGACCATAGATTTCTAAACGATGTGAATTTACTTTAAAACCTGTAACATGTTCGGTAAAACGTTCGATTTCATCTAGCCCTGGGTAGTGGAAGTCGACAATTTTGCCACAAGATTCACAAATCGTATGATAATGCTTACTCGTAATAAAATCAAAACGACTTGCATTATCTCCATAAGTCAATTCTTGCACTAAGCCAGACTCTTTGAATACGCGCAGATTATTATAAACCGTTGCGACACTCATATTCGGAAATTTCGCTTCTAATGATTTATAGATATCATCCGCTGTTGGATGTGTCATCGTTTCAATTAAGTATTCTAAAATCGCATGACGTTGCGGAGTAATCCTAACGCCTGTTTTTTTCAGCGTGTCTAGCGCAGTCTCTAATTGCTTTTCTGACATCGCCATGCACCTCTTTCATAAATATTCTTTAATTATAATTGTTATAAATAGTGTATCGAAATACAGTGCACTCTGTCAACTTCTATAGTTTATCCACTAAAAAAATCAGATGCTATTCTCAAATAGGGTGCTATGAATGAAAATCAATAGCCTGCAGTTAAATCCACAAGATTTTCTAGCTCATTTATTTTATGTGCTCTGTAGTTAATGAAATCACGTTTAAATAACTCAAAACTTCTTTCTAAGTAGCGTGATGAGTGGCTCGATGTATGGGGAGATACAGTCAGGTTCTCGAGCTGCCATAGCGCTGATGTTGCAGGTAATGGTTCCTCTTCAAAAACATCACAAACAGCAGCAGCAATTTCATGTGTTTCAAGTGCTTGTTGTAACACGGCAGTTTCTACTAATGTTCCGCGTCCAAAATTCAAGAATAGTGCATCTTCCTTCATTGCCAAAAAATATTCAGTCGTCAATAAATGATAGGTTTGTGGTGTACTTGGTAATACTGATAGCACGATATCAGCCGTAGGTAACGCGGTGAGTAAGTCATCAAACCCCACCATACGATCCATAAAAGGTGCATGTTTTTTTGAGCGATTGCAGCCGATTGTTTGTACACCAAATGCTTGTAGTAAACGACCAATTTCTCCACCTATCGCTCCTGGTCCTAAAATTAAAGCTGTTTGCCCACGCAATTCTTTTGATGGCATTTTACGTCGCCAATTATGTTGTGTTTGTTCTTTGTAAATAGTGGGCAAAGAACGGTAATGGGCTAAAATATGACCGAGAACTGATTCAGCCATTGGCGTTTTGTGAATCCCTCTCACATTTGAGACAGTTATCCCTCGCTCTTTCAATTCAGTTAATGGTAATTTCTCAACACCAGCTGATGCGATGAATAACCATTTTAACTCTTGCGCAAGTGCAATATTTTCGGGTGTAAGGTCTTCGCCATATGACACGATAATTTCCGCTTTTGCAAAATCACTAGGATCTATTTTTTTAGCAAAGATCAATTGTTCATTTGGTAGGCTTGACTGTAAATCACTTTTCAAATCAGGGCGTGGATCAAATGTAAAATAAATCATGTTAATTGTCACCTGCTTTTCTCAGCACTTCGGCAACTGCTGCTACATGATCTTTTACTCTTACATTTCTCCACTCCTGTTGCACGATTCCCTCTTTATTGACGAGGAAGGTTGAACGTACAATACCCATATATTCTTTGCCAAAATTTTTCTTTAATTGCCAAACGCCATATTTTTCTGCTACTTCTTGGTCTTCATCTACTAATAGTGAAAATGGTAGGCCATGTTTGTCGATAAATTTACTATGACGTTCAGCTGAATCTGGACTCACACCTAAAATAACTGCATCTAAATCAGAAAAATCTTCATACGCTGCTGCAAAATCGCATGCTTCAGTCTTACAACCTGGTGTCATGTCTTTTGGATAAAAATATAAAATCACGTTTTTCTTATTCAGAAAGTCGCTCAAGGAAACTGTTTCACCTTTCTCATTTTGCAAAGAAAAATCAGGTGCTTGTAAACCAGTCAAATTTGTCATATCCATTACCTCCAAAGTTTATTTGTTTCTTTATTGTATCAATATATTTGGTAAAAGTTGTGGATTTTGTCTACAATTAAAATTATAGTTGACCCAACGTACTTAATAGTTTAGAGTACGTCCATATAAAGTCAGAAAGTGAGGTTACCCATTTCTCATGAAATTAGGTGCCCGGATATTAAAAACAGGCCTTGCGATTGTCCTTGCCTTTTATGTTGCAACTTGGTTGGAGTTACCTTCTCCTATCTTTGCAGGAATAGCAGCGATATTCGCATTGCAGCCTTCGATTTATCGCTCTTATAAAACAATTATCGAGCAGGTACAAGGTAATATAATTGGCGCAGTTGTCGCCGTCATTTTCGGTACAGTATTCGGTCATTCCTTTGCCGTTGTAGGTTTTGCTGTCATCGTTACCCTGCTCATTATGATGCGTTTCAAACTAGAGAGTAGTATCTCTTTGGCATTGGTAACCGTCATCGTCATTTTAGAATTCCAACAAGGTGATTTTATTGAATTTGCAGTTTTGAGATTTCTCACAGTTATGACAGGTGTTCTTGCTGCTTTCATCATCAATCTCATTTTCTTACCACCGAAATACGAGGAGCGTCTTTTCACCTCCATCAAGTATTTACAAAGTGATATTATTAAATGGATTCGTTTGGCCGTTCGTCAAGCTTCAGAACATACTTCCACAAAGCAATCTTTACGTAGGTTGCGCGAGCAGTATGAACGCGTTAGTTCTTTATATAAACTTTTTAAAGAAGAACGCCCCTATACAAAAAAAGCACGTCATGTGAAGTTTAGAAAACTCGTTGTCTATAGACAAATGCTCATTACGATGACAAAAAGTATTGAATTATTAAATCGTCTACACCTCCATGAAAATGAATTATCTCAAATGCCTGAAAAATTCCATATTATGATTCAGTCGCGACTGGACTACTTACTCACTTACCATGAGCAACTACTGCTAAAATATACTGGGAAGTTGAAGGCGGAACATACAACTTGGATTGGGCAAGAGGAATTTTTACAACGCAATGAGGTAATGGATGTTTTTGCAAAATACATCGTCCAAGAACATGCTAAAGAAGGCGAAGAAGAATTTTCAAGTTATCATTTATTGCATATTCTATCTCGTATTTTAGATTATGAAGAAAACTTGGAGCATTTAGATACGCTGATCACATCATTCCAACAGCATCATTCCAAAGAATCGTTTAAAGAGAAAAATGAAGAGGTTATTTAAAAAATAAAAGAGTTCGTCCCTATCCATTTTATGGATAGGGACGAACTCTTTTTCAATTCAGTACTTGTACATTAAATAAATCGCTATAAAGTCGTTTTCTATCCATCAACTCTTGATGTGTTCCGACTTCTTTTAGTTCACCATGATCAATGAGCATAATTTGATCAGCATGAGTAATCGTCGATAAGCGATGTGCAACGATTAATGTTGTACGATTATGCGCTAGTCGTTCTAATGATTCTTGGATTAATGCTTCACTTTCAAGATCGAGTGCCGAAGTCGCTTCATCTAAAATTAATATTGGAGGATTTTTTAAAAATACTCGCGCGATTGCTACACGTTGCTTTTGTCCTCCAGACAATTTGACGCCGCGTTCTCCAACCATTGTATTATAGCCCTCTGGAAATTCCATGATAAAGTCATGTGCGTTTGCTGCCTTAGCTGCTTTAATCACTTCTTCATCCGTTGCGCGTGGATTCCCCATCATAATATTCTCTTTAATGGAATCACTAAACAACACATTATCTTGCTGCACAATCCCGATTTGATCACGCAAAGAGTGAATGGTCGTGTGTCGAATATCATGACCATCAATTTTTATGGCACCTTCTAAAACATCGTAGAAGCGTGGAATCAAACTAATAATTGTCGATTTTCCTCCGCCACTCATACCGACGAAAGCAGCTGTTTGTCCCGCTTCAATCGTAAAGCTCATATGATTTAAAATATTGCGCCCTTCAGGATCGTAACGAAATACCACATCATCAAATTGTACTTTTCCTTGTACTATTGGCAGATCTTTTGCATTTTTCTGGTCCGTAATATCATATTCTTCATCAAATAAATCAAACATACGGTCCATTGAAGCGACAGACTGTGTCAATGTTGTAGATGAATTGACAAGTCTTCTTAATGGATTATACAAACTATCAATATAGCCGATAAATAATGCTAATGTACCAACCGTAATATTGCCATGAATTACTTGATAACCAGCGTACCCTACAACCGCTACGGGTGCAATTCCAGTTATTGTATTGACGACCATGAACGTTTTAGCATTCCAACGCGTTTGATCAAGTGCTTTATCTAAAAAGTTTTGGTTCGTCTTTGTAAAAATAGCTTGCTCATGTTTTTCTAGCGTAAAACTTTTAATCACACTCATCCCTTGCACTCTTTCATGCAAATAACTTTGCACACCAGCCAACGCTTTAGATCGTTCACGCGTCAAAGTTCGTAAGCGTGTAAAGAAGAACTTCACACTGATAATATAAAACGGTAATGCTACTAACGTTACTAATGTTAACTCCACATCCATATATAACATAATGCCAATGGCGATGAACACTGTTACTAAATCAATCCATACATTCATGAGACCTGTGACAACAAATTCTTTTGTTTGTTCAACATCATTAATTGTTCGTGAAATTACATCACCGACACGATTATTCGCATAAAATTTAAGGCCGAGTTTCTGCAAATGTCCATACATCTTATTGCGAATATCAAAAAGAATACGATTACTGATCCTTTGCCCAAAATATTGACGATAGTATTCAATTGGCGGTCTTAATATAAAGAACATCACGGCCATAATACCAAGCCACATAAACAGTTCTGTCGTTTTTTGTTCTGTCGATAATTTTTCTGCGCCGATAATATCATCGATGACAATTTTAATGATGATCGGTGTTGCTAATGGAATCATAAATTTGATGATACCAAAAAAGAATGTAATAACTATATCCCATTTATACGGCTTGACGAATTGCATATACCTACGCATGCTCCCCATCCAAACACTTCCTTCGTTCTTTCAATAGAAAAGGCTCTCTACAAAGTCATTCACTTTGAGATAGCCCGTAACTTATTGTTGATTTTTAATTTCTTTTTGTAGCTCATATCGCTTTGTCCATACTTTGATAAAATCAGCTGCAAATGGACCCCGGCGTTGTTTGATCCAGCCAATTAGTTTTTTAATATTAGCCTTTAATATTTCATCGATCACCAATGGATAATCCATCTCTAGACGGTGCTGTTCATACTCATCTTCATCGAGTACTGTGTAAGTCATATCCGGAAATACTTTTACATCTAGGTCGTAATCGATGTATTTTATTGAGTTGTGATCAAAAACATATGGTGAACTAATATTGCAATAGTAATAAACACCATCTTCTCTTAACATACAAATAATATTAAACCATAGTTCCGTATGGAAGTAAGTAATAGACGGCTCTCTCGTTAGCCATGTCCTACCATCAGACTCCGTAACAAGCGTACGATCGTTGGCACCAATCATCATTTTCGGTGTACTTTTTAGTACCATCGTTTCTTGCCACACTCGGTGTATACGACCGTTATGCTTATAACTATGTATTTGTACAATTTCCCCTTCAGTTGGAATCGCCATCGCTTCGCCCACCTTTTTGTAAAACAATTATTGTATTGATGAAGTCTTTTGTAACATTATAACAATGTCCTGGAAAAACTTATAGCAAAAAAGCTATGAACATCTAAAAGATTTACGTATTTGGTGTTTTTTCAAGCTAGTGTGCTTTATAGTTTTTTTCGAGAAATTTTATATTGTTGTAAAATCTTTTGCATAGGCACTGCTAATGGTAATTGCTCAATTTCTTCCAATGATAACCATATACCCGACTTCGACTCGCCCTGAACATAGTAACTACTTAAGTTCCATACAATATGCGAGAATACATGTTTTAAAGTTAGCAACGCTTCCTGCCCCAGCACTTCCACACTATATTGCTGTGAAAACTCCGCTAAAGCTGAATAATGTTCATTTTCTAAAACCATTGGAAACTCCCACATATTAGCTAGCAGACCTGATTCAGGACGTTTCTCCATTAATAATTGCCCCTTGTCATTCTCTACAATAAAGACATCATATGCAAGTTTTTTGACTTTTGTTTTCTTTGTTTTCACCGGTAAGTTACTAGTCTGTCCTTCGGCAAATGCGCCACAGTAGTCACGCACAGGGCATAGTAAACATTTTGGTGATGTTGGTGTACAAACTAATGCACCTAATTCCATTAAGCCTTGATTAAAATCTGATGGATGTTTAATGTCCATCAAGTCCATCACGGCTTTTTCAAATACTTTTTTTGTCTTGGGCAGAGCGATGTCATCTTCTATTAATAGAACGCGACTCAAAACGCGCATGACATTGCCGTCAACAGCATGCTCGGGTACGCCATACGCAATGGATAATACTGCACCTGCTGTATAGGGACCTACACCTTTTAAAGTGGATATACTTGCGCGATTATTTGGTACGATTGAATGATAGTTTTCGACAACTTCTCGCACACCCGCTTGTAAATTTCTAACGCGAGAATAGTAGCCTAACCCTTCCCATTGCTTCAATAAAAACTCTTCTTCAGCCGTTGCCAATGCTTCAACAGTCGGGAACTTTTCTAAAAAATTTTCGTAATAAGGAATGACGGTATCTACGCGTGTTTGCTGTAGCATTACCTCAGAAACCCAGATTTTATATGGATCTTTTGTTTTACGCCATGGTAAATCTCTTTTTTCTCTTTGGAACCATTCAACTAAAGAGTTTTGGAATTCTTTTATATATGGATAGGACATGATGATCCTCCTTTTTTCAGACTTAAAACAAGCTAAAACTGGGTATAGTATTGTATGCTTGCTTTATAGAATATTTGTTTTTTGTCATGTTAGGAGCTGAATTTATGGACACAGGAACACATTTAGTCATGGGAATCGCAATCGGTGGTTTGACTTTAGTCGATCCAGTCGTCGCTAATAGTACAGCAACGACTACTGCAGTTATTGCAGGTGTGATCATCGGCTCACAAGCTCCAGATATCGATACAATTTTAAAACTGCGGAATAATGCAGTTTATATACGTCACCATCGTGGCATTACCCATTCTATTCCCGCAGTCATCTTATGGCCTCTTTTAATTTCACTTGTTTTATTTTTATTAATCCCAAGTGCCAATTTACTGCATTTGTGGCTGTGGACATTTTTTGCTGTTGCATTGCATGTTTTCGTCGATATATTCAATGCCTACGGAACGCAGGCGTTGAGGCCTTTTTCTAAAAAGTGGATTGCATTAGGCATGATCAATACGTTTGATCCTATTATTTTTGGTTTGCATGTGATTGCCATTATGATTTGGGCATTTGGTGCAAATCCAGTCATCACTATGTTTAGTTTATACGCCATACTCACCGTCTACTATATTATTCGCTATGCGTTGCATCATGCTGTGATTCATGCCGTAAAAAATACAATACCAGATGCAGATATTATTTTATTATCGCCAACAAGGTATTTTTTCCAATATAGAATCGCCGCCAACTCGTCCACCCATCATTATGTCGGAAGAGCTTATGGTCGCTCTATCACCTTATTAGATAAATTTCTCATAGAGCCGCTTCCTGATACACCTGAGTTTCATGCAGCAATGCAAACACCTGACTTGCAAAGTTTCATCTCTTTTTCACCCCTTTATCGCTTCGAAATACGCGATATTGAAGACGATTTGAAGGAAATACGATTAATTGATTTACGCTACCGTAGTAATAATCGCTATCCATTTGTAGCTGTGGCTGTTATAGATCCCTCTTTAACAGTTGTACGCTCCTTCACTGGTTGGATTTTTTCTGAAGAGAAGCTACAATCAAAATTAGAAGAAGAAAGTAATAATAGTTAATATAATAAGCGTCCTTGCCTTGTGCATGGGCGTTTTTCATTGGTTATTTTCAATGAAAAAACCCCCGCTTATAAGCTCGGGAGTTCATTATGTTAATCTAGATTCTCTAATAAATGCGCATACTTTGGATTACGTGCCACAAATTCATGCAATGTCGCTCCATAACTTTGAATCCATTGACGAATGAATTTTTCAGTCATTTCTGCGCCCTTATACTTATAGCCTGCTCGAGCATAGGTAGATTCAAAATCTGACCATAGTAACTCAATCCATACTCTCGCTTTTTCATATGAAATTTTATCATTCTGCTCTTGTAATAACGCTGTTAATTGCTCGATTGTCTCTTCCAATTAAAAAGCCTCCTTTACATCGATTAACATAGAGATCGGAATAGCTTCAATCTGAACATTGCCGCCTAGACGATAGCCCCATGCATATACACCTTTTAAATAATCAATTTTAAAGAATACACCGGGATCAGCTTGAATACGATAAATCTCGCCAATTTTAAAGTCCTCAGGTTTTAATAAAAAGGCTGATGCTAATATGGCCTTTCTCTCGTAAACTGCAAATTCATTAATAATACCTAATTGTTCTGCTTTTCTAGCCTTTTCGCGTAATACTGCTATTAATTCACGTAATTCAGTTGGTGTCATGTCGCTATATTTTTTTTCCATTAGTTATGCTCCTTCATGTCTATGAACTGTTCGATTATATCAGATGGAAAGCCCTTTTGGTACAATCCTTGCTTGACGCGCATTTTCAAATCATATCCTTCATACTTCTGGCTGTATTTACGCCAAATTTTTTCTCCCTGCGCTTCGATGAGATTTGCCCAATCCTCTTCATCTCGTATCAATTCAATTTTACCAATGACCTCTTGGATAATCGCAAAACCATAACCTTTTCGCATAAGCATTTCTTGAATTTTCTGCTTTACTTGACTTGGTGTTTTACGTGATTCTGCATCCGCTTTTTTTTGAGCGAGTGCTAGGGCCATCGTCAACTGCTCCTCATCAGAAAACTCATCGAGCATCTGTTGTTGCAATTCCGGAGAGATGCCTTTTTGTTTCAAATCTTGAGCGATTGCACGTGGTCCTTTTTTTGATGTACGTTTCTTCGTATCGGTAAGTGCTTTTGAATAAGTTTCATCATTCAATAAACCGATGCGTTTCAGCTTTTGGATTGCTTCCATAATAACAGCCTCACCTAACTCGTCGGCTAGTAGCTTTTGATGAATCTCATGCTCACTGCGCATTTGATAACTCAAAAAAGATAAGCCTCTATTAAATGCACGCGATACTTCATCTTCAAAAGCAATTTCTCCGACAGCCAGTTCATCCAATACTTTACCTTTCGTTAAACCATGTTGGATCAATATACTTTCGTCGACACTAAAAGCGTATTTTTCATCTAAGAAAATATTATACCGTTCTTCATTTCGTTTCTGACGAGTAATTTTCGTTATTACACGAGTCATGTAATCACCCCTAATCTATTTAGTATACCTCTTTTTGAAAAGTCTTACATCGCTTGTTTTTTAGTTATTTAGGGTAAAATAATAACAAAGAACGAATAAAAGGGGGAAATAAAATGAAAATTGTTATTGCTGGTGGTAGTGGATTTGTCGGGCATGCACTCTCAAGCTATTTATTGCACGCGAATCATGAAGTGATTATATTAACGCGCAAACCGAGTTATACAGACGGTGCTATTAAATATGTTCAATGGCTAAAAGCTGGTAGCGCTCCCGAAAAACAGCTCTCAAATATTGATGCGATCATCAATCTAGCTGGCACCTCTCTAAATGAAGGTCGTTGGACTAAAAATCGCAAAGAAGAAATTTATATTAGTCGGATTGAGGCAACAATGGCCATTAATCGTTTAATTGAAGAATTACCTCAAAAACCAAAAGTATTAGTAAATGCGAGTGCTGTTGGAATTTATCCAACGTCTAAAGCAGCTACCTATAACGAAGCCTCTACTCAACAAGCACATGATTTCCTAGGCAAAACTGTCGCTGATTGGGAAAGTGTCGCTAAAAAATCACAAGCACTTGGCGTGCGTGTCGTACTTTGTCGTTTTGGTGTTATTTTTGGTAAAGGCGGTGGCGCGTTACCTATGATGGTACTACCTTATAAACTACATGTCGGTGGCAATCTTGGGAGTGGATTACAATGGGTATCTTGGGTCCATTTAGACGATGTCGCACGGGCAATCGATTTTATTTTACACGATGAATCAATTTCCGGACCGGTGAATATCACTTCTCCAAACCCTGTACGCATGACACAGATTGGCCAAACAATTTCGACTATTTTACAACGCAAGCATTGGTTTCCAACTCCATCACCCTTGCTAAAGATTGCACTCGGCGAAAAAAGCATGATGATTTTAGAAGGTCAACGCGTAATACCAGTCGTTTTACAAAACAGCGGCTTTGAGTTTTCATATGCAAAAATACAGGATGCCCTTACGAATCTTTTATAATTCCTTTCCTTCATCGTCTTCCTTCGTTATAATGAACAAATGATTAAAAAAAGGACGTGGCAATGATAATGCAACAAACAATTATGGAACTGGGTAAACGTATTCCATTAAATATTAAAAAACTCGGCATTAATGGCGAGGGTATTGGTTACTATAATAAAAACATCGTCTTTGTAAAAGGCGCATTGATTGGGGAAGAAATTTACTGTGAGCTAACAAAAGTTGGCGGTAATTTTTCTGAAGCTAAAATTTTAAAAATTCATAAACGTTCAAAACATCGTGTACAACCACCTTGTCCAGTATATGAAGAATGTGGCGGTTGCCAACTTCAACATATGACTTATGCGAGTCAACTCGTAGCGAAAAAACATGTCATCAATCAAGCATTGAACAAATACGTGGCGAAGCTTGCACCAAAAGTAACTGTTAAAAACACGATTGGTATGCAAGACCCTTGGAAATATCGTAATAAGAGCCAATTCCAAGTTCGTAAACCTGGTAATCAAGTGATGGCTGGTTTATTTGTTGAAAACAGCCAAAAATTATTGGACATCGACAATTGCTTAGTACAGCATCCAATGACAACAATCGTGACAAATGCAGCAAAAAAAATGATTGCTGATTTGGACATCCCGATCTATGATGGACGCTCAAATCAAGGTATTATTCGTACAATTGTCGTGCGTGTTGGTGTCAATACAAATGAAGTCCAATTAGTTATTATTACAAATCAGAAAAACTTCCCGAATAAACGTGTGTTATTTGATCAACTTGCGACAATCGATGAATCAATCGTATCAATTGTTCACAATGTTAACCCAAATGATTCTTCACTAATTTTCGGTGAAAATACGTATGTGATGTCAGGAAAAGAAACAATCCATGAAGAACTTGGTGAGTTTGCATTTGATTTATCTGCCCGTGCATTCTTCCAACTGAATCCAACTCAGACAGTTAATCTTTATGATGAAATCGCAAAAGCAGCCGCATTAACTGGTGAAGAAACAGTCGTTGATGCCTACTGCGGTGTCGGCACAATCGGTATGTGGTTAGCTGAAGATGCTAAGGAAGTTCGTGGTATGGATATCGTAGCTGATAGCATTCAAAATGCAAAAAATCATGGCATTGAACATGCTATTTATGAAACTGGTTCAGCCGAAACATGGCTAGCTCAATGGTCTGAAGAAGGTTTTGTACCCGATGTATTGACTGTAGATCCACCAAGAACAGGTTTAGCGCAAAGTTTAATTGATACAATTTTAACCGTTAAACCAAAACGTTTTGTTTATACTTCTTGTAACCCGTCTACATTAGCAAAAGATTTAGCTCAATTAACAGCAGCTTATACGATTGAATATATCCAACCCATCGATATGTTCCCTCAAACAGCGCATGTTGAAAGTGTTACATTACTCACTTTAAAATAAACTGTATCTAGTAAGAAGTATTTTGTACATCATGTACAAAATACTTCTTTTTATTTTTGTTAATTTTGATTCACCTCAAGATACATACTATTTTGCCTATTACAAGAAACTGGCACCCGCTCCTATAATTATTTTTACTATATTTGGTAAAGTTGTTGATTTATTGTTCATACGACTACATAATGGTAGTATTATCACGTTTTTATAGGAGGTTTTATATGAGTAAATTACTAAGTTCTATCCAATGGAAACTAATGCTTAACTCCCTACTACTACTCCTTGTCCCCTGTTTCATTATTGGACTTGTCAGTTTCTACAGTGCCAAAAACAGTATGAACGAACTAGGTGAAACAATTGTTAAGAACAGTGTGATTTCTACTTTACAGCTAATTGATAGCTATAATGAACAAGTGGAAAATGGTGATATGACGATTGAAGAAGCCAAGGAGCGTGTTCGTAGTGTTACAATTGGGGTAAAAAAAGCAGATGGCCAACGAGCTATCACAAATAAAACAGACTTAGGTGAAAGTGGTTATATTTTTTTCGTTGAAAAAAATGGATTAATGGTCGGTCACCCGAATATAGAAAGCAGCCAGACATGGGATTTACAGGATAGTGATGGTCAATATTTCATAAGAAATGTTATTAAAAAAGCGACTGCTGGTGGTGGCTTTACGCACTATCCATTCCGACTACCTGACGATGTCATGAGTACTGCTGACAAAATTGCTTATTCAAAGGTCGATTCACATTGGGGTTGGGTCATTGCCGCCAGTTCCTATAAAAAAGATTTTAATGCACCAGCCAATAAGTTGCTCATTGTCATTACTATTGCATTAAGTATATCAATCCTAATTGGCTTCTTTATCACAATTGCTCTTGCTCGTAATTTCACATCCCCTATTCAAAAGTTGACCTACAAACTAAATAAAATCGCACAAGGTGATTTAAATGTACAGCTAGAAAAAACAAATCGCCGTGATGAGATTGGGCAACTTAATAATCATTTTAATCATATGATGACCAATTTAAGAACATTAATTTCAGACGTCAATAGCTCAATAAAAGGAATTCGTGGCACAGCGACGAATTTAAGCTCCGTTTCTGAAGAAGCTACTGCTTCAACAATAGAAATTTCACATAGTATGGCAATGCTTGCTGCTGGTTCAAAAAAACAAACTACCGATAGCCATAATAGTAAACTTGCAAGTAATGAATTGACGATGGAAATTCAACAATTACATAGACGAAATGAACATATGCTACAATCATCAAATGAAGTATATATGGCAAATGAACAAGGGCTTCAATCGCTTGAAATCCTTAGAGAAAAATCGATGGAATCAGCCAAACTCGTTGGACATGTTCAAAATGTATTCCATAATCTTTCAAGCAAAATGAAAGATATAGAAAATATTATTACTTCTATAAAAATGATATCCGAGCAAACAAATTTATTAGCTTTAAATGCATCCATTGAAGCGGCTCGAGCTGGTGAACATGGCAAGGGTTTTGCCGTTGTCGCTGAAGAAGTGCGTAAGTTAGCAGAGCAAACTGCAAATTCAACAAAGAGTGTACAAATTACTTTAAGTGGTATCGAAGTCGATACGCAAAAAGCATCCATCGAAATTAATAATACCGCTTCAATTGTTCACCAACAAAATGATGCAGTCATAGCGACTGGTCAATCATTTGATAGTATTCGAAACACTGTAGAATCGATTCGAGAAGCCATAAGCACCGTAAGTTCGAGCGTCAATGACCTCGTGATTCAAAAAGATAAAATTGTGGAGTCGATTGATCATATTGCTTCAGTCAGTACAGAAAACGAACTTGCGACACTTGAAGTATTTGAATCGATTGATGAACAACAAAAAGTTGTCAATATTGTCGCAGAATCATCCATGAGTCTAACAGATGAAATCAATTTATTGAAAACCGCTATCGAAAAATTTAAAGTTTAATGAGTAGGGACCAACAACTACATAGGGTCCCTTCTACTTATGAGGAGGACAACATCATGAATATTCGCCCACTAACAGCAGAGGATTTATCGGCATGCACCGAATTATTTTTGAAAGTTTTTACGCAGCCGCCATGGAATGACCAATGGACATCTACAGAAGCCGCTCGAATTTACCTAGAGGAATATAGCCATAATCCTGTATTTCTTGGTTTTATTTTAGAGGAGAACAATTGTATTGTTGGCGCATCATTTGGTAATACGCGTAGTTTTTACACCGGCGTTGAGTATTGTATTTCTGAATATTTCATTGATGACCGTGTTCAACATAGTGGTTATGGTACTTTTTTTATGCAACAAATTGAAAAAGAACTCATAAAAAAAGATATCCATATAATCGCGCTCCATACTGAACGTGATACACCTGCTGAAAAATTCTATGCCAAACTTGGCTTTACAGCGAGTGATATGAATATCTTTTATTATAAGGTTTTTTAGTTTAGTTGTTGACGTGTATCCTTACCAAAGAAAAATGAAATGAGGAAGACACAGAAAACTAAACCTGCAATTAATAATAGGAAGCTTGCATCAATAAACTGTACAAATGCGCCTCCTAAAAATGGGCCTGATAAGCTGCCTATACTGAAGAAAATACTGCATAGCAAGTTTCCAGTTGGTAGTAATTCTTTTGGTGTTAAATCAGCCATATAAGAAATACCCAGTGAAAATACAGAGCCACAGAACATGCCTGCAATAAGGAAAATAATGAGAACTAGCATCGCATTCGTTTCTAAAAAACTACCGATAAAGAACATAGCACTACCACCACCGAGTGCGACTAACGTTACTCTTCGACGTCCAATTTTGTCGCCAATTGTACCAAGTGGTACTTGCGTAATAATACCTCCGATAGAAAATGCGGCTAATGTAATGGATAGCATCGAAATATCAAAATTATTTCTCATAGCATATACCGGGAAAATTGCATTAAGTGACGATTCTAAAAAGCCATAAACAAGCGGTGGCAAAAATGCGACCCACGCATATTTTAATGTACGACCATAACGCACCCAAGTGTTACCATGTTGATTGATTTGAATGGGCTCCGGTTTATCATTTTTCAAGAAAAAGACGAATGACCATGCAAATAAACAAAGCAAAGACGACACGATAAACGGCAGTGACTCACTAATGTTCAATAAGGGCACCAGAAGCGGTCCTATTGCAAAACCAAGACCAAATGATAGTCCATAAATTGCGACATTTTTTCCTAACCGACCTGGCGGTGCAGAGGATGTAATCCAAGTCTGAGTCGCATAGTGTAAAGCATGATCACCAATACCAATAAATAATCTTAAAATAAACCAAAACATAACACTTTTCCATAGTGGGAAAAAAAAGAGCGACATAAAGACAATAGCTCCACCAAAGACAATGATTGGTTTGTACCCAAATCTACGCATTGGACGTTCTACAAATGGCGCTATTAAAAGCGTACCTAAATAGAGACCTGTAGCGTTTAATCCATTGAGAGAAGTTGATACACCATCACGCTCAAAAATAATCGAGATTAAGGGTAAGAGCATCCCTTGTGAAAAGCCTGATATGGATACGATTAAAACAAGTATCCAAAAACGTTTTTTCTCAGCTGTGAAATTCGCAAACATAATTCTTCCCCCTAACACTTCAAACTGCTCATATCCTACCATAATGTTTTGGAGATACATAGAGTTCTTGTGTTATGCGAAACATTCTGAATAATCCTTTCTTACACGTCATGGACCACTAAAATTTTACACACAAAGAAACTCAGTAGTCGGCATGTCGTCGTCTACTGAGCTCTAACTTTCTATCGTTATCATGTATCTCGTATTCTAAACCACTCTTCGGCAAAAGCATGTGCCGGGAAAGTTTAAAACTCCCTCCTTCATCTATGAAAACTATAGGCGCCTTCTTTTTTGTACAATCTCGCTACTACACATCCATTAAACTATAACTTGCTCGAATGTTTCACTTACGGTAAAACTTAATCTATTTAGATTAAGCACTTTGCTTTTCATGAATAAGTTGATGTGTATCGCAATTTACTGAGGTCTTATCCTACGTGAATGGACAATTTTTTTGCTACTCCTTTCTTATTTGTTAAGCTTATATTAACACGGAAACTTAATAAAGTAAATTTTCAATCTATTCACTTTTACAAAATGATATTTTAGTCCTAAAGTATTGAAATAATATATAAATTCCGTTACTATGAGGAAGAAATGAAACGAGGTGTACTTATGAGCAAATCAATTACGAATAAGGACCAGCAAGTAACTTATTTAAAAGAACGCCTGCATATTTTCATGGAAGTTCTAGACAGTATCGATCCCGAATCGACTGAGCTTGATGATATCGATCGCCTTATTAATATGGTGGATGATATTGAGGATAAGATGGATACATTTAAACACCGTTCGACATCTACAGAAGAATAGCCTCATTCCACAGAAATACAATTATGTGTTTCTGTTTTTTTTTGCTTTTTTTCTTAAAAAATCATGTGATTTCTATGTAAGCCCTTTTTCTACTATGTTTTACACGCTATAATAAAGAATGATTCAACATACTATCCTTTTGAGGGGGAGCTTTTCATGAATTTAGTAAATCTTGAAAAAAGCATTTATGATTTAATTACAGAAACGTCGACGAACTTACCAAAAGATGTCCGTCGCGCGATTAAAAAAGCAAAAGAAGCAGAAAATGCTGGCACACGTGCTGCGATGAGCTTAGACACGATTGCCAACAATATTTTTATGGCAGAAGATAATGTATCACCTATCTGCCAAGATACCGGTTTACCAACATTCAAAATTAAAACACCTGTTGGCGTGAACCAAATCGAGATAAAAGACATGATTAAAAAAGCAATTGTAGCAACTACTGGCGATGCTAAACTACGTCCAAATGCTGTAGATTCACTAACAGGTAAAAATAGTGGTGACAACTTGGGTGATGGTCTACCTGTCCTTAAGTTCGAACAGTGGGATAAAGATTATATCGAAATGAAGTTAATTCTTAAAGGTGGCGGCTGTGAAAACAAAAATATCCAATATAGCCTTCCTACTGAACTTGAAGGTTTAGGGCGTGCTGGTCGCGACTTAGATGGTATTCGTAAATGTATTTTACATTCGGTCTATCAAGCACAAGGGCAAGGCTGTTCTGCTGGCTTTATCGGTGTTGGTATCGGTGGCGACCGCTCTGCTGGCTACGATCTTGCAAAAGAACAATTATTCCGTCATGTAGATGATCGCAATCCAAATGAAGATTTAGCTAAATTAGAAGACTATATCGTTGAAAAAGCGAATACTTTTGGTATCGGTACGATGGGCTTCGGCGGTGAGGCAACTTTACTCGGTTGTAAAATCGGTGTTATGCACCGCATTCCAGCTTCGTTCTTCGTTTCAGTAGCCTACAACTGTTGGGCTTATCGTCGTATGGCAATTAATATTAATGCTGAAACAGGCGAAATTATGGATTGGCACTACCAAGAAGGCGAAAAAATCGGCTTTGAAGAAGAAGCGAAAGCAGAGAAAAAACAAGATGCTGATGTTATTGAATTAACAGCACCTATTTCTGAAGAAAAAATCCGTTCGCTTAAAGTGGGCGATGTTGTCAAAATTACTGGTCGTATGTTCACTGGCCGTGATGCAATTCATCACCATTTAATGAGCCATGATGCTCCCGTTGATTTAAATGGGCAAATTATCTACCACTGTGGTCCAGTAATGGCAAAAGATGCACATGATAACTGGACAGTTAAAGCAGCTGGTCCAACGACATCTATCCGTGAAGAACCATATCAAGGCGATATTATGAAAAAATTTGGTATTCGAGCAGTTATGGGTAAAGGCGGCATGGGTCCAAAAACACTTGCAGCACTAAATGAACATGGTGGCGTTTACTTAAATGCAATTGGTGGCGCTGCACAATACTATGCGGACTGTATTAAGTCTGTAGATGGCGTTGATCTTCTTGACTTCGGTATTCCTGAAGCAATGTGGCATTTAGCCGTTGAAGACTTCACAGCTGTTGTTACTATGGATTCACACGGCAATTCATTGCATGCTGATGTACAAAAATCATCATTAGAAAAACTAGCACTACATGCTGAGCGTGTATTCTAAATTTCTACTCAAACACGAGTACCTCTCATGGTACTCGTGTTTTTTTATATCATTGCAAATGATAATCATTCCAAACTAACCATGTAACCAACTGATAATCACTCTCATTTTCTCATTTAGTTGACATCGTACTCTTTCTTAATTATAATGATTATAAAGTAAATATATACAATGAATACGAATAAAACACCTTTTAAAACAAGGTTAAATGATTCTAAAAAATCTATACACATTGAAAATCATTATCATTTAGGAGGGGTGACCCATGACTACTATGTCAACTTTAATTGAGAAAATAAAACCACATGCTGAAATGATTGCCGCTCTCTTTGCCGGCGTTCTTATAGCAACTGCTTGGATTTTAAGTAAAAACATCGGTGATACAACTGTCGTAGTTGGCATGTATTTAGCTGCTTTCATTATTGGGGGTGCAGCAAAGGCTAAAGAAGGAATTGAAGCTACTTTAGAAAGTAAGAAATTAAATGTTGAGTTGCTGATGATCTTAGCAGCAATAGGCTCCGCAATTATTGGTTATTGGACAGAAGGCGCTGTATTAATATTCATCTTTGCTATGAGTGGTGCATTAGAAACATATGCCATGAATAAAAGTCACAAAGAAATTTCAGCGCTAATGAACTTACAACCTGAAGAAGCAAATTTACTGTTAGCGGACGGTACAGTAAAAAAAGTCCATGTCAATGAATTACAAGTTGGTGACAAGCTACTCATCAAACCAGGCGAACGTGTTCCTACAGATGGTCGTATTATAGAAGGCACTACCTCCATTGATGAAGCAGCGATTACGGGCGAATCAATTCCCGTAACGAAAACAATGGCAGCTGAGGTCTTTGCAGGTACCGTCAATTTATCGGGGGCTGTTACGATTGAGATGACTAAACCTAATTCTGAATCATTATTTGCCAAAATTATTGAGCTTGTTCAATCCGCTCAAAGTGAAAAATCACCATCACAACAATTTATCGAAAGATTTGAAGGGCGCTATGTCAATACTGTATTGATCGTAGTAGCGATTATGCTCTTTTTACCACATTTCATCTTTGGATGGGATTGGAATACGACATTTTATCGTGCGATGGTGTTATTAGTAGTTGCTTCACCATGTGCGCTCGTAGCATCTATTATGCCTGCTACTTTATCAGCAATCTCTAATGGGGCAAGACAAGGTGTGTTATTTAAAGGTGGTATTCACATCGAAAATCTAAGTTCACTAAAAGCAATCGCCTTCGATAAAACAGGGACATTAACGCAAGGTAAACCAATCGTTACTGATTTTATTGTTGCTGATGGCTACGATGCTCAAGATTTACTGGCAACAATTGCTGGGATTGAATCACAATCAAATCATCCACTTGCAGTGGCTATTACGCAGTATGCTACTGCTCAAAATATAAAAAAATTTCATAAAGCACAAATTGAAGATATTCCAGGTTGGGGTCTAAAAGGTGTCGTTAACGGTGTAGAATATAAGGTGGGTAAACCAGATTTTATTGGTAAAGAACGCGTTGCAGCCTTTCAAAATGGGCGCGCAAACCTCTTAACTGCTGAAGGTAAAACCGTTATTTTCATGGCCAATAATGAGGGTATTGTGGCATTAGCTGCCATGAAGGATACTGTACGCGAGCAATCAAAACAAGCGATTAAACAATTAAATGAGATGGGTATCCACACAATTATGTTAACAGGCGACAATGAAAAAACAGCAAAAGTAATCGCGGCTGAAGCTGGTGTTGAACAATATGTCGCTGAATGTTTACCGGAAACAAAAGTAGAACATATGAAGGACCTTATGAAAAAATATGGTTTCGTCGCGATGGTTGGCGATGGTATTAATGACGCCCCTGCACTTGCAACCGCTACAACAGGTATTGCTATGGGTGAAGGAACAGATGTCGCTTTAGAAACGGCTGATATCGTTCTCATGAAGAATGATTTGACTAAAATCGCTTATGCTGTGAAGCTATCGAAAAAAATGCAAAAGATTGTCAAACAAAATATTTTATTCTCCATTTCAGTAATCGCGTTATTGATCATTTCAAACTTCCTACAAATCGTCAATCTACCATTGGGTGTGATTGGACATGAAGGTAGTACAATTCTTGTCATCTTAAATGGTTTACGTATGTTAAACAGCCGCCCATAAAAAAATCCACCTCACGGGTGGATTTTTTTTTCGCGAAGAATTTGTTCTTTTCTACGTTGTATCGTAACATTTAGCTGCCCCCCAATGACGAGAACAATTCCTGTTATGTAAAGCCATAACATGAGGATAATAATCCCCCCGATACTGCCGTATGTTCTTGAGTAATTCGAGAAATTATTTACATAGTATGAAAAAGCAAAAGATATTAATACCCATGCTACTGTTGAAAATATGGCGCCTGGGATGGCAGACTTAAAGTACAGTGTAATATTAGGTGCAATCCAGTAAAGCATGACCAGTACTGTAAATATAAGAATCGGCGGCATAATCAGTCGCACATAATTCCATAACGTTAAAAAGCTGTCTTCTATACCAATTGTAGAGAATAAAAACACACCGATTGCACGACCGAAAACAGGTAATACTAAAGCGACAATGACCAACCCAATCAGTAGCACCGTGAATACAAGGGACATCCCTCTGGCAACTAAAAATGGCCGTGTTTCCTTCATACCATAAGATCGATTGAGGTTTTTAACGAGGGAATTGACACCGTTTGATGCTGACCATAAAGTGGCGATAATACCGATAGACAATAGCCCCCCACTCCGACTTTTCATAATATCAGAAATAGTCGATTCAATAAGTGAATGGACCTGTTCTGGTAAAATATTTTCAAGCATTGAAAATACTTGCTCTTGAGGCAAATTCAAAAAAGGGAGCAATGTCAATACGAATAATAGTAGCGGGAACATAGATAGTAAAAAGAAATACGCTAATTGGGCTCCAGCACTTGAAACATCTGCTTCTTTCACACCTTGAATGAACGCCTTTAAAAATCCTTTTTTAGATGTATAATCTACACTATTTAAATCTATATTCGACGGTTTTTTTTCTACTTGCATAAACTTAACTTTTTTGAACATATCCGAAGAATGCGGATTTTTTTTACCGCTCATCAAATCGCCCCTCCTTCGTTACAATTTATAAATGAATAACGGAATCAGTTTTTAGTTTTTCTTCTGCTTCAAGCTGTTCTTCATTTGCAAATGATTGCTTCGTATCTGCTAGCATTGCCGTTACTGCTGGTGTCAAACTCTTTAATTCACTAATTTTTTCTAAATAATACTCTTTATTTTCCATAATATTAGCTACTAACCCTTTTACTGTACTCAATTTACCCCCAACATTTTCTTTTACTTCACCTTTTGTATTCATATAATATTGAATATCCGTCTTCACATTTGTTACTTGACGTGCAGTTTTTTCACGCGTTTCTTTATTCAACAGACTAATTCCCGCTCCTACTGCTGCGCCTACTACCATTCCAAGTACTAATTTATTTGCCATCTTTATTCCCTCCATTTTTTACATGCTTTATGTAACTTCATTACCCTTCTACTTTACCATTGAACCATAGTTGACTAAAGTGACGACCATGAATTTCAATAAAATTCATCCTTTTATAATGTTTAAGCCCGTAATAAAACAATTTAATTGTTAATAATTGGTTTTTTTGTCATTAAACCCTTGACTTTTATGACTTAATTTATGAAAATACTCAGTAAGTAACGCTATCCTACTAGCAAGATCAATTTAATAAGGGGGCTATGCAATGACAAGCTTTTTACATTCACTTGAATCTATGTTAGCTAACTTTTCTAATTTTCTTTGGGGGATTCCACTGATTGTTTTGATTATTGGTACTGGTCTGTACTTAACGATTCGCGTAGGTTTTTTACAAATACGTTTACTGCCAGTTGCATTACGTTTAGTTTTTTCAAAAAATCACTCTAAAGATGCTGAAGGCGATATTTCTCAATTTCAAGCCTTGACGACTGCATTAGCGGCTACAGTAGGAACTGGGAATATTGTCGGTGTGGCAACCGCCGTTATTCTCGGTGGTCCTGGTGCAATATTATGGATGTGGTTCGCAGCAGTCCTTGGTATGGCAACTAAATATGCCGAAGCTATTTTAGCCGTTAAATATCGTGTAAAAGATTCTAACGGTCAAATGGCTGGTGGTCCAATGTACTACTTAGAGCGTGGTTTAAAGCAAAAATGGCTC
The DNA here is from genome assembly GCF_003143975.1 of Kurthia sibirica. Classification (GTDB taxonomy): domain Bacteria; phylum Bacillota; class Bacilli; order Bacillales_A; family Planococcaceae; genus Kurthia; species Kurthia sibirica. The sequence continues at coordinate 80,166 of NZ_QFVR01000010.1, read as the reverse complement.
GCTGTACTCTTTGCCATATTTGGTGTTATTGCATCATTTGGTATTGGCAATGGCACACAAGCCAATTCCGTTGCTGGCGTTATTAAAAATACATTTAATATTGAACCATGGATTACAGGAATCGTCTTAACCATTGCAGTTGGGCTTGTAATTGTTGGAGGAATCAAATCTATTGGTACAGTCACATCATTTTTTGTCCCTATTATGGCCGTATTTTATATGGCGGCGGGACTCATTGTCATCCTAATGAATTTGTCAGATGTTCCTGCTGCTTTTGGTATTATTTTTAAAGAGGCCTTTACCGGCACTGCTATCGGTGGTGGTGCGATTGGGGCTGCGATTCGCTATGGCGTAGCCCGTGGTATCTTCTCCAATGAAGCGGGTCTTGGTTCGGCTCCTATTGCTGCCGCAGCGGCTAGAACAGATTATCCTGGTCGCCAAGCACTTATTTCTATGACACAGGTATTTCTAGATACTATTTTAATCTGTTCTGTTACAGGTTTAACAATTGTCATGTCCGGTGTTTATACCGATACATCTCTCGTAGCCAATCAGCTGACCGTTGCCGCTTTTGATTTCTACCTTGGATCATGGGGTCCTTACGTCGTCGCAATTGGGTTAATTTTCTTTGCTTCTTCTACCATTATGGGATGGGCTTACTATGGAGAAAAATGTTTACAATATTTATTCAAATCATCTACTGCCATTATCATTTACCGCGTAGTTTTCTCCATGTTTGTCTTTGTAGGTGCCACAATCTCTCTTGACCTTATTTGGACGTTCTCCGATGTAGCAAATGGGTTAATGGCTATTCCAAACCTCATTGGATTAATTGGTCTATCTGGTGTCATCGTCGCAGAAACAAAAATTATCAGAGATGTATTAAAAGAAGAGAAGCTCTCTTTACGTACATAGTCATACTTCGTACAACCAGTATTGCGTTAGAGCGTGATACTGGTTTTTTTATGTCTTTTATACTGGTATAGCCAATAAAATAGTTCATTTATTCTAAATTCTTATACAATTATTTACAAAATTCTATTGACTTATAGTCAGAATTTTACGAAAATATTAAATAGTACAACTTTTTAAAGAAAATTTGTATCGATTAACACAACGGAGGGATTACATGACAGCATTTGGTGATTGGCTCAATGGTTTTTTAGGTGATATTTCTACATTTTTATGGGGTGTCCCGCTTATCGTCCTTATTATTGGTACAGGTATCTTTTTAACAATTCGAATTGGTTTTTTACAAATTCGCTTATTGCCAACTGCTCTAAGACTTGTTTTTTCTAAACAACACTCAAAAGATGCAGAAGGCGATATTTCACAGTTCCAAGCGCTAACAACCGCTCTTGCTGCTACGGTTGGAACCGGGAATATTGTTGGTGTTGCAACCGCTGTTATTCTTGGTGGTCCAGGTGCAATTTTCTGGATGTGGGTCGCAGCCATACTCGGCATGGCTACTAAATACAGTGAAGCAATTTTAGCTGTAAAGTATCGTGTAAAAGATGCCAACGGTCAAATGGCTGGTGGCCCGATGTACTACTTAGAACGCGGTCTAAAACAAAAATGGCTAGCAGTTCTCTTTGCTATATTTGGTGTATTAGCTTCTTTTGGTATCGGGAATGGTACACAATCCAATTCCGTTGCTGGTGTCGTTCAGAATACCTTTAAAGTAGAACCATGGATTACAGGTATTATTTTAACAGTAGTTGTTGGACTTGTTATTTTAGGTGGGATTAAATCCATCGGAAATGTCACAGCTATATTTGTTCCAATAATGGCTGTATTTTATTTAATCGCTGGTTTAATCGTCATCGTGATGAATTTCTCAGAAGTACCTGCTGCTTTCGGCGTTATTTTTGATTCAGCCTTTACTGGCGCAGCTGCTGGTGGTGGTGCCGTTGGTGCTGCTATTCGTTACGGTGTTGCACGTGGTATCTTCTCCAATGAAGCCGGACTTGGTTCCGCTCCAATTGCTGCTGCCGCTGCCAAAACCGATTTACCTGGGCGACAAGCTCTTATCTCAATGACACAAGTATTTTTGGATACTATTTTAATCTGTTCAATCACTGGTTTAACAATTGTTATGTCAGGTGTCTACGAGGATCAATCAGTGAAAGCAAACGCTTTGACTACATCTGCATTTGAGGTATTCCTTGGTGCTTGGGGCCCTTATATAGTAGCCATTGGTTTAATTTTCTTTGCTTCATCTACAATAATGGGTTGGGCTTATTATGGTGAAAAATGTTTACAGTATTTAATTAAAGATCCTGTAGCAATCATTATTTACCGCATCATCTTCGTATTATTCATCTATGTTGGTGCGACAATTTCACTAGATCTCATCTGGACATTCTCTGATGTCGCAAATGCTTTAATGGCAATACCTAACTTAATCGGCCTAATCGGTCTATCAGGTGTTATTGTTGCTGAAACAAAAATTATTCAAAAAACATTAAAAGAAGAAAAACTTGCTTTACGCGCTTCAAAATAGGGAATTGACAATTGCTCTTAGTAGTGGAATGATAACAAGGTAAACAATTTGAAAGGCAGGGATTATACCTTGGATTTATCAACACCAACACCAGAGAATATTCATTTCATGATTGAAGAAATCAAAGATAAATTGCGTATGGTAAATGCTGATGCAATGCGTTCTGAAACATTTGATACGGAGCAATACGAAGATTTAGTATACTTGTATGAGCTTGTTCATAAACGCAACGCTTTCAGCCCAAGCGAGATGGAAGCAATCGTCGCTGAGCTTGGTTCATTACGTAAATAGTATCGCAAACCATATAAAAGGGACCGCCATGACAATGTCATAGCGATCCCTTTTATTGTATATTTATTTATTTTTTTGCTCGTAAGAAGAACCATCTTTTTTCACTAGTGGTTGTATTAAAACTTCTACTCGTCTATTTTTAGCTTTACCTTCTTCTGTATCATTTGATGCGACAGGATTGTTTTCCCCATAACCTTTTGCACTGAAGTAAGCAGAATCTAATTTTTTATTCGAATCGATTAACAGTGTTAAGAAATTAACTGCACGCATAACGCTGAGTTCCCAGTTCGATTTGAATTCCGCTGATTGTGCGGGAACCGAATCGGTATAACCTGCTACAACGACTGAACGTTTTGGTTCTAAATTTAGTACTTTAGAAAGATCCTTCGCGATGCCACTATAATTCCCTCGAATATCCGCCCTACCTGGCTCGAATAATACACTTGCTTTTATCGTTACAAGCAGCCCGTCTTCAGTCATCTTCGTATTGAATTGATCTTCCAGTTCATTATTCGCAATAAACTCTTCGACATCCGACTCAATCTCTTTTAACGATTCCTGATCTTGTTCATAGGCTGACTGCTCCTGCAAATTACTTTTTGGTGTTTTCACTTCTACCATCGATGGATTTTTCATAATACCAGAACCACCATCAAATACGGTATTAAAAACATTTGATAATTCCGCTAGCTTCTTTGTATCCACTGAGGAAGAGGCAAATAATACGATAAATAACGCTAATAACAACGTTAAAATATCGGCATAAGGAATTAGCCATGACTCAGGAATATGCTCTTCATGCTTTTTATGCTTTTTAGCTCTCTTTGCCAAGGCCGTCCGCCCCGCTTTCATCGATTATTTTAGCACGTTCACTTTTTGGTAAGTATGATGCTAGCTTCTGTTCAATTACGCGAGGAGCCTCCCCTTCTAGTACTGACAGGATGCCTTCAATAATCATCATTTTTTGTTTTACTTCAATTGCTGATTTACGTTTTAATTTATTGGCAAACGGATGCCATAATACATACCCCGTAAAGATACCTAGTAGTGTCGCAACAAAGGCTGCGGAAATCGCATGGCCAAGTGCTTCAACATCATCTAATTGTTTTAAGGCAGCGATCAAACCGATAACGGCTCCTAATACACCAAGAGTTGGTGCGTATGTACCTGCTTGTGTGAAAATTGCGGCACCGCCAGCATGTCGTTCTTCCATAGATTCTACTTCTTCGGTCAAAACATCTCGAATATAGTCGGCATTTTGGCCATCAATTGCAAGTGTTAAACCATTTTTAAGAAATTGATCATCTACCTCATCAACCTTACTTTCAAGTGCTAATAAACCTTCACGACGAGCAAGGTCTGCCCAGCTTGAAAATAGTTTGATAATTTCTAAATCATTTACTAACTTTTTTTCTTTAAATAATATTCCTAATAGTTTTGGCACTCTTTTTAACTCGCTCATCGGGAACGCAATTGTTACTGTTGCAATCGTTCCAAGTATAATGATAAAAAGTGCTGCTGGATTTAGTAAGGCATCTGGTGTGACACCTTTAAAGAACATCCCTACTAGGAGTGCTATGAAACCAAGCACAATACCTACAACTGATGATATATCCATTTTAGAACCTCCAAAGTCGTCATTCTTATTTATATTTCGGTATATTTTTTAAAATCTTAATATACAACTACTACAATCATTGGATATTTCAAGGTTTTTCGTAAAAAAAGCACAACTTATCCATAGTTGAGCAGTAAAACTTGATTCGTGCCACGAAATGTATAGAATAATAGTTGCATGTAAATTATATAGTAAAAGGGATGGGATTGTATGATAAATTTCCAACAAAAGTTAGAAAACTATGCTGAGTTAGCTATCAAAGTAGGTGCTAATTTACAAAAAGGGCAGTATTTATACGTCGATATTACCGTTAAAAATATTGAATTGGCTCAATTAATTACTAAAAAAGCTTATGAAGCAGGTGCGAAAGAAGTCTTCATCAACTATGAAGATGATGTTATTACGCGCCTTCACTATGACCATGCACCACTGGATGCTTTTGAACAATTCCCTGTATGGCAAAGTTTGCAACGTGAATGGTTAGCTGAAGAGGGTTGTGCATTTATTAAAGTCAAATCTTCTAGTCCAGATCTATTAAAAGGTGTGGATCATGCTAAATTAATCGCTGCTCAAAAATCTGCTGGCATTGGTATGGCCATTTATCGTTCATATGCACAAGCCAATAAGATTAGCTGGACAGTCATGGCTGCTCCGTCAAAAGATTGGGCTGCTACGATGTTTAGCCACTTAGCTGAACATGAGCAAGTCCCTGCACTATGGCAGGCTATTTTTGCCGCAACACGTGCAGATGTAGATAATCCGATTGAAGCTTGGCACAAACATGATGCCTTGCTAAGTGCAAAAGTGGCTGAACTCAATGAAAAGAATTTTCATAAACTGCACTATACCGCTCCAGGAACCGACTTAATGATTGAATTACCACAAAATCATATTTGGAGTGGCGGCGGAAGTAAAAATGCTGATGGATTTGACTTCATGGCTAATATTCCAACGGAGGAAGTATTCACAGCACCGTTTAAAGATGGAGTGGATGGGTATGTTAGTAGTACAAAACCACTGAGTTATAGTGGGAATATTATCGATCAGTTTAAAATCACTTTTGAAAAAGGGCGCATTACTGGCGTTGAAGCTTCACAAGGAGAAGAAATTTTGAAAAATCTGATTGCTACAGATGAGGGTTCTCATTATCTTGGAGAAGTTGCCTTAGTGCCACATCATTCTCCTATTTCTGATTCCGGCCTGCTATATTACAATACATTATTTGATGAGAACGCATCCAATCACTTAGCCATTGGTAGCGCCTACGCATTTTGTGTTAAAGATGGGACATCGATGACCGCAGATCAATTAGCTGCTGCTGGCTTGAATCGTAGTTTGACACATGTTGATTTTATGATTGGTTCCGCATATATGAATATTGATGGCATTACACAAGACGGGACTTCAGTAGCTGTTTTCCGCGATGGTAATTGGGCATTTTAATTTTATTATTGCGTATCTTTCAATAATATCCAAATAAATTCTATATTTACACTTAATTTCCTTATTTGTTTCATGTATACTTTAGAATAGGATTTGATTATTGGTAAGGAGGGATTTATACAATGGGCTTATATATCGCAACCGTTTTAGGCTACTCCGCTGGGATACTAGCAGTAGGTGCATTATTTGTACATTATTTACGCGCTGGGCTTGATTCATCTCAAGCAGAGATCGTCGATCCAAAACCAACTACCAAATTTTAATTAAAAGCGACGTACTCTGTCATAGAGGCGTTGCTTTTTTAAATTTCAAAGTAAATATTGTCATCTTTTCGTAATAAAATGGTTTTTTACAATGAAAGAAATGTCTACTATAGTCATTTCTTTCTTTCTTTTCACATAGAGAACGATGTTATATTTGTAACGTGGGAATATTTTACATACCTTTTCGTTATTTATTGCTATATACTAACTAGATGATAACTTTGCTATTAAAATGGCTGAAACTATAGACAAGCTCGAATAAGGGAGGAATTTGAAGATGTTTTCTTCATCATCAATCGGTATCGACTTAGGTACTGCAAACACATTAGTATACACAAAAAATAAAGGTATTATTTTAAATGAACCTTCTATTATCGCAGTAAATACAAAAACAAAAGAAGTATTGGCAATTGGTCATGAAGCGAAGGCAATGCTAGGAAAAACACCTGCCTCTATCACAGTCGTATCTCCACTTAAAGATGGTGTCATCGCTGATTTTGATATGACAACTAAATTACTTAAACATGTTTTAGACAAAGCTTTCAAAGGCGTTGGTGGTTTTAAAAAACCAAATGTCGTTATTTGTACACCATCTGGAGCAACTTCTGTTGAACGTCTTGCTATTCAAGATTCAGTTCGTCAATGTGGTGCACGCGAAGTCTTTTTAATCGAAGAATCAATCGCTGCTGCAATCGGTGCTGAACTACCAGTTAGTGATCCAACTGCAAGTGCTATCGTAGATTTAGGCGGCGGTACTACTGAAGTCGGTATTATTTCTCTTGGCGGTGTTGTTTGTACGAATGCTGTTAAAATTGGTGGCAATCGCATCAATGAAGACATTGTCCATTACTTACGTAAAGAACATAGTATTTTAATTGGTGACCGTACAGCTGAAGAAATTAAAACTTCTATTTTAAATGCGCCAATTGAACATGCTCTTATGGAACTTCAAGTTACTGGTCGTGATATCGTAACAGGCCTTCCACGTGCGATTACCATCGATTCAATGCAATTACAAGATTGCTTATCAGAAACCTTCCAAGCTATTTTAGAAGTTATTCGTCGTACATTAGAAATCTGTCCACCTGAACTTGCCGGTGATATTGTAGAACGCGGTATCGTTTTAACTGGTGGTACTTCACTAATTCACGGTCTTGCTGAATGGTTATCAAATGAGTTACTAATTCCTGTTCACTTAGCGCCATCTCCACTTGAATCAGTTGTAATTGGTACAGGAGTTTCTCTTGATACACTTCATTTGCTAAGAAAATAGGCTAATTCTCGCATTTTTACAATTTCCATTTTCTTTTTGTACAACTTTCGTTAAAATAAAATTGTTACAGGAGGGGAAATTAAATATGAAATTAGATGAAATTTTAGCTTTTAATGAAAAATTTGTTGAGAATAAGGATTATATTCCTTATGTATCGGATGGGGTACCGAGCAAGAAGTTAGCCATTATTACATGCATGGATGCTCGCCTAATTGAACTGTTACAAAAAGCCATCAATATTAAAAATGGTGATGCGAAAATGATTAAAACTGCTGGTGCACAAATCAATAATCCATACGGTAGTATTATGAGAAGTATTTTAGTGGCTGTTTACGCATTAAAAGCTGAAGAAGTACTTGTTATTGGCCATTTGAACTGTGGTATGAACTCTATGGATCCAAACAAAGTAATCGACTCGATGAAAGACCATGGTATTTCACAAGAAACGATCAATACTTTAGAGCATACTGGCATTGATTTAAAAGATTGGCTAAAAGGATTTAACAATCTTGAAGATGAAGTTCTTCGCTCCGTTAATGTTGTCCGTGATCATCCATTGATTGCTAAGACGATTCCTGTACACGGATTAACGATTGATCCAACTACTGGTAAACTAACAGTGGTTACGAACGGTTATTCAATCGCATCACACTAATATATAAAACTGCGAGCTTACTCGCAGTTTTTTTTATAAATTAAAATACCTCCGTTGATGCGTATGCGCCAACAGAGGTATTTTAATTGCTGTATTGTCTATTCACTCCGTCATCTAGTCTGTTAGTCATCCAAGATGAATCTTAGTAATTTCACTCTCCATTTTCTCCATGGAGCCTTGCCCTTTCAATACTTTGGATCAATTAAAGCATATAAATAATGATCCACCCAATCGCCATTTATGTATAGCAATTGCTTGAGCAGACCTTCTCGATCATAGCCTGCTTTTTCTAGCACCTTAACGGAACCCTCATTTGCTGGTGATACATAGGCTTCTATACGATGTATCGCCAATTCTTCGAAACCAAATTGTGTCACTCGCTTCACAACCTCTGTTGCAAAGCCTTGACCCGTATACTTTTCATCCATTGAGTAACCAATAAAAGCGCTTGAAAATGGTAAGCGCTTAATGGAGTACAATGAAATATGACCAATTAACTCACCGGTATCTTTCAAAAAAATACCAAAACTATATTCTCTGCTCATGCCCAGCTGTCTACTAGCATCAATAATTCTTTTCAGCTGGGTTTTATTCGTATAATACTCATTAGCATGCAATGGTTCATGAATGGACCAATACTTTTTATTGCGCGCAACTAAACTAGTCAAGCTTTCAACATCTGATTCGACCAATGTTCGCAGTTTGCATCTGTCACTTTCAACGTAAACCATCCGCGCTCCTCCACCCTATTACGATTGTACTTTTATCAGCAACTCTGCTGGATCTGTAATTTTTAAACCTTTTTTCGCCACTTCCTGCTCACAATGTTTAATAATCTCTTTTAAAACTTGTAGACGAGCGTATTTTTTATCATTACCTTCTATTAGGATCCATGGGGCATTTTTCATATCGGTTTTAGCGAACATATCATTTGCAGCTTGTACATATGCTGGCCATTTTTCACGATTACGCCAATCTTCATCCGTTAATTTCCAATGTTTATACGGATCCTGTTGACGTAATTTAAAGCGTTCTAATTGCTCATCTGCAGAAATATGAATCCAAAATTTCAACATGATAAAATTATCATCTGTTAAAACCTTTTCAAATTCATTGATTTCTTTATACGCTCTTTGCCACTCCGCTTCTGTTGCAAATTCTTCGATACGCTCTACGAGTACACGTCCATACCATGTGCGATCAAAAATACCGATGCTCCCCTTTGCTGGTAATTTACGCCAAAAGCGTTGAAGATGATTATGGCGTAATTCATGGGGCCTTGGCGCGGCAATCGGATGTACGACTAGTCCACGGGGATCGACTCTTTGCGTCAAACGTTTAATCGCTCCTCCCTTACCTGCTGCATCCATACCTTCAAAACCAATAATGAGTCCAATATTGTGATGAAATAAAAATTGTTGGATATTAACCATTTTTAATTGTAATTTTTTTAATTCTTTTTTGTACGAGACTTTTTCATCTAACTTTTTATCCATTTTCAAATTTTCAAGTTTTTTGTTCATTTCACACACTCCTTTTTTATTTTATATACCCTTTTTCTCTAAAATGTTCACTAAATTGCAAATTGTTGTTCTTGCAGATCAAGGGTATAATTATAACTAGTGTTTTTGAAACAGAACTTATTATGTTAAGAGGAGTAGATGTATTTGGCAAAATTAACAATGATAGCAATCAGCTTTACCATCATGTTGTTTGCTAGCTTATTTGCTAATATCCTTCCTAATAACGGGCATACTTTAAGTGGCATTTCAGATCGATATACAATTTTAGTATTTCCATCTAAATATGTTTATATCATTTTAGTCGTAATCTACATGTCTATTCTATATTGGATTTACAAACAATGGCAAATGGTTCGTAGTAATTCCCTTAAAATTACACAACTACAAGCTATTTCTTTCACACTAAGTATGGTATTCCACATTATTTGGATCTATTACTGGCACCAAGAGAGCTTTATCATCTCTTTAATCGCACTCTTACTTTCTGCTGGTTTTTTAGCTATTATGTATTTAACAATGCCCGTAAGCAATACTTGGCAAAATCGGTTACCCATTTCCCTGCTCTTATCATGGGTGATTGTCACAATTATGCTCAATATTGCTATTATTATTGTCTATTATAGTTGGAGTGGCATGGGCTTAAGTCAACCGCTATGGGCGGTTATTCTGCTAACAGTATTCGTAGCAGTTGCACTCCATCTTCGCTTCCACCACCATGACCCTGCTGTGCCCTTTGTCTTGATCTGGGCATATATTGGTGTAGCATTCCACAATAATTTTGAAGAGTTGCTCGTTACTACGGCTGCACTATTTTTAAGTGGTGTACTCGCAGTTGGAATTATATTTATGCGTAAATCAAACTAATAAATAAAAAGCCTCGAATGATTAAACATTCGAGGCTTTTCTTCGTATCAATTAATCAATTTTAGTCGTTAAAATTGGACCGTTTTTAGTCACAATCACCGTATGCTCCAACTGAGCTACATATGATTTATCAGGTGTTAAGAACGCCCAACCATCTGTACCTTCGATAATGCTTTCAGCTGCTTGAGAAATAAATGGTTCTACTGCAAAAACCATTCCCTCTTTCATCAGTGTCGCATCCCATGCATCATAATAATTCAAGACATATTGTGGCTCTTCATGAAGCGAGTGGCCTACACCATGTCCTGTTAAATTCATAATAACTTTTAAGTGATGATCATGTGCTTCACGCTCTACTGCTTTACCGATTTGATTTAATTTTGAACCCGGTTTAACTTTAAGCATAGCGCGATCAAAAGCAGATTGTGCAACATCACAGAGCTTTTGAAGTTCAGGTCTGTTGACATCTCCAACGATAAACGAAATACCTGTATCTGCATAAAAGCCATCAACATGTCCAGAGACATCGACATTAATCATGTCGCCATCTACTAATGGTGTATCATTTGGAATACCATGAGCTACAACTTCATTGACGCTTATACATGTGTATCCTGGAAAATCATATTCTGCTTTTGGACCTGAAACAGCGCCTTTTTCTTCAAATAATCTACCTGCCAGATCATCTAATTCTTTTGTTGTAACGCCTGGCTTAGTTGCTGCTTTTAAAGCATCTCTAATTTCGCCCATTGCGCGTCCTGCTTTTAATAGTGCATCAATTTCTTCTTGAGTAGTTGCTATCATTATATATACGATCCCTTCTATAACTAAATATCTACAATATACTATATCATATATTTCTCATTCCAACGTAAAAAATCATTTCGCCCTGTTGCATAGCTTTTACAATTCACTGGAGTATATAGCCCAATTTTGTCCTGCTAAAACTATTTTAATAAGAAAAACCTATACGAAAGACTTTTCATATCGTCTTTAATATAGGTTTGATAGCAATCACTATTTTGTGACAAATAATTTTGGTGCCGCTTTAAATAATAAATAAATGACGATTGTCGTCAAAATAATAGCTGGTAGCATATACGAACCATTGTAGACAATGGAATAGACATACACATTTTGTTCGCCTGCATATGCGCTGAAAAAAGCGACGCCGGCAGCAGTATGTGCGATAAATCGTAAAACTCCACCCAATGCCGTACCAACTAAAATCCACATAAGCATCTTACTTGATGATTTTTTAACGGACGCACTAATCACACGCCCTCTTACAACACCAGCTAGACCTACTACGGTAAAGGCTAGGAAGTAATCGATAAAACCTTGTAAGGGAGAAAAAATTGTTGGACCGAAGGCGATTTGTAAAAGACCTACTAAGAAGCCTGTAATCATTCCCTGCAACGTTCCCCAACGTAAAGCCATCAATACTATAGGTAACATTGCTAAGCTTACTGAGCCACCTTGTGGCATTTTAAACAGTACTAAATTATCTAAAAGTACAGCGATAGCTGCAAAAACAGCTATTTCAATCATCATAACTAATCTTTTGTGATTCATCGTCGGATCCTCCCAGATCTGATGTTAGCGCACAATTCCTGTGGTAATCTAGATAAAAAAAACGATATTAAGGACAGAGCCCCTAACATCGTAATATGTCGGTTTCTATCCACATTCCTACGTAAGTATTAACTTACAGGTTCAAAGGGTAAGAATAGTAACTATTCACTCTCAGCCGCTCATCGGCTCCCCTTGTGGTTGTACATCATTATTTTTTTATGGAACAATTCCATTGTAATAGATATGTGTCAGCAATTCAACAACCCTTTTCAACTAGTTACTTCCTTAGCGTAATACTTTTTCTTATACCGCTTTTAGTAACATTGCTTAAAAACAGTCGATTTTGGCACTTAATTACGCATTAAAGAATCACACTTACGAACCGTTCATTACTACTTCCCACATTCCACTCTTTGTTTATCTTTTAGTTTTGTTGTCTATTTACAATAAAATCGTGAGGGCAAGAGCTAGCGTTGACCATGCACAGCTTCTTGTTTTCGCCATCAATTAAAATGAAACTTTTTTTACACTCATCCCGTAGAATTATTAAGCTTTACTCTTTTATTAATCAGAATAGGAGTTGAAATGCTCTATGTCAAACAACCGTATTATTGCTTCATTATGCTATTTTAGTATTTTCTTTGCCGGTATTATTCTTCCATTAATCGTATGGTTGATTGTTCCTGAAAAAGATGTCAAAAAACATGCAAAAGCAGCCTTTTTTTCCCATCTAATTATGTATATACCTATTATCATCGCTGTGATTATCGCCATCTTCGCTTCCTTTGCACAGACTGATGATGTTATGGTAAATTCAAACTATTCAATTAGCGTTATCATTACACTACTTGTTACAGCTGTAGTCGTGGGTATTGTCTTCATTTGGAATATTTATCGCGGCATTAAAGTGTTAACATCTAAGGAGGTTTTATAAATGAAAGCAAAAGATTTAATAAAAACAGCAATTAAACTCGCGCCGATCATTATTCCCATCGTGAAAAAAGTTATTGATTCTAAAAAAGCAACAACACCTAAAAAATAACTAACAGGCTGTACGTTCAAAATTGAACGTACAGCCTGTTATCTTTTCGACGATTTGGGGAACCTGTGCTTTTTTCTATCTATTTTTAGGTATGTTTATCATGATTAAAAGAAATAGCGAAGACTCCTGCCAAAAAACAAGTAGTAAGCAATCCTTTATTTTCACCGTAGGTGAAAATAAATAGTGCGTTACTTGTCGGCGGAAAGCTCTCGCTATTTCTAATTGTCTAAAACATGAATTGTTTTAATACCCCAACATATATAATAGAACCTAAAATATGAATCCATACGTATCGATTGGGGGAGCAAAAAATTCATGATGATCTCATCTTCAAATCAATTAATTGCTGAAAAATATAACTTCTAGTTCAACTAGCTGTTATTGCTCTGTTGACGTCGCTGTTTCTAATGTGTTTTTAACATTATATTTTTTTGTAGTAGCTGTTAGCCAAGTTGCATACTGTTCATTAATTTGTGCATCGATATAGGCTGCTTTAACAGCTGTTTTAACCGCTGCATAAGTTGGTGTTGAGGCAACTTTTTTTCCAGTTACTTTTATAATATGATAACCATATTCAGTTTTAATAGGTTTGCTAATGTCACCTTTTTCCAGAGCAAATGCTTGTGTAGAAAATTCATCTACCATGTCGGATGCTGTGAAATACCCTAGATTTCCACCATCCTGTTTATTAGCTGAGTCAGTAGAATATTTTTTTGCAAGTTTTGCAAAATCTCCACCTTCATCTAGTAATTTCTTCACTTTAGTAGCTGTTGCTTTTTTAGCGACTAGAATATGACTCGCTTTTACTTGCGCCTCTGTTTTGAAAGAATCTTTATTTGTTTCATAATATGCTTTTATTGCTTGATCTGATGTATCTACTGTTTTCGTAATCATTTTTGATGCTTTGACATATGTTTTAATATTCTTTTTCAAATCAGCTAATGTCATATTACTCGACTTCAATGTTTCCTCCAAGGCTTCCTCTCCACCATATTGCGTGGCCATAATCGCAACTTGTGCATCAATTTCTTTAGTGGTTGCAGTCACTTTTTGTTTTGTAGCTTCTTGCTCAATTACTTCGTTTTGTATTAAGGTTGTTGCTGTAGCCGCCCCATACTGTGTATTTAATGCCTGATTTAAAGCTTCTTGCGTAATTTCCACTTTGCCAACTTTTGCTATATAGCTATTCTTTTTTGTAAAAAAATAAATAGCCCCTGCTACTACGATAACGACCGCCAAGGAAATAATAACTGCCACTTTTTTTTTCATCTATTACGCACTCCTCTATCTACTTATTCATTTCACTATACTAGTTCAATACGTCAGCATCATGTCAAAAGAGCCTGAGAAAAACGTATTTTCAACAGAGAAAATCCCGTATGAGTCGTTTTTTGGGCGTTTAATTGATTTGATTATTCGTATGTGAGATAGACTATTTTGTTCTGTCCCAGGCTTTTCATTCTACTATTGAACGATATTATTCTAACAACCTATAACATCGTATTTTAATTTCTTCAGCTAATAGTATTACCTTTGGCTTTGCAACACGAAGGTTTGAATAAGATGGCTCCTTCCGCAACCACTTGATTCCATTACCGATCACGTACGTTTACAATTAATTCTTTTACCTCAAACGGAATCGTTAATTGTTCGACCTATTTTTTCCTAGCTGCTAATACGATTGGCATCGTCATCAAAAGATCAATCTTTTTTCATTGCTTACACGCTACATCAACTAGATGATTAGCTTATTTTAAAATCAAAAAAGCAGACATTTTTTAAAATAATGTCTGCTTTCAAATTACTTATACAATTTCAGTACAAATTCTGTACCTGTTTCGTCACTTTTAACAAGTTGTAAATCACCATTGATTGATTGAGCCATCATTTTACTGAGCGGTAAACCTAAACCTAAACCACGAATCATGTATTTTTTGTCTTCTCCACGATAAAAGCGGTCAAATATAAGCTGTTGTTCTGCTAGAGGAATTCCTGGTCCTTCGTCGCGTACATAAATAGCAATAGCTGTTGATGTACTTTCTAAACGGACATGAATATGCCCTTGATCTTTCATAGCCTGCGCCGCATTTGTAAAGAGATTCGTAAATATTTGTTGGAACCGTACGGGGTCTACGAAGATAGATTCTTCTTGTGATAACGGGCGACAATCAATTTTGACAGCCGCATTCTCTTGCGTAATAGCCCATTGTGCAATCGTATCTTGCATAAATTGATTGATGTCACGTGCTTCTAATTTTATAGGTATGGCGTTTACAGCAAATGAATTAAATGCCAATAAATCACCGACCATCGTTTTCATTTTCTTGGTTTCAATCATAGCCATTTGTACAAATTCTCGTGCTTCATCACCCGCCACAACACCATCTTTTAATGCTTGCAATAAGCCATCAATCGCGGTCACTGGCGTTTTCAATTCATGTGTAACACCTGCTAGTAATTCTGTACGCATCGATTCGAGTTGTTCGAGGCGACCGGCCATTTCTTTAAATGATTGTACAAGATCATGCACCTCTGCTTCTGGACTATCATCTGGTAAATCGAGTGCGTAATTACCTTCTTGTACCATTTTTGCTGCATTAGCAACTTGTTGAATTGGCTTTGTTAGACGACTTGTTAAATAATAAATTGCCCCCAGACCAATTAACGCTAATGCACCGATCAAAATCGCTAGTTGCCCCAATGCTTGATTTGTATGCGTCATATTTTTTTCACTTTCCATAACAACTACCCATCCCAGTTGTTTTTTATCAACTTTGACTTTTTTCTTCACGATATAAAAAGTTTCTTCTATGCCATTCGCTAATTTAATCGTTTGCTTTGTTTCTGAAGAGTTTAATACGTTTTTTTCAATGGCTAGGAGTGGCGGACCCATTTGATTTTTATTGAGAACCTCACCTTTTAAATTCGTAATATACAGTTGTGGTTTTATATCTAATTTTGGTGGATTTGTACCTCCACCAATCATACCTTCTCGTGGTAATTCTCGTGTACCATCATCCACATTTGTGATACGATCTACCATTTGCTCAGCATAAATAGTCATCATTGACATACGATAATCGATTGTCGTATGTCGAATCCACAAAGCTGAAATCAATGCGATAATCGCAAGTCCAATTAGGAGAACAAGTAGATAACGTGTCATCCAATATGTTTTTAGTGATACGCGTTTACGTTTTTTTAACACTTAGTTGATACCCCAATCCGCGCAGTGTTTTAATTTCACCTTCGTCTGATGACCATTTTTCTAAGGCCTTACGTAAACGTTTAACTGCTAGATCTACCGCACGATCACTACCATCATATTCCCATCCCCATACTTGTTCGATGAGTTGATCTCTTGTAAATGTTTGATTTGGATGATCTGCTAAAAATAATAGAACAGATAGGTCTCTTGGCGTTAAAGCAATTTCTTCTTTTCCTACATATACCTCATGCGCTTGGGTATCTATAGTTAGTTGGCCAAAGTTTTTTGTTGGAGCTGATGTAATAGCCGTTCTCCTTAAAACAGCTTTAATGCGAGCCACTACTTCTTCGGCCTCAAAAGGTTTCGAAATATAATCATCTGCACCATTATTCAAACCATCTAGGCGATAATTCACATCACCTAGAGCGGTCAACATAATAACTGGTGTCTTACTGATTTCACGTATTTCTTTAAGTAATTGCCAGCCATTTTGTCCCGGCAACATAACGTCTAATAATATCAAATCAGGTGCAAATTCATCGAAAGCTTGCATGACTTTACTGCCATCAAAAACTTGCTGTGTTTCAAACTGTGCTTTACGTAAATAAACTTTCAACACTTGACTAATTGCAATTTCATCTTCTACAATCAATATTTTCACCATCTAATTTCTCCTGACATTACTTTTTATCCTCACTATACCCTTTTTATATGTCGAATAGATGTTAGCATTTTTATTAGCGATTGGCTTCTTTCACACAAAAAACCATTACTGTAGTTGGTGTTATAGACATCACGCTAATAAGGACAGCTATAAATTGCATTTTCGTCACCTCTACATTTTCCAACAACAAATCAAGCATTAGTAATAGAATTATTACTAATGCGATAGCATAAAAATTATAGGTCATCGCTTTACCAATCAGTTTTTCCGCTCGTTCGTCTCGTGGAAAAAGATGCGGTGATAAATAAGACATCATGAGTGCACTTACACCTAAAAAAACAATCGTCATTCCTTGAGGAAATTCACCAGATGCCAGTGATGAATAACTGCTATAGCTACCCATTGGTATCATAATCAATGCTAAAAATAAATAATTCAGCTGATTTTGATATACTTTTTTCATCGTTCTTCCTCACTTTCATATATAAAAATAGTTTCAATTGAACAATTGAAACCTATAGCGAGCTTAAATGCTAATGAGAGCGACGGATTATATATTCCTTTTTCAAGAGATATGATGGTTTGCCTTGAA
This sequence comes from Kurthia sibirica, assembly GCF_003143975.1. Lineage (GTDB taxonomy): Bacteria > Bacillota > Bacilli > Bacillales_A > Planococcaceae > Kurthia > Kurthia sibirica. The sequence goes on along the minus strand of NZ_QFVR01000010.1, from coordinate 62,652 downwards.
ACGGCCATTTTACCGGCTAATTCTTCCTGTGTATACCCCTGTTCTTGTCGTAATTTCTTGATATTATTTTCCATACTATTTGCTCATCTCCATTGTAAAAAAATACAATAATAAGTAATATAAGTAAAGTAAACTTTACATATATATATAAATGGTTTGGCATCCATTATGAAATAACATCACACTACATTCTCTAGTCATTTGATTTGAACGAAATACGCCAACCAAAATACACAACTATTTCTTGATACGCCGTATTTAATAAAATTTTTGTACAAACCCCTATGTATAGAATTTGAAGACGTTTGGTTACGGATAAGATTTGGTGAACCTGTGCTTTTTTCTGTCTATTTTTAGATATGCTCATCATGATTAAAAGAAATGGCGAGGACTCCTGCCGAAAAACAAGTAGTAAAGCTTTCGCTATTTCTATTTTTCTAAAACATGAATTGTTTTAATACCCCAATATATATAATAGAACTTATAGAACCAACAAAAAAACAGCATTTCCATAATGAAATGCTGTCTTTTTTTAATTATTCGATTAAAATGCCCAGCTGCCTTTACGGAATAAGGGTTCGACGGTTCCATCTGGTAATATACCATCGATATCCATATCTCCACTGCCGATCATAAAGTCTTCATGTGTGATAGATGTATTGATGCCGTTCATATCCATCTCTTCTTCAGTGAGCTCACTGCCACCCTCGAAGCAAGTTGGGTATGCTGCACCAACTGCGATATGATTTGAAGCATTTTCATCAAATAGCGTGTTGTAATATAAAATATTTGATGCTGAAATCGGTGATTCATGTGGTACAAGCGCAATTTCACCGATGTATTTTGAACCTTCATCTGCTGAAATCATTTCCTGTAATAAATCATGACCAACCCCAGCCTCTGCTTTCACAATAACACCTTTTTCAAATGTTAATTTGAAATCATCGATAATATTACCTTGGAATACAAGCGGTTTGGTATTTGAAACAAAACCTTCCACACCATATTTTGAAGGTAAGGTAAATACTTCTTCTGTAGGCATATTTGCTACAAATTCAGTGTTTTGAGGTGTACGACTAGAGCCGGTTTGCCAAATATGTTTTGCAGGAAGTTCGACAGTTAGGTCTGTGCCTGGTGCTGTGTAATGTAATTTTGCATAACGTTTATCATTTAATAGATCTGCACGCGTGTGCAATGCTACTAAATGCTGTGACCAATTTTCTACTGCGCTACCTTCACCAATACGTACCGTTTTGAAAATAGCATCCCATAATGCTGGTACTTGCTCAGTTTCTGGTAAGTCCGGAAATACTTTTTTTGCCCATGATGCTGATGGAACAGCAATAATTGACCAGGCGATTTTATCGTTCATTACCGCATCGCGATAATTTGCTAATGCCTTACCAGCTGCCTTTTGTTGTGCTGATAATTTACTAACTGATACGCCCGTCAATAGGTCTGGATCTGCCGCATCAATCCATAATAAAGCACCTTGACGTTCAATTAATTCATCGCGTTGTTCCGCGATCCAACGAGGATATTTTTCAAATTCCTCCACATCTGCATGATCAAATAAAGCACGATCAATTTCACCATCTGAAAAGTTTACAGTCACACGAGCAGCACCCGCTTCATATGCCTTTTTAACGACCATGCGCGTAAATTCTACTGTATCTGTTGTCGTATTGATTAATAATGTTTGTCCTTTTTGGACATTAGCGCCTACTTTAACAGCAAGCTCCGCAAATTGTTGTAATTTTTCTTCAAAAGTCATATGAATACCCCTTTTTCATAATTATTTCTTTTTATCACTAAATGTACGTTTACCATATTCTTTTTTTGCTGTGTATTGCTTTTTAGGTGCGCGTTCTTGTGGTTGCGCAACCGGCTTCTTACTCTTAATGAATTTACCAGCAGCTTTCGCTTTTTTACGCAATTCCTCTGGTTTACGAGAGGCATGTGGATACTCACCCTTGCCAGCAGAAAGTACGCCACCTTTATAAATACGTTCTTCTGGTTTTTCTGGTAGACTGCGTGTGAAGCCTTTATAATCTTTTTCCTCAAAAGAAGTAAGTAATGTCAGTACTTCACCATCTTTACCTGCACGACCCGTACGGCCTGAGCGATGTAAATATTGTTCTTCATTATGTGGAACATCCACGTGAATAACATGTGAAAGCCCTGAAATATCGAGTCCACGAGCAGCAACATCTGTTGCAATTAGAATACGGATTTTACCTTTACGGAAAGATTCTAATGCTTGTTTACGTTCTTCTTTTTTCATCTCTGCATGTAAAACTGCAATGGGTGCTTTACGATATTCTAACTTTGTTTCTTTCATTAACAGTTGATCCAAATTATTAACAAATGCCAATGCGCGCATGCCTTCAATATTTGAAAGTTTACGCAGTAGCTCTGTTTTTTCACGAATACTTACTTTCATGAATGAGTGGACCACTTTACCTTGATTCGGCATATCTTCTAAACGGACTTTAAAACGTTTAGGATTATTCATGAAATGCTCAGCAACTTGATCGATTTCGTCAGTGATTGTTGCGGACACCAGTGCAACTTGACGCTCATGATTTGCACCTTCGATGAATGATTTTACCATCACACGATTCTCGCGACCTAACAACTGATCCGCTTCATCTAGGACAATATATTGTAAATCATGTAATTTTAATTTTTTTGTACGCACTAATTCATTTAGACGACCTGGAGTACCCACGACAATAGTTGGTTTCTTTTTCAATTTTTCAATTTGACGGGCAGTATTTGCACCACCAATTAATGGGACTACAGTTACAGGTGTTCCTGCAGTCCAATCGCGAATAACATCTGTAATTTGCATGCATAATTCCTGTGAAGGAGCGACAATTAATGCCTGTGTATTTTTCTTATTACCATTCACTTTTTGGAGTAGTGGTAGAACATACGCTAATGTTTTACCTGTACCTGTTGGTGATTCTGCAATGACATCCAGTCCTTCAAGCATCGCTGGAATTATTTCGTCTTGAATGGGCATCGTTGTGTCAAATTTCCATTTTTTCTGTAAATCTTCATTCAGTAAGTTTAAGAATGTCATAAACTCCACCTTCTTTCTCCGATTAAATTTGCTAGTCTAAGGTTACCCTATATTTAGCTAATGACAAAGCATTTTATTAATATTTTTTCACATAAAAAATCAGACTTCGAAAAATCGCTAAACAATACCGCCTTATGATTGCTTACTTTAGACTTATTATTACTCCATTTCATAAGTCCTCATCGTAAGACATAAAGATGTATGATCGTGATTATCAGCCGTCTGTTTTATTTTAAAATCACTTTACGTATTGCGGTAAATCAATTACTTCATAGCCACAATATTCAATTGCAGTATCGGCTAATGTCATAAGTGCATCGATATAACATGCATCACGTTCTAACCCAAGCTCTTTGTAGACAACCGATAGCTCCGTGCATCCGAGTACTAGATGGTCGCAACCTGCTGCTTTAAAGCTATTCGTTATATGCTGCCATTTCTCAGCTGGTACAGCAATACCTGCTTTTACATAATCATATATTACGGCCATCAGCTCATTTTGGATTTCTTCATTCGGAGCATACGGCTCTAATCCTTCATCAAGCAATGCTGTTTGATACAAATTTGTTGAAAGTGTACCCGTTGTACCGAGAATACCGATTTTTTTCGCGCCAACTGCACGCGACTTTTTAGCTGTCTCACGAATCATATGAAGAATAGGTACAGCTGTATTATCGCTTAGTTCTTCATAAAAATAATGGGCGGTATTGCACGGAATGCATATAACATCCGCACCAGCGCTCACAAGCTTTCCTGCATCCTGTATGATAAAAGGCGCAGGATTTTCTTTCGTGTTATCTAGAATAAAAGCCGTACGATCAGGTATTCTCGTATCATTATCAATGATGAAATGCATATGTTCTTGGTCTTTAGATGCCTTTGTTCTACGGACAATTACTTCACCTAATAGCATCGTTGCTAACGGACCTACACCGCCAATAATACCTAATATTTTTTTATTCATCGATTAAGACAAACCCTTCTTATTAAAGTATTTTTTATACTTACGATAATAATTCAAGCTGTTCAACGTCAATTTAGCCCAACGCTTTGGATTCATATCTTCTTTATAGAATAATGAGTTCGTCACTTTACCTTCTTTAATCAATTTACGTGCTTTCGCTTTTAATTCCGCATTTTGCGCATATTTGAATAATACACCATTCGGAATAATCGTCCATAAATGTTCATTGTCTGCATAGACAAGCTCTTGTTTTTTACCAAGCATATAATCATCTGCTACATATTTCATCAAGTTGTAACCAGCTGCTGTTACATAGTAACTTGAACGACCATTGCGTAAATTAATTTCGAATAGTTTATACGAACCATCGCGTGAATCATATTTCATATCGAAGTTTGCAATGCCTTCAAAACCGATATCTTCGAGGAAGAAGCGTACTTGATCCATAATTTCTGGATCAATCGTCGTAATAATCGCTGCATAACTGCCGATACCTTCTGGTGAATGTTCTTCTAAAATCGGATTACCTAAACACATCAATTTCACTTTACCATCTGTTGCTACATACGCATTCAATACGCGCATATAAGAATCATCACCCGGGATGAATTCTTGGATAATCATCGTATCTTGATAAGATGATGCATAGATTGATTTTAGAATTTCAGTTTTTTCAGCCTCATCATATGCGATGAACACTTTTTTCTTACCAGGGAATGAACACGCCCAATATTGTACAGAGTTTGATGCTTTAATAATAATTGGGTATTGGAATTCCGGTGAAAATTCGCTATAGTTTTCAGCTGTTACAGTATCTGTTTTTGGGTAGCTGAAATTATATTTTTCACACATAGCATAGAAGTTTTCTTTTAACAGAATTTTGTCCATTAATACTTCATCGATGTATGGTACTTTAAAATCTTTTACAAGTTCTTCTTTATTTTTAATAATCAATTCAACATAATCATCGCCACAACCCATTAATAGAAGGTTTTGCCCTTCATATTTTTTAGCTGTTTTCTTCATAATTGCGAGAAAATCCTTTTTCAGTTCAGGCTCCTCAAAGAAATGAAGGATGCTACTATTTTGTGTTGGCGTTAAATGTGCACGGCCTATTACTACTGCTTTAATACCGTATGCTTCATAAAAAGCTCGCGCCATACCGTATGCGTTCATATCTGAACCAATCAATATTGGTAAGAAAGATTGTTCTTCCACTTTCATCATCTGCCTTCAATTTATTTTTCAAGCACGATTGCTTGAGATTTCATGTCTGTAAAACTAGTAAAGAATTTTTTATCATCATGTGCTACATAGCCTTTTAGCGGATCCATTACGATTACTTTGCCGTCTTGGTAACCAGTCATAACAACGACATGCAAATTGCGATACATACGTATTGGTTTTTGTTGTCCATAAATTGTCCAACCTGTTTTCATTTTTGGTGCTGATAAATCTAATGTCACCCACATAATGACGGGGATTCCTTTTTGCACTTTAGCGATGATTTTTTCTTGTGAAGCACCTGTGAGGTTTTTCACTTTTAAGGCTGATTTTTCTGACGCTATATATTTTTTGGCGGCTGCTTCAATAACAGGTGCAAAAGCATACATACCATCATGCTCGTCTGCAGGATCACCCGCGTATTTTTTACTCGGGTCTGGGCCGAGCCACTTCCCATTTGTACGTTTGAATTCCCCTCGAGGTAAATAGCTTGCTGCCATCGTTTCCTTTGATACTTCTCGACCATAAAAATTCAAAACGGCTGTTAGCGCTGTGATTTCACAACCATGAGGAAATGCTGGATTTTGAAGAACGACCGGTATATTCGCACCTTTATGATCTCGTACATAGTACGTTTCTAAAACGATATATGTTGTCGTATCTGCAATTTTTACTAGCTGTGCAACCCCGTCAGCACTACCCGTTCCATCATCATAAATTGAAGATGGGACAAATAAATACTCCTTGTCACTTGTCAGCCGACTAATCGATACTTCACCTTCATCATTTGCTAATTGTTCATCTATAATCTGACCGCTTTCACTATCTTTAATTGTCACTTTCATATCAGGAATAGGGGTGCGACTCCCAAACTCAACAATCAGTATTTTTATTACACGTTCCGATTGCCCATCTTTTGCGGGTAAAATGCTCGCGCAACCACCTAATAGACCTACAAGCACTAAAATGCAAAAGAGGAGCAAAGACAATTTCGCTTTACTACTCTTATACACTGCTATTTATCCCTTCAATTCGGTTTAGCCGAAATATTTTTTATACCAAACTAAGAATACGTAAATAGTCCAAACCTTACGTTGGTTTTTAGCTTTACCTTCATAGTGATCTGTCAATAATTTTACGATTGCTTGTTGATCAAAGAATTTCGCTGCATAATCCGACTCAAACGTTTCTTTAATTTGGTTATAGTATTTTTCTTCTTGCATCCACAGACGAATTGGTACTGGGAAGCCGATTTTTTTACGTTTAGACCATTCCTCTGGTAAGGCACGTTCAGATGCTTTTCGGAAAGCATATTTTGTATTCTCAGGATGGATACGGTAGCGTGAAGGTACTTTAGAAGCTACTTTCATTACTTCACGATCCAAGAATGGTACGCGCAACTCAATTGAGTGAGCCATTGACATTTTATCTGCTTTAAGTAAAATATCGTCCACTAACCAAAGATTTAAATCGAGTAATTGTTTTTTCGTTAAATCATCTTCATTTGGATTTTTACGATAAACAGGCATAACGATTTCCTCAACCGAAGGTGCATCATTAAACGCTGGTTTTAAAATACTTGCTGATTCGTGTTCCTCGAAAATATGGGCTTGACCGATGAATGTTTTTTCAACTGGTAAACCACCCTTCATTAGGAAGTGTTTACCACGAACTTCTGGTAATGCCGATGCTACTGACGCTACTGGGCGACGTAGGAAACTCGGTACTTTTTTATATTTTTTCATAGATGGTGATTCATCATATTCTTCGTAGCCACCAAATAATTCATCAGCGCCTTCACCTGACAATACGACTGTTACATGTTTACGAGCAAGCTCTGCTAGGAAGTAAAGCGGTACGATTGACGGATTTGAATGTGGTTCATCCATCATATATTGGATTTCTTCTATTTTATTGAAACATTCTTCTGGATCTAATACTTCACTAATGTTCTCGATACCTAATTCAGCAGATAATTCTTTAGCATTGTCCACCTCAGAAAATTTCTTCGCTGCAAAACCGACTGAAAAAGTTTTATCTGGTTTTAGAACAGATGCCACATAACTTGAATCAACACCTGAAGATAGGAATGATCCTACTTGAACCGCTTTATCAGAGAATTCATGTGCTTTAATTGATTCGCGAACAGTTGAATCGATTTCTTCTACGATTTCATCCAATGGGCGTTCTTCTGGATTGAATTTTGGTTCCCAATAACGAGTCATTTCGATTTTACCATTTTCATATGTCATATAATGGGCTGCTGGCATTTTGAAAACACCCTTAAAGAATGTTTCATTAAGTACAGGGAATTGGAAAGTTAAGTATGGTTTTAACGCTTTTTCATTTAATTCTTTTTTGAAGTCTGGATGTGGTAAAAAGCTTTTAATTTCAGAACCGAACATTAATGTGCCATTCATCTCAGCATAATAAAGTGGTTTGATACCAAATTGATCACGTGCAGCAAATAGTTTTTTGTTGTTTTTATCCCAGATAACAAATGCAAACATTCCACGTAATTTTTGGACTAATTGTGTACCATATTCTTCATAACCATGGATTAATACTTCACTATCTGTATGTGTAGTAAACACATGCCCCTTCGCTACTAAATCAACACGAATTTCTTCAAAGTTGTAAATTTCACCATTGAAGATTAACACAAGCGAGCGATCTTCATTGTATAACGGTTGGCTACCGTGAGCCACATCGATAATACTTAAACGACGGAAACCAAGTGCTGCCTGCCCATCTGTATACGCGCCAGCTGAATCTGGACCGCGGTGAATAATTTGGTTCATCATATTTTCTAATACTGTATCCGGGTTCGATACTTCTCCTACAAATCCTGTAAATCCACACATAAATTTATATTCTCCTATCTCTTACGTTCATTGTTATATTCAATCTATAATTCTATCACTTTTTCTGTATTTCTTCTCGTTTTTTATTATACTATTTATGAATATTAGCTCTTTTGTTTTTTATACTCCAAAAGTAGCTCACTTAAAGGTACTTGATAAAGTTGCAAATCATTAATTTTATAAATACCTAACTCCATTAAATGGTCAATAACATCTGTTTTTACTGCCTCTTGTTGTTTATAATTATTTTCTGTCATGTTGAGAAACTCCTTCATACTAATAAATACTCAACAAATAAATACCCTCATATTCACTTTATGAAACGAAAATATAGAAGACTTTACCAGTTATCAGCTAGAATATCCTGCCATACACGCTGACTATCTAATAGGACAATCTGTTTTACTTGAGGTTGCACTTTTATTCAATATTTTACTGAGTTCTCTCTACTATTTTATGCTCCAAGCCCTTTCAGTACAACCTTTTATGTAGATTATTACCGATATAGGTATTTAAACCTATTTTTTAATGAAGATAATTCCTTTTTGTTGTCTTATTTCCTCCATTATTTTGGTAATAATCTTTTTATCATAACCGGTTTATATAAGATCAATAAGAGAAAGGGTAGGCATCATTTATAGATGCCTACCCTTTAAACTTCTATATTTAGTTTTTGACGAGTAAATAGACAAAGTAAGGTGCACCAATAATTGCAACGACAATCCCAACAGGAATTTCTAATGGGGACATGACGACGCGACCAAGCATATCTGCCATAACCAAAATAATTGCACCAAATAATGCGCTAAGTGGTAAAACTTTTTTATGATTAGCACCAATCAATTTACGGACAATATGCGGCGCAATTAGACCAAGAAAGGTTATACCACCACCGACTGCAACACAAACACCAGCTAATGTAACCGCAATTAGTAAAAAATTACGGCGCTCTCGATTAATATGCAAACCAACTGAAATAGCGGAGGCTTCACTCAATGTCATAATATCTAAAACCTTCGCTTTGTAGACCGCTAAAGGAATTAACACAACTAACCAGGGTGTCAAAGCCCAGACGAATGTCCAATTTGAACCCCAAATCGTTCCCGCTAACCAGACAAGTGCCTTCGTGAAATCCATTGGATCCATTTTCAGTTGGAAAACGATGAGTAATGCACCACAAAATGCGTTGATACCAATACCGACAAGTAACATACGAGTTGGATTAACCGCATTCTTTTTCCATGCGAGTACATAAATAACCGTTGCTGCCAAAAAAGCACCGCATAACGCAACAATTGGCATAAGAAAAATAGAAAGAAAACCTTGTGCCATAAATGCACTTCCTTGTAGGAAGAACATATATAACACTACACCTAAACCTGCTCCTGCGTTAATGCCTAATACACCGGGATCTGCTAGAGGATTTCGTGTAATCCCCTGTAAAATCGCACCTGACACCGCAATTCCCATACCAACTAATGCTGCCATGAAAATACGGGGTAATCGGAAATCAAAAATTGTCAAAATATTATCTTCCGTACCATTACCAAACAGTACATCTATTACTTCATCAAAGGGAATTTTAATAAAACCTGCATTGATACTTAAAAACATCATCATGAGCAAAAGAAGGAAACCACCAACGATGAGCCCAAAAAATTTGCGATCTTTCATCATCAAAACCCCCTCCCTTCTTTACGTGCTAAATAGAGGAAGAATGGTACGCCAACAAGCGCAGTAATCGCACCAACTGGCGTTTCAAATGGTGAATTAATCGTCCGAGCTACAATATCAGCTAAGAGTAGTAGTATGCCACCAAAGACAGCTGATACAGGAATAATCCAACGATAGTCAACACCCACAATCAAGCGGACAATATGTGGGATGACTAAACCTACGAAACCAATTGTACCCGCTACGGATACTGCAGCTCCCGTTAATAGCAATACTGCAATCGTTCCTATAATTTGGATGGTCAACGTATTTTGCCCGAGTCCCTTTGCAACATCCTGCCCTAAACTCATGACAGAAATCGAACGGCTTAGTAAAATTGCAATGACTAAACCAACTAAAATAACAGGAACAATATATTTTAATTGCTCATCCTGCATGGTAGATAATCCACCTGCATACCAAAAACTTAAGCTTCTTGACACATCAAACTTCATACCAACACCTGTCGTAAGTGCTGTTAAAAAGGCCGTAATTGCTGAACCTGCCAACGCTAGTTTTACTGGTGTCATACCACCTTTAGAAATCGTCGTTAAGGTAAACACTAACGCGACACCTAGACCCGCACCGATAAATGAGGCAATCATCGTTACCCACATCGAACCATCTGGAATAAAGGCTAATGACAGGACGACGAAAAAGGCTGCGCCTGCTGTTACCCCTAATATAGAAGGTTCTCCTAATGGATTTCTAGTCATCCCCTGCATAATGGCACCAGATACGGCTAGTGCCGCACCGATTAACATCGCTGCAAATGCTCTTGGAAAGCGTAAACTCATAATGATAATATGTTCTGGATTTTCATCATCAGTATGAATAATGGCTTCCCCTATTAATTTGAAATTTAAATTAGTTGCCCCTAATCGAATCGATGCAAATAAAAGCAATACGAGGACGATTGATCCAATTACAAGCATCAATGTAGGTATGTTACTATTCTTTTTTTCTATATAGTTGGATAATTTTTTCTTTGCCACAACACGTGCTCCTTTTTTATGAGTTGTATTTAGTATACTCTGAAATTTTAAGTACTGTTGACAAATTGCTCATAAAAGAGTAAATTGTATTGAGAATGATAATCATTAACAATATATCACAATTTCAGGAGGATCAACATGTCTAAATCGAAATACGCTTCATCTTTTTTAAAAATTGCTGGGGCTAGTTTTTTAGCTCTATCGTTAGCTGCATGTGGAAATAATGACTCAACTAAAGACACGAATAAAGCTGAGCAAGCAACTAAAGACACACGTACAGTTACAGATGCGATGGGTAACAAAGTTGAAGTACCAGTAAACCCTAAACGTGTACTCGCTTCTTATTTAGAAGATAATTTAGTAGCGCTTGATGTTAAACCAATTGCACAATGGAGTGTCAATGATGGGGCTAGCATCCAAGACTATCTACAAGGTTCACTTGAAGGCGTTGAAACTATTAACTATGACCTTCCTCTTGAAGCCGTACAAAAACTAAAACCAGACTTGATCATCATGGACTCAGCAACCATGGTCGAGGGTGATAAATATAATCAATACAAAAAAATTGCACCGACTTATGTCATTGGTAAAGAAGTGAATAATGACTGGCGTGATGAATTACTACGCGTTGGTGAAGTGTTCGATAAAAAAGCTGTGGCTCAAGAAAAATTAGACGCATATGATGCAAAAGCAAAAGCTGCTAAAGAAGAAATAGCGACTAAATATAATGATCCTTCAGCAGCAGCGATTTGGATTGTTGGCGGTAAAGCATTTATTGTAGGCGATAATCTTTCGGCCGGTGCTGTCATGTATGGCGATCTAGGTATGAAAGTTCCTGCTCTAGTAAAAGAAGTTTCTGCTAAAGCAACAGGTAACTGGAGTGAAATTTCTTTAGAAAAACTTGCTGCTCTTGATGCAGATCAACTTTACGTTATTAATAGCGATGGTAAAAATGATAAGGTGACATCAAGTAAAATTTGGAAAACGATTCCTGCTGTAAAAGCTGGTAATGTTCATAACTACGGTCCAGAAACAAGTTGGTTATACACAGGTACAATTGCAAATACACAAATGATTGATGCTATTTTGAAGTCATTATCTAAATAGGACTTCTCTAAAAATGTTTACCCTATGAGCCTGAGACAAACATATTTTCAACAGAGAACATCCCGTATGATTTTTCAAAATCATACGGGATTTTTCATTTCAATCAATTTCCGCTTCGAAAAACACTTTCCTCGGACAGGGCTTCAAACGCTTCGTCACCGCCTTCCTGTGGGGTTTTCTGCGCGTTCAATTGATTTGATTATTTGTATGGGAGACATACTATTTTGTTCTGTCCAGGCTCTTTTTTATTTTAATTCTAGTCGTTTAGTAATGAACTAGTACTAAAGACAAAAAAGCATAACTTCACCTAATCAACTGTACTTAAAATACAAAGTAGTCAGTCTAAAGGTCAGCTACGCTATAGGAATGGTAAAATATGCCACTAAGGCATTCTATCTATCAGAATTTCTCTTCAACACATCTAAAAGTAGATTACTGGTATTAATAACGAACCATTAATCTTCTTTTTTCTGCGGTTTTCTATATTGCTCCGTTAATCCACGGATAAAGTTGCGCGCAAAGCGATCGCCACATGCCATATAATTACGATGTGATGGATTACGGAAAATCGCACCTAACTCTGCTTTTGATACTTTTACGCCACCATCAAATAATGTTGCGAGTACATCATCGCTCGTCATGGATAAAGCAATTTTCACTTTTTTCAGCAACATATTATTCGGGTGGTCTTTTTCTGTTTGTACAGGTGCTGCTTCTTGCCCTGGACGTGGTTTTTGTGGCCCACGTTTGAAGGTAATGAGACCATTTAAAAATGCTTCAAACATGTCATTTGTTACTTCAATATATCCTGCTGGAGGTGTTTCATCTTCAGCTACTTTTATCAACATATTGAGTACATCTTCTTTTGTGTACTTCATACCACCAAGTTTGAACATTTCTACAACGTCCATATTTTTAATATCGAGTGCGTAGCGCAAACGAAGAATCATATCGTTATTTGTCATCGTATCCTCCTATAGTTGATGTCTATTTTATAGCGCTTAATTGATCGAAATCACGAAACTATATAGTTCATTTTAACATATTATCACGATGATGTTGAGTTGTTTACAAATTGGCAATTTAGTCAAGGACAAGTAGCAGACAGCCAGTAATCTATAGAATGCTACTATATTCTGTTAACGTATCTTCCCAGGCTCTTATTCCATAAAAAACAATATTCTTTTTCATAAAGGAAGAGCCTGGTCTAACTACCGCTCTCTACTAAAGAGAGGGATGTCACTTTTCGTAAGTTCCTTTTATATGGTATGATGTAATTAAATATTTAGAATTATTAGAAAAGAGGGAGATCATGAATAAAAAAATGTTAGGGCTATTACTGATTATCCTTGCCTCCATGATTATTTTGAGTACCTTCTCCACTTTTTTCAATACGTATACCTACATCAAAATTACCATCACTTTGTTACTGATCCTCTTTACAGCTTACTTCATTTATCATAATGTAAACGAAGCTGACTCCAAATAAAAACGTCTAGTGCACCGATTCACTCTGTGTACTAGACGTTTTTTATTAAGCTAAAATTTTTCGGAATGTATCTAGATTTGCTGCCATTTGTGCTTTAATTTCAGCATCTGTCATAGCCGCCAAATCAGCAGTGAGAAGATCTTTTACGAGTATAGCAATAATGCCCTCATAATAGTCCGGTTGCTCTTTTTCTAACGTAGGGAAAATACTTTGCATAACGTCATCCGCGATTGGGAATAACTTATTTAAATCTTGTTCATTCAAGTTGAAAACCTCCTATTTATGATCTTGCTCTTTTTACAAAAGTTAATATGCTCATGACTAAAATAGTGGCGTAAATAGATACGAAAACAATAACACTATTTCTGAATTGGTAGGGTTCTTGCCTGTTGAAACCACTGCTTGCAAAATAATTGCCTCCCATGCCTTCTAAAGCATACATCACACCCGACATTAATACAAAAGTTGAATTTAAAAATAAGCTGTATTTATACTTTAAATTTACGTATTTCATCTTGTAATTGTTGTGCATTTTCGCTTAATGATACAGCGACATCACTTACTTGTTCCATGGTAGATGATTGCTCTACAATAGATTCTGCAATCAATCGTAAATGTTCACCCGAATCGTTCGCCCCGTGTGCTATTTCGGTCACAGAAGCTGTCACTTCTTCAGCACTAGCTGATATTTCTTGTGATGTAGCTGATACTTCTTCAATCTGCCTTGTAATATAGTTAACTGATTTGGAAATCCCCGCAAATGATTCACCTGCATCACCAATAATTTTGACTCCATCTATTACAGATTGCATAGACATGGTAACCGCTTTTTCTACGTTAACTGTATCTGCCTTTATATCATTTGTTAGCTGGACAATTGAGTTCGCTGATTTCTTCGATTCTTCTGCAAGTTTACGCACTTCATCCGCGACAACAGCAAAACCTTTACCATTCTCACCAGCACGTGCTGCTTCAATTGCGGCATTTAATGCCAATAGATTCGTTTGATCCGAAATAGCTGTAATTACTTGTGTAATATGACTAATTTCCTCAGTTTGCTGTGCAAGTTTTTGCACAAGTGTATTGACGCTATTCGTCGAAGTATTGATATCCTGCATTTGCGTTTTTGCCTCATCAATTATTTGACCGCCAGACATCGCAGAATGATTTGCATCGACTGCTTTCGACAACAGATCTTGAGTAGATTCTGCTATACGTTGTACACCAACAGCCGTTTCTTCCATCGCATGAACACTTTCGTTCGCTGCTACACCTGAATTCGTCGCTGCCGTTGATGTTTGATTTACGCGCATCGAAATATCTGTTGAAGTGGCTGTCACTTCCTCTGTACTTGCAGATAATTCCTCAGCCGATGCACTTAGCTGCTCTACATTACTTTGAATATTTCGGATGAGGAATGCTAAATTATTTTTCATCGTATTAAATTCTTTGCTTAACTGACCAATTTCATCATTTGTTTTCACAAGAAGGTCTGCTTGTGATAAATCACCATTTGCAATAACTCCGGCTTCTAACACTAATTTTTTAATCGGCGCCGTTAACGTTCTTCTCAGATACATACTCAACCAAAGCACTTCGACTATGCTGATTACGAGTATAATAATAGCGATTGTTTTTGAAGATTTTATTTTTGATTTTGTATCTTTACTAATTATTTTCAGTTGTGCCTGTTGATATTGGTCAATACTTGTTGTCGTATCTAAAATACCTACATTTGCATCTTTTATAGCGGTATTAACAATGTGAATAGCTTCTTTTTTCTTATCTGCTTCTACACTTTCCAATACTTGGTCCACTGCACTATTAAAGTTTGTCTTATACTTTTCTAGCTCTAACATATGTTTTTTCATCGTATCGCTACGTACTAAAGTGCCTAAATATGTAATTTGATCATGTAAATCTTTTTGATAAAATGCAAGCTTTTCTTTATTATAATTCGTTTCATCAATCATAATTGCGCGTGCATATAATCCTTGCATCCCGACATCAAAGCGAATGGTATCTACGACACCAATTTGTTTCACTCTATTATCTAATGCTTCATCTGTTTTCTTTTCTATACTATTCAGATTTAAAAATGTTACGCCTACGATCACACATAGTAGTAACCCCATAGCCATAAAACCCAAAGTTAATTTTCTTCCTATACTCATGATATACCTCTTTCTAATGAACTACTTTTCTCATTAAATATTTTTAATATGTATTACATTAGACATAAAATACATATAAAACAAGGGATAAAATACCTATTAATATAGAAAAAATCATACTATATACTTATTATGTATCGTACACTAGCTATTTTCTTTAAAAATATATATTTTTAGCTTTCCTAATTAATATAAACTAAAAAACTGCACCTCCATTTGTTAGATTATGTCTAACCACTGGGGTGCAGTTCAAATTATACGCTTTTTTGTATTCACATTTGTATGATTACAATAAAATTATACGCGGAATTTACGTATTTCATCTTGTAATTCTTGTGCATTATCGCTTAAACTCACAGCAACATCACTTACTTGTTCCATGGTTGTAGTTTGTTCATCCATTGAAGAGGCAATCATTTTCAAATTGGTAGCAGCATTGGCAGCTCCACTAGCAATTTCACTAACTGAGGCAGTTACTTCTTCTGCACTTGCTGATAATTCTTCAGAAGTGGCAGAAATCTCTTCAATTTGTGTTGTCATTTTACTAACTGCATAAGCAATTGTGGAGAATGATGAACCTGCTTCTCCAATAATCTGTACCCCATCTGTTACCGATGCCAGTGATTCTGTCACTGCACGCTCTACATTGACTGTATCTGCTTGAATTTCCAGCGTCAAACTTACAATTGAATTAGCTGAACGCTTCGACTCTTCTGCAAGTTTGCGTACTTCATCTGCGACAACGGCAAAACCTTTGCCATGTTCACCTGCACGTGCCGCCTCTATTGCCGCATTTAACGCTAGTAGATTCGTTTGATCTGTTATAGCTGTTATTACTTGCGTAATATTGCCAATTTCATCTGTTTGTTGGGCTAATTTTTTTACAAGTTCATTAACTGTCATTGTCGAATCATTAATTATTTTCATTTGTGTTTTAGCATGTCCAATAATTTCATCGCCATGTTTAGCAGAATCACTGGCATCGACAGCATTTGATAATAATACTTGTGTTGATTCAGCAATTCTTTGCACACCAATAGCCGTTTCTTCCATTGCAGAAGCGCTTTCTGCGGATGAATCTGTTGAATTTTGAGCAACTTGAGCTGTTTCTTCTACATTAGAAGCAATTTCTTGTGTCGTTGCAGTAATTTCTTCTGTACTCGCTGACAATTCTTCTGCTGATGCGCTTAGATGTTCTACATTTGACTGTACATTACGTATTAAGGATGCTAAATTGTTTTTCATCGTGTTAAATACTATTCCTAGTTTTCCAATTTCATCCTTTGTTTTAACAAGTACATCTTCCTGTGTCAAATCTCCATTAGCAATATTTTCTGCCACATTAACTATTTGATTTAATGGTTTTATAATCGTTTTTCGAATATATAAAATAATTAATACGACAATTACTACACTTACTATTAAAATAATAATAGCTGAAATTTTAGAAATACTAATTGTATCGGCCGTTTCTTCATTTATCAATTTTAGTTGTTCTTCTTGATAGTGAATAATCTTCGTAGACGTATCTAAAATACCAGCATTAGCTGCTTTTATTGTCGAGTTCACAATCGCAATAGCTGCTTTTTTTCCTTTTTCATCATATACTGCTAACATTTCTTTTGTACTTGCATTAAAGTCATCATTAAATTTTGCTAAATCAGTCACAAATTTTTTCATTTCATCACTTCTTGATCGCGATGCTAAAAGCTCCACTTGATGATCCAAATCTGAACTATATTTCACTAAATTTTCTTTGTTGGATGCTTGCTCCTCCAACATCAAAGCACGCGAGTAAAGTCCCTGCATACCAACGTCAAAGCGAATTTGATCAATTATCCTTATTTGCTCCACTCTATTATTTAGTGCTTCATCTGTTTTCGTTTCAATTTTTTTAAGGTTAATAAATGTTGTAGCAACCACAATACACAACAGAAAAATTATTCCAAAAAACGATAAATTCAACTTTTTACCTATCCCCATAAACCATACCTCTTCCTATAGAACTATTTTTAACGGTAAACCGCTCTATTAAACACATTAATCATAATGTAAAATAAGAACAAGTTACTTATTACCTATATAATAAAAAATACATTAAAATTTAGCTATTTACATCCAAATAATAGATACTTTTACCTTATATTAACAAATAAATGATTATTTTTTCATTAAAATAAATAAATAGCTATGCCAATTCACACTTGTGACTAGCATAGCTATTTTTTATACTTCTAGAAATATTTGTGTATCTTTTTTTAAACTCATTAATTGTTTTGCTTCATCTACTAAGCTATCCATTGTCCGTAATTCCTCATCACTTATTTCAACTAGTTCTTCAAACATTTCGACAGATTCACGCGAGATAAACGAAATATCTTTCATTGCAGCCATTATTTGAATAGCACTTGAAGATAATTCCTCCGTACTAGCTGATGAGTTAGAATTATTCTCTGCAATTACACGCGTTGTCTCTAAAATTTGACCAAACATTTGGCCAACCTCTAAAATAGTTGCATTTGTTTGAGCAAATTCTGAGGTCCCCTGTTCCATAGATACGATTACACGGCTTGTTTCTTCTTGAATATTTTTGACAATACTTGAAACTTCTGAAGCCGACTGGCGTGATTGTTCCGCTAGTTTACGTACTTCATCAGCAACTACAGCAAAACCTTTACCATGTTCGCCTGCGCGTGCTGCTTCAATAGCAGCATTTAATGCTAACAAATTTATTTGTCCAGAAATTCCTGTAATTACTTTTACGATCATACCAATTTCATCGGATTTTTTCCCGAGTACATGAATAGCATCAAAGGTTGTATTAATCGTATCATTAAATTGTTTCATTTTCCCCATTGAATCTTTAATTTTTTCGTCACCATCTAGCGTTAATTCTAATGTTGTATTAGACTGCTCTGAAATCTGATGCGAGCGAATGGATAATTCTTCAATTGCTTCCGTTATATCTTCAATAGATAATGTACTCTCTTCTGTTGCAATCAGTTGTTTTTTTAAACCTTTACCTACTTCATCAATAGCTGCACGTACAATATCAGCTTTTTCAGCTGCATATTCTCCATGCATATGTAAATTTTCACCCTTTTCATTCACTTTATGCGCAAAAACACGAATTTTATCACGAATCGTTTTGAAAAATGTCGCTAGTTTATTAAATACTTCTTTATCTTTACTAGTACCTTTAATGGCTGTAACGGCTGTCCCTTCAGATAGGGCATGCATACCATCTACAACAGTCTTATTTATATGATCAGATTTTTTTATTGAAAAATAACGATAACCAAAATAAATAGTCGTTCCCAATAAAATTAAAATTATGAGTACCATAGTGCTAATCATTAACAAATTCCTCTCTTCCTATCATTTTATAGTTCTTTTAGAATAATATACGTACCATCTGCTACTGTTGTCGGTATAGCTTTTAAACACGCATTTTCAGCATATGCATGCATAATATATTGACCTTCCATATCTCTATACTTTGTCAAACCATGAAATTTCTCCAATAAACGCATTGATTTAGGATTTGTTGCTTCTGCTAGTATATGTTTAAGACCTGCTTCTCGTGCTTTTGAAATAAGCATATCCCCTAATTCTTGAACAATTTCATGACGCCCCTCTTCAGCCATCACGCCTAATAAAAATAAATGTAAAATTTCTCCATCATTCATTTTTTTAGCGTATTTTTTTTCAAAATCAATCACAAATTTTTTATCAACATCCTCTAATACCTGTGAAATAATGTTCATATCTTTAAATGAACCTTCGAATAATTCACCTTCGATTACTTCCAACTTATTGGTATCACCACAAAAAACGCCTACTACATGATCATCATCATTTAAAGCGACTGCACTGTAACCTTGTTTAACGGTTGCTATTAAATATTCTTTAGCAAACTGATAAAAATCTTCGTATTCTAAATGCAAGTAACCAACCATCGGTTCTTGAATGAATTTATCTCCTACTTTAATACCAACGAATGTGTGGCCCAAACAAGCGGCCGCCTCCGCTATCAATTCATGTTGATCTTCTGTTAAAAAAACATATTTATAAGTAGTGGCTGTCTGCATAATTTACTCCCTTTTGAATGAAAAATTAGTATTCTAAACTAGCTCTTAGTTCTTCAATTGTGTTAAATACGGTTCCTGGAAAATCAACATTTTCTAAAGCATTGCGCACTTGTACATAGGCAATTTTAGATTTGGGGTTAATGATATATAAATCTTTAAATCCTAATGTTGCATAGAGCATAATTGTTGGTCCTAACTCTGCAGTTACTCTAGATGGTACTGGTGATTGATAAGTCGCATCAACTACAAAAACATAATTTCTTGGTATTACTGTAGCAACAGTTGTCTCTAAATCCGCAATATAGCCGGCAACCATATCTTCTTTAATAAAGCCATGTACTTGTACATGCACCTCTTTTTGAGTTTCAAAAACCGACATTTTGTATTTTTCTCTATCAATAACTATCATCTAATTTCTCCTTTTCTCACAAGTCAATTTCACATTAAAAAAGCTATCCAACTTCTAAAAGAAGGACAGCAAAATAATTGCTTTTCATTCATAATTTAATACGTATAATGATAATTTTTTCACTATCTACCTTTATATCATTATTTTCAAATAATTTTCCCTACCATGTTCCCTCATAAAGGTAAGTATATACTCACAATAAAACCGATATATTAATAGTATAAAATACTTACTAGCTTTTTTCTACAATAGTATTGATTTTTAAAGAAAAAACTAATAAATAAAGAGAATATATTTCAACTATCTGCTTTTCTGGTTTAAAAAAGATAGTATACAATCACAAAATGGTTTCATATTTTTCCGAATCAGTGCAAGAATATTCTACTTTTGGTGGCATTTAATGGTCATGACAACATTAATAGTCTTTGGTGAAGTCTTCTGAATTCATTAAATCCTTTAATATCTGACATTACATGGTCTAAAATTAAACCTTTCCACTTCCCACCAATACCCTCTATCATGATTTCCACCGGATCAGGATGGCTATCTCCGTGCCTTATTATTTTTTACTCTCATGCACAATTTATATAATATACAACCTAATTGTGCATATTTTTGTTTTGATTATATACAAAAAGCATGAGGATGGATGTGAATTTATTGGCACTATTAGCAGGATAAGTATCAGTTCATCCTATATAGGTTAGACATCAACGCGTGCTAGAGGATAGGAACAAGACATCTATATTCAACTAGTACTGAATGATTCGGTTATTCCTTTAAGAATCATAAAAAACACATCACCTAGGGAAATATCTCTCTAGGTGATGTGTTGTTTACTATTTACTGTCGTAGTTCATATACTGTAGAAAAGCTCATCCACTTATTAAATGATTAGATATATATATTAGACCAACTCAAGCCAGGCCACTACTTCACAATGTGCTGTGTGTGGGAACATGTCGACTGGTTGGACTTGCTGTGTTTTGTAGCCACCATCTTCGAGAATGCGTAGGTCACGTGCTAAGGTTGCTGGATTACATGATACGTATACAACCTTGCGCGGTTTTTGCTCGATAATCGTTGTTAGTAATGCTTCATCGCAGCCTTTACGAGGTGGGTCAACCATTAATACATCGGCTGTTTTCCCCTCTTTATACCAACGTGGAATCACTTCTTCTGCTGGACCTGCTTCAAAAAATGTATTCGTTAAATGATTAATTTCGGCATTACGTTTTGCATCGGCAATGGCTTGAGGGACGATTTCGACGCCCATGACCATTTTCGCTTTTTTCGCCATGAATAATGAGATTGTACCAATACCACAATAGGCATCAATTACTGTCTCCTTACCTGTTAATGCAGCATAGTCCAAGGCTTGTTCATATAACACTTCCGTTTGAATTGGGTTTACTTGGTAGAATGAACGCGCTGATATTTCAAAGCGTACGTCACCAATATAGTCTTCAATGACTTCTTTCCCCCACAGTAATAGCGTATCATTACCGAAAATAACGTTGGTATCTTGTGAATTTATATTGTGCATAATCGATTTCACATTTGGAATTAACTCGATAATCGCTTTTATAATCGCTTCTTTTTCTTTTAGTTTACGCCCTTTTGTAACCAGTACGACCATTACTTCGTTTGTTGTACGTGCTTTACGGACAACAACATGACGTAAAATACCACGTTGTGAAATTTCATCATATGGCGTTAATCCTAACGACCACAATTTTGGTTTTAAGCCCATTAAAATAGCATCTGCTTCTTCACCTTGGATGAGGCAACGATTCGTATCCACGATATGATGTGATTTTGTTTTGTAAAAACCTGCGATTGGTACATCGCCATCCACACCAAACGGGATTTGCGCTTTATTGCGATAATGCCAAGGGTCTTGCATCCCTTTTACAGGTAGGACAGGCACATCGATTTTACCGATGCGTTTCATCACATTTTCAACCATATTTTGCTTCCACTTCAATTGACCTTCATATGACAGATGCTGTAACTGACAGCCTCCACATTGATCAAAAATCGGACAAGGTGCTTCAACGCGATCAGGCGATGATTCCTTTATGTCGACAATTTTTGCAAAACCGTAGTTTTTTAATGTTTTCACTACATGTACTTCTGCTGATTCATTCGGTAATCCACCTTGAATAAATAATGGGTAGCCATCCACTTTTGCTACGCCAGCTCCGTCATGAGTTAAATCTTCTATATGAACAATTAAGCGGTCATTCTTTTTTACAGGTGCAGTCATAATAGTAACGTCCTCCATTTCAATTTCTCTATTGTATCATGAATAGATGCGTTCGGACAGTTAAGAAAACGACAAAACGAGGGTGTGTCATAAAGACAGTCCCCTCGTTTATCACCTACTCAATCATTGATCCTTTTGTTGACGCTTTCTAATCGGTCCATCCATTCCTGCTACCCAAAATCCGATAACAACAGCTAAGATGACGACGATAAAAGGTGCATAAAAAATCATAAACATTTCCATATAGTATATCCTCCTTATACATGGGTATCATTTTTACCTTTTGCATAATCTTTATTGAAGATGAATAATTTCATAATTAGCCACAACGCTGGTAGCAATAAAAGTAAGCCTAATACAAAAGTTACGACTAAAGCGATGGCCATTGATTGATTGGTAAACGAATCATAAATGGTTAAGTGTGGATACATTAAATATGGATAGTGCCCGATTCCATATGCAAAGAAGGCAAAGAGAAATTGTCCAATAACCAAGCCGATTGCGACACCAAATTTTTTATTGCTCCACAGCAGATAAATCGTACCGATAAACATCAGCGCCGATAGCACTAATAAATACCACATATCCATCATGCGATTATAGTGCAGTGGATTATGACTTCTCAATTCCACCATAATTCCGATTACCGCCACTACTAATGGAATTGCCCAAAAGAAGGCATATTTTTTCAATAGTTCACGTGCTTCCAAATCATTGGCTTTATTGGCATACCATGTGAGGAAGGTTGCTGAGATAAAGAGACATGCTGAGATGGAGAGTACGACGACACTCCAAGTTAGTGGACTTGTAAATAGCGCTTTAAAATCCAGCTCCGGTCCACCCTTTCCGATGCTGACAAAACCACCTTCTGAGATTGTCAGTGTGATGGATAATGCTGCTGGAATCAAGACACCCGATGCACCGTATAATGTTGCGTAACCTTTATGTCCCTTCGTACCGTAGGATTCAAAGGCATAATATGAACCACGAATACACAGTAATATAAGAATAATACTTCCTGGTATTAACATCGGTTGACCAAAATACACGGCTGTTTTCGGGAAAAATCCGATAATACCAACAAAGAAGAATACAAAGAAAACATTTGTCACTTCCCAAACAGGGGATAAATAGCGTTGGATAATCGTCGATAATATACGCTGTTTATTTGTCAAAATACCATATGCATTAAAAAAACCTGCGCCAAAATCGATGGAGCCAACTATAATATATCCAAACAGGAAAATCCACAAGACGGAAATACCTAAAATTTCAATATTCATTTATGGTCACTCTCCTCGTTATGACGTTCTTCTAGCTCACGTTCAACTGGATTGTTTTTGAACATTCTCCGAAGTACTACAACGCTACCTATACCTAAAATAACATACAGAATAGCAAATAACGCTGCCATCAACCCAACATTATCACTCGTAGTAGCTGCTTCTGAAACCTTCATATAATTGACGAGAATCCAAGGTTGTCGCCCAACTTCTGCGAGCCACCAACCAGCTTCTACTGCCAAGAAGGTCAATGGTCCGCCCGCTACAATGATCCACTTAAACCAACGTGAATCGACGAGTCTCCAATTACGCCAAATGCCAAGTAAATAAGCCAATCCAATGACAATCATTAACACACCTACTGATACCATAAAATCAAAGAGATAATGAATATAAAGAGGTGGTGTTTCATCTTTCGGGAAGTCATTTAATCCTTTCACTTCTGCATTAAAATTATCACTTGCTAAAAAGCTAAGCATCTTGGGTATTCGTATTTCATATTTTATTTGCTCTGTTTTTTCATTTAGTACACCAAATAATATAAGATCGGCACCCTTATCGGTCTCAAAATGCCACTCAGCTGCTGCTAATTTTTCCGGTTGATATTTATTCAAATATTTACCGGAGAAATCACCAATTATGGCTGTTGCAATGGCGAAAACAAGACCTAATTTCATAAATAAAAAGAGTGATTTTTTATGATAAACATGCTTGGAACCTTTTAACATCTTGAAAGCTGCAATTGCTGCCAATAAAAAGGCTGTTGTCATATAAGCTGTAACGAGAACATGCCCTACTTTTGTTGGCATAGAAGGTGTTAACATCGCAAGTATAGGTTGCACATTTGTCAGTTGACCATCAACAAGGTCAAAACCTCGTGGTGAGTTCATAAATGCATTTACCATCGTTATAAATATAGCAGATGCCGATGAACCAATGGCCACTGGTATAAGTAGTAGGAAATGTTTTTTCTGATTTTCAAATCGATCCCATGTATAAAGGTAAATCCCTAAAAATATAGCTTCAAAGAAAAAAGCAAATGTCTCCATAAAGAGTGGTAGAGCAATAACATTGCCTGCTAATTCCATAAAGTTTGGCCATAATAATGAGAGCTGTAATCCAAATGCTGTTCCTGTAACGACACCGACTGCTACTGTGATGACATAACCACGAGCAATACGACGTGCTAATAAAATATAATGTTCATCATTCTTCTTGATCCCAATCCATTGCGCAATCATGATCATCAGGGGAACCCCTACGCCAATCGTTGCATAAATAATATGGAAAGTTAATGTAAATTCCGTCAGTAAACGACTAAAAAACACTGCACTTTCATTGGACATTTTATTTCCTCCTTATTTAAAGAATATATCTTACAACAATTGTTGTAAGCATAACGACCGATACTATTGCACATCCGATAATGAGCAAACGCTCCTGTCGCTTATACATATGCAACCTCTCCTTTACCCCAATAGTATACCCTCAATATTTACCATTAAATCCTACCAAACTTGTAAATATTAGTACGTATTCGTGAGAGAAGTGTGAAGTAATCTTTACTTTTTGAATGATGAAATCATAAAAAAGACAAAAAAAAACTGCTTGAATTACTCAAGCAGTTCCTGAATTCTATCTTCTTCTCTAATATCTTCAAGCGGTACAAATAGTTCAATATGGCGTTTTAAGTTTTTAAATGTTGCCGGTGCATCGCCACCATATTCTCCATCTAAATTCAATTGAATTTTATCATCTGAATAGACTTTAACTTCTTTTGCTTTAGCATAAATAACATGGGGATCTTTTAAATGCTCGCCTCTAACTGCTAATGTAATAAGTTTAATAAAATCTGCTATATTACATTTTTTTAAGATAAATACTGAAAATAAGCCATCGTTAATACTGGCATCTGGTGCAAGTTTTTCAAAGCCGCCTACTGAGTTTGTTAGGCCGATCAAAAACATCATCGCTTCATCTTCAAATACCTCGCCATCATACTCAATATGCATTTTCGTAGGTTTGATTGATGGTAACATTTCAATGCCTTTTAAGTAATAAGCTAACTGACCAATGACGGTTTTAAGTTTACTTGGGACCTCATACGTCAACTCTGTAATACGGCCACCACCTGCGATATTAATAAAGTATCGATCATTAGACATTCCTACATCCACTGGTAATGAGTCACCTTGCAATATAATATCAACTGCTTTGTTGATATCCCTAGGTATTCTCACGGCTCTAGCGAAGTCATTCGTCGTACCCATTGGTATCAATCCGATTTTCGGGCGGTTTTCAAACTCACTCACGCCGGCGACAACTTCATTTAGTGTGCCATCTCCACCAACTGCGATAATCATATCGAAATTGCGGTTTACTGCATCTCTAGCAGCGATGGTCGCATCTCCTTCAGCCGTTGTTGCATGACAAGAAGTTTCGAAACCAGCAATCTCAAATCTTTCTAATACTTCAGGTAGCCTTTTTTTGAATGCTTCACGGCCTGAAGTTGGATTATAAATGATTCGTGCTCTTTTCATATGTTTACCTTCCTACTTCTCAATATTTCCCCTGTTACATATAACGCTTTAATTTCCATTTGGTTCCAAAAGATACGCTAAAATTACAACAACTTATTGTAGCCCATCAGACCCTTTATTGCAAAATATACTAGCGAATTGCTGCGAGTAATGCTTCTTTTTGATTGGCATATACCCAATTCCAAAACTGCTCATTGGATGCATTTTCTTCACCTATCGCCATATACATTTCCTTTTGTGCTTCATCAAAATCTGGCGCATCTTTTTCAGGTAATAATTCTCTCATTTTCATAACATAGGCCTGTAGTTCAGGCGCGCGTGGCCCCCATTGACCAATCACTTCACCCGCATCTGATAAGAAAATATAGATGGGAATTGCACGTCCACCATTTGTTAAATAAGCATCGATCAGATCGAGATTTTGGTCGCGTAATACGGTACGAACGTCTAAATTAGCCGCTTCCGCAATTTTGCGTAAAATTGCATTATTAATCATGGCATCGCCACACCAGTCTTCCGTAATGACGAGGATTTTTGGGTTTTTTTCTTGTAGTAGTTGCATGAATTCTTCATCTGTTGGTAGATCAAAACCATTAAATACTCTATACGAGTTATCCTTGAGCATTGTCATTTGATCCATATATTCAGCAAGTGGTACACCTTGTACAAAATAATCCAATTCTGTTTGCATGTCCATTCCCCCTCTAATAATCTTTCTATATTGTAACAAATAACCGCTTTAATAACTATTTCGATATGTTTCTACTCTTTCTATTGCCAAAATAATCGTGTACACTAAATCAGACTGATTTTCTGGAAGGATTTGATCATATTCAAAAAACATTATTAAAAAGCTATAATTTTATGTTCTTCGGTTTATTGGCGTTATTCATACCATTTCTACCTGTCTATATGACCGCACAAGGACTCAATGAATCTGAGGTTGGTATCATCATTGGTGCAGGTGGTTTCATCACCATCATTGCCCAACCATTTTTCGGTATGATTAGCGACCGCTTCAAAACTGTACGTAAAGTGATTCTTTTACTCATACTACTCACAACAATTGGTGGTTTTGCACTTTATCAATTGTCCTCATTTACCATGATCATCGTCTTGACACTTGTTGTTTACGCTTTTTTAATGCCCTTAGATCCTCTGACGGAGTCTTTGAGCTTCACTTCATCCGAAGTATTAAAAATCAGCTATGGCTCTGTAAGAACATATGGTGCATTAGGCTTTGCAATTATGTCTCTTATTGTTGGTTATACAATGGACTGGTTTGGTATGTCGAGTATTTCTTATTTATTTGCCATTCTAGGTACAGTTGGCTTTATCATTGTCTTCTTTTTACGAGATGTTCCAACAACCGTCGTACCCATTTCTAAAGCTGGCTTAAAAAAATTGCTCTTCGATAAAGAAATGATTTTATTTTTAATTTTAATTTTCATCTCATCGATTCCTGCCCGCATGAATGATACTTTTTTAGGTATACATATCGGATCCTTGAACGGTGATACAAAATTAGTCGGTATTGCCTTCTTTATATCAGCAGCAACAGAAATTCTTATTTTCGCTTTGAGTTTTCTCTGGTTGAAAAAGGGACGTGAGTTACAGTTAATCACAATTGCCATTTTCTTTTATGCTATTCGCTTCCTACTTTCGGGTATTGTCGAAAGTCCCTATGCTCTAATTGCCGTTCAAGTATTACAAATGGTGACCTTTCCTATCTTTTATACTGCCGCTATCCAGTATTTGTATCAGATTGTACCAGCCGAATGGCGCGCTACAGGTCAAACAATTCTAGCACTGCTATTTTTCGGAATATCTGGTATTATTTCATCAGCGCTTGGTGGTTATATTTACACTATTTTTGGCGGCCATATTTTTTACTATATGCTGAGCATCATTTCTACTATTGCCTTTCTCTATGGCGTTGCACTCGTTATTCGTCAACACCGTAAATCACTTGCATAAGTATTGCAACTTCCCTTAATGAACAAAGCCCAATCCTTTTTAGTACAGGATTGGGCTTTTATATTGTGCTATTTATTCCGATTACATATACTCATCTACTCAACAGTTGTAGAAAAAAGTATGATTAATCATGTTTATAAAAATCATCCATGGTTTGGTCTAGGTAAACCCAGCCCTTCCAACCAATATGCAATGTATCTGTTAAGAAATACGGGTCATCCTCATGATTGGTATAATCCACATAGGCATGACCAGATTTTTCTAAAACCATATCCATTTTTTCATAGTAGGCATCACGACGATCCTTATCAAAACCAGCATAGTCATACCACTTACCATTTAATGGGATAGATACGAATAAAGGCTTCGCTCCTGCATCTTTAAAGGCATCCATCACAAGTTGAAGATCCTCATATTCAGGGGATTCTGTATATTCTTCTTCTGATTTATAGTCCTTTAATAGAGCCAGTTTTGGTTTTATTTTTTTATTATAGTAGTGAGAAGAAATACCGTAATCATTATTGACACGCTCACTACCATATTGTTCTGACGCTTTAATTTGCTCAGCAAATGTACGGTCTTCCACTAGTTCCGGCTGTGCTTTCAAATCTCCTTTGAAATCACCTACAAATAATGAATAATAAATATCCTTTTTATGTTGTAGTTGACGGGTGAATGAACCGACAAATTTTGCTGCTCTTCCTAAAATTTTGCGCTCTTTATGATCGGATAATTCGTACTCATACATCGTTCTTAAAATGTGATCTCGTTGTACTGTATCAAATTGCAATAAACGCTCCATCCCGCGTTTTCTTAACGATCGATCCATCGTTTTATTGAAAGCTAAATCATATGATTGCAACATCGAATAGTTAGGCGAAAAATGAAATTCATCCAAGCCCTCTTTCACAAACCATTGAGGTGAAATAATGAATACTACCTTTTTACCACGTAAATCTTTTCCTTGCTCAGCGATATTCATAAAATGAGTCAAGCTTTGAGTACCGCCACGCCCAACTAAGTATGTGTCATATGGCGTATCGGCTGCCTTCGTATAATTATATGGGTGGAATGGGTCAAAGCGTACTAATTCAGATGAGCCAAATATTGGCATCATATTATCCCCTTTTAGCATACGCGATTGCATATAGGCACCTTGATAAACGAGTGGATTCATCTCCGTTTTAGCGAGTTCAACTCGGTCATCTGAAATCCATTTTTCTATTATTTTATTCGGAAAGAATAAAAATACGAGAAAGAGTACTACCGCAATGAACAGCGGTATGAACGTTATTTTCTTCATGCAAGCTCAGCAAGCTTCTCTGCAATATTATTTGGTGTATTCCATTCTTCACGATTGAACACAGTAATCGGTACATTAATACCTAATTGATCTTCGAATTCTACTAATAGGTTAATCGTACCAAAAGAATCCAATAAACCTTCTTCAAATAAATCAATGTCGTGCTCCTCTAATACAACATCATCTTCACAAATGTCAGCTAATATAGCAAATACTTTTTCTTTATTCATAATAAAATCTCCCTTTAATTAAAATAGTGTACCTGAGAAAATATAAAAACCAAAACATACTACATGGAATGTAATGATAATTCCCAGTGCATGTGTCCATTTATTATCTTTCCAGATTTTTTTCTTTTTATTCCATCGTTCGAATTTATCGAAGCAAATGATGAGTAGTGCATGGTACAGTCCATAGACAACAAAATGAAGTTCGAGACCATGCCATATTCCCATCAAGAAGAATAACAAGAAATAACCAATATATGAAACGACAAAACGATTTTTAATCCACTTCTTCTTAGTCATCCAAAAAACGAAGCGCATATAAACATAATCACGGAACCAAAAGGACAAACTCATATGCCAACGGTTCCAGAAATCTTTAATATTTCGACTGATAAACGGTAAATTAAAGTTCTGAGGTGTTTTAACACCCATAATATAGCTGACACCAATGGCGAAACAACTATAGCCGGCGAAATCAAAGAATAAATGTAAACTGTAGACATACATATACATTAAATGACCTTCAAAGAAATTTAAATTACCGAATGTACGATCTGGTAAATACATTAATACTTTATTGTAGAGCAAAAAGGCAACGATAAACTTATAGAAAAAACCTAAGAAAATGCTATTAATACCTTTGTATAACATCTCACGATAAGCGTCCTTCGTTGGAATCGTTTTAAAATCCTTATCAAATCGCTTCCACCGATCGATAGGACCTGATGACACTGTCGGGAAAAACAAGAGGAAATAAATAAGTTCTGAAATGGCAATGTTTTCTTTTTTCATCATGCCATCGCGTGTTTCCATAATAATTTGAACCGCTTTGAACGTAATATAGGATACCCCTAAAAAGCCAAATACATGCAAGTCAAAAAATGGTAGCACTTTTACAAGCACTAATGGTAAAATCCCCAAAATTACGGCAAGGACAAAAATAGATGCTGTATTTTTAGTCATACGATATTTATGATAGCACTTAATCAAGAGTACTTGGAATACTGTAAACAGAGTAATAGAGATGAACGATTTCCAATTGATTGAAAAATCACCCATTCTAACACCAAAGATTAGCGCAAGAATAATAACCGAAATAAACATATTATATTTTTTCGATGAACGTCCTACTAACCCTAATATAACGGATGGTATTAATAAAATACCGATAATATAAAAGAAGGTAAAGTCACTATACGGAATCATAAATCTGTTTCAACCGCCAATCTTTTTCGATCAATCTTACCATTAATATTTAATGGCATCGCTGCTAAATACGTGAATTTTTTAGGCACCATATAACTTGGAATGGATTGTAACAATAACGCTTTTAAATGTTTTGTCATTTTGAATGGTTTGTCTACCAATTCATCGTGCAAGACAATCATAGCCGTCAGTGACACAACTTCTTCATCCTTTTTAATAGGTAATACAGCACAACTTGCCACTTCTTTTAAGGCTTCGATTTTTTTCTCAATCTCTTCAATTTCCATGCGATAACCATGTAATTTTACTTGGAAATCTGAGCGTCCTGCATAAAAAATATAACCATCCTTCAAATAACCAAGGTCACCGGCTTTATAGATACGCTCACCATCAAAATCTTTAAATACTTCTTCACTCTGCTCAGTGGCATATAAGTAGCCTTCAGAGCTAACTGTATCGCCAAAGATCACCAACTCACCTTTTTGCCCATCTTCTACTGATTGAAGCGTATCATTTAATACTTTCAATTTTGACGATGATGCTTTTGCGATTGGTAATTGTTCGTACTTAGTTAATAGTTCAGTCGTTACTTCCACCGCAGTGACAGCCACTGTTGTTTCCGTTGGACCGTATAAGTTAAAGACTTTCGCCTGTGGGAATCGAATTAATAATTCTTTTGCTACACTGTTTGGTAATACCTCTCCACAAAATAAAAACGTTTGTAAATTTGGCATCATTTGTTCATTCCACTCGGGATTCATTAAACAAATTTTTGCAAATGAAGGCGTCGTCGTCCAAACAGCGATTTTTGATTGCTGTAATTCTTCAAAAAGACTAGCGGCATGTTCAATCTGTTTTTTTGTTAGCGCATGAAGCTCATTACCTAAAGCTAAAGCTGGGTAAAGGTCCATCACTGATAAGTCGAAGGAGTATGGTGCTTGATTTAAAAAGACACCATTTGGAAGAGAGCATTCTTCCCCTAGCCAATCAACAAAGTGAGATAAATTTGCATGTGAAATTTGAACGCCCTTTGGTTTTCCAGTGCTACCGGAAGTATAGATAATATAAAAAACTTGATCTTCCTCGATCCATGTAGCCGTGTCGTCCTCTGCGTGTTCACCTTTTTGTCGCATTTCTTCTACTGTGTGGTGCGGCGTAGCTACTTGTAAATCCAAGTGCTCTGTAGAAAGTAGTAGTGAAGATTTCGATGCTTCCAAAATATGCAATACGCGTTCATTTGGAATCGAAATATCAAGCGGAATGTAAGGATGACCAGCTTTTGTCGCTCCTAAAAAGGCAACGATTTGCTGTGGTGACATATGTCCGTAAATCGCAATGGGACTATTTTTTTGAGATTGCTCGCACGGATTGCGGCTGCTACCTCATTTGATTGTTGCCAGAGATCGCCATAGGAAATAACTTCCCCTTCAGATCTGTATGCTATTTTCTCTGGACTTGCTGCCGCGATAGTAGCGATTTGCTGCAGCATATTCATACGTAACACTTCCTTTCTTAAAACTCAGCATAAATAAATGGACCTGCATTCATATCATGGAAACCATAAATTAATACGAGCAATACTAAAATACTAAAATAAAATAAAGTTCTACTGATGAAACCTAATGTACTATTTTCTTTCATTTTCATCATTTTACTTGCTCCTTCCAACATATTACTATTAACGTGTTTAGCTTATAAAAAGTTTCACTGCCATTAAAACTATATCATTTATTACGACAATATAAAGTTTATATTACAATGATACAAAAAAACAGGGTGAAATGGTCTATAAAATTGGACGAAGAGTACCAAAATAGGAAAACCGCTCATAATCGACCTTCATCGACTATAAGCGGTTTAATTTCACGCAAAATTTAGCGTTTGTTTATTTCCTCAATTAGCAACTTATTAACCATTTGTGGGTTAGCTTGACCACGTGATGCTTTCATAATTTGACCAACTAAGAAACCAATCGCACGATCTTTACCATTTTTGAAATCTTCAATCGATTGCGCATTTGCATCTAAAACATCTGTTACCATCTTCAATAAAGCACCTTCGTCAGAAATTTGCACTAAGCCTTTTTCTTTGACGATTTTTTCTGCCTCGCCACCATTTTCAACTAACTCTTTGAAAACTTTTTTAGCGATTTTAGAAGAGATTGTGCCAGCAGTAATCAATTTCACCATTCCAGCTAAGCCTTTTGGTGTTAATTCAGTTTGCTCTAATTCTTTTTGTTCAGCATTTAAATAGGCACTTACTTCACCCATTAACCAGTTTGAAGCAAGTTTTGCATCTGCACCTTCTGCCACAGTAGCTTCAAAGAAATCTGCCATTGTTTTAGATAATGTTAAGACATGTGCATCATATGCTGGTAGACCAAATTCAGCTACATATCGTACTTTACGTGCATCTGGTAATTCAGGAATTAGTGATTTTTCACGTTCTAACCACTCATCAGAAATTACGATATTCACTAAATCTGGTTCAGGGAAGTAACGATAATCATCTGCACCTTCTTTAATGCGCATTAACAATGTCTTACCCGTTTTTTCATCAAACTTACGTGTTTCTTGTTTGATTTCGCCACCGGCATTTAAAACAGCTGCTTGGCGTTCTTCTTCATACTCAAGACCACGACGTACAAAGTTGAATGAGTTTAAGTTTTTAAGCTCCGCTTTTGTACCAAATTCCTCGCGACCGTATGGACGGATTGAAATATTGGCATCACAACGTAGTGACCCTTCTTCCATACGTACATCTGATACGCCAGTATATTGGATGATTGCTTTGATTTTTTCAAGGTACGCATACGCTTCTTCTGGTGTGCGGATATCTGGTTCAGAAACAATCTCTACTAGCGGTGTTCCTTGACGATTATAATCGACTAATGATGAGTTTTTGCCGTGCGTTAGTTTACCTGCATCTTCTTCCATATGAAGACGCGTAATACCGATTCGTTTTTTCACGCCATCTACTTCAATATCAATCCAACCATTTTCACCAATTGGTTTATCAAATTGTGAAATTTGATACGCTTTTGGATTATCTGGATAAAAATAGTTTTTGCGATCAAACTTAGTATTTTGGTTAATATCCATATTCAATGCAAGAGCTGCACGCATAGCATAGTTTACCACTTCTTTATTGACTACAGGTAATACGCCTGGATAGCCTAAATCGACAACTGACGTATTTGTATTTGGTTCAGCACCAAAATGGTTTGGTGATTGTGAGAAAATTTTAGATTGTGTTTTTAATTCTACATGGACCTCTAAGCCGATGACTGTTTCGAAATTCATATTATTTTACCTCCCAAGTTTGAGGTGTTTTCGTGTGGAAGTCTGTCGCTTTTTCAAACGAATCTGCCACATTGTAAACTGTACCCTCTGCGAAGTAGTTACCGATAATTTGTAAACCGATTGGTAGGTCGCCATCAAAGCCACATGGGATTGAGATCGCTGGTACACCGGCAAGGTTAATCGGAACTGTTAAAATATCATTCGCATATACAGTCATTGGATCTTGTAAGTTTTCGCCTAATTTGAATGCTGGCGTTGGTGTTGTAGGTCCAACAATCACATCATAGTTTGCAAAAACATCATCAAAATCTTTTTTGATTAGCGTACGGACCTGTTGTGCTTTTTTATAATATGCGTCATACGTACCAGCACTTAATGAATAAGTACCCAACATGATACGACGTTTAACCTCATCGCCAAAACCTTGTGCACGTGTTTGTGTATATAACTCCTCTAAATTTGCAACATTTTCAGCACGGAAACCATAGCGGATCCCATCAAAACGCGCAAGGTTAGATGAAGCTTCTGAAGAAGAAAGGATATAGTATGCTGCTAAGGCATATTTAGAATGCGGTAATGATACTTCATCTACAGTTGCACCTAAACCTTTTAGTGTGTCGATTGCTTGTTGTACAGAATTACGTACAGCGTCGCTGACACCTTCAGCTAAATATTCTTTTGGTACAGCGATTTTCAGACCTTTGATATCACCTGTAATAGCATCAACAAAACTTGGTACTTCCACATTTGCTGAAGTTGAATCATGCTCATCAACACCTGAGATTGCTTCAAGGATTAAAGCGTTATCACGTACATTACGAGTGATTGGTCCAATTTGATCTAGAGAAGATGCAAATGCTACCAAGCCAAAACGTGATACACGACCGTATGTAGGTTTCATACCTACTACACCACAATATGCTGCTGGTTGACGGATGGAACCACCTGTATCAGAGCCTAATGTGAATGGTACTTCGCCAGCTGCTACTGCTGCTGCTGAACCACCTGAAGAACCACCTGGTACATGGTTGAAATTCCAAGGGTTGTGAACAGGCTTGATGCTTGAGTTTTCGTTTGCAGAACCCATTGCAAATTCATCCATATTCACTTTCCCTACAGTAATCATGCCAGCTGCACGTAATTTTTGTACAACAGTTGCATCATAAATAGGGTTGAAACCTTCAAGGATTTTTGAAGCACAAGTTGTTTCTAATCCTTCTGTAACGATATTATCTTTCACACCAATTGGTAAACCAAAAAGTGGTCCACGCTCTGAAAATGGAACTTGATCCATTTCAGCTGCTTGTGCAGTTGCTGTTTCTTTATTCAATGCTAAAAATGCGCCTACTTCGCCGTCTAATGCGTCGATGCGAGCAAATGCTTCAGCAGTTAAGTCTGCAATTGATACTTCTTTATTTTTAAGAAGCTCTTGCATTTCTGCTGATGTATGTTTAAACAATGACATCCGATATGCCTCCTTGGTTTGTTCTTAATCGTTCATAATTGGTGGAACTTTTACTAAACCATCTTGTTGTTCTTTTACGTTTTTCATCATTAGATCGCGAGGAAGTCCTTCTGCAGCAACGTCTTCACGTAGTACGTTTACTAGTGGAATAACGTGAGTAGTCGGTTCTACGTTCGTTGTATCTAATTCATTTAATTGAGCTGCAAAATCAGTTATAGCACCTAATTGCTCTGCGAATTTTTCTGCTTCTGCTTCTGTAATCGCTAGACGTGCAAGATTTGCTACGTGTTTTACTTCATCAACTGTAAGTTTTGCCATGTTTTACACCTCCAAATTCGATAACCATACGTACAATAATATCATTTCTGCCCTACTGTAAGCAAGATGCTTTTATGTAGTAAAGCGTTAGAGACCACTTGAAAATAAAGGGTTTTCACAAAATGGTAACTTCCTTTTCTACGCCTCTTCGCTCAAAAAGTGCTTGAAGCCTTCTATAACAACTGTTGATACAGAATAAACAGGATGGTGATCCATGTATTTTATAGTTGTGAGATTTTAACCCTTATTTTTCACATATGGATTCGTTTCTTCATGTTCAACTACGATTGGAGAAAAAGCAACAGGAATTCCTATTGTTTTTAATAGCGTATGATTTATTTCTTTCCTTGTAATTACAACAATCTTGATGAATCGATTACTCGATTTTCACTGTAACACTTGCGTTATAAGTCAACTATGATTCGTTTCGTGAGCCATCATAACAAGAATCAGTCATGCAACCACCTAGTTCACTTCTTACATAAACAACGATCCATTCTTCGTTTTTCAACATTTTTGATACATCCAGATCACTTACGATGTGATTTACATGTACTCCCTATAAATCCTCCTTTACAATAGAACTAAAAAACGCGCAAGAATCATATGATTCTTGCGCGTCGTCTATCCTATATTAATCATTGTATAAGTGTACATATGTTTCCGTATCATTACGTTCTTTGACAACCAACGCTTCCGGTCCATTCACAGATGTAATACTCACTTCTACTTTCATATTTTTCGGAAATTGCTTTAATACTTCACTTGAGACATACTGTGCAAAACCAGTAATTTCAGCTGAACCATAAAATTTAATCGGCATATCTATTTTCAATGTTTCAACAGTATCATCCGTATAGTAACCCGTACCGATAATATTGGCAGAGTTAGCAAAATAATTATCGATATTCGTTTTAAACACAGTAAAATTATCATTTACTTGTCTAAACTCATCCGTTGGATTTTTCATTGGGAAGAGTACAAATTGTTCTTTGATTTTTTTCCAATCTTTAATGCTCGCTTTGCCTTCTCCTGTTTCGCCATATGCAATATATGAACCAGGTACGATTGCGCCGCGTTCTTGTTGTTTAAATAAACCTACCGTAATTGGTACATTTGCTAAGCCGTCAATATCTCGCATACGTTTTACAATTTGATCAGCTATTTTTTGTCCATTTTCTAAAACTTTTGCATCTGGTATAGGTTCTTCAAATGTTGCACCAAATGCTTCTTTTTGATAGTAGTAAATAGAATTAAGCGCTAGACCAATTGAAATACCAGAAAGTTTCACTTTATTTTTCCCTGATTGTGTCAAATAATCTTGTTCAATAATATGAGCTAGATAAACAGGTGCTTTTGTTGCTCGGTCTTTAACCGATAAGCCTTTGTCACTTGGATTCAAACCATCCTCTGTTTGGTTGCTACGCGCAAGCCAACTAGATACGGTATCTTTGTCTAAATATTGGCCCTCTTGAAAGAAATAATCATCTGGACTATACATTTTCCGCGAAATACGCGTCAAACCATTTTCGACTTCTTTCACATCATACTTCGAATAGACATTCGATACGATTAAGCCACGGCTTAAACTTTCTTTATATGGTAAAAGAGTGCGGTAGTACTGTCCATCAATTGTCGTATTCGGAATTATTGTTGTTTCCTCATCATTTTTGTTCGACGACACGACCTCTTTCGTTTCTTTAGAAAGTGGTGATGTACACCCAGCAAGCATGACAGCAGTTAACACTACTGGAATCCAGCGGAGTTTTTTCATTTTAGCAATGGCTCCTTTACTTTGTAAATTTATCGACGAGATGCTGTATGAATGTCTTGAACATCAGAAACTACTTTTAACAGTAATCATTTTATCTTTATAACAATAAATGACGTTATAAATTGTAAAACGTTCGCTTTATTCATGCATTATTTCAATTACTATGACATCTTTATTTATATTATGCACTATTTTTTCTATAGTAACTATGAAAAAAACAAGCAAAATGATTCGCTTCAGTAAATTAATTGTCTCTTACTGTAAAAATACCTATGGATTGTGCACGACCATACGTGTACTTTCCACAGGTAATAGTTCTTCCATCATCTATTTGTCTATTTCAGTTCATTTACGAGACGATTTTCATCCCATACTTCAATGCCTAATTGCTCCGCCTTTGCTAATTTTGAACCTGCTTCTGTACCGGCTATGACAAGATCTGTTTTCTTGCTAACACTCCCCGTTACTTTGCCACC
This sequence comes from Kurthia sibirica, assembly GCF_003143975.1. GTDB lineage: Bacteria > Bacillota > Bacilli > Bacillales_A > Planococcaceae > Kurthia > Kurthia sibirica. The sequence continues at coordinate 24,394 of NZ_QFVR01000010.1, read as the reverse complement.
AAGTTCTTCAATTTTCGCCTGTGCTTCTTGACGAGTCAGCTGTTCTAATTTACCTGTCAGAACGATGACTTTACCGCTAAAGGCACTATCGATATCTGCGCTATTCACCTTTTTTCCAGTATACGTCAGATTAACACCGTAACCTTTTAAACGCGCAATTAAATCATGTACCTCGTCATTTTCAAAATACGTAATAATCGAATCGGCCATCTTCTGACCAATCTCATCAATTGCGATTAACTGCTCTTCTGTTGCTGTCATCACCGCATCCATCGTTTCAAAATTCTCAGCTAATAACTTCGCTGCTTTTGCACCTACATGACGAATACCTAAGCCAAATAATAATTTTTCCAGCGAGTTACTTTTAGATGCCTCGATTGCAGCTAATAAATTCGTCACAGATTTTTCACCCATACGTTCGAGTTCTAATAATGTCTCCTTTTGTAAGGCATAAAGATCGGCAACGTCGGCAATTAGTTCTTCACGTAATAATTGTTCCACCACACGCTCTCCTAAACCATCAATATTCATAGCATTACGAGATACGAAATGTGCGACACCTTCAGAAATTTGTGCAAAACACTTTGGATTAATGCAGCGAATAGCCACTTCTCCTTCGATACGAACAAGCTCACTGTCACAAACAGGGCAATTTTTCGGCATTTCAAAAGCGACTATATCCGTTGTACGTTGATCGAATAATACCGATACAACTTCAGGAATAATATCACCCGCTTTTCGAATAATAACCGCATCACCAATACGAATATCTTTTTCGCGAATAATATCCTCATTATGCAAGGTCGCTCTTTGAACAGTCGAACCGGCAACTTGTACAGGCTTCAATATAGCAGTCGGCGTCACAACCCCTGTCCGTCCAACTGTCAAATCGATATCTAATACAACTGTTTCAACTTCTTCAGCAGCAAATTTATAAGCGATGGCCCATCGAGGAGCCTTCGCTGTAAAGCCGAGTTCATCTTGTTGATCATAGCGATCCACCTTGACGACAATGCCGTCTATTTCATATGGCAGCAACTCACGTTTTTCAGTCCATTCTGTAATATACGTTAGGACTTCTTCAATCGAGGGGCAACTACGGCGCTCATGATTTGTTTGGAACCCTAAGCGATCCAAATAGTCCAATGCCTCGCTATGACTTGATAGGTGATAACTTTCACCACTGCCACCAATCGCATACATAAATGTCGATAGATTACGGCTTGCTGCTATTTTCGGGTCTAATTGGCGTAAAGAACCCGCCGCTGCATTGCGTGGGTTGGCAAAAAGTTCTTCTTCTTCCGCTGCTCGTGCTTTATTTAAATTCGTGAAGGAACGTTTTGGCATATAACATTCGCCACGTGCTTCAATTGATACTTCTTCAGTTAGTCTCAATGGAATGGCATGAACGGTACGAAGGTTTTCTGTAATATCTTCTCCGATTGTACCGTTACCACGCGTTGCTCCTCGAACAAATAAACCATTTTCATAAATTAACGATATGGCTAGACCATCTATTTTCAATTCACAGACATAGGAAAACTTATTGCCAACACTACCGCGAACACGTTCATCAAAGCTACGCAAATCTTCTTCATTAAAAGCATTTCCTAAGCTAAGCATTGGGTATTGATGCGTTACTTTTGTAAAACCCTTCAATACTTCGCCACCCACTCTTTGTGTCGGTGAATCCGGATAGATTAATTCTGGATGCTGCTCTTCAATTTGAATTAGCTCATTGAGCATCTGATCGTATTCAGTATCTGTAACGACCGGCTTGTCTAAGACATAATAAGCATGGCCATATTGACGTAGTAATTTATTATACTGCGCTACTTTTTCTTGTAATTCTTTATTTGCCATGATGTTCCTCCATCGTCCTACTAAACTTTTTCAATTGGTGCGAATTTCGCCAATAAACGTTTAATGCCTACTGGGCTCGGGAATGCGATATCCAACTCCATCTCTTCACCAGTTCCTCTTGCACTAACAACTGTACCGATGCCCCATTTTTTATGGGATGCTTTATCGCCAGTAGTCCATGATAACTTATCGCCACCTGACTCTTTAAGAGCAGTCGTCGTTTGCAGTTTTTTACCTGTTGGTGCTTGGCGATAACCGGATGGTGCGCGACGAGTGGAACTTTTAATCATACCATTACCCGGTTCCTGTCCAGCATTTTCAATATTTTGGACAATTTCGGCATCAATTTCTTCTATAAAACGTGATGGTTTGTTAAAACTACTGCGTCCAAAAATAGTACGTGTTTGTGCACATGTAATATAGAGTGTTTTTTCTGCACGTGTAATCCCTACATATGCTAAGCGACGTTCTTCTTCCATTTCATCTTGATCTTGCAAAGAGCGTGAATGTGGGAAAATATTCTCTTCCATACCGATGATGAAAACTACTGGGAACTCTAACCCTTTTGCTGAGTGCATCGTCATTAATACAATTCCTGCACCCTTTGGTTTTTCTTCCTCATCCTTACCTAATGAATCAATATCAGCAATCAATGCTAAATCCGTTAAAAAGGCGACCAGGGTTTTATCTTCACTTTGTGCTTCAAAGGTTTTTGTTACAGATAAAAATTCTTCGATATTTTCTAGGCGACTTTGCGCTTCAATTGTCTTATCCATACGCAACATTTCACGATAACCTGACTTATCTAGAATTTCTTCTACAAGTTCTGTCACAGACATGAATTCCTGCTGGTCTGTTAGGCGCTTAATCATGCCATGGAAAGCAATTGCTGCATTTGTTGCTTTTCCTGGTAGTCCCATGAAATCAACATCTGCTAGTGCATCAAATATCGTACGATCTGCTTCGAAAGCATTCACCGCAATCCGATCAAATGAAGTTGCACCTATACCACGTTTTGGCTCATTGATAATACGTGCCAACGATAGATCATCATCATTATTAGCAATCAAACGTAGATAAGCTAATAAATCTTTAATTTCTTTACGATCATAGAATTTTGTACCGCCAACAATCGTATAATCCATATTGGATTTTACGAGCATTTCTTCCATGACACGCGATTGAGCATTCGTACGATATAACACAGCGAAATCTTCCGCTGGACGATTGTCGCGTAACATAATCTCTTGAATCGTTTTTACGACAAACTGTGCTTCTGTCTTTTCATTATACGCACGATAAAATGAAATTTTATCCCCGTCATCATTTTGTGTATGCAGTTCTTTTGGAAAGCGACTTGAATTATTTTTAATGACGTCATTTGCTGCTTTTAGAATTGTTTTTGTCGAACGATAATTTTGTTCGAGCATAATTGTTTTTGCCCCAGGATAATCTTTTTCAAAAAAAAGGATATTTTTAATATCTGCTCCACGCCAGCGATAGATAGACTGATCTGAATCACCTACAACGCAAATATTTTGAGATTTTTTTGCTAATAGTTGTACAAGTTCGTACTGTGTATGGTTTGTATCTTGATATTCATCAACATGAACATATTGGAAGCGGTCTTGATAATACTCCAACACTTCTGGTACTTCTTTAAATAGACGAATCGCAATCATAATCAAATCATCAAAATCTAATGATTGGTTTTTACGCAATCGTTTTTGATAGCTGTCATATACTTTACTAACCGCTTGTTCATATGGATTATTTGCACTAGCTTGCGCTTGGAAATCCGCAACAGATACACCTTCATTTTTTGCTGAGCTAATGGCATTTAACATCGTTCTTGGATCAAATTGTTTCGGATCAATATTCAATTCTTTTAACGAGCTTTTAATAACGGATAACTGATCCGTCGTATCTAAAATTGAAAAGTTCTTATTGTAGCCAATGCGATCAATATCGCGACGTAAAATGCGGACACACATTGAGTGGAATGTCGAAACCCACATGCGGTCACCCGTACCATTCCCTAGAATTCCATCGATTCGTTCACGCATCTCGCGCGCTGCTTTATTCGTAAATGTAATGGCTAAAATATTGGTAGGACGCACTTCTTTTTCAATGACTAAATAAGCAATACGATGCGTAAGTACACGTGTTTTACCTGATCCTGCACCCGCCATTATAAGCAAGGGGCCTTCCGTTGTTTTTACTGCCTCCGCTTGCTGAGGATTCATACCTTTTAGTAAGTTATTCGTTAGTTGATTCATCTTGCACCGCCTTTTCACAAACATTTGTTCTTAATTATACCGTATCTTTCACTGCTTTCACAGTGCTTATTGCTTCTGCTAAATCGTTATAAATAATATTACCAACGACGACTGTATCTGCAAACTGCGCCATCTCTTTTGCTTGCTGCGCATTACAAATACCTCCACCGTAAAAGAGTTGCGTATATTCCAACTCATACTTTACTGCCGCAACTAAATGAACATCTCCGTACATACCGCTATATTCAATATATAAAATAGGTAATTTAAAATAATGCTCTGCCATTCTAGCATAAGCAATCACATCTTCCTCGTCGATCAGCGTATTGGCAGCAGTTAATTTCGCAGCTTTACAATGCGGATTCAAAATAATATAGCCTTCTGCAATCAGCTGCTGCCATTCGATAAAATCACCAAATTCTTTAATCGCATTATGGTGAATATCTTTCACCCACTTCGTATCGGTACTATTAAGGACCGTAGGAATAAAAAAATAGTCATAACCTGGTGTCACAGATTCAACTGTCGAAACTTCCAGCACGACCGCTATATTGAATTTTTTTATGCGCATCAATAAATCGACAACGCCTTCCGCGGTGACATCATCTGAACCACCCACGATAATACCATCCGTTCCTGACTGGCAAATCCGTGCCAAATCATCGTCATGAATGAATTTTGCCGGGTCCAGTTTAAATACATGCTTCCAGCTTTTAAAGTCCATCGTCGATCCACCTTTTCAAAATATATTTTCTTCTACTAGTATACAAAAACAAACGTCTTACTACTACTGTAACGCAAAGACAAAAAAATGCCCTCAAGGCTCTATTTTTACCTTGAAGACATATTTTCATTATTTATTTTCTTGCGGCATCAAATGGTTGTTCTTCTGGATATAGGCGTCCAAGCATTTCATCATAAGTATCGTTACCATAGTCAAAGCAACGGCGTACACGAGAAATAGTTGCAGTAGATGCACCCGTTTCATTTTTGATTGTTTCATATGTTTTTTTCAAACGTAGTAAATGAGCCACCTCAAAACGTTGTGACAATGATTGAATTTCACTCATTGTACATAAATCATCGAAGAATTTATAACACTCTTCTAAATTTTTTAATTCAAGAACCGCTTTAAACAGTTGATCTGTCTGATGGCCTTTAATTTTTTCGATTTGCATAGTATTTGTCCTCCTCCCAAAACTTCATTAAATAAAATCCAGTCGTTTTCTTAACAACTCTATTTTATCATCTGAATCGGTGATTAGACAGCCTAAACACTTCTATTCTTTAAATCGGTGAAGTGTTTTAACGCATAACCGATGGAAACAGTACTTGTTTCTTTAATACATCAAATATTCCACGCTGTGTCACACGAATATAAGGTAGATGCGTTGATTGTAAAAAGAGCAATGTATAAATTGCGTCACCATGTTTGAAACCACGCTCTTTTAATGCTGCTTTTAATCTATATTCTTGTTCAATAATCGTTTCTACTGGCTCAGCTGATAGTAAACCGCCAATCGTAAGTGGAATCGATGCAATCACTTCACCGTCTTCTACGAGAACAAGGCCTCCGCCCATGCGTTTCATCTCATTAAATGCCAACATCATCGCATCTACATTTTTACCGATGAGAATAATATCACCCGTTACTGAGTAAGATGTCGCAAATCCTTCAATAGCATCAGCAAACCCTTTAATCAATGTATTTACTCGCCATTTACCCTCTCTATCGACAAGCATTAAATAACATTCATCGTGGTCTTCTGCTAAATCGCCGTCACTCGTATGCAAATTCGTACTATAAGGCTTCGTAATGACATCGTTAACCATCTCAATTCCAAAGGGCATTGAAAATTGGAAATCATCTTCTGTCAAATTAACATTGATCGCCATGTTATCAAATTTAGAAAAATCGATTTTTTCTAATGAATGTGTACGTTCATTATTGCGTTTCAGCCAAATACCTTTCGATAATACATCGACTGGCGTCGGATTCAATTCATCTTCTAAAAAGTTTAAGTCAGCGTAGCGCCCTGTGGCAATAACACCATGAAGATGTGTCACATCATAGTAATTTGCTACATTATAAGATGCCATTTGATAGGCTTTAATTGGTTCGACACCCGCTTCTAATGCTACACGAATACATTTGTCGACGATACCATCCTCATAAAAAGTTGGCGTCGCACCATCTGTAGTCATCATAAGCTGATCAAAGACATCCAGCTCTCTAGAAAGAATATCCTTCAGTAAAATAGGGAGATCCGGGCGAATCGAAGAGTGACGTAAAGTAACTGCATACCCATGTAGTAAACGATCTTCTACTTCTTCAATCGTCATCGACTCATGGTCGCCATCTCCCCCGAATAATTTCATCTTCGCAAGCGTTCTTGATGAGGCTCCCGGTAAATGCATTTCAATTTTTTTATGGTTTGCGCGCGCAGCTTGAATCCAATAAAGCATCTGATCATCACCGGCTGTTAATCTTGGCCACCCTGTCAGTTCACCACCGAGCAAGACATCCTGACGCTCTCCCCATTCTTTAATTGAAGCTGATGTAAACAAATTATGTTCGCGAATTAGCTCTGTTTGAGAGTCAAAGCGCATCCACCAATAAAAGCTAAATGGTAATTCTTTTAACTCATCCAAAATAGCAAACGCATCTGTATTATTTAATGCGAGGAAAAACATCAGATTATCTGATAAAAATGTTGTCGTACCTGTCTGACCAGCATAATCTGCTAACGAATGTGGATTATATAATTGAAATGGGTGAACATGAGGCTCAATATAACCTGGAACAATTGTTTTACCAGCGGCATCAACAATTTCTGTTCCCTCCATATTTGTTGGCATTTTAGGACCTGCATACACGATACGATCACCTAAAATCCAAATATTCCCCTCAATCCATTTTTTTAAAATACTGTGTAAATAGCGGGCATTTATGATCACCATCGAAGGAGATTTTTTCCCGTCTATTACTTTTATTTGTTGACGTATATCTTGAATTTTCCAATTTGGATGTTGCAAAGCAATACATCTCCTTCCTATGAGTTTCACGCATGAATAATCTATTTTTAATGATTATAGTGCATGAATGATACTATCCTATCATAGAGACTAACAGGACAACAGTCATTTCATGAATTGTACATTAAATTGTTGAAATTACGCTGTTTTCTTAATATTTATCCCTATTTGACTCACTTATCTCCTTATAACTGAAAACGCTATCATAATTTTATTATGCCATAAAAAGGAATTATTATCAGTTAAAAAGTCTCATGAATATTTTTTTCAGCAAACTACTTCTTGATGTTTGAATCTTTGCATCCCTTTACTTCTACGCTAAAATACCTATCACTAGTTACTTTTAAAGAATATTTTCTACGTAATCTCTACTATTTAAATTAGTTTTTCCCTTTTTTAGGTTCGCAATAAAAGGTGAGAAATCGCAATGAATACGATTTCTCACCTTTTATTAATCATCCACAAAAAATACTTATTGATCCACGATGCGCCAACCAATATCATGACGATAGAAGAACTTCGGCCATTGATAGGCATCTAAACCTGTATACACCATTGCCTGTGCTTCTTTTAAGCTCGCACCTTTTGCTGTTACGAGTAAAACGCGCCCACCATTGCCGCAATAATTGCCGTATACTTCTTTTGTGCCTGCATGATACACAGCAAATTCTGACTCTAACTCCGTAAGGTCCGGTAAATTATGTCCTTTTTCAACATAGGTTGGATAACCTTCCGCAGCGATGACGACACCTAACACCGCTTCATCAGACCATTGCAGGTCAAATGGGCGCTCATCAAGTAATGCCATGAGAAATTCACCTAAATCTGATGTCATACGTTGCAGTACGACCTGGGCCTCTGGATCGCCAAAACGCGCATTAAATTCAATCACCTTCGGACCATTTTCAGTCAAAATAAGTCCTGCATATAATATACCTGTGAATGGTGTACCTTCTGAATCCATTGCAGCAACAGTTGGTTTTACAATAGTTGACAATGCTTCATCAATCACTGATTGTGGGATTTGTGGTACAGGAGAATACGCCCCCATACCACCTGTATTTGGTCCTTTATCGCCATCATATGCACGTTTATGATCCTGAGCAATAACCATGGGATAAATTTGTCCTGCATGGACGAATGACATAAATGAAAACTCTTCACCATCCAAAAATTCTTCAATGACAACGCGTGACGAAGAATCACCAAAACGCTGATTCCCTATCATGTCTTCCACTGCAGCAATGGCTTCTTGCTCCGTTATGGCCACGACGACCCCTTTACCCGCAGCAAGTCCATCTGCTTTAATGACAATGGGTGCTCCTTGTTCTTTTATGTATGCCACCGCTTGTGCTACATCTGAAAAAGTTGCATATTTTGCAGTTGGAATACTATATTTCGCCATTAGTTCTTTGGCAAATGCTTTACTTCCCTCGATTTGAGCTGCATTTTTACGCGGGCCAAATACACGTAATCCCGCCGCCTCAAAAGCATCGACAATTCCTTCTGTCAATGGCTGCTCTGGGCCAATAAATGTTAAAGAAATTGCTTCTTGTTGCGCAAAGGTGATCAACTCTTCTACCGATGTTTGTGCGATTGGTACAATCGTCGCGTCCTGCGCCATTCCATCATTACCCGGTGCTACAAAAACCTGCTCAACTGATGATGCCTTTTTAAACTGTTTGACGATGGCATGTTCCCGACCACCACTTCCGATTACTAAAACCTTCATTACTTTTCCTCCTAGAATAAAATGCCGACAAGACTGACTTGTCGACATTCTTAATATGTGCTACTCGGACAAGCTTATTCTTAGTGTTTGAAATGACGAACGCCTGTCGTTACCATCGTGATCCCTGCTGCATTTGCTACATCAATCGACTCTTGATCTCGCTTCGAACCACCCGGATGGATAATCGCAGTAATACCTGCTGCAATCGCTGTTTCTACTGTATCAGGCATCGGGAAAAATGCATCTGATGCTAAAGCTGCACCAATTGCTTTTTCACCGGCTTGCTCTAATGCAATTTTAGCAGAACCAACTCGATTCATTTGCCCTGCTCCGACACCTACCGTCATCTTATCAGTTGTTACGACAATTGCATTCGATTTGACATGCTTAACTACGGACCAGCTCAATTTAAGTGCTGCCCATTCTTGCTCTGTCGGTTGACGCTTCGTAACAACTTGGATTTCAGCTTCATTAAAGCCAAAGCGATCGGGCTCCTGTACAAGTAAGCCACCTTCAACTGATACTATATTAAATTGATCTATAGCATGCTGTTCGAAAGAAATCGTCAGTAAACGAATATTTTTCTTTACAGTTAATAAATCAATTGCTTCTTTAGAGAACGCAGGTGCAATAATAATCTCTAAAAAAATAGTGGCAAGTTTTTCAGCCGTTGCTGCATCTACTTCACGATTTAATGCTACAATCCCACCAAAAATCGATGTTGCATCTGCATCATACGCTGCTTGGAAAGCCTTTGAAATAGTGGTATCTGTACCAACGCCACAAGGATTCATATGTTTTACTGCGACAGCTGCTGGCTCTTTAAACTCTTTACTAATTTGTAATGCCGCATTTGCATCTTGAATATTATTATATGAAAGCTCTTTTCCATGAATTTGTGTCGCATAGGCTACTGAGAAATCCGAACCAAGACGTTTTTGATAGAAAGCTGCTTTTTGATGTGGGTTTTCACCATAGCGTAAATTTTGTTTTAGTTCATATGTTAATGTTAGGGATTCTGGGAATTCTTCACCTAGTTCCGCTGATAAGTAATTTGAAATATACGAATCATATGCTGCTGTATGACGGAAAACTTTTGCTGCTAAACGTCGACGTGTTTCTACTGTTGTTTGACCTGCTGTTTGTAGTTCAGCTAATACGGCTGGATAATCTGTCGCATCGACAATTACCGTAACATATTTTTGATTTTTTGCTGCTGAACGTAACATCGTTGGTCCACCAATATCGATATTTTCAATCGCATCTGCAAATTCCACATTCGCTTGAGAAATAGTTTCTACGAATGGATACAAGTTCACACAGACAATCTCGATTGGTTCGATTCCATGCTCCTTCATCTGAGCTTGGTGTTCTGCATCATCATATTTTGCTAATAGACCACCATGAATCATCGGGTTTAATGTTTTCACACGTCCACCTAATATTTCTGGAAATTTCGTTACTTCATCTACAGATGTTACAGCGACACCGTTATCTTGAAGATGTTTTTTTGTACCACCCGTCGATAAGATCTCATAGCCTAATTCCACTAACTCTTTCGCAAAATCTAACACACCTGATTTATCAGAAACACTTATTAACACACGTTTTGTCACAATATTTTCCTCCTCAAAATGGACAGCCAACTTGATTGGTTGGTTTATGTAAAGATTAGTTTAATAATTTTTGTAATGCTGCCGTATACAATTCATGCTCTACCGCGTGGATCGCACCCTCTGTTTTGTCACGATCTTCGTCGATTATATCGACCGCTTTTTGCATAATAATTGTCCCCGTATCCATTCCTTCATCTACAAAATGTACAGTCACACCTGTTATTTTAACGCCATGAGCCATTGCTTGACCAATTGCATCTTTCCCAGGAAATGATGGTAGTAGCGAAGGATGTATATTCACAATATGTGAAGCGTAAGCCCCTAGTAATGTCTTGCCAATTAAGCGCATATACCCTGCCAAAACAAGCCATTGCACTTTTTTCTCCCTTAATACTAATATGATTGCATCCTCATAGCATTCTTTAGAAGCATAATTTTTCGGATTGATTGCAAGTACTTGAATCCCCTTTGATTCAGCACGTTGTACAACAAATGCATCGGGCTTGTCTGTTACAACAAGTTCGATTTTCGCATTGATTTTCCCCGCTTCAATTGCTTCGCAAATCGCTTGAAAGTTGGAACCACTACCAGACGCAAAAACTGCAATCGGTATCCTTCCAATCATTATACTAAGCTCCCATCATGTTCGCCATTAAAGATGACACCCTCACCTTGAATAACTTTTCCGATTTCATAAGCCTTTTCACCATGCTTATTAGCGATTGCTATAATTTTCGCTGCCTCTTCTTTTTTAACTGCAATCACAAAGCCTATGCCCATATTAAAAACATTAAATAAGTCTTTGTGAGCCAGCTGCCCTTTTTGTTGTAGGAAATCAAAAATTGGTAATATAGGCCACGAACCTAATTCAATCTCAGTTGCTAAACCATCAGGCATCATACGTGGTAAGTTTTCGTAGAAACCGCCACCTGTCACATGGGCCATCCCATGTACATCAACTTCTTTTAGCATAGCCATTACCGATTTTGCATAAATTTTTGTTGGTGTTAATAACGCTTCACCGATTGGACCCAGGTTTTCGAAACCTTCAACTACAGCATCTGTTGCCATTTCATGATCAGTGAAAACGATTTTGCGCACAAGAGAATAGCCATTCGAATGTACACCGCTTGAAGCTAATCCTATAAGCACATCGCCCGCAACGATTTTTTCTCCTGTAACTATAGCTGTTTTTTCAGTAGCCCCCACAGCAAATCCTGCTAAATCATATTCATGTTCTTCATATAATCCCGGCATTTCAGCTGTTTCGCCACCGATTAATGCTGCACCTGACTGTACACAACCATCCGCCACACCTTTGACAATTTGCTCGATTTTTTCTGGAAAAGCTTTTCCTACCGCTACGTAATCAAGGAAATAAAGTGGTTCTGCGCCTTGCGCAACGATGTCATTAACACACATTGCCACACAGTCTACTCCGATTGTGTCATGCTTATCTACCATAAATGCCAGTTTCAATTTCGTACCAACACCATCTGTACCTGAAATTAATACGGGCTCTTTTAAGTTGAGCTCAGATAAATCGAACATACCGCCGAAGCCACCAAAAGTACCCATAATTCCTTTGCGTGCTGTACGTTCAACATGTGATTTCATTCTTTGAACTGCTTCATAGCCTGCTTCAATATTTACCCCTGCTTGCTCATATGCTTTAGACAAAATCGTATCCTCCTAGAGTTGTAGTTCTTTTTCATGCGGTAAAATGGTATCTGAGAAAATCTCAGTCGGGTAATTGCTTGTAAAGCATGCTAAGCAAAGCCCTTTATTGTCATCTTCGTACGGACGATCAATGGAATTAACCATCCCCTCTACCGATAGGAAAGTTAATGAATCAGCGCCAATTGTGTCACGAATTTCTTCAATGCTCTGACTTGAAGCAATTAAGTCTTCCGCAGTGGACGTATCAATACCATAATAACAAGGATGCGTCATCGGCGGAGAACTAATAACGACATGTACTTCAGCAGCACCAGCATCTTTCAACATTTTAACGATGCGTCTTGATGTCGTACCGCGTACGATTGAATCATCAACCATGACAACACGTTTCCCCTTCACAACTTGCACGACTGGCGATAATTTCATCTTCACGCCACGTTCACGTAATTCTTGTGTTGGCTGGATAAATGTACGACCAACATATCGATTTTTAATCAAACCTAGTTCATATGGTAAACCCGTTTCTTCAGCAAAACCAATTGCTGCAGAAATACTCGAATCTGGCACACCAGTAACAACGTCTGCTTCAATATGCATACATTCTTTTGCTAAAGCTTTTCCCATACGCTTACGAGCCATATGGACATTAATCCCGTCGATGTCTGAGTCTGGTCGAGCTAGATACACATACTCCATCGCACACATTGAGCGCGTTTGCTCTTCTTGATAGCGTACAGAACGCATCCCTTCTTCATTGATGATGAGCATTTCTCCTGGTTCGATTGAGCGGACTGTTTCCGCACCGATTAAATCGAAGGCGCATGTCTCAGAAGCAACGACATAGGCATCGCCCAATTTACCAAGCGCTAAAGGACGTAGACCATGACGGTCACGCGCCACGATCAACTCATCCTTCGTCATAATTAAAAATGAGTAGGCTCCTTCTAATAATGTGAGTGCATTTTTTACTTTTTCAGAAAAAGGTGCATGCGTACTCTTCTTAATCAAATGCGCTAACACTTCCGTATCAGAGCTTGAGTGGAAAATGCTCCCTTGGCGTTCTAAATATTTTTTTAATCGATTGGCATTTACAAGATTCCCATTGTGGGCAATCGATAGACTTCCTGTTGATGAGTGGAATAATAAAGGCTGTACATTTTCAATTCCTGCACCACCAGCTGTTGTATAACGTACATGGGCGATAGCGGATGTACCTTCAATTGATTTTAATTTTTCTTCGTTAAATACGTCATTCACTAACCCTTCGCCTTTTACTGCACGAAGATGTTTGCCATCTGATACGACGATTCCTGCACCCTCTTGTCCACGATGTTGTAGTGCATGTAAGCCATAATAGCTAAGTTGCGCTGGGTTTGGATGATTCCAAATTCCAAAAACGCCACATTCTTCATTTAGTCCTCTGATTTCAGCAAGCATGGTATTGCCCCTTTCCAAGCATCTTGGAATTCTGCTACCGTACCTTCAACTAATGTTGTCGCGTCCGACGCAGTAATGATAATCGTTGCTTCCGCAGTAACCACACCTACTTTTGTAGCATCGATTACTACTTCTTCAAATCGTGCTGTATGTTCCGGAGCTACCGTAAGAATAAAACGAGATTGTGATTCACTGAATAGAGCAGAAGTTGCTGAACCCTTAAGCGTCGCTTGTATACCCAAATTCGTACCAAATGTTTTTTCAGCTAAAGCTACAGCAACGCCACCTTCAGCCACATCATGTGCTGATTTTACTAAACCGGCTTGAATCGCTTGTAGTAGTGCCGCTTGACGTGCTTTCTCTAAATCTAAATCGATGAATGGTGCTTTACCGAAAATACGATTATTATTCAACATTTTTTGTAGCTCAGAGCCACCAAATTCCGTATGTGTATCACCGATTAGATAAACGATATCACCAGCCGTTTTCGCTTGTTGAGTTGTCACATGAGCAAGATCCTCGACCAAGCCAACCATACCGATTGTTGGTGTCGGATAGATTGCTTCATTGCTACGTTCATTATAAAGAGAAACATTACCACCAATTACTGGTGATTCTAACTTGCGACATGCCTCTGCAATACCATCAGCTGATTTTTCAATTTGCCAAAAAATTTCCGGTTTTTCAGGATTACCAAAGTTTAAGCAATCTGTAATGGCTAATGGTCGCCCACCCGAGCAGACAATATTACGTGCTGCTTCAGCTACTGCAATTTTACCGCCCATTTCTGGATCTAAGTAGATATAGCGGGAGTTGCAATCAGTTGTCATCGCTAAGCCTTTATTCGTACCACGCACACGAACGACTGCAGCATCAGAACCTGGTGCCACAACAGTACTCGTGCGTACTTGATAATCGTACTGATTGTAAACCCATTCTTTGGAAGCGATTGTTTCTTGTTTAAGAAGGTTAATCAATGTTTCTTTGTAATTCGTCACAGCTGGCTCTTCATTTTCCATCTGTTGGAATTCGATAAAGTGAGCTGGTACCGCAGAAGGCTTATGATATACTGGTGCGTCCTCCGCTAAAGCATCAGCAGGAACATTGGCCACTACTTCCCCTTTATGCGTTAATTTGAACATTTTATCATCCGTAACTACGCCAACTTTTACAGCGTCTAGACCATACTTAGAAAACAGGTCAACAATTGGCTGTTCTTGCCCTTTTTTCACGACAATCAACATGCGCTCTTGTGATTCTGACAGCATCATTTCATATGCTGTCATACCCGTTTCACGTTGGGGGATTAAATCAAGATTCATTTCTAACCCTGATCCAGCTTTAGAAGCCATTTCTGCTGCAGATGATGTTAAACCTGCTGCACCCATATCTTGAATACCGACTAATGATTCAAATTGCACAAGCTCTAAACAAGCTTCCAATAATAATTTTTCCATAAATGGATCACCAACTTGAACAGCTGGGCGTTTTTCTTCAGCATGTTCATCCAGCTCTTCAGAAGCAAATGTCGCACCATGAATTCCGTCACGTCCAGTTTTAGCTCCCACATACATCACTGTATTTCCTACACCTGAAGCAATTCCCTTTTGAATATCCTTATGATCGATTAAACCAACGCACATAGCATTGACTAATGGATTACCTGCATAACATGGGTCAAATTGAATTTCGCCACCTACAGTTGGAATACCAATACAATTTCCGTAGCCAGCAATTCCTGCTACAACTTCTTCAAACAAAAAGCGTACACGTTTTGATGTATTTAAATCACCAAAACGTAAAGAATTCAGCATGGCAATTGGGCGAGCCCCCATCGAGAATACATCGCGGATAATACCGCCTATACCAGTTGCAGCACCTTGATAAGGTTCGATTGCAGAAGGGTGATTATGTGATTCCATTTTGAAGACAACCGCTTGCTCATCACCTATGTCTACAATTCCCGCACCTTCACCAGGTCCTTGTAAAACATGTTCACCTTCAGTTGGGAATTTACGCAATATAGGTTTCGAATTTTTGTACGAACAATGTTCTGACCACATAACAGAAAACAAACCTGTTTCCGTCCAGTTTGGCGAACGACCTAAAATTGATTCTACTAATGCAAATTCTTCATCCGTTAAACCCATCGAAGCATATAACTTTTGCTCCTTAATTTGTTCAGCTGTTGGCTCAAGCTTCGTTGACATTTGATTCCCTCCACTGTTTCACTATTGATTTGAAAAGAGCGAGACCATCCGCTCCACCGATCAGTTCATCTACTGCGCGCTCTGGATGTGGCATCATGCCAAGTACATTACCACGTTCATTTGTAATACCAGCAATATCCGCTAAACTACCGTTTGGATTATCACCTGAATAAGTAAAGACGATTTGATTATTGTCTTCCAATGATTTTAATGTGGCATCATCACAGTAATAGTTCCCCTCACCATGAGCGATTGGCACAGTAATCACTTCGTCTTCTTTATATTGATTTGTGAATAATGTATTATGATTAACAACTTTTAGTTGAACTGTACGACATATGAATTTCAAGTTTTTATTGCGCAATAACGCTCCAGGTAATAAACCCGCTTCCGTTAAGATTTGGAATCCATTACAAATACCGATGACTGGCTTACCGGCATCCGCTGCTTTTTTCACTTCAGACATTACATTGGATTGATTGGCCATCGCCCCACAACGTAAATAATCACCATAAGAGAAACCTCCAGGAATTAGAATTCCGTCGAATGTACTCAAATCTTTCGTATCATGCCAAACATATTCTACTTCTTCACCTAGTTCATCTTTGATGGCGTGGTACATATCAAGATCACAGTTTGACCCTGGGAATACTAGCACTGCGAATTTCATGTTAGTTGGCCTCCTCGACTTCATAACGGTAGTCTTCGATTACTGTATTGGTTAATAGTTTATCGCAAATTTCTTTGACGATTGTA
Organism: Kurthia sibirica; assembly: GCF_003143975.1. Lineage (GTDB taxonomy): Bacteria > Bacillota > Bacilli > Bacillales_A > Planococcaceae > Kurthia > Kurthia sibirica. The sequence goes on along the minus strand of NZ_QFVR01000010.1, from coordinate 7,785 downwards.
TCAATATCACGCGCTGACTCTTCAATTTGCACTTCTAAAAATTTACCGATACGAACATCTGAAATTTCTTCATAGCCCATATTATGTAGTGAGCCTTGTACTGCCGAACCTTGTGGATCAAGAATGCTTTCACGAAGTGTTACGTAGATTTTTACCTTTTTCATTTAGAATGTCCTCCTAGACGATTTAATATAATTTCATAAACTTCTGTTAGATCTCCTAGACCACGACGAAATACGTCTTTATCTAAGTGTTGCTTTGTTTCTTCATCCCATAGACGACAAGTATCCGGTGATATTTCATCCGCCAGTAAAACGTCTCCATTAAGATCGCGACCGAATTCGAGTTTGAAATCAACTAATATAACACCAATTTCTTTGAAAAACGGACGAAGTACATCATTAACTTCTAGACCTTTTGTATAAAGGGCCTCGACCTCTTGTTTTGTTGCAATATTGAGTATTTCAATATGCTCCGTCGTAATCATCGGATCCCCCAGGTCATCATCTTTGTAATAAAATTCAACGATTGGACGTGCTAACTCGGTACCCTCTTCAAATCCAAGGCGTTTTGCAAGGCTGCCAGCAGCGATATTTCTCACGACTAATTCAATCGGAATAATCTCTACTTTTTTCACAAGTTGTTCATGTTCAGAAATTTTCTCTACGAAATGAGAAGCGATTCCTGCCTCTGCCAACTTGTCGAATAGCAGTGAAGTAATGCTATTATTTAGCACGCCTTTACCAGCGATTTCAGCCTTCTTTTCTCCATTAAAAGCTGTTGCGCTATCCTTATAAGCAACATATAAAATTTGCTCATCCTCTGTTGCATACAATCTTTTCGCCTTACCTTCATACAAAAGTTGACCTTTTTCCACGTTGATTCCCCCGGTATTTGATTTAGATTATTGCGTATTTTCCAAATATTTTTTTAATTAAAGAGGTGCGTGAATTACCACACACCAACTTATATTTTTTATTTATTTAGACCAAGACGTTCGAAAATCATTTCTACATTTTGTAAATGGTAATTGTAATCGAAACAATCATCTAATTCTTCTTTTGTCAGAAGGTTTGTGATTTTTTCCGATGCATCTACTAGTGGACGGAATTGAATTTGCTCATCCCATGACTGTGCTGTCAATGGTTGAACCGTATCATATGCTTCTTCGCGTGCTAAACCTTTATCAATAAGTGATAGTAATACACGCTGCGAGTAAATTAAACCAAATGTACGTGTCATATTACGCTTCATATTCTCTGGGAACACCGTTAAGTTTTTCACGATATTGCCAAAACGGTTTAACATATAGTTTAATGCAATTGTCGTATCAGGTAGGATTACACGTTCCGCAGATGAGTGAGAAATATCGCGTTCATGCCATAGAGCAACGTTCTCAAATGCTGTTAACATGTGACCACGGATTAAACGAGCTAAACCAACCATGTTTTCAGAACCAATTGGATTACGTTTATGTGGCATTGCAGACGAACCTTTTTGACCCTTTGCAAAAAATTCTTCTACTTCTCGTGTTTCTGATTTTTGGAGACCACGAATTTCAGTTGCAAATTTTTCAATTGACGTAGCGATTAACGTCAGTGCTGCAATATACTCCGCATGGCGGTCACGCTGCAATGTTTGTGTTGAGATTGGCGCTGCTGCTAATCCAAGATTTTCACAAACATACGCTTCAATACGTGGATCGATATTTGCGTAAGTACCAACTGCACCAGACAATTTACCTGTTTCAATTGTTTTACATGCTGCTTCAAAACGCACTTGGTTACGTTTCATTTCTTCGTACCAAAGAGCTAATTTCAAGCCAAATGTAGTCGGTTCTGCATGAACGCCATGTGTGCGTCCCATCATAACAGTCATCTTATGTTCGTAAGCTTTAACGCCAATAATATCGATGAAATTTTGAATATCTTTACGCAGAATTTCATTGGCCTGTTTTAATTGGTAAGACAATGCTGTATCAACAACATCCGTTGACGTTAATCCATAATGGACCCATTTACGTTCATCACCTAAAGTTTCAGAAACAGCTCGTGTAAAAGCGACTACATCATGACGCGTTTCTTTTTCAATTTCTAAAATACGTTCTACATCAAATGTTGCATTTTCACGAATACGTGCAACATCTTCTTTTGGAATATCACCAAGTTCTGACCAAGCTTCACATGCTAAAATTTCAACTTCTAACCAGCTTTGATATTTATTTTGTTCTGTCCAAATTGCTCCCATTTCGGGGCGTGTGTAACGTGCTATCATAATCGATGTTCTCCTTTTAGTCTGTCCAAATGCCAGACTGTTTAATTTCTGTTAGAGTATCTTCAAGACAATCCGTCATTATTGTAACATGTCCCATCTTACGATTTTGCTTTGCTTCACTTTTTCCGTAAAGATGAATAGACCAATTGGGATATTTTGAAATCGAATTCGTTACTGATACGACATGCTGCCCAAGAATATTCACCATAATGGAAGAATTCCATAATTTTGGTTTTCTTAAAGGCCAACCACAAACTGCACGAATATGTTGATGGAATTGTGAAATATTACATGCTTCAAGAGAATAATGACCTGAATTATGCGGTCTCGGCGCAACTTCATTGACAATAATTTCGCCATTTTCTAATACAAATAATTCTACTGCTAAAGTACCCACCAAATGTAATGCATCTGCAATCTTTTCAGCTGCTGTAGTTGCCAGTGCTGCAGTATTATCAGAAATCCTTGCCGGTACGATTGTTTCATGCAAAATATGATTGACGTGAATATTTTCACCGATTGGAAGGCAATATGTTTCGCCTTGCATATTTCGTTGAACGATGACTGATATTTCCATTGTAAAAGGTACGAATTTTTCGATCACACAAATCGAATGCTCAAATAATCTTTTAGTTAAAGATAATTGTTGCGCATTGTGGAGCATTTGTTGACCTTTGCCATCGTATCCACCTCTTGCTGTTTTCACGACACATGGATAACCGATTATCTGTACTTTTTCAAGAAGCTCCTCATAGCTGCTCGCAGTCGCATATGTTGCAACTGGACAACCCGCTGACATGATTGCTTCTTTTTCAAGAACACGATGCTGTGTTATTTTTACAAGCTCAGCTCCCTGAGGAACATAGGCAATCTCCGTCAACCTTTTTAAGCCTTCAAAATCAATATTTTCAAATTCGTATGTGATCACATCACTCACTTCAGCCAATTCTTCCAAAGCTGTTTCATCATCATATGCTGCTACAATCCGAATATCGGCTACTTGACCACAAGGCGAATCCATCGATGGCTCTAGCACAGCAATTTTCAAGCCTGCTTCCCTTGCTGCTAACGCCATCATTCGACCAAGCTGACCCCCACCGATGATACCAATTGTTTGTCCTGGAAATATGATTTTACTCACCTAAGTCACCTGAGCTTTCCAAAGCCTTTATTTTCATTTCCTGTCTACGTACATCAATCTTCTTGGCGATGACCGCATCTGTAATTGATAGTATTTGCGCTGCTAATAATGCAGCGTTTATTGCTCCTGCTTTACCGATTGCTACTGTAGCAACTGGAACACCACCAGGCATTTGTACGATTGAAAGTAATGAATCTAAACCATTTAAAGCCTTGGATTGAACAGGGACTCCGATTACTGGTAATGTTGTCTTTGCCGCTACCATCCCCGGTAAATGTGCAGCTCCGCCCGCTCCTGCAATAATTACTTGAATACCACGAGCTCGTGCTTCATCAGCATATTCAAACATTAAATCTGGTGTTCTATGTGCAGAAACAACTTTTTTTTCATAAGCTATTGCTAATTCATCTAATACATCACAGGCATGCTTCATTGTTTCCCAATCACTTGAGCTACCCATTATTACGCCAATTTTCGGATTCATCTTTTTTCGCCCCTTTGAACAAATAAAAAATCCCTAACTAACCACTTCTCTCCACAGTTTTAGACTATGTTAGAAAAGCAGTTACCTAGGGACTTGTAGAAAAGATGATCATTAACTAAAACAATCTCAGTTCAGTCGTTGGTCCTCAAGACTCGTTGCTTCCCTCATAGTCCAGCCTTCCGGTGCTGGGTAGAGACACTAGAGCCAATCCTCTAGCATATATGTGGGATTTGTTGTTGTTTTCATTCATATTGTAACAACGTCAGCAATACAAGTCAATATAAAATACGAACAATTAAAATATAGTTTTTACCATCGTTCGTATTTATTTCGTTTTTTCATTATTTTTCAATCAAATTCCCCTTGAATTTGATAATTTGACGAATCGGTGTCGGTTCACCGTTCTTCATCTCGAATAATGGTTCCTCTTTTCTACCGACAGGTGCATAGCCCTCTTTTGCCATTCTTGCTAGACAGTCACTAATTGTTTCTGTTTCTTCTACTTCAAACCATATTGTTTTCTTTGCCATTTCATTCCACTTCCTTATATAACGAACTCTATTAAGTTCTTCTATTATATAAGAGTAATGATCTTCTGTGCAACCTCACTATGAATAGCAGCACGCATCACCGCAACCGCCACATGATCTGTGATATCAATTTCAAAAATATTCGGAATAATTACTCCATCATGAATTTGTTGATCTGTTACAAGATCTGCAATCGCATGTACAGCAGCCATTTTCATCTCATCATTTATATCGGTGGCACGAACTTCCAATGCTCCTTTAAAAATCCCTGGGAACGCCAACATATTATTTACTTGGTTTGGATAATCTGAGCGCCCAGTCGCAATTAAATTAACGCCCCATTTCTGTGCATTTTCAAATGAAATTTCTGGGTTCGGATTGGCCAATGCAAAAATAATTGGATTTGTCATCATAGATTTGACCATTTTTTCAGTTAAGACATCTGCAGCTGATACACCAATAAAAATATCTGCATCGATTATAGCATCTTCCAAAGAACCGCCGACTGCATCAATATTACTCATTTGCGCCATCAATTCTTTTTCTGCATTCATACCGTATGGACGCCCTTCATAAATAATCCCTTTTGAATCACAAACGATGAAGTTTTTATAACCAATCGTTAACAAAAGTTTTAAAATCGCTACTCCTGCTGCACCTGCTCCATTAATAACAATTTTGACATCTCTTCTACTCTTCCTCACGATGCGCATTGCATTTTTCAAACCTGCTGCTACAACGATTGCTGTACCATGTTGATCATCATGAAAAACAGGAATATCACATTCTTTCCTTAAACGATCTTCAATTTCAAAACACCTTGGAGCCGAAATATCTTCAAGATTAATTGCACCAAAGGTTGGCGCAATATTTTTTACAATTGAAACGATTTCATCAACATCTTTTGTGTCCAAACAAATTGGCATGGCATCTATACCTGCAAATTGCTTCAAAAGTAAAGCTTTGCCCTCCATTACCGGCATCGCTGCCTTCGGTCCAATATCACCTAACCCAAGTACAGCCGTTCCATCTGTAACAATTCCTACTAAATTACCTTTCATCGTATAATCATATACTTTATTTGGATCATTTTTTATTTCCAAACATGGTTCTGCTACACCTGGCGAATAAACTAAACTCAATTCTTTAGATGATTTCACATCCATTTTCGCTTGAATAGTTAACTTACCTTGCAATGCCTCATGTAGTTCTAAAGACTCTACTCTTAAATTTGTATTCATCATAGTATTTCTCCCTTTCTTATCGCATATGTCACTATTTGCTCGAACATACTTTTTTTCTGTTCCGTAATTCCATATACTATGCGATATATTTTTCATAAGCAACGATAAAGTATTATGATTCACTAAATTGTCAAATTTTTCCTTTCGTGAAATTAATCACAAGTTTTATTAGTTGCTTTTATCATTTGTGATTCGGTGAGCATGCACTTTTTAGTCTATTTTACTTACTTTGTGAAATTTTTAACATATTTTTGTGATTATAATCACATTCTTTTGTGTAAGGCATTTAGACCTATTTTCATTTTATGCATATGGATTCCTTTTTAAAAAAATTTGATAGGATTGACCTCTATTATTTCTTCTCTCTACTAATTATTTTGTAAACATAAAAAAGCCCATCACTTTTCTATTTGATAGTGATGGGCTTTTTTTCTTATTATTAAATTTCGTATTCTAATTTAACTGAATTACTACTACTTATACTTGGTGAAGGTTGCGAATGAAAAACGCGTGAATGAGGGACAACTGTATGCGTTAACCAAATATTACTGCCCAATACCGTATCATGACCAATTTTAGTTTTACCGCCTAAAATCGTCGCACCTGCATAAATCACAACATTATCTTCAATATCTGGATGTCTTTTTACACCTTTAATTGGATTCCCTTCATCGTCTAATGGAAAACTTAAAGCACCCAGTGTAACACCTTGATAGATTTTGACATTGTTGCCAATCGTACATGTTTCCCCAATAACAACACCTGTACCATGGTCAATAAAGAATGAGTGACCTATTGAAGCACCAGGATGAATATCAATACCTGTTAGCTCATGTGCATACTCCGACATAATACGCGGAATAATTTTCACATCTAATTTATATAATTCATGCGCAATACGATGAATACATACAGCTTGAATGGATGGATAGCTCAATAAAATTTCTTCTGTAGATGTTGCTGCTGGATCGCCATTATATGCTGCTTGTATATCCGTTTGTAATACTCGACGAATTTCCGGGAATTTGTCGACTAACGCCATCACAATGAGGTCAGCTTTCGCTCTAGCTGTTTTCTCACAGTTTTCGATATCTTCTTTACAATACAATAAAGCTTTCTCCAACACATCACGCAAATCCAAAGCGGATTTTCTTATATTATTACTGACTGCTACATTTAGTCGTACCTCATCAATTGGCTTTTGATCATAGATACCTGGAAACAAGGCAATACGGAAACTTTCAAGCACACGATAAATACGATCTCTGCCCTTAAATCCTATTGAGTTTTCAACATCAAAATGCTCTTGGTTTATGACTGTCAAATCTCCTGCAATTGCTGGTACTTTACTATTTAACCACTCTGATAATTCCATGTTGTACTGTTCCTCCCTTACCTGTTTCAAAACATATCATCAATATTTGCTTTCAAAGTAAAAGCTTATTCATTCATTTTAACCCACCTTTTACAACCTTCCAACTAAATTGTTTCCAACACTCCAAATTTCACTATAAACATAGATCATGTTGAACAATAGATACACCACACAATCTAGTTCAAACAGATAAAAACTATAAGGGAATGACTGGTTTTCTCCCACTAGCCAATCTATCTCCTGTAGATAAGAAACGAAGCGCGTGCATCGTATTCGATTGAATGATAGAAAAGTTCATACGGGCAGTGCGCGGTTCTTCCACTAAACAATGGCATCACATTCGATTGATTGACAGAAAAGTTCATACGAGCGGTGGACGGTTCTTCCACTAGATACTATTAAAAAACAAAAAAAGAAACCAAAATGTGGTTTCTTCATGTGCTTAGCCGTCCTACTCTCACTGGGGAAAAGTCATTGTTCACTGGAGCCGCGCATTTCTTCGTCAGCTTCCAGTCATTCGATCCTCACGTACTTATGTACGTTGCGTCCTCACTTCTGTCGCTTCCTCGAACTACTTGCTCCAGTAAACAATGGTATCGTATTCAAGTGAATGAACAGAGAAAATAAAAGGATGTAATACACTTATTTATCATCAAAAAAAAGAAACCACAACGTGGTTTCTTCATGTGCTTAGCGACGTCCTACTCTCACAGGGGGAAACCCCCAACTACCATCGG